>CAYZJO010000001.1:0-568022 GCA_964479165.1 uncultured Dehalococcoidaceae bacterium
GCAGCGGCGTGCCCCAGTAGCGCTCGCGCGACACGGCCCAGTCGATGTTGCCCTCGAGCCAGCCGCCGAAGCGGCCGTCGCGGATGTGCTCCGGCACCCAGTGGATCTGCTGGTTCGTCTCGACGAGGCGGTCGCGGATGGCCGTCGTGCGGATGTACCAGGACGGCTTGGCGTAGTAGAGGACGGGCGTGCCGCAGCGCCAGCAGAACGGGTACGTGTGGCGGATGGTCTCCGACTTCCACAGCAGCCCGCGCGCGTCGAGCTCGCGGATGATGTCGGGGTCCGCCTCCTTCACGAAGCGACCCACCCACGGCCCGCCGGCGAACGTGCCTGAAAGCGACACCGGCTGGAGGAACGCCAGCCCCTCCGAGCGCCCGAGCTGGTAGTCGTCCTCACCGAAGGCGGGCGCGATGTGCACGATGCCCGTGCCATCGTCGGTGGCGACGAAGGGCGCGCCTACCACGCGACGCTCCGGTAGCGGCTCGTTGGCCTTGAGGCGCTGCGGGACGCCGTCCGGCGCGAACGCCTGCCCCTCGACGCCGTCCCACTCGGTCGACTCGTACAGCGGCTCGTAGGTCAAGCCGACGAGCTCGGCGCCCGCGAAGGTCGCGAGCGTCTCGCCGGCGTCCTCGCCGAGGACGCGCGACACCAGCGCCGTCGCGAGCACGAGCCGCTCGCGCTCGCCGCCCTCGAGCGCGCGTTCGACGAGCGCGTACTCCGCGTCGGGGTTCACGGCGAGCGCCGTGTTGCCGGGGAGCGTCCACGGCGTCGTCGTCCACGCGAGGATCGCGGTGGGCAAGCCGTCCTCGAGGCGCAGCGACGGCCGCGACTGGCCCGCCTTGAGCCGGAAGCGCACGGTGACCGAGGGGTCGGGGGTGTCCTCGCGGTAGCCCAGCGCGATCTCGTGGCTCGAGAGGCTGGTCTCGCAGCGGGGGCAGTGCGGCGTCACGCGGTAGCCGCGGTACATCAGGTCGTTGTCCCAGAGGCGACGGAAGATCCACCAGCACGACTCGACGTACTCGTTCGAGTACGTGACGTACGCGTCCTCCATGTCGACCCAGAAGCCGATGCGGTCCGTCATCCGCTCCCACTCCTGGACGTAACCGAAGACGGACTCCTTGCACTTCTGGTTGAACGCCTCGATGCCGTAGTCCTCGATGGCGCGCTTCGAGTTCAGGCCCAGCGCGCGCTCGACCTCGAGCTCCACGGGCAGGCCGTGCGTGTCCCAGCCGCCCTTCCGAGGCACGCGGTAGCCGCGCATCGTGCGGTAGCGGGGGATCAGGTCCTTGAAGACGCGCGCGAGGACGTGGTGCACGCCGGGGTTGCCGTTCGCAGTCGGCGGGCCCTCGTAGAACGAGAAGATGCGGTCGGCGGGGCGCTCCTCGACGCTGCGCTTGAAGATGTCGTGCTCCCGCCAGAAGTCGAGGATGCGCTGCTCGAGCTCGGTGGCCGAGAAGCGCGAGGTGACGGGTTCGAAGGTGGCCATCGGCGTCCTCCAGCGAGCGATCTGGTTCGACGCTTCGACTCGGGGAGGGCACGAAGAAGCCCGCCCCCTTGCGGGACGGGCCGAAGCAGCCCGCGGTACCACCCGCGTTGCGCGGGCGCCCTCGGATCATCGAGGCGGACGCCAGCGCCGCTCATCGCGCCGCGTGTTCACGGCGCTGCCCCTGCTAACGGTGGGCGCTCCGGCCGAGCCTACTGGGGTCGCCTGCCTCGCGACTGCCACGAGGAACGCGCCCGTTCGGTCGGCGGCTCGGGAGTGATCTTCGTCCCGACTACGTCCGCACCCGGCTCACACCGCCCCGGGCTCGCTGCGCGTCCGCTGTCTCGTCGCGGCTACTGTCTCCGTCACAGCCTGTCCCGCAAGTGTACGGCGGTAGGGGTGCGAAGGGGGAGGGGGAACCGGGGGGCGCTACTGCGGGACGTTGAAGTCTCGCCTGTCGTGCACCCTTTCGTAGTCGGCTCGTGAGCGGTAGTGAACCGACGTTTTCCGCGGGATCGTCGTGGCCAGCGCTCGGGCGGCTCCCACCGCACGCCGGGCCGCCGCTTCGACTCGGACAGAGATTGTGGAAGCGCGCGGCAACGAACTCCACCGCGCAGATCGGTGTGAGTGGAGAGGATGACGCCCACGTCGATGTGTTGCCCGTGGAATGCGACCGCGCGAAGAAGCCCGGGCTTCCCGCCCGGGCTTCTCGACAAGCACGGTCCCTTGAAGCGGTCTAGGCGCTCTGGATCTCGATCTGCTTCGGACCCGGCTTCTCGGGCGTGGGAACCGAGACCGTGAGGACGCCGTCCTTGAGCTCAGCGGTCACGTCCGCCTCGGTGACGACACCCGGAAGCGCGATCCGACGCGAGACGGAACCGGTCTGGCGCTCGCGGCGGTACCAGCGGTCGCCCTGTTCCTCGGTCTCCTCGGTGCGCTCGGCCTTGATCGAGAGGACGCCTTCGTGCAGCTGCACGTCGATGTCCTCCTTCTGGAAGCCAGGGAGCGAGGCGCGTACCACGACCTTGCCGTCGTGCTCGAGGACGTCGACCGCGAGCGTGCCCTCATCGGACGCGGGCGCGAACACGGGCGAGCGGAAGAACCGGTCGTCGAAGAGCCGGTCCATGGCGCGCCGCATGCCGGCGAAATCGCCGATCAGGTCGAACGGGTCGCGCCGAACGATATCAGCCATCGATGCACTCCTTCGGAACTACCACACTGTGCCTTGCAGTGTAGGAGTCGCGATACTTCATCGTCAAGATATCTGAGCAGAAGAGACTCATATCTCTTTACTCAAGCCTCCCCCGCGCGTATAATTCTGGTCATGGCTACCGACTACTACGAGGTCCTGGGGATCAAGCGCGATGCCTCCCAGAAGGAGGTCACGCGTGCGTTCCGCCGCCTCGCGCGGCAGTACCACCCGGACGTCAACCCCGGCAATCCGGACGCTGAGCGCAAGTTCAAGGAGATCAACGCCGCCCACGAGGTGCTGTCAAACCCCGACAACCGCCGCAAGTACGACCAATACGGCGACAACTGGCAGCACGCTGACCAGATCGAGGAAATGCGACGCCGGCAGGGCGCCGACGCCTACAGCGGCATGCCCGGCGGTGGCGGTCAGTCCTTCGAGTTCGACCTTGGAGACCTGAGCGACCTCTTCGGAGGCGGGCCTGGCGGCCCGTCCGGGGCGCGGCGGGGCGGCATGTTCGACACGTTCTTCCGCCGTGGTGGCGGAAGTCGCGGTGGCCAGGACATCGAGCACTCGACGCGTATCACCCTGGACGAGGCGTACCGCGGCTCGACCCGCACCATCGAGGTGCGCGACGCCGCCGAAGTCTGCCGCGTCTGCGGCGGCGAGGGCAAGCTCGCGGGCACGATCTGCCATGCCTGCCGTGGGACGGGCTCAGCGTCCCCGGTGCGCCGCATCGAGGTGACGATCCCCGCCGGCGTTGCCGATGGCACGCGTATCCGCGTGGCCGGCAAGGGTGGCGAGGGCATGGGCGGAGGCCCGCCCGGTGACCTCTACCTCCGCGTGCAGGTGAGCCCGCATCCTCGCTTCGAGCGTCGCGGCGATGACCTGCACCTCGAGGTGGACGTGCCGGTGGCGGACGCCGCGCTCGGCGGCGAGGTGCGCGTCCCGACGTTGAAGGGCCGCGCGCTGGCGCTGACGATTCCCGCGGGCACGCAGAGCGGCAAGGTCTTCCGGCTCGCCGGCCAGGGCATGCCCCGGCAACGCGGCGGCTTCGGCGACTTGCACGCCAAGGTGCGCCTGGTACTGCCCGAGCGCCTCACCGATGAGCAACGCGAGCTGTTCCGCCGGTTGAGAGACTCGAATAGCGGCAGCGGAAGTGCGGATGGCGGGCGCGAGACGAGCGGGGTGGCCTCATGACCTTCCGCCACGACGAACCCGTCTTCCAGATTTCCGTGGTGGCGCGGATGGTCGGCGTCCACCAGCAGACGCTGCGCTCGTACGAGCGGGAGGGCTTCATTCGCCCGCACCGGACGGCCGGCAATACTCGCCTCTATTCGCAGCGCGATGTCGAGCGGCTGCAGCAGGTGCTGCGCCTGGTGCGCGACCTTGGGGTCAACCTCGCAGGCGTCGAGGTGATCATGCGGATGTCCGCACAGATCGAGGAGTTGCAGGAGCAGCTCGCCGAGGCGCGCGGGGAGAACGCGCGGCTGCGCGGGGAGACTGAGCGGTAAGGACAGCGCCTCGGAGCATCGAGGCGACACCAGCAAGTACGAACCAGCAATCAAGCACGGCGCGCCTTGCAGGCGCATGAGGGGAGACACCCCGAGATGATGAGACAGGATCGATTCACGGAGCAGGCGCAGACCGTGCTGCAGAACTCGCAGCAGATCGTGCGCGACCAGCGGCACTCCCAGTGGGACGTGGAGCACGTGCTGCTGGCGCTCGTGCAGCTGAAGGATGGCCTCGCGCGGGAAGTGCTGTCGCGCATGGGCGTCGAGCCATCCGCGGTTGCCTCACGCATCGCACAGTCGCTCAACGGCGCACCGAAGCTCGGCTATGACGTGGTGCAGATCTACACGACCCCCCGCATCGTGCGCATGCTCGAGGCGGCGAACGCCGAGGCTGAGCGGCTGCACGACGAGTACGTCGGCGTCGAGCACCTGCTGATCGCCATCGCCGATGAGCGCGAGGGCGAGTCGGCCGCGGTGATGCGCGAGTTCAACATCAGCAAGGAGCGCATCTACAACGCGCTGCGTCAGGTGCGTGGTTCCGCGCGCGTCGACTCGCCGACCGCGGAGTCCTCGTACCAGGCGCTGTCACGCTACAGCCGCGACCTCACCGAGCTCGCGCGCACGGGTCACCTCGACCCGGTCGTGGGTCGGGACGTCGAGGTGGCGCGCGTGATGCAGGTACTGAACCGGCGCACGAAGAACAACCCGGTGATCATCGGCGAGGCGGGCGTCGGCAAGACGGCCATCGTCGAGGGACTGGCGCAGCGCATCGCCGAGGGCGACGTGCCCGAGCGCCTGCGCGACAAGCGCGTGCTCGCGCTCGACATGGGCGCGCTCGTCGCCGGCTCGAAGTTCCGCGGCGAGTTCGAGGAGCGACTGCAGTCCGTGATGCGCGAGGTTCGCGAGTCGCAGGGCGAGGTCATCCTCTTCATCGACGAGCTGCACCAGGTCGTCGGTGCGGGCGGCGCGGAGGGCGCGATCGACGCGTCCAACATGATGAAGCCGGCGCTCGCCCGCGGTGAGTTGCACGTCATCGGTGCGACCACGCTCGACGAGTACCGCCAGCACATCGAGAAGGACCCGGCGCTGGAGCGGCGCTTCTCTCCGGTCTACGTCGATGAGCCGTCCGTCGAGGAGACGGTGCAGATCCTGCAGGCGCTGCGCCCTCGCTACGAGGAGCACCACGGTCTGAAGATCAGCGACGAGGCGCTGAGCGCCGCCGCGAGTCTCTCCGCCCGGTACATCACCGAGCGGCAGTTGCCGGACAAGGCGATCGACCTGATCGACGAGGCCGCCTCGCGGCACGTGATCGAGGCCGAGGCGCTGACGCCGGACCTCCGCGATCTGAAGGACCGCCTGCGCGACGCCTCGGAGCGCGTCGACGCAGCGGCCGAGCGCGCCGACTACGAGGAGGCCGCCCGGCTGAAGCAGCAGGTGCTGCAGATCCAGGAGGAGTACGAGGCCCGCCGCGGCGAGTGGCAGCGCGAGCACGGCGTCAGCGACGAGGTCACCGAGAGCGACATCGCCGCGCTCATCGCGCAGATGACCGGCATCCCGGTGGACCGCATGCTCGAGGGCGAGGCCGAGAAGCTGCTCAACATGGAGGACTTCCTCCGGAAGACCGTCGTCGGCCAGAGCGCCGCGATCTCCGCGCTGGCGAACGCCATCCGGCGTGCGCGCAGCGGACTGAAGGACCCGCGGCGGCCCATCGGCTCGTTCGTCTTCGTCGGCCCGACGGGCGTCGGCAAGACGCACCTCGCGCGGGCGCTCGCGGAGTACATGTTCGACGACGCGGACGCACTGCTCCGGCTCGACATGTCCGAGTACCAGGAGCGGCACACCGTGTCGCGGCTGATGGGTGCGCCTCCCGGCTACGTCGGCTTCGAGCAGGCCGGTGAGCTGACCGAGGCCGTCCGGCGTCGTCCGTACCAGGTGATCCTCTTCGACGAGATCGAGAAGGCACACCCGGATGTGTTCAACACGTTGCTCCAGATCATGGACGACGGGCACCTGACGGACTCGCACGGGCGTCGCGTGAACTTCCGGAACACGGTCGTGATCATGACGTCGAACCTGGGCACGGGGGCACGGCAGGAGGCGCTGGGCTTCGTCCGCGCGCGGACCGAGGGCGAGCGCGAGTCGCTCAACCGTAACGTCGAAGAGGCGCTGAAGCGCGCCTTCCGGCCGGAGTTCCTCAACCGCATCGACGAGATCGTGGTCTTCGAGCCGCTGACCGAGCCGGAGATCGCACAGGTCGCCGACCTGATCTTCGATGAGGTGCGTGAGCGCCTGGCGGAACGCAACGTCGACTTCGCGGTCACCGAGTCCGCGAAGCAGGCGCTGGTTCGCGAGGGCTACGACCCGAACTTCGGCGCGCGGCCGCTGCGCCGCACGATCGAGCGCCGGGTCGAGAACGAGCTCGCGAAGCGCATCCTGGCCGGCGAGTTCGACGACGGCGACCGCGTGGTGGTCGACGTGAACGAGCAGGGCGAGTACACCTTCGCCCACCAGCGCGAGGCGGTCACGGTCTAAGCCGCCCCGTCCGAGCGACCAACGAAGGGCGCCCTGCGGAGGGCGCCCTTCGACATTCCGTCACGGTCTCGTTCGCGCTCGCCCGTATCCCTCCCCGCGTTCGTGGTGGGCTTGTCGAACCACCGCGCGTTCGCAGTCGGAGGCGCCCTTCGACAAGCTCAGGACGAACGGGAAAGTGCTCGTTGTCTCCTCCCTCGTTCGTTCTGGGCTCACCCCTGTTCCCGCTCCTGCGGGGCCGCCTCCTCCCCCGTTCGTGGTGGGCTTGTCGAACCACCGCGCGTTCGCAGTCGGAGGCGCCCTTCGACAAGCTCAGGACGAACGGGAAAGTGCTCGTTGTCTCCTCCCTCGTTCGTTCTGGGCTCACCCCTGTTCCCGCTCCTGCGGGGCCGCCTCCTCCCCCGTTCGTGGTGAGCCTGTCGAACCACGCCCGCCGGCGTCGCTCGACCTCTTGACAGCGGGGCGCTCCGCGTGCGTATCTATATCCGTAACTCCGTACCTGCGGAGTTACGGAACACATGGAGAAGGAATGCCGATTTCAGAAACGGCAGCGAACGAGCTGCGAGAGCGCCTTGAGGCGCTGCGGACCGAGGCGGAGACGCTCGAGGCGGAGTTCGAACGGGTGGCGGAGCGCGTGCGCGCCAACCGACGGGAGCGCGAGGCGATCTCGCTGCTCCTCGGCGAGCCTGCTGAGCCCGAGGGGGGCGAGGCGACCGAGGGCGACGGACGCCGGCGCGGGTGGCGCGGGCGTCGAGGCCGGCCCAGCCTCCGCGAGCTGGCGTTCGAACGCGCCCAGGCGAACAGTGGTGTCGTGCGGCTGCGAGACTTGCTACGCGAAGCGCACGAGCACGGTTTCAAGAGCGACCACGGTGGACTGCACACCTACCTCAAGGGCCTGCACGAGGAGTTCGAGCAGTCCGGTCCCGGTGAGTTCCGCATCCGCATCGAGCCGCGGCGCCGTGGGCGAGGCCGGCGCGCGCGGCACGGCACGGAGGACTGATGCTCAGCAGCCGACCGCGTCCACACGAAAGGGGCTCCCAAACGGGAGCCCCTTATCACTGGTTGGCCCGGTCAGTGGCGTCCAGGCTCAGTCCGACAGCGGTCGTTTAAACGTCGCGACGAGGGCAGCCGTGCTGCTGGCCTGCACGCCAGCACCGAGGATCTCGGAGATCTTCACGAGTTCCCAGCCGTCCGCGCCAAGAACGTTCATCTGGTCCTCGACTGCGTCGAAGTCGGTCCCGAACTTGCCGCCCAGCCCGCTCCACTTCATGTCGAAGCGGAGGACGCGGTATTCGTATCTCACGATCTCCTCCGGTTCATCGAGCGCGCTGGCGTCGATCTCGAACGCCGCTGCGAGCGCCCTTCTCGATTGCAGAGAGGCCGATCCGCTCCGTTCGATGCGCTGGACCGTGCGGAGGTTCAGACCCGCGGCGTTGGCCAGTTCATCCTGCGACCACGATCGCTGCCTCCTCAGCTCGAGGATGAGCTGTCGGTTGACCCTCATGTCTTCACCACCGCGCATGGCCTCCTCTGGGTCGAAGGTACGGGTGTTGTCCCGGCGTTCGCTACGGCGGCCATCGGACTCCGACCTGACAGCTGTGCGACATTCTTGCGGCAACGCGGGGAATACTGCGCGCTCGCCCCAACGAAGGGGAGGGCTCCCGCACTGGAAGCCCTCCCTTGCGAGGCGTGCCGCTGTTGGCACTAGCCGCCCATGACGCTGCCGGTCTCGAGCAGGGTCTTGAGATCGCTGAGGACCCAGGTCCAGCCGCCACCAGCCTCGCGGACCTCGCCGTTGGTGATCGAGGCCGCCATGGGTGCACCCGTCACGTCGTGGGTGAGCGTGAGGCGGCAGACGCCGCCCGGCCACTCTTCGATCTCGTAGGTGAGTCGCGTGGCCGGCTCGTCCGTCATCGCCGGCTCGAACATGGGATGCCAGCTCTGCACCAGCTTCCGAGGCGGATCCACCTCGATGACCTCGCCGTCGACGATGACGTCCAGCTCGGGGTAGCCGTGCTCGCGGTTGTACGCCTTCATCCCCTCGTTCGCGAACGCCTTGTAGGCGGCCCCGGGGCGCAGCGCTTCGTACTCGGCGTGGGCAGCGTAGCCGTAGCGCTCGATCCAGTCGGGCTGGGTGATCGCGTCCCAGATCGCTTGCTGGGACGCCTTGATGAACACCTGGTAGACGTGGACGGTCCGGGTCGCCGTCTGCTGCTGGGTTGTCATGCCGTGTCCTCCTCGAGTTGGTGTTTCAAGTCTGCGAGCGCGGATACCTGGCGCTCCGTGTACTTGTCGATCCACCGATCGTGGACCAACCGGATGGGGACGGGATTGAGGAAGTGCAGCTTCTCCCGCCCTGACCGCTTCGTGACGACCAGCCCCGCCTCCTCGAGCACCTTCAGGTGCTTCATCACTCCGAAGCGCGTCATCTCCAGCCCGGACTCCAACTCCGTGAGCGTGCGGCCGTCACGCGCGAAGAGCAGGTCGAGCAGGAACCGCCGCGTCGGGTCGGCGAGGGCCTTGAAGACTCGGTCGTCATCGTCGGTCATGCGGCGGAGATTAAGTGACCATTTGGTCACCTGTCAAGAGCGGCGAGTCTCACTCGTTGCGTCTGCGCCACTCCCTCGCTCCCGTCCTCGCACGCGTTGAACCAGCAAGGGGAGCAGGCCCCGCCCGGGCTCGAACGCAGCCGTCCTCGACGAAGCGCCGAGACGAGGGGCATCAGACGTCGACGGGCACTGGCCGAGGGCGCCGCGGTGCGCGAGGGACGCGCTGGCCTCGGCGGTTGCCACCGTCGACATCGATCGGAGTGCCCTCGGGCCGGCGGCGAGGGAAACGGCGGCGCGACATCGCGAGCTGCGAGAGCAGCGCGAGGGCCTTGCGCGTGTCAGAGGCGACGCGTGCCGGCTCCGAGTTCTTGAAGCGGTACTTCGAACACCAGTAGGTGAACGCCTTCAACTCGCCGAGGCTGATCGAATCGACCCAGGGTAGACCGCTCTCGGCGCGGTAGAGCATCAGCAGCTCGTTGAGGGGCTTGCCGTACACGCGTTCGTACGCCTCGACTTCGGGGGCGGGGCGGCCGCTACCCGCGAGCATCCCCGCCTTTTGCAGTTCGAGCTCAGCGGCGAGGAGCAGCGTCTCTTCCACGACGACGCCGTACTGGTAGTTGAGGTGTGCGCGGTGCTTGGCGGGGCCAATGGC
This sequence comes from uncultured Dehalococcoidaceae bacterium, assembly GCA_964479165.1. Classification (GTDB taxonomy): domain Bacteria; phylum Chloroflexota; class Dehalococcoidia; order UBA2979; family UBA2979; genus CAYZJO01. The sequence continues at coordinate 9,917 of CAYZJO010000001.1, forward strand.
GCGGGCGAAGGCGTCCTCGTCCTCGCCGCCGGGAGGTGCTCCGTCAAAAAGCAGGCGTTCCGCCTCGTCCGCGGGCACGCGGTCACCCGCGGCCTCGATCAGGCGCTGCGCGAGACGGAGCCAGTCGAACGCCTCGCCGGCGACCAGGTACTCGTAATCCTCGTCCTCGATGCGTTCGGACGCGGCTGTCCAACGGGCGATCACCGAGAGAAGCGCGGGATACCAGTCGTCGCCGCGGTCCAGCGCCTCGATGAATGCGTCGACACCCTGTTCGGCGTCGAGTGGCCCGCCCCCCGCGAAGCGGGGGCCGGTCTCGTCGGCGGGGGGCGCGTCGGCCTGCGGTTGGCCCTGGTTCGAGGTCATACGCAATCCATTGTAGGAGAGGGTTCAGGGGCAAGCGGAAGTGCGTCGACCGGACGAGAGCCCGGGACTCCGGCTAATCGTGCCTAAGCGGCGGCCCCGTGACAGCGCTTGTACTTCTTCCCCGAACCGCAAGGGCAGAGGTCGTTGCGGCCGACCTTGCGCATCGGGTTCACGGCGGTGGCCGTGGCTGCGACGCCGTTGGCGGCGGCTGTGGCGCTGCCGTTGCTCGGCGCCCCGTCTCCGTCCATACCGGGGCCGGACTCGCGGACGTTCTGAGGGACCGGCTGGGGCTGGGCCTGCGCCGCCACCGTGAGCCGCGCGTGGAAGATTTGGCGAGCGACCGCGCTGCGCAGGTTCTCGAGGAACTGGCCCCACATGTCATGTGCTTCGCGCTTGTAGGCGACAAGCGGGTCAGCCTGACCGTACGCGCGCAGGCCGATGCCCTGCCGCATCTCGTCCATCGCCGTCAGGTGCTGGACCCACAGCGTGTCGATGGTGCGCAGCAGCACCAGGCGCTCGACGAGGCGCTGGCGCTCCTCGCCGACCTCTTCCTCGATCGCCTCGTAGCGCGACTCCGCGACCTCGACGGCCGCGTCGGCCGCCTCGTCCGGGTCGAGGGAGCTGAGTTCCTCGACGGTGAGCTGGTGCTCGGCCAGGGGCAGCATCGCTCCGAGTGCAGTGCGGAAGCCCTCGGGGTCCGGGGGCGCGGCGTGGAGGAAGCTCTGCGTGAGCCCGTCGATCTCCTCCTCGACCATGCGCAGCACCGTCTCGCGCATGCTCTCGCCTTCGAGCACGCGGTCGCGCTCGCCGTAGATCATGTCGCGCTGGGCGTTCATCACGTCGTCGTACTGGACCACGTGCTTGCGGATGTCGAAGTTGTAGGCCTCGACCTTCTGCTGCGCCGTCTCGATGGCGCGCGTCACCATCTTGGACTCGAGCGGCTGGTCGTCCTCCATGCCGAGGCGCTGCATCATGCCGGGCAGCCACTCGGGGGCGAAGCGCTTCATCAGGTCGTCGCCGAAGGAAACGAAGAAGCGCGACGACCCGGGGTCGCCCTGGCGGCCGGCGCGACCGCGGAGCTGGTTATCGATGCGGCGCGACTCGTGGCGCTCGGTGCCGATGACGTGCAGCCCACCGAGGGCAGCGACGCCTTCCCCCAGCTTGATGTCGGTACCACGTCCCGCCATGTTCGTGGCGATAGTCACGCCCCCGCGCTGCCCCGCGCGCGCGACGATCGTCGCCTCGCGCTGATGCTGCTTCGCGTTCAACACCTCGTGGGGGATCTGGCGGCGCAGCAGCAGTTGCGACAGGTACTCGGAGGTCTCGATGGCAACCGTGCCCACGAGCACGGGGCGCCCCTGCTCGTGCTTATCCGCGATGTCGTCGATGACGGCGTTGAACTTCGCCTCCACCGTGCGGAAGACGAGGTCCGGCTGGTCGTCACGCACCACCGGCCGGTGGGTGGGGATGACCAGGGCCTCGAGCTTGTAGATCTCTTCGAACTCTTCCGCCTCGGTGACCGCCGTACCGGTCATGCCGGCGAGCTTGTCGTACATCCGGAAGTAGTTCTGCAGGGTGATCGTGGCGTAGGTGATCGACTCCTGCTGGATCTTGACGCCTTCCTTGGCCTCGACTGCCTGGTGCAGACCGTCGGACCAGCGGCGTCCCTCCATCAGCCGACCGGTGAAGTCATCGACGATGACGACCTCGCCGTCCTTCACCACGTAGTCGCGGTCGCGCTCGTAGATGATCTGCGCCTTGAGCGCGGCCTCCATGTAGCGCGTGAGGCGAAAGTTCTCGAGCGAGTAAATGTTGTCGACGTTCAGCCCGCGCTCGAGCGCCTCGACGCCGGCCTCGGTGAGGTGCACCGAGCGTGTGCGCAGATCGACGGTGTAGTCGCGGTCCTGCTCGAGGCGCGGCACGAGCGCTGCGAAGCGGTGGTAGATCGAGGTGTCGCGCTGGTCCGGGCCGGAGATGATCAGCGGCGTCCGTGCCTCGTCGATCAGCACCGAGTCCGCCTCGTCGACGATGGCGAAGTGGCGGCTGCGCTGCACCCGCCGGTCGAGCGCCTGCGCCATGTTGTCGCGCAGGTAATCGAAGCCGAACTCGTTGTTGGTGCCGTAGGTGATGTCGGCGAGGTAGGCCTGCTGCCTCGAGGTCGGCGCCAGGTGCTGGAGCGCGCCACCGTCGGTCACCGGCTCGGGCGTGTAGAGGTACGCGCTGTCGTGCTGGAGGACGCCGATCGTCATGCCGATGTCGTGCAGCGCCGGGCCGTACCACTGCGCGTCGCGGCTCGCGAGGTAGTCGTTCACCGTGATGATGTGGGCACCTTCGCCGTCGAGGGCGTTGAGGTACACCGCGAGCGTGGCGACGAGCGTCTTGCCCTCGCCGGTCGCCATCTCCGCGATCATCCCGCGGTGCAGGGCGATCGCGCCGAGCACCTGCTCGTCGTAGGCGCGCTCGCCGGTGTGCCGCGCGATCGCCTCGCGCGCGACGGCGATCGCCTCGGGCAGCAGGTCGTCGAGCGTCTCGCCCTCGGTGTACCGCCTGCGGAATTCGAGGGTACGCGCGCGCAGCTGCTCGGTGGTGAGCGCGGCCGTCGCCTCGGCGTGTGAGTTCACGGCGGCCACGAGCGGCTGGAAGCGTTTCAGCGCCTTCTCGTTCGCGTCGCCAAAGACCTTGCGCAGGATGCCAACCATGGAGTCGATCATACTCCCCGAGACGGCTCACGCACTCGGGAGGTTCCTGACGCCGAGACGGGGCCCCGGCGCCTCAGGCGTACAGCTCGAGGCGCTCCTTGTGGAGCCGGTCGCCGAACTGCTGGAGCAGCGCATCGAAGGCCTGGACGTCGTACTCGCAGACGAAGGTGATGGCCTTGCCTTCGCGACCCGCGCGGCCCGTCCGGCCGATGCGGTGCACGTACTCCTCCGGGTTCTGCGGGACGTCGAAGTTCACGACGTGCGTGATCTCCGGGATGTCGAGGCCACGCGCCGCAACGTTGGTCGCGACGAGGATGTCGAGCTCGCCTCGCCGGAACTGCGACACGACGTTGTCGCGCCGGCGCTGGTCCATGTCGCCGTGCAGCGCGCCCACCCGAATACCGGCGGCGCCGAGGCGGTCCGCCAGCCGGTCGACGCCGCGCCGCGTCCGCGAGAAGACGAGGGTGCGGCCCTTCAGCTCGCGCTGAACGAGCTCGCTCAGGCCCTTCAACTTGTCGCGCTCGGCGACCTCGAAGTAGACCTGCTCTATCGAATCGACGGTGCTCAGCTCAGGGTCGACCGTCACGGTCTCCGGGTCGCGCATGTAGCGGTGGACAAGGCGCTTGATCGACATCGGCATGGTTGCCGAGAAAAGCGCCGTCTGCCGCTTGCGTGGCGTCTTCGAGAGGATGCGCGTGATGTCGGGCAGGAAGCCGATGTCCAGCATCTCGTCCGCCTCGTCGAGGACAGCGTAGGAGACGTGGCTGAGCGACAGGGTGCCGCGTCGCAGGTGGTCGATCACCCGGCCGGGCGTGCCGACGACAATCTGCGGCCGATCCTCGAGCGCCTGAAAATCGCGCTTGAGCGCGTGACCGCCGAGGAGGCCGACGGCCTTCATCCCGAACGGCTCGGCGAGGTCGGAGACGACGTCGAGCACCTGCTGCGCCAGCTCACGCGTCGGGACGAGGACGAGGCCCTGGACCTCGGCGAGCGTCGGGTCGATCCGGTCCACCATCGGCACGCCGAACGCGATCGTTTTGCCGCTGCCGGTCTGCGCGACGCCGACCATATCGCGGCCATTGAGCAGTGCGGGGATCGAGCGCCCCTGGATGGGCGTCGGCTCGGCGAAACCGAAGGAGGCGAGTGTTTCGAGCGAGGTCTGGCCGATGCCGAGCGCGCGGAACGCTTCCGGCACCGGACCGCCGCGTTGGCGCTGCGGGCGCGCACGACGGGTTCGCTCGGGGGCGAGGGCGGCGGGGGCTGCGGAAGTCCCGCCGGCTCCGTCGAGCGGCATCTCGTCGAGGTCGTCCGCGCTGTCAGCCGCTTCGCGGTCGTCCGTCGCGCTGTCCGTCTCGGTGTCTGTCGTCTCCGCGCTGTCCGCGGCTCCTTCGCGGCGCCGTCCGCGGCCACCGCGGCGCCCCCGTCGGCGGCGCTTGCGCGGCTCGCCGTCGGCGTCGGTGTCCTCTTCGGTATCGGGCCTCGAGACGATCGCCTGGGGAGCGTCGTCGGTCTCGACGCGGGTGATCGGATGGATGCCCCGTGCCTCGTCGCGGTCGGCCTCGGTGCCCTGCTCGACGCGATTAGGGGAGCGGAAATCCGTGAAGTAGCGGCTGGTGGGCATCAGGATGCGGGAGGTGGCGCGAGGGCCGGAGGGCGGACGCCGGCGAGCCGGGAGGATGCTGCTGTCGCCGCCCTCGGAGGGGGCGCGGAAGGCTACGTCTTCGGGAAGTGGCTCGTCGAGCAGGTGGCGCGGTGTGCGGTAGCCGCGAGGCCGGCGATCGTCTCCGCCGGTGCGTCGTTCGGAGGACGGGCCTTCGGTGCGGGCGCTCCGGCTGGCGCTGGCGACGCGGCCCTCGTGCTGCCCGTTCGCGGCACGGCCGTTGTTGCCATTCCCGTTGTTGCGGTTGCCGTTGCTGCCAGTGGCGTTACCGGCCTGGCCGTTGTTCGATGCGGTGGTTGCGACCTGGGAGCCGGAGGAGGAGCGGCTGCGGCCCTGTCCCCCTCGGCGTCCGCGCCTGCGGCGCTTCTGTTCGGCCTCAGATTCGGTGTCGGAAGTCGGGGCGGAGGGGGGAGCGTCGGGGGTACGTTCGGTCGATACCCCCACCAACCGGCGTAGCCGGTTCAGGAGCGGACTCATCGGGACTCACAGACTTGATTGGCGCGAGCGGAGGGGTCGAACTCGGTGGGAGCCGGTCCGCGCTCGAGCGCGGGGAGGATTGTCATCGATGCTCATGATAACAAGTTGTGACGCCCGGCGCGAGTGGCACCTAGCCCTACTCGCGAACCACGCGTCGTTCACCCGCCAGCGGCGGCCTCGTGTGCGGCCGTCGACTCCGGCGGCAGCGCATCGAGGGCGTGCAACTCCTCGGCGGCTCGCCGCATCAACACGAAGAAGAGGCCCGCCCCAAGCAGCGTCACGATGCCTGCGTAGCGGAAGACGGCGTCGAGACCCCAGGTCGCGACCACCGCCGCGCCCACGAGCGAGCCCGAGAGGAAGCCCACCGAGTTCCCCATCTGGTTCAACCCCATGATCGAACCCATGCCCACGGCTCGACCGACGGTGACGAAGATCGCTTGCTGCGCGGGCCACGCGATCGCCTCGGCGATGCCCACGACGACCATCGTCAGCAGCAGCCACGGAGCGATGACCAACGCGCTGCCGAGGAACGTCGTCTCGAGAACGTCGCGCGGCACCATCGGCAGCATGAACTGCCCGATCGCGGAGAACCCCAGGCCGATCATTACCAGCGTCAGCCGGTCCATCCGGTCGGCCATCCGGCCGGCGGTCGGCTGGAGGATCGCGCTGATCACGGACCGGCTCGCCAGCAGGATGCCGACGAACAGCGCGCTATTCGTGCCCAGGCCCTCCTCGCTGACGACGAACACGGCGAGGAAGGACGAGCCCGCGCCCCAGCCCAGCGAGACGACGGTCTGCACGGAGAGTGCGGCCTGCACGTAGGGCCGACGCAGCATTTCGAACCAGCCCACGCGCGGTTCGCTGTCCTCCGGGTGCGACCCGTCCTCCGCCGCCGGGTGGCCCGGCAGGAGGAACAGGGTCATGACTCCCGTACCGCCGAGGAGCAACGCCATGGTGAGGAACGCCGCGTCGGAACTCACCGCGTCGCGGATCCCGCCTCCGAGCAGCGGCCCGAGGCCGAACCCGGCGATCTGCGCAACCGAGAACGCGCCCATGTAAGTGCCCTCCCGCCCCGTCGGGGCGAGGCGGCCGATGTACGCGAGCGACATCGGGAAGATGCCCGCAGCACCAAGGCCCGAGAGCACGCGGAAGCCGACGACCCATTCCCACGTCGGTGCGACGATGTAGCCCACCGCGCCAACGCAGTAAATGAAGAACCCGCCAACGATGAACGGCTTCGACCCGAACCGGTCCCCCAGCCGGCCGATGAACGGCGCCGCCAGCAGCTGCGAGAGCGACAGTCCCGAGAACGAGAGGGCGACGGCGATGGCCGGCCCGCCGAGGTTCTCCTTCACATAGACAGGAAGCAGCGGCGACACCATGCCGATGCCGGCCATAGCCACGAGCATGGCGATCCACAGGACGACGAACGCACGAGAGAACACGTCGAAACCTCGACTGGCTGGCCGCCCGCCTCGGGACGGCATCACACGCGTAAGCACCTACTCTACGACCCGACTGGCTTGCGCGCGTCAGGGGAATGCCACCTCTGGTCGAATCAGGCTGTCGTGGCCAAGCTCTAATTTCCGTTCGTGGTGAGCATGTCGAACCACGCACGTCGCTTGGTCGGGACCCCGGGAACGCCCTTCGACAGGCTCAGGGCGAACGGAGGCGGGAGACGAGCCCGGCCACGTACTCATCGACTCGCGAGCGCACCGTTGCGAGGTCGGGCACTCCGGCGAGCGTCCAGATGTCGTGGACCCCGTCGAAGGGCAGCATGTCGCAGACATCGAGGAGGTCGAAGTACGGGTCATGCCTTCCACCAGTCAACGCCTCGTACGTCTCGCGGAAGCGGTCGGCTGCCGGCGTGCCGTGCATGATCGCGAGGTTCGTGCGGCAGTGCGCCACATCCGCGGCCGGCGACCCCGCGGAGGCGTTCGTCCAGTCGACGACGCCCGTGACGCGGCCGCGCGACCAGAGCACGTTGCCGGGATGGAAGTCGCGATGGATGAAGCGAGGCTCCGAGTCGCGACGCTCATCCTCGCGCTCGCGCACCAGCTCAATGGCGCGTCGCCATGCGTCGGAGTGTCGTGTCCACGCGGGAACCTCGAGGCGCCCCGCGTCGGTATAGGCGCGGAAGCGCTGCAGCCACTCGGGCACCGGGACTGCGTGCAACGCCAGCAAGAGCGCCGCCAGCCCTTCGAACCAGCGTTCGTCGCGGGGCGCCAGGTCGAGGCGACCCGGCACAAGCGTGACCAGCACCGAAGGCGCCCCCGCCTCACTGCCATCCTCGTCAACGGCGACGACCTCCGGCACCGGCACGTCATCGACGCCCGCGAGGTGTCTCAGGACGCGGGCCTCGCGCGCCGCGAGGTCGGGTTCCGCGGCGACCCACTCAGCGTTGATGTAGCGCCGCAGCACGAGGCGCTGCCGCCTGCCGCGCCGGTCCTCGACGGCGAGCGCCCGCACGTCGGACGATCCGCCCCCGCCTCGGAGACGGCGGGCGGAGATGAGGTGCGCGCCGTCGCCGACGGCGGACTCGACCCAGGCGCGCGCTTCGGTGGGGAGGCGACGGGATATGGGATGAGAGATCGGCAAGCGACGCTCAGGGGAAACGCCGGGCGGCGGCGACGCGGCCGGCGCGCTGGCGTGTTCGATCGGGCGTCCAGCGTTCGAGGCTTCGTTGGCTCACGACGAGAGCACGTCTCGGTCCGCTACCTCGACCGATGAGTGCACCTCGCGCGACGGCTCGGTGGATCGCCGCAGGCGTAACGCCCTTGAGGCGTGCGGCCTCGGCCGCAGGGATCACGGAGTCGTCGAGCGGTTCGCTGTGGATGTCGCCCTCTTCGGCGAACCGTCCGCAGCGGATCCCGATGCGCGCGTCAATGTCGAGGAGAATTCGGTAGAGGGGATGGTCTAGTACCCAACGCGCGACACGGCCGTCGGTCTCAGCGAGGAGGGGATTCCTGCTTGCGTAGAGGTACTCGTTCCCGAACCGCTCCCAGTCGACTTCTCCTGCGCGCCAAACCTCGAGGCAGAGGCGGAGGTAGTCGAACAACTGCTCGGGGAGCTCGCTGAGATCCACGACTCGACCGTCGATGGTCGTGTATGTCCGGAGCTGCGTCATATATCAGATGGTACATCCGCGCAGCACCTCGCTGATGCCCGCAATCGAAATCTCGACGAATGGCACGAACGGGCGTGCGACAGTGAATTCGACCACGTCGAGGAATGTGCGGGTTGAGAGCCAGGAGGTCACGTCCAGCGAGAACGTCAGGCGCTCCCGTGCCCGGATCAGTCGTACACCGCCGAGCATGGATAGCGATGTGAGTATCTCGTCGACGAGGTCGTTCTCGGTGGCTAATCCCTGGCGGGCCGCACGAGGAATGTGAAGCACCATCCGGATCACGGGCGTCAGTCTCCTACCGGAACACCACCGTCTTGTTCCCATGCACGAAGACCCGGTCCTCGACGTGCCAGTGGACCGCGCGCGCCAACACCGAGCGCTCGACCTCGCGGCCGAGGCGCACGAGGTCGTCGCGGCTGTTGCGGTGGGTGATGTGGACCACGTCCTGCTCGATGATCGGGCCCTCATCGAGGTCGTCCGTGGCGTAGTGGGCCGTCGCGCCGATGATCTTCACGCCGCGCTCGAAGGCCTGGCCGTAGGGGTCCGCGCCGGCGAACGCCGGGAGGAACGAGTGGTGGATGTTGATGATGCGCGCCGGGTACCTCGCGACGAAGCCTGGCGACAGGATCTGCATGTAGCGCGCCATCACCACGAGCTCGGCACCGGCGCCCTCGATGTGCTCGATGAGGCGTGACTCCTGGGCGTCGCGCGTCGCGGAGGTCACCGGCTCGTGGTGGTACTCGAGGCCGAACGCCTCGACGTCTGCGCGCAGCCGGTCGTGGTTCGAGATAACGCCGGTGATCTCGATCGGTAGCTCGCCGCGACGCCAGCGCCAGAGCAGTTCCATGAGGCAGTGGTCGTACCTCGAGACGAGGATCGCGACGCGAGGCCGGCGCGCGCTGTAGGTCACGTGCCAGTCCATCTCGAAGCGCGGCGCGACCTCGTCGCCGAACGCGGCCGCGACCTCGGCAGGCGGCGCCGCAAGCCCTTCGAGGGCGTACTCCATCCGCATGAAGAAGCGACCGCCGCTCGCGTCGGTCGAGTACTGGTCGGCCTGCACGATGTTCGCCCCGTTGCGGAACAGAAACTCCGACACTGCAGCGACGATCCCTGGCCGGTCATCGCACTGGATGAGCAGGCGCGCAGTGCCGCTGGTGGGGGTGGGCGCGTGGTCTGGCATATGCGCGGAGCATATGCAGGCGGCGGCGCTAGCGCCCACCACCATCGAGCCTCGCGCGATACCTTGCACGCATGCCTGACCCATCGCGCACCATCGCCCCCTTCGGCTCGTGGGAGTCGCCGCTGACTGCCGTGCGCGTTGCCGCGGGCGGCATGCGGCTCTCCGAGGCGCTGCCCGGCAACGACACGGTCTACTGGCTCGAGGGGCGGCCGTCCGAGGGCGGGCGGACGGCGCTGGTGTGCTGCCGCTCCGATGGGACTATCGAGGACGCCGTGCCCGCGACGTTCAACGTGCGCTCGCGGGTGCACGAGTACGGCGGCGGGGCGTACTGGGTCGTGCCCGGCCTCGAGCAGTGGGATGACACGCTCTTTTTCGTCGACTTCGCGGACCAGCGCATCTACCGCGTCGACCCCGGTGAGGCGCCGCGCGCGATCACGCCCGACCCAGCGTCACCTGCTGCCGACCGGCACGCCGACGGCCGCGTCTCGCCCGACGGGCGCTGGGTCGTCTGCGTGCGGGAGCGGCACGTCGAGGGGCGCGAGGCGATCAACGAGTTCGCGATCCTGCGGGCAGACGGCAGTGGCAAGCCTCGGACGCTCGCCGGAGGCGCAGACTTCTATGCCGCACCGCGCTTCTCGCCGGACGGCTCGCAGCTGTGCTGGCTGCAGTGGGACCACCCTCGGATGCCGTGGGACGGCACCGAGCTGCACGTCGCAACGTTCGACGCCGAGACGGGCGACATCGCGGACGAGCGCGTGGTAGCGGGCGGTCCCGAGGAGAGCGTCCTGCAGCCTGAGTGGTCGCCGGACGGCGTGCTGCACCTCGTCTCGGACCGCAGCGGCTGGTGGAACCTCTATGCGCTGCGCGAGGACGGCTCCGCCGAGGCACGGGCGGAGGCGCTCGCGCCGATCGAGGCGGAGCTCGGCGGGCCAGCGTGGGCGTTCGGTGGCTCGCGCTACGCGTTCCTGCCCGGCGGCGCGATCTCGTGCGTGGTGACTCGCGACGGCCGCGACGCACTCGGCCTCATCCGCGCCGGGAGCGGGCGCGTCGAGATCATCGAGACGCCGTTCGTGTCGCTGGGTTCGCTGCAGGAGGCGGGCGGTGGCCTGTTCGCCATCGCCGCGTCCGCCTCGGAGGCGACCGCGGTCATCGATCTCAACCCCTACACCGGCGAGACGTGGGTCTTCCGCAGCGCCGAGAGCGAGCCGCTCGACCCCGAGTACGTCTCGTCACCCGAGGCAATCGACTTCCCGACGGCCGGCGGACACACGGCGCACGCGCTGCTGTACCAGCCTCGCAACCCACGCTTCGAGGGGCCGCCCGGCGATCGACCTCCGGCTGCTCGTGCTGAGCCACGGCGGGCCGACCGGCGCCGCCTCGCCCGCGTACAGCGCGACGGTGCAGTTCTGGACGACGCGCGGTTTCGCCGTCGTCGACGTGAACTACCGAGGGTCGACGGGCTACGGCCGCGCGTACCGGCGTCTGCTCGACGGCCAGTGGGGCGTCGCGGACGTCGAGGATTGCGTCGCGGCGGCTCGCACGCTGGTCGAGCGCGGCGAGGTCGACGGCGAGCGCCTCGCGATCCGCGGCGGGAGCGCGGGTGGCTACACCACGCTCTGCGCGCTCACGTTCCACGACCTGTTCGCCGCCGGCGCCTCGTACTACGGCATCGCCGACGCGGAATTGCTCGCCGCCGAGACGCACAAGTTCGAGTCGCGCTACACGGACGGCCTGATCGCGCCGTACCCCGAGGGCCGCGAGGTCTACATCGAGCGCTCGCCGATCCACCACCTCGAGCGGCTGTCGTGCCCGGTCATCCTGTTCCAGGGCCTCGACGACCGCGTGGTGCCGCCGTCGCAGGCGGAGACGATGGTCGCGGCGCTGAAGGAGCGCGGACTCCCGCACGCCTACCTCGCGTTCGAGGGCGAGGGCCACGGCTTCCGCAAGGCGGAGACGATCGCGCGCGCGCTCGAGGCAGAGCTGTCGTTCTACGGCCAGGTGTTCGGCTTCACCCCGGCGGGTCCGATCGAAACGGTCAAGGTCGAGGGGCTCTAGACCGGGGGCCGCTACTCGCGGATACCGGCGCGGGTCGCGCGGTCGATGAAGCGGTAGCCGACGTTGCGCACCGTGTCGATGTACTGGTCGCGCCGCTCGATCTTTGCGCGGATACGGCGGATGTGGACGTCCACCGTGCGCGAGCCGCCGTAGTAGTCGTAGCCCCAGACGCGGCTGAGCAGCGCCTCGCGGGTGAAGGGCTTGCCGGCGTTGCTCGCGAGGAAGCGCAGCAGCTCGTACTCCTTGTACGTCAGGTCGACCACGCTGTCGTCGACGGTCACGGTGTAGCGCTCGAGGTCGATCACCAGCGAGCCGAACTGCAGCACGGACGAGACGTCCCCGTTGCGTCGCCAGAGCGCCCGCGCGACGCGCGCCCGCAGCTCGTCCTCGTCGATGGGCGTGGTGACGAAGTCATCCACCTCCACGCCTGCGCCGACCAGCGGCAGTTGCTCGAGACGGGCGATCGCGATGATCGCCAGACCTTCGCGGATCTGCGGGTCGCGGAGGAGTGCAGCGAGCCCGCCCGTGGTGAGGCCCGTGTCGAGGTCGAGCAGCATCGTCCCCGGTCGCCAGTCCCGAGCTGCGAGCAGGCCGCGCTCGACGGACGGCTCCGTGCGCACGACACGCCCGTCTCGGCGCATCGCGCCCTCCACGGCCGCGATGTGCGCCGGGTTCTCGCTGACCACGAGCACGTTCTGCATCGCGGTGAGTGTAAACGCGCAAAGTGTGGAGACACAGACGCTTCTGCTATCGCGCCCCGAACGCCGTTGGTAGAATCCGCCCTTGCGGCTCAAGAACCGTACCGGCCTCGATGCGCCGTGCGGTTCCCTTCCCAGGTCGGACGGTCAGCCATCGCGCGAACGCTCGACACAGCCGCGAGGAACGGAGGCGATCGTGTACGTCGTCGAGACGTCCGATCTCACGAAGATCTACGACAACCGCTACATCGCCCTGAACGCGCTCAACTTCGAGGTCGAGAAGGGCATGGTCTACGGCCTGGTTGGCCCCAACGGGGCCGGCAAGTCGACCACCTTCCGCATCATGCTCGGGTTGCAGCAGCCCACAGCCGGGACCGTGCTCGTTCTCGGGGAGCAGATGAACGCGCAGCGTGCCGACCTGCGGCGACGCATCGGATTCTTGCCGACCAACCCCGCGTTCCCCCGCAACCTCACGCCGATCCAGTACCTCGAGTTCGTCGGCGCGATCTGCGGGGTGCCACAGGACCGCGCGAAGATCCAGCTCGCGCGGCTGCTGCAGGCAGTCGACCTCACGAGCGCGGCGTCGCAGAAGATCGAGGGGTTCTCGACGGGCATGATGACGCGGCTCGGCATCGCCGCCGCGCTCATGAACGACCCCGAGCTGCTGATCCTCGACGAGCCGACCTCGGGCCTCGACCCGTCCGGCCGCAAGCAGACCATTGAACTCATCCGCGAGCTGTCCGGCCACGACCGCACGATCATCATCGCGACGCACATCCTCGGCGACGTTGAGCGGGTGTGCACCGACGTCGGCATCATTTCGCAGGGCCGCATGATCTACACGGGCCCGATGTCCGAGATGCGGCGCCTCGCGAGGCAGGGCACCGTCTCCGTCGAGATCGAGGGCAACACGACGGCCTTCGAGCAGCAGATCCACACGCTCGATGAGATCGGGTCGCTCGCGTGGGAGCGGCTGGGTTCCGAGTTCCGCATCACGTTCCTCGGCGCCGAGTCGATCCCGGCCTACGTGCAGAAGGTGCTGCAGCTGGTGGACCGGACGGGTGTCGAGCTGCTGCACATCCGCACCGGCGCGGACGAGATCGAGGAGGCGTTCCTGCGCCGCCTCGAGGAGGACCGCACGCGCGGGTTCCTCCGCGCCGCCGCCTGGGCCGCGGCCCAGGAGATCGGCGACGGACCTGACGACGACGAGAACAGACCGGAGATGTTGGATGCAGGCGTTCCTCGCGATCCTGCGGTATGACCTCGGGCAGCTGAGCCACTCCTGGCTGGTCCGGGTGTGGGTGGCGCTGCTGGTCGTGCCCGCCGTCTTCCTCGTGGTCGTTGCCGCGAACGAGCAGGAGCTCGCGTCGGAGACGATGGCAGCGTATGTCGGCGCGGTGCTCGTGCCGCTGTCGGGCCTCGCGGTCGCGGTCATCGCCGCCGCCGCGGTCAGCAGCGAGAGCGCCGTCATTGCCGACTCGATCCTCTCGAGAGCGGTGACACGCACGGAATACCTATGGGCGAAGATCGTGGCGCGCATCGGCGTGACGCTCGGCGTCTACCTCGCGGTCACGCTGCCGTTCGCGTACCTCGTGACACGCTACGCGGTGCCCGACACCAGCGCCGCGGGTGTCGTCGTCGGGCTGCTGATGGTCGGTTCGCTGCTGGCCTTCCTGGCGGCGGCAGGGATCACGCTCTCGACGCAGATGCGCAACGCGCTGCTCGCCGTGCTCGTGCTGCTCGTGTTCGTCGTTTCGTCGGGCGTCCTGCTGCAGTTCCTCGGCCTGACATGGATGAGCACGACGGCGGTGATCAACGAGCTGCCGACCACGTTCCGAGGCGACACGCCGGTCTGGGACCAGGTGCGGGTCCTCATGGTGTTCCCAGCGCTGACCGCCATCGCCCTCGCGTACTCGCTATGGGCGTTCCGACGGAAGGACCTCTAAGCGGAGGGCGCTTGTGAAGTTCCTTACCCGCGAGATGGAGCGCGTCGAGATCGGCCAGCGGGCCGGAGCGGCGCTGATAGCGCGGGTGGAGCGCCGCACGCTCGACCTCCGCCGGAACACCTCGGAGCGCGGCTTCTCGCTGCGCGTCGAGTGGCTGCGGCCGATCGCCATCGAGGCCGGGCCCGGCACGTCCTCGCAGGAGCTGAGTCTGCGCGTCAGCCCCGACCCGTGGGCGCGTGCGCTGGTGGGTATTCTGGTTCTGGCGGTTGGCTCAGTCGTGCTGACCACTCTCGCAAGCGCCCTACGCTCCCGCTGGCATCGGAAGAGGTGAAGGCGATGAACGAGACGGCGACTGCCGGGCAGGCCGCGGGCGGCCCGCCGCCGGCCCTGGCCGACGTGGCACGCATCCCGGAGCGCGCGCGTGCGGAGGCGTCCTTTGGCGCTGCCTCGACCGCCGGCGAACGCACGGTCATCCCCGTCGCCGAGGTGATGTACGGCTTTGGCATGGGCTTCGGCAACGGGACCAACGCGGCGACGGGCGACACGGGCGGCGGCGGCGGCGGTGGGGGCGGCTCGCGCGTGCGCGGCGTCGCCGTCGTCGAAGTTGGGGCAGACGGCGTGCGCGTTCACCCGATCGTGGACGTCACGGCGGTCGCCCTCGCGGGGATTACGTTCGCCGCCGCGGCAACCGCCATCACCGCTCGGACACTGCAGAAGCTGTTCCGAGGCTAGGCCGCCCGGACTCGCAATCGCCGCGTTCCGTCCTCGCCTGCGCTGTCGCCGGGCCGCGGGCGCCGGGCCCGAGGTCGAGCGCGGCGAGCCACGTGCGGAGTTGTCGGTACACGGCGGGCGCGCCGACCAGTTCACCCGGGGGCCGATCCCAGTCCGCCGGGAAGAGCACGAACGCCCGATTCTGCGGCCCACCCATTCCACCGTGCGAACCGATCAACTCCTCGAATGCTGCGACCTCCTCGGTCTCCGGGTCCACCGCGCTGATGAGGGCGACGTCGGGGGCGTTCGCCATTCCGTCCAATCGACGCAAGGACATGAGCGCGTACGGCCCGTAGGGCTGAATGGGGTCGACGCCCTCGACGCGCCCGTCGTCGAGGTAGCAGATGCCGTCGCGTCCCACGGCGATGCCGCCACGGCTGTCGCTGCGGACGAGCAGCAGCCCGACACCCGGGTGATTCGCGAGGGCATCGAGGAAGCCGGGATGCCGAGCGGAGATGCTCTCGAACGTCTGCCTTCCGGGCAGCGCCGGGAACGAGATCAGACCGAGGTTGCCCGACGCGATCACGACAACGTCGGATCGCCGCCCGGGCTCATCGAGCGATTGAGCGTCGTCCGGACCAGCCTCGACGTGGCCGCCCTCGTCCCTCTGCCGCCGCAGCGCGGCCCGCGCGATCGCGGGCGTCGCGCCGCGGCTGGATGAGAGCTCGGAGAGGAACTTGTTGATCGGTCCCCACTCTTCGCGCTCGGACGTTGCGGCGACCACCTCCGTATCGCCGCCCAGCAGGGCACGAACCGTCCCCTCGAGCGAGACGCCGTAGCGCTGGCGGAACGTCGCGCCCAACGTCTGGCCGTGGTCGGACAGCACGATGAAGTGGTAGGGCCGTGGCGCATCTCGTGCGGCGCGCTCGAGCGAGCCGATCGCCCGATCGACTCCGTCGAGTGCGTCGAGCGCCTCGGCGCGCTCGGGACCGCTGTGGTGGGCGACCTCGTCGTAGTCCGTGTAGTCGATGTAGATGACGGGCGTGCCTCGGTACATCTCCTCCATGGCGAGGGTGGTGCCGAGGTCGCGCAGCACCACGTTGGTGACCGCGCGGAGGAACGCATAGACGCGCCCACGGTCGAGGCGCGGCTCGATGCCGGCGCGTCGCTGCCGTCTCGCCTGGTAGCGCTCTTTCACGATCTCGCCCACGAAGCGAATGAGCGTGTGGAGGAAGTTGTACGGACTGAGGAAGAAGCCGTAGAACGCGCGGCTCGAACCGATCCCCTGGTCGCGATCGGCGAGCACGGCCATCGTGAGGTACGAGCGGGCGGCGTCACCCGTGACGGCGTTCGCGATGCTCGTGCCGCCGCGGCTCAGCAGGCCCTCCCCGTTCGACACCCTCCGCACGATCTCCGCGGCGTCGCGTGGGCGGTTGGACACCATCAGCCGCCCCGTGTCCTTCTCGTACCAGCGAAACGCAGGGATGTCGTCGTTGTTTCCGTGGAGGATGCCAGCCTGGCTCGCGGACGTCTGCGACGGCAGGAGCACGATCCAGCGCACGAGGCGATGGCTCCCGCTCCGCAGCCAGCGCGAGAGCACGGGCACGCGTCCGGCACGGACCTGGTGTCTCAGGATGTCGTGGGCCAGCCCGTCGACCTGCACGATCACAACGCCCGGCTCGTCGATGCGTTTCGCGTCGCGGGTGATCAACTGATGGACAAGCGCGCCGAAGTAGGAGTCGCCCGAGTCGATCGCGAACACGGCGGTTAGCACCGTGTTCACCACGGCGATGATCCAGGCAGCCCAGAACGCGGTCCCGAACCCGTCGATCTCGAGGCCGGGCACCAGCGGTGCAACGACCATCACGGGAACGGACTGCAGCGCGAGGGCGACGATCGCTACAAGGATTCCCGACACCGGCGCGACGAGCGCGAGCAGCAGCGGACGCACGAGGAGATACAACAGCCCGAGGGCGATCGCCGCTGCGATCGGGGCGAGCGGATCGCTGATCCTCAGCCCTTCGAGGACCCACGCAGCGAAGAGCAGCGACGCGACCGAGACTGCGAGACTGACGAGCACCCTCCCGACGAGCGCGAGAGGGCCAGAGCGCCACGTCCACAGCACCCGAAGCTGCGCCCGGTAGAAGTCGATCAGTGCCACAACCGGTCCGCGGACCACCGTCGCCGCTCCGTTCCCGCGCGGTTCCGCGCAGCGGGTTACCCGTGCACCCTCGAGGCCCCAGTGGCCAGCACCGCCTCGGGTGCAGGACTAGTCTCACATCCTGTGGCGGTTCGCACCGCGGTTATGCGGCGTCTATACTGCCTGCGGACGGAGCGGTGTCCACCGCATCCGGTGGCGGGGACGGCAAGAGTTGCCCGGCATCGACGGGCGACAGCGCGGGCAGCAAGCCCGCGTTCTCGAATGGCCGCCTCGCCGTCGTTGTCGCCACGGCGCAGGTTCGGCAGCGAAAGACGTCGTCCATGCGCCGCCGCGTTCTCGCCGCAGCCTTCGCCCTCGCCCTGCTCGCGCTCCCCGCCGCGACGCACGCCGCGTTGCCGCGACCGCCCGCACTCGACACTCCGCACCCGCAACAACTCGCGCCCGAGACGACTGCGGTCATCAGCGCCGACGGCGACTGCCTCCGCCTCCGGGAGGAGCCCGGTCTCAACGCGAAGCCAATTCGCTGCCTCGAACACGGTACCCGCGTCCAGGTCGCGGACGGTTTCACCTCCGCCGATGGCTTTGACTGGCAGCTCGTGATCCACAACAGCGAGATCGGCTGGGTCGCGGCGATGTACGTCGTAGCGGAGGGGGACGGTGCACCGCCCCCGCCGCCGCCGAGTGCCGTCCCGCCCTCGGGCTCTGGGTCGAGCACGGTCTCCACGCCCAACCTCGCCGCCGGAACGATCACCGGTTCCGTCCCCGGCACCGGCGGGCTCGCGCTCGTCGTCTGGGGCGGGGGCACGCTCGAGCAGCTGAACGCCGCCGCCGGGCCGTACGGCTGCGGTGTCGCCTCGGCGTGGGCGACGCAGAGCGGGGGCGGTCTCGTCGGCTATATCATGGGTGCGCCGCCGCAGGTCAACGGAGCGTGGCGCGCCCAGTACGGTGAAGCGCTGTCGGCGGGCGCCCCCGTGATCCTTGTGTGCCGGGCGATCGAGCCGACGGCGCCACCCCCACCGCCGCCCACGGTCGCCTTCGTCGATCCGCCGGGCAGCCTGCGACCCTCGCCGGTGGTGCCGGTGGCTGCGGGTAGCGTGCCGCCGCCCGCGGTCGCGGCGGCGCCGCCCGTCCTACGCGTGGAGACGCAGGGCCCCGCCATCGAGGCGCTCGCCGCGATCATCGTGGACGCAGACTCCGGCGCCGTGCTCTACGAGCACAACTCGAGACAGCCGCTGCCACCGGCGAGCCTCACGAAGATCGCGACGGCCGTCCTCGCCATCGAGCTCGGCAACCTGGATGACCAGGTCACGGTCGACGTCGACTCACGGAAGATGCCCGGCAGCAGCATCATGGGACTGCGGCCGGGCGACCAGTTCACCCTCCGCGACCTCGTCTACGGGGTGATGCTGCCCTCGGGCAACGACGCCGCGGTCGCGGTTGCGCGGCACATCGCCGGCACGGACGAGGCGTTCGTCTCGCTGATGAACGGCTTGATGTGGCGGCTCGGCCTGTCGGGCACGGCGTTCACCGACCCGCACGGGCTCGGTGGGCCCGGACACGCCGCGACCGCGTACGACCTCGCGATGCTCGCCCGCTACGCGATGTCGATCCCCGAGTTCGCGCAGATCGCGGGCACGCGCTCCTACACCGCGAACGGCTCGAACCTGATCGAAATGCGGAATTCGAACCGCCTGATGTCCGACTACCCCTCGGCGGACGGCGTGAAGAACGGATTCACGGAGTCGGCCGGACGCACGCTCGTCGCCTCCGCAACTCGCGATGGGCACCGCGTCTTCCTGGTGCTGATGAACGCGCCCGACAGCTACAAGGACGCCGCCGACCTGTTCGACTGGGTCTTCACCGTCTACGGCTGGTCCTCGGCAACCGCTGCCGCGTCTATCGAGTAGGGGAGGCGCGCTCAGCCCCGAGGCCCGGCCTGCGCGGTGACCACCGGCAATACGAGCTCGACCGGGTCCAGCGTGTAGGCATAGAGCGACGACGGCTGGAAGACACTGCCGGTCTCGCGTTCACGGATCCCCGCGCCGTTGAGCAGCAACGGATTCACGACGCGTGCCGCGTTCCCGCGGTCGCCGAACTGCACGCCCTCATCTGCACGGCCGTCGTCGACGTAGTTGGCATCGAAGATGTCGTTCTCAGAGAGCACCTGTGCCTCGCCGCCGCCGTGGTGACGGAGGTGGATGCCGTAGAGCCGCCACTGGATCACGTTGTTGAACATATGCACGGTCGCGCTGTGCACCAACGGGTTGCGCTGACGCGTGCCGTTGAACCAGTTGTGGTGCAGCGTGATGCGCATCAGGTGGTTGGTGGATAGACCTCGGTCGTCCCCGATGAGCAGCGCGAACTCGTTCGAGCTGCCCGCGCGTCGCTGGAAGTGCGTCCACGAGACCGTGCCGGCAGCGCCGAGCGGTCCCGGGTTCGTGATGTCGATGTACTCGTCGGTGGCGCCAACCAGCGCGAGGTGGTGGAACCAGAAGTCGCTCGCACCATCGTTCACACGCAGCAGGTCCTGGTTGCTGCCCCGCACGTCACGAATCACGACGTCGTTGATGATGATATTGGACGAGCGCGCGCCGATGAGGTGCAGTCCACCGCCCACGATCTCGACGTTGCGCCCGCGGCCGTCGATGGTCGTGTTGCCGCCAAGCCGGATGTTCCCGTTCAGCTCAATGGTGAAGTTACCGTCGAAGACAATCCACCGGTTCCCCTCGCTGGCGCCCTCGCGGAGGCTGCCGGGGCCACTGTTGTTGGCGTTGGTCACGCGGTACAGGCAGCCCGCAGCGCCGCCGGTCGCGTTCGCTCCGAACCCGACGCGTTCATCGAGCAGGCCGAGCAATTGAGTCGGGACGGGGTCGCAGTCTTCCGGCGGTGCGCCCGCGATCCCCGCCTCCGCGCGCCTCACCCAGATGATCGAGCCCACCTCGAGCATCTCGGAGGCCTCGGCGTTCACACGAGCGGGCGCACCCGGGATGTAGACCGTGAACTCCTGGGTCCCGTTGTCGAAGATGGCGATCGAGTTGGTCTCGAAGGGGATGGAAGCAACGAGCGTCGAGAATCGGTCGGACCAGGCGAAGCCGACCGTCCACTTGCCCGGTGGCGGTGTCTCGAGTCGGGCCGTGGGCGGGGCTGGCTGCGCAGCCGCCCGGTCCTCGACCGCGACGAACGCCGCGAGGCAGGCAAGCAACGCAAGCGTCGCGAGTCCGACGCGCCTGTAGGCACGGTTCGTCATCAGTTCCCCCCGACCGCAAGCGGATCCCACGGCGACGCGCACGCCGCATCGCTGTACGGAACGTCCGCAGTGTACGCATCGTTCCGGGCATAGCGCCGGTCGAACGATCGCGATTCTCGCGCGTTTGAGCGTCTGCCCCTCCGATTCGTATACTTGGTTGAGGTCCCACGGCCGGTGTAGCTCAGTGGCAGAGCAGCTGTTTCGTAAACAGCAGGTCAGGGGTTCAAGTCCCCTCGCCGGCTCCAGATTCGAACTCCTCGCGACCCCTGGGGTCGCGATTCGGTTATCAGCCGCTCACCCGAGCCAGCCGCGGAGGCGCCCCACCATGAGCAAGTTGCGCGAGCGCATCCGCGAGGCATCGCGGCGCCGGCCGGTGACGATGGGCTTCGCCGCCCCGCGTTCCTCGGATGCGCCAGCGAAGCCGTCCGTGCTGATCGCAGCGGAGTCGAGCGACGCCGCAGCCGTTACGGCGGCCATCGAGCGCGGCGCCGGCGCCATCCTCTACACCGGCGACACGAGCGGCCTCGCCGACGCCGTCGCTGCCGCCAACGGCGCCCCGGTTGGCAGTCGGGTGGACGCGGCCAGCAGCGCGGACGCGAAGGCGCTCGTCGAGGCGGGTGCGGACTTCATCGTCTTCGACGCCGCGGCAACGGCGGCCGAGGCGCTCGGAGACCGCAAGCTCGGCCACGTCCTGGCGCTCGCAGGCTCGCCGAGCGAGGAGGAGTTGCGCCTGCTCGGTCCGCTGGATGTCGACGCGGTGCTCATCGACGAGCCCGCCTCGGGGCTGACCATCCGCGACCAGCTGCTGCTGCGGCGCGTGGCGTCGTCGTTGCACGCGCCGCTCGCGGTGCAACTGCGGCGGGAGGCGCCGAGCGCGGAGATCGAAGTCTGGCGAGACGCCGGCGCAGGCGTGCTGCTCGTCGGCGCGGGAGGCCCGCTCGAGGCAGTTGTCGAGGCGGCTCGAGCGATCCGCCCTCCACAGGAGCGCGGTGACGAACGAACCGCTCCCCTGCTACCGACGCCTCGCGTTGCCCAGGACGAGGACGACGAGGACTTCTAACCCGCGTCCCGCGCTGACCGCTGGGCACCCCGCGCAGTGCGGGTTCCTCGCACTACGGATGACTTCACGTCAACGTAACGTGTCATTTTCCTTGACGGCTTGATCGCGCGGTCCGTAGGATCGCCTCGACGCCACCAGCGCTCGGACGGGTGCGGTGCGGCGCCGGGAGAAGAACTGTCATGACGGAGGTCCGCGAGGCGCGCTTTCAGATCGGCGAGGTGGCCGAGCGCACCGGCGTCACCCAGCGCACCCTTCGCTTCTATGAGGAGAAAGGGCTGCTAACGCCGTCCGAGCGGATGGAGGGCGGCTTCCGCCTCTACTCCGAGCAGGACATCGAACGCATCGAGATGATCAAGAAGCTCCAGGGCCTGCTCAACCTGAGCCTTGCCGAGATCAAGGACATGGTGGAGGCCGAGGAGATCCGCGCGCAGATCCGCGCGACCTTCAGCCCCGACCGCACCCTTCCCGCCCGCCGCGAGCGGGTGACCAAGGTGATCGGCGCGGTGAAGCGACAGCTCGAGATCGTCGAGGCCAAGCTCGATGCCCTCGAGGAGATGCGGCACGACCTTTCGGAACGGCTCGCCACCGTCGAGGGTCGCCTCCAGCAAATCGACGAGGCGATGGCAAGCGGCGAAGGCGCGACCGAGCCGGCCGCGGAGCAGCCGAGCAAAGCCTGATCCCGTCGAGCGTGAAGAAATCAAAGGGCGACCCGCTGGGTCGCCCTCGTCGTTTCCGTGGAGTCGTGGAGACCTACGAAGTCGTTGCCTTTGTCAGGCTCTGGACGGCGGCCAGCGCTCCAGCGGGGTGGGCGTTCATGTCGCGCGGGTCGTCGATAACCTGGCGGACGACGCCGTCTTCATCGAAGACGAACGTGTAGCGCATCGCGACCTCGCTGCCCTCGCGCTGGACGCCGAAGGCCTCGATGGTCTTGTTGGCGGGCCAGTCGGAGAGCAGCGGGAACTCAATGCCGTTCTCGCGAGCAAAGGCGGCCTGCGAGGCGTAGGTATCCGCACTGACGGCGATGACTTTCGCCCCAAGCTCCTGCAGCTGCGGGTACATCTGCTGGAAGGCACGCATCTCGAGGGTGCAGCCGCCTGTGAACGCCATCGGGTAGAAGGCCACCACGGAGACATTGCCCTTGAGCGCCTCTTGCGTGACCTCGTTGCGGTCGTTGTCGCGCAGGACGAACTCGGGCATCCGGTCGCCGATCTGGAGCATGCTCACCCCCTCGCTGCGGTGCGTGTCGACGCGGTTCGCCTTCAGTGTGCTCCGCCGTGGTCATCCACCTGGTCGGGCTCCTGGAAACGCCAGCGCAGACCGCGCTGCTTCTGGTACAGCCGCCCCAGCGTCCAGATAAGGAAGAGAGCGGTGACGCCGCCGGCGGCGGCGAGAATCGCGGTCGTGGCATCCGCCGGTACGTCGACGGCACGCGAGCCGGGCTCCTGGGCAGCCGCAACCGCAGGCATGATCGAGGCGACGAGCGCCGACCCGGCGGCAGCGATACGAACCTTCCAACGGCGCATGCACGACTCCCGACCCGCGTCCGATTTGGCGCCCAGTCTACCGTCGCTTCGAGCGCGCGTCATCGCCGCGCTCGGAGCGTCGCGGTCGTTGGCGCTCGGATCGGTGCGGAGGCGATCCGGTCGCAGGATGTCGTCCCGGTCCCGGGAACTCGCGACGCTGAGGGCTAGCACTCTCCCGAGGTGAGTGCTAACATCCCGTTCGCTGCGGGGAACTCGCGGATACCGGGCGTGAGCGCGATCATGGCGTGTCCGATCTCCGCCGCGCGGTCCGTACCGCCGCAGCGACACCAACACCGGTAACAAAGCGTCATAGAGAAGCCGCGAGGAGGCAGGCATTGGCGACGAAGGTCGTGCCGCTGACGGACCACATCGTCCTGAAGCCGGTCGAGCAGGAAGAGATCACCGCGTCCGGCATCGTGATTCCGGACTCGGCCAAGGAGAAGCCGCAGCACGGCATTGTGGCCGCTGTCGGCCCCGGCAAGATGAACGACGCCGGCGTCGTCGAGACCATCGAGCTGGCCGAGGGTGACCGCATCCTGTACCAGAAGTACACGGGCCAGGAAGTCACCGTCGACGCCGAGGACTACATCGTGATCCGGTTCCAGGACGTGCTGGCGCGCCTGGAGGAGGCTCCCGAGGCAGCCGCGGCGGGTGCTGGCCGCAGCTCCGCCCGAAAGCGATAACCGACGATGGCAGCCAAGCGACTCCGGTTCGATGAGGACGCGAGGCGCGAACTGCGTCACGGCGTCGACATCCTGGCCAACGCGGTCAAGGTGACGCTGGGGCCGCGCGGCCGCAACGTCGTCCTCGACAAGTCCTACGGCCCGGCGGTGATCACAAAGGACGGCGTCACCGTCGCCCGCGAGATCGACCTGAAGGACCGCTTCCACAACATGGGCGCCCAGCTCGTGAAGCAGGTGGCCATCCGCACGAACGACGTCGCGGGTGACGGCACCACGACGGCGACCGTGCTGGCACAGGCGATCTTCCAGGAAGGTATCCGCCTCATCGCCGCAGGCCACAACCCGATGGAGATCCGCACCGGCATCGAGGCGGGCTACCGCGAGATCGCGCGCGCCCTCCGTGCCCTCGCCGTTCCGGTCGAAAGCAAAGAGACCGTCGCTGCCGTTGCCGGCATCGCCGGCAACGACCGCGAGATCGGCGACCTGATCGCCGACGTGATGGAGAAGGTCGGCAAAGACGGCGTCATCACCGTCGAGGAGGGCAAGGGCCTCGACTTCGAGACCGAGGTCGTTGAGGGCCTCCAGATCGACCACGGGTACATCTCGCAGTACTTCGTCACCAACACCGACCGGATGGTGGCGGACCTCGAAGACCCGTACATCCTGATCACCGACGCGAAGATCGACCGGCTCAACCAGATCCTGCCGCTGCTCGAGAAGGTGATGCAGGTCACGAAGAACTTCGTGATCATCTGCGATGGGTTCGAGGGCGAAGCGCTGTCGACGCTCATCGTCAACAAGATGCGCGGCACGATGAACCCGCTCGTCCTCCGCGCTCCATGGTTCGGAGACCGGCGTAAGGCCGCCCTCGAGGACATCGCCGTCCTCACCGGCGGCACGTTCGTCACCGAGGACATGGGCCGCAAGCTCGAGACGACGCAGATCGCAGACCTCGGGCGCGCGCGCCGCATCGTGTCCGACCGTGACAAGACCACCATCATCGACGGAGTCGGCTCGGACGAGGCGATCCAGGCCCGCATTCGCCAAATTCGCGCGCAGATCGAGGACACCTCGTCCGACTTCGACCGCGAGAAGCTGCAGGAGCGGCTGGCGAAACTCGCCGGTGGCGTCGGCGTGATCAAGGTCGGCGGCGCCACCGAGATGGAGGTCAAGGAGAAGAAGTTCCGCGTCGAGGACGCGCTCTCCGCGACCCGCTCGGCCATCGATGAGGGCGTGGTCCCCGGCGGCGGTGTGGCCTACATCCGCGTCCAGAACGTGCTCGACTCGCTGATCGAGAACCTGCCCGGCGAGGAGAAAGTCGGCGCGCGCATCCTCAAGTTCGCGCTCGAAGCTCCACTCCGCCAGATCGTCGAGAACGCGGGCCGCGAGGGCTCCGTCATCGTCGAGGACGTGCGGGCAGCCAAGCAGAACATGGGCTACGACGCTGCGAACGAGCAGATGGGCGATATGTTCCAGCTCGGCATCATCGACCCGGTGAAGGTGACCCGCGTCGCCCTCGAGAACGCTGTCTCAGTCGCAGCCCTGATGCTGACGACCGAGGCTGTCGTCGGCGAGCTCCCGGAGCCGAAGGGCGCAGCGATGCCCGCCGGCGCCGGTATGGACATGGGGGGCATGGGCTTCTAGCCTCGCCGCCTCGTTCGGACTAACGAACGGCCGCCTTCGGGCGGCCGTTCTGCGTGTCCAGCGCCACCCTCACCTCAATCCCCTCCCCTGAAGGGAGAGGAAGTCGGAGTCGAGAGTGCTCGCCTCGCCGACTCGTGCGATTCCGGTCCCCTCGCCCTTGGGGGAGAGGGCTAGGGTGAGGGGTGGTCTCCCAGCAGGGCCGCGGCCTCACGCAGCAGCGCGCGCTCGAGGTCCGTCGGCAACGCGGTGAGCGCGTCTTCGAGGGGAAGTGCGTCGATGCCGGCGAGCAGGGGGTCAGAGGACGGTTCGCCCTCGACGCGGACTGCGACGGCGCGTACCCAGCCGAGGCCATCGCCGCCGAAGCGCGGGTGGGACATCCGGGCGGGGTGTCGTGTGGACGTAGCGACCGGAGTGCCCACACACTCCACCGAGAAACGGGCGCGGAGCGTGTCGGCGACGAGCGCCTCGAGGGTGTCGACGGCGCGCGGAGCTGAGACCGAGAGCAGCGAGGGGTGCGGCCAGTCCGGCCAGCGCGCCAGCAGATAGCGCGGATCGTCCTCGGGTTGTTCGAGGCGAGCGGCGATCAGCAGGCGCTCGGCTCGGCCGTCCTCGGTGAGGCCGTCCGGCCGCCCGGGAGTCAGACTCGGGAGCGCGTCAGGCATCGAGACAGGGGGCCGGACCGAGCAGGTCGACGCCCTCGAGCGGCCCGACCGCGGCGAGGTGCAGGTTGGCATCGGTCAGGACGCGTTCGGCGACGCGGCTGATGTCCTGGATGGTCACGGCCTCGACGCGGGCGATCGTCTCTTCGGGCGTGAGCCGCGGCAGGTCGAGGATCTCCTGCGAGCCGTACCAGCCGGAGACCGAGCGCGTGTCCTCCATGCGCAGCAGCGTGCGCGCGCGCAGCAGGCCCTGTGCACGGGCCAGCTCTTCCTCGGAGACCGGCTGACGCGCCTTGCGCAGCTCGCTCAGCACCTCGGCGACTGCGCGCTCGGCACGCTCCGGGTCGACGCCGACGTAGACACCGAACTGGCCCGTGTCCCGCAGGTGCGAGGAGAACGAGTGGATGTCGTAGCAGAGCGCCAGCTCCTCGCGCAGCCGCAGGAAGAGCCTCGAAGACATGCCCTCGCCGAGGATCACCGAGAGCACGTCGAGGGCGTAGCGGTCGGGGTCGTGGTACGAGAGCCCGCGCCCGCCGAGAGAGAGGTGCGCCTGCTCGGTCTGCTTCGCGAGCGTCTGTGCCCGCTCACCCCGCGGCTCCTCGAGCGCCGGGATCCATGAGGCCGGCTCACCCTGCCGCCACACCCCGAACGCCTCGGTGGCGAGCCGCTCCGCGTCAGCCTCCGGCAGCGAGCCAGCGATGGAGACGACGGCGGCGTTCGCGACGTACTGCGTGCGGTAGTACTCGATGAGACGCGCCGGTGTGATCGCGGAGACGGTCGCGGGCGTGCCCCCGATGTCACGGCCCTGCGGCTGCCCAGGCCAAACCAGTGAATCGAGGAGGATGCTCGACTGCTCGTCGGGCGAGTCCTCGACTGCTGCCAACTCCTCGAGGATGACGTCGCGCTCCCGCTCGATCTCGGACTCTACGAACAGCGAGTTCATCAGCGTGTCCGCGAGGATGTCGACGGCGCGCGCCGCGTGTTCCTCGGTGACCTTCGCGTAGTAGACGGTGTACTCGCGGTCCGTGGCCGCGTTGATCGTGCCGCCGATCGCGTCGATCTCGATCGAGATGTCCTGCGGCCGCGGACGCCGCTCGGTGCCCTTGAAGCACAGGTGCTCGACGAAGTGCGAGAGCCCGGCCTCGTGCGGCTGCTCGTAGCGCGACCCGGCGGCCATGTAGACGGACACGGCTACGGAGCGGGCATGCGGGACGTGCGTCAGGACGAGCCTGACCCCGTTTTGAAGTGTGGTGACAAGGGGTGACACGAGCGGAAATGCTAGGCGTCGAGGGTGTAACGGGTCAAACAACGCATGTGTGAAGCGAGCAAGCCAGCGCGCCGGCGTCGGCGACGGAGGCCCGAATACTCAGCGCTGCCACGGTGCGAGCGCTACCAGCGCAGCTCCGAAGGCCATTCCGAACGCAACTGCGACAGCGACGGCGAGATTATCCATGGCGGCACCGATAGCCAGCGCCGTTCCGGCGCCGGCCGTCGCGAGTACCGCGGCGAAGATGAGGCGCTGGCGCTTTTCCACGGGTCGTCCTCATCGATTTCCCATCACGTCATGACTCTGCCCAGAGCACATCGCCGTGCAGCCCGGGGGCGTGCTCTCTCGAGGCGAACACGGCGTACTCCGCCTTCGATTCGCCGATCGTCGTCGCGGCGCCGTGGCCGGGGAGGACGAGCGTGTCGTCCGGCAGGGTGTGCAGCAGCGTCACGATTGAGTCGAGCTCCTGCGCCAGCGCCTCGGGGCTCGAGGAGCGGCCCGGTCCACCCGGGAAGAGCGTGTCACCGGTCAGCACCGCGCGCCCGGCCACGAGGCAGATCGAGCCCGGCGTGTGGCCCGGCGTGTGCAGCACCTGGACCTGCGAACCGCCGAGAGGGATGACCGCGCCGTGCTCGAGTCGCTGAACCTCACCCGAGCCGATGACAGCGTCGAGGCTGACCTCTGCAGCGCTCGCCCAGAACGGCGCCGAGGTGTGCGCACGGAGGACTTCGTGACCACCCCAGTGGTCGCGATGCGAGTGCGTCAGCACCACCGCCGTCACCGTGTCGTCGCCCAGGGCCTCGACGACCGCCTCGGAACCCTCGGGCACGTCAACGACGACGACGGATCCGCCGGTCTGAGGACGGAGGATGTAGGAGTTGTTCGCGTACGGCCCGAGGTTGCGCACGATCTGGATCGTCAGTTCTTCGTCGGCATAGACCTGTTCGACCTGCTGTTCGGACTGGGGGGCGGTCATCTCGACTCCGTCCGGCGCGCTCGCTCGACCTCGGTTTCGAGCGTACCAGAGCCGTCCGCACGCTCGGACCGAGGCGCGTCGCCGAGGCCGCAGCGCCCGTCGCGCACCCACGCGAGCCCTTCGGCATGCAGCGCCGCGAGGAGCGAGTGCAGCCGCTGGCGCTCGTCTTTCTCCGCGCCGACCGCGTCGAACAGCGCCTCGACCTCCATGCCCTCGCCGTCGTGCTCTCGGAGGGCGTGCAGCAGGCGGCCGCGCCACCAGCGGTCCGAGCCCTCGAAGCGCGACTGTGCGCGCACCGGCTCAGCGCGCTCGCCGGCCTCGAAGCGCGGATACGCCGCACAGAGTGTCGCCACGACGCACTCGTCGCAGCGCGGGCGCGGTGTGCAGACCCGCGCGCCGTAGTCCATCAGGGCGGGATTC
The DNA here is from genome assembly GCA_964479165.1 of uncultured Dehalococcoidaceae bacterium. Taxonomy (GTDB): domain Bacteria; phylum Chloroflexota; class Dehalococcoidia; order UBA2979; family UBA2979; genus CAYZJO01. Next base: position 38,473 of record CAYZJO010000001.1, read on the forward strand.
CAGTCGGCCGCGCGACCTCGCGGTAGCAGCCGCTCCGCCCATGCATCGATGACCGCGCGCGGCGACTCCGTCGCCGGCTGCAGGTCACCGAGCACGAGGCGTCCGATGACGCGCACGATGTTCGTATCGACGGCGGCTGCGTCGTCGCCGAAGCCGAATGACAGCACGATCGCGGCAGTGAACGGCCCGACGCCTGGCAGCGCAAGCAGTGCCTCCGGATCGCGAGGCAACGCGCCGCCGTGTAGCTCGACGCAGACACGCGCCGCGTCACGAAGGGAGAGCGCACGTCGCGGGTAGCCGCCTCGACCCCACGCACGCAGCACCTCGGCGTTCGAGGCGCGCGCAGCGTCCTCGAGCGTGGGGAACGCCGCGGTCCACGCGTCGTAGAGCAGCAGCACACGCGACATCTGCGTCTGCTGCGCGCAGACCGCCGCCACGAGCGCGAGATACGGGTCGCGAGCCGTGCGCCAGGGAAAGGGCTGCCGGTGCTCCTCGTACCAGGCGAGCAGGCGTGACCTGATCAGCCCGAGCCGCCTGGGTGAGACGGTCGCGAACTCGAGGCGTTGTGAACGGATCCGTTCATTAGCGATGGCGCTATGTACCTTTTCGCCGCAACAGGTTCATAGCGCGCTTCGGTGGCTGCGGTCGAACCGTCACTTGACGCCTCGATCCGTGCCAGCCGATCATCCGGCGGCAGCGAGGGGACGTGCCGGGATGGCCAAGGCCAAGAAGAAGCGCGACAAGGCCGAGGACGCGCGCAAGGCGGAGAAGCGCGAGAAGGCCGCGAAGGTCTCCGCCAAGGCGAAGGCCAAGGACGCGAAAGACGGCAAGGGCAAGAAGAGGCGCGCCAAGGCAGAAACCGAGGACGCCAAGGAGCGCATCGAGTCCCGCGTCAACCACGTCAACGACCACCTCATCCAGCACGTCGTCGTCGTGCGGCAGTTCACCCGCACCTTCCCCACCTCCAACGTCTGGGTGCTGCGCGACGGCAACGAGGCGATGCTGATCGACGCTGGCTACGGCGACGACCAGTCGGTCGTCACGAGGCAGCAGTTCCTCGAGAAGGAGCTGCCCAACCTCAACATCCGCTACATCGGCATCACCCACCACCACTTCGATCACTCCTCGGGTGGCCGCCGCCTCCGCGAGGCGCTGCGTGCCGAGACCGCGATCAACCCGCTCGACGAGGCGCTGCTGCACACGCCCAGCGAAAGCAACGAGGACCTGCCGGACGAGCGCGAGATCAACGAGCGCGCGAAGGTCTGGCGCGAGGAGGCCCTCAACACCCCCATCGACATCCCGATGCCGGACGGTGCCGTGCTGCGCGTGGGCAACCTCACGGTGCGGGCGATCCACACGCCAGGCCACACAGCAGGCCACAACTGCTACTGGGTCGAGGAGCTGGGCATCCTCTTCACGGGCGACAACATCCTCGGCGTGGGCACGTCGGCCATCGGCCCGCCTCCGAGCGGCAACATGGAGCAGTACCTCCAGAGCCTGCTGCGGATGAACGAGCTCAACGCCAGCCTTTTCGCACCGGGCCACGGCCCGGTCGTGACCGCGACGGCAGCCAAAGTGAAGGAGCTGCTCGACCATCGCGCCGAGCGCGACCGCCAGATCATCGCCCTCATCGAGCGCGGCTACGACACGGACCGCCAGATCCGCCGCGCGATTTACCCCGAGATCCAGAAGGGCCTGCTGCGCGCCTCGCGAGGCCAGATCCGCTCGCACATCGCGCGCCTCGTGGGCCAGGGCGCGGTCGCCGTCGACGAACACGCCGAGGACGGCAAGGTCTGGAAGGTCGCACTGACGAGGTAGGCCGCCGCTGTACCCGCTGCGATCGCCAGTCAGAGTCTGATCCCTCCCCCGCAAGCGGGGGAGGGTGGGGGTGGGGGGATCGCCCCCTCCTCGGACCCGACCGGCACTCGCGGGACCACGTACCAGTACCGCCCTGCGACCGCTGGTACGCTCGACGGACCATGCTCCCGAGGCCCAACGCAGAGCCAGTTCGTGGCCACGAGACGGCGCACGGCGATCGTCGCCGTCTCGCCTTTGCACTCGCACTCGCCATCGCCACGCTCTGTCTCGAGGTGATCGGTGCGGCGCTCACGGGGTCGCTCGCGTTGTTGGCGGATGCGGGTCACGTGCTCGCTGACGCGTTCGCCCTCACCCTCGCACTCTTCGCCGCCTCCGTTGCCGCGCGCCCGCACACGCTCAACTGGACGTTCGGCTACCACCGCGCGGAGGTCCTCGCGGCGGCGGTCAACGCCCTCGCGCTGCTGGGCGTAGGGGCGTTCATCGTCTGGCAGGCGATCCAGCGCTTGATCGAACCTTCCGAGGTCCACGCCGGCGGGCTGTTCGCAGTGGCGCTGGTCGGCCTCGGCGCGAACCTCTTGCAGTTCCGCGTGCTGAGACATTCGCACTCGATGAACGTGCGAGCGGCGCGGCTCCACGTGCTGTTCGACCTCGCGGGGTCGGTCGCGGCGGTCAGCGCTGGCGTGCTCGTGGCGGTGACGGGACAACCGCGCGTCGATGCGGTGCTGTCGCTGGTGATCGTGGCGCTGGTTGCCTACGGTGCGTTGCGCCTGCTACGCGAGGCGGGGATGACGCTGATGGCGCGCGTCCCGAACGACATCGACCTGCGCGAGGTGGACGCCGCTCTGCGAGCCGTCCCGGGAGTCCTCGCCGTGCACGACCTCCACTGCTGGGCGATCACGACCGATCTCATCGCGCTGACGTGCCACCTCCAGCTCCGCCCGAGCGCGAACGCATCGGAAGTCACGCACGCCGCCACGGACATGCTGCGCGAGCGCTTCGGCATCGGCCACATCACGATCCAGGCCGAACCAATCCCGCTGCTCGACCCGTCGCAACCACCGCCGGAGGCTCCCGCGCCGCGTTAGTGGAAATCTAGCGACGGCCGCGCACTGCCCAGGCGCGAGCGATGAGGGGAATCGAACCGTCTTCGGAGGCTGGCAGCGTCGACTGCAGTCTCGTCCTCAGGCGCTCGCGATGGTCCTCGTCCAGACTCGCAAGGTAGGTGGGTGCGTCGCCCTGCCCGCCGAGGAACGGCCCCCAGTAGTCATCGAAGCCGTGGAAGGTGGTCGGGATGTCGATGCCGCGCACCTCGATGTCGTGCAGGCCCGCCGCGGCGAACAGCTCCGTGAGCGGCCCTGGCTGACAGATCGGGAAGCGGCGCCCCTGGTCGAGCTCCAGCGCTCGCGGGTCGAGCTCGCCCGCGGCGTCCCAGAAGCGGCGCATGAACTGCATCTCACCGGCGTAGTCCCAGACGTACGCCGCCACTACGCCTCCCGGCCGCACTGCCTCGACGGCATCACGCAGCGCCGCGAGGGGATCTGGGAGGAAGTTCAGGACGAGGCCAGACACGAGGTAGTCGACGGTCGCGACGCGGACAGGCATCGCGCCCGCGGAGGCGGTGGCGAACCCGGCCGCCTGCTCGGCGGTCCCGGTGCGCGCGTACTCGAGATAGGCACGCGACCGATCGACGCCGAGCACCGCCTCGGGCGCTGCCAGCGCAAGGACGGTCTGCGTAACAGCGCCCGTGCCGCAGCCGAGGTCGAGCCATCGCAGTCCGGCGGCGGGTTCGAGCCATCCGACGAACTCGCGCGCGATGAGCCGGCTCCACCTGCCCGCGTACGGCTCGTACGCGTGCCCGCTCGACCACGAACCGCCTGAGGTGACCATCTGCGGGCTCCACGTTCAGAGGCGAGGGGAGAGCGGGAAGCCGACTCATGCCACAGCTGTCAGGGTACGCCCGCTCGACGATGAGCGACGTGGCCCCGGCACGGCCCTTCTACACCTCCGCCCCGTGCTCCAGCGCCCACAGTGCCAGCCACACCACCCGAGGCACCTCGCGTTCACCTTCGACGTACGAGGCGATCTCCCGAGGACCGAGGTCGAGGTCCTTGATGAGGCGGCCTTCCGTGTAACCGTGCTCGTCCATCCACGCGCGTAGCGGGCTCGGAGGTGGGGGCGGTGGCTCGGGCTCCGGTTCTGGCTCGGGAGGCGGCTCGCGTTCGGCGGGTTCGGCGGCAGCACGGCGGCTCGAGGTTCGCCGTCGGGCGGGGCGCTCGGACTTCGACTCCGCGTCTGAGTCTCGAGGGGGTGAGTCCGGCAGGACGACGGGGAAGCCGCCGACGCGCAGGTCCTCGGGAGGGACCGTCAGCGACAGGACGCCGTCGTCGTCGCGGACCTGGTCGCCGAGCGCGGTCACCGCGGCCCCGAGGAGCCAGCGCGTGGCCTCGGCGCGGCGTTCCTGCTGGACATCCGGCTTCGTGCTCCGGCGCTGGCCCTTTGCTCGCAGTTCCTGGTCCCACACGCGGTCGAGGTCGCCCGCGTCGTGTTCGTAACCCTCCGCGAGGTCATCGAGGCTGTGCGCACCCTCGTGCAGCGTCAGCGCGACGTAGCGGAGCGGCGACGCGAAGTCGAGCGCGTAGCCCTTCGCGAGGCCGGGGTTGAGCTGTTGCATCGGCGCTCGGCTCCTCGTCAGCTCGCCGGGTCGTACTGGAACTCGCGGAGCTCCTGGGCGCAGCGGCAGGCGACGGCGATCTTCGCGGCCCACTCGACCGCCGCCTCCCGCGAGGGCAGTTCGAGGATGGTGTAGCCGCCGTTGGGGACGGTGTGACCGGGGTACGTGCCCTCGGTGACGGTGCCGTCGCCGGCCACCCTGACGGGAGCCACGCCCTCGTTGATCCCGCCGCCGAAGACGTACACGCCTGCCGCTTTGGCCTCCTCGATGACAGCGTGGGACGAGGCGACCACCGCTTCGAACTCACCCTCGGGGATGTCCATCGCCTCACCGGGAAACGAGATCAGGTACTTCGTCACTGAAGCGCTCCTCTGCAGATCGTTCCCTGTCGGCGGCGCCAGCCCAGCCTCGGACGTGAGAGACCCATAATGGCGGAGCACTCACCCGCCGTGCCATAATCGGGCGGCAGGGTGCGCCGATCCGTTGAGAGCCGGGCGCACCTGTGGGGATTCCTCGAACTCGACGCGCGCGGCTCCGCTGCGCGGGAAGTTGTCCATCTTGAGCACGATGTCCGCGCCGGCACTGCCGTTGGCGCACGTCCTCCCGATCTCCGCTGGCCTCTCTCCCGAGGGGCGCCTCACGCTGGGCGGCTGCGACGCCGTCGAGCTGGCGCGGGAGTTCGGCACGCCGCTCTACGTCTACGACGTCGCGACACTGCGCGCGCAATGTCGCACGTACGTCGACGCGTTCCGCGCCGAGCACGCCGAGACAGACGTGCTCTACGCATCGAAGGCGTTCCTCAACCGGCCGTTCGCCCGCTTCATCGCGGAGCAGGGCCTCGGCTTCGACGCGGTCTCCGGAGGCGAGATCGCCGTACTCCAGGCCGCCGGCGTCGACATGCGCACCGTCTACTTCCACGGCAACAACAAGAGCCGCGCCGAGCTGCGTCTCGCCGCCGAAGCGGGCGTCGGCCGCGTCGTCATCGACAACCTGCTCGAGGTGGCGAAGGTCGACGAGGCGGCGCGGGGCGCGCGGGTCGTGCAGCCGGTGATGATCCGCGTCTCCCCCGGCATCGACGGGCATACGCATGAGAAGACGACGACCGGCATCCTCGACAGCAAGTTCGGGCTGCCGATCGTGACCGGCGCGGCCGAGGAGGCGATCCGCCTCATCCTCGGTTCCCCCAGCCTCGAGTTCCGCGGGCTGCATATGCACCTCGGCAGCCCCATCTTCGAGCTGGAGCCCTACGAGCTGGCCATCGAGGTGATGGGCGAGTTCATCGCCGGCATCCGCGAGCGGCTTGGCGTCGAGACCGCCGAGTTCTCGCCCGGTGGCGGCTTCGCGGTCGCCTACCGCGGCGAGGACGAGGCGCCGGCCATCGCCGCCTACGCACGCACCATCGCCGGCACGCTGCGCCGCGAGTCCGACGCGCGCGGCTTCCCGATGCCGCGCGTCACCATCGAGCCGGGGCGCTCGATCGTCGGCCGTGCGGGCGTCGCGCTGTACGAGGTCGGCGCCCGCAAGGAAGTGCCCGGCATCCGAACCTACGTCTCCGTCGACGGCGGCATGGCCGACAACATCCGCCCCGCGATGTACGGCTCGCGCTACGAGGCGCTGTCCGCCGAGCGTCCGCTCGCCGTCGCCGAGGAGACCGTGACGATCGCCGGCAAGTACTGCGAATCCGGCGACGTGCTGATCCGCGACATCGAGTTGCCCCGCCTCGAGGACGGCGAGATCGTCGCGATCCCGGCGGCGGGCGCCTACCAGCTCGCGATGGCCTCGAACTACAACCTCGCGACCAAGCCCGCCGTCGTCTTCGTGGAGGACGGCAAGGCGCGGCTGATCCGCCGCCGCGAGACCGCCGAGGACCTCATGGCGCTGGACGTCGACTAATGGTGACGACGCCACAGACGGACATCTTCGGTGAGCCGGCTGCGCGCCCCGCCTCACACTCGTGGGGGATGGCCGGGCAGGACGACGGCGTCGCGGCGCTACGGCACGCCGTCGAGTCGGGACGCCTGTCGCACGCGTACTTGCTGAGCGGCCCGAAGGGCGTCGGCAAGCACACGCTCGCGCGGCGGCTGGCGCAGGCGCTGGCCTGCGAGCATGCCGGAACGCCGGCCGCGCCCTGCCTCGAGTGCCGCGCCTGCCGTCAGATCGAGGCCGGCGAGTGGCCGGGCGTCGAGCACATCGCGCTCGGCGGCGTCTGCGACATCACCGAGCATCGCGACCACGCGACCGACGGCTCGACCCGCATCCGCATCTGCCAGATCCGCCGCCTCGAGCGCGTCGCGAACCTCGCACCGCTGCGCTCAGCGCGGCGGGTCTTCATCGTCGACACCGTCGAGGAGCTGCAGCCGGAGGCGGCGCACGCGCTGCTGAAGACGCTCGAGGAGCCGCCGTCCTCGGTGCTGCTGATCCTGCTCGCGACAGACCTCGAGGGGCTGCTGCCCACGATCCGCTCTCGCTGCCAGGAGGTCGCCCTGCGGCCGTTCCCGATCCCCGCGCTCGCCGCGGAGCTCGAGGCACGGCTCGCGCTGCCCCCGGACGAGGCGCTGAACATCGCGCGGCTGGCGCGCGGGCGCTTCGGCCTCGCGATGCAGCTGCACGCCGACCCGTCGCTGCGCGTGCTGCAGGAGAGCGCGCTCGCCGACCTGCGAGGCTTGCTCACGGCGACGCGCAATGCCCGTTTCGATTACGCTGCGACACTCGCCGGCCGCTGGTCGAAGGACCGCGAGCGCGACGCCGTCCTCACGGTGCTCGACCTCTGGTCCGACTGGTGGCGCGACCGCCTGTACGAGTCGGCTGGTGCTGCCGACCCGGGGCACGACGACCCGGCAATCGCGCCGGTAGAGGCGCTCAGCGGCCTCCGCGCCACGCGCCGCGTCCGTGAGCGGCTGCTGGAGAACACGAATCCTCAGCTCGCGCTGGAGGTCCTCATGCTGGACCTCCCCGTGCTGTCGACTGCATGACGAGAGGAGGACCGGGCTCGCGCGATGTCGCGGACTCGGGAACCCCATGGACGACCCCATCGTCGGCATCCGCTTCGTCGAGGCGGGCCCCGTCTCGTACTGCCGGCCGGGCAACCTGCGCCTCGGCATCGGTGACTACGTCGTAGTCCGCACCGATCGAGGCGAGCGCCTCGGCTGGGTGGTGATCGAGCCGGACCAGGTGCTCGCCGCGGAGCACAAGGGCCCGATGCGCGTCGTCGAACGCCTCGCGACCGAGAACGACGTCGCTGCGCATCGCCGTCAGCGCGAGCGCGCACAGGAGGACATCACCCGCGCGCAGGGAGTGGCGACGCGCTCCGACCCCCGCATCCGCGTCGCCAGCCTGGAGTACGACCTCGCGGGGGAACGCGGGGACCTCACCTTCTCCGCGCCGGAGCGTGTCGAGCACGACTGGCTGCGCCGCCAGGTGGCCGACCTCCTCGGCTGCGACCTCGAGGTCCAGCAGGTCGGGGACCGCGACCGCGCGAAGGCCGCGGGTGGCCTCGGCGTCTGCGGCCTCGCGCTGTGCTGTTCCACGTGGATGACCGAGTTCCCCGCCATCTCGATCAAGATGGCGAAGGATCAGGACCTCGCGCCGAATCCCTCGAAGATCTCGGGCGTATGCGGGCGGCTGCTCTGCTGCCTGTCCTACGAGGTCGAGACGTACCGCGAGCTGCGCGGCCAGCTGCCGAAGGTCGGCAAGCGCGTCACGACGCCGGTCGGTCGCGCGAAGGTGCTCAACCTCAACGTGCTCTCGGGCATCGCGCGCCTGCGCCTCGACGACACCGGCGAGATCGTCGAAATGACGACCGAGGAGCTGAAGTCGCAGTACGGCACGGCGGTTCGCCCCGAGGAACTCGACGCCGTCGTCGAGCAGCCCATCCGCGAGCGCCAGGCACGCCTCGACCGCGACCTCGTCGCCGTGATGACCCCCGTCTCCGCCCCGGCCCGCACCGTCGCGTCGAACGGGGACACCCCGGAAGACCTCGACGCCCCGCCCTTCGCCGAGAACGGCGCATCCGAGGACGGAGAACCCCGACGTCGGCGTCGCGGGCGTCGCGGCGGCCGCCGACGTCGCCGCGCGGACGGCGGCGAGGGTGGCGAGGGTGGTGCGTCGGAGGACGGCGGAACGGAGTAGCTCGATGGATGGTGGCGCTTTAGTCGCGGAGATCATTCGCGGAATGCCCCGCAAGCCCTGCTCGACGGCTTGCGGGGCATTCCGCCGGTCCTCGGCCTCTCGGTGGTTGCTCTACTGGCAATGGTCATCGCGCTGCGCGTCGTCGAACTGCGGAGGAGTCGGAAGCCGCGGGCCACGCGACGTGGGCCAGACTCGCGTCTCGAATGGGAGATGCTGGCGCTTCTTGAGCGCGCCGGGCTACCGAAGCCGTACGTGCAATACGAAGTGCCTGCCCGCGGGCGGCGTTACCGCGTCGACGTCGCCTACCCGGACCTCAGACTCGCAATTGAACTCGACGGGCGCTATCACCGTGATCCTGAACGCGCGCGATACGACGAGAGCCGTGACGCGGCGCTATCTCACCTCGGGTGGAAGACGCTGCGCTTCACGTGGAACGATGTCACGCGGGGTGAGGCTGACATCGTCCGAACGCTGCACGCTCACGGTCTCAGCGAACGAGCCCCCGTCAAATAGGGCGCGCCGTACCGTCACCACCCTTGCAGATCGATCGCAGTGGCCGTAGCGTGCCGCTGCACAGGCAGGTTCAACTCGCCTCACCACCTCGGAGGCCGACATGGCCGTTCGCAGCAGGCGGGTCCGGCGGATAGCGCGACAGCAGGCGGTGGAGGCGCACACGCCTGACGCGATCGCCGCCGCGCGCGACGCCTCAGGCGGCTCCGACCCGCTGACGCTCCAGCGGACGGTCGGCAACGCGGCAGTGCAGCGGTTACTGCGCGGACAAGGCGCTGTCTCGAACGCCGGGGGCGCCGCCCTCATCCAGCGTGACGACACCGCGCCGCCGCCGACCAAGGACCCGTCGACCCAGGAGACCACCAAGCCGGCCAAGCCCGAGGAGGTCGCGAAGGACCTGCTCAAGCATTACGCCGGCAAGTACCTTGGCAACCTCGAGGAAGAGGCGAAGAAGCGACTCGCGCAGGCCTGGTCGGAGTCACCAGGTGGCGTGATCGCCGCCGGGGCGATCATCGGCGCGGCCGGGGTCAGCTACCTCATCGGCACGAAGAGCGAGCTGCCGAAGCTGCCCGCCATCCCGCTCGACTTCATCGGCGGGCCGTTCCAGAACGCGACCATCGAGCTGCAGATGACCGGGCCGGTGACGAGCCCCGAGGGCTTCAGCTTCAAGATCACGTTCAAGGGGCAGGCGCCGGAGAAGCGCAAGCCTGCCGACGCCGCGCTCCCGCCGAACATCTACTCGTACGCCAACCCCGAGGCGATCGCGAAGGAAGTCGACGGCCCCGAGTTCGAGACCGAGGTCCCGGACGCCGGCCCCGACTCGAACCTGCGCGGCGCGAACCTCGCAAACATCGTCCGCATCACCGGCAACGCGATGCTGGCGGCGGCCCCGAAGAAGGACTACCGCCCGTACGTCGACCTCGGCGAGCTGCCCCCGACGCCTGCCACGTTCGTCGTCGGCCTCAAGCGCATCGTGGACGCGCTGATCGCCGCGGCCCCGACGACGCTCGGCAAGATCGAGCAGGTGAACTTCCGCGTCTACCGAGGCGGCAACCTGCGCTTCATCCCCGTCCGCCCGTCGGCACCTCCCGCACCCGGACCGGAGCCGACGCAGGCGCCCGCGCCGTGAGGGTGCTGACTAACGCGTCGCGCAGTCGTCCGCGAGTCGGATGATGTTCGAGAGTGTGGGGAGGTACAGGTGCTGCACCGGCCGCTCCTCCACCTCGAGTCCCTCTTCATCGTAGAGATGACAGTGGAGCGTCTTGAGACCGCCGTGGTTGTTGTCGTACCGGAATAACGAGCGGCGCGTCGCTAGATGCATGGCGTGGTAGCCGTAGTACCGAGTGCGGACGTGAGTTCGGCCGTTCACCAATCGCGTCTCGAGCCACTTGCTCACGAACAGCACCGCACCGCTTGCGGTGACTACTGAGCCCCTGATGTCCACCCGCAACGGTTGTTCATCCGCACCGAGGGACTCTCGAAACGAGAGGGCATCGCGAATGACGACCGCCCTCCCTCACGAGGCTCTCCATCTGGTTGGAGTGGACTACCTGGTAGTTGTCGTAGTCGTGCCAGTCTCGGATGACGACGCGGTCCTCAGGTCCGCCAAGGCCTGGTAAGACATCATCCACTGACCGATCTCCGCTGTCTCTCGCTGGAACTTGTTGACGACGGCGGAGAGCATTGCCTCGGAAGTGCACTCGTATCGTCGCTCGAAGCGACGCACGTACGTTTCGAGACGACTTATCGTGTCCTCGACGGACTCCCGCCGAACCCGCACAACTTCATGCCGCTGCATCATGCAGGCTCACTCCTCCGAGCAGTAGCGCCGTTCCGAACGCACCCTCATGATGGTCGACAGCCGTCGACGGCTTGTCAAGGAACTCGCGGCATATTCGCAAGAGAACGCCGAACGAGTACGTCCGGTCCTACCGCCCCAGCGCACCCTCGATCGCTGCCAACTCCTGCGCGTAGTGCGCGACGGCGCGGCGGGCTTCCTGGCGGATGGAGCGGCGCTCCGGGAAGAGGCCGGGGCGGCCCCAAGCGGCGTCGGGCTGGTCCTTGAGTTCGTCGACGGCTTCGCGGATGGCGTCCGTGAACCACTCGAGGAGGCGCGTCGCGTCGCGGCTCTCCCAGCCGTTCGCGGCGGCGTCGGCCTCGAGGTCGAGGCGGCGCAGCACCGGGTCGTGCATCCACGACATGCGGTGGTAGACCTCGGCGTTCCAGCGCGCGTGGGCCACCATGTCGCCCATGATCCGCAGCACCGAGCGGCCGCCCTCAGGCTTGCGCCGCAGGTCATCGGCACGCCGGCCTTCCACCAGCGCCTCGAGGCGGTCCGGCACGTCCGCCAGCGCCTCCACCTCCGGCAGGTAGATCGTGGTGTTCCCGGTGACGAAGTCGATGCGGGTCATCAGGCAACCTCCAGGATCAGTTCGAGTTCGACCGGTGACCCGGCGGGCAGGGCGGTGACGCCGAGGGCGACCCGCGCACCGACGCCGGCCTCCTCGCCGAGGACATCGCGCAGCAGCTCGCTCGCGCCGTTCATCACCAGCGGCTGGTTCGTGAAGTCCGGCGTGCAGGCGACGTAACCGGCCAGTCGCAGCACGCGCACCCCGTCGAGACCGCCGAGCAGCGCGTTGGCTGCCGCGAGCGCATTGATCGCGGCGGCGCGGGCGGCGTCCTGACCCTGCTCGATCGTCACGCCGTCGCCGAGACGGCCGGGGTGCACGATCGCGCCGTCGCGACTCGCGACCTGGCCCGACACGTAGACGTAGTTCCCCGAGCGCACCGCCGGGCGGTAGATCGCGGCGGGCGTGGGCGCCGAGGGCAGCGTGATGCCGAGTTCGGTGAGGCGGTCCGCGACGCTCATCGTGCTCCCATGCTGCGCTCGGAGGCGGCCATCAGAGCTGCGCGTCGTCGCCGAGCAGGCGGTCGAGCAGCCCGTCCAGCTCCTCGTCGGAGTAGAAGTGCAGCGTGACGCTGCCGTTGCCGCGGGTCGAACGCCGCAGCGTCACCTTCGTCCCGAGGCGCTGCCGTAGACGCTCGGCCAGCGCCTCGGTGTCAGGGTCGACCGGTCGAGGCGTCGAGCGGCGGACGGTCTCGGGGCGGCCCCAGAGCCGTACCATGCGCTCCGTCTGGCGGACGTTCAAGGCCTCGTCGATGACGCGACGCCACGCGCGCAGCCGGTCGACCTCGAGGGGCAGCCCAAGCAGGGCGCGGGCGTGGCCCTCCGTGATCTCGCCGCGAGCGAGCGAGGCGCGTATCTCCTCGGGCAGCTCGACGAGGCGCATCGTGTTCGCGACCGCCGTGCGGCTGCGGCCGACGCGCTCGGCGATCTCGCGCTGCGTGAGGTGGAACTCCTCGGCGAGGCGGCCGTAGGCGAGCGCCTCCTCGAGCGGGTTGAGGTCCGAGCGCTGCACGTTCTCGACGATGGCCAGCTCGAGCAGCTCGAGCGGCGTGGTCTGGCGGATCGTGACCGGCACGCGCTCGAGGCCGGCGTTGCGCGCGGCTCGCCAGCGGCGCTCGCCGGCGATGAGCTGGTAGCGAGGCCCGGCGAGGGCACCGATCGCACCCTCGGCACCCTCATCGACGTCCTCGTCCTCGATCTCCGTCACGAGCAGCGGCTGGATGACGCCGTGCGCGCGGATCGACTCGGTCAGCTCGGCGAGCTCCTGTGCGTCCATCGCGGAGCGCGGCTGCTCCGGGTTGGCGACGATGCGGTCGATCTCCACCTCGGTGACGGGGATGCGCGGGTCCACCTCGCGCCGCTCCGGCGTCGCCTCGATGTCTGCGCGGTCTTCGGCGCTGGGGATCAGGGCAGAGAGCCCGCGGCCGAGGCCGCTCTTACGAGCCATGCGGCCCTCCCGGTCCTGCCGGCAGCGGCTCCTCGGCGCGGATGCCGCCGAGCTGCGCGAGCAACTCGTCGGCTACCTGTTCGTACGCGACCGCGCCCGCCGAGAGTGGGTCGTACTCCTGGATCGGTTCGCCGTGGCTCGGCGCCTCGGACAGGCGCACGGAGCGCGGGATCACCGTCTTGAACGTGTTGTCGAAGTGCTTGCGCACCTCTTCCTCCACCTGCTTCGCGAGGTTCGTGCGCGCGTCGTACATCGTGAGCAGCACTCCGCGGATGTGCAGCGCCGGGTTCAGGTTGCGGCGCACGAGGTCGATCGTCCTCGAGAGGTGGCCGAGGCCCTCCAGCGCGAGGTACTCGCACTGCACCGGAATGATCACCTCGTCGGCTGCGGCGAGCGCGTTGACGGTGAGCAGTCCGAGCGACGGCGGGCAGTCAATGAGGATAAAATCGAAGCGCTCGCGTAGCGGCTCGAGGGCGCGCCTCATCCGGAATTCCCGTGCCATCACCGACACGAGCTCCACCTCGACACCCGCGAGGTTCGGCGTGGTGGGCGCAAGCCAGAGGTTCGGCTCGCGGACCATGACCAGCGACGGCTCCAGCGGTGCTTCGTCGACGAGCGCCTCGTAGAGGCCGCCGGACTCCGCCTGCCGCTGGCCGAGGGCGGACGTGGCGTTCGCCTGCGGGTCGGCATCGATCACGACCACGCGCTTCCCGCGGCGAGCGAGGGCGGCCGCGATCGAGATCGCGGAGGTCGTCTTCCCGACGCCACCCTTCTGATTCGCCAGCGCGAAGATCACGCTCACTGGACCCTTCCAGGCTGTGCTGCCTCGCTCATAGCGAGACGGTGGCGCGCTTCCTCGAGCGGCGGTAGCGGCGAGGCGCCCGGCAGCTCGATGTTGGCCGCGGCGTAGATGCTCGCCAAGCGGGCGGCCTCCTCCTCGCTGGAGCCTCCGGCCAGCGCGAGTATAAGCGCGGTCGCGAAGACATCCCCCGCGCCGGTCGTGTCGACGACGGGGCGGGCGGTCGGCGTGGCCTGTACGTGGTAACGCTGGAGGCCTGAGCGGACCTCGGCGCCACGCGCGCCGCGCGTGACGACGACGCGCCGCGAGGAGGACCAGACCGCCTCCATCGCTGCCCGTGGCCATCCGGCGATGTCCTCGTCCGAGAGGAAGACCGATGTCTCGGGGCTGGTCGCGCCGAAGAGCGCGTAGGGGTAGCCCTCCGCCATGCGCACTGGTTCATCGAGCGTCGCCTCGCGCAACAGGCCCTGCGCGATCAAGGCACGCTCCCGAGTGCCCGACAGCATGCGGAACGACGGAAGGTCAACGTCGTCCGGAAGCAGCGGTGCGAGCACGAGCACCTCGGCGTCCACCCACTCAGGTGGCAGGTCGCCGGCCGTGAGGGCGCGGTCCGGGCGATCGAGGAGCGTGAGCTCGCGTGCGCCGCTGGCGAAGCGATGTCGGTAGGTCAGGGTCGCGGTCGACCCGATCCAGCGGACCTCGTGCCCCCCGAACGTGGAGCCTGCTCGTCCTTCAACTGTCAGCGCACGTTCGCGCTCCGCCGCTCGTCCTGAGCCTCCCACTTCCGTTCGAGGTGAGTCTTCCGTTTCCGTTCGTGGTGAGCCTTCCGTTTCCGTTCGTGGTGAGCCTGTCGAACCACGCCCTTCCGGAAGGCGCCCCTCGACAGGCTCAGGGCGAACGGGGGAATCGGAACGTCCTTCGACAGGCTCAGGACGAACCGAGAGGTCGCTCGTGAGCCTCGCGGCGTCCGCGCGGCTGCCGGTTGTGAGGACGCAGGCGCGGATGCCGAAGGCGGAGGCGACTCGGGCGGCGTAGGTCACGGCTCCGCCCGTTGCCTCGCGGTCATCGAAGACATCGCGCGTGACTGCTCCGACGATGACGACGCGGCCGCGGATCGAGGCGTCGAGCGGGGCGCCGCCGGGCTGTTCGTCGCGTGCCATCGCTCCCTCGATCCATCGCGCACCGCCCCAGCGCGGGGCGACCTCAGCGCGGAAGTATCTCCACCTGTCGGTCGTCCCCGTCGCCCACGCTCTCGGTGTACACACCCTCCTCTTCCTGCAGCGCGAGGTGGATGATGCGACGCTCGGCAGGGGGCATGGGTTCAAGCGTGATGACGTCGCCGGTGGCGCGGACCTCCGCAGCGATGCGTCGGGCCAGCTCCACGAGCGACTGCTCGCGGCGCTGGCGGTACTGTTCGACGTCGATTCCGAATATTTGTTCGCCATCGTACTGCGACGAGACGATGACGTTCAGCAGGTACTGCAACGACTGCAGCGTCTCGCCGCGCCGCCCGATGAGCACGCCGAGCTCGTCCGAGGTTTCCTCGTCGAGGCCGTTGATGTCGAAGACCTGCGCCATGAGGCCGACGCCGTCGCCGGGCGTCACCGGGTCGCGCGCCGTGATCTCCGTCTCCGTGAGACCGAGCAGCGTCAACAGATCGCGCAGGGTGCGGCCCGCAAACTCGATCTGGTCCTCGGCGTCAGTTGGCGGAGCGGTGGGCCCATCCTCGGGTGCGCCCGGGATGGGAGTTAGGACAGTGGTCGGCGTGTAGGGGCCCGACGGCCGTCCATCGCCTCGCCCACCGCGCCGGTCGCCGTCGCGCCCTCGGTCGTTGCCACGACCCCGACCGCCTCGACCGCCACGGCCTCCGCGACTGCGGCCGCCACCGCCGCCGAACGCGGGCTGCGGTGCGCGCGAGGGCTCGGTGGGGCGGGTCGGGATATCGTCCTCATCGAGTTCATCGAGCTCGTCGCGGTCGTAGTCGGGCGGGGTGAAATCGGGCTCGGGGGTCCGCCGGGGGGCACCGATGGCCTGGGGGCCGCCGCTCGCGGTCTCGCGGCCCTGGTCCCCACGTCCTCGACCGCCGCGACGGCCGCGGCGACGGCCACCGCCGGCGGCGGGCGTCGCTCCTGGCTTCGCAGTGACCCGAACAATCGCCTCCTCGGAGCCGAATCCGAGGAAACCCTTCCTACCTTCGCGGACGACGTCGACGTCGACCTGTTCGCGCGTCAGCCCCAGTTGTCTCAGGGCCCGGTCGACTGCTTCCTCGACGTCGGCTCCGCTGGTTTCGACTACCTGTGCCATCTCCGGTCCTCGTTTCGGTTGTGTCGGCGGCGTCGCTCGCTGCGACGGCGGCTGTCTGGCGAGAGGGGCGGACGCCTGCACGTGTGTCGCGTGCCTGGCGGGAACGCAGGGCGTTCGGAATCAGCGAGCCCCACGTGAAATCGCCGGGACCGAGGAAGACCCAGTGCAGCACGAGGCCGAACACGGTCGTTGCGGCCCAGTAGAGGGCCAGCCCGGCGGGGAAGACGATAGCGAACCACGCGAACATCAGCGGCATCATCCACTGCATCATCGTGTTCATCTGCGCCTGCTGTGATCCCGGCGCCGCCGCCTTACGCGTCGTCGAGATGCGCTGCTGCAGCCACGAGGCCGCGAAGATGAGCACCGCGAGGTAGATGTTGCCCGTCTGCCCGAGGTCGATGAACAGGAAGTGCGTGCTCAACGGGATCGCCGACTGGATGAAGTCGACGTCGTAGAGTCGCGTCTCGAGGTAGAGCAGGGCCTCAGGCGAGTCCCCAATGGTGATCCGCACCACCTGGTAGAGCGCGATGAGGATCGGGAACTGGATCAGTTGCGGGCCGAGACAGCCCAGCGGGTTGATGCCGGTCTCGCGGTACAGCTTCATCGTTTCCTCGGACCGTCGCTTCGGGTCCGAGTACTTCTTCTGGATCTCCTGCAGCCGCGGCTGCAGCTCCTGCATTTTGCGGGTGGCGCGGAGGGTCTTCAGCGTGAGCGGGAAGGTGATCACGCGGATCAGCAGCGTCAGCAGGAGGATGGCGAGACCGTAGGAACCGAAGGCGAGCGCCGAGAGCGCCACCAACAGATTGATCAGTGGCGTTTCAAGCAGCGTCTGCCAGATGGTCCCGATCGGCATCGTCGTCCTGTTAGTTGCGCCGGTAGAGTTGTTCGACCTGACCGTCCGCCGGGTTCACCCTCACGAGCGTCCCCTTGTCGGTCAGGTACAGGATTCGCGAGTCCAGCACCAGCGGATCCGCGAGCAGTTTCTCCTCCGAAAGGCTGTGCTCCCAGCGCTGGGCGCCATTCTGCGCGTCCAACCCCACGAGGTAGCCCTCCCGCGTCGCGATGACGAGCGTCCCCTCGATGATGACCGGGGCCGCGCGCACCTCACCTCGATCGAGCTGTGTCTCCCACTGAGATGCCCCGGTCGCGGGATCGAGCGCGGCGACCTGTCCAGCGACGCTCGCAACGTACACCGTTCCCGGCTCCACGAGGGGCCGCGACCAGAACCACGAGCCGCCCTCGAACGACCAGCGCTCCGCACCCTCGCTCGTTGCATCGAGCGCCCGCACCTTGCGGTCGAACGTGCCGACGAACACCGTGTCGCCCTCGGCGACCAGCGCACCCGCGACGGCGCCCGGCAGGTTGGCGGTCCAGCGTCGTTCTCCCGAGGTGGCGTCGAGCGCGATGATCTCGCGAGCCAGCGAGCCGACGAAGAGAGTCCCCCCGGCTGCAGCCGGCGAGCCCCAGATGCGCTCACCGAGCTCGTCCAGGACTGGGCTCAGCGTCCCGGTAGCGGTGTCGACGCGGCGGACGTGGCCATCCTCGGTGATGACCGTCAGCTGGCCCTCGTGCAGCACCGGCGTCGCCAGGATGCGGTCGCCGAGGTTCAGCGGCCCCGGCCAGCGGTCGATCGGACGGCCAGTCTCGGCGTTCAGCGCGACGACAAGCCCGGAGTACGAGGCAACGTAGAGGACGCCATCGTGGTGGATCGGAGCCGCGTAGACCGCCTCGAGTGCTACCTCATCGTCTCCCGTGGGGAACTGCCAGCGGACGGAGGCAGTGCTTCCTTGAATATCAAGCAACTTGAGCGTGCCACGCTCATCTTGAATCAGGACCGCGTCGCCCACCGAGACCGGCGGTGCCCAGCCACGGGCCTCCTCGCTGGCGGCGCAGGCTGCGAAGACGATCGAGAAGATGGCAAGCCCCAGGACGAGCGGCAGCCGCCGCGGACGCGAGGCGACCCGCGCCGTCACGAGCGGTGTCCGTGCGCGCGGGCGGAGGGTGGCACCGGGTCGTAACCGCCGGCCGTTCCAGGGTGGCATCGAGCGAGGCGCCTCACCCCGAGCCACGTTCCGCGGAGTGCGCCGTGCGCCTCGATTGCTTCGTAGGCATACCGCGAGCACGTGGGCTCGAACCGGCACACCGCTCCGAGCCCGGGCGAGATTCCGCGTTGGTAGAGGCGGATTCCCGCGAGCAGCGTCGAGGCGAGAGGCGAAGTCACGGCGTGTCCTCGGGAGGTACCTGTCCGGAGCCAGCTGGACGCCGGGCGTCGAGGCGGTCGGCGTCGAGGACGCGCGCGCGTCGCGCCGTGGTGAGCACAGCGTCGCGCAACTCGTCGAAGGTCGCCCCAGCAGCGTCGGGGTAGGCGGTCACCACGATGTCATGTCCCGGAATCAACGGTGTGGCGCGCATGATCTCGCGGAGCCGTCGCTTCACGCGATTGCGCACCACGGCGGTGCCCACTCGTTTCCCGACGGCGTAGCCGACGCGGGTGTCTACGAGGCCGTTGCAACGGACAGCTAGTCCAAGCAGCCGATGACGCCCGCGGCGCCCCTCGCGCAATGCCGCGAGGAAGTCCTGGGGTCGGCGCAGCCGATCGAGTCGCCGCGTGCCGCTCGTCGTCGGACTGATCTCCTGCCGGGGCGTTGGCGAGGCAGCACCCAACAAGTGGAAGGTCAGACGGCCAGGCGCTCGCGTCCGCGCGCGCGCCGGCGGCGGATGATGTCTCGTCCGCCCCTCGTCGCCATCCGAGCCATAAAGCCGTGCTTCCGCTTGCGCGGAATGCGCTTCGGCTGCCAGGTTCGCTTCGGCACCAATTGCTCCGATCAGTTCAGGCGAGCGTCGAGTATAGGCGTCCACTCGCCGCATGGGCAATCGGTCCTGTGCGGTTTCCTGTGCCTGAGTGGCAACCCTTACGCGGAGGCGAGTGCTCAGTCGTGCGCGTGGACGATCGCGTCCGCGCCGCGTCCGTGGCGATGCACGCGCCCGGAAGAGGCCGAGGACGGCGCCACGGCAATGGCGGTCGCGCGCTTCGCGGATGCGGGGTAGGTCGCCTGGATGTGGTCGAGCAGCCGCTGCGTCGCGGCCGCGACCTCGAGCACTGCCGCCTCGAACGCCTCGGCGTTCGCCTGCGACGGCTTGCGATAGCCACTGACCTTGCGGACGAACTGGAGCGCGGCGGCCGTCACATCCTCAGAGTCCGCCGGTACATCGCCCTGTCGCAGCACATGAATGCTTCGGCACATCGTTCCGTTCCGTTCCGTTCCTTGTCGTCCGGAGAGCTGCGGGTTCGGCACCTGTCGGCCCGTGCGATTATCGCATCCGCTTCATCAGCGGGGCACCGACAGTGTGTTGAGAACGCTGGCGAGAAGCGGCGCTTTGCGCGTTTCTTCCGTCGAAACGCTTCCCAAACGCCCGGTGGTGTTTCACGTGAAACTCCCCACCGCAGACGTCGTACCGTGGCGCCAGTTGAGTCGAATGTTTCACGTGAAACGACGCTGGGGCGAGGGGCGGCGTTCAGCGGAAGGATGGTGCCTCGGCACCTGCGTAGATGTAGCGATACCAGCCATAGTTCTCAATCACATGCTCGAGGTACGCGCTGGTCTCCGCAAAATCGACGATGTGCACGAACCCATCCGCTCCCGGCCACGTCTGCGAGTCGAGCCAGCGCGACGCGTTGCCGGGGCCCGCGTTGTACGCCGCGAGCGCCGCGAACAGGTGGCCCTCATGCGCCGCCAACTGTGCCGCGAGGTAGTGCGCGCCGTAGCGCAGGGACTGTTCGGGCCGGAACAGGTCGGCAACGTCCCACGGCAAGCCGAGCGATGCCGCGATCGCCTCGCCTGTGGGAGCGATCACTTGCGTGAGTCCCAGCGCTCCCGCGACGGAGCCAGCCTTCGGATTGAACGCCGACTCCTGCCTGACCACCGCCGCCAGCAGTAGCGGCGGGATCCCCTCCGCAGCGGCAGCTGCGCGCATCTCCGCGCCATAGGCGAGCGGGTAGACGAGTCCAAGGATGGCTTCCGGCGTGTCGAGTTGCTCGTTGAGGTCCACCATGTCGAGCACTCGCGCTGCCGCACTCATCGAGACGTCGTGCAGGCCCGCGCTCGAGGCCGTGCGGGCCAGGTCGATGAGATCGTGGGGGCGCTGACGGTAGTCGAACGCCACCGCGCGGAGGAACCCCCGGGCAACATCGCGCTCGTCGACGCCGGCGAGGGCCAGCGCGATCCGCGTACGCGCCTCGTCAAGGGCACTGTCGGCCAGATTGCGCGGACCGAACCGCGCGACGAGCCAGGCTTCGGCGGCGGGCCAGTCGGCCTGCGGTTCGCGCCACTCCGCGGCCGCCGCCGGCGGGAGCGTCGGTTCGCCTCCTGCCCGGTGCAGCATGGCGGCGAGGGATGCCGAATCGAACGCGCCCGGATCCGGAGCGTCGGTCACGCTGGTCGGGACGTCGCTCCCCGCGAGCAGCGCGTACCAGCGCGCCGCGGTCGCCGCCGTCTCGCCCTCCTGCGTCTGCGTCGCCTCGAATAGCCGTGCTCGAGCACTTTCCAGGTCGCCCGAACCCGCGACCGTGAGAGCCGAGTGCACGATTGCGTTCTTGGTGAACCGCGAGTTCGGGAACGAGGTGGCCAGCGCGTCGAAGTGCGCTGTCGCCTCCGGGTGGCGCCCCAGCCACTCCAGGACGAGTCCCGCCCACCAGTGCGCGTCTGGCGCGAGTCGCCCCTCCGGTTCCGCGGCGAGCGCGTTCTCGTAGGCCACGACCGCGTCCTCGTTCAGGAGGTCGCGCTCAGCCAGCGCGCCGAGATAGAACCAGGCGACGTGCGCGTCCGGCGGGCTCGGCTCGCCGGCGATCACCGACTCGTAGACAGCGGTCGCCTCGGCGTTCCGGAACGAGCGGTAGTACACGAAAGCGGCCGTCAACGGCGGGACCGCTACCCCCTCTGCGTCGAGCGCATCGAGGGCCTGCGCCGCTACCGACGAACCTGGCGCGACCTCGAGGATCGAGAGCGCCTGATCGATCCACAAGGCGTCGCCCAGCCCGCGCCGGATCGCCACGGCCTCCCACGCGGCCTCGATACGCTGCAGCGCGCTGTCCGCCTCTCCGCTGGCGACTGGATCGAGCAGCTCCAGTGCTTCTGCGTCGCGGTCGAGCCAGCGAAGCGCGCGAGCCCCCTCGATTGCGGCGATCGTGCGGAGCTCGGTGGTGAGCCGCCAATCGTCAGCGGCGAGCCGGAACGGTGCGACAGCCTCGGCGTGACGTCCCGCCGCTGCGAGGAACTGCGCGGTCCGTAGCTGCGCGACGGGCGCGAGCGTGCCGTTGAGCGCGCGTGCGTGCCGCATCTCGACGATGGCGTCCGTCAGGTCGCCACTGTCTCGCAGGGCCACCCCGCGCAGATAGTGCAGGCGTTCGCGCTCGGACCTCGAACTGGTCGGTTGCACATCGAGATGCCGCTGGGCCACGCGGGCGAGCGCGGCCGACGCCTCCGGCTCACCGCTCGAGGCAGTCACCCGTGCGAGGCCGAGGACCGCCGAAGAGAACATACGTTCTTGACCGGTGCCGAGCGCAAGGTCGAGATAGCCCCCGCGGGCAGCCACGAGCCGTCCTGCCGCCAGGTGCGACTCGAGCAACTCGGGGTTCGCGGGTTGCGCGCGTGCCGGGACGCCGGGCTGGAGGAGGAATGCCAGCGCGAACAGCGCAGGCGTCGCGACCCTGCCTGCTCGTCGCAGCGGTGCGCCGAAGCGGCGTGAGGCGAGCAGGATCGCGCCAAGCGGCATACGCGACAGGTTACCGCACGCACGAGGCGATTCTCACTGGCGCGCCGGATACGACCGCGACTTGCCGGAGTCTGCCATCGGAGGCGGAGCGGGAGCCGGGGCGTAGTAAGGTGACCGCGGAGCGGAGGTGCGCATGCCCGATTACATCCCGAGCCCCGCCGAGTGGGTACGCAAGCAGGTCGAGGAGTACGAAAGCAGCGGCGGTACCGCGGGCACGACCCTGCGCGGACTGCCGGTCGTGTTGGTCACGCATACCGGCAGAAAGACCGGCGCGATCCGCAAGACCCCGCTGATGCGCGTCGTGGACGGCGATCGCTACGTCCTCGTGGGGTCGCGGGGCGGCGCACCCGAGGACCCGCAATGGGTCGGCAACCTGCGTGCCAATCCCGACGTTGAGCTTCGCGACGGCACGGAGGTGCGACGGATGCGCGTCCGCGAGGTCACCGGCGACGAGCGCGGGCGCCTCTGGGATCTCGCGGTCGCCGCCTTTAGCCCCTACGCGGAGTACCAGACGAAGACCGAGCGCCAGATCCCTGTCTTCGTCGCGGAGCCGGTCTGACGCGGGGCCGAAGTCCGTCCTTCCGGCCGACTGCCGCCTCCCGATCGGCGTGGCCGGCGGTCCCCCTCGTGACCGTTGCCGCTCGCCGCGTCAGCGCTCAGAGGCCGGCACAGCACGAATCAGAGCGCCTTCTCGTAGAACAGGCTTGTCGCGATCTGGTTCGGCGTCATCGCGGCGTAGTCGCCGAAGGGGCCGCGCGCGACGAAGCCCGTGCGCTCGTAGAGCGCGATTGCCTCGGGTTGATGGATGCCGGTCTCGAGTCGCAGCAGGGGCAGGCCCGCGGCGCGAGCCTCGGCCTCGAGGTGTGTGAGCAGGGCGCGTGCGACACCGCGGCCGCGTACCGCCTCCGCCGTGTACATGCGCTTCACCTCGGCGAAGCCGTCCAGCAGCGCGACGCCAGCGCAGCCGGCGGCAACGCCATCGAGGCGGGCGAGGAAGAAGCGTACCTGCGGCTGGAAGAGCGCCGCCGCGTCGAGGCCGTGCTGCTGCTCCTGGGTGTAGAGACGCCCGAGGTACCGGTCCAACTCCTCGAGCAGACGGGCGGCTTCCGGTGTCGACTCCACGAGCCGTTCGATCGTCGTCTCGCCCATGCCGCCTCCGGATGCCCGAGCCTTGCGCGAGAGGATGCCACGTTCTAACCTCGACCGTCCGAAACGAAACGGTTTCGTTTCGATAGCCTGACTTAGCCCGAAGGTGGCCTGCGTGGACCCACAGACGATCTACCGGCGACGGTGGTGGACGCTCGCCGTCCTGAACCTCAGCCTGCTCGTGATCGGCCTCGACAACACCATCCTCAACGTGGCGATCCCGACCCTGCAGCGCGAACTGGCGGCATCAAACGCGGAGCTGCAGTGGATCATCGACTCCTACGTGCTGGTCTTCGCGGGGCTGCTGCTCGCGGCAGGCGCGTTGGGTGACCGCTTCGGGCGCAAGCTCGCGCTGCAGGCGGGGCTCGTGGTGTTCGGCATCGCCTCGGTCGCGTCGGCGATCTCGGACACGCCGACGCAGCTGATCGTGGCACGCTCGCTGATGGGCGTCGGCGGCGCGTTCATCATGCCGGCCACGCTCTCGATCCTGACCAACGTGTTCCCGGCCGGCGAGCGCGCTCGGGCCATCGGCATCTGGGCTGGCGTGGCCGGCCTGGGCATCGGTCTCGGCCCGATCGCGGGCGGCTGGCTGCTCGAGCATTTCGCCTGGGGGGCCGTGTTCCTCGTGAACGTGCCGATCGTGCTGCTCGCGATCGGTGCGGGCATCGTGATCGTGCCGGAATCGCGCGACCCGCACGCGCCGCCGGTCGACTGGGGCGGGGCTCTGCTCTCGATCGCTGGGCTGAGCCTGTTGGTCTGGGCGATCATCCAGGCGCCGGAGTACGGCTGGACGGATGGACGGACGTGGGCGGCGATCGGCGCGGCGCTGGTGCTGCTGGCCGCGTTCGGCGCCTGGGAGGCACGCACCCGCTTCCCGATGCTCGAGCTGCGTTTCTTCGAGAACCCGCGCTTCACCTGGGCGTGCCTCTCGGTCACGCTCGTCTTCTTCGCGCTGTTCGGGTCGCTCTTCGGCATCACCCAACTGATGCAGTTCGTTTTCGGCTATAGCGCGCTCGACGCCGGGGTCCGCCTCGCCCCGATCGCGCTCTCGATCATGATCGGCGCCGTGCTCAGTTCGCGAGGCACCGAGCGCCTCGGCGCCAAGATGATGGTCGCGCTCGGCCTCACGGTCGTGTCCGGTGGCCTGCTCTACCTCGGGCTCGAGGGCGGCGAGGGTTACCGGCCGACGCTGATCGCGATGTTCGTGACGGGCGTCGGCATGGGCCTCGCGATGACGCCCGCGACGGACGCGATCATGGGCTCGCTGCCGCTGGCGAAGGCCGGCGTCGGTTCGGCGATGAACGACACCACGCGCCAGGTGGGGGGTGCGCTCGGCATCGCGATCCTCGGCAGCGTGCTCTCCTCGGCGTACCGCAGCGGCATCGAGGCGTCCACCGTCGGGCTGCCGGCGGAGGCAGCCGAGGTCGCGTCCGACTCCGTGGGGGCGGCGCTCGCGGTGGCGGCGCAGGTGGGCGGTCCGGCTGGCGAGGCGCTGGCGGCGGCCGCACGCACGGCGTTCGTCGACGCAATGGGCACGGCCACCGTGATCGCGGCTGGCATCGCGTTCCTCGGCGCGCTGCTGGCACTCGCGTTTCTTCCCGCGCGCGAGACGCGCACCCAGGCGGAGATCGATGCGGCCTTCGCGAGGGAGCTCGAGGGCGAAACGGAGCCGGTGGCGGTGGCATGAGCGCGGCGGCCGGCCCCACCGAGCAGTCGTCGGCGCGTTCGCGCTCGGAGCGCGCGCACGAGGCAATCCTCGACGCTGCAGTCGCGCTGCTGTCCGAGCGCGAGGTGGCGGGGCTGACGATGGACGAGATCGCGGCGCGCGCCGGCTCGAGCAAGGCAACGATCTACCGGCGCTGGTCGTCGAAAGAAGAACTGCTCGTCGAGGCGCTCGGGCGCGCGACCGGCGCCTTCCCGCTGCCGGATACCGGGACGCTACGTGGTGACCTGATCGAGGCGGTCGGCCACGTCGTGCTCCTGTTGACGGAGTCGCCGCTCGGCTCCGCCATGCCGGCGCTGATCGCGGCGAAGGAGTCCAGCCCCGAGTTGCACGCGCTGCTCCTCGAAGCCGTCGGTGAACCGCGCCGCGAGTCGATCCGCGACCTGCTGCGGCGAGGCGTGGCGCGCGGCGAGATCGACCCGGGGACGGACCTCGACCTGTTCATGGACCTGGTCGGCGGCGCGCTCCACTTTCGTCGCCTCGTGACACACGAACTGATCGACGCCGCCTACGCCGAGCGCGTGATCGATGCCGCGCTCCGCGCGTTCGCGGCGCCTCGGGAGTAGCCCCATCGAGTTGTCCCGTGTTACACGCTTTCGAGTATCATCGCGCGCAGGCATACACGCTTTCGGGTGGAGGGCGGGGTGACGGGAGAACGTCGCCGCAACGCGGAGTGGGACGCCGAGCGTGTGCGTGAACTGCGGCGCCACCTGGGGGAGAGCCAGGCGGCGTTCGCGGAGCGGATCGGCACGCGCCAGCAGACCGTTTCCGAGTGGGAGACCGGCTCGAGCACGCCGCGCCGCATGTCCCGGCGACTGTTGCACCTGGTCGCCGAGGAACACGGCTTCTACGACGCGCACGCGCGACACGAGCCGGAGGACGAGCAATGACCTCCCGCACCGCCGTCGCCGCGCGTGGGCTGCGCGAGCATCCGCCTGCGTACGGGCAGCGCGTGAGTGCGGGCGGCGAACAGGGCTTCGAGGTCGTCGCGTCTGCCCGTGCGTCCCTCGCCGAGCACGAGCTGACGGCGCTCTGGCTGCTCGGACGCGTGCCCGCCGGGGCGCTGCCCTGGCCGTTGTTGCGGGCCGGTCGGGCCGGACGTGGTCCGGGTCCGGATGTGCGCGAGGCGCTGTTCGCCGGGCCGGGCGGGGTCCCGCTCGCCGGCGACGTCGAGGTGCACCTGCGCGCCTCGGACTTCGCACGGCACGGCCACGCGACGGACCCGGCGTACGACCGGGTCGTGCTCCACGTCTGTTGGGAGGACGATCGCCCCGCGGGCGATCGCGGCGGGCCGGTGCCGCTCGCCGGCGGCGGTTCCGCGCCGACGATCGCCGTCGCAGCACCGCTGGGAGGCGACGCGGAGCGCGTGCGGGCGCTCCTGCGCCGTGGCCCGAGCGGGTCGGAGCCCTGCGATGCGGCCGCGCGTGCGCGCGGCGCAGCCGGCACGGTCGCGCTCGTTCGTGCCGAGGGGCAGCGGCGCCTCGCGGAGCGCACGTGGCAAGCCTCGAGGCTCGTCGCCGGTATCGGCTGGGAGCGCGCATGGGCGCTCCTGCTCGACCGCTCGCTGCGCCGCAGCGCAGGACGTCGACGCGAGTCGGACGAGACGCGCAGCGCGCTCGCGTCGGCGGTCACCGCTTCGCTGACCGCGTACGGCGTGACGGTAGAACGCGGCCTCGCCCTCCTCGCCGCCGCGGGGGAGCCACGCGCGCTTGTCGCAGGGCTGCGGGCCGCCGGTCTCGGCGAGGCGCGGGCTCGCGAGGTGGGTTGGAACGCGGTGCTTCCGCTGCTGGCCTCGCTCGCCGCCGCATATGGAGACGTCGAGCTCGCCCGCGTCACCGCGCGTCTCGCGGCTGCGTGGCCGGCCCCCCGTCCTTATGGCCGCACGCGCGCGCTTGCGGCGCTGCTCGGCCCGCCCGAGGTTGGCGCGGGCGAGTCGGCGGTCCCGCGAGACGGCGGCGCGCTCTGGGCGCAAGGGTTGCTGCACCTGCAGGACCTCTGGTGCGAGCGCGGTGGTTGCGGCGTCTGCCCGCTGTCGGCGCAACCCCCTCCCTCACCTCCCCCGCGAGCGGGGGAGGGGTCAGAACCCTCGCTGGGGTGAGAGGTCCTCGCGCTCGCCGTTGGGTGGAGAGCCGGGGGTGCCGTCAGACGGCCCCGCGTCGCGCGTCCAGGGCGCGGTAGCGCGAGGCGGTGGGCACCACGTCGAGCGGTTCGGAGGCGTCGACGGCGTCGTCGAGGTGGCGAAACGCGGCCGCAGCGATCATCGCTGCGTTGTCCGTGCAGAGGTGTGCCGGAGGGATGAAGAGCGGGAGGCCGGCCTGCGCGGCGCGCTCCTCGAGGCGCTCGCGCAGGCGGCCGTTGGCCGCCACGCCGCCGGCCACGAGCAGGGCACGGGCCCCCTCGCGCTCGGCGGCGCGCAGCGCCTTCGAGGAAAGCACGTCACAGACGGACTCCTCGAACGCCCACGCGATCTCCGCGGGTGGCGCGGCCTGCTGCTCGACGGCGTGGAGCACGGCAGTCTTGAGGCCGGAGAACGAGAAGTCGTCGTTGCCGCGGAGCCACGCGCGCGGCAGCCGGAAACGGCGCTCGCTGGCCCTGGCTGCGAGGCGCGACACCGGCGGTCCGCCCGGATAGCCGAGGCCCAGCAGGCGGGCGACCTTGTCGAAGGCCTCGCCGGCCGCGTCGTCGCGCGTGCCGCCGAGGCGCTCGAAGCGACCGTGATCGCGCATCGACAGCAGCTCGGTGTGGCCGCCGGAGACGACGAGCGCGACCGCCGGGAGCGGCGGCTCCTCCTCGAGCAGCCAGTTGGCGCAGACGTGGCCTTCGATGTGGTCGACGGGGATGAACGGGAGGTCGCGGCCCCAGGCGAGCGCCCGTCCGGCGTTCAAGCCCACGACGAGCGCGCCGGGCAGGCCCGGGCCCTGCGTCGCCGCGACGTAGTCGATGCCGTCCCAGCCGCCCGCCTCGTCCAGCACCCGGCGCACCAGCGGCACCACGGCCCGGAGGTGCTGGCGCGCCGCCACCTCCGGCACCACGCCGCCCGTCGCGGAGTGCAACTCGGCCTGGGATGCGACCGCGTTCGCCACGAGCACGCGGCCATCCTCGACGACGGCGGCGGCCGTCTCGTCGCAGGAGCTCTCGAGGGCGAGGATGCGCATTCTTGCCGTCTCCGCCGTGCCTACTGCACGCCCAGCGGGTCGAACGCGTAGATCGCGGCGCCCGTGAGCACGTAGACCTCACCACCGTCGCCCGAGAGCGCGAGGCCGCGCAAGTCGAAGAAGTCCGGGTGACGGAACTGGGCGCGGAAGAGGCCGTCGCGGTCCGACAGGAGCAGGCGGTTGCCCGTGCGGTCCGCGACGTAGAACCAGCCGCGCAGCACATCCTCGACGAGGCCGGCGGGAGACTCGGGCGGACGGTCGACGCCGCGCAGCAGCGGCTCGAGCTCCTCGCCGAGGCGGAAGTGGCGGATGCCGTCCGGCATCAGCACGAACAGGTCGCCGTCGACGACGAGTTCGAGTGCCCCCGCGAGGTCCGCCTCGCCGAGCAGGCCGCCGCGCTCGGAGTCGTAGCCGGGACCGGCGGGCAGGTAGCGCCAGACCTCGCCACCCTCGGGATCCAGCACGTAGAGATTGCTCGTGTAGACAGCGATGTCAGCGACCGAGCGCAGTTCCTCGACACCACGCAGTGGCCGCGGTTCGACGGTCACGCCGCCTTCGGCGACGGGTGTGATCGAGAAGAGCGCGCGGTTCGCATCGAGCAGCAGCAGACGTCCGGCGTCGGCGTCCCAGTCGATCGAGGCGGGCGGCGCGGCGACCGTCCCGCCGTAGTCCGTGCCCGCGCGGTAGACCTCGACCGGGTCCGCGAGCCGCTGCGGGTCGACTGCGATGACGCGCCCCTCGGCGTCCATCAACCAGAGACGGCCGCCACCGGTGGCGATGCCCGCGGGATCGAGTGGGGCTGTGATCGTGCCTTCGAACGGAAGCACGAGCCGCAGGTCCTGCACGTCGACGACCGCGTCGAGCACGACCAGCAGTTCCTGGGCGCGTTGATCGAGGTCGCCGAGACGCGGGTCCACCGGTTCGATGGCGCGCGCCTCGGCGATGCGTGCGAGCGCGAGATCGACCTGGTTCCGGCGTTCAGCAGGATCCGTCGCGTCGTCGGCGGCATCGAGGTGGGCGGAGGCGGTCGTGATCGCGGAGTCGAGGCGCGCGCCGCGGTCCTCGGCGAGCAACGAGGGAATCAGGACCCAGGCCGCGATTCCGAGCGCCGCGATCACGAGCAGCGCGATCGCGATGGTGCGCCATGGCCAGGCGGGTAGCGCGGGGCCGCCGGTGGATCCGACCGTGCGTGGACGCCGCACCGCCGGCAGGTCGCGCGGTTCCGAGCGCAGCACGGGCTCGTCGCGTCCCGTGTCGACCGGCGCGATGCGGATGGGCTCGGGCAGCCGCTCGCGCGCCGGCTCGAATTCGAGCGATGCGGGGCTGCCGAGGTCGTTCACGTCGAATGGCGACGGCTCCTCGTCATCGGGAGCGTCGACCTCGGCCACGAGGGCGGCGGTCATCTCGTCCAGCTCGCGTGTGCGCCGGTACAGCTCCGCAAGCGCATCGGCGGGTCCGGCCTCCAGCGCCGCGGCGATGCCCTCCACGCCGATCTCGGACTCCACGGTGCTGGTGAGCAGCAGTACCTCCGCGTCGCCAAGGCTGACCGAGGTGAAGCGCGGCTCGATCGGTTCGTCGCCGCCGAGCGGCTCGGTTGCGGGCGGCTCCTGCTCGAGGCGGCGCACCTCGTCGCCCTCGCGCACGTACACCGAGCCGGGACCCACCTGGGCGATCGTCGCGATGCCGTCGCGAATCGCGACGGCCGTCACGCCGACGGCGACGCGGTGCTCGCGCAGCGAGCGGCGATTCCACTCGGCGAGGTTCGCATGTGCCTGCCTCAGCGCGCGCAGCAAACCGCCGGTGATCGAAAGGGACTCGCGGCGAAAGAGCGCTGCGACGGCGTCCGCGACGTCGTGGCAGAACTCGGCGGAGCGCTCGTCGACCGGCTCGGCGAGGACGACGAGGCGGATCGCCTCGTCATCGGAGACGCGGCGGCGTTCCACGAGCCACGGGCCGTGCTCCTGCACCTCGCCACCGACGATCGCGTAGCGCCCGACCCAGATCCCCATGTTGTCCGGTTACCTGCCGCCCGAGCGCCCGACGTTGGAGCCCGCATGCGCCTGCAACGCTCACGCTCGCGCGTCCGCGCTCGTTGTCGCACCCCGCGAGCGAGTCAACGGTGCGTTCGCGGCGTGCCGCCGCGTTTGTGTGGAGGAGTCCACTGCCATGATAGGGGTCGCCTCGGAGGCCCGTCGACGCCGAGCCCGCACGCCGCCTAGGATCTGCCGAAGTCAGTGGCGCGGTCGCGAGGGATCACGCGTTCGGCGAACACTCTCCGCTCGTGGTGAGCCTGTCGAACCACGAGCCGTCCGCAGCTCCGAACGCAGCTCGCCCTTCGACAGGCTCAGGGTGAGCGGGGAGTCGCGGCGCGCGCGCGCCCCGCCGGATCTCGAGGAGACCGACTGATGCCGGACGACCCGCTGGCCTACAGAGCGCACGCCGATGCCATCGTGCAGCGCGCGGCCGACCAGTTGCGCGATCTGCTGAAGACAGTCGCCGCGCGCATCGACCCGTTCCCGCCGTTCCCCGGCTCCCTGTTCTCGTACGGCATCGAGGTGGACGGCGTGCAGACGGACAAGGACCTCGGCTGCGTCGTGCTCGGCGAGGACGGCGGGCTCTACGAGCTGCGCCTCGGCATGGACATGGACGCCCTCGCGGCGGGGGCAAGCGAGCCGACGGCCACTCGCAGCGAGGAGCGCGTCCCGCTCGCGGACCTGCCCCCCGCCGACTACGTCGCCTACGCCTATCGCGCGGTCCAGGCCGCCCTCGAGCACCTCGAGGGGCAGGGGTAGGGGGTGTCTGAGCTCGCTCCGATCGACGAGCCAACACGATCGACGAACCCAGGCACGCGAGGGAGTGAAGCTCCCGGGGAGGGCGGGTCATGAACTTGAAGGACCTGCTTGCTCGCAGACTCCCACCGGTGCCCTGGGAAGAAGGCGACAACATTCCATGGCATGAGGAAGCGTTCTCCGAGCGAATGCTCGAGGAGCACCTGCGCCAGGACACGAACGCGGCAAGCCGTCCGTTCACCAAGATCGACGAGCAGGTGCGCTGGATACACGGGGCCTTGCTGGGAGCCGTGCCCACACGAATCCTCGATCTCGCCTGCGGACCGGGACTCTACACCAGCCGACTCGCGGAACTCGGGCACGAATGCCTGGGCCTCGAGTTTGCGCCCGCGAGCATCGCCTACGCGACTGCGGAGGCACGGCGCGCAGGTAGCGCCTGCTCCTATCGCCTCGAGGACCTGAGAGAGGCGGACTATGGGACGGGTTTCGGGCTGGTGATGATGACATTCGGTCAGATCAACGTCTTCACGCGTGCCCAGGCGCGGGCGATCGTTGAGCGCGCTTGGACGGCACTCAGACCCGGGGGACTGCTCGTACTGGAACCTCAGCGGTACGACACCGTCCGACGGGCCGGGGAGTCGGCACCGTCCTGGTACGTCACGTCGGCCGGTCTTCTCCGCGAAGCCGCACCTGTGCCTCACGGAGAGCTTCTGGGACGACGAACGACGCTGCGCCACCGAGCGCTTCTTCATCATTGATCTTGAGACTGCTGACGTCGTCCGCTACGCGATGACCACTGAGGCGTATCACGACGAGGAGTACGTCGAGTTACTCCAGAGCGCTGCGTTCGAGGACATCCGCTTGTACCCCTCGCTCGTGGGGGAATGGGATGAGAGTCAGTCCTTCAACCTTGTGGTGGTTGGCAGGAAGCGCGCAGACACGGCTCACCCAACGGACCGCACCAATGGAGTGGTCGGCTTGCGCTGACGCTCTGGGCAGCGAGGTGACGCCGCTCCTCGCTCACTCAGCCCGGTAATCGCCGGAGCGGCCGCCGGACTTCGCGACGAGGCGCACGTCGTCGATGCGCATCGTGCGCTCGGCGGCTTTGCACATGTCGTAGACGGTGAGGGCGGCGACCGAGACGGCGGTCAGCGCCTCCATCTCGACGCCGGTCTGCGCCGTCGTGCGGACCGTCGCCTCGATCTCGAGGGCTGCGCTGTCCGAGGACTCGGCGGTCGCGGGCTCGAGGCGAACCTCGATGCCGGTGAGCGGAAGCGGGTGGCAGAGCGGGATCAGTTCGTGGGTGCGCTTGGCGGCCATGATGCCCGCGATGCGCGCCACGGAGAGCACGTCGCCCTTCGGCATGCGGCCCTCGACGATCAGCGCGAGCGTCTCAGGCAGCATCACGACGCGACCTCGCGCCGTCGCCTCGCGGGCGGTCGTGGCCTTGTCGGAGACGTCGACCATCTGCGCGCGGCCCTCGGCGTCGAGGTGCGAGAGGTCGGGCACCGTCAGCCGCCGAGCCGCGACATCTCGAGGCGCGGCAGGTCGGCGGTGCGCTCCGAGCGCAGCTCCGAGTAGCGGTCGGCGCGCTTCGACCAGACACCGCGCACGATCTCGCCGAGCTCCTCGTCGCTCGCGCCGGCGCGGAGCGGGGCGCGCAGGTCGAGGCCGTGCGTGGCGAAGAGGCAGGTGACGAGCTCACCCGAGGCGGTGAGCCGGGCGCGCGTGCAGTCGCCGCAGAACGGCTCGGTGACCGAGGTGATGAGACCGATCTCACCCTCGCCGTCGGCGTAGGCCCAGCGCTGCGCGACCTCCCCGCGGTACGTCGAGTCCAGCGGCGCGAGCGGCATCTCCGCGCCGATGCGTTCGATGACCTCGCGCGCGGGCACCACGTCGTCCATCCGCCAGCCGTTGGTGGTGCCGACGTCCATGTACTCGATGAAGCGGACGATGTGCCCTGTGCCCTTGAAGTGCCGCGCGAGGTCGACGAGCGTGTGGTCGTTCACGCCGCGCCGGACGACGGCGTTGACCTTCACCGGCGTGAGTCCAGCCTCCTCGGCCGCGGCGATGCCCTCGAGGACCAGCGCGACCGGGAAGTTGACGTCGTTCATCGAACGGAAGATCGCGTCATCGAGCGAGTCGAGGCTGACGGTCACGCGGTCGAGGCCGGCCGCGGCGAGCGCCTGCGCCTGGTGCCGCAGCAGCGAGCCATTCGTCGTCATCGTGACTTCGACGTGCGGGATCGCTGCGAGCATGGAGACGAGCTTCGGCAGGTCGGCGCGCAGCGTGGGCTCACCGCCGGTGAGGCGGATCTTGCGGACACCGTGCGACGCGAAGACGCGCGCCAGCGTCTCGATCTCTTCGAACGAGAGGATCTCATCGCGGCCGAGGAACTCGAAGTTCGGGCCGAAGACCTCGCGCGGCATGCAGTAGGCGCAGCGGAAGTTGCAGCGGTCGGTGACGGAGATGCGGAGGTCGCGCAACGGACGCCCGAGGGTGTCGAGTAGCACAGGTTCGCTACCGGATTCGGCTGCGGCAGGGTGAGCGGTCATCCGAGGCTCCGAGGCAGGCCTCGCGCCGTCACACGGCGACGGCGACCTGCCCGTGCTCGCCGCTGTCGGTGGCGAGCGTTTCCAGCACTTCCATCATCGCACGCATCGCCTGCGCCCGGTGGCTGATCTGCTGCTTCTCGGCGCCCACCTCTGCCATGGTGCGGCCGTCCGGCAGCTCGAAGATGGGGTCGTAGCCGAACCCGCCTTCGCCACGAGGCGCCTCCGCGATGCGCCCCTCGACGACTCCCTCGCGGCTGAACTTGAGGCCGGAGGGCAGCGCGAGGACGAGCACGCAGCGGAAGCGGGCCGTCCGCCGAGCGCGCGGCACGCCGCCCAGCTGCTTCAGCAGGTATTGCCAGCGACCGCGGTCGTCAACGATCCGCGGGCCTCCGTAGCGCGCAGAGAGCGGGCCGGGCTCGCCGCCGAGGGCGTCGACCTCGATGCCGGAGTCGTCCGCGAGCGCCGCCAATCGCGCGCTGCGAGCGAGACCGACCGCCTTCAGCGTCGCATTCTCGAGGTAGGAGCGGCCGCCCTCGATGACGGACGGCGGCCGGACGTTAGCCTCGCCCGCAGTCAGCAGTCGCCAACCGCTCCCATCGAGGAGTCCCCGCAGCTCGGCAGCCTTCGCCGCGTTGTTCGACGCGAGCACCAGCACCAGGTCGTCGCGCAGGAGCATGTCGGGCCGCCCGTCCCTCGCGGAGCCGTTGTGTGTTCTAGATCGGCGCCCAGCGGCTCTCGACTGTCGCCGCCACGGCCGGGAGCGTCGTGTATTCGAGCTCGTCGAGCGGCAGGCGGTGCGGCTCGAAGGGGCCGTGCTTGCGGAGGTAGTCAGCAACGCGGTTGGCCTCGGCGCGCGCGTTGTCGAAGGAGACGTCCGCGAAGAGGTCGCGCGGCAGGCCGAGCTTGCCGTTCGCCAGCTGGAAGCCGAGGGCAACGACCCGCGGCGGCCCGTCGAAGCGCGTCGGGGTGGCGTCGGCGAGCGAGACCGGCATCCACGGGCCGTAGTGCGAGCCGCGCATGAAGCCCTCAACGGTGTACGGCGTCGTGAAGGGCTCGAGCACCTCACCGACGGCGGGGAACGCGCCCTGGCAGCGGACGATCGCCGCCGGGTCGTCCTTGCCGACGTACCGGCCCGCGATGAGCGAAAGCTTGTCGGTCGAGGAGACGGCGCCGACCTCGCCGGTACCGCGGCTGACGACGCGCTTCACGGCGTAGCGCGCCGGCGAGCCGATGAAGACGAGCATCTTGTAGATCTCCTCGGGCGCGTTGAGGACGATCTTGCGGTGCTCTTTCACGTCGTGGACCTCGAAGGCGAAGCCCTCCTGCAGGGACTCCGCGATCACGAGGCCGGCGGTGTTAAATGGGTCCGCGAACATCTTGTAGAACGGCAGGTTGAACGAGCCGGCCGAGGTCTTGTCGCCCATGAAGACGATGACGGGTTCCGACGGCCGCTCTTCGAGCTCGAGTTCGGCCGACCCGGGGCCGGCGCCGCGGATGTTGCCGGAGAAGGCGTCAACGAGCAGGTCCTGTCCGGCCCCGTAGAGGTGTAGCTTCTTCGCTGCCTCGGTGCCCGCGACGAAGGCGTCCCAAGCGAGCTTGTGCACTTCCTCGTTATTCTCGCCCCGGTCGTGGGACATGATGAGGAACATGTCGTCGCCGCAGGAGGAGACGTGGGCGTCGACCAGGAGTCCGGACTGGAGCGCGCCCTCGATGACCTCGCGGCCGGCGTCCATGACTTCGTCGTGCATCGCCGAGTGGCCGACCCAGCCCCCGACATCCGCCTTGATCACGCTCAGGGTCTGGGGCATGAATCGCTCCTCCGTCGTCCGGTCGTTCGTTCGATGCAGGACGCCTCGGCAGGAGCCGGAGGCGGCGTGAGTGACAGCGTGCTCACATCATCCGCTGGATGACAACGCGCGCCCAGCCGCGACGACGCTCGGGGCGAAGAGTGCGGGCGCGACTAGCCGTCGCGAGCACGGCCCGCCACGGCTTCCGCCCGGAATGCTATCGGCGGGCGCGAGGGCGGGTCAAACTGCGGGAGTGGGCCAAGTCAGGTCCCGTACCGCCCTCGCAGTTCCGCCAGCACTTCCTCCGCCAGCGGACGCGTCTGGGCCTGCACGTCCCAGTCGAGGTCGGCGGAGCTGGCAAGGAAGGCTTCGAGGGCGACGATGGTCTCGAGGCCGCGCGTGCGAGCGTGCTCGACGTTGAGCGCGCGGAAGCCCTGGAGCTTGCGCGGGCCCTCGCGGCCGCCCTCCGGGATGTACCAGTCCTTGAACGCCGTGCCGACGCCCGACCTGGTGAGCAAGCGCCCGAGGGGGGTCGCGGCGGGAGGGACGCGGCCTGCGAGCGCCGCCGCCGTGACCCAGCGCGAGGGCGTCTCGTACTCGGCCATGAGGTGGCCGCCGGGTGGGACCAGCTCGGCGAGGCGCTTGAAGATCAGCAGCTCGATGCCCGCCGGCACGGTGACCGTCTGGCCGTTTTCGAGCGCCAACTCGTCGGTCCAGCGCAGCACCTCGACCCAGTTCCAGCCGGGGTACGGCCCGGAGTTCTGGAGACCAATGACCACCGGTTCGAGGGTGCGGCCGAGTTCCTCGCTGCGGAGGTAGAGGCGGAACGCCGTCGAGCCGACGTTCGTACGCGGCCCCAGTTCCACTTCGAGCGTGACGTCCTCGCCGACGCTCGCACCGTCGAGGCGCGTGAGGGCGTGGTCGGGCTCGGCCGAGGCAGGGCGCCAACCGGAAGCGGAGAGGCTCGTGACCATGCGGCCACCGTAGCAAAGGCCCGGCGGTCGCTACACTGCGCACCGCGATCCGCCGTCGAGGCGGGCGGGAGGCCTCGATGAATCCGCCGGAAGAAGCCGTCACGCCGGAGGTGCTCGGCGCCTATGCCGCGGCGGTGCGCCGCCTGCTCGCGCACGGCGGCTTCGAGCGCAGTGGCGACGCGGCCGAAGCCCGACGCTGGGACATCGACCACATCCGCACGTACCTCGACGCCCACGACCGCCCCGACGCGCGGCGCACCGTGCACGTCGCCGGGTCGAAGGGGAAGGGCTCGACGGCGACGCTGACCGAGTCGATCCTGCGGGCGGCCGGGAAGCACACGCTCCTCCTCACGAGCCCCGACCTCCACCAGGCCCGCGAGCGCATCGCCGTCGACAGCCGGCCCATCGGCTACACGGCGTTCGCGCGGCGCGCGAACCGCCTGCTCGACGACCCCGCCGCGGCGGGCTGGTCCTACTTCGAGTGCCTCACCGTCCTCGGCTGGCTCGCCGGCGACGAGGCGGGCTGCGACTGGCAGGTCCTCGAGGTCGGCCTCGGCGGCCGGCTCGACACCACGAACGCCGTCGCCTCGAAGGAGGTCGCGGTGATCACGCCGATCGACCGCGAGCACACGGCCATCCTCGGCGACACCATCCCCCAGATCGCGGGCGAGAAGGCCGGCATCATCACCGGCCCCTGCGCGGTCGTCGCCGCCCCGATGCGCGAGTCGGCGCTCGATGTCGTGCGCGCAAAGGCCGCGGAGCAGTCTGCGACGCTGCACCTCGTGACCGAGGAGTGCGCCCTGCGGCCGGTGTCGCAGTCCCTCGACAAGCAGGCGTTCGACCTCCGCACGCCGCTGCGCACGTATCGCAACCTCAAGTTGCACCTCGTGGGGCCGCACCAGGCCGAGAACGCCGCGACGGCGGTGCTCGCGGCGGAGCTCGCGCTGGCGGCGGTGGGCGAGGAGCTCGAGGAACGCGCGGTCGTCGAGGGGTTGCGCGCCGCGCGGCTGCCCGGCCGCTTCGAGGTGCTGCGTCACCGCCCGCTGCTGATCGTGGACGGCCTGCACACGCCGCTCGCAGCCAAGCGTTTCCGCGAAACCGTCGCGACGGCCGGCGTGCCTCGCAACCGCGTGCTCGTCGTCGGGCTGCTCGCGGGGAAGGAGACTGAGGACGTCGCTGCCGAGCTCGTGCGCGTGACGGACAGCGTCGTCGTCGCGCCCCCGCACTCCTCGCGTGCCGCCGACCCCTCCGAGGTCGCGCGCGCCTTCACCAACGCCGGCGCTATCGTCACCCGCGCGCCGAACGTCGAGACAGCACTCGAGCAGGCCAGCTCGCTGGCCGGAGAACAGGGCGCGGTGCTCGTCGTCGGCAGCCTCTACACAGTCGCGGAGGCCCGCGAGCTGGTCCTCGGCGTCACCGGCGATCGCTCCCTCGGGCTGCGCTGAGCCGCCCTCACGCCCTCTCCTCGGACCCTCACCCCCGGCCCCTCTCCCCAGAAGCCGGGGAGAGGGGAGTCAGAAACTCTGATCCCTCCCCCGCAAGCGGGGGAGGGTGAGGGTGGGGGACCGCCTGCCGCTCGAACCCCCTTCTTCCTACGCACTCTCCGCACCCGGCCTGCGAGCTTCCCGCGAGGGCACGCCGCGGCCCCGTCGGTACGCTGGTCCTCGTAGTGGGAGGCGAGGCGGCGCGTGCGTGTCCGGTGGTTGGCAATCGTGGGACTGCTCGCAGCAGGGGCGCTTCTCCTCGGCGCCTGCGACGGCAGCGAGGGAGATGCGGAGCGCGCCGAGTTCTACGCCGAGATCGAGTTCGAGGTGGAAGCGCAGCCGGACGACCCGCTCGCGCGGGTTGCCCGCAGTTCCGAGACGAGCGTCGTGCGCTGGTGGCACGCCTCGCAGCCACCACGCTGGCGGTGGGAATTCGAGATGCGCGGCGGCAGCATCGACGACGGCACGCGGGTCATCGTGTCCGACGGCGATTCGATGTGGTCGTACGACGACCGCTCGCTCACCTACCAGCAGGAGCCCGCACCTCAGCTGCCCGAGGGCATGGTCCTGTCGCCGAGCTTCAACGCGCCGGTCGGGCCAGCCAACGCCGAGGACCTCGAGGCCTTCGTGGACCTCTGGCGCGAGCGTGGAGACTCCGAGGTCACCCTCGGCACCGACGACACCGTCCTCGGACGGCCGGTTCAGATCGTCGAGATCCGT
This sequence comes from uncultured Dehalococcoidaceae bacterium, assembly GCA_964479165.1. GTDB lineage: Bacteria > Chloroflexota > Dehalococcoidia > UBA2979 > UBA2979 > CAYZJO01. The sequence goes on from CAYZJO010000001.1 coordinate 76,662, forward strand.
CCCGCGTGGCGCTCGTCCTCGGGTTCGTCGTCGGCGCCGGGACCGGGGAAGACGCCGACGGCTGGGGAGAGCGTGGAGACGTCCGGAGGCGTCGTCCGCGCCGCGGTCGACACGGAGCGCATGTTCGTCATGCGCTGGGAAGTCGACGGCGAGGGCGGTGGTCAGTCCTACCGCGCTGAGATCGTCTCGCTCGATTTCGAACCGACGGTCGAGGCCACGCTCTTCCAGTTCGACCCGCCCGAGGACGCGACGGCAGTGGCAGACCCGGCGGGGTCGTGCTCGGGTTCGAGCGGCGTGATGGACGGCGCGACCGTCTCCGTCCCGCCGGGCTTCCCCGCGCCGGGCTACATCCCCGCCGGGTTCACCGCGCGCGGTTCAGGATCGGAGAGCGGCGCGGGCTGCGACACCGCGGCGGCGTGGGCGCTCCTCGATGGGGAGTCGGGCGGCTACCTCTTGATCAGGCAGCGCGCTCGCCACGCGTTGCCCGACTCCATCCTCTCGTGGGAGCGCGTCGACCTCGAGTTTGGCGAGGGCTACCGCGACACGTCGAACGGGGTCGAGCGGCTCGCGTGGCAGCAGGGCGAGGTGGCGATCCTCCTCGAGGGCGACGTGCTTCCTCTGGAGGAGTTGGTGCGAGTCGCGGAGTCGTTCGGGTAGCGGTTCGTCGCAATGCTAGGATGGCCGCCCCGCTGCGGAAGGGAGGCCACGTGCCACGGATCTCACGCAAGATCGCGCTCACGGACGAGGAACTCGACGAGTTGATGACATCGTCGTGGAACATGCGCATCGCCACCCTCGGGGCAGACGGGCGCATCAACCTCACGCCGATGTGGTTCGGCTGGGTGCAGGGCAAGATCTACTTCACCGGCCGCGGCCAGAAGATCGTGAACCTCCGCCGCAACCCGAACGCCACGCTGCTGGTCGACAAGAACGAGCGTTTCCCGGAACTCATCGGCGCGATGTTCCAGGGCACCGCTCGCGTCCTGGAGAACGCCGACGAGGAGAACGCCGACCCGCATCTCGAGGAGGCGCGCCTGGTCATCGGGACCAAGTACGCCGGTGGTCACGGCGAGACCGACACCACGCCGAGGCGCCGCGAGACGACGGCGAGCGGCGAGACGAGTCGCTGGGTGGTGTTCACTCCGGACCGTCTCGTCACGTGGGACAACTCGAAGATCGCTGCACTCCGAGCGGGCCGCGAGGGATAGCCGCACCGATCGAACGCCGCGATCGATGGCGCAGGGGTGCGGCCCGAAAGACTGTCACCCGTTACACTCGCTGTTCAGCGAGTGATTGGCGGGGGCATGGCGACCGGCAACGGGCGACGACGCGTGGTCGTGACGGGACTCGGGGCGATCACGCCCCTCGGCAACAGCGTCAACGAGATGTGGGAGAACGCCGTCGCCGGCAAGTCGGGCCTCGGACCGTTCACCCTCGCCGACCCTACCGGCTACGCCTGCCAGGTCTCCGGCGAGATCCGCGGTTTTGACCCCACCGAGTACATGGACCGCCGCGATGCTCGGCGCATGGCGCGCTTCAGCCAGTTCGCAGTCGCTGCCGCACGCCAGGCGGTGGAGCAGGCCGGCATCGACCTCGCGAGCGCGGACACCGAGCGGATCGGCACGCTATGCGGGAACGGCGGCGGCGCCCTCTCGCTGAGCGAAGAGGCGATGCGGACGCTGATCGCGCGTGGTGGCGCGAAGGTGGACCCCCTCTACATCGCGAAGATGCTGCCGAACATGGCAGCAGGCAACATCACCATCCAGCTCGGACTGCGCGGCTACACGAATACGGTCTCCACCGCGTGTGCCGCGGGCACCCAGGCGATCGGCGACGCGACCGAGGTCATCCGGCGCGGCGCCGCGGACGTAATGCTCGCTGGCGGCGCCGAGGCGGGCATCAGCGAGCTCGGGCTCGCTGGGTTCAGCGCGATGCGTGCCCTCGTCACCACGCACGCAGACGAACCCGAGAAGGCGAGCCGCCCCTTCGATGCCGGACGCACGGGCTTCGTGCCGGCCGAGGGCGCCGGCATCCTCGTGCTCGAGTCGCTGGAACACGCGCGGGCACGCGGGGCCGAGCCACTGGCGGAGATCGTGGGCTACGGCGTCAGCGCGGACGCTGCGCACCTGGTGGCGCCGCCCGAGGACGGCGACGGCGCCGCGCGTGCGATGCGCCTCGCGCTGGCGGATGCCGGCGTCGACCCCGCGGAGATCGACTACCTCTCCGCGCACGCGACGTCGACCGACATCGGCGATATCGCCGAGACGCGAGCGATCAAGTCCGTCTTCGGGGAGCGCGCGTACGAGATCCCGGTCTCCGCGATGAAGTCGCAGATCGGTCACCTGCTCGGTGGCGCCGGTGGCGTCGAGTCAGTGGCGGCTGTCCAGACGATCCGGACAGGCGTCGTCGCGCCGACGATCAACCTCGACGACCCCGATCCCGAGTGCGACCTCGACTACGTGCCGAACGAGGCACGCCACGTGGACGTCCGTACCGTGATGAAGAACTCGTTCGGCTTCGGCGGTCAGAACGCGGTCCTCATCATCCGCCGCTTCGAGGGGTAGCCGACCCTCACCCCAACCCCGCTCACCCCGAGCCTGTCGAAGGGCCACAAGGGGAGAGGGGGCCTGACCTCGACCACCTCGGAGCTCCGAACCCCTCTCCCTTGAGGGGAGAGGGGTTCGGGTGAGGGTGATGCCCTACAGCGCGGGGACGTCCGCTTCGACGTCGCGGCCAGCCCCCTCGAGGGCCGGGCCCTCGTCCCGGTGTGCGAGGCGGGCGGCGAGCGCCTCGGCCTCAGCCTCGGCCTGCGCCTCCTGGCGGGTGCGGACGGCGTTGTAGCAGTTCGAGCAGTACACGGGGCGGTCGCCGCGCGGCACGAACGGCACCTCGGTGGCGGTGCCGCACTGTGCGCAGGTTGCGACGTGCAGCTGTCGAGGCGTGCGCCCACCCCACGAGACGGCGACTCCGTAGCGAGGCGTCTCCTCGCGGTCCTCGGGGCGCATCATCTTCCGCGTTGCGCGACATGACGGGCAGCGCACAGGGTCGTTCTGCAGACCCTTGGTCTGGTAGAACTCCTGCTCACCCGCGGTGAAGACGAAGGAGCTGCCGCAGTCGCGACAGGTCAGTTCACGGTCATTGAAGGCCAAGTGTGGTCCCTCCGGTTCGGCCCCTCGGAACTTCGTGACGAAGGCACAAACATCTGAGGCGGCATCGCTCGCCGCTTGTTGTGTGTTGGCCTTGTGGTGTGGGGGGCCGCGTTCATTATAGCAACGCGCGACCAGTGGCGGGGCCTGGATCGGCGGAGTCGGAGGGCCGAAGGCGGGGAGGAGGCACGCGTGCTGCTCGATGCCTTTCGCGGCTACTGCGTCTGGCTTCACCGCATGACGACCGACTTCATGGAGACCGCGCCCGAGGACAGGTGGGAGTTCACTCCCGAGTCCAGCGGAACATTCGGTTCCTTCGCGCGACAACTCCGGCATGTCGTTCGCGTGCGGGGCGTGTACAACGACGCGCTCGTGAGACGGCGCTGGATTGGAGTCGTGCAGGCGAGCACTACGGCGGACCGCTGGAGCGTGAGCCGGCTGCTGCACGCGCTTCACCACCAACAGCAGGAACTTCTGAGCGCGCTCGACGGGCTCGATCCCGAACTCGTGATCGACTGGGATGGGACGCCGTCCACGCTGGCGACGTTCACCTGGGAGTTCGTCCAGCACGAGGCGTTCCATCACGGCCAGTGGAGCCTCTACGCGGTGCTCGCTGGCTTCGGGACGCCCGAAAGCTGGAGGCGATCGTGGCGGCTGTAGGAGTGGCGGGCGGTGCAGGCTGCGCCCGGCCGGGTGCCGTCAGGCGATAAGCGCCGCTCTACGAGACCTTGCTAGGCCTCGGCGCCTGGCGACGCGCTCGGCGTGTCGCCGCTGGCTGCGACGGCCTGCTTCGGCCGCTGCAGCACGAAGTAGCTGGTCTCCGAGCGGAGCAGCGGGTGGATTCCCGCCACGCCCCAGCCCTCCTCACCGAGCGCGGTGAGGTAACGGGCCACGAAGCCGGTGCGGTGTTCGCCGCTCCGCCGGATGAACTCGACTCCCTCGGACGAGATGCGCCCTCGGAAGTCCACGTACGCGACCTTGTACTCGAACTGATCCATATCGCTAACCTCCATCGAGATACGGCTCGAGGAGTAGCACTTCGCCTCCGGACCGCCCGCGCAACCCTCTTCGGCCATCAACGGCGCTGGCGAGGGATGAATCGGGCCGCCGCCCTCGATGCCCACGCGGGACCTCGAGGCCGGCACGGCCGGACGCTGCCTGCACGATCCATGTAAGCACATGACCCTCACCCCCGGCCCTTCTCCCCAGAAGCTGGGGAGGGGAGGTCAGAACTCCGGCTCCCCCTCTCCACCACCTTGTGGGGAGAGGGGGCCGGGGGGTGAGGGGCTGCCACTTCCCCCTCGGCGATCCGCGCCGCTGGTGCCACGTTCGATGCACATTCAGCGGCAAGGGGGAACACGACGATGGTGAACACGACGAATCCTGAGGACCTCGAGCGCGAGGCGCGCGGCGACGATGGCATTGAGGTGGACGCCGTCGATGACGACCAGGACGGCATCGACCCGCCGTTCGTGGACGACGATGGGGCGACGCTGGCGGACGAGGCGCTCGACGAACTGGCGGCGGTCGAGGAGGCGGAGGCGGACGGCATCGAGCAGGCGCGAGCGGCACTCGACGCCGAGCGGCAGCAGACCCGCGCCGCCCTCGACCGCTACCGCGACGCGGTGCTCGCGGCCGAGCCGGCGCTGCCCGCGAAACTGGTGCACGGCGACACCCTCGAGGAGCTCGAGGCGTCGATCGTGGCCGCTCGCGAGGTGGTGGCCGGTGTCCGCGAGCGGCTCGCCTCCAGCGAGCGCGGCTTCCCTGCTGGCGCGCCGCCTCGGAGTGCGTGTACGACCTCGGGGCTGACGGCCACTGAGAAGATCCGCGCGGGGTTGGAAGGGCGGTAGGGTCGACCCTCTCCCCCGCCCTCTCCCATAAAGGGAGAGGGGGCCGGAGCGGACCTCCAGCCGTCTCGGGAGTTGGGGCGTGCGTAGACGCAGCAAGCAGCGCTCGGGAGGCTGCTCGTTACTCGGATGCAAGGTGCGCGGTGTTAGCGTCAGCGAATGGCCGACGAGCAGGTTCTCGAGTCACGGGTCAACGCGCTCCGAACGCAGCAACGAGCGGTCGCGGACCTCGGGCTGCTCGCGGTCCGGGAGCGCTCGCTGGACCTGCTCCTCCAGGAGGCGTCCGACCTCGTGCGCCGCGGGCTCGACGCGGATTTCTCGAAGGTGCTCGACCTCGAGCCAGACGGGCAACTGTTCGTCCGTGCCGGGTCGGGCTGGCCCGAGGGCGTCGTGGGCCAGCTGGAACTGCCGGCGGGCGGCGACTCCGCGGCCGCGCACGCGCTGCGTACCCGCCTGCCGGTCATCACGCCCAATCTCCCGGCGGAGATTCGCTTCAAGCCGGAGCCGGTCTTCCTCGAGTTGGGCGTACGCAGCGCGGTGAACGTGGTCATCGAGGGCGCCGACCGCCCGTTCGGCGTCCTCGAGGTGGACGGTCGCGAGCCGCGGGACTGGACGCACGACGACGTGTCGTTCCTCCAGACGGTCGCAAACATCCTCAGCAGCGTCATCGAGCGACGGGCTGTGGACGAGGACCGCGAGCGCTTCCTCAGCATTGCGGCGCACGAACTGCGCACGCCGCTGACGGCGATCCTCGGTTTCACGCGGCGGCTGCAGCGGCGGTTCCTGAACGGCAGCGCGACGGCCGAGGAGGCAGTCGACCAGCTCCAGACCGTGCACGACGAAGCACGCCGGCTACAGCACACCATCGCCAAGCTCAGCGAGCTCGCCGAGGTGCGCTCCGGCCTCGTCATCGACATCGAGCCGGTCAGCCTCACGCGCATGCTCGAGGACCTCGTCGCCGAGACGGCGGAACGACACCCCAAGGTCGAGATCGTGGAGCACTATCCGGACGCCGAGGTCGTCGTGGAGTCCGATCCGCCCCTGTTGCGGACGGCATTGCTCAACCTGCTGGAGAACGCGGCCAAATATTCGCCGCCTGGCTCGCAGGTGCACGTCCTCGCCGAGCGTGGTCACGGCGTCACGACTGTGCACTTCCGCGATGCCTGCGGCGGCCTGGGCGAGACGCAGGTGGACCGCCTCTTCGAGCCCTACTACCGAGGCACGCCGCCGCTGGGCGCCCCGGGCCTCGGCATCGGGCTGTACCTGGTGCGGGAACTGTCGCGAGCCCTCGGCTGGCGGGTGGACGTCGAGAACATGCCCGGCGAGGGCTGCGAGTTCAGCATCGAACTGCCGGCGGCCGTTGAGCCGCTGGTGGAGTGAGCGACGGAGGAGCACGTGCCAGAGTCCGATGTCTCGTCCTACTTCGCTCACCCCGCGTGGGAGGCCGTCTGCGCCGTCGGCAGCCACGAGGGCGAGCGAGTGAACGCCCAGATCGCCGTCTCGATCTACGGCGCCTCGATCGTGCCGGACCGCCCACGGCTGCTCGTCCTCCTCTGGAAGCACAACCTGACGCACGACCTGGTGAACGCCTCGAAGACACTCGCGATCACGCTGCTCTCGGAGGACCAGCTCGACCTGCTCGAACCGCTGGGGCTGCGCAGCGGCCGCGAGGCGACCTCGGGCCAAGGCAAGCTCGACGGACTGCGCTACGAACGCACCTCCCGAGGCGCCCCGTACTTCCCGGACGGCGTCGGCTACCTCGATTGCGATGTGCTCGACACATGGGATCTCGGCGACTGCACGACGTTCCTCGCCGCCGTCCGCCACGAGCAGCGCTTCCGCGACGAGAAGCCGCTGACCTGGGCGCGCGCCCAGGACCTCGCCGGCGACGACTTCCTCCGCCCCTACGAAGCCAAGTTCGAGGCAGACGCCGAACGGGCGCGGGCGATTATGCGGTGGTAGGACGCGTCACCCGTTCACTGTCAGGAAACCATGCGCCAGCCGGCGGAAAGCGGCCGGCTGCTCGATCCAGGGGAAGTGACCGCAGTCCTCGATGAGCGCGAACTCGCCTCGTGGGAGCGCGCGGGCAACGTGCTCCGTGGCCCATGCCGGGCGCGGGTCGGCGGCGCCGTGGATGATGAGGGCGGGCACATCGAGGGCACGCAGCCGCTCCTCAACGCCGCCGGCCGTGACGTAGGCCTCCCACTCCGCGTTCAGGGCGCGGTTCGCTTCGTAGTTCGGATGGAGGCCGGGGCGGAGTAGCGCCGTCGCCAGTTCGATCGCGTGTGCGCGGTCGGCGAAGTCGCGCGACCAGCGGAGGACGTTCGACTCGTCGTCGAGTGCGGCCCACTCCTCGGAGCCGTGCGCGGCTGCCTCGACGAGTGCGGGCAGCGAGTCGAGGCGGGCTTGCTGCTCGGGGGTGAGCCGCCGCGCGCGTTCGGCGCGGTACGCCGTTCGCCAGTCCATCGCGATACCGGTGCCGGAGATGTAGAGGAGCGCGCCCGTCCCCCGGGGTGCGCGAGCGCGTACGCCAGCGCCAGTGCCGCACCCCACGAGTGCCCGCCCACGATCCAGCGTCTGTAACCGAGGTACGCGCGCACCGCCTCAATGTCGGCGATCGCACCCTCGAGGGTGTACGGACCGCCACCCGTGGAGCGGCCGCAGCCGCGCTGGTCGAACGTCACGACGGCGGCGAGGTCCTCGACCATCGCGGCCGCGCCGTCGAAGTCGCTCCAGAGTCCCGGGCCGCCATGCAGCAGGAGCAGCGGCGGTCCCGAGCCCCGCACGTTGAGCCAGAGGGATGCATCGCCAACCTCGAGGCGCTGCTCGCTCATCGGCACCTCCGATGGCCACCGGCATCCGGAGTTATGGCTTGTCGACAACGTGTCCACATCCGCCACCAGACGCTTGGCGGATGTAGAACGTCTGTTCTATTCTCCCACTGCGATGGCAGGGGGTGTCCTGTGAATGGACTCTGGGGCGGGATCGCCGCGGCGCAGGATAGCGCAACCGCGGCAAGCGGGATCGCGAACGCCGCGTATTTCGCGCGGCAATCCGGCGGCGGTGGTGCGATCCGGCGCACCGCAGCGCTGGTGCTCGTCGGGCTCTGCGGAGGGGCCGCGCTGCTCTCCGCGTATTCCCTCGTGACGACGTTCGGGCTCAGCGAAGGGGACGAGCTCGAAGTGCTCGTCCGGCTGCCGCTGCTCCTCGGCAACCTCGCGACGTTCTGGCTCATCACCTCGGGAGGCCGGCCGTGAGCGCCCAGGGCGGCTTCGCGGGCGCGCTCGAGCGCGGGCAGTACGAAATCGCGGCGCTGCGCCTGCTCCTCGGCCTGATGCGCGCCATCGAGGACGCCTCGAACGCGCGGCCCGAGGTGCGCGACGAGCTGCTCCTGCTCCTCGCGGGCGACGCTCGGCGGCACGGACGGAGGCGGCGATGACCAGCGGACGGATCGCCTCCTTCTACGACGCCGTCCTCGACGAGGCGGACCGCGCCGGCCTCGAGGACGCGCGCGCCGTCACGGGACTCGACGAGGAAGTGGCGCTGCTGCGGCTGCAACTGCGGCAGGCGCTGGAGCAGCACCCGGACGACTTCCGGCTGGTGCAGGGCGGCGTGCGGCTGCTGGTGCAGGCGCTGCTCGCGCAGCACCGGCTCTCGCCGCAGCAGGCGGATCACCTCGGCGGCGCGCTGGCGAACCTGCTCGAGGAGTTCGGCGAGGTGCTGCGCGTCCCGGAGATCGGCGCGACGGAGGTGAGCGATGGCTGAGCGGCGCACCTCGAGTCCCGAGTACGACCAGCGCACCGAAGCGCGGCTGGCGCGTGCGATCCGGGCGCTGCTGCCCTTCCGGCGGCGCTCGGACCCACGACCCGCCGACCCGACGGCGCGCCTCGAGTGGATCGAGCGCGACCTCGGTGAGCTGCGCTGGCGGCTGAACGCCTTGTTCTTCGCCGTGCTGACGGCCGCCATCGGCGCGATGGTCGAACGGCTGGTGCTCGCGTGACCGCCCTCGCCGCCGTCGAGCCGCGCACCGCCTCGAGGGAGCGCGCGCTTCCGCGACTGCGTCCGTATCAGGTCGAGATCGTGCGGGCGATCCTGCGCCGCGTCATCGATCGAGAGGGCGGCTCCCTGTCCGTCGAGATCGCGCGGCAGGGAGGCAAGAACGAGTTGTCGGCGCAGGCCGGCCTCGCGACGCTGCTCGCGCACGGACTGCGCGGCGGCACCGCGATCAAGGCCGCGCCCACGCTCGACCAGGCACGCATCTCGCTGGACCGGCTGCGCACGCGAGCGCAGGACGCGGGCATCGGCGGACTCGTCGAGTCGAGCGGTGGCACGCTGCGGATGGGCCGCGCGCGGGCGCGCTTCCTCTCCGCCGAGCCGGGCGCGAACGTCGTCGGGCACACCGCGGACCTGCTGCTCGAGGTGGACGAGGCGCAGGACGTCGAGGTCGACAAGTTCGACCGTGACTTTCGCCCGATGGCCGCGTCGACGAACGCGCCCGTCGTCTACTACGGCACGCCGTGGGGGCCGCGGTCGCTGCTGGAGCAGGCGAAGGCAGTCCACCGCACGGCCGAGCGAACGGGCGGACCGCGTCGCCACTTCCGCGTCGAGTGGGAACAGGTGGCGGAGGCCGTTCCGGCGTACCGCGCGTACGTCGAGGCCGAGCGCGAGCGTCTCGGAGAGCGGCACCCGCTCTTCCGCACCCAGTACCTGCTCGAAGTCGTCAACGAGGCGGACCGCCTCTTCGACGGCGCTGCGCTCGCGCAGGTGGAGGGTCGCCACGCACGCCTCCGCACGCCCGTGGGTGGCGAGCGCTACGTCGCCGGCCTCGACGTCGGAGGCGCCGCGCGGTCCTCGGTGACTGCGGCCGCGCGTGACCACGACTGGACGGTGCTCACGATCGCTCGGGTCGAGCGCACCTCGGCCGCCGCCCTTCCGCGAGTTGAGGTAGTCGAGCACCAGGCGTGGCAGGGCGCGGCCACCGAGCCGCTGATCGAGACGCTGGCCGACCGGCTGCGTCGCACCTGGCGGGTTCGCCACCTGGCCGTCGACGCCACTGGCCTCGGCGGTCCGGTCGCGGACCTGCTGGCCGCGCGCCTCCATCGAGGCGTGGTCGAGCCGGTCGTCTTCACCTCCGAACGCAAGTCGCGCCTCGGCTTCGGACTGCTGGCAGCGGTGCACTCCGGGCGGCTGCGCCTCTATGGCGCGGACGGTTCGGCCGAGCGCGGCGAGTGCCTCAAGCAGCTGCGACTTGCACGCGCCGTCTACCGCGACCAGCGGTCGATGGCGTTCGACGTCGACCCCGCCGAGGGGCACGACGACTACCTGGTGAGCCTCGCGCTCTGCGTTGCCGCGGCCGGCCTCGATGGCGGACCGCGAACGGCGCAGGGGCGCGTGGGTGAGATGGAGAGGAGCCTCGCATGACGACTACAGCCACACTGGCCGCCCTGGGCGCGATCGGCATCATGCCGAGGGAGGAGGAGGACGGCCGCCGTCCTCGCGAGGACGCGCTGCCCGAGCACCTCCAGTACCGCGACGACGGCTGCGACCTGTTCGCCGCCTGCCTCGACTGCCCGCTCCCACGCTGCCGCTACGACGTGCCAGGCGGCGCTCGCGCGCTGCTCAACCGCTACCGCGACGACGAGATCCGTCGCATGCGCGAGGACACGGAGCTCGGCGTGGACGACATCGCGGAGCGCTTCCGCGTCTCGCGCCGCACCGTCTTCCGCGTCCTGCAGCAGGGTCCGCAGCAGCAGGTGCTCCGCCGAGGCGCCGCGTGACCGCCATGCCCTCCGCCACCGGAACCACTGCGCCCCGAGGTGGACTCGCGAGCGAGCAGCCGTTGCCGGCACTGCTCGCCGGTCGCGACCTCGACCGGCTGCGGCGCTACCGCGAGTACCTCGAGTACTACGAAGGCCGCCGAGGCGCGCCGCCCCGCCAGGGCCGCGAGCGCGCGCTCTCCTTCAACTACGCACGCGCGATCGTGGAGAAGGGCGCGTCGTACCTCGTCACGGACCACCGACCGGTCGTAACACGGCTTGACGGCGTCGACGCCGGTCGCACGGCCGAGGCAGAGCGCGCACTCCTCGAGGTGTGGGAAACGAACGACCTCGCGCGGCTGGACCTCGAGACCGAGATCGACACGGCGGTCCTCGGTGACGGCGCGTTCAAGGGTCACCTGGGACGACGAGGAGCAGCGCGTCGTCGTCTCGACGCCGGACGTGCAGGGACTCTTCGCGTGGTGGATCGGCGACGACGTGAGGCGGCTGCGGCGGGTCGCCTCACGCTACGAGCTCGACGCGGACGAGTTCGCACGCCGCTATGGCCCCCCGCGCGACTCCCTCGCGAGACGCGCGCCGGCCGTCGAGGTCATCGAATCATGGACGGCGGACCGCTTCGAGCTGTGGGCTGGCGGCGCGCTCATCGAGGAGCGGCCGAACCCGTACGGGATGCTGCCCTACGTGGTCTACCCGAACGTGCCGCGCCCGAAGCAGCTCTGGGGCATCTCCGACATCGAGCCGCTGCGCGAGCCCCTCGGCGAGTTGAACCGAGCACTCACGCAGCTCAGCCGCATCCTCGAGCTGTCGGGCAACCCGATCGCGGTCCTCGAGAACGTCGAGGAGGCGCGCGACATCGCGGTCCAGCCGGGCGCGGTCTGGGAAGTGCCTGAGCAGGCACGTGCGTACCTGCTCGACCTGCTCCAGGGCGGCGGCGTCCGTCTCCACGTCGACTACGTCGATCTCGTCTATCGGACGCTGCACGACCTCGCGGAGACGCCGCGCGTCGCGTTCGGCGACAGCGGCGGCGACCGCTCGGGGGTGGCGCTCCAGACGGAACTCGACCCGCTGTTGCGCAAGGTCACTCGCAAGCGCCTCGTGCGGACGGCGGCACTGAGGCAGCGCGACCGTCTGATCTTGCGCGTGATCGAGCGCCACACCGGCCGGTCGTTCGGCGGTCTTCGCACGGACATCGAGTGGGCCGAGACGACACCGATCTTCGTTGTCGCCGCACAGAGTCGTGGCCCGTGAGGGCTCAAACTTTACGTTTACGTCAATCTGCTATTACAATGCGTCTACCCCGCCCTCGCCGGGCCCACGCCCCGAAGCCGGAAAGCGCGATGCCTCAGCGGAAACACGCTCAGGTTCACCTTCGATTGACCTCCCGGGCGTTCCGGTACCCCGGCCTGATCGTGCTCACGACGCTCTGCGTGTTCGGCGCAACGGCGATGGTCATCGCGATGCCGGAGCTCGTGGGCTTCGCGATCGACGTCGGTTTCGACATCGGTGACGACGGCGTGGCACGAGGCAACATGGGCACGCTCGCGATCGCCGCGACCCTGCTCATCCTCGCTGCGGTCTTCCGAGGCCTCTTCACCTACGGTCAGCAGTACCTCGGCGAGAAGGTTTCGCAGGCCGTTGCGTACGACTTCCGTAACGACATCTACGACCACCTGCAGCGGCTCTCGTACGCGTACCACGACAACGCCCAGATCGGGCAGATCATGTCCCGTGCAACGCAGGACGTGGAGGGCGTCCGGTTCTTCGTCAGCATGGGGCTGATCCGGCTTGCCTACATCGTGGTGCTCGTCGGTGTCTCGGCGGCGCTGATGATCGGGACGAACGTGAAGGTGGCGCTCATCGGCCTCGCGTTCATGCCGATCGTGGCGCTGCAGGCCTCGGTCATCTCACTCAAGCTGCGGCCAGTCTGGCTCCAGGTCCAGGACCTCCAGGGCCAGTTGTCGACGGTCCTCCAGGAGAACCTCACCGGCCAACGTGTCGTGAAGGCGTTCGCTCGTGAGCACTTCGAGGAACGCAAGTTCGACAAGGTCGCCCAGGGCTTGTTCGAGCGCTCGTACATGACCAGCAAGATCCAGGCCCTGAACGAGCCGGTCATGTCGTCGCTCTGGATCCTCTCGCTCGCGCTCGTGTTCTGGTTCGGCGGTCAGGAGATCATCGCCGGGCGGATGACGGTCGGCGACCTGACCAAGTTCCAGCTGTACCTGACGATGCTGCAGGTGCCCGTCCGCTCGATCGGCTTCGTGGTGAACATCTTCGCGCGAGCCCACTCCGCCGGTGCCCGCATCTACGAACTGCTCGACGCGGAGTCACCGGTGCGCGAGAAGCCGGACGCCACCCCAATCCGAGCGGCGCGCGGTGAGGTCGTATTCGAGAATGTGTCGTTCGGGTACGAGCCCGGTCGCCCCGTCCTCCAAAACATCGACATCGAGGCGAAGCCCGGTGAGCTGATCGCACTCCTCGGGCCGACCGGCTCCGGCAAGTCGACGATCGTCAACCTCCTGCCGCGCTTCTACGACGTCAGCACCGGCGCCATTCGCATCGACGGTGAGGACGTACGGGACGTGACGATCGACTCGCTGCGCTCGACGATCGGCATCGTGCAGCAGGACCTCTTCCTGTTCGTCGCCACCATCCGGGACAACATCGCATACGGGAAACCGGACGCGACCGAGGAAGAGGTGTTGCGCGCGGCCCGAGCCGCCCGCATCCACGACTTCATCGAGCAGTTGCCGGACGGCTACGACACGTGGGTAGGCGAGCGCGGCACCACGCTCTCCGGGGGCCAGCGGCAGCGCATCGCGATCGCCCGCACGCTGCTGATGGACCCGCGCATCCTCATCTTCGACGACTCGACTTCGTCCGTGGACATGCGCACCGAGTACCTCATCCAGGAGGCGCTGCAGAACCTGATGAAGGGCCGGACGACGTTCGTGATCGCCCAGCGGCTGCGCACGGTGCAGCAGGCGGACCAGATCCTCGTGATGCGCGACGGCAAGATCGTCGAGCGCGGACGCCACGAGGAACTGCTCGCGCGCGGCGGCTTCTACCGCGAGATCTACGACCTCGAACTGCGCGACCAGGAAGAGGCGCGCGCGGCAATCGCCCAGGCGGGAGACGCCTGATGGCGTACTGGGGCGGCGGCGGTGCAGGCGGCTGGAGCGGTGGCGGCCCCGGTGGCGGCGGTCGCGGCCGCACGGACGGCTGGGACTACGAGGAGCTCGGCAAGGTCTATGATCCGACGCTGTTCAGGCGGCTGATTCCGTTCCTCCGGCCGTACAAGCTCCGGGTCGCTATCGCGTTCCTGACGATGATCGTTCACGCGATCACGTCCTACGCGCAGCCGTTCGTCATGGGTGTGGCGACGACGCAACTCGTCGAGAACCCGAACACCGAGGACCTCGCACGAGTCGGACTCATCCTTGTCGCGTTGTCCGTCGTCGGGTGGCTCGCGCTGTGGTTGCAGCGATTGATGACCGGCTACATCGGTCACCGCATCCTCTACAACCTGCGCAATCTGCTGTTCAGCCACCTCCAGAAGCTGTCGTTGCGCTTCTACGACAACGAGGAGGTCGGGCGCGTGATGTCGCGCGTGACTTCGGACGTCGTCGTGCTCCAGGAGTTGCTGACCACGGGCCTGCTCACGGTCTTTGACGACTTCCTCGGATTGCTCTTGATCGTCGTGTTCCTGTTCGCGCTGGACGTGCAGCTCGCGATCGTCGCGCTGGCGGCGATCCCGGTGATGGTGCTGTTCATGGCGCTGTGGCAGCGCAGCGCCGCACGCGCCTTCATCGAGGTGCGCCAGGCAATCGCCCTCGTGAACTCGAGCATCAACGAGAACGTCTCGGGCGTGCGCGTGGTGCAGTCGCTCGGCCGCGAGGAACGCAACCTCCAGGAGTTCGAGGCGCTGAACCGCATCAACCGCGACTCGAACCTGCGGGCGGGACGCCTCCAGGCGGCCGTCATGCCAATGGTCGAGGTGCTCTCGACGGTCGCGACGATCCTCGTGCTGTTCGTCATCGGCTTTCGCGTGTTCAACGGGTTGCTGACCGCGGCAGACGCGCTCGGGTTCGCGGTCGCATTCACCCTTTATATCCAGCGGTTCTTCAACCCGGTACGCGACCTCGTGTTGCAGTACACGCAGTTGCAGCGGGCGACCGCCGGCGCACACCGCATCTTCGAGGTGCTCGACACGAAGCCGGAGATCACGGATGCGCCGGATGCCATCGAGCTGCCGGACGTGACTGGGCGTGTCGACTTCAACCACGTCGACTTCTCGTACGTCCCCGGCGTGCCGGTCCTTCGCGACTTCGATCTTCACGTCGAGCCGGGCGAGACGATCGCGCTGGTGGGCCATACCGGCGCGGGCAAGACCTCGGTGACCGCGCTGATCAACCGCTCGTACGAGATCCAGGGCGGCAGCATCGAGATCGACGGCGTCGATCTGCGCAAGATCACGCGCGAGTCCCTGCGGAAGCGCATGAGCATCGTGCTGCAGGAGCCCTACCTGTTCTCCGGCACCATCGCGGACAACATCCGCTACGGCCGGCTGGACGCCTCGGATGAGGACGTCCGGCGCGCCGCGGAGGCGGTCGGCGCGCATCGGTTCATCGAGCACTTCGAGGATGGCTACAACACGGAGCTGCACGAGCGCGGCCAGAACCTGTCCGTCGGCCAGCGGCAACTCATTTCCTTCGCGCGCGCGATCATCGCTGACCCGCGCATCCTCGTCCTCGATGAAGCGACCGCAAACGTCGACACGCAGACCGAGCGAGTGATTCAGAACGCGCTCAAGGTGATGTTGCGCGGGCGGACCTCCTTCGTGATCGCGCACCGCCTCTCGACGATCCGCGACGCCACGAGGATCGTCGTCATGAGCGCGGGCCGGATCGTCGAGATCGGTTCGCACGACGAGTTGATGGCGCTCGGCGGCGTCTACGCGGATCTCTACCGCATGACCTTCAGTCAGCAAGATCACTCCGAGGAAGGCGTAGGCGCGGCTGCCCGCGCCGGCGACGGCGGCGCGTAGGCAGCGCCGGCAGTTCGCCTCACCAACGTCCCCGCGTGTTGACCGGCGGCGGTACCATTCGAGGCCGCTCGCCCCCTCGATGGCATCGGAGTGGCCAGTGTCGATAAACCGACTCACCCGTGATCGCGACAACGCGCTGCTCGGAGGCGTTTGCGCCGGCCTCGCAGCGCGGTATGACCTCGACCTGACGCTGCTGCGTGTCGGTGTCGTAATCCTCGCGCTCGTCTCGTTCGGTCTCGTGGCCGTGGCATACGTCACCGCGTGGGTGCTGATGCCAGTCCCGGACGCCAGCGAGCGAGCGGCCACGGACATTGCTCGCGCCAACGTGGGCGAGGTCGTCGATACAGCGCGCCGCGCGGCGTCCGCGGTCGCGCACACGAACCGTGAGGAGATTCGTGAGGCTACGAGCCGTGCCGCGCGTGAGGTGACGCAGGCCGCGCGCTACGCCACCGACGCTGCCCGCTCGACCCTGCAGCGCGACGGCGCCGCGCGGCGCGAGCACGGAGCGTCGGATCCGGCAGCCTCCGGCGCAGCGGCAACGGCCACGGCCTCGGCCCCGGCACCACCGTACCCGACGCCCGAGGCAACACCCGCGCCGCCGACGCCACCCTCGACCGAGGCGGACCCGGCTTCGATGGCCGGTGCCGCCGCCAGCAGCGAGGCCCATCGCGGGGACGCAGTCGTCGAGGAGCCGCCGGGAGCGGAAGCGCCGGTTGCGCCTGCGGAGGAGGAACGCGTCGTTCAGGAGGCGGCTGCGGAGGCGAGCGCCCCTGCGGAGGCCGACTCCCCGCAGCCGGTGGACCAGGCGGTGAGCGAGGCGGAGACAACACCCGCCGAGGGCGAAGGCCCAGGTCAGGAGCCGCCGCCGGCGCCTCCGGCCGGGGAGACGTCGGAGCCGCAGTCGCGGCCGTGGGTCCAGCCCCCGCCCGCACCGCCACGCCCCGAGGCCGACGAACGGCCCCACGCGTCGCAACGGGGTCTCGGCTTCACGCCGCCGGGCTCGCGACCGCTGCCGCCATCGTCCGGACCGCGCGTCCCGCCGAGCGCCGGCGGACCGAGGCTGCCGTGACCGCGACCGGAGACGCGCGCCTCCTCGAACTGATCGCCCCGCAGACCGTCGCCTTCTGGGGCACGCTCGGCATCACCGTCGAGGCCGCGCACGATGTCGGGCACGTGAGCCTCGGCCTCAAGATGCGCCCCGAGCTGGGGACGCGGCGCCCCGAGGTGATGCACGGCGGCGCGATTTCAACGCTCATCGACTCCGCCGCGGGTGGGGCCGTCTCCACCCTGCGGCGCGAGGGCGACGACACGTGGGCCGGCCAGGCGACGACCGACCTTAACGTCACCTACCTCAACGCGGCGACAACGGACATCGTGGCGGAGGCGCGCGTCCTGCGTAGCGGGCGGACCATCGCCTACGTCCAGGTGGACGTTCGAGACGCCGAGGGCACGCTCGTCGCGGTCGGTCGAGCGACGTACCTCATCCTGCGTCGCTAATCCTCCAAGCACTCGCACCCGGCCCGCCTGCTCCCGGTCGGACGGGGCGTCAGCCGGATGAGGGCGTACGCTGCCGCGACGAAGGAGGCGCACCCGATGGACGAGCGCGTACAGGCGTACCTCGAGAAGAACCGCGGCGCCGCCATGATCACGACGAGCGCCGATGGCGCGGCGCATGCGGTCCGCGTCGGCATCGTGCCGATGGACGGCAAGGTATGGAGCTCGGGCCTGCCCTCGAGGGTGCGGACGGCGCACATCCGCCGCGACCCGCGCGCCACGCTCTTCGTCTGGGGCACCGGCAGCGGCCCCGAGTCCTACGGCTACCTCACCCTCGAGTGCCGCGTCGCCATCCTCGAAGGCCCCGACGTGCCCGAGCAGAGCGTGCGCCTCTTCCGCGCGATGCAGCAGGGCATGCCCATCTCGAGGCCGGGCAACCTGATCTGGGAGGGCACCGAACGCACCCCCGACGAGTTCGTCGAGCTGATGCGCCAGGAGCAGCGCCTGATCTACGAGTTCGAGGTGCTGAAGGCGTACGGGGTCTACTAGGGCCGGCCCCCTCTCCCTCACTCCGCGCATCCTGAGCCTGTCGAAGGGCCACAAGGGGAGGGGGGATCAGAATCAGACGTTGGCGACGAAAGACCTCCCGAGTTCCGGCCCCCTCTCCCTTCATGGGAGAGGGCTGGGGAGAGGGACTGGGGGTGAGGGTCTTGTACACTCCCCGTCATGCCCGAGTTCCGCCCCAACACCCTCTACTACGGCGACAACCTCGACGTGCTGCGCGACTTCCCCTCCGAGTGCGTCGACCTCGTCTACCTCGACCCGCCGTTCAACTCCGCCCGCTCCTACAACGTGCTCTTCAAGGAGGCGAAGGGCGTCGAGTCCGAGGCGCAGATCGAGGCGTTCGGCGACACGTGGCAGTGGAGCCTCCAGGTGCAGCGCACCTTCGACGAGGTGGCCTCGCGCGGCGACGACGTGGGGAAGCTGCTCGAGGCGTTCGTGACGGCGCTGGGCCACAACGACGTGACCGCTTACCTCACGATGATGGCCCCGCGATTAGTGGAACTGCGCCGCGTCCTCAAGCCCACCGGCTCGATCTACCTCCACTGCGACCCCACCGCCAGCCACTACCTCAAGGTGCTGATGGACGCAGTGTTCGACGTGCGGAATTTCCGAAACGAGATCATCTGGAAGCGGACTAGCGCGCACTCCGACGCGAGGCAGGGTGGGTACCGCCTCGGGCGCATCCATGACGTCCTTCTGTTCTATGGGCGCGACACGAGAACGACCTGGAACGTCCAGTTCCAGCCCTATACGGATCGCCACGTCGACAGCAAGTACACGCAGACTGAGCCCGGCACTGGTCGAAAGTTCACGACATCGGACCTCACGGCGAACAAACCGGGCGGCGACACCTCCTACGACTTTCATGGAGTTCGTCCACCTCCTGGTCGCTACTGGGCTTACTCGAAGGCCAACATGGAAGCTTTCGAGAGCGAAGGTCGAATCGTATTCACTAGCAACGGCTTCCCGCGCTACAAGCGCTACCTTGATGAGATGGCGGGCGTACCGCTACAGGACATCTGGGATGACATCCCGCCGATCAATTCACAGGCACGGGAGCGCCTCGGCTACCCGACGCAGAAGCCCGAGGCGCTGCTCGAGCGGATCATCAGCGCGTCCTCGAACCCCGGCGACGTCGTGCTCGACCCGTTCTGCGGGTGCGGGACGGCGACGGTCGCCGCGCACCGCCTCGGACGGCAGTGGATCGGCATCGACGTCACCTGGCTCGCGGTCGACCTCATGCGCCGACGCCTCGCGGACACCTTCCCGGCGGACTTCCCCAACGGCAGCGACGACATCCACGTCGACGGCGAGCCGCGCGACGAGGCGGCCGCCCTCGCGCTGGCGGAGCGCGACAAGTACCAGTTCCAGTACTGGGCCGTCGCGAAGCTCGGAGGCACGGCGCGCGGCGGCGAGAACCGCAAGGGCATGGACCGCGGCATCGACGGCGTCCTCACCTTCCCCGAGCGCGACCCCAACGACCCGGACAGCCCCACGCTGCGCCACCTCCCCGTGATCATCTCGGTGAAGGGCGGCGCCACCGGCGTCCGCGACGTGCGCGACCTCCGAGGCGTGATCGACCGCGAGAAGGCGCCGATCGGCGTGCTGGTGACGACGCGCCCGCCCACCTCGGAGATGCAGCGCGAAGCCGCCTCGGCCGGCCTCTACACCTCGCCGTGGGACGGCAGCCAGTACCCGCGCCTGCAGCTGCTCACCGCCGGCGACATCGTCCACGGCCAGCGCATCGAAATGCCGTCGCAGCGCGGCACCTCGGACTTCGCGCAGGCGCCGCGGGCGCGGACGCCTCGGGAGCAGGGTCGGCTGGGGCTGTAACCCTCACCCCCAGCCCCTCTCCCCAGACGCTGGGGAGAGGGGAGCCGGAGTTCGGAGGTCGTCACTTGGCGGCGGCGATTCGCGCGAGTACGGCCTCGATGTCCTGCTCGACGTCGTCCGCTCGGATTCGGAGGACGCGGAGGCCCAGCGATGCGAGGGCGGCGTCTCGATCTCGGTCGCGAGCCGTTGCCTCAGGACCGTCGTGGACGGCGCCGTCGACTTCAACGCACAGCCGTGAGCGGTGGCAGTAGAAGTCGAGCACAAGGCCGCCGACCGGATGCTGCCGCCGGAACTTCATCCCAGCGATCCCACGACCACGTAGTCGATCCCAGAGCAGCTGCTCGGAGCGCGTCGGCTCGCGTCTGAACTCGCGCGCCAATTCGACGTTACTTCCGGGTGCCATAAGTCGCAGTCTACCGAATCCTTCTGGCCCCCCTCTCCCCCACCGTGTGGGGAGAGGGGGTTGGGGGGTGAGGGTTCACGACAAACAAGGTCGCGTAACTGCTAGTATGCGCAGGCAGCGAACCTCAGCCGCCAGCAACACTCCGGAGGGCAGCGCATGGCCACCGTCACCGCCGACTACCAGGACCGCAAGCGCATCGTCTTCAACGCTCGAGGGCGCGCGCACGTCAACGCTCGCGAGATGCTTCCGGACGGCCCCATCGGCTACAGCTCCACCGAGCTGCTGCTCATCGCCCTCGGCAACTGCACCCTCGGCGCGCTGCTCAACCATGACCTGCTCAAGGACCGCACGGTGAACCGCGCCTTCGCCACCCTCGACGCCGAGATGGCGCGCAACCCCACCCGCGTCGCCAAGATCGACGTGCGGATCGACCTCGACGTCGACGACGCAGACCTCCTCGCCCTGCGCGACGAGATCGAGGCCGTCTCCTGCACCTGCCCCATCTGCAACACGCTCGGCAGCGTCGAGATCAACTCGAAGGTGAACCTGACGGTCCGCGAGGCGGTCGCGGTCTAGACATCATCCTCGAACGGTTGCGCCGGTCGGGGATGAGCCCGGCCGGTCCGTCGCGATGGGGCCGTCCCAGGACCAGTGCGGCATCGGAAGACCGGGCGCGACGTCCTCGGGGGACCGGGGATGGGCGGCCATCGCCTGGTTCGCCCAGCGGAAGTACGCCTTGAGGGTTGAGCGAAGGCGTTCATCCTCCGGCAGCCCCGCGTGGTCCACGGCGTCGTCGAAGCAGGCTTCTGCGCGGCGGTCCATCTCCTCGTGGTCGCCGTTGCCGGCGTGGATGCGAAGGACGCTGGTCTCGTCGCCGTACGAGGCGCTGTACTCGGGAGGCCCGCCCACCGCCTCGGCCCAGTAAGCCCCAAGGCGCTCGCTGTGGTCGGGGTGGAATCCGTGCGAGAAGGCGTGGCTGACCACGGGGTCGGCCATGCAGCGCTCGTGCCACGCATGCGCGAGCGCGATGAACGCCTCGCGCCCGCCTGCCGCCTCGTAGATCGTCGTCATGGCGTCCCCGCTAGCGTCGTCGCATCAAGCTCGGTCCCCAGCCGGCGCCGAGCACCCCCAGCACAGTACCGCCGACGCCGGCGGCGATGGCAGTGGGTGCACCAGCGTTGCCCGCGTCCGCGGTCGTAGCGGGGGCTTCGAGGGTGGCCCCGCCCGCCCTCGAGACCGCCGGGGCGGAGGCACGCGTGGACTCGATCGCGGTAGGGGCCGTCTGCTCCGCAGTCGCCTCATCCTCCACAACCACGACGCCCTGCATCGTTGGATGCACGACGCAGAAGTAGGGGAAGACGCCCGCCTCGTCGAAGGTGAACGTCATCGACTCGTCGAGACCGAACTGGTCGTAGTTGCGCCCCAGCTGCCGAAGAGGCCGGTCACCGTGTGCGGCACGGCGTCGCGGTTCGTCCACGTGACCTCGCCGCCCACCCCGACGTGAAGCACCGTCGGCGAGTAGCACCCGCGCTCGATCGTCGAGGTCGAGCCCCCGCCGGTGGTCAGTTCCTGGCTCTGGCAGTGGCCGCCACCTCCGGCGGCCACCACCCCCGGAAGCGCGAGCGTCCCGACCGCCACCAGTCCCAGTGCCGCCGCTTTCACCGTGCGTCGCATCGCCGTACCTCCGCTGTTCCCTCTGGCTTGCATGCGCCGAGGACAGCGTGAGAGGAGCCGAGGACGAAGGCACTACCCGACCGTCAGCCCGAGCGCACACCTCGACGGATGAGCGCGTTGCGGGTCTCGACGGCCTTCGGGTGGAGTTGCCAGCCCTTCTTCACCGCGTCGCGGAGGACGAGGTCGAGGTAGGTCAGTGCGGCGGCCTTGAGCGAGCGCTCGGCGGCCTTGCGCACGGGTCCGAGGCGCTTCGGCCGCTTCGCCAACTTGCGGGGCTCCACCTTGTCGGCGACGAACATCGCCCAGGCTTCGGGCGGGTAGTCGGGGTGCCCGGTGGTGTGCCAGCGGATCGCATGGAGGACGCGCTCGTCTTCGATGCCAAAGCGCTCGCGCAACTCGATGGCCGCGAGCGGACCGTGCAGCAAGACCGGCTCGTCGCGCTCGACGGGGTCGATCGCCATCCCGCGTTGCTCGGCACGGTGCAGCAGCTCCGGCCCGCGTACCGCGCGCAACAGGTCGTGCCCCTGCCCCATCAACCGGGCGAGCTCGACATCAAGCCCGTGGCGCGCGGCGAGATCGCCGGCCAGCTCCACCACGCGGTCGATGTGCGCGACGAGGCCCCCGGGCAGTTCGGGGAGCATCTGTGCGCGCAAGTCGGCAGCGGTGGGATCAGGCATCGAGGTTGACTCTCGGCCGGACGGCCGCGAGGCGCTCGATGTTGTCGAACAGAGCGTCCGGATAGCCGGGTCGGACCTCGTCGTAGAGGTCCGCCGAGCGGTCGAAGGTGACGGCGAGCCGATCGCGGTTAGTGGTCATCGCGAGGCTCGCCGTCAACGCGGAGCTAGCGCCGCATGTAGTCCTCGGGGCGCATGGCGCGGAGGCGCTTCACGCGCTCCTGCGTCGGCGGGTGCGTCGAGAAGAGGCCGGCGACCGAGCCGCCCCGCAGCGGGTTCACGATGTACATGTGAGCGGTCGATTCCGGCACGTTCATCTGCACGCGCTGCGCGCCCATCTCGAGCTTCGCCAGCGCCGAGGCCAGCGCCTCCGGGTCGCGGACGACCCGGGCGCCGTCGCGGTCGGCCTGGTACTCGCGCGTGCGGCTGATGCCGAGCTGGATCAGCGTTGCCGCGATAGGCGCAACGATGATGGCGACCAGCGTCGCCAGTCCGCCGCCCTCGCGACGCCCGCCGAACCACATCGCCATCCAGCCGATCATCGAGATGGCGGATGCGATCGTGGCGACGATCGAGGACGTGAGGATGTCGCGATTCTTGACGTGGGCCATCTCGTGGCCGAGAACGCCAAGAAGCTCGCGCTCGGTGAGCAGCTCGCGGATGCCGGTGGTGACTGCGACGGCGGCGTGCTTCGGACTGCGCCCGGTGGCGAAGGCGTTCGGCTGCGGCGAGTTCATGATGTAGACGCGCGGCATCGGCATGCCGGATGCCTGCGCGGCCTGCTCGACGAGCCCGAACAGCCTCGGATCCTGCTCCCTGGCGATCTCCTTCGCTCCGGACGTGCGCAGCACGATGTCGGCGGAGAACCAGTACGAGCCGATGTTCATCACCAGCGCGATCACGAAGAACACGACGGCGCCGTTCGCGCCCCCGACGGCCCCACCAACGGCGATCAGCAGTCCGCTGAGCGCGGCAAGCAGTACGGCTGTCTTGAGGTTGTTCATCTTCGCAATCTTCTACCTCAGCGGTGGTCGGTGGAGGGATGACGCCTCCGCTGTGAGTTTAACAGAGGAGCCCTCGCCCATTCGTGAAGGAAGATTGAACGCGGCGCTGGGAATGCGTGAATCGGCCAACATGACACCAGGCCGTCCTATTCGGACAGCCTGAGTGCGCCGAGCGGGCGGAAGCGGATCCTCGGAGGCTCTACTCGCGAGCCGCGTTGCCAGGGCGGCGTCCGTCGACCGGGGTACCGATCAGTAGTACAGCACCCCTCCGTCGAACTCGGGATCAGCCGTGCTTGCCTGCCATCGAATACTGATCTCTGTCACCTGAAACACGTGGTTGAAGGCGCAATCCTGCTGGTCTCCCTGCCATGGAAGCGAGGTTCCATACGTACCATTGAAGTCTGAGTTCGCGCCCCCTGCTTGGTACACGAAGCCACTCCCAGCGCAGCTGTCGTACCCGTTGACGAGGGTATAGATCTCATAGCTGAACGGGGCGTAAGTGTAGGTTGCATACTGGTTAGCACTCCCCGCCCGGAAGATCGTCGCGATCGAAGACCGAGTCGGGGATGTCGCCTGACTCGTAGACATCGACCCTTGATACAGAGAGAACGCTCTCCTGATCGACTTCACTCGAGGGCAGACTGACGAGTGAAGTAGCCTCGAGAAGAAGTCCAGAGAGCGGATCGATCACGACAGTCCGAACTCTGGAGCGGCCATCAGGGAGGGACCCATCCGTGGAGAACACTTCGGCGTTGGTCGTTCCGGGGTAGGAACGGATCGGTGGCGCGCCGGGTGTAACGCTCGGGCCCGGATGGGTCGGGAGGTCCCGATCGTCGCCTCCGACGGCGTAGCCCGCCTCCAGAACTGCCGAAGCGCTGGTGAAGGGAGGCATGTGCGCGAGCATCTGCTCGGGGGAAGTCGATGACACGATGCCGCAGAGCGCCGACCCATCTGGGAGTTCCTGCGCCGGTTCCAGGAAGCGAACGTCGAGCCCTTCAGGCGTCTGGTGAACCGTCTGTACTACTGTCCCGTCTTCGGTTGTGTAGCGACCGAACGACTCGATCGGTCGTCCGTCTGCGTCTAGACGAACCCACTTTTCGCTGAAGAGAGTCTCGCCGTTGTTGTGGTCTGGGGAGTCGGGACTGAAAGCATAGGTCGTTCCAAGAACGAGAACCGTCGCACCTGCCAGCTCCTCGCGAGGTTCGAACGCAATCTCCGCCTCTCGACGAGGGGTTGGAGTCGAGTCGTCCGGTGCGCCAGGAATGGCTGGTGTGGGCGTAGCCGCAGCACTGGACTGGGAGGTTGGAAGGTTGGCCTCGGCCGGTTCGCCATCAAGCCGAAGCGCGACACCAACCATTGCTCCGATCACGACGGCAAACAGAAATACTACGACCACCGAGAACGCACGGTGTTCTTTGAGTCGAGTCATCATCGTCTGTTCCAGTTCCCCGGCACGCGTCCGTCGGGATTATGGCAGTTTGCTGAGAGAACTGGCGATGGCCGATGACCATAATCGTGGGCTCGGAGAGCCCATCTTTGAAGTCTCATGCGGCCAACTATCTGTCGGGGATACCAGCGACCTCTGACATCACTGTCACCCATCTGCATCGGTGCTGAAGCCACCACCGTCCGAGTTCCCGACTTGACCAGCAGTACGTGCTATTCCGTAGGAACTCGATGTGACTTCGTACTCCACTGACAGTGATATCCAGAGTGTCGGCGATTTCACGCGCGGTCTTGCCATCGGCGAGTTCTCGCAGCACCTCCGCTCGCCGTGGTGTGATGCTGAGCAACTGATCGCGAGTCGGCTCGGCGGGCATCATGCCTCCCGACACCGAGAATCGCGAACACGGACCTGCTTGTCAAAACTGATCGCGGGTACACAAAAGGGCCGCCCGAAGGCGGCCCCTTGTCTCGAGACGAGCGTCTCGGCTAGATGCCGAGCTGCTGCGCGACCAGCTCGCGGTGGTGGTCAGAGTCGCCCCACGCGAGCTCGCCCTTCTTCTGGCGGCGGTAGAAGAGCTGGATCTTGTAGTCCTTGGTGAAGCCGATGCCGCCGTGGATCTGCTGGCCGTGGGCAACCACGCGGCGCGTGGCGTCCGAGGTCCAGGCCTTCGCCATGTTCACGGCGAGCTGCTTGTCCGCCTGGTCCGTGTTGATGGACCACGCGGCCTTGTACAT
Source organism: uncultured Dehalococcoidaceae bacterium (assembly GCA_964479165.1). Taxonomy (GTDB): domain Bacteria; phylum Chloroflexota; class Dehalococcoidia; order UBA2979; family UBA2979; genus CAYZJO01. Next base: position 102,303 of record CAYZJO010000001.1, read on the forward strand.
GATGAAGCGCGAGCCGTCGACGTCCGTGACCATGTCAGCGCACTTGTGCTGGATGGCCTGGAACGAGCCGATCGGGCGGCCGAACTGCACGCGCTCCTTGGCGTAGTCGACCGAGATCTCGAAGTCCATCTGCGCGAGACCGACGAGGTAGGCGCACTCTCCGACCGCGTAGCGCTGGAGGACTTCCTCCAGGATCGGCCAGCCCTGACCCTCGGCGCCGAGGAGCTGACCCTTGGCGTCGTTCAGCTTGACCTCGCACTGCTTGTCGCGGGCGATGGTCAGGAGCTGCGTAACCTGCACGCCGGGCTGGTCCGTCGGCACGATGGCCAGCGTGATGCCGGACCCCGAGCGAGCAGCGACGACCATGTAGTCGGCGACGTTCGCATCCGAGACGAACAGCTTCGTGCCATTGATGGTCACGTCGTTGCCGGACACCGTGGCCGTCGCCTGGACGCCGGACTCGTCGAAGCGAGCGGAGGGCTCGGTCAGCGCCAGGGTGAAGATGGTGTCACCGGAGGCGATCTTCGGGAGGAACTCGGCCTTCTGCTCATCCGAGCCCGCGAGCATGATCGGCACCGCCCCGCCGAGGACAGTCGACAGGAAGGGGCCGGGCACCAGCGCGCGCCCGAACTCCTCAAGGAGGACGCAGAGGTCCAGGAAGTCGAGCCCGGCGCCGCCGTGCTCCTCCGGGATCATCAGGCCCTGCCAACCCTGCTGGGCCATCTTGCCCCACAGGTCGGGGCTGTAGCCCTTGTCGTCTTCTTCCATCTCGCGAACGAGGCTCTCCGGACTCTCGTTCTCGAGGAAGTCACGGGCCGCGTTCTTCAGCAGTTCCTGCGTTTCGGTCAGACCCAGGTCCACGATTCATCCCTCTCAGGTGGCGGCGATCCGCCGTGCTGCGTACGCCTTGGTGTCTGCGCTTCACTACCCGCGCGGGAGGCCCCTGCGGCGTTAGCCGCGTGGAAGACCTAGGCCGCGGGTTGCGATCACGTTGCGCTGGATCTCGTTCGAGCCGGACAGGATCGTCAGCGGGACGGTGGTGACGTACGCGTGCGTGAAGCGCGAGCCCAGCGGTGCGTACTCCGTGCCCTCGGCATCCTTCCACAGGTTCGAGTAGAGACCGAAGACCTTGGTGCCGGTCCGGGCGACGCGCTGCGCCAGCTCCGAGCCGTACATCTTGTTCATCGATGCCTCGTAGTTCGGCACCATACCCGCGTTCTGCATCGAGACGATGCGGAACGCGAAGTTGAACAGCACCTCGGTCTCGATGTGGCGGTCGGCCACCTCGTGACGGATCGTGTCGAACTCGTCGAGGCGCGAGATCGCCTTGCCGTCGTTCTTCGAGTAGTCGATCAGGTCGCGGACGTTGCGCCGGTGCGCAATGGCGCCCGAGATGCCGGAGCGCTCGAAGTCGAGCAGCGTCATCCCGACGTACCAGCCGCGGTTCTCCTCGCCGACGAGGTTCTTCGCCGGAACGCGGACGTCCTCGAAGAACGTCTCGTTGAACGGCTGGCGCCAGGCCATGTCGGTGAGCGGCCGGACGGTGAGGCCCGGGGTCTTGATGTCCATCACGAGGAACGAGATGCCGCGGTGCTTCGGCGCCTCGGGGTCCGTGCGCACGAGCGCGAACAGCCAGTCGGCGTACTGTGCGCCGGAGGTCCAGATCTTCTGGCCGTTGATGACGTAGTCGTCACCGTCACGGACGGCACGTGTCTGCAGCGAGGCGAGGTCCGAGCCCGCGCCCGGCTCCGAGTATCCCTGCGCCCAGGCGATCTCTCCGGAGAGAATCTTGGGCAGGTGCTCGGCCTTCTGCTCGTCGTTGCCGTGCACGATCAGCGTCGGCCCGATAAGCGAGACGCCCATGCCGCCGACACTGGGGACCTGGGCCTGGGCCATCTCCTGGTTGAAGATGAACTGCTCCATGGTGGAGAGTCCGGCGCCGCCGTACTCCTTCGGCCAGTGCGGAGCGATCCAGCCCTTCTCGGCGAGCGCGTTCGCCCAGCTCATCGCGCGGTTGCGACGGCTCTCGTCGCTCGACTTGCGGTCGGCCTGCCAGCCGACGCCTTCGCCCTCCTGGAGGCCCTTGTATGCCTCGGGGAGGCGCGTCTGGATAAAGGTGCGTACCTCTTCCCGGAACGCGGCCTGCTCGGGCGTGTCAGCCCAATCCATCAGCCAAACTCCTCTGCGTGCGGGTACACGCTCGCGGCTCTTGATTGTGGACCCGCCGGTTGTGGGTAGCCTCGCGAGGCGCGCAAGCACCCGGAGGCGGCTGAGATGCCGCAGGTCTCAGGCCGCGCGGATTATCGACAGTGCCTCACGTGCACGTCAAGCGTGGTTGGCACGCGACCGACGTTGCGGGCGGCGCGGCTCGTACTGATCGCGGTGGTGCTCGCGCTGCCGGGTCCCGTTAGAGAGCGCCGCCGAATCCGACTCCCCCCTCCCAGCGTCTGGGGCGAGCGGCCCCAGGGCTTACTCTGGCGGACCCACGGGGGCGAGGGTCAGCGGGGGATAGAACGACACGACCGTCGCGACATCGCGACGGTCGTATTCCGGCGGGCAGGCGGTCGGACCACGGCTATCGACCGGGCGAGGCGTTCTCGATGCGGACGAGCCGCCACAGGTCGTCGCCCGGTGCGCGCTCGTAGTGCCACTCGGGACCGCCGTCTTCCCAGGAGTCGACGACGAACTCACGCACGACGGCGTCCTCGACCGACCGGTCGAACGCGGACACGCCCGACCCGGGAGCCGGCAGGCCGAGGACGTCGTGGAGCGTGGCCTCGAAGTCGTCGTGTGAGTAGGCGACGTCGTACGCACCTGGCTCGATTCCGGGCCCGCGAACCAGCAGCGGGACGCTCGTGACCTCGAGCGGCAGCGTCTTCGGCGCCTCATCCTCGAGGACGTCCCCGCGACGCAGCCCGTGGTCAGCCGTGACGACGATCACCGCATCGTCGAGGTGTCCGCTCGCGCGCAGGGCGTCGATGAACTCGCCGAACCGCGCGTCGGTGTACTCGAGGTGGCGCCGCATGTTCTCGTACGTCGCCTCCCGGTCCACGTTCGGCGTCCAGAAGTCGAGATTTGCACCACCGTGCAGTTCGCCATCGCGGTCGTAGATGTAAGCGAAGTGCGAGAGCATCGAGTGGAGCACAAAGACCTGGCCGGAGTCCTCCGCGTGGCGTACGTCCTCGAGGAATGCGTTGAACGTCGCTTCGCTGAAGAGATGCGTCCCTCGCCAATCGAACGCCGCCTGCGGTTGCCCGAGCGCGTTCGCCAGCCACTCGCGAGGTCCCTCCACCGCTCCGCGCAGCGGGCCGGGGGTCGCGCGCCACGTGTAGGCCATGAGGAAGTGCGTGAAGACGGCGCGCGGCTCCTCCGCGCTGAAGCTTGAAGCGCCTGCACACCGGTAGCGAAGGCCGCACCCGGCTCGGAAGGGCTCCTCCGAGCCGCCGTACTGCAGGTACAGATGCACCCCGGCGAGTTCGCTCAGGGCGGCGGGGGCGCCGATCAGCTCCGGAACGGCGGCCTTGCTGCGGAAGTGGCGGGCGGAGGCGTCGGTGAAGAGCGCGCTCCCCTCGGCGAACGCGGCCAGGTGCGGATAGCGTCCGGCGTCGATCGAACTGCCCTCATCCAGCAGCGCCTCGTAGCTCAGTTCATCGAACACCAGGACGAAGGTCGTCGGCAGTGGATCCGCGACAGCAGGCGTGGCGAGCGCAGTCGTCGACACGCTCGGCGGCTGGTTCCCGACGAGGATGAGCACGGCCGGCGCTACCGCCGCCGGCAGCAGGTAGCGGTACAGGGTCCCTACCGCGGCTGCGTAACGTCCGGCGATCGCGACGCCGGCTGCCAACACGGCACAGGCGCCAATCGAGAAGAGCAGCCTCGTCTCGAGGTCGTCGACGTAGGCGCCACCGTCGATCAGGCGGCCCAGCGCGTGGACCAGCAGGTACGCGGGCGGCACGCCGAAGAGCACCGCGCGAAAGCGACGGCGCCAGACAGGGCGGTGGTCCATCGCGAGGTCGACCGCGCAGAGGACCAGCACCGGCGTCCATTGGATCAGCGCGACGAACGCAACGAGCGCAGCCTGGTTGAACGGAAACTCGTATCTCGTCGAGGTCGCTCGCAGGACGAAGAACGCCGTGCACAGACTGACGGCCGAGGTCGACAGCGCAATCGAATCCAACACGCGCAATGCCGCACGCACATGGTGCCGGTCACGGGCGCCCTCGAGCCTAGCGGCGACGGAGGACATAGAGGACACGATCGGACGCGGGCAGCGGCTCGACCGTCTCGACTGCGAAGTGCGGGTCGAGGGCGGCGCGGAACGCTGCTTCGTCGTAGGCACGTGCGGCGCCGTCGCGCGTTCGCAGCAGGCGGCGCGCCATCGGATCGTCCTGCGGCACGAACTCGACGACGGCGGTGCGGGCGGTCTGCGCGGCCAGCCACTCCGCGAATCGCTGCAGGGGGACGTTCTCCGTGATCATGAGGTGGTGCATCAGCGCGAGGCAGAGCACGAAGTCGGCCGGGCCGCGCGAGAGGAGTCCTCGCCGTTCGAGGCCGTGCCACCCCTGGTCGGGTGAGGGATTCGCGAGGTCGATCGTGAGCGGCAGCACGTTCGTGACGCCCTCGCGGCGCATCCGCTCGTAGACGCCGCCCGCCGATGGTTCGTCGCCGTCGATGGCGACCACCTGGTCCGAATGGCGCGCAGCGATCAGGCTGTACTCGCCGAGGTTGCACCCGAGGTCCCAGACGAGGTGCGGCCGCTCCTCGGAGAGCACGCCCTCCACGATGTGCCGCTTGGCCGCCGCTGCGACGTCCTCGTAGTGGCACCGCGCCTCGTAGTCGAGCCAGTGCGAGTGCTGGCCGGACGGCCTCGCGAGCCGCTCGACAGTCCTCGTGAGGCCGGCGACGAGCCGGTGCTGCGAGTCCTCGCGTACCTCGGGGAGCCGGCTCGGTGCGTCGTGGTTCGAGGCGCGGCGGTTGAGCCACGCCTGGACGGTCACGTGGAGGAACAGCGACGGGCGGAGGCGACGGCGGAGCGGGAGGAGTTGAGTCATGGCCTCCGGCGCGATGCCCGTGAGACTCCCTCGGAGCCATGGTTGGAACGAAACGCCGGTGGCGGACTGCAGCAGCAGCGGGTTGAGGAACATGCGACAGAACTGCGCGTAGCCCGCCCACGGTGCGCCGGGTCGCCGCGGTTCGAGGGAGGTCACGTCGATGAACACCGGCGCGACGCCTCGGAAGAGCGTGTTGTACGGCGTCGCGTCCTTGACTGTGTGGCCCTTGCCGAGGGACTCCACGACGAGCTCGAGCTGTTGCAGCGCAGCGGCGCGCAGCATCTCGAATGGCCACTCGTAGGGGTAGGTGACGAAAGGCACGCGCTCGTGCTCAAGGAGGAGCGCGCCCTCATCGAGGGCGACGACGACACCGGCCGCCTCATCCGCACCCACAACCCGCGTGGGGACGATCACGCCGCGCTCGACGAGGGCCCGGAACCAGCTCGACGCGACGAGCGCCTGCACCTGCCGAGCCGCACTTGCCTCGATCAGGCGGAAGACACGACCGTCCCGATGGAAGACGTGACCGCTCGGGTCGCGAAAGGAGCCGGGATCGGCGTCGGCGGGCGCCGGTAGGTCCGGACGCAGTGGAATCGGGGCGGGGACGGCGTCAAGCAAGGTGCTGGCTCGCTAGGCGGCGTCGGACGCGCGTTCGTTCGAGGCGGACGTATCCGCCTCGAGAGATGCAGCGTCGTCGGCGCCCTCGGAGCCACCGCGCGAGCGGCTGAAGACGATCTTGAACACGGCAGCCACGCCGCCCACGCCTCCGAGCAGCAACTGGAGGAGCAGGCCGCCCGAGGTCACGTCGATGTAGAGCACGTCCATGGGGTCTCCGGGGTGGCACAGTGAGCAAAGCCGGTAGGCGATCATCGGCGGAGATGCATCGTCCATTGATGCTGGCGACTCGCAGGGCGTGAGCGAATCGGGGAAGTCCCGTGGGAGGTGGCGTGAGATGCCAGAACGGCCGCCGGGGGACCGGCGGCCGTTCGTGGGTGCGAGGTGCGAGGGGGCGCTAGCCGCGAGGCAGGCCCAGTCCGCGCGTCGCGATGACGTTGCGCTGGATCTCCGACGAGCCCGAGAAGATGGTGTGCGGCACCGAGCGGATGTAGTCCGCCGTGAAGTGCCCGTCCATCTGTGCGTAACCGCTCGTGTCGTCGGGCCAGATGTTCGAGTACAGCCCGAACACCTTGGTGCCCGTGCGCGACAGGCGCTGGTGCAGCTCCGAGCCGAAGAGCTTGTTCATCGAAGCCTCGTAGTTCGGGACCATGCCCGCGTTCTGCATCGAGACGATGCGGAACGCGAAGTTGAACAGCACTTCGGTCTCGATGTGGCGGTCGGCGACCTCGTGACGCAGCGTGTCGTACTCGCCGAGCCGGGAGACGTCCTTGCCCTCGCCGTTCACGTACCCGATGAGGTCCTGGATGTTGCGGCGGTACTCGACGGCGCCCGAGATACCCGAGCGCTCGAAGTCGAGCAACGTCATCCCGACGTACCAGCCGCGGTTCTCTTCGCCGACGAGGTTCTTCGCCGGGACGCGCACGTCCTCGAAGAAGGTCTCGTTGAACGGCTCCTCCCAGCCCATGTCCTTCAGCGGGCGGACGGTGATGCCCGGCGTCTTGATGTCCATCACGAGGAACGAGATGCCGCGGTGCTTCGGCGCCTCGGGGTCGGTGCGGACCAGCGCAAAGAGCCAGTCGGCGTACTGCGCGCCCGAGGTCCAGATCTTCTGGCCGTTGATGACGTAATCGTCACCGTCACGGACGGCACGTGTCTGCAGCGACGCGAGGTCCGAGCCGGCGCCCGGCTCCGAGTACCCCTGCGCCCACGCGACCTCGCCGGACAGGATCTTGGGCAGGTGCTCGGCCTTCTGCTCGTCGTTCCCGTGGACGATCAGAGTCGGCCCGATGAGTGAGACGCCCATGCCGCCGACCGGCGGGGCCTGCAGCTCTGCCATCTCCTGGTTGAAGATGAACTGCTCCATCGTTCCGAGGCCGGCGCCGCCGTACTCCTTCGGCCAGTGGGGAGCGATCCAGCCTTTCTCCGCGAGGGCGCTCGCCCACTGCATCGCGCGTTCCTGGCGCTTCGGGTCCGAGGACTTGCGGTCCGCCTGCCAGCCGGCGCCTTCGCCGGACTCGTGCGGTTCGGCGCTCTCTTCCCAGCGGCGATAGCCCTGAGGCAGCCGCTCCTTGATAAACGTGCGCACTTCGTTCCGGAATGCGGCCTGCTCTGGTGAGTCTGCCCAGTCCATGCAACCCCCTTCAGGACCGGCAACCGTGTGCCGGTTCATCGATGGTCGTCCTGCAGCGCTCGCTGCGGGACCCGCTGGTGCGTCGATCATACATCCGATCGTGATGAGGGGCCGCGGTGGGCCGCCCGGCGCTCGCGGCTTGCCGAGGCCTGCAAGGCTTGACCCCGGCGCAACAGCCTCCGAACATCCGGGCCTGCGTCGCGCGTCTGGGTTCGCGACGCTATCCAGCCACCCTTGGCGGGGTGGGGGCTGGAGTTCCGATGTTGCGCCGAGGACTGGCGAGACGGATCGTCGCGCTCGCGATCAGCGGGCTCGCCGCCGCATCCCCGGCGCTCTCCGCCCATGCTCCGGTGGCTGCCGCCGCTCCGATCCCCGGTGCCCTCTGTCTCGACCTCGCTTCGCTCGTGGAGGAGCAACCCGCTCGCGTGGGCTACGTAGTCGTCGACCTCGAGAGCGAACGCGAATGCGCGGGCGGCGACTCCGAGCCGTTCCGCAGCGCCTCGCTGTACAAGCTCCTCGTGATGATCGAGGCGTACGAGCAGGCCGAGCGCGGCCTGTTCTCGCTCGACGAGACGCTGACCCTCGAGGCACGCCACACCGTCGACGACCCGCCCGCGGCGCGCATCGCGACTCCGCAGCAGATCGGCGCCCGCGAGGCGCTGCGGCTCATGATCACGCGTTCCGACAATACGACCGCGCTCGCGCTGCTCGAGCGCCTCGGCCCCGAACGCGTCGGCAGTGTGGCAGGGCGCCTCGGTCTCGCGGACACCACCATCCCGGGCGACTTCACGACGTCTGCGCGTGACGTTGCTGAGATCTACGGCGCGCTCTACCGCGGGCAGGTCGTCAGTGTGCGAGCGAGCGCCGAGATGCTCGCACTCCTGCGACAGCAGGAGGTGCGCGACCTCATCCCCCTCGCGCTCCCCGATGACGTCGAGGTGGCCCACAAGACCGGCATCGTCGACCGCGTTCTGCACGACGCCGGGATCGTGTCGGCGCCCGGAGGCGACTACGTCGTCGTGCTGCTGACCGAGTGGCACGGTGGCCTGGCCGAGTCGTACACCGTCATCCATGCGCTGTCGGAACGCGTGTGGGCGGAGTTCGAGGAGCCGCGGGCCGTTTCACCTGCGGTCCGCGTGGTCCTCGACCCGCCGCCGGTACCGCTTGCGGATGGCGTCGAGGAGGGCGAGCCAGCGCTCACGTTCGTCCGGCAGAACGCTCCAATCAAGGAGGGCGCGGCACCGTCCGAGGGCCGGGCTTCGCCGCCGGTGCTCGCGAGCGACATCTCGAGTGTGCCGTGGCCACAGGTGGCACTGCTTGCGGTGACGGTGCTCGCGGTCCTCGGTGGGGCGCCGTTGGCGGGGCGCTACGCCGCGGCGAGGCTGCAGGAAGCGGGCCTCACGAGGCAGCGACGGCCACTAGTGGTAGAGGCCGGAGATTCGGGAAGTCCCCTACGGGAAGTCGCTGGTCCTTATGCTAACTTCGCCCGAGATACGCCGGTTCGGAGGGACTCCACCATGCGTTTCGGCTCACGCGCCAAGGCGCCCGACCTGCCACCGGTCGAGACTCCGCGCGAACGTTCCCCGGAAACCGAGGCGGCGACGACACCCGCCGCGAGCCAGGTCGCCACGCCGGTCCCCGCCGCCGTCGCCCAACGGCCGCCGGCTGCGGCGGCCTCCGCGCCCGAGACGCAGGAGGTCGCAACGGCGCGCCTCCGCCGGCTGGCTGACTACTTTCTCGCCGAGAGCGACCTGCTCGAGCAGATGCGGCAGCAGGTCGAGATCGAGACTGCCCCGCTGATCGAGCTGCTGCTCAAGCAGCGCGGGACGATGGAGACGGTGCTCACGAACCTCGACGAGCGGCTGCGGCCGCTGCGCGAGTACGCCGCCGGAGAAGAGGCCAACCTCGCCTCCCTCGAGGAGCGGCTCACCGGCAACGGCGCAGAGTTCCTCGCGCGGTCGTTCGCTGACTACATCGGGGCTCAGCGCCAGCGCGTCGAGGAGACGCGAACGCGGATCGAGCACCAGCGCCAGCCCTTCATCCGCTTCCAGCAGGACCAGCGGGAAGTGGTCGAGACCGCGCTCCAGCGGTTCGACGACGACCTCGACCAGCTCGAGCGACTGCTGTCGGAGCAGCGTACGGTGATGACCCGCATGCTCGAGGCAATGCGCTCTGACGCGTTCCACGCCGCGAAAGACTTCCTCGCGGAGCGCGAAGACGCGATGGCTGCCGTGGCGGCGGGCAAGATCACGGACCCGGCGGCGATCGGCGAGGCGCTGCGCGGCGCGCGCAATCGCATCACCGACACCTCCGACAAGCACGTCTCGAGCGTGGTCCAGGCGACCGACGCCGCCGATCGACGCCTCGTCGCTGCGTCGCCCACGGGGAACGCCCCGCGCGCGCTGCGCTCCGTGAAGCCGGAGATCGAGGCGACGGAGGCCGCCGAGGACGACGCCGCAGAGCGCGCGGAGGACTGACGCCTAAGCTCTCGGGGACGCTTCGTTGGGCGGCGTCTCACCGCTCTCGGTCGGCGGGACCACGATCCGTAGCCGCCGCACGTAGTCCGCGAGTTCCGAGGACTCCAGCGCGGCGAGATCGACGGCCTTGCCCTCCTCGATCTCCTCGTTCAGCAGGCCCATCAGCTCTTCGCGGCGCTCGCGTGCCTCGCGAGTGAGCTCGAGTTCCTCCGCGAGGAACTCCGCCAACGCACGCTCCGGCGCGTCGCTGGTGCGCGGCGCCTTCGCCTCGAGTACGCGCTGCAACGAGGAGTAGTAGCGACCGCCGAGGAAATGCAGTGGCCGCTTCTCCTCGGCTCCGACCGTCCATCGCTCGTCGAACGACTCCGGGTCGACGTGCACCGCGACCGGCAGCCCGACGAAGAGCACGTGGTCGCCGACGGGGATCGCCTGTTGCAGCTCGCACTCGATCCAGGCGCAGCAACCCTCGATGAGGCGTGCGGAGACGTGGACCGCGTCGAACGTCTCGAGTTGCGTCGCCTCGAACTTGTCGATGTCCGAGCCGCTCATCGACCCGAGGTACTGCACGTGGTGCAGCAGGGGTCGCCCCGGAAAGTTGAGCGCAAACTCCTCGGCGTGGCTGATCATGTCGACGCTGTGCCGCGACTGCTCGACCGAGATCCCGATGAGTGGTGGGTTGCCCGAGAGTGGAGCGCACCAGGCGAGAGGCATGACGTTGTGCTGGCCGCGGTACGAGGAGGTGACGAGCGTGATCGGACCGCCCATGAGCAGCCGCGAAGCGTGCGTCACGGGCCGCCGCTCGATGCCTTCGGGCGGTTCGCGGAACAAGTGGTCGCCGCTGGTCACGCTGGGAGTATAGAGGCGGAGCAGGTCGCGCTCGCGCGGGCTTGCTACAGCCTCGGCAGCTCGATCGGAGGCAGTTCGTCGGCGTCTCGCGGCAAGGGGCCGAGCACGCCGATATTCCGCTCGCAGGCGGCGACCAGCGGCTCGATGTCGATCTCGCGGTGGTGCGGGGCGTAGGCACGCACGCGGCTGATCCCACGCCACATCAGGAGGGCCGCGCCGACGGGGTTGCCACGCTGGTAGTGAGTGAAGCCGGCCCCGAGTTGCGAGAGACCCTTGAAGAACTCCTGGTCCGCGGTGCCCTTCGTCTGCTTCCAGGCGGTCTCCCACGCCTCGTGCGCTCCGAAGTAGACCTCGTCGTTGAAGTAGTCGATGCCGAGCTGGTGGTTCTCCTCGACCGTGTGCGCATCGAAGTCTGCGAGGTGAAGACGGGTCGGCGTACCCGCTGGTAGCGGGCGGCCGAACTCGTCACGCGGTCGCTGCACCTGCGGATCCTCGGAGGCACCGAGGGGACGGTCGTCGCCGTTGGCGGAGGTCATCGAGCTAGTCGGGCAGGAGAGTGCAGCAGCGCGATCAGGCGGCCTCGTGCTCGTCCGTCGCCGCCGCGGGTTGCGCCGGCGCATGCCGCAACTTCCAGCGCACGACAATGGGGTTGTCCGGCAGGAACTCCGCGTAGCAGCGCTGGCACTTGTACCCCATGGGCCGCCCCTCCTCGAGGGCGACGGGGTCCTTGTACCGGGGCATCAGGCGCTCGTGCGCGCACGTGTCCGGTGACGGCACGCCACCGCGGTACGAGGCGCCGGGGCCGAAGATCTTCGTCAGCAGGCTCATCCACTACTCCTCGCACGCAGCATAGCCCGAGCCTCGTTACTGCGGCCAACTCGTGAGGGCGTCGGGGTACGGCCTCGATCCGCGTAGCCGCGACTCCTGCAGCAGAACTCAGAATATCGCTGGAATGTATGAGGAACGCGAGTGGCGCTCACCGCTACACTGCGAGCAACGCTGCCGCCACAGCACCTCTTCCTGCTCAGGCGTCCACGAACGAGGTAGGTACCGTGTCGCAACGTCGCCGCAGGGTCTTACTCGCGGCGCTGATGCTGCTATCCGGTCTCGCCTGTGCTGCCGATCTCGAAGAATCGCGAGGCCGCGGCACGGACCCGGCCAGTCGCGTCGAACTCGTCGCCCTTGTCGAACCCGAGCGCGTCGTCCGCTACGTCGAGTCGCTCGGCGGGACGGTCGAGGTGCAGTCGGGCGCGCGCGTCCAGGCGCTGGTGCCGGATGCCACCCTCGACGAGTTGCACGCCGCTCGAGGCGTCGTGCAGGTCGAGGAGCCGGGGATCTTCGTACCGCTGCAGATGGCGGACCCGGGCGCGGTCCTGGGTGCGCCAGCATGGCATGCCTCCGGATTCACCGGCGCCGGCGTCCGCGTTGCCGTGGTCGACTCGGGATTCCGCGGGTACGCCGATCGCGCGGGCATGAGCCTCCCGTCCGGCGTGACGACCCTCTCCTTCCGCGCCGACGGCGACATCGAGGCGGGAACGAATCACGGGACGCTCGCCGCCGAGATCGTTCACTCGATCGCGCCGGCGGCGGAGATGTACCTCGTCAACTTCTCCACCGTCACGGAGCTCTCGGCCGCGGTCGACTACCTCGTCGCCGAGGGCGTCGACGTCATCTCGTTCTCGCTCGGGTTCATCCACAACGGGCCGGGCAACGGGACGGGCCCCGTCGCCGAGATCGTGAGCAAGGGGACGGCCCGCGGGGCGCTGTGGATCGTCTCGGCCGGTAACTGGGCGCGGCAGCACTGGAGCGGGCCGTTCGTCGATGGCAACGGCGACTCGCTGCACGAGTTCGCCCCCGGCGAACTCTTCAACGCGCGTCACTACGAGGCGGGCGACCTCATCATCGTGTCCCTCCGCTGGGCAGACGAGTGGGGCGCCGCATGTTCGGACTACGACCTCGAGTTGTTCGGTCCGACCGGCGCCCTCGTGCGCGCCTCGAGGCGCGTTCAGGCGTGCTCGGGGAACCCCGTCGAGTCCTTGCAAGTGCTGGCCACCGAGGCGGGGAGGTATAGCGTCCGCATCATCCAGGCACGCTCGGAGCAGCCCCGCCTGCTCGACCTGCTGATGGTGGGGGCGCCGGATCGCGGCGCGAGCCTCGACGCGTTCAGTCCGGCATCGTCCCTCGCCGAGCCTGCCGACCACCCGGGCGTGGTGGCGGTGGGCGCCGTGGCGAGCGACGAGCCTTCGCGCGTGGCGGCGTTCTCCTCGAGAGGGCCAACGAGCGACGGACGGGCGAAGCCCGAGGTGCTGTCGCCGACCGGGTTCGCAGCGCCGGGCGTCTCAGCGTTCGCGGGCACGTCGGCCGCCGCGCCGCACGTCGCAGGAGTGGCGGCGCTGCTCCGCGAGGCCGTGCCGGACGCGGGTCCCGCCGCCATCCGCGAGTTGCTGCTGGAGCGCGCGGTCCCGCTCAGCGCGAACGCTCCCGCCGGAGCGCCGGAGCGCCTCGCGAACCTCGGTGAGCCGGCGGACTTCGGACCGCTGCTGCCGCCCGGCGCAGCGGAGGCGAGGCTGAGAGCGACACAGCCGCCGCGTGGCGCCGGCCTTGCGTTGGCGGTCTACCAGGGGCCGGACGGCTACCCGCTGCGGTTCGCGCAACGGCTGGTCGCCCCGCGTCGAGCGACCGCGTACTTCCGCTTCGACGAGCCGACCCAGACGTTCCGCCACTACATCGTTGGTGCGCCGCGTCGCGTCCAGACGTTCACCACGTTTACGCGCGACACGCCGTACGTCATTCGCTACGCCGCGCCGTAGACGCGGCGCGCGCGTCGCCCGTTCCCCGAGCACGCGGAAAGGCCCTGAAGAGTGTCTCCTGTGGGAGCGCCGATTCCCTCTCCCTTGGGGTCTTCCGTCCCCTCTCCCTTTGGGAGAGGGCCAGGGGGAGGGCTCGTCAGAGCGAGGGCTTGAGGTGAAGGTGTCGCTGCCTACTGTCCGCGCATGAGGAAGTAGCGTGAGGCAACCTCGACGCCGTCCTGGGCGGCCTGGCGCGCGGCATCGAGCGCGGCCTGATCCGTGTGGTCAACCTCGGCGCCCTCGAGCACCGTTCGACCGGTGCCCGCGGCCTGGATGTAGGTCACGACGACCTGCTCGGGGATGGCCTCCGGCTGGGACTCGATGCGATTAGCGACGGTGACGGTGCTCTGCGTCACCGCCCGCAGCAGCGCAGGGTCGACGGGCTGGCCCTGGCGGGTGCGCACCTCGATCTCGCGGAGCGCGGTTTCGATGCGCTGCAGTTCGTCCAGCGACGTCTGGCTGGTGAGGTTTGTGACCGACTGCGGCTCCTCGATCGGGACCGCAAGGACGGTCGATGGCTGCTGGCTCCCGACTGGCACAGCCGAGACCGAGGTGCGGTCCCCGCCGCTGTCGACGACGTCGCCGGCCAGCGCGAAGCCGAGCGTGATACCCGCGGCGGCGGCGGCCGAGGCGATCGGGGCCAGGAACGCCGGTCGGAGGAAGAACGGGAGGATGCGACGGTGCTCGCCGGCCGGCTGCGGGAACTCCTGGGCGTAAGCGGCCATCAGCAGCGCCCGCGAGCGGACGCGATAGCCGTCGCGCGGATGCGCGTCACCCCAGGTCTCGCGCGCCTCCTCGACGGTGGCAAGGAGCGAATCGAGCTCGGGATCCTCGATTGGGTCGATGCCCGGGTCGCCACCGGCATCAACCACCTCGAGGGTGTCGGCGAAGCGCCGCGCCTCGAGGTCGTCGTTGTCGTGCATCTGCCCCGGGAACATCGTCATCATCTTCGTGCCGGCTCCGGTTGCCCGAACCCTGTCCCTGTTTCCTCCGAGCGTTGCTGCCGGCTAGCGGCCGCGGCGCTCGCGAATCTCGTCGATGGGGAGCGCCGGCCCGAGGCCGCTCGCTCGTTCTTCCATGATGCGCTTCAGCCGTTGCACGCCCTTGTGCTGGAGCACCTTGACGTTGGTCTGCTGCTTTCCGAGGACATCCGCGGTCTCGGCGACCGTGAGTCCGGAACCGAAGCGGAGCAGGATGACCTCCCGTTGCGCCTCGGGCAGCTCGCGAACGGCCTCGAACACCTCCTCGATGGCAAGCTTCGTCTCGGTGAGCTCCTGGGGGCCGCGCCGGTCATCCCGGATGGCCTCCGACAGCTCAGCCGCCGGCCCGCGAGTGGCGGCACGCCGGTGGAACGAGACGACGTGGTTGTGGGCGATACGGAACAGCCACGCCCCGAAGGGGCTGCGTCCCGAGTCTCCGAGGGTGCGCCACTCGAACCCCCGGATCGCCCCGATGACCTTGAGGAAGATCTCTTCCGTCAGGTCCTCGGCGTCGGCCTGGCTGCGGACGCGTCCCATGCAGTAGCGGAAGACCCGCGGCAGGTACGCGTCGTACAGGAGGCCCATTGCCTCCTGCTCCCCCGAGCACGCGCGCTGGACAAGCTGCCGCTCGTGTTCGAGAGAAAGACCGTCGTCCGAGGGGGCTTCTGGCACAGGCTCGCTCGCTTCGGGCCGCTCGCCGGCCGCTGCCGACCGAGTATAGCGACGCCGCTCGTGCTGTCCGGGCCGTTCACCCCACCGTCACACCAGTAAGAACGAGGGGAAGGCCCTGCGGTTAACGGCGATCAGCGCATTCGTGCGAATTCGGGGAATCGCCTACGCGACCCCTCCAGGTCAGAACGCAGCCGGGCGGCCGGGAGTTCCAGCTGGTGCGCGACGGGGACGTGCGGGATACGCGTGGCGTCCCGAGAGCCTGTGTAGCAAAGTAGGCTCTCCGGCCTCCGATAATGAGGAGCATCGAGGAAGCCAACGATCGGCGGATGATTCTGTAGTCGCTCCGCTCGCGACCGTCACTCCTCGCGTTAGTTGCCGGCGTCGCATTCTGGCCGTTGCCTCCGGCGTGGTCCAGTGCGCAACGTTTCGCACCATCAACCTGACCGAGCTACTGACGTTGCGGAGCGGTTCGCGAGGGCGGCGTTCGCCGAGGACGACATATCGACCGCTTACGGCCTGGTCCCTCGCTAGCACGCCCCGCCTCGACCGCACCCAATCACACTTCTTCGCTCCCCTCTCCCCTGACGGGGAGAGGGGTCGGGGGTGAGGGCCTACAGTTCGACGATGGTGTTCGCTCGGTAGTGCCGGATGTAGTGCGCGCCGTGAGCGCGCAGGATGTCGCGGGCCTTCTCCGCCTGTTCGTCCGACGCGGCCGGGACGGTCAGGATGCTGTGCCCCTTGCCGGCTTCCTCGACGAGGTCGTCCTGGACCGTGCCTTCTTCCGAGGGGAGCGCAGAACCGAGGCGCTGGAGTGGATTCCGGCGCTCCAGGTACTCCGCATGCGTCTTGGTCACCCGCTCTCCAGTCCAGGCGCTCGTCTCGGCGGGGAAGCCCGCCGCTCGGAGCGCTTCGACGGCCTTCTCCGCCTCAGCGTGCTCGTCGACGACCGCAATTACGTGGTCCGTCCAGTAGACCGTTCCCCACAGGGTCGGGGGCAGGCGATTTCCGTCTTCGGCCGTCATGGTGCAGGCCTTCCTAGTAAGGACTGAGTCGCCACGGAGTCTACCCGGAGTGCCAAACCCTCGTTCGAATACGAACATTCGTTCTCATACGGTCCCCCTCGTTACGAGTGCGTGCGACGGGGGAGGTGGCGCGATGGCGCTGACGCTGGCCGAGGGCGCGAAGCTCTCGAACGATGTGCTGCTCGAGGGCGTGATCGAGACGGTGATCAACGACAGCCCGGTGTTGCAGCGGCTGCCGTTCGTCGAGATCGTCGGGAACGGGTTGACCTACAACCGCGAGAACGCGGCGGCCACCGCCGAGTTCCACGCCGTCGGCGGCACCTGGGAAGAGGACACGCCGACGTTCACGCAGGTCACCGCGACGCTGAAGATCCTCGGCGGCGATGCGGACGTCGACAACTACCTCGCGCGGACGCGCAACAACGTGCAGGACCTCGAGGCCGCCATCGTCGCGCTGAAGGCGAAGGCGGTGCAGCAGACCTTCGACGAGACGTTCATCATCGGCGATGTCACCGGCGACGCGGACTCGTTCGACGGCCTCGACGAGCTGTGCGCCGCCGGCCAGACCGTCTCGATGGGCGACGACGGCGCGCCGCTCACCCTCGACAAGCTCGACGAGACGATCGACACGGTGCGCGGCGGCAAGCCGGACATGCTGCTGATGTCGCGGCGCACGCGGCGGCAGCTGACGGCGCTCGGGCGCGCGACCGGCTCCGGCATCGTGGAGCAGGACCGCGACGAGTTCGGGCGGATGGTCCAGTTCTACGACGGCATCCCGATCGGCGTCGACGACTACATCCCGGACGACGCGACCGTCGGCGAGTCTGAGGACTGCTCGACGATCTACGCGGTGCAGTTCGGCGAGGGCGCGCTCGTTGGCCTCACCGGCCCCGGCGGCCTCACGGTCGAGCGGGTCGGCGCGCTGGAGACGAAGGACGCGACGCGCATCCGCGTGAAGTGGTACGTGGCCATCGCGCTGTTCAACGAGCTGAAGCTGGCGCGCCTCGTGGGCGTCCGCCCGCCGTCGGCCTCGTAAGGCGGCGCAACGATGGCCAACGTACGCATCGACGCGAACGGCGTCCCCAAAGCACCCGTCTACGAGCAGTCGACGCCGGTGGCCCACCGCACCGGCGTCACCGCCGTCGACGCCTCGGACCCCGAGGCCGCCGCGGACGGCATCGACAGCGCCGGCTTCGAGGCCGTCGACTTCGACCTCGACGTCACGCTCGGCGGCACGGGCCCGATGGTCGAGGTGACGGCGATCCACTACGACGCGACGGCGGACGCCTGGTTCGCCGGCGAGAGCGCCTTCCTCACGGCGAGCGGCCGCTACCGCCTCCGCGCCCACGTCCGAGGCGCAACGGTCTTCCTCAAGGTGGTCGCGCTGACGGGCGACACGCCGACGCTGGACCTCGATGTGTGGGCGGTGCTGTCGTGAACGCCCCTCTCCCTAAACCTCTCCCACAAGGGGAGAGGGGATCGGATCCGAACTTTGCAACCCAAACCCGAACTCCGGCCTCCTCTCCCTTTATGGGAGAGGGAGGGGAGAGGGTCTCCGATGACTGAGCTCTCACCCCTCACCCGACCCCCGCTCGCCCTTCGACAGGCTCAGGGTGAGCGGAACAGCCTCCGCTGGTTCTGGCCCGGCGCGGACGCCGCCGTCGCGACTCCGAAGGGCGGGCGCACGCTGCTGCTCGAGGGGGCGACGCCTCGCGTCGAGGGGGCGTTCGGCGTCGGGACTCACGCGCTGCGGATCGAGGAGGGCACGACCAACCTCGTGCCCAACCCCTCGTTCGAGGTGGACGCGGCGAACTGGGTCGCGATCGGCGGCTCGATAGGGCGCGTCACGTCGGCGGCGCACGTCGGGGCGGCGTCGCTGGAGTGCGTCACGACGCAGGGGCAGGGGGCGCGGACGGCGGCGCTGACGCTGACGGGCAGCCAGGCGTACACCGCGAGCGCGTGGGTGCGCGCGTCCTCGGGCAGCGGCGCGGTGCGCCTCGCCTTCTGGAACTCGGGCTTCACGGTGGTCGCCTCGGCGACGGTGACCGCGGACTCGGAGTGGCAGCGCGTCGTCGTGACGTACACGCCCGGCTCGACGGGGACGCACTACGTCGTGCTGCAGAACGTCAGCGGCGCGGCGCTCACCTTCGGCGTCGACGCGGTGCAAGCGGAGGCGAAGGCATACGCGACCTCGTACGCCGACGGCTCGCTCGGCACGGGCTACGCGTGGAGCGGCACCGCGCACGCCTCGAGCTCGACGCGCGCGGCCTCGAGGGTACGCACCCCGCGAGGCGCGCTCGACGCGCTGCAGGGCGCGGTCGCGTGCTGGGTCGTGCCCGGCTGGGCAAGCGACGCCGCGCCCTCGACGCCGCGCATCTGGCGCTGCGCCGCCGATGCAAGCGAGGCACTCGAGCTGCGCTTCGACCACACGAACGAGCGCTGGGACTTCCGCGCGACCGCCGGCGGCTTCACCGAGGGCGTCACCCTCGACGACAGCTTCGAGGCCGGCGAGCCGCGCCTCCTCGTTGCCTCGTGGACGCCGCAGCGCCTCGAGTTGCACTTCGGCAGCGCCGGCGGCGCGGGCGCCTCGCGCTCGTTCACGCGAAGCACCTACGTCCCCGCCCTCGACGGCGCACGCTGCGAGATCGGCAGCCTCGACGGCGCCTCGGGCCACGCGAACGCGGCAGTCGGCCCGCTGCTCGCCTTCGACCGCCCGCTGTCCTCGGACGCGGTGGCCGTCCTCGCGAGGCTGGAGCGCCCGCCGCGGTGGACGGACTTCGGGTGACGTGGGTGTGGAGATCGGCAGCGACGGTGATGGGCAGGCGAAGCGGGGAGGACCCCCACCCCAACCCTCCCCCGCACGCGGGGGAGGGATCGGAACCGGCACGGGCGCACCAGGAAGTGGGCGGGCAGGCCAACACGGCAAAGGGACTCTCGCTCCTGCGCCATGGCAGGCCAACGCGCGGCGAAGGACTTCACTCCTCCGCCGGCCGCCGCCAATCCGGATCTGATCCCTCCCCCGCGTGCGGGGGAGGGTGAGGGTGGGGGCTTCTTCTTCAGGCTGGAGGCTGACCGATGACAACACTCGCAGACATGCGCACACGGCTGCGCCGCGACCTGCGCGACGAGAATCCCGAGGACGAACGCTGGAGCGACGACGAACTCGACCGGCACATCGAGCGGGCGCTGCGCGAGCTGTCGCTGGCCGCGCCCCTCGAGGCGAGCACCACGCTCACGACGACGGCCGGCAGCCGCGACTTCGACATCGCGGCGCTCACCGACCGCGTCACCATCGACGCCGTCGAGCACCCGGTGGGGCAGTACCCGCCGTCGCTCGTCTCCTTCTCGACGTGGGGTGACACGTTGACGCTGCTCGTCGACTGGACGCCGGGCGCGGATGAGGACGCGCTGGTGCGCTACTCGCGGCTGCACACCCTCGACGCGGAGGGCTCGACGCTGCCCGCGGCGCTCGAGGACGTGCTGGCCACGGGCGCCTCTGCGTACGCCGCCCTCGAGTGGTCCGCCTACGCGACGAACCGCGTGAACGTGGGTGGCGGCGACACGTGGCAGCACTTCCACGCCTGGGCGCAGGAGCGGCTGGCGGCGTTCCACAAGGCGCTGGCGAAGCGCAGCCGCGAGCGCCGGCTGCGGTCGCGCCGCCTCTACCTCCCCGCCGAGGCATCCCTCGGTAGCCGCGGTATCGAGGGGTAACGACGCCTCGATGCGTGCGATCTCCTCGACGCTGCTCGCGGCGCAGCGCGCGCCCTCCGCCACGCCGCACCTGCGCGTGCGGCTCTACGACCGCGACGCGAGCGTGGCGCGCCTCCGCTGGCAGCGCTGGTACGAGGGCGGCGAGCCCGACGGTCCCTGCGCAGCCGCGGTGCCCTCGGACGGCTCGCTCGTCCGCGCGCGCATCGATCCCACGGACGGCGCGCTCTCCGTCTCGCGCGTCGCGGCTCCCGACGCCGAGAGCGACTACTCGTCGTGGAGCACGCTCGGCAGCGTCGAGGCCGGGACGCGCCTCGGACTCGCGGCGGCGGGGACGCGCGTGGTGCTCGCGACGGTCCAGACGGACGGCGTGGACATCGGGGTGCGCGAGAGCACGGACTCCGGCGCGACGTTCGGCTCGGCCTCGGTGGTGGCGACGGCAGGCGGCACGGTGACCGCCGTCGCCTGCGCCCTCCAGCCCGACGGTAGCGCGGCCGTCCTTTTCGCCGAGGGCGGCGTCGTGTACTCGGTGCGGCGCACGGGCGCGGGCGGGTCGTGGACCTCGGCCGCCGCGTGGACGCTCTCGCTCGACGCGGTCACCGGCCTCGCGGCGGCGTTCGAGGTCGACTACGCCGTGCTCGTCAGCGGCGAGGACGGCGACGGCATCTCGGGCGCGTGGGCGACGCGGCTCGGGGCGGGCGGTGCTGCGCCTCCCGGCTCGTGGGCGCCGCTCGTGCCGGTTGCGCTCGCCTCGGCGGGGACGGACGTGACCTACCTCGCGACCGGCCTCGCGCTCACCGACGTGCCGCGCGCCGCCCTCGTGGAGTCGTACGCCGGCGCCAGTGCCTACCACCGCGTTCACCTCGCGAGCGCGGTGGCGGAGACGGCGCTCAGCGATTTCCTCTGGCGTGACCCGCGTCCGTTCACGCACGCATCGCCGTACGGTCTTGGCATCGCGGCGGGCGCGGACCTCGAGGACGGCGCATGGCTCGTCGCGCCTGGCGGCGTCTGGCACGCCGCCGTCGACCTCGACTTCACCGACCTCACCGCCGACGTCCTCGAGGCCGACCTCGCGCAGTCTCTCGACGGCGGCCGGCTGCGTCTTGTGCTGCGCAACGACGATGGACGCTACAACGCCCTCGAAGCCCTGGCAGCGGGCGGCGAACTGCGCTTCGCGCCGGGCTACGTGACGAGCGAGGGCGTCGAGGTGTCCGACGGCGTCCGCTGCTGGATCACCGGCGTGCGGCGGCGGCGTTCCTCGGGTGCCGCGACCGCGGAGATCGAGGCGGTCGACGGGTGGGGGCTGCTGCGCGCGTGGACCGCGCCGAGGCAGCTCGCCTGGGCCAGCGGCGAGCGCAGCGCCTTCCTCGTGCTGTCCGACCTCGTGGCGCGGGCGGGGCTGCACGCCTTCGGGCCCGGCAGCGGCGAGGCGACCGCCCTCGAGCCGGCGTTCACGGTGCGGCCCGGCGAGCGCGGCGACACGGCCGTCCGCCGCCTGCTCGCCACCCTGCCCGACCTCGCGAGGATGCGCGGCGTCGACCTCGTGCTCTTCGACGCCGCCGCGGACGACGAGGCGGACGCGAGCTACGGGGCACCCGCGACGGCAGGAGCATCATCTGGATACAGCGAGCCTCCGCTGCTCGCCGTCGCCATCGAGGACGGCGGGCAGCGCGCGGGCTGGGCGCGCGTCTTCGGGGACGGCGTCTTCGCCGAGGCCGTCGAGGAGGGCGCGCTCGCCTCGGGCGGCGGCGTCGCGATCGCCGTCGACGACAACCTCGCGAGCCAGCCTCGAGCGAACGCCCGCGCCGAGACGCTGCTGCGTCGCGCCGCCCTCGAGACCTCGCGCGGCGCGATCACGGTGTCGGTGCACCCCGGCCACGAGCCCGGAGACGTGGTCGCAATCACCGACGCGACGCTCGGCCTCGAGGCCGCGCGCTTCCGCGTCTCGGAGGTGCGCCTCCGCTTCGACCGCGCCGCCCGCCACCCTCGCTACGAGCAGACGCTCTCGCTAACGGAGGTGTGACCCTCGCCCTCGGCCCGCGCGTCCTGGGTGCTCTCCTGAACCTGTCGCAGGGCTGTCGAAGGGCCCCGAAGCGGGGGCGAGGGGAGTGGGAGGGGAAGCGAAGTCGGAGACGGGATTCTTACTCCTCCCCCTTTACGGGGGAGGTCAGGGAGGGGTCCGGATGATCGAACGCGCCGTCCTCGTGGACTTCGACGCGGGCAGCTACACGGCGACGGTGCGCCTCGCGGGCTCGCTGTCCTCGGTGGTCGCGGGCGTCCCCGTCTCCCGCGCCATCGACTCCGCCGAGCTCACCTCCGGCCGCCGCCTCGCGCTGGCGACGTTCGCGGCGGGCAACCCTGCGGACGCGATGGTCGTAGGGGTGTGGTGAGGGACGAAGGATCTGAACGGGGGATACTCTCCCGACTGGTAGTGAGTTATCCACAGGCCTTTGACAACTGTTCCGAACACTTGTACAGTGCTACCGGACTCTAGTCTGGACCTTCGGTGTCGGAGGTATCCGGACTAGTCGCAGACCCTCGGCCGCGTGCCGGGGGTCTGTCCATTCCGGAGCGGTCTCTCGGCTCCTAGGGACGCAACACGATGCCCGGCGGTCCACCTCTCAGGCTATTGACCGGCAATAGGAGCGTTGCACCCAGGGCATCCCAGAGGTCTCCCGGGAATCGCGGGAGCGGAGCCACGTACTTCGAGCGGTGAGCCGCGTAGGCGTTCCAATCGGCGAGTTGGATGAAGTACGAGTGATGCGAAGCGCGGTCGTTCGGGTCCTCGATGATCCTGTCAACGGGAATCTTGAGGCTTCCCCCGAAATGACCTCCGACGACGTGATGCCGGCGGATCGCGCGTAGTCGCTTCCTAATGAAGACTCCGTGACCGTCATCCGGGAAGATCGTGACGTGCTCATCCCCTGCGACCTTCGTGCAGAAGTTGTGAACCCGTTCGAGCGCGAACGTCCAGGCGCTCTCTCGGGGGTCCCAGTTCTTCGGTGCCGCTGCCGCCTTGTCGATCGCCACGGCGAAATTGAGCACCGGCAATGACGCCTGCTGCGCCATGAGCAATCGGTACATCGCGTGACGTTGACGCTTCGTAAGCTTCAGTCCCCGAAGCGAGCCCCCTCCCCGAGCGAGGTGCTGGGCCTTCAATTCCGCGGTCGATGAAAGTCCGTAGGTCTTACGGAGTGTGCGCCGGAGGGCGATCAGCTGATCGAGCGTACTCAACCAATTGGACTCATGGACCATCGTGCACGCCAGCACGAAGAACTTCGTGGGGCTGTTGACGAACCCGTGGTCGCCCGACTCGTCGAAGTAGCACAAGTACACAGTCGTTCCGTCTCAGCACCTGCGAACGCCTGTTCGCACCATCTCACGAGCAATATACTGCGTTCGGATGCCGACCGGATCACGCATAAGCTCTAGGTGAGGAGGCGGCGTGACGGCTGAGCGCACTGGTCCGCTGACCCCCGTGGCCAAGCCCGAGGACGCCGGCCTCGAGACGACGCTGCGGCCGCGGCGCCTCGACCAGTACTTCGGGCAGGACAAGGTCAAGGAGAACCTCGACATCGCCATCCGCGCCGCCAAGGGGCGCGACGAGCCGCTCGACCACCTGCTCTTCCACGGGCCGCCCGGCCTCGGCAAGACCACCCTCGCGATGATCGTCGCCGCCGAGATGGGCGTGTCCATCCGCATCACCAGCGGGCCCGCCATCGAGCGCTCCGGCGACCTCGCCTCGCTGCTCACGAGCCTGCAGCCCGGCGACGTGCTCTTCATCGACGAGATCCACCGCCTGCCGCTGGCGGTGGAGGAGGTGCTCTACCCGGCGATGGAGGACTTCTCCGTCGACATCATCCTGGGCAAGGGCCCGAAGGCGCGGGACGTGCGGCTGCGGCTCAACCGCTTCACCCTCGTGGGCGCGACCACGCGCTTCGCCCTCGTCTCGCAGCCGCTGCGCGACCGCTTCGGCGCCGCCTTCCGCCTCGACTTCTACGATGAGGCCGCGCTCTCGCGCATCGTGCGGCGCTCCGCCGAGGTGCTCGGCTGCCGCATCGACGAGGGCGGCGTCGGCGAGATCGCGCGGCGCTCGCGCGGCACGGCGCGCGTCGCCAACCGCCTGCTGCGCCGCGTGCGCGACTACGCCGAGGTGGAGGCGGACGGCACGATCACGCGCGACACCGCCCGCGCCGCCCTCGAGCGCCTCGAGATCGACGACCTCGGCCTCGACGCGATGGACCGCGAGCTGCTGCGCGCGCTGATCGTGCGCTTCGGCGGCGGCCCGGTCGGCCTCGAGACGCTGGGCGCGGCCATCTCCGAGGAGAGCGACACGATCATGGACGTGTACGAGCCCTACCTCCTGAAGCTGGGCTTCCTGCACCGCACCCCGCGCGGCCGCGTCGCCACCCGCCTCGCCTACGACCACCTCGGCCTCGAGGTCCCGCGCTCGGGCGCGCCCGGCCCGTCGGCGTCTCCGCAGGGGACGTTGTTCGAGGAGGACGCGGACTGACCTCGAGACGCCGCATTTCCTCAGGTGGGCCGTGGGAAGAGAGTGTTGGCTACTCGCGCGCGATCGTCGTTGGCGAGCACGTGTGGGTGGCAGGCACGACCGGCACGCATCCCGACGGCGCTGTCCCCGCTACCGCCGCGCAGGCGACGCTCGCCCTCGACACGATCGAGGGCGCCCTCCTCGAGGCCGGCGCCACCCTCGACGACGTGGTGGCCGCCCGTATCTACGTCACCGATGTGGGCGAGTGGGACGAGGTCATGCCGGCAGTCCGCGCCCGTCTCGGGACGGCGCGTCCGGCGCTCACGATGCTGCAGATCGCGCGCCTCCTGCTTGAGGCGCATCGCGTGGAGATCGAGGTCGAGGCCGTGATCGGCTCGGCGGATTAGGTCCGGAGCCCCTCTCCCCAACCGCTCCCACAAGGGGAGAGGGGAGTCGGACTTCTCCCTGGGCCTCGGCACTTCTTCTCTCCGATCACCCTCAGTTTGTCGAAGACCAGTACCCGCGCCGGCACTGCTCACGGCTGGCGACATCGTCCGCGGCAAGCGCATCGAGCCGTCGCAGCGCTGCACCTCGGACTTCGGGCAGGCCCCCGCGGGCGCGCGCGCCTCGACAGCAGGGGCGGCTGGGGCGGTAGACGGACCCTCTCCCCACAAGGAAGAGGAAGTCAGAACAGACGGCGTCAGCGGCTACCGGAGGCGCCGACGAGCGTGGCACGGAGGGAGTCGAGGCGGGCGCGCATCTCCTCGGAGGTGAGGTCGGCGGTCTGCATGATGATCGCGTCCTCGCCGTTGTCCTTGTAGTAGGCGATGCGGCGGCCGATCTCGCGGAAGCCGAAGCGTTCGTAGAGGGCGCGGGCGCGCGTGTTCGTGGGGCGCACCTCGAGGACCACGGTCGGCAGTTCGGCCTCCTGCGCCATCGTGACGCACTCCAGCAGCAGCCGTGCCGCCGTGCCCCGACGCTGGTCTCGCGGCGCCACCGCGATGGTGGTGATGTGCAACTGGTCGACCATGAACCACGCGCCGGCGAAGCCGACGATGCGCCTGGCCTCGTGCTCTGGGAGGTGCAGCAGGCGGCGCGCCCAGCCGGCGATGCCTCGACGTTGCGGCGGCACGAGCGGCGCGGGTGCATCGATGCCGGGCGTGGCCGCGTCCGCGGGTACGAGGTCCTCGACGGCCACGAGGTACGAAGCGAGCTGGTTGCGCAGCTCGGCCTCGAACGCGGTCGCCGGCCACTGCGAGCCGTAGGCAGCGCGCTCGATACGGCGCACGGTCGGGATGTCGTCGGCGGTCATCGGGCGGAGCACGATGCGGCGTTGAGCGGTGAGCACGGCCATAACGGAAGTGTAATCGCAGGGGAGCAACACGCGAGATCGAGGCGCGGTGCCTCGAGGCGCGCGCGATCGTGATCTCGCGCGAAGCCCAATCAGGCGCGCAGCCGGCCGGCGAGCATCCGGTACTCCTGGCTGCCGACGATGCTCGCCGTCGCGATGAACGCGAGCACGCCGCCGCCACCCGCCACGACCGCCAGCGCGAGCGCTCCGAAGACGGAGCCGCCATCGAGGCCGGCGTAGTCGAGCAGCAGCCGCAGCAGCAGGATCACCTCGCCCATGACCGCGCTCGCGGCGAGCGTTCGGAGGAGCGACGCGCGCATCTGGCGCGGCTCGAGGTCGCCCAGCCGCTCGTGCAGCAGCCACCACAGGGCCGCGCACTCGACGAGTGCCGCGAGCGAGCCCGCGAGCGCGAGTCCTCGCGCGCCCAGCGGTGCCACGAACGCGAGGCACAGCACGATGTTGAGCAGCATCGCGAGCACCGCCACCTGCACCGGCGTTCGCGTGTCGGACAGCGCGTAAAACCCGCGGCTGATGATCTCGATCGCGGCGACGGCCGGGATGCCGAGGCCATAGAACAACAGCACGCCCGCGACGAGGCTCGTGTCGCTGGCGTCGAAGGCGCCCCGTTCGAGGAGCAGCCGCACCGCCGGCTCGGCGAGCGCCATCAGCCCTACCGCCGCCGGGATCGCGAGGAAGAGGATCATGCGCAGGCTCGAGCCCACCGAGGCGCGCAGCGCCTGCAGCTGCTGCGCCGCGCCCTGCCTCGCCAGCGTCGGGAAGATGGCGGTCGAGATGGCCATGCCGACCACTCCGACGGGGAGCATCGCCATGAGGAAGGCGTAGTTCACGGCGCTGATGGCAGCGTCGGAGACGAACGAGGCGAAGAAGATCACGACGATGAAGTTGATCTGCGCCGCCGCCAGTCCGATGACGCGCGGCCCCATCAGCCTCGCGACCTCGCGCACGCCCTCGGAGGCGACATCGAAGGTCGGACGCCAGCGCATGCCGACGGCGTAGAGCGCGGGCAGCTGCACCAGCAGGTGGCCGGCCGCTCCGGCGACGACGGCGATCGCGAGACCGTGCACGCCGTACGGCTCGGAGAGGAACAGCGCGCCGAGCACGATCGAGAGGTTGTAGATCATCGGCGCGAGCGCCGGCGCGGCGAAGTGCTGCCGCGCGTTGAGGATGCCCGTCGCCATGCCGGAGACGCCGAAGAAGATCGGCGAGAGCAGCATCCAGCGCGTCAGCTCGACGGCGAGCGCGGTCAGCTCGTCCTCGCGCCCGCTCTCGACGCCGAGGCCCGGCGCGAGCCACGGCACGACCCACGGCGCAAGCACGAACGCCACGCCCGCGAGCACGACCGTCGCGAGCGCGATGAGGTTGAGCACGCTCGAAGCGAGCCGCCACGCCTGCTGCTCGCCGAGTCGCAGCTGCACGCGGCTGAACGTCGGAATGAACGCCGCGGAGAGCGTCGCGCCGGCGAGCAGCTGGAACACGAGGTCCGGCAGCCGGAAGGCGACCCAGTACGCGGCGAGGTCGGGGTCGGTCCCGAAGGCGTCGGCGATGGCGACCTGGCGCAGCAATCCGAGGAAGCGCGAGCCCACGAATCCCAGCGCGACGATGCCCGCAGCGCCAGCCACGCTGCGGGAGTCGAGTCCGCGCTGAAGGAAGCGGCCGAGCCGGCCGGGGCGCGGTTCACCTCGAGTGGATCGCATCGCAGCATCATTCGCGCGCCGCGGCGCGGGGGTCAATCGGCGGTGAGGGACCGGAGTCGCGCCTATTCGGTAGCGGGCAGTTGCGTTATGCGGACGCGGTCGTTCTCGACAACGACGAAGACCCCGTTCCAGTCGCTCCGTGACTCGAGCGCAGCGAGCAGAGGCACGGTTCGTGCTTCGACCGTACCTCGAACCCGGAGGAGAACGATGCCTCGGGCTGCCTGGTTGACACGGAAGGCCAGTTCCCCGAAGTCCTTGTCCGCGGTGATGACCACGCGTTCCTGTTCCCAGGCAAGGCGGAGGACTTCGGGATCGGCCATGCCACGCGCTGTCTCGCGTATCCAGCCGACATCGTGACCCGCGGCGCGTAGTGCCGCGACTATCCCGGCACCGATGTTCTCGTCGGCGAGGAGGCGCACGAAGCGCTACGGGACGTTCAGGGGATAGACCTTCTCCCCTTGGAGTCGCGTGCTCGCGTAGTGGAGGCAGGCCCGGATGTCCTCCCGCGTCAGGTCTGGGTAGTTCTCGACGATCTCGTCGTCCGTCCAGCCGTCCGCCAGCAGTTCGACGATGAACTCGACTGCCAGCCGCGTGCCCTTCACGACCGGCTTGCCGTCGAGGACAGCGGGCTTCAACTCGATGCGATCTTCCCAGCCCATAAGTCACCCCTCTCGACGATCCAGAGCGTAACCGGTCTGCGTGATGCAGGGAGGCTCGTGGCGCATAGACGCTCCCGCGCCCTCCGGCTATCCTGAACGTCCGCCCGGGGAGGGGCGATTGATGGCGAACACGAGGCAGGCACGAAAGCGCGTCCGGCAGGCGGTCGCGCGTACCGAGCGCAACAAGCCGTACCGCACCCGCGCAGCACGCGCACTCCGCGACGCACGCCGGGCGATCATGAACGGCGACGAGGACGCGGCGCAGCTCGTGCGCACCGCGCAGTCGGCGCTGGACCGTGCGGCGCGACGCAACATCATCCACGACAACGCCGCCTCGCGGCACAAGGCCCGCCTGGCGCACCGCCTGAAGGCCGCAGGGATCTCGCACCTCCCGTAGCGCGCACCCACCCTCTCGCGGAGGGTGTTTAGCCCCGGCTTCGCGCCGGGGCCTCGTGCGTCCTGGGCCGCGCCTACCTCGTGACCGGGCTCCGTCGTGTGCGCTACCCTCGACTGCGCCACGCGACGCCCAGCCACCCGAGGAGGCGGCCGCGATGACCACCGCCCAAGCCACGCCCGCAACCGCCCGCGCCACCGCCTCGGACGGCTCGATGCGCGCGACGATCTTCCACGGCCCCGGCCACGTCACTGTCGAGGACCGACCTCGGCCCGTGCCCGGTCCCGGCGAGGTGCGGCTGCGCGTCGGCGGGGCTTCGCTCTGCGCCTCGGATGTGCGGGTCTACCGCGGCGAGAAGCACGCGATGGCAGGTGTCATCCCCGGCCACGAGGTCGCGGGCGTCATCGACGCTGTCGGCCCCGGGGTGACCGGACTCGCCGAGGGCGACCGCGTCATTGTCTGCCCGATCGTCGCCTGCGGCTCATGTCGCTTCTGCATCACCGGACGCCGCAACCGCTGCGTCGCCCGCAAAACCCTCGGTTACGACCTCGATGGCGGCTTCGCGGAGCAGCTGCTCGTGCCCGCCGAGATCGTGTCGCAGGGCCACGTGATGAAGATCCCGGACGCGCTGCCCCTCGAGGTGGCCGCACTCACCGAGCCGTCCGCGTGCGTCCTCGCGTCCCTCGACCTCTGCGGCGTCGTCGCCGGCAGCTCGATGGCGATCGTTGGTGCGGGGCCGATGGGGCTGCTCCATCTGTTGCTCGGACGGGCGGCCGGCGCGGGGCCGATCATCGTCAGTGAGCCCACCCCGGAGCGCCGCGACATCGCGAGGCGCTGGGGCGCCGACCTCGTGCTCGACCCGGCTACCGAGGACGTGGCGGCTGCCGTAAAGGGCGCGACCGACGGCTACGGCGCCGACGCGGTCATCGTCAGCGTCGGCATCGCCGAGCTGGTGCCTCCGGCGCTCGACCTCGTGAGGAAGCAGGGGGCGATCAACCTGTTCGCCGGCTTCCCGCCGGGCTCCGCCATCCCGTTCGACCCGAACGTCGTGCACTACGGCGAGATCAACCTCACCGGCTCGCAAAACGCGACCACCGACCAGTACCGCCGCACGGTGGCGCTGCTGCCCTCGGTGCCCCACATCGACGAGGTGGTCACGAACGTCTACGACATCGAGCACGCCCCGGAGGCGTACGCCTCGAGGCTCGCGATGAGCGGCCTGAAGTCGCTCGTCCACTTCGACGGTGTCGATGGTCGCTGAGCCCGGCAAGCACGACGTGCCGGAGCGCGAGGACGACACCACCGCCGTCGAGCCCCTCGAGACCGACGACGACCTCGAGGTGACCGACGCCGTCGAGGGCGGCGACATCGACGCACCCCTCGATCCGCAGCCGGACGCCGCGCACGAGCCCGAACCGCGGGTACCTGCCACGCTGCGCGCGGAAACCGTGCCGGCCGACGAGTCGCCTCCTCCGAACCTGCTCGATGACCGCCGCCGCACCCCCGTGGCCAACGCCGTCGACCCGGACGATGTGCGCCTCGGCGTGCTGCTGCGCGAGTCGCGCCGCCGCCGCGCTCTCACGCTCGCAGACGTACACCGCGACATCCGCATCAACCCCGACTACCTCGAGGCGTTGGAGGACGAGCGCTGGGGCGACCTCCCGGCGCCCGTCTACGCCCGCGGCTTCCTGCGCTCGTACGCGCGCTACCTGGGGCTCGACGCCGATGCCGTGCTGAAGATGATGCCCGCGGACCTGCCGAAACCCCCGGGCCTCCAGCCATCGGCCGGGCTGCGCCGCAGCGCCGGCAAGACGTTGCCGCCGCTGCCCTCGTTGTCGCGGATGGGCGGGACCGGCTCTGGCGGCCTCGTCGGTGTCATGCGCGCGAACCCGCGACTCCTCGGTGCGCTGCTCGGCGTCGTGGCGCTCGGCGTCCTCGCGTTCTTCCTCGCGCCGGACCTCCTCGGAGGCGGAGACGGCGGAGCCGAGGTGGACCCCGCGGCGAGTGCGACCCTCGCCACAGGAACGCAGGGCGGCGCCACCTCCGCAGCCACTGAGGCGCCGGTCCTTGCGACGGTGCCGCCGTTCCAGCCCGGCGAGACACCATCGTTCATCGGCGTCTCGCGCGAGACCGCCGAGGACACGCTCGGCGACCTCGGGCTCTCGTACGTCGTGATCGAGGCCGCCACCGACGAAGCCCCCGCCGGCGTCGTCTTCGGCCAGTCCCCCCAGCCCGGCGAGACTCTCGAAGCCAACGCGGACGTGACGCTGATCGTGTCGCAGGGCGCACCGTAGGTTCCTCGCTCGTGCTGAGCCTGTCGAAGCACGTTCCGGCCGACGGAGGAACGCACTTCGACAGGCTCAGGGTGAGCGGAGGGGATGGCTCCCGCCGCTCGTGGTGAGCCTGTCGAACCATGAGTCGCTCGCAGCTCCGAAGCCCGCTCGCCCTTCGACAAGCTCAGGGTGAGCGGAGGGGATGGCTCCCGCCGCTCGTGGTGAGCCTGTCGAACCATGAGTCGCTCGCAGCTCCGAAGCCCGCTCGCCCTTCGACAAGCTCAGGGTGAGCGGAGGGGATGGCTCCCGCCGCTCGTGGTGAGCCTGTCGAACCATGAGTCGCTCGCAGCTCCGAAGCCCGCTCGCCCTTCGACAAGCTCAGGGTGAGCGGGTCGGCGCAGTGCGCATCCCCTTTCCGTTCGGGGTGAGCTGCCTCCCCGTTCGTGGTGAGCTGCCTTCCCGTTCGTGGTGAGCTGCCTCCCCGTTCGTGGTGAGCTGCCTCCCCGTTCGTGGTGAGCCTGTCGAACCACGCCCTCCGGCTCCGATCGCATGCGCCCTTCGACGAGCTCAGGATGAACGGGAGAGGAAGCCCCAGCACGAACGGGAGGGGAGTCCAGGGCGAGAAGGAGAGCGCGTAGTTGACGCCCCTTGCCCGAGAGCCCAGCCTGTCTGAGTGCGATACCACCTCGTCACCCTCGGTTGCGCCAAGAACACCGTCGACTCGATGCGGCTGGAGCAGGCGCTGCGCAACGCGCGCCATCTCGCCGTCGGCGACCCGGCCGAGGCCGACCTGCTGATCGTCAACACCTGCGGCTTCATCGATGCCGCCAAGGAGGAGTCGGTCGAGGTCGTGCGCGAGCTCGACGCCGCGCGGCGGCCGGACCAGCGGCTCTACGTCGTGGGCTGCATGACGCAGATCGCGGAGTCCGAGGTGCGCGACGCCATCCCGACCGTCGACGCGACGTACGGCGTCGAGGCGTGGGACGAGATCGCGGCGGACTTGGGGCCGGCCGTCGAGACCTACGACATCCCGGTGCAGCCGCTCGCGGGGTCGGGGACCTCGGCGTATCTCAAGATTTCCGACGGCTGCGACCGGCCGTGCACGTTCTGCATCATCCCGTCGATCAAGGGGCGGATGCACTCGATGGAGACCGACCGCCTGATCGCCGAGGCGCGCTGGCACGCGGCGCTTGGGGTGAAGGAGCTGGTGCTCGTCGCGCAGGACTCGACGGCGTACGGCGAGGACGAGGGTACGCGCGACGGCCTTGCGACGCTGCTCGAGCGGCTGTCCGACTCGGTGCCCGAGGTGCCGTGGATCCGGCTGATGTACGCGTACCCCGGGCGTGTTACCGAGCGCCTCGCGCGGACGATGGCGAGCCTGCCGAACGTGGCGCCGTACCTCGACATGCCGCTGCAGCACGGCTCCGACGCGGTGCTGCGGCGGATGAAGCGGCCGAGTATGCGCGTCGCGCGGCACTCGCTCGACGTGATCCGCGAGGCGATGCCCGACGTGACGCTGCGCACGACCTTCATCGTGGGCTACCCCGGCGAGACGGAGGCCGAGTTCGAGGAGCTGCTCGCGTTCGTCGAGGAGCAGCGCTTCGACCACCTCGGCGCGTTCACCTACTCGCCGCAGCCCGGCACCCCCGCGGCTTCCGAGGCCGGCCAGGTCTCGGAGCGGGTGAAGCGCAAGCGCTACGGGCGGCTGATGGAGCTGGCCCAGTCGATCTCGCACGAGCGCAACCGCGCGATGGTCGGCCGCGAGGTCGACGTCCTCGTGGAGTCGGACCAGGCACTGCCCTCCGAGGGTGGCGGTCCGGTCAGCGTCGGACGCACCCACCGCGATGCGCCCGAGGTCGATGGCCTTGCGCTCCTCCGAGGGGAGTTCGCGGCCGGCTCGATGGTGCGAGCCCGCGTCGACGGTGCGCTGCCGTACGACCTGCTCTGCTCCCCACTGGAGTAGCGGCCCGCCCGTCCCGAGGCCCTTCCGGAATCAGGGTTTCACCGACTGCGGACAGGGTCTGAGGGGCCGATGCTGCCCCTCAGTGGTTGTGCGCCGCATCACAGATTATGCGTAACGTAGATTTAACCGTGATTGTGCACACAAGCACTTGTCACTACGTGGGAAATGGCCGAGTATACAGATGCGGCAACTGCCGCGGGAGCTACCGGTCGAGGGCGAGGCCCAGGCTAGGTGGGAAGGTAAGGACCGAAGGTGATGAGGACGAACCGGAACGATTACTACAGCGCCATCCTGGCGGCCGGGCGGCAGAACGCCCCGTCGATGAAGGAGGCCCGCCGCGACCTCGACCGCGCGTACCTCGCGGTTGCGGCCGGAGTCATCGCCTAACACACACCGCCCAACCCCCTCCAAGCGAGAAGGCGCCCCGCCCCCGGGCGCCTTCTTCGCGTCTGCCTCAGCATGCGACCAGTTAACCCTGGGTTGACAGCGATCGGCCGGCTGGTGCATCCTCTGCGCATGGATTGTCAACCCCGGGGTGAATGGGCGTGGGATGCTGTGCTCGCGCACCGGCCCGCGACGCAGCGCGCCGAGCTCGCGAGGCGGCTCGAGGGCGTCGGGCTCACACCGGCGGCGGTGCGGGAGGCGCTCGCCGATGGCGGCGACGCCCTGTTCGAGGCGAGCCGTTCCTCGGACCCGTCCTGGGCGAACGAGCACGGCGGTGCGCTCGCCGTGGCGCTGCTCGCGGCCGAGATCTCGGCCTTCGCTGCGCACTTGAACTCGCGAGCGTCCGCGATCCGCGCCCAGGCCGTCGACGCGCTGCTTGAGGACTACTCGGCGGTGGCGGTCGCTGCCGCCCTCGGGATCTCGAGGCAGAAGGTCTACGAGGTGAGCAGGCGCGAGCCCACCGCCGAGTACATCAACCGCGTGCCATGGAGGGCCGAATGAACGCCACGATCCACGAGGTGGTGAACCTGCCGGATGAGGCGGAGCAGCCACTCGTCCATCCGCTCGACCTGCCCGAAGCCCGCGCGGACTTCCAGCGCGCGCTGCTCGTCGAGGTCTTCGCCAGCCCGCCGGTCGGCTTGATGGTTGCGGGCATCATCGCCGTCGTCTCGGGGAACTATGTCGCGACGCTCATCGCGGGGGCGACGCTGATTGGCTTCGGCGCGCTCGCCAGCGCCTTCTTCCGGCGCGAGGCGTGGGCCTACATCCCGCGGCGGCGGCAGGATCGAGAGCGCGCGATTCCGCTCGCGTGGGAGCTGGGCGCGGCCATGGTCCGTGGCACGGTCCTGGCGCTGGCGATCCTGCTAATCGCGCTCCGCCTCGGCCGCTCGGATGTGACGGGTGACGTCCGCGAGTTCACCTTCGGGATGAGCGTGGCTGTCGTGGCGCTGATGCTTGCGGAGATCGGCTGGATGGTCGGGCGCTCGAGGCTGCGCACCGCGCTGCTCAAGGTGCCGGCTGTGGTCGCCGTTGCAGCCTCCCTCGCGGCGGCGTACTCGATTGTCTTCCGCGACGGCGCGCCCGGGGTCACGCCGCTCACCGTCGATGGCGCGGTCACGATGTTGGTCGCAGGTGCGGCAGTCGGCGCGTGGACGTTGCTGAAACGGTACCGCGAGGGGGATGCGTCCGAAGAGCGGCGCACCTAACGTCCCTCGCCGTCGAGGAAGACCTCGTCGACCTCGGTGCGGACGACCTCACCCCTCCCGAGCAGCTCGTCATCGACGAAGCGGCGCGCTTCATCGGCGAGCCGGCGGGCCGTCGAGGTGTCCCCGCTGACGACGGCGAAGCCGATCTCTGCCGCCTGCAACCGATCTTGCAGTCCCACTTCCGCCGCTGAGAGCTGCTTCCGCGACCGCAACCGCTCGACGACCGAGCGCACGACCGCGCGCTTCTCCTTGAGCGACTGCGCGCCGGGGATGTGCAGCGTGAGCAGGACGCTGATTGTGACCATTCAGCGATCCTAGGCGGACTCGGTTCCCTCGACGCTGAACTCCGGCAAGCTGGGTTCCTCCCCCGCCTCCGGAACAGAACCGGTCACCGTCTCGACGTCCCGCTCGGACATCCCCTCCATCGCGACCGAGGAGGCCGACCCCTCCCCCGTCTCGAAGAACGATGCTCCCGATCCCTGTTCCATCGCGACCGAGGATGCCAATCCCTCCCCCGTCTCGAAGGCGGCTCCTGATCCCTCCCCCGTCCCGGGGGAGGGTGAGGGTGGGGGGCGGTCGTCCACCCCCTCCGGCAGGGGTAGGGGCGCGTCGGGTGGGGGCACCTCGAAGTCACCGAGCGGCGGCAGGTCGCGTGCGCTGCCGAGGCCGAAGTGCTCGAGGAAGCGCTGCGTGGTGACGAAGAGCGCGGGGCGGCCGGGGCCGGGCGCGCGGCCCGACTGCTCGATCAGACCGCGGGCGCGCAGTGTCTGGAGTGCGCCGTCGCAGTTCACCCCGCGCACCGACTCGATCGTCGCGCGCGTCACCGGCTGCTGGTACGCGATCACCGCGAGCGTCTCGAGGGCGGCGGTCGAGAGGCGGCGCGCCTGCTCGAGGCCGAGCAACGCCTCGACGTGTGGCGCTGCCTGGGGCGCGGTGACGAGCTGCACGCCGTCGGGCCCGGTCTGGACGCGCACCCCGCGCCCATCGAGCGACTCGCGCAGCTGCTCGACCGCGCGGTTCACGCGACGCGTGGTCACGCCGAGCGTGCGCCCGAGGACGCGCGGCTCCACCGGACCATCTGAGACAAACAGCAGCGCCTCGATGAGGGACGGCAGCGACTCTTCGTCCGGCGCGCCGTCGACCTCGGAATCCTCGTCGACCTCGGCGTCTTCGTCGTCCGCGGTCTCGAGGTCAGCCGCGATCGCCTCGTCGGTGACGGTACGGGCAGATTCAGTCGGGGTGGCCCCGTCGCGCGCGTCGGCGATGGCGATGCTGGTGAGGGCGGCGACGGCGGCTTCGGCCGCAGCGTCGCGGTCGAGGGGCGTCGAGTCCGGGTCGGGAGTGGTCATGTGTTGGCCCGTGTGCCTGCCCCCGCGGTGTGCCTACGATGCCCCGGATGATCGTCGATGTCCACACCCACGTCTTCCCGCCGCGCATGATCGCGCGCCGCGGACGCCTCGTGCCGCTCGAGCCGGCGTTCGCCGAGCTGTACGGGGAGGCCAGCGCGAAGATGGTCAACGCCGAGACGCTGCTGGAGTCGATGGACGCGGCCGGCGTGGATGTCTCAGTCGCCTGCGGATTCTGGTGGCGTGAGCCGGACCTCGCGGAAGAGCACGCGGCCTACCTCCTCGATGCGGCGGCAGCCTCCGGAGGGCGCATCGTGCCGTTCGTGCCGGTCGCGCTTGGCGCGGACGGCGTCGATGCGAATGCACTCGCGCGGCTCGACCGCGTCGTCGCATCGGGGGCGACTGGCCTAGGCGAGGTGCGTCCCGCGACGCAGGCCTCGCCCGCCGAGGCAGTGGACGTACTCCTCGGCGAGGCGGCAGCGCGAGGACTGCCGGCGCTCGTGCACGCCTCGGAGGAGGTGGGGCACGGCTATCGAGGCAAGACGGGCGGCTACACGCAGGGCGCGTTCTGGCGGCTGATCGAGTCGCAGCCCGGCCTTCGCGTCATCGCGGCGCACTGGGGCGGCGGCTTCCCCTTCGCCGCGCTCATGCCGGAGGTCCGCGCGGTGATCGAGGCGGGGCGCCTGGTCTTCGACACCGCCGCCACGCCGTACCTCTACGAGCCGGCGGTCTTCACACGGGGCATCGACCTCGTCGGCGTCGAGCACGTGCTCTGGGGCTCGGACTTCCCCCTGCGCAGCCAGCTCGTGGATCGAAGGGCGGTGGAGTCGGCGCTGCGGAGCGACGAGGAGCGCGCGGCGGTCCTCGGAGGCAACGCCGCGCGCTTCCTCGGACTCAGCGAGCCCGGGGAGAGGACGCGCGGCTAGGCGACGCCTGCGCGCAGCGCGATCTGCTTCGCCACGTGGTGGATCGAGCCGCCCTCGGCGGCGAGCGCATCGCAGACGAGGCGGAGCTCACCGACGTGGAGTCGGCGGCCACGAGGCACGCCAGTTACCCTCGCGGCGCGGTTCATCAACGCCTGCGCGTCCGCTCGGCTCGTCACCGAGCACAGGTCGCGGGTCAGTTGATCCATCGTCGGCAGCATCCCTACCACCTTCCGCCCTCGTTTCCGTGATCGTCGGCCTCCACGGAGAGGCCGCGCAGGCATATCGGCTTCGGAGGTGTATGAGTCGGGTCGGTTTGTGGAGCACGGGGTGTGCCCCTAGGCTTGCGAGGTGAACTGGCTCAGGCTTCAGGACTGGCACGCGATCGTCGCGATCGCCGCGGCTGTCGTCGCCCTCGTGCTGCACCTCTTCCACGTCATCGACCAGGACGCGGTCCTCGCGATCACGCTGGTCGTCCTCGCGCTGCTGCTCTTCGACAACATGCGCCACGGCAACGCTCAGGAGCGGATCGAGGCGTCCCTCGCGACGCTCGGCGAGGATGTGGGCCGCCTCCGCGCGGAGTCGAGGCCGCCGGACGCGATCCTCGTCGGCCCGCGCCGGTTGCGTGCGGAGAGCGAACGTTTCGCTCGGCAGGCGACGGGCGAGATGCTGTGGTTCAACGTCTGCCTGTTGATGTTCCGCCCGCAGTCTCTCTTCGACACGCTCCTCCGGCCCGCCGTGGAGAACCCCTCCGTCCGGGTGATCCAGTTCGTCCTCGACGAGAGCGAGCGCGAGCGGTGGCGCGACGACGTGCTGCCGAAGCTCGAGCAGTGCGTCGGCCGGGAGAAGGTGCGGGAGCCGGAGTGGCGGGGGCTGCTGGAGGAGAGTGTCTCGTTCATCCTCTGCGAGTCCAGCACCAGCGGGGCAATGGAGGCACACCTCTCGTTCTGGGGCGAGCCGTTCATGGCGCGCGCCCAGGGCCGTGACATCCCGCGCTACATCTTCCACGTGCAGCCACACTCCGAACTGCTGCCACAGCTCGTCGACATGGAGCGTCGCTACCGCCTCGAGGGGTGACGCCCCCTGAGGGGCGGCTACCACGCTCGTCGCGTTGACCCGCCTGCGCGTGGCTTCCACAATCGAAGGCGTGCCCTCGAGCCTGCGCGACCGTCTTCGCGACCGCGTGACCGCCGCGGCGCTCTTCGCCGCCCTGGTGCTGGTGGCGCTCGGCGCGTCCGCCTGCCGCGAGGAGACCCAGCCCCTGCCCGGAACCTTCGAGGCGCGCGAACGGGTGATCGAGGGCGAACCGCGAACCTACGAGCTCGGGTTCTCGGCACTCCCCGTGGATCTCACGGACGATGCGTACGTCGATGCTTTCGACCTGGCGGCCGACTACGGCGAGGTACTGCTGATCCAGCGTGCCCCCGCCTGGTCAGAGTTCATGCCCGGCGCCTCGGTCTCCGAGGAGCGCCGCAACGAGACGCTCGCCGAACGCGCTGCCCTCGATGAGCGCGGTCTGCGGCTGTTCTACGCCCTCGATGTCTTCAGCGCCGCCGATCGCGGGCTCCTCGCCGATGCGCCCGCCGGTTACGAGGGCCACACGCTCGCCGACGCGGACCTTCACGCGGCGTTCGTGGCAGAGGCGCGGTTCGTCGCGCTGAACTACCGTCCCGCGTACATGGCGCTCGGCGTGGAAGTGAACGCGGCCTTCGAGCGCAACCCTGACGCCTACCGCGCCTTCGTCGACGCCTACACGGAGGCGTATGCGGCGGTGAAGGACGCGAGTCCGAATACGCTCGTCTTCCCGACGTTCCAGTACGAGCAACTACTGGGCGTGGTGCCGTGGGAGCCACCGCACGTGCCCCGGTGGGAGCTGCTCGCAGACTTCGAGGGCCGCCAGGACCTCTTCGCGATCACAACGTACCCCTCGTTCGTGTACGAGATGGCGCGCAAGGTGCCGCCGCTCTACTACTCGCAGATCCGCGACCAGACTGCGCTGCCCGTGGCGTTCGCATCCACCGGCTACGCTTCGACGCCCGGCCGCGAGGGACTGAATTCGTCGACGGCGGCCGAGCAGCGCCGCTTCCTCCAGCGGCTGCTCGCGGACGCCGACGCCCTGCAGTCGCCCCTCGTTGTCTGGTACGCGGGCCGCGACCCGGCGTTCGCGCAGGAGCCGCCCCTCGACCTGCTGGCGAGCATCGGCCTGCGCACGTCCGCTGACGAGCCGAAGGAGGCGTGGCCTGCCTGGGAGCAGGCGTCGAATCGCCCCCACGAACCGGCCGGCCGCGATACGGACACGCTCAGCGGCGACGGGTAGCGCGGCGAGTCGGTCGCGGGGAGTGCTCCCGACCGGCCTTAGCGGCAGCGGCTCCAGAGCGGCGTGCCGTCCGCGACACCGTTCGGGAACGCCGCCGTCCAGGCCGCGTTCACTCGCTGGTCCTGGACTCCCGGGATGAGGACCACCCAGCGTCCCGCCACCAGCGATGCGATCGTGCAGCCGTTCGGGTCCGCGCCGGAGTCGGCGAGTGAGACCACGAGGTCAGCGGTCGATGCGCCGCCCATGAGCACCCAGAGGGACACCCCTCGAGGCGTGAAGCCTCGCAGCTCGAGGACCGGCGCAGCCGGCGGGGCCCCCGCCGCCACGATGGGAGCAGGCGTGGGAGTCGGAGTGGGCTGCGGAGCGGCACCGCCGCCACCACCACCGCCATTCCCGCTCGGAGGAGGCGGTGGGGTGACCGCACGCTCGTACGCGCCGATATCGCACGCGGCGCCCTGTGGCCTCGAAGTACCCCGCTGGTCCGCCGTCAGGGGTACACCCGCGACGTCGAGGCAGTCCGCGACTGGCACCTTGTTCATCGCGACGCTGCTCGCCGGGAGGGCGTGCGTGTCCGTTTGGCCGCCGTTGTCCTGCAGCGAACCGAGAACGATTGCCGTGTTCGGCAGGTCACCCGCCCCGGACAGCTGGCAGCTGCCGTCCCCGTCGAGGTTGTGGCCCAGCGAAACCACGACACCGGGAACAGGGTCGGGGTCCGGTGCGAAGTTGCAGTCGAGGTCGGCGTTGCCGGCAATGATGCTGTTGCGGAGCGTGACACTGCCCTGCGGCTCGGCCAGGCCGAACGGAATGCCGATGCCGCTGTCGTTGTCGGTGATCGTCGAGGAAACCACCGTCAGTTCGTCGGCCGCCACCGCGACGCCGACCCCGTTCCCGCTCACGGTGCTGTTCTGCAGCAGGAGCGCGCCCGCGAGGACGGCGGCACCCTCACCGGATGACCCGTTGTTGGCCCCGAGCAGGCTGTCGAAGATGCGAAGCGAGCCGCGGACGTAGAGCCCACCGCCGCCCCGATCTGCGAAGTTGTCGCTCACCGCCACGCGTCGCAGCGTGATCTCGGCGCCGGCGTCTGTGCTGCGGAGGGCGCCGCCAGACTCGCCGAGATCGTTGTCGGCACAGCCGTTCGCGATCGTGAGGTCCTCGAGCGTCACCGCGACCGGGCCGTGCACCTCGAACACCGAGCCCAGACAGCCGTTCGTTCGGTTCCCGTCGATGATGGTCAGCCCGGCGCCGGCACCGACGATCTGAAGGTTCTCGCCGATGTCGAGGTCGCCGCTCTCCGCGAGGTCGGTGTCTTCCGAGTCGATCCCGATCTCGAGCGTGTAGACCGCGGCCTTGAGCGTGATGATGCTCGTGTCGCCGTCGGTGTTGGCCGCGATGATCGCCTCGCGCAGCGAGCAGTCGTCCGGCCTGCACCCGTCGGGTTCCGGGTCGTCCTCGCGTGTGACGGTGAGGCCCTCGGCGGCAACCGGCTGAGCGGGAAGCGCAACGAGCGCCAGCCCGACCAGCATCACGAGGGCAAGCAGTCCCGCGCCCAGTCTCGACATTCGATCCCCCAGGGTGGCTCGCGTATTCCGCCGAAGGTAGTGGTGCCGCGTCTTATCGTGTTGGCCAAAGCATCGAAGTTCCGTCGGAAAACCGGCGGTGTGCATCAGGAATGAGCGGACGCGGCACCCCGCGCTCGCGCGATCGAGCCGTTCGAGCGCCGACTACTCCCCGATCGCGACGACCCGACCCGTGCGCGAGGACTCGCGGACGGCGTCGAGGACTTCCTGGCAGCGCAGGCCGTCCTCGAAGCTGGGCGTCACGTTCGCGCCTTCACGAATGCCGCGCTCGAATTCGCGCACGAGTAGGCGGAACGAAGCCATGCGGTGGTCGCGCGGGTCGTCGATCTCTGTGTACTGCGCGGGCATCGGCAGCTCGGACAGCTCGCGCTCCGTCGACTTCGCGCCGAGGACGACGCCGTCCGGCTCCGGATTGGGACCGCGCTGCGTCGCGAAGAGCACGCCCTCTGAGCCGCCCACGAGGATGCGCGCGCCCTGGCCCGGCGCGACCGCGGAGCTCGCGTTCATCGTCGCAACGACGCCGTTGCGGAACGTCAGCGTGAAAACGAAGGTGTCGTCGGCGTCGGCCTTCACGACATTGCCGTCGGCGTCGAGGCGGTCCGGGCGCAGTGTGCGGAGGTTACCGCTCGTGCTCGCCACGTCGCCGAACCAGTGCCGCAGGCCGTCGATGAAGTGCGAGCCCAGCCCGCCGACGAAGCCGCCGCCGTTCGCCGCCAGCGCACCCCAGGCCATCGGCGGGATGCGTCCGCTGCCCCCGCGGCCGAGGAACAGCTCGATCGTGACGACCTCGGGCGTGCCGATGTAGCCGTCGTCGAGCAGTTGGCGGATGAACTGGCGCTGCGGGGCGTAGCGGAACTCGTGGGCGATCATCGCGGTCAGGCCTGCGGCCGACGCGGCGTCGCGCATCTCGCGCGCCTCGGCGGCGCTGAGTGCGAACGGCTTCTCGCAGAGCACGTGCTTACCCGCGGCGATCGCCTCGAGCGACATCTCGCGGTGCTGCGCCGGCGGCGTGGCGATGGCGACCGCGTCGATGTCGTCGCGCGCGAGGATCTCACGGTAGTCCTCGTGGACGTCGGGGATGCCGAGGTTGGCGGCGGCCTCGCGGGCGCGCTCGGTGCGGCGGCTCCAGGCCGCCACGACCTCCCAGCCCTCGGACTGGAACGACGGCACGTGGACCGTCGAGCCGAACCCCATCCCGATGACGCCGACACGCAGTGCGTCCGCCATGGCCGCTGCCTCCCCCGAAGCGCTGACTCCTCGCGATGCGCGTGCACGATACGACGTTCGCGGGCACGTGAGGCGGGAGCCGCGCCTCCTCCGCGCGTGCTGCGCCTGTCGGGCTCCGCTCGTTCTGAGCCCCCCGCTGTGCTTG
Source organism: uncultured Dehalococcoidaceae bacterium (assembly GCA_964479165.1). Taxonomy (GTDB): domain Bacteria; phylum Chloroflexota; class Dehalococcoidia; order UBA2979; family UBA2979; genus CAYZJO01. The sequence continues at coordinate 144,187 of CAYZJO010000001.1, forward strand.
CCGGGTGCGGACTCGCCGGGTTCCCTTTCCGCTCGCCCTGAGCCTGTCGAAGGGCGTTCCGATGCTCGGAGACCGGAACGTGCTTCGACAGGCTCAGGGCGAGCGGAGGGGATGAACCGAGGAACGTGCGGAGTACGTAGGGAGGCCGCGGGGAACACCCTCACCCCGGCCCTCTCCCCTAAAGGGAGAGGGGACCCGACAGTCCCGTTCGTGGTGAGCCTGTCGAACCACGCAGTCCGGTGTCCCCGAGTCGGCCGTGGGATCAGCGGCTCGCGGTCGCCTCCGAGGCGGTCACGTCGCGGAGGACGTCGAAGTACTCGGGGAAGGTCTTTGCGGTGCAGCCGGGGTTGGTGATGCGGATGCCGGGAGCGCGGAGGCCGGTCACGGCGAAGCTCATCGCCATGCGGTGGTCCTCGTAGGTCTCGATCTCGGCAGGCTGAGGGGTGCCGGGGTAGACCGTGACAGAGTCCCACTCGTCCTCGACGCGGAGGCCCATGCGGCGCAGCTCGGTCGCAGCGGCCACGGGGCGGTCGCTCTCCTCGTAGTGGGTCTGAGCAACGCCTCGAACGGTCGTGGGACCGTCGGCAAAGGGGGCGATCGCCATCAGGGTCGTCGCCACGTCGCCCATCTGCGTGAAGTCGGCGTCCACGGCTCGCAGCCGCTCGGGGCCGCGCAGCTCGATGCGGTCCTCCTCGATGCGCACGTCGCAGCCCATCTGCTCGAGGACGGCGAGAATGCCGAGGTCGCCCTGCGCCGAGCGGCTGCCGAGCCGCGGCACGACCACGCGGCTGCCGGTGACTGCGGCGGCGGCGAAGAAGTACGACGCCGCCGACGCGTCCGGCTCGACGGCGTACCGCCGGCCTTCGTAGCGCTGACCGGCGCGCACTCGGAACAGCGCGTTGCCCTCGCGCTCCGCGGTCACGCCGAACTCGGCCATCGTCGAGAGCGTCATCGTGACGTAGGGTGCGGAGACGAGGTCGCCGTCGACCGCGACCTCGACGTCTGAGTCGGCGTAAGGCGCAGCCATGAGGAGGGCGCTGAAGTACTGGCTGGAGATGTCGCCGCGCATCGTCGCGCGGCCGCCTCGGAGGCCTGCCGCTTCGATGTCTACGGGCGGGCAGCCGTTGTCGAAGCGGCTCTTGATGTCCGCGCCCAGCTGGCGCAGCCCGTCGATCAGCGGCTCGATGGGGCGCTTTCGCATCGCCTCGGAGCCGTCGAGGCTGAAGCGCCCCCGCCCGAGGGCAACGGCGGCAGTCAGGAAGCGCGCCGCCGTTCCTGCGTTGCCGATGTAGAGCTCCGCCTCGGTGGCCGGGAAGGGCCCGCCGGCGCCGTCAACAAGGAAGGTGTGCGCGTCGCGCTCCTCGATCTCCACGCCCAGCGCACGCAGCGCGGCGAGCATGTACCCCGTGTCGTCCGAGGCGAGCGCCCGCGTGATCTCGGAACGGCCGTGCGCGAGAGCGGCGACGAGCAGCGCACGGTTGGTGTACGACTTCGACCCGGGCAGCTCGACCACGGCGTCGAAAGGTGCGGTGACCGGCTGTATCTCGATGACGTCCACGTGCGCTCTCGTCCTCGGCTTCGGGCTCAGATTACCCGAACGCAGCCGCCTCGCGTGCGCCGCGTATGATGGGCCGCGCTTGAGGCAGGCCGAAGGCGCGCGACGAAGGGCGGGGGCATGCGACGGATCAGCATCGGGCTCAACTGGAACGGCCGCGCCGGCGCCGCCGACTTCGTCGAGCAGGCGAAGGTCGCCGACGACAGCGGCGTCTGGGCAATCTTCACGGGCGAGAACTGGCGTCGTGACGCCTTCACGCCGCTCTCGATCCTCGCGTACGAGACGCAGAACGTGCAGCTCGGCACATCGATCGTCAACGTCTTCTCGAGGTCGGCCGGCGCCCTCGCAATGCACTACGGCACCATCGAGGAGCTGTCGGGCGGGCGCGTGATCATCGGCCTCGGCACCTCGAGCGGGAACGTGACCGAGGGTTTCTCGGCGGTGCCGTACAAGAAGCCGCTGCGGCGGATGCGCGAGTACATCGAGATCCTCGACATCCTGCTGAAGAACGAGCCGCTGCGCTACGAGGGCGAGATCTTCCAGTTCGACCGCGGCTTCCGCCTCGACATCGAGCCGACGCGCGACCACGTGCCGGTGTACGTCGCCTCGATGACACCCGCCTCGGTGAAGCAGACCGCGGAGATCGCGGACGGCTGGATGCCGATCGAGCTGCCGCGATCCCGCTGGAAGGACCAGACCTCGGCGTTCTACGACGCGGCGAAGGCTGCCGGCCGCGACCCCTCGACCCTGACAATCCGCACGGCGACGCCGGTGATCGTGACCGACGACCCCGAGCCCGAGTACCAGAAGCTCGCGGGCACCGTCGCGTTCTACATCGCGCGGATGGGCGACTCGTACTACAGCAACTTCCAGCGCATGGGCTACGGCGACATGGCGGACGCCGTGCGCGCGGCCTGGAAGGAAGGCGGGGCGCAGGCCGGTGCGGCCGCCGTGCCTCCCGACTTCGCTCGCGAGATGGGCTTCGCCGGGTCCGCGGAGGCGTGCGCCGAACACATGGACGAGCAGGCCGAGGCCGGCTTCAACCTCCACTCCGTCTCGATCTCCGAGCGCGACCCGAAGAAGCGCGCGGCAATCTACAGGACGTTGGTGGGGTAAAGGCGAGACTCGACGCCGCGGCAACAGGCGCTGGGAAGCCCGCGGCGCGTCTACCTATCACGCATGGCAGCAGCGAGGCACGACTTCTCGTCAATTCCTCCGGGTTCGACAGCTCCACAGCGGAACCTCTCCACGTGCACCGCTACGATCCGGCCGGGCAGGAGATCGAGAAGCGTCCAATTTCGCTTGAAGAGCTCCCGAACCAGGACCAATCGTCGAGGCGTTGCACGTATTGGGCTGCATGACGTGGCCCGATCACTGAGCTATTCAGAGCGTGTACCTTCGTTGAGTCCCCATGCAGCAATTGGAAGGATCCGGAATGCCTCGCCTACGACTATCCCTGCTCGCCCTCACCCTGCTCGCACTCGTCTTCGGCGCAGCGTGCGCAGACGACGGCGGCGAGGACGGAGACACCGACGCCACCACCGTGACCTCCACAGCCACGACTGAGGCCGAGGCGACGGTCACCGCCACCGAGGGCGCGGCCTCGCCGACAGCCGCTGCGACGGAGACCGGCACTGCCGCCGCCGAGACCTTCGACAACCCGTTCGACTACTGCGCCTCCGTCGGCACGATCGACGTCGTTGACGAGCGTTACACCGGCGCCCGGCCGCACGACGACCTCCTCGACGCCCTCGCAACGGCCGAGGAGTTGCCCGACCGCTTCAGCGACCCCGCGGCGCGGCAGGTCGATATCCCGTGGCGCTGCGTCGACGGCGAGGTCCTGGCGTGCGACCCGGGCGCGAACCTCCCCTGCGGTCCGGCTAACGACAGCGACGAGCCCACTCCCGAGATGGTGGAGCACTGCCAGGCCAACCCGGACGGCATCATCCCGGCTGCGGTGACCGGCCACGACACGATCTACTCGTGGACCTGCGACGGCGAAACGCCGACCGTCGACGAGCAGGTGTTCACCGTGGACGACCAGGGCTTCGTCGCGGAGATGTGGTACCAGCTCGAACGGCCGTAGTCGCGACTGAGGCAGGCGGCTGACCTGTGACGACGCCCGCGCTTCGCCAGGTCAGCCGCGTCCTCATCGTCGACCCGGACGACCGGGTCTTGCTGCTCCGCTACCGCCGGATACCCCGGGCGGCGGCGTCGAGGACGGGGAGACGACGGAGGAGGCAGCGAGCCGGGCGGTGAATGATGGGGGTGAACACGGCGCCGAGTGTGGAAACTCCGTTGACACCGACTCCGCGCTGACGCTACCCTTGCCAATCCGCGCGTGTTTCGGTATCCTTTTGAAACGTTGGGCGCGGGCAAGACTCTAATTACGTGCAAGAGGGGTTCCCCGAAGGCGGTAGGCGACGCCTCGGGGCGTCAGCGTGTCCGGACATGGCGTCACTCGACGTCGGGCACGGGACGCCTCAGTCCTTCATCCCGGTGCGAAGCCGGAACTCGGGCCGCCGCTCCCTTTAGCCGGCTGACCCGCATCGAACGACCGTCCGCGACACCAACGTCAGTACCAGCAGCGGTACCCGCGAGGAGTCTGTCTTGACCACCGACCGGCGCATCGTGCGTCCCAACCGTCGTGTCCCCAACCTGGTGAAGGACTTCGGTGAGCACCAGCAGGTGCTCGACATGCCGTACCTGATCCAGATGCCCAGGGAGTCCTACGACCATTTCCTCCAGTTCGGCCTGCGCGAGCTCTTCGATGAGATCTCTCCCATCGAGGACTTCACGGGCCAGCACATGGAGCTGCATTTCCGCGAGTACCGCCTCGAGGAACCGAAGTACACCGAGCGGGAATGCCGCGACCGCGACGCCACGTACGCGGCGCCGCTGCGCGTCCGCGTCGAGCTCCGCCTGAAGGAGACCGGCGAGATCAAGGAGCAGGAGCTCTTCATGGGCGACCTGCCGCTCATGACGAGCAACGGCACGTTCATCATCAACGGCGCCGAGCGCGTCGTCGTGTCGCAGCTGGTCCGCTCGCCGGGCGTCTACTTCACCGCGGCGCCCGACCCCGCGACCGGCCGGCGCCTGACCGCCGCCAAGCTCATCCCGAACCGCGGCGCATGGCTCGAGTTCGAGACGAGCAACCGCGACGTCCTCTCTGTGAAGGTGGACCGCAAGCGCCGGATCCCCGTGTCCGTGCTGCTGCGCGCCATCGACGGCATCCTCGTGACCCCGCAGAAGGACGGCACCTTCCTGGTTGAGCGCGACCCGGACGTCTCCGACGAGGAGATCGGGTCCGCCGACCGCGTCCGCAAGATGCTCGCCGACGTCGACAAGGACCCGGACCACCCGTACGTCGAGGCGACGCTCTCGAAGGACCCGACGACGAACCGCAAGGAGGCGCTGGAGGAGTTCTACCGCCGCCTGCGCCCCGGGGACCCGCCGACCGCGGACAACGCGCGCAACCTGCTGGAGTCGCTCTTCTTCACCGACCGCCGCTACGACCTCGGTCGCGTCGGCCGCTACAAGGTGAACAAGCGTCTCGCGCTGGTGGACGCGCCGGAGGAGCGCATCCTGCGGCCGCAGGACATCGTCGCCATCGTTCGGCGCATGATTCAGATCAACAACGGCGAGGGCAGCCCGGACGACATCGACCACTTGGGCAACCGCCGCGTGCGCGCGGTGGGTGAGCTGATCCAGAACCAGTTCCGCGTGGGCATGCTGCGCATGGAGCGCGTGGTCCGCGAGCGCATGACGATCACGGACCCGGAGGAGGCGACGCCGTCCGCGCTCGTCAACATCCGCCCGATCGTCGCGTCGATGAAGGAGTTCTTCGGCGGCTCTCAGCTGTCGCAGTTCATGGACCAGGTCAACCCGCTGGCAGAGCTGGCGCACAAGCGCCGTCTCTCCGCACTGGGTCCCGGCGGTCTCTCGCGCGACCGCGCGGGCTTCGACGTGCGCGACGTGCACTACAGCCACTACGGCCGCATCTGCCCCATCGAGACGCCCGAGGGTCCGAACATCGGCCTCATCGGCAACCTCGCGACCTACGGCCGCGTGAACGAGTTCGGCTTCATCGAGACGCCGTACCGTCCCGTGCGCAACACCATCGCGAAGAACAGCCCCGAGCTCGAAGGCCGGATCCTGCGTTCCGACGTGAAGAGCGGCAGCCGCACGATCGGCAAGGCCGGTCAGCGCATCGACGCCGACCTGGCGAAGGCGCTGAAGGACGCCGACGTGGACGAGCTCGAGGTGGCGCCGTACGCCTCCCGCGAGACGGCGTACCTCGACGCCTCCGAGGAGGACGAGTACCGCATCGCGCAGGCGAACACGCTGCTCGACGACGACTTCAACATCGTCGGCGACCGCGTGGAGGTGCGCGACGGCGACCTGCCGCGCCTGGTAGCGGCCCTCGAGGTCGAGTACATGGACGTGTCGCCGAAGCAGATGGTTTCCGTCGCGGCTGCGCTGATCCCGTTCCTCGAGCACGACGACGCGAACCGCGCGCTGATGGGCGCGAACATGCAGCGCCAGGCCGTGCCGCTGATCCGCCCGGAGCGCCCCCTCGTGGGCACCGGCGTCGAGGTGCAGGCGGCGCGCGACTCCGGCCAGGTCCTCGTCGCCGAAGAGGACGGCGAGGTCACCGCGGCCTCCGCCAACTTCATCACGGTCCGCTACGACTCCGGCCGTGAAGAGACCTACACGCTGATGAAGTTCGTGCGCTCCAACCAGGGCACGTGCGTCAACCAGCGCCCGATCGTGACGCGCGGCGAGCGCGTGACCCGTGGACAGCCGATCGCCGACTCGTCGTCGACGGACCAGGGCGAGCTCGCCCTCGGTCAGTCGGTGCTGGTCGCGTTCATGTCGTGGGAGGGCCTGAACTTCGAGGACGCGATCGTGCTCTCGGAGTCGGTCGTGCAGGATGACAAGTTCACCTCGGTGCACATCGAGAAGTACGAGGTGGAGGCGCGCGACACGAAGCTCGGTCCGGAGGAGATCACGCGCGACATCCCCAGCGTCGGCGAGGAGTCGCTCCGCGACCTCGACGAGTGGGGGATCATCCGCGTCGGCGCCGAGGTGCGCGAGGGCGACATCCTCGTCGGCAAGATCACGCCCAAGGGCGAGACGGAGCTGACGCCGGAAGAGAAGCTGCTGCGCGCGATCTTCGGCGAGAAGGCGCGCGAGGTGAAGGACACGAGCCTGCGCGTGCCCCACGGCGAGCGCGGCAAGGTGATCGACGTCCGCGTCTTCCGACGCGAGGCGAACGACGAACTGCCGGCCGACGTGAACATGATGGTCCGCGTCGCCGTCGCCCAGAAGCGCAAGATCAGCGAGGGCGACAAGATGGCCGGACGCCACGGCAACAAGGGCGTCGTCTCGCGCATCCTGCCCATCGAGGACATGCCGTACCTCGGTGACGGCCGACCCGTCGAGATCGTCCTCAACCCGATCGGCGTGCCGTCGCGCATGAACGTCGGCCAGGTGCTGGAAACGCACCTCGGCTGGGCCGCGTCGACTCTCGGTTTCCGCTCGGTGTCGCCGGTCTTCGACGGCGCGAGCGACGCCGAGATCCAGGACTCGCTCGCCCGCGCGTGGATCGCGATCCAGGCGGGCGCGGTCGAGACGGAGAAGGCGCTTGCGACCGCCGATACGCTTGTCGGCCAGCGCGTCGACGTCGAAGCCATGGAGCGCTACCTGACGGAGGGCGGCTTCGACGCCGAGGCCGTGTTGCGCAGTGGCGCCATCGGGACGGCGCGGCGCGCCTGCCTCGCGCTCTGGATGGAGCAGCGCGGCGAGCGCAACGTGCGCGACCTCGCGGACGAGCGCTTCAACGCGAAGGTGCGCGAGGTCTCCGACCGCACCAACGAGGCGCCGCCGGTGCTCGGCAAGCAGACGCTCTACGACGGCCGCTCGGGCGAGGCGTTCGATCAGCCCGTGACCGTCGGCTACATCTACATGCTCAAGCTCGCGCACCTCGTCGAGGACAAGGTGCACGCGCGCTCGACCGGCCCGTACTCCCTCATCACGCAGCAGCCGCTCGGTGGTAAGGCGCAGTTCGGCGGCCAGCGCTTCGGTGAGATGGAGGTGTGGGCGCTCGAGGCGTACGGCGCCGCGCACATCCTCCAGGAGATGCTGACCGTGAAGTCGGACGACGTCGTCGGACGCGTGAAGACGTACGAGGCGATCGTGAAGGGCGAGAACACGCTCGAGCCGGGCGTGCCGGAGTCGTTCAAGGTGCTGGTGAAGGAGCTGCAGTCGCTGGGGCTCTCCGTGGAGATCCTCAACGAGGAAGACGAGGAGGTCTCGTTCTCGGAGGACTACTCCGAGCCGATCCCGTCCCTTGGCATCAACCTGAGCGGCCGCGAAGCGGAGGACGTCACCCTTGCTTGAGGTCAACGACTTTAACGCGATTCGCCTCTCGCTCGCCTCGCCGGCGCAGATCCGTTCGTGGTCCTACGGTGAGGTGACGAAGCCGGAGACGATCAACTACCGCACACTGAAGCCCGAGAAGGACGGACTGTTCTGCGAGCGCATCTTCGGCCCGCAGAAGGACTTCGAGTGCCACTGCGGGAAGTACAAGCGTGTCCGCTACAAGGGCATCATCTGCGACAAGTGCGGCGTCGAGGTCGCACGCAGCAAGGTGCGCCGCGAGCGCATGGGGCACATCAGCCTCGCCGCGCCGGTCGCGCACATCTGGTTCTCGAAGGGCGTCCCGAGCCGCCTCGGGCTGCTGCTCGACGTGGCGCCGCGTGCCCTCGAGCGCGTGCTCTACTTCGCCAACTACGTGATCACCGAAGTGAACACGGAGGCGCAGTCGCACGCCCTCGAGTTGCTCCAGCAGGAGATCGATGACGAGGTCACCCGACGTGAGGGCGAGACCTCGTCGCACATCGCCGTGCGCGAAGAGGCCCTCGATCAGGAGATCGCCGAGATCGAGCGGCGCAAGGCCGAGGAGCTGACCGCCGCCGACGAGGAACTCGCGCAGTCGATCGACAACACGATGGCCGAGGCGCGAGAGCTCGAGCAGGATCTCCAGGGCCGCGTCGGCGAGAAGCTGCGCGGCAAGCTTTCCTTCCGCGACGAGACGCTCGCGGGTCGCGGTGAGGAGATCACTGCGGAGACCACGACCACCCTCCACGAGGTGGCGACACAGATCGTGTCGTCGATCGAGGAGCGTATCGCCGGCAAGAAGGCGGACATCCAGCTCGCCGCGGACGTTGCCGCGCAGAAGAAGCGCGACGCCGCCTTCAAGGAGCTCGAGCCGCTGCGCCAGCAGGTCGCGGACGTGCGGACCGCGGTGCGCAAGGAGTACGACGCTCTCTACAAGCGCTTGAGCAACCTCGCCGACCCCGTCGAGGCGGACAAGCTCACCATCCTCACGGAACAGGAGTTCCGTGACCTCGAGGAGCGCTTCGGCCTCGTCTTCAAGGCGGGCATGGGCGCCGAGTCCATCCTCTCGATCCTCGAGCGGATGGACCTCGATGCCCTGCGCACGAAGCTGCACGAGGAGATCCAGTCGACCTCGGGTCAGCGTCGCAAGAAGGCGACGAAGCGCCTGCGCGTCGTCGAGGCGCTGCGCAAGTCCGGCAACAAGCCCGAGTGGATGGTCATCCAGGAGCTGCCGGTACTGCCGCCGGATCTGCGCCCGATGGTGCAGCTCGATGGCGGTCGCTTCGCGACGTCCGACCTGAACGACCTCTACCGCCGCGTCATCAACCGCAACAACCGCCTCAAGCGGCTGCTGAACCTCGGCGCGCCCGAGATCATCATCCGCAACGAGAAGCGGATGCTGCAGGAGGCGGTCGACTCACTGATCGACAACGGCCGCCGCGGCCGCGCGGTGAGCGGGTCCGGCAACCACAAGCTGAAGTCGCTCTCCGACCTGCTGAAGGGTAAGCAGGGCCGCTTCCGACAGAACCTGCTCGGCAAGCGCGTCGACTACTCGGGCCGCTCGGTCATCGTCGTGGGTCCCGATCTGCGGCTACACCAGGCGGGCCTGCCGAAGAAGATGGCGCTTGAGCTGTTCAAGCCGTTCATCATGCACGCGCTCGTCCGCAAGGGCCTGGCCCACAACATCAAGAGCGCGAAGCGCATCGTCGAGCGCGCACGCCCCGAGGTCTGGGACGTGCTCGAGGAGGTCATTCGCGATCGCCCGGTGCTGCTGAACCGCGCACCCACGCTGCACCGCCTCGGCATCCAGGCCTTCGAGCCGGTGCTCGTCGAGGGCTCCGCGATCCAGCTGCACCCGCTCGTCTGCTTCGCGTACAACGCGGACTTCGACGGCGACCAGATGGCCGTGCACGTGCCGCTGTCGTACGAGGCGGTGGCCGAGGCCCGCCAGGTCATGCTCTCCACCAAGAACCTGCTCTCGCCGTCCGACGGCGAGCCGGTGGTGGCGCCGACGCTCGACATGGTGCTCGGCTGCTACTACATGACCTTCCAGCCGGCGGACTTCGAGCAGCAGCCCGCACGCCTCTACACCTTCGACGAGGCGAAGATGGCGTACGAGCTCGGGCACCTGAAGGTGCACGACCGCATCCTGCTGCGCCAGGGCGATGAGCGGATCGACACCACGGTCGGCCGCGTCCTGTTCAACCAGGTGGTGCCCGACGCGCTCGGGTTCCAGAACTACCTGATGGACAAGAAGGCGCTGCGCTCGCTCGTGTCCCGCATCCACACGGAGCTCGGCAACGAGGCAACCGTCGAGTTCGTGGACCGAGTGAAGGACCTGGGCTTCAACTACGCGACCCGATCCGGCATCACCATCGCGGCGTCCGACATCGTCGTACCGCTGGAGAAGGCCGACCTGCTCGCGACCGCCGACCAGCGCGTCGACGAGATGCACGAGCAGTACCAGATGGGACTCGTCACAGAGCAGGAGCGGTACCAGGCCGCGATCCAGATCTGGGACGAGACCACGAAGCAGGTGCAGGAGGCGATCCAGCGATCGCTCGACCCGACCGGCTCGCTGTCCGTGATGTCGAACTCCGGTACGAAGGGGAACATCACCCAGATTCGGCAGATGGGCGGCATGCGCGGCCTGATGACCGACCCGAGCGGTCGCATCATCGAGCTGCCGATCCGCTCGTCGTTCCGTGAGGGACTGACCGTCCTCGAGTACTTCATCTCGACGCACGGTGCGCGCAAGGGCCTGGCGGACACCGCGCTCCGCACCGCGGACTCGGGTTACCTGACCCGCCGCATGATCGACGTGGCACAGGACCTGATCGTGCGCGAAGACGACTGCGTTCGCCCCGGCGACTCGGTCCCAGGCATCTGGCTGCGCGAGCGGGCAGAGGCCGGGATCCTCGCGTCGCTCGAGGAGCGGATCACCGGCCGCTGGGCCGCGTCGACGGTCGTCCACCCGGAGACGGGTGAAGTGCTTGCCGAGGCCAACCAGGAGATCGACGGCGCGATGGCGCGCGCGATCATCGAGGCTGGCGTCGAGCAGGTCCACGTGCGCTCACCGCTTACCTGTCTGGCGCGTCGCGGCGTCTGCCAGCTGTGCTACGGCCGCTCGCTGGCCACGGGCAAGCTCGTGGAGCAGGGCGTGGCCGTCGGCATCATTGCGGCGCAGTCCATCGGTGAGCCGGGCACGCAGCTCACGATGCGCACGTTCCACACCGGTGGTGTCGCGGGTTCGCTCGACATCACCACCGGTCTGCCGCGTGTCGAGGAGATCTTCGAGGCGCGCGTGCCCAAGGGGCAGGCGATCATCTCGGAGATCGACGGCGTCGTCGCCATCAACCGCGACGGCGACCAGCGCATCGTCACCGTGACGAACACGGACTCATTCGAGGACCTCTACGAACTGCCGGAGGCGCTCGACGTCAAGGTCGAGGAGGGGGACCTCGTGGAGGCGGACCAGGTCCTGGCCTCTGCCACCGAGGGCGACGACTCGAACCTGCCGGTGCCGGTCGTGCAGACGGCCGTTGCCGGACGCGTCGAGTTCATCCGGGACGGCCGCCGCCGCCGCCCGACCGCGATCAAGATCGTGTCGGAGCTGACGGACGAGCGGGAGTACCCGGTTCCGGCGAGCTCGCGGCTGCGTGTCGAGGCGGGGGAGTTCGTCCGCGCCGGCGAGCAGCTCACCGAGGGCTCGCTCAACCCGCAGGACGTGCTCGCCATCCTCGGGCCGGAGGACGTGCAGGTGTACCTCGTCGACGAGGTGCAGCGCGTCTACCGATCGCAGGGTGTGAACATCAACGACCGCCACATCGAGGTGATCGTCCGCCAGATGCTGCGCAAGGTGCGCGTGGAGGACAGCGGCGACACCGACCTGTTGCCGTCGGAGATGATCGACCGCTGGGCGTACGAGGACCTCGCCGCCCGCATCGTCGCCGAGGGCGGCGACCCCGGCCGTGTCACCCCGGTGCTGCTGGGCGTGACTAAGGCGTCGCTGTCGACCGACTCGTTCCTCGCGGCCGCCTCGTTCCAGGAGACGACCCGCGTGCTGACGGAGGCGGCGCTCTCCGGCGAGACGGACCACCTGCGCGGCCTCAAGGAGAACGTGATCATCGGCAAGCTGATCCCGGCGCGCGCGACGATCACGGTCGAGCGGCCGGCTCCGATCGCGGAGATGGCGATGCCGGAGTCGCTGCTGCTGCCGTTCCAGTTCGACTTCGAGCGTGCCGAGCTCGGCGGGGAGGACTCGCTCTTCGAGCTCGACATGGAGTCGCAGCGCGAGTTGGCCGGCGCCGGCTCGTTCGTGGCCGAACCCGACTAACCCCTCAGCCGCACGCCAGAGGGAGAAGAAGGCCCCGGATCGTTCCGGGGCCTTCTTGTACCCTCGGAGCCGGAGGCAGCTGTGACCAATGACCGGCGAGCCGCGCTCGAGGTGGCGCTCGACCGCGCCGAGGTGCTGTGGCAGCGCCACACGCAGATCCTCGACCGGCTACCGGAGACGCAGGAACTGCACGGCTTCGGGAGCGGCTGGCTGGCGCGGGACGAGTATGCCCACCACGCCCGGTGGTGCGAGGCCTCGAGGGCACGTTTGCTCGCGCACCTCGACGGAGCGCCTCCACCTCCGGACCTCGAGCCCGGGTACGAGGCACTGAACGCAGTCTGGGAGGCGGAGGATCGCGCCCTCACGCTCCCGCAGGCTCGCAGCCGCGCGACTGAAGCGAGGGGAGCCTTCATCGAAGCGCTCCGGGGAGTGCCAGACGAGCGAATCGATGAACGCGTGCTCGAACTGGCGCTCGACGACCCCGGCGACCACTTCGAGACGCACTTCCGCTGGATGGTGCAGGGCATGATGGCCGACGAGGAGCGGTGGTGGACGGCCATCGAGGCGGCCCTCGACGCACATCCCGGTGGGCGCTTCCACCTCGAGGGCGACCCGTGGGACGCACGCGATGTCTGGGCGCACCTCGCGCGCTGGCTCCACCGCGCAGTCGATGTCTGCGAGGCCAGGCTCCGCGGAGAGACGCCCGAGCGCATCGCGGACTTCGACGCTCAGAACGCGGCATGGCAGCGCGAGGACTCGGCGCTCTCACTCGCGGACGCGAAGGAACGGGCGATGGAGGCGCGGCGCCGTCTGCTGGAGTTCGTCGATGCCACGCCCACGGAACGGTGGGACGCCCCGATGAGCGGCTCGATTGCCTCGAACTCAGCGTACCACTACCTCGAGCACCTGCGCTTCGCCGGCCTCGACCCGACCGCGTAGCCTGGTGCGGCCCGCGCCGGGGGGCGGCCCCGAACCTGACCGTACGGCTTAGGATTGGAGGAGCATGCCCAACGAGGCGAGCCGAAGACGGCGCGCCAAGCTCAATGCACGGGTTTGAGTGTGAGATGGAGACAACATGGTCGCCAGCGTCGAATCGCACCGCCAGGCCGAATCAGCGCTCGATAGCGCGCTGCGGCAGTTCCACCGGGCGGCTGACCGGCTCGAGCTGGACGACAAGCACCGAGAGATCCTGACCGCCTTCAAGACCGTGTACCAGACCGAGTTTCCGGTGGAGTTGGACGACGGTTCGTTCCGCGTCTTCGCCGGGTACCGCGTCCACCACAACACCGCGCGCGGTCCCGCGAAGGGCGGGCTGCGCTACGCGACGATGGTCTCACTCGACGAGGTGAAGGCGCTCGCGATGTGGATGACCTGGAAGAGCGCCGTCGTCAACGTCCCGTTCGGCGGCGCCAAGGGCGGCGTCATCGTCGACCCGAAGACGCTCAGCCCCGGCGAGCTACAGAACCTCACGAGGCGCTACACCGCCGAGATCTCCCCGATTATCGGCCCGAACCAGGACATCCCGGCGCCCGACCTCGGGACGAACCCCCAGGTGATGGCCTGGATCATGGACACCTACTCGATGACGCACGGCTACACGATCCCGGCCGTCGTCACCGGCAAGCCGATCGCCATCGGAGGCTCCGAGGGCCGTCTCGAGGCGACTGGCCGCGGCATCCTCTACGTGCTGGAGGAGCACCTCGCGGAGCAAGGAGGCGTCCGCGGTCGGACGTTCGCCGTCCAGGGCTTCGGCAACGTCGGTGGCACCGCGGCGCGGCTGATCCGGCAGGCGGGCGGCATTGTGCAGTACGTCTGCGACGTCTACGCCGGCCGCTACCACCCGGAGGGCGTCGACGTTGCCGCGGCCGCCGCGCACGTCCAGCAGGGCGGGACCCTGCTCGACTGGAAGGACGAATCCGAGGTCATCGACGCCGAGGACGTACTCTACGCCCCCGTCGACATCCTCGTGCCTGCAGCCGTCGAGGGCGTCATCAACGGGGACAACGCGCACCGGATCCGCGCCGACCTCATCATCGAGGGCGCAAACGGCCCCACCACGCCGGATGGCGACGACGTCCTCCAGGAGCGCGGCATCCCCGTGATCCCGGACATCCTGGCGAACGCGGGGGGCGTGACCGTCTCCTACTTCGAGTGGGTCCAGGCGCGTGAGTACAGCCGCTGGACCGAGGCGCAGGTGAACGATCTGCTGCGTCGCTACATGGTGGACGCGTACCGCGCGGTCTCCTCGCGCTGCCCGCTCGGCGGCTCGGACTGCCGGATGCGCGAGGGCGCGCAGTGGCTCGGTATCGAGCGCGTGGTCGAAGCGATGGAGCTGCGCGGCATCTTCCCGTAGTCCCGTGCTTACTCCGACTCGCCGCCGACCTCGTCGAGCCAGCCGGTGATCGCCGGCAGGAGATCGGGGTGGAACTCCCGGTCCGGCGCGAAGTAGCGGTCCTGCGATGACGCCTCCGGCTCGAGCCAGAAGAGGTGGTCGGCGTCCTCGAGGAGGACGTAGCGGGAGCCGTCGGTGCGCTCAGCGATGACCTCCTCGAGGACGGCTCCGTCGCGTGCCGGCGAGACCTGCCAGTCCTTCGATCCCTGCATCAGCAGCGCGGGCGACTCGATCTCCGCGAGGAGCGCCGGCACGTCGTAGGCCCGGATCTCGCGGATCCACGGCACCTGCAACTGGAGCGCAGCGAGCTGCGAGGGCGGTATCCCCGCCTCGTTCAGTGTGTCGTTGATGATCGCCTCGACGATCAGGCGTTGCTGCTCCTCGATGGCCTGCCGCTGTGCGGGCGGAGCATCCGGTCCGAGGATCAGGCTGGCCTGCTCGATCAGGATCTCGTCGATGGGGCGAGCGGGAGCGGCGAGCGTGATGATGCCGTCGATGGCTCCGGGCTCTGCCTCGCTCGCGAGGACGATCACGGTCTGGCCGCCCTCGCTGTGTCCCATCAGGTAGATCTGCTCGCTGTCGACGTCGTCGTGGGCGCGCAGCGCGGCGAGGGCCGCGCGGGCGTCATCGAGCAGCACCTCATAGCCAGCGGCGGCGAGATCGAGGCCGCCCACCGGGGTCCACCCCGATCCGCGGTCGTCGAACGAGAGCACGGCGAAGCCGGAATCGCGGAGGCCGAGCAGGACCTCATCCGTCCGGAGGTCGAGCGGCGGCGAAACGCCGTCGCGTCGCGTCGCACCCGAGCCCGAGACGAAGAGCACCCCGGGGAACGGCCCCTCCCCCTCGGGTGTCAGCAGCTCCGCCGCGACCGGCATCCCGCGGCTCTCGAACGTCAGCGGCTCGCCACCCATCAGCGGCTCGTTGAACGCCAGCCCGGGCGACTCCGGGGGGTCCTCGTCCTCGCAGGCGGCGAGCAGGAGGGCAGAAAGCAGCGCCACCACGGTGATCGCGGCCAGCGAACGGATGCGGATGTGCGGCAAGGAGAGTGGCCTCTCAGCGGGCGCGGAGCGTGCGAACGGGCTCCCAGAGTAGCCGGTAACCGGCACGCGCACGCCAGCGCCTCGGCGTCGCCGCTACGCTATCGGGTGGCACCATCCCCACGAGCGAGACCGGTTCTTTCATGGGTCACGGCAGCGGCACCGAGGGCACACGCGGCGGCGCAGCTATCTTGCTTGCGGCCGGCTCCTCGACGCGCATGGGCGGCGAGGACAAGCTCTGGGCCGACCTCGGCGGGCGGCCCGTCGTCGCGCACTCCGTTGAGACGCTAGCCGGCCTCGAGGAGGTCGCCACGCTCGTCGTCGTGGCCCCGGCTGCACGGCACGAGGCGCTGCGCGCGCTCTTCGAGGGCACGCAATCGAGTGCTGCGCTCGTCCTCGTCGAGGGCGGTGCTCGGCGGCGCGACTCCGTGGGCGCCGGCATCGCCGCCGCGCCCGCCGCCGCATGGTACCTGGTCCACGACGCCGCCCGGCCCCTGGCAAGCACCGAGCTCATGCAACGCGTACTGGAGGCGGCGCGCGCGCGCGGTCCGAACGGCGCCGCGATCCCGGGTGTACCGGTCGTCGACACGATCAAGCGCGTCGACGCCGAGGGGCGTGTCCTCGAAACACCGCCGCGCGAGTTGCTGCGCGCCGTGCAGACGCCGCAGGCCTTCGCCGGCGACCTGCTCCGCCGCGCCCATGCGGCTACGGACGAAGATGCAACCGACGACGCGGCGCTGGTCGAGCGGCTAGGGGCGGAGGTGGTGGTGGTCGATGGCGAGGCGATGAACCTCAAGGTGACGACGCCCACCGATCTGGAGACCGCCCGGCGCTTGCTCGATACTCTCGCTCGCGGGAGGAGCGCCACCGATGCGCGTGGGTAACGGCTACGACATCCATCGCTTCCGCGAGGAAGGCACGCTGCGCCTCGGTGGCGTCGAGATCCCGGGCGCGCCGCAGCTCGACGGACACTCCGACGGCGACGCGCTGATCCACGCCATCATCGATGCCCTCCTCGGCGCGGCCGGCGAGGGCGATATCGGACAGCACTTTCCTCCCGGCGACCCTTCGACGCGCGGGATCGACAGCCGCGAGCTGTTGCAGCGCGTCTCCCGTCTGATCCTCGCGATGGGCTTCCGGGTGCGAAACATCGACTCGACGCTGATCGCCGAACGTCCGCGCCTCGGCCCGCACCTCGGCTCGATGCGCGACTCGATCGCGAGCGTTCTCGGGGTGAAGCCGAGCGCCGTGAACGTGAAGGCCACGACGAACGAAGGCCTCGGCGCGATCGGCAGCGGCGAGGCGATCGCGGCGCTGGCCGTGGCGCTGATCGATTCGCCGGACGAGGCTGTACCATGAGGCCTCGGAGCGTGTCGTTCACGCTCCAGTATGCGGGCTATCGAGGAGTCGGAGAGCGCCGCGATGAGGCACCTCGCGCTACTCTCAGCGGCCTGCGCCGGTAGGAGTGGGCATCCCGTCGACGCGGGGCGTCCCGAATCTGCGAATCTCCCCGGCGCCCATCGCGCCGGCCACACCACCGAGGGAGCCCACGATGCGCTGGCCCCCCGCCATCGAGCGGATTCGCGAGGACATCGCCACCGCGCGGCGGCGTGACCCTGCCGCGCGCTCCTCGCTCGAAGTCCTGCTCACCTATCCCGGCGTCCACGCACTGATCATTCACCGCGCGGCTCGGCGACTCGCGCTTGCCGGAGTGCCGCTCGTCCCGCGGCTCATCTCGCACGTCGGGAGGCTGCTCACGGGCATCGAGATCCATCCGCAGGCGACCATCGGACGGCGGCTGTTCATCGACCACGGCATGGGCGTCGTCATCGGTGAGACGACCGAGATCGGCGAGGACTGCCACATCTTCCAGGGCGTGACCCTCGGAGGCACCTCGACGCGTCGTGAGAAGCGGCACCCGACGCTGCGCGACGGTGTCGTGGTGGGTGCCGGGGCGAAGATCATCGGCGCGGTCGTCATCGGAGAGGGTGCGCGCATCGGAGCGGGCGCCGTCGTCGTGTCGAGCGTGCCGCCGCACGCGACGGTCGTCGGCGTGCCGGGTCACGTCGTGGCGTACACCAACCTCAGCAACGAGACGGTCGAGCGCCTGCCGGACCCCGAATGGGACCGCATCGAGGAGCTCGCCCGCCGTGTCGAGCGCCTCGAGCGACAGCTCGGGAGCGTGCCAACCAACGGCGGTAGCGGGGCAGCGAGTACGGCAGAGAGTGAGGCCACGGCGGAGCCAGCCGAGGGAGCCGGCCGTTGAACCTGACGAACACCCTCACGGGAGCACTCGAGGACCTCGCGCCCGCGGAAGGCAAGGTCGGTATCTACGTCTGCGGCGTGACGCCCTACGCCGAGAGCCACATCGGCCACGCGATGTCGGCCATCGTCTACGACGTGCTCGTGCGCTACCTGCGCTGGCCCGGCAACTCGTTCGGGGGCCTCGAGGTCACGCACGTCTCGAACTACACCGACGTCGACGACAAACTGATCGACCGCGGCCACGAGCTCGAGGTCGACCCGCTGGAACTCGCGAGCCGCAACATCGAGCAGTGGGAGGAAGAGCAGCGCCTCCTCGGCCTCCTCGGACCGGACGTGCGGCCTCGCGTCACGGACTACCTCGAGCGCGGCATCATCCAGCGGCTGATCGAGCGCATCATCGAGAACGGCTACGCCTACGCCACGCCGGCAGGCGACGTGTACTACCGCGTCCGGGCCAAGGAGGACTACGGCAAGCTCTCCCACCGCGATATCGAACAACTGCGCAGCGGCACTCGCTTCGAGCCCGGCGAAGGCAAGGAGTTCGCGCTCGACTTCGCGCTCTGGAAGGCGCAAAAGCCGGGCGAGCCCGCCTGGCCGTCACCGTGGGGCCCGGGCCGCGCGGGCTGGCACATCGAGTGCTCAGCGATGGCGCAGGACACGTTGGGGGACACGTTCGAAATCCACGGCGGCGGCCTCGACCTCGTCTTCCCGCACCACGAGAACGAGATCGCGCAGTCCGAGGCGGCAACCGGTCCCGGTACGTTCGCGCGCATCTGGATGCACAACGGAATGGTGCTCCGCGACGGCGAGAAAATGTCGAAGTCGATCGGCAACGTCGTGTCGGTGCGCGAGGCCCTCGAGCGCTGGTCGCCCGACGCCATCCGTCTCTACGTCCTGAACAGCCATTACCGCACGCCGAACAACCTGACGGACGAGGCGATGTCGGCGGCGACGCGCGGCGTCGAACGGCTCGCGCGCGCAGCTGCCCGCGAGTACCAGGCAGCCGAGCGACCTCCCGGCGATGCTCCGGAGGCAGGCGAGCGCACACGCGAGTTCGTCGCGGCGCTTGACGACGACCTCAACACGCCGAGCGCCCTCGCCGCCCTCTTCGGCCTCGCACAGTCGATCAACCGCGCAGCGGACGACGGCCTCGACTTCCGCCCGCTGCAGGAGGAACTGCGCGAACTGGCGGGTGTCCTCGGCCTCACGCTCGCGACGCCGGACGAGAGTACGCTCGACCTCGGTGCACTCGCGCAGGCAGCGGCGGGCTTCGGCGTCGACGCGTCCGCCATCAGTGGCGAGGCCGCGGACGTCATCGAGGCGCTCATTGCGAAGCGCGCAGACGCGAGGAAAGCGCGCGACTTCGCGACCAGCGACGCCATCCGCGACAGCCTCGCGGCGCTCGGGGTGGAGTTGAAGGACTCGCCCACCGGAACCGAGTGGAGCGTCCGGGGCTAGCAGGCTGGTCGGATGCGGGACGAGCACGCCGCGAGGGGACACCATGACCGCTGACTCCGCCCACCTCGACCCGGACCGCGCCCGCGCGATCGCCGCCGCCAAGATCGCGGCGCGCTACGACGTCGTCTGCGGGGGCATCGACCTCGAGGCCACGCTCGAGGCGCTGCAGGCACGCGTCGAGGCTGCGCGCGCGAGTGACGACGCCCGAGAGCACGAGGTGGCGGACGGCATCAAGCGCGCGCTTGTCGAGGTGGGCATCGAGCTCGATTGAGCGTGCCGCGGCTACAACTCGCGGATGACCCTCGCGGGGTTACCCGCAGCGACCACGTTCGGCGGCAGGTCACGCGTCACGACTGAGCCCGCGCCGACGACCGTGTTCTCGCCGATGGTGACGCCGGGCAGCACGATCACGCCGCCGCCGAGCCACACATTGTCGCCGATGGAGATCGGCTTCGCGGCCTCCCACTTTGCGCGCCGCGGCTCGGCCTCGACGGGATGCGTCGGCGTGAGGAGTTGCACGTTCGGCCCGATCTGCACGTCGTCACCGATCGTGATCGGGGCGACGTCGAGGGCGACGAGGCCGTAGTTCGCGAACGTCCGCGCGCCGACGCGGATGTGCGAGCCGTAGTCGACGTACAGGGGTGGCCTGAGCACGGTGCCCTCGCCCACCTCCCCGAGCAGCTCCTGGAGGAGGCGCCAGCGCTCCTCCAGCGCATCGACCGAGGTGGCGTTGTACGCATCCATGAGCCGCGCCGCCGCGAACTGCTCGCGCGTGATGTCGGGGTCGTCGGAGACGTAGAGGTCGCCCGCGAGCATGCGCTCGTAGTGCGTGCGCCGGTCCGCGGAGTCGGGTGCATCCATCAACCGAGTGTATGGACTCGAGCGAGTTGTGCCCGTGCCGCGAACGTTCGTCACAGCGTCCGATATACTCAGAACACCGAATGGCATCGACGGGTCCTGTGCCCCGATCGGGGACAGCGGCGATCCGCGCAGATCGAGACTCCGCATAGCGAGTTCGAGGGGGTGAGCACCATGGAAGACGTCGTCCTGGTGAGCGGCGTCCGTACGGCCATCGGCACGATGGGCGGAGCGCTGAGCGAGACTCCGGCGTCGGACCTCGCGGCGGCCGTCATTCGCGAGGCCGTCGTACGTGCCGGACTTGAGCCCGACATCATCGACCAGGTCATCCTCGGATGTGTCGGCCAGGTGGCCGAGGACGGCTACATCGCGCGCCACGCCTCGGTGAAGGCGGGCATGCCGATCGGGACCCCGGCGGTCACCGTGAACCGCATCTGCGGCTCCGGCCTCGAGGCGATCAACACCGCCGCCCGCTGGCTCGAGACCGGCGATGCCGAGGTCATCGTGGCCGGCGGCGCCGAGAACATGAGCATGATGCCGTACTACCTGCGCAAGGCGCGCTACGGCTACCGCCTCGGCGACGGCGCCATTGAGGACGGCACGATGGACCTCGTGACCGACCCCTTCGAGAACGTGCCGATGGGTATCACGGCCGAGAACCTGGCCGAGCGCTTCGAGGTCTCGCGCGAGGTGCAGGACGAGTACGCCATTCGCTCGCAGGAGCGCGCCCGCGCCGCCATCGACGCCGGCTACTTCAAGGACCAGATCATGCCGCTCGAGGTGACGAAGGGCCGCGACAAGGTCACCTTCGACACCGACGAGCACCCCCGCGCGACCTCGATGGAGGCGCTCGGCAAGCTGCGCCCCGCCTTCAAGCGCGACGGCGGCAGCGTCACGGCGGGCAACTCCTCCGGCATTAACGACGGGGCCGCGGCCGTCGTCGTTACGACCGCCTCGAAGGCGAAGGAACTCGGCCTGAAGCCGCGCCTCCGCCTCGTGGCCCGCGCGGAGTCCGGCGTCGAGCCGTCGATCATGGGGTCGGGCCCGATCCCCGCGATCGAGAAGGCGTTGAAGAAGGCCGGCCTCACCGTCAGCGACATCGATGTGATCGAGCTAAACGAGGCGTTCGCGGCGGTCGCCGCCGCTTGCTCGACCGCCCTCGGCCTGCCGACCGACAAGACGAACCCGAATGGCGGCGCGGTCGCCCTCGGCCACCCGGTCGGCGCGACCGGCACCATCCTGACCGTGAAGCTGATGCACGAGCTCGAGCGCACGGGCGGCCGCTACGGCCTCGTCTCGCTGTGCATCGGCGGCGGCCAGGGCATCGCCACCATCTTCGAGCGCGTCGAGTAGGCCTCACCCGTTTCGGAGCCGGAGTACGGGACGGCGGGCCTTTAGCCCGCCGTTCTTGGTGTCCTGAGCCTGCAGCTCCGGCCCCCTCTCCCTTTAGGTGAGGGGGACTTCACAACCCACCTGCCCACGTGTCCGTTCCCTGCAGCAGCGACCGCAGGTGGTTGATCTCGCCGGCGTGGTAGAGGTCGTGCACCAGCAGCGTCGACAGCAGGCGGCGCGTCTCTCGCAGGGCGCCCCAGTGGGCGCGGCGCTCGACGAGCAACTCGAAGTCGTCCGCCAACGCCTCGACCGAGGCCATGACGCGCCGGTGGCCGGCGGCGAGGTGTGCCATCAGCCGAGCGCGGTCGAGCCCGTCCGACATCGCGACGGCCGCGCCCCAACTCACTGAGGCGTCGCCAAACGCATGGCTCTCGTAGGCGTACTTCGCCGCTGCCGTGTGGCGCACGATCTCGGCGATGGAGCCCGACCCGCCCTCCGGCGGCCGCTCCCAGTCCTCGTCACGCACGCTTGCGAGATCCGCGAGCAGCGAGTGCTCGTCGTCGTCCTCGTAGGCATGGCCCAGCAGCCAGAGGTGGTGTTCGATCGCTGCGCGCGACATGGCCGCGATAGTACGCCTCAGCCCAGGCCGCGCGACGCCTCCCGCACAGCGAGCAATTGCTCGATACGTGCCCAGACCGCGTCGGTCAGCTGCTCCGCGGGACGCAGGGCGTCGAGGACGAGCCAGCGGTCCGGCTGGTTCTGGGCGAGCGCGAGGTAGCCACGGCGCACGTCCTCGTGGAATGCCAAGTCTTCGCGCTCAAGGTAGTCCGAGTCGCCGGCGCCACGGCGGCGGCCGTCTTCGGGGCTCAGGTCGAGGAGCACGGTGAGGTCCGGGAGCAGGCCGCCGGTCGCCGCGTTGTTCACCGAGCGCACGATCATCCCGTCCACCTCGCGGCCGTAGTGCTGGTACGCCACGCTCGAGTCGGAGTAGCGGTCGCAGAGTACGAGCGCGCCGCGCCGCAGCGCCGGTTCGATCACCTCCTGGACGAGTTGCGCCCGCGCCGCGGCGAAGACCAGCAGCTCGGCGACGGGGTCGGGCGCCGCCTCGAGGTCGATCAGTACCTCGCGCAACATCTCACCGAGGTCCGTACCGCCGGGTTCGCGGCAGGTGACCGCCTCGAGTCCTGCGGCCCGTGCCCGCTCGGCGAGGGCGCGTACCTGGGTCGACTTGCCCGCGCCCTCGCCACCCTCGAATGAGACGAACAGTCCGCGAACTGGGCGCGACGTCACTGCCGCGCCCCGTCGGCTCGCGTACCAGCGGGGGCGCTCACTCGGCCTCGTCGCGCCACTGTGCCTCGGGGAGGCGGTCGCCGGCGGTGACGATGACGCGGCGGTACGGCTCGCGGCCGCGCGACTGCGAGCGCTGGCCGTGCCTCGTGATCAGCTCGTGTTGCAGCCGCCGGATGTACGGGTTCTGCGGCATCAGCTCGACCTGGCTCGCACCGCCGAATGCTACCTGTGCGATCGCCTCCTCCGTCTCGCGGAGCGCGGCGGTGGTTGGGTCGGTCGCGTTGCCGGAGCGCATCGCGAGCAACGACTGCTCGATCTGGCTCGGCGTGTTGTTGCGGAGGACGTAGACCGGAATACCGCGCGTCTCGGCGTCGCGGATCGGGCCGCTGCGTCGCCGGTAGTACGGGCGCAGCGTCATGACTGCGTCGGCGTCCTTGATGCCGTCGACGACGGTGGCGGCGCTCCGGGTGTTCGCGATCGCCTCCTCGAGGCGGGTGCGACTGATGCCGAAGGGCATGATGCGCTTCTCGGGACCCCCCGGAGCAGGGGGGACCGACACGCCGCGTGAATCGGCGCGTTCACCTCGGACTCCGCGCTCCGAGCGCGTCCTGGGCTGTCCCGGCGCCGCGATCTCCGGCCGCTCGCTGACGGGTACGCGCTCGACGGTGCCGATCTCTCCCTCGTCGCCGAGGACGCGCACCTCCGCCTCCGCCTCGAAGCCGCGCAGCAGCACGTCGACCGTCTGCGCGATGTCGTGGTGGATGGCGACGCGGTCGAACGCCTGGATCTCGACGAGCGCGTCGAAGGTCGCGGGATTGCGCCGCTCGAGGACGGTCTTCTGCGTGCCTCGGCGGCGCGCCTCCTCGTCGGAGAGGGTGACCGACTCGATCCCGCCGATCAGGTCGGAGAGCGTTGGGTTCTGCATCAGGTTCTGCAGCGTGTTGCCGTGCGCCGTGCCGACGAGCTGAACCCCGCGCTCGGCGATGGTGCGTGCCGCCTCGGCCTCGAGCTGCGTCCCGATCTCGTCGATGACGATGACCTCGGGCGTGTGGTTCTCGACGGCCTCGATCATCACCTGGTGCTGGAGCTCGGGGCGCGGCACCTGCATCCGGCGCGCGCGTCCGATACCGCGGTGCGGAATGTCGCCGTCGCCACCAATCTCGTTCGACGTGTCGACGATGACGACGCGCTTCTCCAGTTCGTCAGCGAGGATGCGCGCGGCCTCGCGGAGCATCGTCGTTTTGCCCACCCCCGGGCGGCCGAGCAGCAACACGCTGCGCCCCGCCTCGAGGAGATCGCGCACGAGGTTGGCGGACCCGCTGACGCTGCGGCCGACGCGCATCGTCAGGCCGACGATGCGGCCTCGACGGTTGCGGATCGCAGAGATGCGGTGGAGCGTACGCGGGATGCCGGCGCGGTTGTCCTCGCCGAACTCGGACACCTGCGCCACGACGTGCTCGATCTCGGTCTGCTCGACCTCGTGATCCGAGAGCACGACCTCGGAGCCGCGGTAGCGCGCGGTCGGCACCCGCCCGAGGTCGAGGACGACCTCGATCAGGCCGGCGAGGCCGTGCTCACGCACGGGCTCGGCGACGCGTGACGGCAACGTACGGAGGAGCAACTCGATCTCGGCGACCGCTGCATCGTCCAGCGCCTCGTCGTGCGTACGTTCGTCGTCGGTGGTTGGTTCTCGAACGATGGTCTCGTCGATGGCTGGCCTCCCTGGCCGGTCCCTATCCTCCCGTCGCGACGGTCGCCCCGGCTGTCTTGCGGACGCGCTCAGTGAGCGGACGCGCGGTGCGGTGGCACAGCAGCGCGTACTCCGCGTGCGGCTCGAGCCCGCGGCCAGCGAGCAACGAGCCGAGCGCCGGGACGGCCTCCGGAACCACTGCCAGCACCTGCTGCGAGTCCAGCCGCGAGGCGGCGGCATCGAGCAGCGCGGTGGCGGCACCCGTGGCGTCCGGATCCGCGAGAAGGTCGAATTGAGGTGCGTCGCCGCTCGGGTTGAGCCGTAGCTCAGCCGCGATGCGGCCGTTGTCGATCGCGAGCAGCTCGGCCGCGTTGCGGCCGAGCCAGCGACGCTCGCGCGTGCGCTGCCACTCCTCGAGGGTCAGTGCGATGGCTTGCCGCGCGTCGATCGGCAGCGCGCGGTTGAAGAGCTGGAAGCGGCCGAAGTCGTCGGCGTCCTCGGCCGCGCGCACGTCGAGCGCGGCCGAGGCACGGTCCATCGGCGCGAGCACGCCGCGCCAGACCTGCTGCACGAGCACCGGCTTGAAGCCGACGTGCATCGCGGCGCTGACCGCTGGCGCGTCGACCGGGGTGCGCAACAGCAAGTGCGTCACAGAGGCGTCCTGCGCGGCCTCGACGGCGCGGCGCAGCAGGGCTTCGAGCACGTCCTCGTTCGCGCCGCCCGAGGCGTCGATCAGCGTCTCGATCACCCATGCCTTGGGGTCGAGTTCGCGCGCCGTGGCGATGCCTTCGATCTGCCGCCCGCGCACGTCGATCCACGTCTGGCGTCCGAGACCGAGCCACTGTTCGATCGCGGCGCCGAGCGGACGCGGCGCGGCCGTCGGCTGCACGAGGTGCTCGCGCGGGACGGCCTGGTTCTCGTAGATTTCGCCGTCGAACGTCACCAGCGCGACGAGGTCGAGGGGGCGCACGCTGTGCGCGGCTTCGAAGGCGTCGTGACGGTCAGTCACGCGTTCACCTCGTGTGCCTTCGCGTCTCGCGACGCCTTGCGCGCCTTCGCCTCGGCGACCATGCGCACGAACAGCTCGTGGAGGCGCGAGTCGGGCGTCAACTCCGGGTGGAATGACGTCGCGAGGAGGGCGCCCTGCCGGCAGGCGACGACCCGCCCGTCCTCGAGGCGCGCGAGCACCTCGACTCCCTTCCCGGTCTTCGTAATGACGGGAGCGCGGATGAAGACGGCGCGCAGCGGACCGCCATCCACGCCCTCGATGTCGAGTGCGGTCTCGAAGGAGTCCACCTGGCGACCGAACGCGTTGCGTTCGATCCCGATCTTCATCGCTCCGATCGGCGGGCGGTCGAGGCCGGGCACGTCCTTCGCGAGGAGGATCGCTCCTGCGCACGTACCCCAGACAGGCATGCCGTCCTCGATGCGCGCTCGCAGCGGCTCGACAAGATCGAACGCGATCAGCAGGCGGGCGATGGTCGTGCTTTCGCCGCCGGGGATGATCAGGCCATCGCAGGACGCGAGTTGCTCGGCGGTGCGCACCTCAACGGTGTCGACCCCGAGGCGCCGCAGGTGCGCGATGTGTTCGGCGAACGCGCCCTGCATCGCCAGGACCCCGATGCGAGGTCGCGAAGCGTCACCACCGCTCGCGCTGTGCGCGGGATGGTCGTTCAAGGCGCCGTTCAGTTCCCCCGGCCGGCCAGCAGCTCCCCCGGCGCCATCGACGCGACGGACAGGCCGCGCATCGATTCGCCAAGGTCGCGCGAGACCTCGGCCAGCATGTACGGGTCGTTGTAGTGCGTGACCGCCTTGACGATGGCCGTCGCCATCTTCAGGTGGTCCTTCATCTGCTGCTTCTTCTCCTGCTTGGTCTGCGGGTCGATGATCGCGGAAGACTTGAAGATGCCCGAACCCACGAAGACGCCCTCGGCCCCGAGCTGCATCATCAGCGCGGCGTCGGCCGGAGTCGCGACGCCGCCCGCCGAGAAGTTGACGACCGGCAGCTTGCCGAGACGCTTCACCTCCCAGACGAGTTCCGCCGGAACGCGGTACTCGCTCGCGAGGCCGTCGACCTCGTGGTCCTGCGCATTGCGCACGCGCTCGATGCCCGCCCAGAGCGCGCGCATGTGACGCACGGCCTCGACGATGTCGCCGGTGCCCGCCTCGCCCTTGGTGCGGATCATCGCAGCGCCCTCGTTGATGCGGCGCAGCGCCTCGCCGAGGTCACGGCAGCCGCAGACGAACGGCACCTTGAACGGATGCTTCGAAATGTGGAACTGATCGTCTGCGGGCGTCAGGACCTCGGACTCGTCGATGTAGTCGACGCCGAGCGCCTCGAGGATCTGCGCCTCGACGAAGTGGCCGATGCGCGCCTTCGCCATCACCGGGATCGTGACGGCCTTCTTGATCTCCTCGATCTTGCTGACGGCGCTCATGCGCGCCACGCCGCCCGCGGCTCGGATGTCCGCCGGCACGCGCTCCAGCGCCATCACGGCGCAGGCGCCGGCTTCCTCGGCCACGCGCGCCTGGTCGGCGGTGACCACGTCCATGATCACGCCGCCCTTGAGCATCTGGGCGAGGCCCGCCTTGACCGTCCAGGTGGCGGTCTCGGCGTGTGCGCCGTTCGTGCCGATCTGGCCGCTGGTCGTGGTGGTGCTGTCGGTGGTCATGATGCTCCTGTAGACGCCGAGTCGAGCCGCGATGCCCGCTGTTGACATTCTAGCGCTTCCCCGCGACTCGATCAGGACACCGTCGAGCCCGGTCTCGCGCTACAGTGAGGACATGACAACCGGTTCGCACACCAACGCCGCCCAGCACGGTGAACGCCCGTGGATCAAGGTCCACGAGTTCAGCGGCGATATGCGCATCGGCCTCGTCACCGACACGCACGTTCCCGAGGCGCGGCGCACGCTCTGGGACGAACTCTACGAGGCGTTTCGCGGGGTCGACCTCATCCTGCACGCCGGGGACATGCATGACGTCGTGGTGCTCGACTGGCTGGAGGAGGTCGCGCCGGTCATCGGAGTGCGCGGCAACGGTGACGACGGCACCTCGGGCCGTCCGGTCGCGCCGAACGATCCTCGGCTCGCCTACAACCAGATCCTCGAGATCGATGGCCTGCGCATCGGCATGACGCACGACTTCCCGCACCTCGAACTGCCGGGCGCGCCGATCGAGCGGCGCATGGACCGGCATTTCGGCGGGCCGGTGCACGTGGTGGTGGCCGGCGACACGCATGTGCCAGTGGTCCAGACGCTGCACGGCGTCCTCATCGTGAACTCTGGCTCGCCTACCTACCCACGGAACCTCAACACCCAGCTCGGCACGATCGGCTTCCTCGAGGTGCGTCGAGGACGCGTCGACGCATGGATTGAGCAACTGCACTAGGCCGGCAATCCAGCAGCAACCGAGGGCGGCTGCACCTCACCTTCAGCTCACATCAAGCCTTCCACTACCTCAACACTTCGCCTGCAAATCCGCTCCGAGCAGGGAACCGCGTTTCGTGATGCGGCGTCCTATCCGCAAGCACGGCCGACATACGTCCACCCGGGCGTCCGGCTCCAGGGCTGCGGAGGGGACAGATGAACCGCTCAACAATGACGTGGCGCCGGCGCTCGACGGTCGGGGCGATTGGTGGGATCGCGCTGCTCGGTGCAGCGCTGGTCGCGTGCGGCGGCAGCGACGAGGCGACTGATCTCGGGACGTCGAGCGGCGGCAACGCCGGCTCGGGCGGGACGATGTCGTCGCTCGTCGCTCCTGAATCGCCGGGCGGTGGTTTCGCCGATGGCAGCGGCGCCTTCCCCCAGGTCGGACTCGCGGAGAATCGGGCAGCGGAGATGGGCGCGCCGGCTTCGGGAGCGGACGCGGCTCCTCCGCAGCAGGCGAGCGGTAGCGCCGCCGACTTCCTCGGCCGCTCGATCATTCGGAACGGTCAGATCGACCTCGAGGTAGAGTCCGTCGTCGACACCTTCGAGCGGATCAGCGGCATCGCTACGGCCGCCGGTGGCTTCGTCGCCGACTCCGGCTTCCGAGGTCGCGACGAGGACCAGAGCGCGACGATGACGCTCCGCGTCCCCGCCGACCGCTTCGAGCAGGTTCTCGCCGACCTGCGCGCGCTTGCCATCGAAGTGAATAACGTCTCGACCAGCGCACAGGACGTGACCGGCGAGGTCACCGACCTCGAGTCGGCGCTACGCAACCTGCGAGCGGTCGAGCAGCAGTACCTCGAACTGCTGGGCCGCGCGGACGAGATCGGCGACGTGCTGATCGTGCAGGACCGGCTCAACCAGGTGCGCTACGAAATCGAGCAGGTGCAGGGCCGCATCCAGCTGCTCGACCGCCTCGCGGAGATGGCCACGCTGAGCGTGTCGCTGCGGCCGCACGTCGAGGAAGTCGTCGAGGTCGAGCCGGGGACGGGGCCCCTCGCGGAGGCGGCTCGAGCGTGGGAGGCCTCACTCGAGACGCTGACGGCGATCGGGACGGTCCTGCTCGTGACGGTCGTGTACTCGTGGTGGCTGCTGCCCGTCCTGGTCGTCGCCGCCTTCGTGCTGCGGCGCGTGTACCGCAGCTGGAACCGCGAGCGGTCGATGACCATCGCCGCGCCCCCGTCCATTGACAGCCCATAGGCCACCGCCTAGCGTCCGCTGGACCCGCACGAACGGCCCCGCCCTGGGGCCGTTCTCTTTGCGAGCGTACGAATACGAGGCCAGGAGCGCAGGAGAGCGGAGTGGCGTATGCGGCGGAGGCACCAGGTGGTCGCCGCCGTCTGCCTCGCTGGAGCCGCTGTCGCCGCACTGCTCAGCCTCGGCGGCGAAGATCAGCGGCTGGGGCTGGCGCTTGCTGGCATCCTATTTGCGAATGCGGTGGTGCGGTATCGCCTCTCGCAGCGTCCCTGATGACGAGAGCGGCCCGCACGGAGGTCAGTAGCATGCCCGACCCATTGGACGCAGTGAAGTCGATGCTGGTCCCGCTCGATGGATCGGACGCGGCTTACGCCGCGCTCTCAACGGCGTGCGACATCGCGAAGCACCATCGTGCGACGGTCTCAGCGCTGCACGTCATCGAGGTCCCGCGCTCGCTGCCGCTCGATGCCGAGTTGAGTGAGGAAGCCGAGCGCGGCGAGATCATCCTGACCCGCGCCGAGCAGATCGCGAAGGACCACAATATGAAGGTGCGCGCCGAGCTGGTGCAGGCGCGCCAGGCGGGCCACGCCGTCGTGGACGAGGCGGTCGACTCGAACGCGGATGCGATCGTCGTGGGGCTCGACTACCATCGACCGTACGGTCGGTTCCAGATGGGGCGCCTGCCGCTTTACGTGCTGGAGAACGCACCGTGCCAGGTCTGGCTTTTCCGCTACGCCCCGACCGGCGACCACGAGCACGGGCATCGACCGCCCGACGGCGCCGTGAGGCGCGAGTAGCGGGAGCGCCATCGTGAACGTCGTGATCATGGGCTGTGGCCGCGTCGGCTCGGCCCTCGCCGCGCGCCTCGATCGCGAGGGACACGACGTTACCGTCCTCGACCTCGACGAGACCGCGTTCCGCCGCCTGCCGTCGCTGTTCGGCGGCCAGAAACTCGTCGGATCGGGCACCGATCACAATGACCTGAACGCCGCAGGCGTACGCGAGGCCGACGCCTTCCTCGCACTGTCGCCGGGCGACAACCGGAACGTCCTCGCCGCCCAGCTCGCCAAGCACATCTTCGGCGTCGAGACGGTCGTCGCACGGCTCTACGATCCGTTCCGTGGCGAGATCTACGCGCGCCTCGGGGTGCGCACGTTCAGCCCGACGCTCGTCGGTGCGGACCTGGCCTACAACGAGCTGATGCGCGACGGCAACGCAACGCCACCCAGCGGGCGCGAAGCGTCCCGCGGCGGCAGCGGGAGGTAGCGGCGTGTATATCGTCGTCATCGGCGGAGGCACCGTCGGCTACGGCCTGATCACGGAACTGCTCGCGAACACCGACCACGAGGTCGTGCTGGTCGAGGAAGATGGGGCCCGCGCAGCGGAACTCCGCGAAGAGCTGGGTGAGGTCGTCATTCGCGGCGACGGCACCGAGGTCGTCTTCCTCGAGAGCGTGGGCACGGCACGCGCCGACCTCGTGATTGCGGTGACCGGCAACGACAGCCACAACCTCGTGGCGTGCCAGGTGGCGAAACACTGGTTCCACGTCGACCGCGCCATCGCCCGCGTCAACGACCCGAGGAACGAGCGACTGTTCAAGATCCTCGGGATCGACTCGACGGTCTCCGCCGCCGCCGTCGTGCTCGCGCAACTCGAGGTCGACCTCCCGGAACACACCCTGATCCCGCTGATGCGGCTGCGTGGCACGGGCCTCGAGGTGATCAACCTGCACGTACAGCAGGGCTCGCTGGCAGCCGGGAAGATGATCCGCGACCTGCCGCTGCCGCCACAGACGATCATCAGCCTCGTCGCGGATCTCGGAGGCACGCCGCGAGTCCCGTCGGGCGACACGGTCCTCCAGGTGGGCGACGAGGTGATCGCCGTCGCGGCGGAGGAGTCGGAGCCCGAGTTGCGACGCCTGGTCTCGACGCCGCTCCCACCGGAGTCCGAGCCGGTCGAGCAACCGGGCCGCGCCGGACGCTGACCATGCGGCTCACCCACCTCGGGCCACGCGGCACCAACACCGAGGCCGCCGCGCTCCTCTACGACGCGACGGCGGACCTGGTCCCGTGCCCGACGGTGTCTGCGGCGGTCGCGGCCGTTGAGCGCGGCGAGGCCGACGCCGCCGTCTGCGCCATCGAGAACTCGATCGAGGGCGGCGTGTCCGACACGCTCGACCAGTTGCTACGCGAAGACTTCACGCTGCGGGTGCGCGGTGAAGTCGTCCTCCCGATCCGACACGCGCTCGTCGGTCCTGCGGGGATCGATCCTGCCTCCGCGCGGGTGGTGTATTCGCACCCGCAGGCGCTGGGGCAGTCGCGCCGCCACCTCGAGCAGCTCGCGCCGAACGCACGCCCCGTCGCGGCGCTGTCGACCGCGGCGGCCATCGAGTCCGCGCTCAACGAGCCCGGCGCCGTTGCGGTCAGCACCGCGCTGGCAGCCGAGATCCACGGCGCGACGATCTACGCGGACGACATCGGCGACGAGCCCGGCAACGAGACCCGCTTCGTCGTCATCGCCGCCGAGGACGCCGAGCCGACCGGTTTCGACAAGACCTCCGTCGCATTCACCACCCGACACGACCGTCCAGGCTCGCTCGTCGCCGTCCTCGGCGCCTTCTCGGAACGGGGCATCAACCTCACGCGCGTCGAGTCACGACCAACCAGGAGGCAGCTCGGTACCTACTTCTTCCTGCTCGACTTCGAGGGGCACCGCTCGGACGCGGCCGTCGCGGAGGCGCTGGAGCAGACGGCGCGCGATACTCTCTGGCTGCGTATCTTCGGGTCATATCCCCGCTGGCGAACCGCCGGCGACGCGGAACGCCATGCCTGAGATCCCCGACCTCGAAGCGATCCGCGAGTTCCTCGAGCGGCACATCATCGGACAGCCCATCGAGTCGACGCAGCTGAGCGTCCCCTGGCTGGTGCGTTCCGAGGACGGGCTCGCCAGCCTCGAGGGGCACGCCTTTGTCGGCCTTCGGCGCTACGGCAAGTTCCTCATCTTCACGACAGACGACGAGCGGCTGCTGGTCGTGAACCCGATGTTGACCGGACGCTTCCACTGGGCAGAAGCCAGCGAGAAGAAGCGTCCCGGCACCTGCGTCACCATCTCGTTTCCGAACGGACACCAGCTTCGCTACTCCGATCAGAAGCGCATGGGTCGCTGGTACGTGGTGCCGATCGACAGACTGCGAACCGTGCCGCAGTTCGAGGACATCGGCCCCGATGCCCTCGAGGTCGACGAGGAGACGTTCCTCCAGCGGATGAAGAAGCACCGCGGGCAGGCGAAGCCGGCGATCACGAACCAGCGCTTCATCGCTGGCATCGGAAACGCATACTCGGACGAGGTGCTGTGGCAGGCGCGCATCCACCCGCACCGCCGCCTCGCGACGTTGTCGGACGAGGAGCGTCGCGGGCTCTACGCTGCGCTGCGCGAGACCTACGAGTGGGCGATGCCCATCCTCCGCGCGGAGGTCGCCGAGCGGCTGTATCAAGTCAACGAGGAGTGGCGCGACCACCTGCGCGTGCACCGCAAGGGCGGCCAGCCGTGTCCTCGATGTGGCTCCGAGATCCGCAGCCAGGTCTCCGGCGGTCGGGAGACCAACTACTGCCTCACCTGCCAGCCACTCTTCAATTGAGCGAGACCGACACGCGGTCCGGGTTTGCCGCGGCCATCAGAGGGAAAACGGCGGCCGGGAAGGCACCACGATGGAAGTGATCGGCAAGGACATCGGGACGGCGCTCGACAGCCTGTACGAGCAGATCGAGCGGCGTGTCCGCGTTGAGGCCGAGCGTGCGCTGCGGGTTGAACCGTTCGAGGGCAACGCCACATCCAACGTCTCGTGGCAGGAAGAGGGGGCGGTCGTCATCACGCTCCACTCGGGCGTGCCGAGGCACGCGCTGGCGCACATCTTCGGTGTCGCGCTGCACCACGTGAGGCAGCGCCTTGACCACTTCCCGGACGTCGTGCGCCCGGACGCGCCCCAGCCCGAGGGCTCGGTGCTCGTGCGCCAGGCGCTGCGCGGGCTGCTGCTCGAACCCGAGGCGGAGATGCAGTTGAACCCGCTCAACCTCGACCGGCAGTGGGAGGTCGAGCAGCGCCACCAGGTGATGAAGGATCTGCTGCGCGAGCCTCCCGGCGAGTGGCAGGAGGTCGGC
Organism: uncultured Dehalococcoidaceae bacterium; assembly: GCA_964479165.1. GTDB lineage: Bacteria > Chloroflexota > Dehalococcoidia > UBA2979 > UBA2979 > CAYZJO01. Next base: position 177,584 of record CAYZJO010000001.1, read on the forward strand.
ACGATCGGGAACCACTTCCTCGCACTCCAGTATGCGAAGTTCGCGTTGCAGCACCCGCCGGAGATGTGGGAGGGCTTGCGCAAGTCCGTACGGGAGACGGTGCCGGCGGCAGCCGAGCGCGGGGAACTCGCGCTGAGCATCGTGCGGCAGTATGGCTGGGGCGGTCCCGGAGCCTGCCTCGAGTCCATGGTCGGCGTGCGCAACGCGCTCGAGCTGAGCGGCCTCGCGCTCATCGAGGACCGGCGCTCCGGGGAGTTGCTGTAGCCACACCCAAGGAGACGCGCGATGCGGTTCGCGATCAACGTTCCGAACTTCGGCGCGTTCTTCGATCCACGCACCGTGGCCGACCTCGCGCGGGAGACGGAGGAAGCCGGGTGGGACGGCTTCTTCCTCTGGGACCACATCAACTTCGATCACCCGCTGCCGATGGCCGACCCATGGATCGTGCTCGCAGTGGTGGCGGCTGCGACGTCGCGCATCCGCATCGGGACGATGGTCACGCCGCTTCCGCGCCGTCGGCCGTGGAAGGTCGCTCGCGAGACAGCCACACTCGATCACCTCTCGGGCGGTCGAGTGACGTTGGGCGTGGGACTCGGGAATCCCGCAAACACGGAGTACGAGGCCTTCGGTGAGGAATCCGACCTCCGCATACGCGCCGCCCGGCTGGACGAGGCGATCGAGGTACTCACCAGGCTTTGGTCCGGCGAGCGACAGGACTTCGATGGTGTGTACTATCAGCTGAACGCGGTCCAGTTCGCGCCACCGCCGGTCCAGGGCCGCATCCCGATCTGGGTCGCGACCACCTGGCCGAATCGAGGACCGCTGCGTCGTGCCGCTCGCTGGGACGGCGTCTTCGCGCTCAAGGGGCTCGAGTACGGACTCAACCCGGCGGAGGTCCGGACGATCGCTGGAGAGGTGACGGGTCTCCGCTCAGCGCTCGGCCTCGATGGCCCGTTCGACATCGTCCATGGCGGGCAGTTGCCAGCCGATCCCTCCGCGGCGCGCGACTACCTGCAGCCGTTCGCGGACGCGGGACTCACGTGGTGGCAGGCAGTCGAGTGGGATTTGGACGCAGTCCGCTCGCTGATCCATCGTGGCCCACCTCGGTTGTGACGATGGCCAGTCTTCGGACTCAGCGTGGTCGCCAGGCCATGTTCATATAGCGCCCGCCCTCGGCGAGTTCTTCGAGCATCTGCGCGAGCCGCTTCTGCCGCGTCGCCTCGAGTCTCGCTCCGGCGATCCAGCCGATGTAGTCGTTCTGCTGGTACGGGGGGCGCTGCTGGTACGCCTCCATCAACCCGCCATCCTCGAGTGCGCTGCGCACGAATTCCGGCATTGGATGCCGGGGTCTCCGCAGCCCCTGCTCGCGCGCCATCCTCAGTTCGCCTCTCGTGCCCTCGATCGGGTCAGTACCCCAATCATCAGCGGTTAGTAGGACGCGATCGACCCTATTTGCCGTCCGCCCCGCTGTCACCGCCGATGTAGCCACACTCCGGCGAGGGACGGCGCTCGGTCGCCCGAGGTCCTCGCCGCGATCGAGGCGATGGCCATGGTGGCGGGGTAGGACAGCTCAGCGGCTAACGAGCGCGGGCACCCTCGATGAGGTAGCGCAGCGCCTGCTCCCACCACTCCACCTGGTACGCGGGGAGCCGGCCACCGAGGACGGCGGTTGCCTGGACCATGCTCATCGGCGGCCAGTCATCAGCCCCCGGTACCCGCTGAGCAGTCGCGGAGGCCGGGCGGTGGGCGGCGACTGCCTGTTGAACCGCGCTGGGCTGCGCGATTAGTTCGCGGAGGGCGTCCCACATCTGAGCGGGCGTGTCGAAGAGCGCCGTCGCGCGTGCGGTGGCTCCGATGATGCTGTCAGGGGCGCCGAGTGGACCCGCGGGCGGCTTGAACGAACCGTCCCGCAACTCCCCGAAGAGGAGATCGACCGCTTCCGCCGGAGAGCCCGGCCGGTCGCGCAGCGTCTCCACGATCGGCGGTGGCAGACTTGCGAGGACATCGCGTGCCACCGCGAGGGGGTTCTCCTCGCCAAGACGCTCGTCGAGCACTGCCGCAAACGACCTCGATGCCGGGGCGGTGACGGCAGCAGTTGAGGCCGCGCGCTGCTCCCAGATAGCGGTAGCGGTCGCTGTTGACGCCGTCACGTTCATGTTGACCAGTGTGGAACGGGGGCCGCGGCGCTCGCCTCGGTGGAATCCCCTAGAGCCGCCTCAGGACGCGGCGTACTCGCGGTTGCCGCGGTCGAACCAGCCAAGGAGGAAGGGCCGCCACTCGAGGTAGCGGTCGATGTAGTGGCCGAAGAGCGAAGCCGGCGTCGCCACCGGCCTGGATGGTTCCCGGAGCAGCAACATGCGCGCCTCCACCGGGGTGCGGCCCCCTTTGCGGTGGTTGCAGGCGCGACACGCCGCGACGAGGTTCTCCCATTCGTGCGGACCGCCTCGGTGGCGCGGGATGACGTGGTCGAGCGTCAGGTCGTTGCCGGGCCGCCCGCAGTACTGGCAGCGGCCGTTGTCGCGGGCGAAGATCTCGCGCCGCGTCAGGCGCACCTGCGGTCGCGGACGCTTGACCTGGTACTGGAGGCGAATCACCGAGGGCAGGTCGAACATGGAGGCGACGCCCTGGATGCGCTCCTCGCCTGCCTCGAGCAGTTCCGCTTTTCCGTGGTGAACCAGCACGAAGGCGCGTCGTGCCGAACACACGTTCAGCGGCTCGTAGTTCTGGTTGAGTACCAGCGTTCGGCGCTCGATCACGAAGCACCCCTGATCTTCGTAGCCGTGCCGGCTGCACGGCGACTCTTGAAGTTTGCCATATTCCGCGAGCGATGGGGAATTCGCTCCGTGGTAAACGCTCAGGGGCGATTCCGGCCTACTCGCCAGAGCCGGGGACTGGGAGCGGCAGCGAGTCGGGGAGGTCGTTCGGGATCAGCGGGAGCGCCTCGACGGCTTCGCTGAACTCGTCGGGCAGCAGCCCGAGGACGATCGGAGCGGCGTCAAGGAAGAACGGCGCGAGCGCCGACTCACGGACCGCCGCCGTTGCAGACTCGGAGATCGAGAACGTCGTGATGGCGACGAGCGCCACCTCCACCAGCAGCAGCGCCTTCAGGAAGCCAAACACCGCGCCACCGAGGTGGTCGAACGCGCCGAGCATCAGGACGTCGGCCGCGCCCTGCATCACGAACGAGATCACCTGCCCCACGATGACGATGCCGAGGAAGATCGCGCTGAAGGCGATGAAATCGCGCATCGCGCCTGCGTCCATCAGGAAGGAGAGGTCGGCGGAGAGGTCGCTGTAGAACATCCCGGCGAGGATGGCGCCGCCGATGACCCCGACGACGGTGACGAGCTCCTGGATGAGGCCGCGAGAGAAGGCGACGAACGTCGTCCAGGCGATGAAGCCGATGATGACGAAGTCGATCCAGTGCCAGTCCAACGGACCCCCGCGCCGCCGCCTCGGCGCACCTCGAAGTCTAGCGTATGGCGCCGTTCAGACGCTGCGACGTGTCGCGCCAGTCCCGCTGGCGAGGTGCGGCGGCGTGCTCTACCGTGCGCCGCGAACTCGGGAATCCCGCGCTGGAGGCGAGCTCACGATGACCAGCGAAGCCGTCGAGGCCCCCCGCCGCCCGCACGACAACCCGTTCGTGAACTACCTCGACCTCCAGTTCGACACCGAGGACGAGGAGCACGTGGTCTGCCGCATGGCGGTCACCGACAACATCCGCAACCGGCAGGGCGCCGTACATGCGGGCGCCTTCCTCGCGATGGCGGACATGATGGCGACCATCCTCGCGAGGCAAGGCGTCGAGATCGGCCCCAACGGCGAGGGCTTCCCCCTCGCGATCGACGTGCACAGCACGCTGCTCGCGAACCAGCGAGACGGCGAAGTGCGCGGCGAGTCGCGCATCGTGCGCCGCGGCCGCCGGGTGACCGTCGTGCGCACCCGCATCACCGGCGACGGCGACCGCCTCCTCGCCGAGGTGACCACGACGCACATCCCGGCGTGAGCACGCGATCTGCTATCCGGATTCCGCTCGTCCTGAGCCTGTCGAAGGGTTCCTCCGCCGGGATCCGAGGGGGCGTGGTTCGACAAGCTCACCACGAACGGAACACGGGCTCACCACGGACGAGTCCATACGGAGGACAGTCACCACGACCACGACCACCAGTGATGGAGGCTCGGCTTGACGGTCTACGCGGTGCTGCTTAGGGGCATCAACGTCGGCGGCATCAACATCAAGATGGCCGACCTCCGCGCCACGCTTTCGGAAGCGCCGCTCTCCGACGTGCAGACGCTGCTCGCCTCGGGGAACGTCGTGTGTCGCTTCGATGGCCCGACGAAGGAGCTGAAGCCGCTCGTCGAGGCTCGCCTCCGCGAGCGGTTCGGCTACGAGGCGTGGGTGATCGTCCTCGAGGCGACGCAACTCGCGAAGATCGCGGAGGCGTGCCCGTTCCTGGCGGAGTCGCGCGACCTCCACGCGTACGTCACGTTCGCCACGGAGGCGGCTGCCCTCGACGCGCTGGTCGAAGAACTAGTGGCAGCGGAGCCGGAGACCGACCGCGTACGCCTGGATCCCGAGGCTATCGCGTACCAGACGCCGGTGGGCCAGACGCTGACAACGCCCGGCGCGAAGGTCCTCGCGAAGGCGCGCTACAAGTCGACGACCACGACTCGCAACCTGCGCACGTTGCTCAAGGTGGTGGAGGCGGCTCGAAAGCTCGATTAGCCGACTGTCCCGCGATCTGCCGCCGTCATGTGCGAGACGATCTCTCCGTCGTGCCAGAGAGGTGGCTCCTCGAGGTCCGAAAGCATCTGGTGGTAGAGGTGATCCTGGGTCGGTGTCGCGGCGTTGGCGTGGTACGCCTCGCGGCTCTCGAAGACGACGGCGATCCAGAGCTGGAGCGGGTCGGCATCCGACTTGTAGATGGTCGTGGAGACCCAGCCGGCGATCGATTCGCGGCGGCTCTGGACATCCATCCACGCGTGCACCCACTCCTCGCCACCAGGCTTGCAGCGCAACGTCGCGATCGTCCCGTACACCTCGTCGCCCCCAGTGATGCTCGTCTGTCGGATAGTCGACGCGCGCAATAGTACGCGCGGGCTCGCCTCGTGACGCGCGGGTCTTGCGGGAGGAAGTGCTGGTAAACTGCGACACAGTCTCAAAACCGTCCGTACGAACCGGAGCGCCAAGTGACCTCCTCCGCCTCTACACCCTCCGAAACGTCACGCTCGCAGCGAATGCCCGCGCTCTACCTCTCGCACGGCGCGCCGATGCTCCTCGACGACCCTGTGTGGACGGCCGAGCTCGCAGAATGGGCGACGAAGATCGAGCGCCCCAAGGCGATCCTCATCGTCTCGGCACACTGGGAGGACGCGCCGCTGAGCATCGGTGCGACGACCAACGTGCCGCTGGTCTACGATTTCTACGGCTTCCCGGAGGAGTACTACCGGGTGCAGTACCGATCGCCCGGAGCGCCGGAACTCGCCGAGCGCGTTCGGAAGTTGGTCTCCGACCTCACGACGACCGCGGACGACCCAGATCGCGGGCTCGACCACGGCGCCTACATCCCGCTGCTGGCGATGTACCCCGAGGCGGACATCCCCGTCCTCCAGATCTCGATGCCGAGTCGCGACCCGCACGTGCTGCTGGAGATCGGGAAGCGTCTCGCACCCCTGCGCGACGAGGGCGTGCTCGTGATCGGCAGCGGCTACATGACTCACAACCTGCGCATCGCGCAGCGCGCCATGTTCGGCGGCGTGCCACCGGAGCAGTCGCTCGTCGAGTTCGACCAGTGGACCGCCGAGGCGCTCGCGAAGCAGGACGTCGACGCGCTGCTCGACTACGCGGCGAAGGCGCCGGCCGTGCGCATCGCGCACCCGACGGTGGACCACTTCGTGCCGCTGTTCATCGCGCTGGGGGCCGGCCTCGACGACAAGCCCGCGCGCACCCGCATCGAGGGCTTCGCCTTCGGCAACTCCAAGCGCTCGGTCGAGTTCGACTCGACGCCCGACGCGTAGACCTCAAAGGCAACTCGTCGCGCTGTAATCTGAAGGCGCGAGGAGTCGAACCATGGCACAGCGTCGCCACGACGAAGACGAGGGGAAGCTCTGGCTGCCCGGCATGTATAAGCGCGTACCTGCCGAGCGCCAGCGCCAGATCGCGAAGATGCGAGCGATCGTGGCGCGGCACAATCCCGACGGCCGATCGCTGGCCGACGAACTCGTCGCGGACCGGCGCGCCGAGGCCGAGCGTGACTGAGTGGGTGCTCGATGCATCGGCTGTGCTCGCGTTCCTGGTCGGTGAGCCCGGTGGCGAACGCATCGACCTCCTCCCTGCAGCCGAGTGCGCAATCAGCGCGGTGAACTTCGCGGAGGTTGTGTCGAAGCTGGTGGAGCGTGGAGTCGTCGGTGACGAGCTCGAGGCGGTCATCCGCGACCTCGGGTTCGTAACGGTCGACTTCGATCGTGAACTCGCGGTTGGAGCGGGTCGGCTGCGTGCTTCGACGCGGCGGTTCGGACTATCTCGGAGACCGAGCCTGCCTCGCTCTCGCGGCGCGACTCGGACTCCCGATTCTCACTACTGATCGGCGTTGGACCGAACTCGATGTTGGTGTCGAAGTCATCCCGATCCGTTAGCCGCGCGAGTTGGCCGCAGCTCGGCGATGAAACGCGCTCACTCGCGCGCGCGATTGTCGGCGGGTCGGTCGCGTTCCTCGCGTCCGCGTTCACCGAGTCTGTGCTCGTGGTCGGGCTCGCTGGGCTCGGCGCCTCTTGTGCCGTCCTGTGGGCCTTGCTCGAGGTAGCAACCGCCGAGGAGGGCGAGGCCGCTAGACTCACCGAAAGGTGGGCTCGAGGGGTGAGGGGCGGCGTCGGTGAGCAGCGGACTCGGCGGGCCCGACTGGCGCGACACGCTCATCGAGGTGGGGCGCGACCTCTACGCGCACAACCTCGTCACCTCGCACGGTGGCAATCTCTCCGTCCGGCGACCCGCCGGCGGCGCGCTGATCACGGCGACGGGCGCGATGCTCGGCCGGCTGGATGACGCGCACCTCGTAGCGGTCGATGACCGCGGCGAGCCGCTCTCGCCGAGGGCGCTCGCTCCCTCCTCGAACACCGACGTGCACCTCGCGATTTACGCCGCGCATCCCGAGGCGCGCGCGATTATCCACGCGCATCCCATCTACGCCGTCGCGCGCTCGCTCCGGCTGCAGGAATCCGAACGCGAGGACGTCTTCGAGCCGGTCAACCTCGAGGCACAGCTCATTCTCAAGGGCTCGGTCCCCGCGCTCACCGTCGACTGGGACGGCACGCCCGTCGCCGTGACGGAGGCGCTGCAGCGCTGCCCGGTGGTGCTCGTCCGCGGCCACGGCTCCTTCGCGATGGGCGCTGACCTCTGGGAGGCGCTCAACTACACGAGCGTCCTCGAGGAGGCAGCGCAGATCGCGACTCTGGCCGGGCGCTGACCTCGATGCCTGACAGCGCACCAATCCCGACCGACCGCGAGACGTTGCTCGAGCGAGAGCACGAGGCGCTTGCTCGCTGGGAGGCAGCGACGGCAGGCATAACCCCGGAGGCCGTCCGCGAGGACGGGTGGACGTTTAAGGACACGGTCGCTCACATCGGGGCGTGGCATCGGCGCACCGCGGCGAGGCTGCGCGCGCTCGACCTCGGCGAGCCCGACCTCGTGCCGGTGGAGGCTGACGAATTCAACGCACAGGTCATCGAGGAGTGGCGCGACCGCACGTGGGAGGAGGTCATCCGCGAGGCTGAGGAGGCGCGTGCCGCCTTCATCGACGCCATCGAGACTGTGCGACCCGAGACCTTTGCCGCGAACGACGGCCTCGGCGCGTGGATCGTCGCGCACAACGGACACCTTCACTACCAGGAGCACCTCGTCGACGAGTGGCGCGAGCCCGAGCGGTAGGTCCGAGCGTCCCCAGTACCGTCAGCAAAGACCGCGACCGCGAGCCTCCGCAACGGCAAGTCCGAGCAGGGCGAGGACCTCGGCGCCGACGGCGGCCTCGCGACCCGCTTCGGGTGGGAGCAGCGGCAACAGTGCGGCCAGCCGTCGTCCCGCCTCCGGGTGGTTGAGCATCCAGAGTTCCGTCATCAGGGAGTAGGGCGCGTTCCATGTAGCGAAGACCGGCTCGCCGGCTTCGACGAGGAGCGCGCGGATCGCGGGCTTCAGCGCGGTCATCATCACGCGGATGCGTCGAGACCGGGCGTCGCCGGTCGCGACCGACCAGTCGATGCGGTTGACTGTGACCGCCTCGGGGAGCCGGGCGAGCCACGACCGTCCGCTCGCCCGGAGGGTCTGCTCCGTATGCAGCACACCCTCGGCCGGAATCGCGCCGGTGAGGACCCGGTAGGACCCAGGGATGAGCGACGGCAGCAGCGGCTGACCGTCGTCGATCGCGAGGGCGCGGCTCAACTGCAGGTAAGCGAAGGGCGCCGGGTCGAGGTCGCCTAACCGGGCCTGCAGCTCGGCAGCGTCAGGCTCGAGGATCGCGCCTTGGAGGAACAGCACGAGGTCCAGGTCCGAGAAGCCGGGGATGTAACCGCCGGTGACAGCGCTGCCATGTGACGCCAGCGCTGCGAAGCGGTCGCCCAGAACCACCGAGAAGCCATCTGCGACGGTGCGCTCGAGCGCCGCAATGCGTGGATCGGGAGCGTCGGTCTCGGCTGTCATCCCACGCGGGCGGGATTACCGCTCGTCGTCCTCGGCGGGCGCGCGGTCGACCGGGAGCCACAGGCGCCGCTCGTCCGGCGAGCGGCGCGTGTAGACGACCGCGTCGCCGTCCACCATCCGAGGGCGGATCCACCCGAACGTGTCGACCATGTCGTCGCGGTCGAGCTCCTCGCCGGTCTCCTCGTCGATGATGTGCTGCACCTCGGAGGCGGTGCGGATCTGGCCGGCGGTCATGCGGCCCTCGAGTTCGCGGAGGCCGCGCAACTCGATGAAGCGGCCGTCCTTGCCGCCAGCGCGCAAGCCAGCCGCCGCGAGCGCGCCGATCGAGCCGATCCGCCTGGCCCCGAGCGCCCGCAGCCGCACGTTCGATTCGGCCGCGAACGTGCCGGCATCCTCCAGCTTCATGACCTCCTGCTGACTGCGCCGGCCGAAGGCGAGGACATGCGGCATGTCCGAGTGCCGCGACAGCACCGCAACTCCGGGGTCGGCACCTCGGGCCGCGTTGCGACGGACGTAGGCGACGAGCCAGTCCTCGAGGTCGTCGAGCGACTGCGAGGTTTGCAGCTCGACGGCGAAGGCGGCGTTGACGTTCGTACGCGCGATCTTTGGCGAGTCCAACAGCTGGTGCAGGGTCACGCCGAGGGATTCGCCGAGCCCCTCGTCGACGAAGGCGGCCGTGAGCGCGCGGACGAGGGCGCCCGTGCCGCCGCTGTCCGGCGTGTCCGTGTCGTCCACTCCCACGACGAAGCGTTCCGTCAGCAACCCGCCACCCTCTCACCGCGACACACGCTGCTGGATCGCGGGCGAGTCTAGCGCATCGACTCCGCGGGCCGTGGCCGATCGAGAGCGCTCGGACTGGGGGTCAGTGGACCTCGCCGAGGACGTCCTCGTGATGCTCCACCGGCGGCGGGAGGTTGATGGTGTTCCGGAAGAACGGCATCCCGATGTGGTAGCCGGTTCGAGCGATGGCGTGTGCGCTCACCGGCGACGTTGAGAGAAAGAACAGAGCGCCGGCGATCGAGCGGGTCAGCACGCCGATCTCGGGGAAATAGGCTCCAACCGCCAGGAACATCACGCCAGCTCCGAGAGACGTCGCCTTACCGGTGGCCGAGAGGCGCGTGAAGAGGTCGGGGAACCGCAGCACGGCAACGCCGGCGAGAAAGAGGAACGCCGAGCCGATCAGGAGGAAGGTGCCGGCGATGATCTCACTCATTGGGGTTGTGCTCCTCGAGGAACCGCGCGAATGCTACGGTCGCGAGGAAGGCGACGAGTGCAAGCGCGAGCGCTACGTCGATGAGTGCGGATTCGTCGGTCTGGATCGCGGTGACGCCGATCATCCCGACCACGACCGCGGCGAGGACATCGAGCGCGACCGCTCGGTCCAGCAGCGAGGGTCCCCGTAGCAGCCGGATCATCGTGCACGTGCCGGCGAAGAGCAGCGCAGCCGTCGCGACCCAGATGGCGATCTCGAGGAATCCGCCGTTCACCTCGTCACCTCCAACACTCGTCGCTCGAAGCCGTCCTTGAGCCCACGGCGCGCCGCCTCGATATCTCCCCGGGAAACGTTGGTGGAGTGCACGTACATCAACTGCCGGTCTGGCGTGATCTCGATGACCTGGGTGCCGGGCGTCAAGGTGATCAGCACCGCAAGGAGCGTGATCTCGACGTCCGTCCGTGCGTCGAGTGGCAGATCGATCACGCCGGGCAGCAGCTGGTCCTGGGGCCTCAGCAGTTCACGGGCCACGCGGAAGTTCGCGATCACGAGTTCGCTGATGGTGAACAACACGAGGCCGATGACGCGGAGACCGCGGCTCTGATAGTGCGGCAGTCCGGCGACCGGCTGGGTCGCCGCCAGGATGATCCCACCGACGACGAACCCGACCAGGAAGCTGACCGCCGTGAAGGAGCCGGTGATGAACATCCACACCACGGCGAGGGTGATGTTCCAGAAGAGGGGGTTCAACGTCCTCTCCCTTCAGCGTGGGGCGGAGTGTCCGCCGCCAGAGTGGAGTCGGCGCCGTCCCCGAGCACCGCGGTGATGTAGACCTCGGGGTTCATCAACTGCTCGCCGGCTTGCAGCGCGAGGTCGAATGCCGGTCCAGCCGTCAGGCCGAGCGCGATGCTGCCGGCCGCAAGCAGGGCGGTGGGGAGGACGAGCGACAGCATCCTTGGGGCGGCGGGACTGGGGACGGGGTCGTACTTCCAGAAGACCTCGAGCCAGACCTTCGACATCGAGTACATCGTGAGGAGGCCGACCGCGAGCGAGACCGCGACGATGCCGTACGACTTCGCCTCGAAGCCGGCGCGCGCAAGGGCGAGTTTCCCGGCGAACCCCGAGAACGGGGGGATGCCCGCGAGCGAGGCCGCGGCGATTCCGAAGACGGCCGCCAGTAGCAGGTGGCCGCGGTAGAACCCACCGAGCGACTTCAGGATGCCTGTACCCGCGACCTGGTGGACCGTCCCGGCAGCGAGAAACAGTGCCGTCTTCGTCACCATGTGGTGCACGGTGTAGAAGATGGTCGCTGCCAGCGCGAACGGCGTAAACAGCGCCAGCCCCATCAGCATGTAGCCGATCTGGCTGACGATGTGGAACGAGAGCAGTCGCCGGATCTCGGTCTGTGCGATCGCGCCGAGGACGCCCGACACCATCGTAAGCCCCGCGACGAAGAGCAACAGCGTGGTAGTCACCTCCGGCTGGTGCGCGAACGGCAGGGTGAAGGTCCTGACCATCGCGTAGACACCGACCTTCGTGAGGAGTCCGGAGAACAACGCGGAGACGTCCGGAGGCGGCGTGTGGTAGGCGGCGGGCAGCCACCCGTAGATCGGGAAGACGGCCGCCTTGATGCCGAACGCCACCATGAACAGGAGGGCGATGGCCAGCACCGCCGTCTCGTTCTCGACCTCCGGGATCTGGCGAGCGAGGTCGGCCATGTTGAGGGTGCCGGTGATGCCGTAGGTCAGCCCCGCGCCCACGAGGAAGAGCGTCGACGCGCCGAGGTTCAGCACCACGTACTTCACCGCGCCCTCGATCTGCTCGCGTTCGCCGCCGAGCGAGAGCAGGACGAAGGACGAGATCAGCATCACCTCGAACCAGACATAGAGATTGAAGAGGTCGCCGGTGAGAAACGCGCCGGAGACGCCGGTGAGCAGCAGGTTGGTCAGCGTGAAGTACCCGTGAGCCGCTCGACGGTCGTCGACCATGCTCGCCGCAAAGAGGAGGCAGGGCACCGCGATCAGCGCCGCCGCCACGAGCATGATCGCGCTGAACAGGTCCGCGACGATGGTGATGCCGAAGGGCGCCGTCCAGCCACCCATCTGCGTCACCTGGATCCCATCGCGCTGCACGACGATGAGCAGCGCGATCGCCACGACGAGGATGCCGGTTGGCCCCGCCACTCCGAAGACGCGCTGGACGCGCTGATGGTGCCGCCAGCCAAGAGCGCCGATGGCCATCAGCAACGGCCAGAGGATCGCCCCCACCAGCAGCCAGCTCACGAGTGACGCTCCGGGCCGTACGGCGAGTCGAGTCGGTCGGTCGTGTTCATCGTCGAGAGGTCGTCGCTGCCGACCAGGTGGTACGCGCGGTAGGTGAGCGCGATGAAGAACGCGAGCACGCCGAAGCCGATGACGATCGCCGTCAGGATCAGCGCCTGCGGGAGCGGATCGGCGACCGGTTCCGCCGGGACGGTTTCGCCCGGGTCGACCAGCGCGGGCCCGCCGCGGGTGAGGTTGCCGGAGACGAAGATCAGGAGGTTCGTCGCGTTCGTCAGCAACGCGAGGCCGATGATGACGTGACCCAGCGTGCGCTGGAGCAGCAGGTAGCAGCCGCACGCGAACATCACCCCGACAACGACGGAGAGGATGAGCTCCACCCGCTACTCCTCCGCCATTGACAGCGCGAGCGTCACGGCGACGCCGAGGACCACGAGGAAGACGCCCACGTCGAAGATCAGCGGCGTCCCGATCGTCAGCGAGCCGGAGACTCCTGGTGGCGCGATCTCCCACCAGTGCCCCGTGAGGAATGACCCGCCGGCCAGCAGCCCGGGGACACCGCTGAGCATCGCGATCAGGAGCCCGATCCAGATCAGCAACGCCGGATCCACGCGGAGGAAGCGCCGCGCGGACGGAATGTCGTACGCCATCGAGAAGAGCACGACCGCGGCGGCGGCGACCAGGCCCGCCACGAACCCGCCTCCCGGCGACTGGTGACCTCGCAGCAACAGGAAGATCGCAAACATGAGGAGGAGGGAGATCAGGAGGCGCGCGAGCGTCCGCAGAACCAGCGAAGTCATGGGCGCTCCGCCTCCTCCGCGTCGTCCTCGGGACGCAGGCGCAGCACCGCGATGATCCCGATGGCTGCGATCGCCAGGACGGTGATCTCGCCGAACGTATCCAGCGCGCGGAAGTCGACCAGGATCGTGTTCACGACGTTCCGCCCGTGCGCCAGCAGATCGCTCGATTCGAGGTAGTACGAAGACACGTTGCGCGAGCGGTCGATCGTGAGGGAGGTCCACGTCAGCGCGGTCATCGCCCCGCCCGCCAGCCCCGCAACTGCCACGTTGCGCACGCGGCTGGCGACCCGAGGCCTAGTTTCCGTGGTGATCGGCAGGTGCCGGAAGACGGAGACGAACAGGATCACGATCAGGGTGTCGACGAGCACCTGGGCCATCGCGACGTCCGGCGCCGAGAAGATGACGAACAGGAGCGCAGTGCCGAAGCCCGCGGCGGCCAGGAACACGACGGCCCGGAGCCGGGATGACGTCAGCACCACGGCGAGCGAGGTGGCGACCAGCAGCGCCGCCAGACCGAGGAACTCCGGGGTCACCGAGGTGAGTTCCGGAACGGCGAACCCTCCGATGCCGAAGAGCACGCCGAGTATCGCGAGGGAGACAACGAGCAGCGCGATGCTGATATAGCGGCGCAACGACCCATTCTGGATGAGCCGTGTGTGGACATAAGCGACACCAGCGAGGCCTTCGAGCACGCCTCGGAAGGCCGCGTCGCCGGACCAGCCCACGACCGGCAGCAAACGACGAAGTGCCGGCAACTGCCAGTAGCCAGCGAATCCGGCGGCGATCGCCGCCGCACTGAGACCGAGGATCGGCGTGAAGCCGTGCCACAGAGAGAGCGACACCTCCACCGGCCCGCCGAACGCGCTCGACGCCACCGGTTCCAGCAGCGGACCGACCAGCGGTGCGAGGACGCCCCCGACGATCCCGAGGCCGGCGAGCGCCAGCGGCGGCAGCCACAGGCCGAGGCCGCCCTCGTGCGGCGCCTTCGGCGGGTCGCGCTGCGGGCCGAAGAAGGGCCCCACCACCACCATCCCCGCGGCCACGATCGTGAGCGCCCCGACGGCGACCGCCGCCGCCGTCATCAGGAACGCGGGGGTCGCCTCGGTGGCCACCTCGATGAACGACTCCTTCGCGATGAAGCCCAGCGCCGGTGGGAGGGCCGCCATCGACAGCCCGGCGAGGACGGCGGCACCGGCGGTGAGGGGCATCGCGCGACGTAGCCCCCCGAGCAGCGCGCGATCCCTCGTCCCCGTCTCGTGGTCGACGGTGCCCGCAACCATGAAGAGCGCGGCCTTGTAAAGGGCGTGCGCGACGATGAAGGCTGCCGCGGCGATCATGGCATGCGACGTGCCGATGCCGATGAGGAACACCATCGTCCCGAGCGCGCTCACCGTGCTGTACGCGAGGATCCGCTTGAGGTCCGACTGATGAATCGCGATCACGGCCGCGACCACCATCGTGACTCCTCCGAACGCGGGCAACACCCAGTTCCAGGCGCCGATGTCGCCGAGCACCGGGTGCATCCGCGCGAGCAGGAACACGCCGGCCTTCACCATCGTTGCCGAGTGCAGGTAGGCACTCACGGGCGTCGGTGCCGCCATCGCGGCCGGGAGCCACGCGTGGAAGGGGAACTGCGCGGACTTCGTCACCGCGCCCGCGGTCACGCAGACGAAGGCGGCGATCACGAGGGGACTGCTCGTGTCGACGACGCCCGGCTCGGCGAGCCCGGAGATCTCCCACGTGCCGCTCGAGACTCCGAGCAGCAGCAGTCCGGCCAGCAGTGCGAGCCCGCCCGCGCCCGTCAAGAGCAGCGCCTGCTGCGCGGCCTCGCGCGCCGACCGCTGCTCGTGTTCGAAGCCGATGAGCATGAACGAGGTGATGCTCGTGAGCTCCCAGAACACGTAGAGCACGATCAGGTTGTCCGCGAGCACGATGCCGAGCATCGAGGCGAGGAAGAGCAGCAAGTAGAGGAAGAAGCGTCCTCGAGGTGCATCCGCCGCCAGGTAGTCGCCGGCGTAGAGGACCACGAGCGCTCCGATGCCGGTGATCAGCAACGCAAACAGGAGCGCCAGCCCGTCCACGCGGAGTGTCAGCGCGAGGTCAAGCGCCGGGGCCCACGCGATCGACGCAGCGTAGACCTCGCCGTCCACGATGCCGGGGACGAGCGACACGAAGTAGACGAACACGGCCACGATCGCCAGCGAGAGCAGGCGGGCAGCCCACCCGCCGAGTGCGCGCTCGAGAACCGGGGCAACGAGGCCCAGCGCGAGGGGTGCCAGCAGGACGAGCGCCAGCAAGTCGGTGGTCGTCAGCGCGGCCATCCCCTCTCGCTGGCGTTGAGCGTAACGAACTCGGAGTACCGAACGCGCCGCATGGGCGGGTCGTACTCGACGCTTACGGCATCGTTCCTCAGAAGAGGACGGTCGATTGGCAGCGGATCGTGACCCAGCGGTCAGCGCCGCGGAAATGTTAGCGCATGCCCGCCAGCGGACACTCCCTGCCGGAGGCTGCCTCGATGCGCCTCAGTCGAGCCCCAGGTCCCGCAGGCGGTCGTCGTCGATGCCGAAGTGGTGCGCCAGCTCGTGCACCACGGTGATGCGCACCTGCTGCGGGATGTCCCTCGGGTGGAAGTGCCGCTCGAGCGGCCCCTGGTAGATCACGATGCGGTCCGGAAGGGTGAGGTTGTAGCTTGAGCGCTCGGTGAGCGGCGTACCGACGTAGAGCCCGAACAGCTCGTCGTCGTCCTCGAGGTCCACCGAGCGCAGCTCCTCGGGCCGTGGCTCGCGGTGGATCACGATCTCGACGTTGGCGAGGTGGTCACGAAACTCCGAGGGGAGTGACGCGAGCGCACGCTGCACCAGCCGGCGAAAGCGGTCGCGATCCAACGGCGCTTGTTCGCGTCAGGCCTGCCGCACCTGCGGAGGCCAGATCGTGCGGTAGCCGTCGCCGACAATCGCCCGGCGGAGCTCCTGGCGTTGCAGGTCCAGCAAGGTGAGGTAAGACTCGTCGAGGGCGCGGATGCAGTCGAACGCGTCCATTGCTGCGAGACGCTCGCGGATCAGTTGCAGGACGCCCAGCCGCTCCAGCGCGTCGATCCGCAGAGGCCACGTCACGATGACGAGGCGCTCGGGGACCGGCAGGCCGGGCCGCACCTGCTCGATGGTCTTGATGCGCGCCGCCAGCGACCCCGCCTCGGGCAACAGATGTACGCCCGGCCCCAGCGTGGAGGTCACACGGAAGTCGACCAGCAGCCGCTGCGACACTCCCGCCGGAGTCATCCGAAACAGCACGTGGTCCACGGACTTCAGCGACCGGCGCAGCCGCTCAATGTCGAGGTCGATCGCGCCGTCCATAAAGGCCAGTCTAACACCAGCGTCGTGCGGCTCCCGGGCGCGCGTGACGTCGCCGCCGCGGGCGCGGCAGTCGCCGTACGATGCCCCCGGGGGTTACGAGGTTCGCGAACGTGCGGCTCTTCGTGGCAGTGGAGCTGCCGGAGACATGGCGCGACTCTGCTCGGGAGGCGCGGCGCGTCCTCGATGCCACGCTGCCGGATGCACGAGTGCTGCGCTGGGTCGATCCCGCGTTGCTGCACCTGACGCTGCGCTTCCTCGGCGAGGTGGGTGAGGGGCTCGTCGGGACGCTGCGCGAGCGTCTCGACGTTATCGCGCCGTTCGATGTGGCGATCGCGGGCGCGGCGCCGGGGACGTTCGGTCCGCCGCGGCGGGCGCAAGTCGTCTGGCTCGGTGTCGGCGGCGACCTCGCCCGCCTCGAGGTCCTCGCGCGCGAGGTGGAGGCAGCCGTGGTCGCGGCAGGGCTGCCTGCGGAGCCACGTGCGTTCCGGCCGCACGTCACGCTTGCACGCGTGCGGCGCGAGGCGACCCCGCAGCAGCGGGAGGCCATCGCGAGCGCGGTCAGAGCGCTCGACCTCGTGCTACCGTCGCCCTCGCGCGTGACCGAGGTAGCGCTGGTGCGCTCGCACCTCGGTCCTCGCGGGCCGCGCTACGAGGTGCTGTCGCGCCACCCTCGGATCTAGCGGGGTGCGATCCAGCGGTAGTGCCTCGGGCGGTGGTTCGGAGTGCCGAAGTCGAGCCAGACCGTCCAGCCCGCGCGGTCGATCTCGAACTCGAACAGCCGCTCGTGCTCGGCCTTCGCCCACGGCATCGCGGCGAGCGTGCGCTCGTTGGCGGCGGCGTCCTCGACCGGGTGCGCGCGCCCGCTGACCCAGAATTCCTCGTCCTCCTCGGCGAGCGCGGTGTGGATGGTGTACGGCCGTCGCTCGAGGTCACGCGCCTTCGGGGAATCCGTGATGACCCAGGCGTAGAGCCGCCCCTCGAGCACGCGCGGCATGAACGGGTGGATGCGCGGCCGGCCGTCGCCCGCGATCGTGCCGAGGAGCGCGATGCCCGCCGGCGCGGCGGCGAGGAGGCGTGCGCCCGCGTCGGCGAGTGGACCCGCGCCACCCGCGAGGAGCTGCCAGCCGCCATCGACCTCGCGGACCTCAGCGTGGGCACTGGCGGCGAACTCGGCCCAGCTTGGCACCTGTGTACCTCGCGCTTCCGGCCGAAGATAAGGGCGTGGGAGCATGCGGCGAAAGGTTGTCGTGGCACCGGTCATCGTGACCGAACGCACGATGTTGACGGCCTCGATCGCGCTCACGTAGCCTCAGGTTGCGAGGAGGTAGCCGCCATGAGTGGGCCCCACCGCACCAGTTCGATCGATGACGCGCCGCGCTGATCGCGGCGCGTTTTGTTTTCCGCAGGGACGGGAGGCGACGTGCACTCGGGACTGATCGGCAAGGTGGAGAAGGCGCGCCGGTACGCCATGGAGCGCGACCGGTTCGAGTTCCGCAGCCTGGTCATGAACGTCCGCGGTGACAACGACAGTCACGATGTGACCCTGAGCGAAGACGGTTTCCGGTGCGGGTGCGACTTCTTCTCGCACAACGACACCTGTGCCCACACGATGGCCATCGAACGCGTGCTCGACGGCATGCTGCCCGCGAGAGCGCGCAACGAGGAGCCGGCCCTCGCCGGCTAACGTCCAAGGATCCCTAGCACGAGAGGCCGGGTTCGCCCGGCCTCTTGGTTGTTCGGGGACGCTCGGGGAAGCGCGTGACTGTCGAGGTCCGCTGCTCGGCCAGAGCGTCGCGTGCATGGCGGTGCTTCGCGCGCTCCCGCACTGGTTCGGCGTCGAGGACGCCGTCCTCGGCTACGAGCGCGAGATCGACGCGCTGCCGACCTTCCTCGCGCGCCGCGGCGGGTACGAGGAAGTCGTGGGCTTCGTCTCGGTGAAGCGCCGTTTTCCGGAATCTGCCGAGATCTACGTCCTCGGTGTGCTGCCCTCGCTGCACAGGCAGGGCATCGGCCGCGCGATGCTGGCCCGCGTCGAGGAGTGGCTGCGCTCGGAACACGTGGAGTACGTGTACCTCAAGACCCGCGGACCCTCGAAAAAACCGGACGAGGGTTACGAGCACACCCGCGCGTTCTACGCCCCTCGGCTACCGCGCCCTCGAGGAGATGCCAACGCTGTGGAACGAGGACAACCCGGCGCTGCTGCTGGTCAAGCGGCTGTGAGGGGATGCCGCTGAATCACCGTCGTGTTAGCGTTCGACGCGGCGGGTGATTCGGAGCGACCTGTGACCACGCCCTCGGCCGATCCCTATCCCCTTCAGTACGACGTCGACTACCCCGAGCAACTCGACCGCCTGACAACACTGCTGCGCATCTTCTGGGTCATCCCCATCGCGATCGTGTACGCGCTCGTCTCGGGCGGCGTCAGCGGCTCAATGGAAGAATCACGGCAAACCACCTCGATCGTGATCTCGGGTGGAGGACTTCTCGTGATCCCGACGGCGCTGATGATCGTCTTCCGGCAGAAGTACCCACGCTGGTGGTTCGACTGGAACCTGGAGTTGAGCCGCTTCGGGGCGCGCGTGGGTACGTACGTCACGCTGCTCCGCGACGAGTACCCCTCGACGGATGAAGAGCAGGCCGTCCACCTGAACTTCTCGTACCCGGACGTCGAGGCGGACCTCAACCGCTGGCTGCCGCTCGTGAAGTGGCTGCTCGCAATCCCGCACTATGTGCTGCTGTTCTTCCTTGTGCTCGGCGCCTTCGTCGCGGTCGTGATCGCCTGGTTCGCGATCGTCTTCACCGGCCGCTACCCGCGCGCCCTGTTCGACTACGTCGTCGGCGTCGTCCGCTGGGCGCAGCGCGTCGCGGCGTACGCATTCCTGCTGATCACGGATCGCTACCCGCCGTTCTCGCTGCGGTAGTGCTCGCGAGGAGCCTGCGAGGTCCGAAGTCTTGACACCGTGCGGGATGTGCCTCTCAGCGCCGGGGGACGTCCTTAACGCGAGGCTGCCGCCCGCGGCGCGCGCGCTGATCTGGCAGGCGTCCACGGGGCGCGCTGAGTTTATCGACACCCGCGCACGTCCTCGCCGAGACCGCGAACGTGCCATGGAAGCGCGCGTCCCTCTTCCAGACGACCACTCCCGCGGAGCGAAGGCATCATTGCGCCCCCGGCACAGTACCGATGGTGATCGCGGACCTCGAGCCATTCCTGCCCACAGGCGCTCGATCACCGATGACGCATCGCCGAACCGTGTACGACTGCCTCCACGTCGCGCTGGCACTTCGAGTAGCGCCGAGTTCGTTACGGTCGAGCGGCCGATCGTGACGAGGTTCGGTCGGGCCACAGCCGAGCCATCCTGCTGTTCGGGTTCGATGCTCGCGCCTGATGCCTCGTGGTCCGGCGGAGCGGCGACGGGCTGGACACACGGATCCCCTACTCCCCGAGTCAGCGAACCCATCGCCCGTGGTGGTCGACCCGTGCCAGTCGCTCCCGGCGCTCATCGCCCCCTCGTAGGTGAACAGCTCGATCGTCGTGTCGGCGTCTTCCGTCCACTCCTCGGCGATGCGGTGAATGGTGCGTCGGCGGCTGTACTCGCGGAGCAGCAGCACCAGGTGCTCGCGTGCCTCCACAGGGACGCGAGGAGCAGCCCCGCGCTCGCCCCGATCTCGATGAGGGCCAACGGATGCCCGCCCACGCGGCCGGAGACCACCTGGAACGCGGGCAGCAGCGAGGCCGCGCGCCCGACCTCGTTCGTCTGTACGCGCTTCGAGCCGAGGAGCGTGCTGACCTCGTGGGCCCGGCTGAGACAGAAGTCGCGGAACATCGGCATCGGATCGTCGTCGACGGCGGTCACGTCCCGGAACGAGCGGTAGTACCGGCGCAGCGGGTGGTCCGCAGCGTACCGGAGCAGGAAGTGCACCACGCCGAGAAGCAGGTTGAGCGCGGGCTGGCTCGGGTCAGCGGTCGACGCGACGAGGTCGAGGAGATCGCGGTCGGAGGCGATGCCACGAGCCAACCGGGCGTAGAGCAGGGAGGAGCCGTCGGCCTCGAACTCGGCGAAGCGCCGGAAGTGACGGCCAGTCGTTCGCGCTGCGCGTTCGGGTTCTGCACCCGAGCAGGTAACGCCGGCCGGGCGTTGTGCTTAAGGTGCGCGATCAGAATGCTGCACGTTGCGTGTGGCGTGCGGAATTGCGCTCGGAGTATCGATGACGGCTCTGTCCGCCGGCGCTGGCGCAAGGCTCGTCCTCGTCATTGCCGCCAGCTACATCGCGCTGCTTGCGCTCGGCTGTCGCGACGGCGGCGGCCCGACGGTGACGGCCACGAGCACGACCAGCCTCGCGACCGCGACGGAGACCGCCACGGCTACCCCTGAACCGGAGCTGAGCTCCGAGGAGAACGATTGGCTCGCCCTCGCCTCGAGGGTTGCTCCAGGCTTCATCGAGCAGGCCTTCGAGGCGATTGCACTGGACCGTAACGACGCCGACAGCCTGCTTGCCGCAGCCGAGGCCGAAGGTGGCGACATCGAGAGCGTCGTCCCCGCAGACGCACCCGGCCGCTTCGCAGGCGTTCACGCCGCGCTGCTCGCCGCACGGGACGACCTCGTCGCATTCCGGGACGACGGCAAGATCCGCGAGGAGACGGGGACCGAGTACGACGCCCTCCTCGCCGCATACGAGCAGGCGATCGTCGAGTGGGCGCTCATCCTGGGGGTCGATCTGCCGTCGCAGGCCGCCGCCTCTTAGCCGTCGCCACTCTCGGCCGGCGCGAACACGGGCTGCGCGTCGGTCGTGGCATCAGCGCGCAGCCACAGCACGTATGCCGGGATAGCGACCGCGGCGGTCGCGAGGCCGAGCGCGAGGAAGGCCAGCGGGAGCGAGCGCTCGCCGAGCCCGCCCGCAAGCGGACTCGCGACCGCGAGAACGATCGCGATCCCCAGCCGTCGCATCGAGAGGACGGTCGCGCGGATGCTGCTGTCCGTCCGTCGGTTCATGTAGTCGGTGAAGAGCGGCTCGCGCAGCATCGTGAGCACCATCATCGCGCCGAGGGCCACGATCGCGACGACGTGGTTCACCACCGCGAGCACCGCGAGCAGCACGATCGGCGCGCCCACGATCAGTCCGTACGCACGGCGGTGCCCGAGCCTCTGGGAAAAGAGGTAGGCGAAGGCCGAGACCCCGATCGACAGCAGACGGATCGGCAGCAGGACGAGGCCGAAGAGCGCCAGCGGCACGCCGTGCTCCTGGAGGAACGGCTGGAAAAGGATGATCTGCGCGGCTGCCGCGAACGCGAGCCCGACCGTCACGAGCACGAGGTAGCGGATGGCAGGATCGCGCTTCAGCTCACCGAAGCTCGCGAGGATCGTGCGCCAGTAGGTCAGGGCGTTGCTCGAGATCGAGCGCGGCGGCTCCTCGAGCAACAGCGCGCAGGCGAGCGCCCCACCGTACGAGACGATGCTGAGCAGCACCGGCACCTGTAGCGAGGTCAGCGCAGCGATCGGCGCCCCGATCAGCGGGCCAAGCAGCCATCCCGCGTTCGTGATCGCCTGCAGGCGTCCGAACTCCTTGGCAAAGTCGTCGGGACGTTCGTCCGCGGCAAGCGCGTCGTAGAGCATCGCCGCGTGCACCGGATCGCGGAAACTCTGGCCCCCGGCCCACAGCACGTAGGAAACGATCAGCAGGGTGGCGTTTCCGGCGAGACCGAAGAGGAACAGCCCTGCTCCCTCAACGGCCGCGGCGACGATCAGCGAACGCCGCCGGGTGAAGCGATCCGCGAACGCGCCTGCCGGGATCCGCGAAACGAAACCGGTCAGTTGGAAGAACGTCTCGAGGAGACCGACGAAGAGCAGCGTGACGCCTCGGTAGTCCGTCAGGTAGACGATCCAGATGCCGAGCCAGAGCTGGAACGACACGCAGAAGGCGTACGCGAACAACAGCCGCACATTGCGTCGCGTGCGGTACGGCGCGTCTGTGGTGGGTTGCGCGGTGGTCGCCACGAGTGTCCCTGTGATACGAGCGAGCGCCGAGTGTAATCGCACCCGAAGTCCCGGGCACTTTGCCATTTGCGGGGTACCGAAGCCCTCCGGATAATCGATGGACAGAGGGCTCAATGAGAACGTGGCTGCGCGATCGGTGACCCCGAGGCAACGATCGATGAGGCGGTCGTTTGCCTTCGAGGGCCAAGCAGGAGGTTTCGTGAGCGGACAGGGCCGACGCCAGCAACGATTGCGGGAGCGCCGCGCCGCGGCGAGCAGTGGAGCAAACGAGCCGGCGGCGCCGTCGCCCTCCGGAGGCCGACGGCGTCAGCGCAGCGCCTGGCGCCAAAAGCTGGACTCCTTCGGCGGGCTCACGGTGGTCGCGATCATCACGGCCGCCGTCGTCTTCGTCGGCTACCTCGTCTGGGCCAACCGGCCGGTCAGCGTTTCGGACGATCCGCTGATGGGACAGGAGCGGCAGGACTACGGCACCCAGCACGTCGCCACCACCGAGGAGATGGTCATTCCGCAGGACGAGCCGCCCGTCAGCGGCCCGCACTTCCCGCAGTGGCTGCCGAACGGCGGCGGTTACGACGAGCCGGTCCCTGACGGGAACGCGCTCCACAACCTCGAACACGGGATGATCTGGATTACCTACAACCCCTCGCTGCTCACGGAGGAGCAGATCGGGGTGCTGCACGAGTTCGCGGACGAGCGCAGGCGCGACGTGATCACGTCCCCGCGCGAGGCGAATGCCGCGCCGATCACCGTCGCCTCGTGGCGGCGCATCCTCACGATGGACGAGCCCGATACGGCGACACTCGATCAGTTCGTCCGCACGAACCTGAACCGCTCACCGGAGCCCGGTGTGCGGTAAACCGCAATCAGCGAACGCGAAGACTGGAGGCGCAGCGTGAGCGGGCAGCGTCGCCGCGAACGGCGACAGCGGACGGCGAACCGTGCCGCGACTCGTGCCAATCAGCCGCAGCGCAGCAGCCCGGGCCGCGGCGGCTGGCGCGGCTTCATCGACTCGATCGGCGGCTTCACGGTCGTCGGCTCGGTAGCCGGGGCGCTGCTGATCGTGGCGCTGCTGATCTTCCTCAACCGCCCCGGTTCCACCGTCAGTAACGAACCGTACGAGCCGATCGAGCGCTCGCAGGTCGATGGCCGCGTCGAGGGCGATCCGAACGCGCCGGTGCGAATCGTGATGTTCGCGGACTTCCAGTGCCCGTTCTGCGCTGATTTCAGCCACGAGGTCGAACCGACCATCCGGGAAGAGTTCATCGACACGGGTGTCGCGTCCCTCGAGTTCCGCCACGTTGCGTTCCTCGGCGCCGAGTCGACGCGCGCGGCCGAGGCGGCCGAGTGCGCCAACCTGCAAAACCGGTTCTGGGACTACCACGATCTGCTGTTCTTGCGGCAGGGCCGCCAGAATTCCGGCGTCTTCAGCGAATCGAACCTGATTCGCTTCGGTGAGGAGCTGGCCGAGACCTCCGCACCGGGGACGTGGGACCAGGCGGCGTTCGAGGGCTGCGTCCAGTCCGGCGAGACGCGCGCCGAGGTCGCCTCGCAGACCGCCGCAGGCACCGAACTCCTCACGTCCGTCTTCGGCCAGGCGACGACGCCCAGCTTCTCGATCAATGGGGAGTTCGTGCGAGGACTCAACGACGTGCAGGTCTTCCGCGACGCCATCGCAAGGGCGCAGGAGGACTAGCGGGATGGTCATCGGGTAGCGGCGTGTTCTCCCTCTCGACGAACCGTCGCCTCGAGGTGCTGATCGCGCTCTCCGCCATCGGCGTCGCGATCGCGGTCTACCTCACCTGGGTCGCACTCGACGCGAACGCCGAGGTTGCGTGCGGCCCGCTGGGTGATTGCCACACCGTGCAGTCCTCCGAGTACGCCGAAGTCGCCGGCGTACCCGTCGCCGCGCTGGGTCTGCTGATGTACATGGGGTTGCTCGGACTCGTGGTTGCGCGCCGCGTATGGCGCAGCGCCCCCGAAGCGCTGGTCCCTCTCACCTTCGCGCTGGCGCTCAGCGGGATGCTCTACTCCGCCTACCTCACCTGGCTCGAGCTGTTCGTGATCGACGCGATCTGCGCGTGGTGCGTGACGTCGGCGCTGCTCGTGACGGTGATCTGGGTGCTCACGTGGCCGGATCTGCGGGAAGCGCGCGCTCGCCGCCTGGCGAGCCTCGACGTATGATGCGGGCGAGTGTGCGAGGAGACACTGGATGATGGCGCCAGCGGACGAGATGCTCGAGCAGATCGAAGTCGGTTTCGGGGACCTGATGGTCATCTCGGACGACAGCGGCGTCGATGTCTTCGCGCTCAACTGGAACGAGCCGCCCGTCCCGCCGCCGTTCTTCATCGTCGTTGCCGGGCGTCGCTTCCGTTTCACCGGCAAGACGTTCCTGCTCAGGGGGTACGGAGCGACGCTCGCGAGCTTCGTGCAAGAGCAAGAGGCCGAGGGGCGCCTGGTGCTCCTCGTCGAGCGCGACAACCGCCTCTACATCTACCTCCACGACCCGGCTGTCGAGGCCGAGGCAGACGAGGAAGCCGAGGCCTAGGCCAGCACACCCCGCGTCACGCACGCACCCTCAAAGCGAGAGCCCGCCAGGCGGCGGGCTCTCGTCGTACCTTGTCGTGCCTCGTTCTACCGAGGGCGGTCGGAGGCCGACGGCTACGTCGCTCGCGTCCGACGCAGTGCCGCGAGCACGGCGCCGCCGGCGATGAGGATGACGCCCCCTGCGAGGCTGGCGGCAGCCACCTGACCACGCGTGCCATGCTCGGCCTCGAGGTATCCGCCGCTTCCGGTGGCCGGAGCACCCGGAGGCTGCGCACCCGCCAGCGAGGCGATCGGCGCGCGGGGCGTCGAGGTGGGCGTCGCGGCTGGCGTAGCGCCGGCGAGCGGGGCGACGGGCGTTCCCGCGGCGGACGGCGGGATGGTCGCTGCCGGCGACGGCGAAGCCGTGGGCGAGGCCGTGGGCGAGGCCGTCGGGGTCGGGGCACAGGAACCGTCGTCACCGTCGTCGGGCTGAGCCGGCGCCGTTGGCGAAGCGGTCGGCGACGCCGTGGCAGTGGCCGTCGGGCTGGCCGTCGCGGTCGTCGTCGCGGTGGGCTCGGCCGTCGGGCTCGCCGTCGGCGTCCCGGTGGGCTCCGCCGTGGGGGTGGCGGTCGGCGTCTCGCTCGGCGGGGCAGTCGGCGTGGGCGTAGGTGTACACGCGTACGCCGTCCTGGGCGCACCGAGGGTCCCCGCAAATCCCGCGCTGAGGATCGCGATGACGGCTAGTAGGGTCATGTATCGCAATGCGAGTCCTTTCCGGCTCGTGTTCATTGGAGTGTCGAATCTGACCGCGTTGCTGGGAGGAGCCGTCGGTCACCATCCGAGCGGCCCGAAGGCCCTTGCGCGGATGGTGTCGGGCGGCCCGGATGAGGGTCCCGGTCCAGCGCGTTGCGCGCAACTCATGGCAAGGTACCGCGCTAGGATCGCGCTCCCTCCCCCGATACCGGGAGATCGACCGTGCCGCACCCGCGCGTGACCTCGACGCTCCGATTCCCCGCGTTCGAGGTGCTGCGAGACCGGGACTATCGACGCTTCTGGCTGGCGCAGGGGGCCGGCGGTTTCGGCATGAACTTCTGGTTCCTCGCCGCCGCCTGGCTGATGCTCGAACTCACCGACTCGCCGCTCATGGTGGGGCTGATCAACGGACTTGCGGCCGCGCCCTCGATCCTGCTCTCGGTGGTCGGAGGCGCGCTGGCCGACCGCGTCGACCGGCGGCGACTGCTGGTCGCCGCGCTCGCGAGTTGGAGCGCGCTCGCCCTCGTGACGGGGCTGTTCGCCGCAGCCGGCGTCGAGCGCGCGTGGCTGCTGTTGCTCGCTGCGGCGGGCCTCGGGCTGGCCGACGCGGCGAGCAACCCCGCGTGGAACACCCTCGTCATCGACCTGGTGGGGTCGACACGACTCGTCGCCGCGAACGCACTGGCGCAGGTGAGCGAGTTCGGAGGCGAGCTGATTGCGCCGATCGCGGCCGGGCTCGTCATCGCCGCCTGGAGCCCGACGCCCGTCTTCTTCGCGGCGGCGCTGGTGATGGCGGCGGGCGCGTTCGCGATGAGCACCGTGCGGCCGCGCCCGATCGAGACCACCGCCACCGTCGAGGACGCGCCGGGGTTCGTCGAGGGGATCCGCGGTGGGCTCGCGTACACCCTGCGGACGCCGCCCTTCCCCGGCCTCCTCGCGATCTCCGCCACCACGCTCTTCTCCGCAGCCGTGTTCCCGCTGCTGCCGCTCTACGGGCGCGACGTCCTCGAGGTGGGGGCAGCGGGGTTCGGCGCGATGGCTGCGGCGCTGGGCGGAGGGATGATGGTCGGCGCGCTGCTGCTCGCAGCCCGCGGTGACATCCGGCGACAGGGCAACGCCATCCTCTACTCGCGCATGGCCTGGTTCGTGGCCATGGCAGCGTTCGCGCTGAGCGAGTGGTTCGCGCTCTCGCTCGCGCTGCTCGTCGCGATGGGCGCCACGGGCGCCGTCTCGACCAACCTCGTGCTCACGCGCTTCCAGCTCTCCGCAGAGGAGCGGATGCGCGGACGCGTGATGTCGGTCGCGCGCATCGCCGACTCCTTCGATCCGCTCGGCGCGGTCCTCGGAGGCGCGCTCGCGTCGATGCTGAGGCCGGAGGTGGCGCTGCTGGCCTGCGCGGCCGCGGGACTCGCCGCCCTGGGGGCCATCCGGCTCGTCTCGCCGCGGACGTTCGAGGACTGACGCCGTACTGGCGCGATCCGTGATAATCACGACTTCCACGGCACTGGCACGCGAAAGGCGATGCGGTGACGCGCGTCCTCCGGATGGCTCGCGACCTGGGTTCGACCTCGTACTGGCTTGCCCTCGTCGCGGTGCACTTCTTCTTCGCCGGCTACTTCGTCTCCGTGGTCGCCGTGCCGCAGTCGCTCGAGGGGCAGCCGGACTGGCTCGTCGGACTCGTGGTGGGGGCGCTCGGGATCGCGGGCATGGTCACGAGGCCGCTCGTCGGTGTCTGGGTCGATAGCGGCAACCGCCAGCGATGGCTGCGGCTCGGCGGCATCGGCACGGTCATCGCGCTCGCGGGCTACGCGATTAGCCTCGACCCGTGGATCATGATCGGCTTCCGGATGCTGCACGGCATTTCGATGGGGCTGTTCACCACCGCGCTGCTCGCGACCGTGTCGAGCCTGATCCCCGCCGAGCGACGCGGCACGGGCCTCGGGTTCTACCAGTCGTCGAACGCTGTCTCGCAGATGTACGCGTCGCCGCTGGCTGTGGCGCTGGCGGTCGCGATCTCGTTCGAGTTCGCATTCGCCGTGGGCGCGGCGTTCGCGGTCGTCGCGTTGCTCGTTGGCGCGCTCGTGCGCGATCCCGAGGGCGAAGCCGCGATCGCCGCGCGCCCGGCCGGCACGAAACGCGAGTGGATCTCGAGGACGGCGCTCCCGCCTTCGAGCGTCTTCCTGATGATGACGACCACCGTCGGCGCGGTGCAGGCGTTCCTCCCGCTGTTTGCGCTAGAGCGCGACCTCGGCAACGTCGGCCTCTTCTACACCGTGTACTCGATCGCGCTCCTCGGCTCGCGGCTCACCTCGGGCGTCCTGCTCGACCGTTTCGGGGCGGTGAGGCTGGCGGTGCCGGCGCTCGTGCTGGGGTCGCTGTCGCTGTTCGTGATCGCGTCGGCGCAGTCGCAGGCCGTGCTCCTCAGCATCGCGGTCGTGTACGGGCTGTCCTTCGGCGCGATGCAGATCACGGGCGTCTCGCTCGCGATCGAGCGCACGCCGCTGAGCGCCCGGGGCGCCGCGATGGCCACCTACACGATGGCGTGGGACGTCGGCGCGGTGGTGGGCGGCATTCTGCTCGGGTTCGTGATCGACGCGACGTCCTACGCGTTCGGCTTCGCGCTCTGCGGCCTCCTGCCGCTGGCGGGCATCGCGATGCTGCTCGGCTGGGTGCGGCCCTCGCGCGCCCCGGCGGCCGAGGTGGTGGGCGAGGCCGCGGGATAGCCGCAGCAGCCGCGCTAGACCCACTGGCCCCTCCCGCGCGAGGCGTCTACGCTGACGCGCGCTGTCCCCGCCTCACGCCGGAGCGCTCGATGCCCCCACGCAACCTTGCACCGCGCACGCTCGCCCTGATCGGGGGAGGCGTCCTGGCGCTCGTCGTCGCGGGCGTCGTGCTGTTCCTCGCGAACCCGTTCGGCCTCGGCCCGGACGAGCTGCCAGAGTCGATCGGCGACAGCGAACGCGAGGACATCGGCGACACGCTCGCCGCCTTCTTCGCCGGCGTCGACCAGTACAACCCGCAGGTCGCCGGCGAGACGATGCTCACCCCCGGTGAGCTCGGCATCGAGGAGTTCGCGCGGATGGTCTTCGAGATCGCCGCCGTCGAGTCGGCACAGCTCACCTTCTCGTTCCGCTCGCTCGGCGCCACCGAGCTCGACGCAGCGGCGGGCCTCGTGCGCGCAGTCGCGGCGACCGAGCTGGGCAACGTGCCGGTGGAGCTCGTGAGGCGCGGCGGGCAGTGGAAGGTGTCGGCTGTCCCGGACCTGCGCATCCCCGAGGACCGGGCCCCCTACCGGTTCGAGTGGGAAGTGACGAACTCGTACGCCTCCGAAGAAGGGCGCAGCCTCTCCGTCATCGGGGAGCTCCGCAACACCGGGGACAGCCCCTGGCTTGTCCTCGGGATGCCGGGCGCGCTGATGGGCGCCGACGGCGAGGCGATCCGCGTCGACCCGTCAAACATCACGACGCGTCCGTTCGTCGACCCCGGCGAGTCCTACCCGTTCCGCGTCGACTTCAACCTGCCCAACGGAGCCGAGGGAGTGGACCCGAGCGGATTCCGTCCGATTCCGAACATCCGCGTGGCACATCCCGCCGATCGCAACCTGCTCGCCTCGGCGCTGACGGTGGACCCGGCCGAGCACGAGGCGACGCCCGAGCAGTTCGAGGTGGTCGTGTCGAACGGTGAGAGCGAGGCGCGCTCGGCGCGGGTGATCGCGCTGGTGGAATCCGCTGAGGGCCAGCTGCTGGACGTCCTCTCGAGCGCCGCGGGGACGGTCCCCGGCGGCGGCTCGCAGACGTTCGAACTTGGTGGCGTGAACGCGGCGACCCTCGAAACTGCGGACGTGATTCGCATCGAGACCTGGGGCACGATTCGGGCGTGAGGTTGGCGCCGGACCCTCTCCCTTCCCCTCTCCTTAACCCTCTCCCATAAAGGGAGAGGGGAACGGACGCCCTTCCGCGCAGTGAAGCCACCAGAGGATTCCGGCCCCCTCTCCCCTTGTGGGAGAGGGTTAGGGGAGAGGGGTCTCCCATATGACGACGCCCACCGGCCGAGCCCGCTGATTACGCCGCGGCTCGACGGACGCGGAGCGACGCCTGTGGTCGGTCCTCCGCGCGCGCCGCTCGACAACGCACAAGTTCCGCCGCCAGGAGCCGATCGGTCGCTACATCGTGGACTTTGTTTGCTTCGAACGGCGGTTGATCGTCGAAGTCGACGGCGCTCATCACTATGAACGCCCCGAGGACGACGCCGTGAGGACGGCCGGGGTCCATAGCCAGGGCTTCAAGCTCATGCGCTTCTCTAACCGGGAGATGCTCACTGAGCTGGAGAGCGTGAAGGACGCGGTTTGGAGAGCGCTGGAGGGAGACGGGGCGGGGAGACCCTCTCCCTAGCCCTCTCCCATAAAGGGAGAGGGGACCAGAACGCTCTTCCATTCCATAAAGGGAGAGGGGACCGGAGGCGCCTTTCGCTGCGCAGAAGGCACATAAGAGTCCGGCTCCCTCTCCCCTTGTGGGAGAGGGTTGGGGAGAGGGGTGCTCCGACTCTCGCAGGACCCCATAACCAGTCGATAGACCCGCGGGTTTGGATGCTTCGTTAACCCTACCGCTCCCGGCACGTTTCTGGTCTTGTGCGGGTATGCCGCCCGCGCCGGCCGTCTTCGTGACGCACGTCCCGGCCTGCGATCGAAAAAGGCCGTGGCGTCCCGCTCGAGCGATGCCACGACAGCTCGCAGAGTGCGGCCGGAAAACCAGGGAAGGGGGCACTCCGAGACCGAACTGTCAGGAACATCGGAACAGATAGAAAAACTGTTCAACTAGGAGAACGAATGATTCGCAAGATTCTTGGGGCAGGCGTTTCGGGGGCCTTTGCACTGGCCGCCGTCATGCTGCTGCTCGCGGGCTCGGGCACCGCTACGGTGTCCGCGAACGTGAACAGCATCAGCGCCGCGCCCACCACGGTTGACACCGAGCAGACCTCGGTGCTCACCATCGACGCAGATGAGGGCGACGGCAACGTCCGGGTCCTCGCGACCACCGGTGACTTCATCGCCTGTACTGATGGTGCGGGCAACGACTGCGCTCTGGACGCTGGTGTCGTCCTTGAGGTCGATGGCAACAACGACCGCGACATCACCGTCCTCGACGCAGGCACCGATGTCGACACCCTGCTCGTGACGTGGGAGGCGCCGGCAACTGGCGGCACCGCCAACGTCACCGCGATCCAGGACAACGTCGCTCGCTCGGCCTCGATCACCGTTCGCGGCGCCGCGGCCACGGTGGAAGTCAGCGTCCTCGACGCCGCGAGCACGTCGACCTCGGCGTGCCAGGGCGACGCCATCACCGTTCTGAACTCCACCACGGCGAACGCCGGCAACGGTGGCCAGAACAACGGCTTCCTCTGCACCATTGTGCGCGACGCGGCGGGCAACCGCCTGCCGAACATGGCTGTCATCTACAGCACCACCGATGGCACGGTCACCCCGCTGACCGACACCACCGGCGCGACCGGCCAGGTCGCCAACGCCAGCGTCATCAACGCCGGCTCGACTGGCCAGTCCGGCGACACCGCCACTGTTACGGCCTCGGCCGGCGGCCAGTCCGCCACCGTCGAGGTCCGCTTCGGTGGCAACCCGGCCACCTGCACCCTGACCACCGACCCGACCTCGGTCGCCGTCGGTGGCTCGGCCCAGGTGAACGTCCGCGTCCTCGACTCGACTGGCGGTCCGGTTCCGGACGGCACGACGGTCGCAGTGGCGCAGGCGAACCCGGGCGCTGGCGCGAACGCCCAGATCCTGGGCAGCCCGACCACCACCGCCAACGGTGACGCGAAGGCCTCGGCCATCGCGGCCATCCAGGGCGCGATCGCGATCGGCGCCCAGGCGCCCGTCGCTGGTGGCTCGAACCCGGTCACCTGCACCGGCACCCTGATCGCAACCGGCTCGGTCATCCCGCCGGTTGGTGGGACCCCCGGTCCTGGTGGCGCCACCGGTGGCTTCACCGGCACCGCCCCGGGCGCCGGCTCCATCGGCCTGCTCGTGACCTCGGGTGAGGCCTCGGCCGCCAGCCTGACCGCTGCCCTCGGCACGGCCGGCTGCACCGTCCAGACGCTGGCTGTCCTCCAGGGCGGCGAGTGGGACATCTTCATCAACGGCGCTCCGGCGGTTGTGAACGCGGGCTTCCCGGCTTCGCTCCCGGCCACCACGCCGTTCTTCGTCCGCTGCTCGTAAGCCTCGAGGCTGACGACCGGGACGAAGTAAGCGACTAGACCGGTTCCGGGGCTCTCTCTGGAGAGGGAGCCCCGGGACAGGACGAAACCAACGGCAGCTTCCTTAGGGAGATATTGAATGATTCTGTCGAAGGGCCTGGTCCGGCTCGGTACCGCCTTCGGTCTGGCTGCGATGCTGCTCGGCCTGAGCGCTGCATTCGCCACCAGCACCTACGCGCAGAACCCGCCGGCCACCTTCTACGGCACGGCCGAAGCCGGTGACGAGATCACCGCCACCATCGACGGTACCGAGTGCGCGTCGGCCACCGCTGGCGCGGACGGCTTCTGGCAGCTCCAGGTTCCCGAGGGCGGGGCCTGTGGCGCGTCGGACGGCGACACCGTCGGGTTCACGATCAACGGCTCGACGGCCAACGAGACCGAGACCTGGCAGGCGGGCGGCGCTCCGTCGAACGTCGCCAACGGCGTCACGCTCACCCCTGGTGACGACGTGACCCCGCCGGCCACCGGCAACGCCGGCTTCCTGGTCAACGAGGCCACCTCGAGCCCCGTGCTCGCGCTGGCGCTCGGCCTCGCGGCCCTGGCCACCCTGGCCGGCGCCCGCATGGCGACCCGCAGCCGCTAATTGCCTCGGCACTAGCCAGCGCGCTCGCGCGCTGAGACGGACCGGCCCCCTTCGGGGGGCCGGTTTGTGTTGCCCTCACCCTAACCCTCTCCCCCAAGGAGCGAGGGGGATAGAGCACAGATGCTCAGTGTCGGTAGAGGCAGCCTCTGATCCCCTCTCCCTTGAGGGGGGAGAGGGAGACGATGAGGGTGAGGGTGAGAGTGAGAGTGAGAGTGAGAGTGAGAGTGAGGGCGGAACCGCCACTCCCCTCTGCGGCGTCATACGCGTACAGTGAAAAGACACATGCCCGTCCTACCCTCGAGACTCGTCGAGTGGGGCAACCACATCGAGCGCTGGTGGTTAAACCAGACTGTCGCCGCACGCCTGTTCATGCTCGGCGCGGGCGTCGTCGCGTTCCTCGCGCTCGGGACCGTCGTGGTGCTCACGAACCAGGGCGACGTCGCCGCGAACGAGCCTCCGGCCGTCGTGTTCTCGCCAACGGTGGTGACGGCGACCGCCATCCCAACGCGCACGGCGACCGCGCGACCGCCCTCGAACGTGGCGCTCGACTTCGCTGAGCCTGCACGCCTGCCCGTCAGCGAGCGCCTGCCCACCATCACTGACATCGCTACGCTGCTCGAGCGCTTCGGAGCGCCGCCCGGCAGCGACTTCGCCACCTTCCGCATCCCGGCCCACGGCATCTCGGCGCCGGTGGCGGCGCGCTACGTTGGCGCGGACGGCATCATGCCGAATCCTGCGGGCCCCGCGGACGTCGCCTGGTACGACTTCTCGGAGTTCCCCGCCCTCGGCGGCTCGCCGGGCAACGGGTTCAACGCGATCTTCTCGGGCCACGTCGACTACAACGCCCTCGTGCCGTACGCGGGGGTGAACTACCGCGGGCGCGGCGTGTTCTACTCGATCCCGCTGCTTTCGCCCGGCGACATCATCGAGATCGACTACGCCGGGCAGACGTTCACGTACGCCGTCGAGTGGCGGCAGGAGATCAACGCTGCGGGCGGCGGCTTCAGCGGCCTGCTGCGCAGCGACACCGGCCGCGACGCCATCACGCTCATCACCTGCAGCGGCGGCTTCGACCCCGCGACGCAGGAGTACGACAGCCGCACGGTGGTACGCGCCGTGCGCATCTAGCAGAGGTGCTGCCCCGACTGTTCGCCGTGACTCGCCCCGCCGTCCTCGCCCTTGCGGCGCTCCTGCTCGCCGCCTGTGCTTCCGACGTCTCACCGCCCTCACCCCAACCCTCTCCCCCAGGGGGAGAGGGGGCCGGAGCCTCTGACTCCTCCCGTCTGACTCCCTCTCCCCTCGTGGGAGAGGACGGGGGAGAGGGGGCCACGCCAACCTTCCAATCCCCCCACGCCGCACCCGAGTTCACCCCCACGGAGGGCAGTGACCTCGAGCTCGCGGGCATCGAGGGGTGGCTCAACTCCGAGCCGCTCACGCTCGCCGGGCTGCGCGAGGGAGGGCGCGTCGTCCTCGTCGACTTCTGGACGTACACCTGCGTCAACTGCGTGCGCACGCTGCCCTACCTCGAGGCTTGGCACGAGCGCTACGCCGAGCACGGCCTCACGGTCCTCGGCGTGCACACGCCGGAGTTCGAGTTCGAGCGCTCGCGCGAGAACGTGGCGGCAGCGATCGCGCGCTACGGCCTCGAGTACCCAATCGCGCAGGACAACGAGTTCGAGACGTGGGACGCATTCGAGAACCGCTTCTGGCCGGCGAAGTACCTGCTGACGCCGGACGGTACGCTCGTCTTCCAGCACTTCGGCGAAGGCCAGTACACCGAGACCGAGCTCGCCATCCGCACGGCCCTCCAGGCGGCAGGCCACGACCTCGAAGGCGTCGAGCCCGTCGGGATGCCGGAGCCCGAGGTGGACGCGGCAGCGACGGCCGTCACCCGTGAGCTCTACGGCGGCTACGTCCGCAATTACGCGCCGGGCGGCAACTACGCGGGCCAGGACGAGTACTACCTCGGCCCGGACGAGGTTCGCGAGTACGAAGACGACGGCGGCTTCGCAAACAACCGCTGGTACCTGCAGGGGGCGTGGCGCAACGAGGCCGAGGCCATCGTCCACGCCCGCACCACGGAGGACTTCGAGGACTACATCGTCCTCCGCGTCGCCGGCCGCAGCGCGAACGTCGTCCTCGCGCCGCGCGGCGACGAGCCCTTCGAGGTCGTCGTCGAGCTGAACGACCGCCCGCTGACGGAGGAGGAGGCCGGCGTCGACATCGAGTTCGACGCCGAGGGCCGCAGCATCCTGGTCGTAGACGAGCCTCGGATGTACGGCGTCCTCGAGCTGCCGTACTACGGCAACAATGTCCTCCGCCTGCGCGCCAACTCCGACGACTTCGCCGTCTACGCCTTCACCTTCGGCGTCTACCTGGAGGGGGCGTGAGGATGGGAAGCACCCCCCACCCTGACCTCCCCCGCAAGGGGGGAGGAGTAGGAGTTCGGAGGTGGCGCCGGCAGCGGACACTCCGTCCTCCTCGTCCCCACTCCTCCCCCTTTACGGGGGAGGTCAGGGTGGGGGCCCTTCTCGCCGCCCTTATCGCGGCCCTCGCTATCGCCTGCGGTGGCTCGGACGCCGGCACCCCCGAGGCGAGCGCAACGCCCGTCGAGGGTGGTGCGACCGCCGTCCTCGCACCGACGGGGTCGCCGCTCGATGGGCCGTATCCGCGCTACGTCGACGAGGAGGCCGGCCTGGTGATCCGGCTGGGCACGCCGGATCTCGCCGTGGGGCGGCACCGCGTTTCGTTCGTGCTGTCGGACGATCAGGGCGTCGTCGGGCTGCCGGTGGTGCAGGTCACAACTCATCGGTTCGAGGACGGCCCGCTCGGCGTTGCGGACGCGGCCGTCGAGGAGCTGACGGCGCGCTTCTACCCGTTCCCGGACGGTATCCGGGGCCTCTACGTCCTCGACGCGGTCGAGTTCACCGGGGCGGGGACGTGGGGTCTCAGCATCGACGTGCCGCGCCCCGACGGCAGGGTCGCGGAGACGACGTTCGCGTTCGAGGTGCGCGAGGAGCCTCGGAGCGTGGGCGTCGGCGAGGAAGCGCCGGCCAGCGAGAACCGCACGGCGGCGGACGTCGAGCGGCTCACGCAGCTGAGCACCGGCGCAGAGCCGGACCCCGCGCTCTACGACCAGACCATCGCCGCGGCGCTGGCCTCGGGACGCCCGCTCGTCGTCGTGTTCGCGAGCCCGGGCTTCTGCACGAACGCGCTCTGCGGGCCGCAAGTGGAGATGCTGACCGAGCTTCGTGAGCGCTGGGGCGATCGGGTCAACTTCGTACACGTCGACCTGTACACCAACCCCGAGGAGATCCGCACGGGCGGCCTCGACATCGCGGAGCGAACACCCGTCCTCGAGGAGTGGGGGCTGGAGACGGACGAGTGGACGTTCATCGTGGGCGCGGACGGCCGCGTCGCGTCACGCTTCGAGGGCTTCGCGCCGATCGAGGAAGTCGAGCCAGCGCTGCAGGACGTGGTCGAGGGGTCGTAGTACGAGGTCGGGGTCAGTGGCGGAGAGGGTGGGATTCGAACCCACGAGGGAGTTGTAGCCCCCTACACGCTTTCCAGGCGAGCCCGTTCAACCGCTCCGGCACCTCTCCGCGAGGCGCGAGGTGTGGCGCTGGGATGAGGGGGAAGGCGTCTCGCGGCGGCGGCTGGCGGAGAGGGTGGGATTCGAACCCACGAGGCTATTCACCTACCGCTTTTCGAGAGCGGCGCCTTCAACCACTCGGCCACCTCTCCACTCACGAGTATACGGGCCGCACGGCCTGAGGGCCTAGTGGTCGGTCGAACCAATCGGCCTCGCCCGAGCGGTTCTCGGCGCCCCAGCGTCCCCGCTCCGTTCGTCCGGAGTTATCCTTCCCGTTCGTCCGGAGTTTTCTTCCCGTTCGTCCGGATTTCCTTCCCGTTCGTCCGGGGTCCCCGTCCGTTCGTCCGGATTTCCTTCCCGTTCGTCCGGGGTCCCCGTCCGTTCGTCCGGGGTCTCCCTCCGTTCGTCCGGAGTCCCCCTCCGTTCGTCCTGAGCCTGTCGAAGGACGCCTTCCGTGCGCACGGAGGGCATGGTTCGTCGAGCTCCCACGAAAGGGGGCTGGCCCACGAACAGGAGGTGGCGGTTACAGTCCCACCATGCCGCGACGCACCACCGTGGTCTTTGACCTCGATCTCACACTGCTCGAGTTCCCGAGCGATCGCGCCGTCCTTGCGCGCGCACTGGAGGCGGTGACGGGCGTCGTGGGGATCCTCGACCCGGTGCTGTACCACGGGCGCAGCGACCGCTGGATCATCCAGGAGGCAGGGCGCCTCGCCGGCCTCGACGGCGACAGACTGTTCGAGCGTTACGAAGCGGTGTACACCCCGCTCCTGCGCGAGGCGCTCGTGACGGACCCGGCGGTCGAGCTTCCGGGCGTCAACGCAGTCCTCGAGACGCTGGGAGCCAGCGAAGGTGTGACGACCGGCATCGGGACGGGCGGGATGCGCGCGAACGCGCTGCTCAAGCTCGCGAGCGCCGGCCTCGAGCCGCACTTCAGGCCGATGCGCGGCGCGTTCGGCGACCTGCACGCCGACCGCGCCGACGTGTTCCGCGAGGCCGCGGAGAACTGCGGTCACCGTGACGGCGGCCGTCTCGTCTTCGTCGGCGACACCGTCCGCGATGTCGGCGCGGCGCTCGCCCTCGATGCCATCGCGGTCGGCGTGGCGACCGGCCACAACACCCCGGAGGAGCTGGGTGCCGCCGGCGCGCACGCGGTGCTACCGAGCATGGCCGACCTCGATGCGACGCTCGAAGCGCTGCTCGACGCGCCGGCCGGTTGACCGCTCCGACCGCCATCCCCTAGCGTCGATTGCAGCAGAGGGAGTAACCCCTGCCCTCATGGGCGGCTCAGCGTCGTCAATACGTGCACCCATCGAGCTGCACCGGCGCTGAGAGCGAGAGCGATCTCGCGTGGTGAGACTCTGTCGGTCCTCCGAGGGCCGACCAGACGTCATAGCCATGCGAGGTGGTCGCTTGCCCGATCTTGCCGGTCTGTTCCCCTGGATCGCGTTCCTCGTGTTCGTCGGCGCGATGCTCGCGCTCGACCTCGGCGTGTTCCATCGCGAGGCGCACGCGGTCAGCCGCCGCGAGGCGCTGACGTGGAGTGTCGTGTGGGTGGGGCTCTCGCTCGCGTTCAACGCGGGCGTCTACATCGTCGCGGGCACCGAGACGGGCATCGAGTGGACGACGGGCTATCTCATCGAGAAGAGCCTCAGCGTCGACAACGTCTTCGTCTTCCTGATCATCTTCTCGGCGTTCGGCGTGCCCGCGGCCTACCAGCACCGCGTACTGTTCTGGGGCATCCTCGGCGCCCTCGTGATGCGCGCCGTCCTGATCGTGGTCGGAGGCGCGCTGCTCGAGACGTTCCACTGGGTGATGTACGTCTTCGGTGGGTTCCTCGTCTTTACGGGCCTGCGCATCCTCCGAGGCCACCCGGACGAGCCCGACCTGCAGCAGAACCGCCTGGTGCGCCTCGCAACGCGCCTCTTCCCTACTACGGAGGGCTACGAGGGCCAGCAGTTCTTCGTGCGACGAGCGGGCCGGCTGTTCATCACGCCGCTCTTCATCGTGCTGCTCCTGATCGAGAGCACCGACCTGATCTTCGCGCTGGATTCGATCCCCGCGATCTACGCGATCACAGACGACCCGTTCATCGTGTTCACCTCAAACATCTTCGCCATCCTCGGGCTGAGAGCGATGTACTTCGTATTCAGCGGCTACCTGTCGGAGCTGCGCTACCTCAAGCCCGCACTCGCGGCGATCCTGATCTTCGTGGGCGCCAAGATGCTGCTGTCCGACGTGTACCACCTTCCGGCGCTCGCGAGCCTCGGGGTGATCGTGACGTTGCTCGGGTTGGCGATCGGCGCATCGATCTACGCGCACCGGCGCGACCTGGCGCGGGCGCTCGCCGAGGAAGTGCGCGGGGAGGAGCCGGCACGGACTCGCTAGCGAGTGACCGGCGACCCTCGCCCCTACACTCGTAGGCAACGGGCAAGAGACACTGCCGCTGAAGGAGCCGCCGCATCGCCGCCGTTGGCGCTGAACTCCTCATCATCCTCGGTCTGCTGCTGCTGAACGGCGTCCTCGCGATGTCCGAGCTGGCGATCGTCTCCGCCCGGCGCGCGAGGCTGCAGCAACTAGCCGAAGAGGGCAGCAGAGGCGCACGGATCGCCCTCGAGCTGACGGACTCGCCGAACCGCCTGCTTTCGACAGTGCAGGTGGGGATCACGCTCGTCGGCATCTTCGCCGGTGCGTTCGGTGGCGCGAGGCTGACGACGTACCTGTCCGACCTGCTCAGCGAGGTCGCGTTCCTCGACCGCTACAGCGAGCCGCTCGGTTTCGCAATCATCGTCCTCTCGATCACGTACCTCTCCCTCGTCATCGGTGAGCTGGTGCCGAAGCGCATCGCGCTGCACAACCCCGAACGCGTCGCCTCGATCGTGGCGCGACCGATGAGCGCGCTCTCGGTGGTGGCGCGGCCGATCGTCGCGGTGCTCAGCTTGTCGACGGAGGCGGTGCTCCGCGTGATCGGGCTGCGCGAGACCGTCGAAGCCCCCGTCACCGAGGAGGAGATCAAGATCCTCGTCGAGCAGGGGACGGCTGCCGGCGTCTTCGAGCCGGGCGAGCGGGAGCTCGTCGCGAGCGTGTTCCGGCTGGCAGACCGCGATGCCGCCGACCTCGTCACGCCTCGCACCCAGGTCGTGTGGCTCGACCTCGAGGACCCGCCTGCGGTGTCCCGCCAGGTCATGGCGAGCAGCCCTCACCACCACTTCCCCGTCTGCGAGGGCGCCCTTGACCGCGTCGTCGGCGTGCTCTCGATCAAGGAACTGTGGCGGCACGAACGCGACGGCGGCATCGCCGAACTCCGAGCCGCTCTCCAGCAGCCGCTCTTCATTCCGGAGAACCTGCCGGCACTCCAGGTACTCGACCGCTTCCGCGAAACGAGGGCGCCGCTCGCACTCGTGATTGACGAGTACGGCGGGGTCCTCGGCGTATGCACGGCGAACGACGTCCTCCGCGCGCTCGTCGGGCAGTACGTCTCGACCGACGGCAGTCCGGACGCGCTCATCCGACGCCGCGGGGACGGTTCGTGGATCGTCGACGGCATGTTGCCGATCGACGAGTTCGAGGACTGGCTGCGGGTCGACGTTCCCGAAGCGGACGAGGGCGACTACCAGACGATCGGCGGCTTCGTCATGGCCCGCCTCGGCACCATCCCCGCGGAAGCGGACACCTTCGAGTGGGCCGGCCTGCAGTTCGAGGTCCTCGACATGGACGGGCATCGCGTCGACAAAGTGCTCGTGTCGCGGAGCGCCCACGAGTCCGAGTGACCGGTGCTCCTGGAAGCGCGTGGCCGGACTGAACAGCCCATCGCTGGTAAAATGGAAGTACTCCCCCGACGCATGTCGCTCATGCCGCACGGGCGCCGCGAGGGCTGCCCGGCCTCGAAGGACGTAGCCCGTGGTCCAGGACACTCCCGAACGCGTCAGTCTGGTCCGTATCGAGGACCAGATGCGCGACTCGTACGTCGATTACGCGATGTCGGTCATCGTCTCGCGAGCGCTTCCCGACGCGCGCGACGGCCTCAAGCCGGTGCAGCGGCGCATCCTCTTCGGCGCGCAGGAACTCGGCGTCGGTCCCGCCTCCGCCTTCAAGAAGACCGCGCGCCTCGTCGGCGAGGTGATGGGGAAGTTCCACCCGCACGGCGACTCTGCGATCTACGACGCCCTGGTCCGCATGGCCCAGGACTTCTCGATGCGCTATCCGCTCATCACCGGGCAGGGCAACTTCGGCTCAGTCGATGGCGACCCGCCGGCGCAGATGCGCTACACCGAGGCACGTCTCGCCCCCATCGCAGCCGAAATGCTCGCGGACATCGACCGCAACACGGTCGACTTCTACCCGAACTTCGACGAGTCGCTGCTGCAGCCGAGCGTGCTGCCGGCGCGTATCCCGAACCTGCTGCTCAACGGCTCGGCCGGCATCGCGGTGGGCATGGCGACGAACATCCCGCCGCACAACCTCACCGAGATCTGCAACGCCGTGCAGATGGTCATCGACAACCCCGAGTGCACGGTCGATGACCTCATGACGATCGTCACCGGGCCAGACTTCCCGACGGCCGCAACCATCTACAACCGCGAGGAGATCCGGCAGGCGTACGCCACCGGGCGCGGCCGCATCACGATGCGCGCGCGCATGACCCTCGAGGAGGCGCGCTCGAACCGGATGCAGATCGTCGTCACCGAGCTGCCGTACCAGGTCAACAAGGCGCAGCTCCTCGAGCGCATCGCGGACCTCGTGCGCTCGAAGCGCATCGAAGGCATCTCCGACCTGCGCGACGAGTCCGACCGTCACGGCATGCGCATGGTGATCGAATTGCAGCGCGGCGCCACGTACCAGACGGTGCAGGCGCAGCTCTACAAGCACACCGCGCTCCAGAGCACGTTCGCGGTGAACATGCTCGCGCTGGTCGACAACCAGCCGCGCGTGATCACGCTGAAGGAGGCCCTCGAGGTCTTCGTCAACCACCGTCGCGAGGTCATCCGCCGTCGCAGCGAGTTCGACCTCGAGAAGGCGCGAGACCGCGCGCACGTCCTCGAGGGGTTGCTCAAGGCGCTCGACAACCTCGACGCGGTCATCGCCGCGATTCGTGGGGCGGAGTCCGCCGATGCCGCGAAGCAGGCGCTGCAACGCGCGCCGTTCGAGCTGAGCGAACGGCAGGCGCAGGCCGTCCTCGACATGCAGTTGCGCCGCCTCGCCCAGCTCGAGGCGAATCAGATCCGATCCGAGCACGCCGAGCTGATGGAGCGCATCGCCTACCTCGAGGACCTGCTGGCAAACCCCGAGAAGATCGACGGGTTGATCAAGGACGACTGCAACGAACTCATCGAGAAGTACGGCGGGCCACGGCGCACGCAAGTGTTCGCCCAGGCCGTCGAGGACTTCTCGGAGGAGGACCTGGTCGCGCACCAGCAGATCGTCGTGACGATCTCGGAGCGCGGCTACATGAAGCGCGTGCCACTCGAGACCTACCGCGCCCAGGGCAGAGGTGGGCGCGGCATCACCGGGATGACGACGCGCGAGGAGGACGCCGTCCGGCACCTGCTCGTCTGCGACACGCACGACTCGCTGCTGCTCTTCACCGCGAGCGGCAAGGTGTACTCGCTCAAGGGCCACGAGGTGCCCGAGGCCTCGCGGCAGGCGCGCGGCATGCCCGTGGTCAACCTCGTCGAGATGGAGGTCGAGGACCGCGTTACGACCGTCGTCGTCGTCCGCGATTTCGCTCGAGACTCGATGGTCCTCGCGACTCGCGAGGGCGAGGTGAAGCGCACGCCACTGGAGCAGTTCGAGTCCGTGCGCCGCGCCGGCCTGATCGCGATGAACCTCGAGGCGGGTGACGAACTGGTGGCAGCACGCGCAGCGCGCGATGTCGATGACGTGCTGCTGGTCTCGTCAGCGGGTCAGGCCATCCGCTTCAACGTGGGCACGCTGCGCGTCGCCTCGAGGGCCTCCGGTGGTGTCCGCGGCATGCGCCTCGCTGACGGCGCGCGAATCATCGCAATGGTCGTCGCCGCCGATGGCGAGGACATGCTTGTGGTGACGGAGCAGGGCGCCGGGAAGCGCACCCCGATCAGCGAGTACCCACAACACGGGCGCGGCGGCCAGGGCGTGATCACCTTCCGCGTGAACGATCGCAGCGGACCGCTAGCGGTCGCGCGCGCGGTGCGGGCGGACCAGGAGGTCATCCTGGTCTCACGCAAGGGCCTCACGTTCCGCACACGCGTGGACCTCATCAGCCAGCAAGGCCGTTCGACGCAGGGCGTGGCGGTGATGAACGTCGAGGACGAGGACGCCGTCGCCTCGATCGCCGTCATCGACATGGGCACCGACGCAGGTTCCCGTGACACCTAGCGTCAGCCGGAACGGCGCCGGCATCGATCGCTGATGGGCGAGGTGCTCTCCGAGTTCGACCTGATCGATCGCATCGTCGCGCACCTCGGTGACGCGGCTGCCAGTGACATCCTTGTGCCGCCGGGCGACGACGCCGCCGTCTGGCGGCACGCCGCCGGCGCCACCGTCGCGACGACGGACGCGCTCGTCGAGGGCTCGCACTGGCGCAGCGACACGATGTCGTGGAGGGACGTCGGCTGGCGCGCCATCGCCTCGAACGTCTCCGACATCGCGGCGATGGGCGCACAGCCGCGCTTCGCTCTGATCGCGACAGTCCTCGGGCCGACGCTCAACGTCGAGGACATCGACGCGCTCATCGACGGCGTCGCGGCATCCTGCCTGGCGCACGGCGTGCGCGTCGCCGGCGGAGACATTACGCGAGGACCGACGACGATGCTCAGCATCACGCTCCTCGGCGAGGCGAGCACGACCACCGAGGGCGCGCCCGCTCTCCTCCTCCGCAGCGCCGCGCAGGTTGGCGACGCGATCGCCGTCTCCGGGCACCCGGGCGCAGCCTCCTCCGGACTCGCGCTCATCGAGGCGGGCCGCGACGACGAAGACGGCGTCGCC
This sequence comes from uncultured Dehalococcoidaceae bacterium, assembly GCA_964479165.1. Lineage (GTDB taxonomy): Bacteria > Chloroflexota > Dehalococcoidia > UBA2979 > UBA2979 > CAYZJO01. Next base: position 220,589 of record CAYZJO010000001.1, read on the forward strand.
GCGCTCCTCGAGGCGCACCGACGGCCGCGCGCGCGCACGGCGCTCGGGCTCGCCGCGATCGCGGCCGGCGTCCGTTGCGCCATCGATGTTTCCGACGGGCTGCTGCAGGACGCCGGCCACATCGCGGAGCGGTCCGCGGTGGGCATCGAACTGTCGCTCGACGCGCTGCCGCTGCACGCAGCAGCCGTCACTGCACTCGGCGAGTCCACGGCGCGCGACCGCGCGCTCGGCGGCGGCGAGGACTACGAGCTGCTGCTCGTCGGTCCGCGCGCCGCCCTCGAGATGCTCGGGACCGCCGAAGTGCCGGTCACGATCATCGGCCGCGTGGTGGAGGAGCACCGAGGCGAGGCGTGGGCCGTTGACGCGAATAACGAGCGCTACGAGCCGCCTTCGCGAGGGTGGGACCACCTCCGAGCCGGGGCGGGCGCGTCGTGAGCACCGCCAACCGCGTGCAGCTGACCACGACGAGCGTCGGACGGACGCGCACGCTGGGACGGCGGCTCGCACGGCTGCTGCGCGCGGGCGACGTCGTACTGTTGCAGGGCCCGCTGGGCGCGGGCAAGACCGCGCTGGCCCAGGGCATCGGCGCGGGACTCGGCGTCGAGGGCCCGGTGACGAGCCCGACGTTCGTGCTCCTCGCCCGTCACGACCCGGCCGAGGGCGGTTCGGGCACCCTCGCGCTCTACCACGCCGACCTTTACCGCCTCACGGAGCCCGAGGAAGTCGAGGAGCTTGCCCTCGAGGAGCAGGCGGCGAACGGCGTCCTGCTCATCGAGTGGCCCGAGCGCGGCCTCGAGGCGTTGCCCCGCGAGCACCTGCTCGTCGTGATCGAGCCCGTCGAGGGCGAAGCGAAGTCGCGGCGCTTCACGTTCGTTGGCGTCGGCGAGCGCTACCGGCACGTACTGGACGGTCTGATCTCCCGTGGCCGCTGAAACAGGCCGGCGCGTCGACCTCGCCATCGACACCGCGTCGAACCGCGGTGGCCTCGCGCTGCTCGAGGGCGACAGCGTGCTCGCGGAGCTGCGCTGGGATGTCAGCACGAACTACTCGCAGGAGCTGCTGGGCAAGCTCGATGAACTGCTCCGCGATACGGGAGTGGCGCGCGCGGACCTCGTGAGCGTTGCCGTGAACGTTGGGCCGGGCGGCTACGGCGGGCTGCGCACCGGCATCGCGACGGCGCAGGGCCTCGCGGTCGCCCTCGACATCCCGCTCGCCGGAGTCGGACGTCTCGAAGCCGACGCGCTGCCGCACCTCGACGGCGCGACGCCGGTCGTCGCGGTGCACGCCGCCGGTCGCGGGAACGTCGCGTGGGCGGCGTACGCAGAGTCGCCGGCGGCAGACCGGCCGCGACGCACGACCGAAGGCTGGACCGCGTACACGGCGTACGACGGCCGCGAGGCGCCGGTCGTCCTCGTGGAGCCGCGCCTCGACACCGCCGAAGAGTGCGTCTCGCGCGCACCGGTTGGCGCACGCTGGTGCGGCGACCTCGATGGCGACCTCGGCAAGACACTGCGGGCGGCGCGAGACGCTGCGGGCCGCAGCGGCGAAACTGAGTCGCACGGCGAACGGCGGACGGCGGACCTCGTAGCGCTCGCGCGGCTGCGCAACGCCTACGGGGATCCGGCACTCGTCGACGCCGTCTACCTGCACCCGCCGCCGATCACGCGGCCCAACTAACGACACCAACCGAAAGACGCGAGAGGGAGTGACGTGGAGCGAACGCTGATCCTGGTGAAGCCGGACGCGATGCAGCGCGGCCTGGCGGGCGAGATCATCGGCCGCCTCGAGCAACGCGGGCTGCGCATCGTAGGGCTGCGCCTGCTGCAGGTCGACGAGGCGATGGCGAAGCGCCACTACGCGGAGCACGACGGCAAGCCGTTCTTCGCCGGCCTCGTGGAGTACATCACCAGCAGCCCCATCGTCGCTGCGGTCTTCGAGGGCACGAACGCCGTCGCCGCCGCGCGCCAGACGATGGGCGTCACCCGCCCCACCGAGGCCGCACCGGGCACCATCCGAGGCGACTTCGGCCTCGAGGTCGGCCGCAATCTCGTCCACGGCTCGGACAGCCCCGAGAGTGCCGAGCGCGAGATCGGCATCTTCTTCGAAGGCCAGCCCATCGCCTCGTGGGCGCGCGACACCGATCGCTGGATCTTCGAGGGATAACCGTCGAGGGAGTCAGGGGCGAGGCGCGGCGGGGCTACTGGACACGCACGACCTCGTGCGCGTGGCTCCACAGCGTCTCGAGGTCGTAGTAGACGCGCTGCTCGAGCGCGAACACGTGGACCACGACCTCGTCGAGGTCGATCAGGACCCAGCCGCCCTCGACCGTGCCCTCCTCGACGGCACGCCGCCCGATGGAGCGCGCGAACTCGTCGACGGCGTCCACAACGGCGCGCATCTGGCGCTCGTTGTCGACGGTCGCGATGACGAAGTAGTCGGCGAAAGCAGCGAGGTGCGTCAGATCGAGGAGGACGACGTTCTCTGCGAGGCGGTCGACCAGGACGTCGATGATGCGGTGTCCGAGTTCGAGCCCCTGCAGCGATGCCTCCTGCCGGTCCGCCGGCTGACGCTGGTCCTCATTACGTTGCAGCACCTGCGGAGTATAGCAGCCGTCACCGCTGGCTCCTGCCCATCTGACTCCTCCCCCGCGAGCGGGGGGGTTAGGGAGGGGCTCGTCGGGCACGGAACGCCGCTACGACGCCTCAGCCACCACGAACAGCAGCAGGTACTTGCACGGGTCCTCGAGGTCGCCCGTGACGAGGTTCTCGGCGCGCGCCATGACCTGCCCCTGATCGAGCAGCCACGTCCTGTTCGCGCCGCTCTCGCGCACGCTGGTCTGGAGGATGAGCGTCGGCACCGTGCGGACTTCCTCGGGACTCGCGGCCGTGACCAGCTCTCCCCCTGAGTCCTTGTCGGCGAGGTAGATGCCTTCGACGACGAAGCGCTGCCCGGAGACGGACGCCGCCGTCGCACGCTCCTCACCATCGACCAGGATCTCGCCGCCGACGGCGATGTCCTCGAGCGCGTGCAGCAGCCCCGGCTGCCCCTGCCAGCGACTATGCCCGAAGACCCACGCGGTGTTCTCGAGGCCCGCGAACGCCTCTTCCGGCGTGGCGATGCCCTCGTTCGGTACGGTGAGCGTCGTTGAGCCGGGCTCCGGCGTCGGGCAGCCCGGCGGGACCGTCGAGGTGTTGGGTACGACCTCACTGCCCACGACCTCGGCGTCGATGCCGAGCGCGGGGATCGTCAGACGTCGCACCCGCACGTCCCAGACGGCCGGTGTTGCCCTGGGTGTGGCGGTGCTCGTCGGTGGCTCCCTCGCAGGGACAGTACTCGCGGCGTTCGGGGTCGCGGTGGGCGGAGGCATGGAGGTCGCAGTCGACGTGGGCGCTGCCTGCTCGCTCGGCCCACCGCACGCGACGATGAACGCCACGACGAGGAGAGCCAGCGTCCAACAGGATCGCAGCGGTCGTGCGGTTATCATGGATCGCATGATCGAGGTCACGACTCCGCCAGACTACCGTCCCGGCCTCGGGAAGCGCGTGCTCGTCGCGATGTCGGGTGGCGTCGACTCGGCCGTCGCGGCCGCGCTGCTGCACCGCCAGGGCTATGACGTCGTCGGCGTGACGATGCGGCTCTACACCGAGCCCGACGAGACCGTGCTGTCCTCCAGGCGCACCTGCTGCGGCATCGAGGACGTGGGCGACGCTCGCGCCGCCGCGCAGCGCATCGGCATCCCGCACTACGTGCTCAACCTCGAGCGTGAGTTCGGTCGCGACGTCATCGACACCTTCGCCGACGCCTACGCGCACGGCCGCACGCCGAACCCCTGCCTCGCCTGCAACGACAAGGTGAAGTTCTCGACGCTGCTCGACCGCGCGCTGGCGATGGGCGTCGACTACCTGGCGACGGGGCACTATGCGCGCGTCGAGCGAGACGGCGACGTCTTGCGGTTGCGTGCCGCCGAGGACGATGCGAAGGACCAGTCCTACGTCCTCTACACGCTCGACCAGCGCGCGCTCTCACGCACGCTGTTCCCTCTCGGCGACATGCCGAAGACTGAGACGCGGCGCGTCGCCAGCGACCTCGGCCTCGCGTCGGTCGCGGACAAGCCGGACTCCGCCGACATCTGCTTCGTCACCGACGGCGACTACCGCCGCCTGCTGCGCGAGCGCGGCATCGAGGCCGTTCCGGGCCCCATCGTGAATGGGGCGGGCGAGCAACTCGGCACGCACGAGGGCATCGTCAACTTCACCGTGGGTCAGCGCCGCGGCCTCGGTCTCGGCGGCGGCGAGCGTCGCTTCGTGACCGGCATCGATGCCACGCGCAACGCCGTCGTCGTGGGCGACGTGCTCGAACTCGAGCGCACGCGCCTCCGCGCCTCGGACCCGCGCTGGGTCGCGGGCCCTCCGGAGGTTGGGGACCGCATCGAGGCGCGCATCCGCTACCACGCGCCGCTCGCGGCGGCAGTCGTCGAGCGGCTGGAAGGCGAGGGCTTCGACCTCGCCTTCGAGCGGCCCGTCCGGGCCGCAGCACCGGGCCAGGCGGTCGTCCTCTACCGTGGCGACGAGGTGATCGGCGGGGGCACGATCGAGGCTGCGCTGCCCTGACAGGAGCTCCTCGAACCGAGCGCGCACGGGTGCGTTCGTTGTGCCACCTTGAGGCCCTCGATAGGATGAATTATCAACAGTCGCTCCGAAGGATCACCTCATGGGCAGCCTTGAAACGTGGCGCGATTGGGTCATCGTCGTATACGGGGCGATGGGTATCTTCCTGTTCTTCTTCCTGATCCTCCTGACGGTGGTCCTGATCTTCGCCGTTCGCAAGGTGACCCGGCTCATCGACGAGGTGAGCGCCGAGTCCGTCCGCCCGGCCCTGCTGGAGCTGAAAGAGAGCGCCCACAACGTGCGCGGCGCCTCCGAGTTCTGGGCAGACAACGCCGTCAGCCCGCTGATCAAGGTGATGTCGGCCGGCCGAGGCGTGAAACGCGGCGTGAGCAGCTTCTCCCGTGTCGCCAAGCGAGTGAAGCGATAGCAGACTTCTGACTCCGCCGTAGCGGGGTCGCGATTTCTGACTCCTCCGGCGCGTGCGGGGGGAGCGACTTCTGCTCCTCCCGCTTGCGGGGAGCGACTTCTAACTCCTCCCCCGCTTGCGGGGGAGGTTAGGGAGGGGGTCCCGATGGCACTCGGTGCGGTCCTCGCGCTCGCGGCCGGTGTTGGCGCTGGCTTCGCCGTGGCGAAGCGGCTGCTCTCTGACGACGACCTCCCGGAGAAGCTCCCCGAGCCCGCTCGCGACAAGGCGACGCTCGTCCGCAGCTGGCTCGTCGGAGTCCGCGAGGACACCGCCTACGCTCTCCGAGAAGCCCGCGCCGAGCGCGAGCGCGCCAGGCGCGAACTGACGAACGACTACCTCCGCCGCACCGGCCGTCCGCCCCGGGCATAGGACCCTCGCCTCAATCCTCCCCCTAAAAGGGAGAGGAGGCCGGAATCTCGAAGAACGAATGGACATCGGCGGCTTCCCATAGCCGCCTGTCTGGTCCCCTCTCCCCTTGGGGGGAGAGGTTAGGGTGAGGGCGCCCGCGTCGCCTTCAGCGAGTACATCAGCGGCACGAGGTCGCGCTGCGCTTCCGGCAGCCGCCACGCCGTACGGCGCTGGTGGCGCGAGCCGTCCGCCGTCGGGGCGCCGTCGGCGGGCTCCATCCAGTCGAGGGCCTTCCACGCGATCTCGCGGTGCTCGTGGATGAACTCGAGGCGGAGGCCCGCCTCGATGATGGCCGTCGCGATCTCGCCGAGGCCGTGGTTCCACTCGAAGCCCTTGGTGTTCTTGAGCGGCGGGCCGTCGGTGTACGTCAGCTCCGAGTCCCACTCGATCGGCCGCTCAACCTCAAAGTAGGGGTAGCGCAGCGCGAGCACGCCGTCCTGTCGCTCTTCGTCGAGCGCCCAGAGCATCGGGTGGCCCTCGTAGAGGTAGAGGAAGCCGCCGGGCTTCACGAAGCCGGCAGCGACGCGCGCCCAGCCTCGGATGTCGGGCAGCCAGTTCAGCGCGCCGATGCCGGTGTACACGACGTCAAACTGCTCATCGAGGACCTGCGGCGCGTCGTAGAGGTTCGACTCGATGAAGCGCGCGTGGTTGACGCCGACCTCCTCGGCCAGCGCGCGCGCCCGCTCGACGGCGGCCGGCGAGAAGTCGATGCCCGTGACGGTGGCGCCGAGGCGTGCCCAGTTCAGCGTGTCCATGCCGAAGTGGCACTGGAGATGGAGCAGCGTCTTGCCGGAGACGTCGCCGACCTCGGCCGTCTCGACGGCGTAGAGGGACTTGTCGCCACGCAGGAAGCCCGCGAGGTCGTAGCCCTCGGAGGCGGCATGGATCGCCACCGACTCGTCCCAGCGCGCGAGGTTGGCGTCGAAGTACGGCTCGTGGCGCGCCTCGTGAGGCACTGCGGTGCTCCTGTCGGTGATCGGGTGGTGGAGGATTAGGCGGGGCCGCCGCCCTCGATGCCGTTGTCGGCCAGCGCCTCGAGGCGGGCGATATAGTCAGCGGGGAGGCCGCAGGCGCGCGCCCCGCGGAGGATCGTCTGCTTGTACGCGGGCGAGGGCAGGAAGCCCTCCGGATGCGGGTTCGCGACCTGGTACGAGCGGCAGGTGACCGAATCCCCCGCTGGCGTCGTCACCGTCACCTCGTAGCGCCGGTAGGCGGGGGGTTCGCGGAAGACGCCCTCTTGCTCGTCGAGCGCCTTCGAGTGCGCCCCGTCGATCACCCAGAGCGCGCCCCACACCTCGTCACCCGGGCTCGGCAGCACGTCCGCCACGCCGCCGCGCCACGTGTTCCTGCTCTCGATCGAGAACGCGAGGCGGTGGTCGGCCAGCCGAGCGGCAGTGATGAAGCGCGCCGAGGGGCAGTGCAGGTGCAGCCTGCTGCGGTCGAGGTTCGAGCCGAACGCGAAGTAAAGGAAGTCCGCCTCAGGCATCGGCCGCTTGCTCCGACTTCGCCTCGCGCGCCGCACACACGAAGTCGGCCCACAGCGTCGTAAAGCGCTCGGCGACCTCGGTGCGCTCGGGGTGCCACTGCACCGAGACCGCCCATCGCTTCGAGGGGTCCTCGAGCGCCTCGATGATGCCGTCCGGCGCCGTCGCGGCCACCTCGAGGCCGGGCGCGACACGCTCCGCCGTCACCGCCTGGTGGTGCCGCGAGTTCACGTGCACGGACGCCTCGCCGAGAACCGCCGCCAGGCGCGTCCCGGCCGCGACCTCGACGTCGTGCCAGCCGGAGTCGATGCCGACGCCGTCCGCAGCGCGGCGTGACCGGTGCGGTTCGCGCTCCTCGATGTGCTGCAGCAACGAGCCGCCGTACGCGACGTTGAAGACCTGGTGCCCCCGGCACACGCCGAGGACGGGTACGTCGCGCTCGAGCGCTTCGCGGAGCAGCGCCAGCTCGAACTCGTCACGCTGCGCGTTCGTCTCGATGACTCGCTCGGAGCGCTCTGCGCCGTACTTCGCCGGGTCGATGTCGACGCCGCCCGTGAGTACGAGCGCGTCGAACTCTGGAGGTGCTGCCTCGGCACGCCACGCCTCGAGGTCGACTGCGACCGGCTCGCCACCCGCCTCGCGGATGCGGTCGGCGTAGTCCTCCCAGCGCTCGCCGGTGACTTCCTCGGCGCGCGTGATGGCGATCCGCGGCTTGGCAGTGTCAGTCATGGCCGCATGGTAGCGGGTGAGCCCCCACCCTTACCCTCCCTCGAAGGCGGGGGAGGGAACGAAACCCCTTAGGCGGGGGAGGGATCAGGAACCCCCTGAGGCGGGGAGGGATCAGAACGGTTATCCACACCGGGAGCGGGATCGACCGGGCGGATCGGACGGTCCGACTCCCCTGCCCCAGCGTCTGGGGAGAGGGGGCCGAGGGTGAGGGTCAGATGCTGTACGAGATCCGGGTGCGTGCCTTGGCGGAGCGGTTGGCGAGGTCGGCGAAGGTCGTGTTGTCGAGCACGTCGCTGATGGCGTCGCGGACCTCGACCCAGAGGCCGCGCATCACGCAGTCCGCCTCGGTGGGGCAGCGGTACGCGGGGCACGGAGCGTGGGCGGTGCGACTCGCGCAGAGCGAGGGCGCGAGCGGTCCGTCCATGATGCGCACCACCTCGCCGACGGTCAGCGCCGCCGGATCTCGAAGCATCGTGTAGCCGCCTCGAGCGCCGCGCTGACTCCGGACGATGCCGGCCGCACGGAGCCGCGCCATGATCTGCTCGAGATACTTCACCGTGATCGCGGTACGCTCGGCGAGGCGCACGAGCGCAATGGGGTCCTCGTTCGACTCGTTCGCGAGTTCGACGAGCACCCGCACGGCGTAGTCGCCGCGGGACGATAGCTTCACCGTCGGTTACCTCGATGCCGCGAACGCGGCGAATTCCCCCGATGTAGGCGTATTAGCGCACGAATTCCCCCTGATGGCAAGGGGATTGGCGGGCGCGGGCTTCGTCCGCGGACGCGAAGAGAGCCGGATCGCTCCGGCTCTCTTCGTCCAATGCGCTCTCGAGGAACCTCGGCCGAGCGTTAGTCCTCGTCGTCGACTTCCTCGACCTCGTCCAGCGGCTCATCGTCCGCGTCGTCGACGTCGTCCGACTCGAAGTCGTCATCGTCCTCCGCGGTGAAGCCGGAGTCCTCCAGCTCGTCGACGTCGTCGCCGCGGGTGCTCCACACGTCCTCTTCCTCGTCCTCGTCCGTCTCCAGATCGAGGTCGTCGCGGTCGTAGGTGAGCACCGAGCTCTTCGTGTACGCGCGCGGCGCGAGGCGGCGGCGGCGGGCGTCCGTTGCCGCGGTCAGGAACGAGGCCTGCCCCACCAGCGAGGGGTGCTTGTACGTCTCACGGATGTAGACCGTCAGCGTCGTCTCATCGATGCGACGAACGACCGCGCTGTAGCGGTTGCCACCCTCGATCATGCGCCGGAGTCGCAGGCCCACCCGTGGCTCGAGCGTTCCGAGGAGCACGCCTCCAGGAGTGCGCACAGCGATGCCTCGCTGCGTCGTCTCGAGCTCGAGCGCGTCGCCGATGTCGAGGTCGCCCAGCGCCTCGACGTTCGGCTGCTGGAGCTCAAGCTCCGCCGATTTGCCTGACTCCTCGATCAGCGAGTGCGCGCGCAGCGTTTCGCCGACGCCGTCGGCCTTGGCGTCGCGCTCTCCCGAGCGCTCGCGCGGGGCCGTCTTCGCCGAAGCCGAGCCCTTCTTCGTCGCAGCAGCCTTACCGCTGCGCGCCGGCCGCTTCACCGCGCGCTCCTGCTCAAGCCGCGTCAGATTCTTCCGAGCGATCGCGTTCGTCGGGTCGCTCTTCAACGCCTGCTCGTACGCGGCGATCGCACCCGCGACGTCGTCGAGCTCGGTGAGCGCCTTGCCGAGGCGGTTCGCCGCCTCGACATCGTTCGGCTGCTCGTCGAGCAACGCGCGGTTCTCTTCGGCTGCGCGATCCCAGCGGCGATCAAGCGCGAACGCGATTGCGGCCTCGATCCGCTGCTTCCGAGACGGCCGCTGCACCTGGACCATCTTCCCGCCCTTTCCTGGCGTCCCGAGCCGCGCTAGCTGCCGTGGCGGGCGCTGCGTGCGACTCCTCGGGGCCGTGTAGTGTTGTCGCTAGAACGTACCGCCGTCTGAAAGGTTCCCAGCCTCCCCCGCAATCACGGATGCCATCTTGGCAGAGGGTCCGGGACAGAGAGTCAGGGTTTCCACGTATCCGAGCCCTCAGGCCACCCGATCATGAGACGGCGACGGACCCTCGCCGCACCGGCTCTTCGATCACGTTCCACGTTGTAGGGGAGCGGCTTTCGTGGGCTGCGCGGGGGATAGGTGCGAACCTGACGCGCCTGCGCAAGATCATAGCATCGGTCAAGCGGAGAACGGCCGTCCGCGGCCGGCGGTACGCGCCTTGGTCGGGCTCAGCTCGAGAACGTGAAGGAACTCTTTAGACGCAGGCGCTCGTCGTACACGGGTATGTAGCCCGGGGTAGCAGTCCAGGTCATCGCCCGAGCTCATCGAGGTCCGTGACGCCGGGGAGGCTGCATGGAGTGGTCGGGGTGCGCAGATTTGAACTGCGGACCTCTGCGTCCCGAACGCAGCGCTCTGCCAAGCTGAGCTACACCCCGAGGACCCAAGGGCGGAGAGGGCCCGCCGATCTCCGATCGTACGCGCCGCGCTCGACGGTGTCGAGGACGCACGGTTCCCCCTCCCTAACCTCCCCCGCACGCGGGGGAGGAGTCAGAAGGTCAGTCGAGGAACTTCCGGCTCCCCTCTCCCCAGCTTCTGGGTCCTTCGACAGGCTCAGGATGCGCGGGGGTTGGGGGTGAGGGTTCCGTGCGGCTGCGTTACGATGCCTGCGGCGGGGCGAAAGGCCGGTGACGCCCGATGACGTCACTTCGACGCTCCGGCCTCGGGGCGCGCTTCTTGCTACTGCCCGTCGTGCTCCTCGCCGTCGCCGTTGGGGCGCTGGTCGGCGGGGGTGACCGCCTCGGGGCGCAGCCGCTGCGGCTCGCCGACGAGAACTCCTGGCTCCGCATCCAGAACGTCGGCGTCCAGCCCGCGACCATCGACATCGACTTCTTCGGCCTCGACGGCGCGCTCGTCGCCGAGGACCGCTGCCCGACCGACGGACGCTGCGCCGCACTCGAGCCCGGCTTCGGCTGGTCCTTCTTCCAGCAGGAGTACGCGCCGCTGCCCGCGGGCTACCGAGGCTCGGCGCACGTCGACGTCGACCAGCCGTTCGTCTCGATGCTGGCGCGCGACGCCTTCAAGGGCGACATCTTCGAGATCTCGGGGGACTCGCTGCGGCTCGGCGCGGGGTCCAGCGTGCAGTACGCGCCGATCGTGCAGAACACGTCCGCCTTCGTCTCCCGCATCTCGGTGCAGAACACGAGCGCGGACCGCGACGGCTGCTTCGAGATCGCCTACTACCCGCAGGGCTCCCTCCAGCCCGCCGCCGTCGACCCGCCCGGGCCCACCGAGGGCTGCCCGAACGGTGGACACCTCGTGCGGCCGAACGGCACGCTGCTGCGAGACGAGACGAACATCCCGGTGTCCGCAGGGTTCGACGGCGCGGCGGTCGTCAGAGCGAAGGACACCGGGTCGGGCGTGGCAGCGTCGGCGCAGCAGCCCTCGATGGTGGTCGACACGCGCAACCGGACGGCGGCCGGCCTCGCGACGTACCGCGGCCTCGACGCCAACGAGCTCGGCAACGACGTCGTGCTGCCGCTCGTCGACCGCAGCGCCTCCGAGGGCCAGACCACCTGGACGACGCGCTTCCGCATCCTGAGCAGCAACCCGAACGTGCCCAACGAGGTGAAGCTGCTGTTCCAGGGCGTGACCGAGAACGGCGACCGCCTCGAGGTCGAGAACACGGTGACCGTGAACGGCAGCCTGACGTGCGACCAGCGGCTGCCCGCAGTTGGTGGCTGCCTCCCGCCGGGCGAGTCGCTGCCCGAGGTCTTCTTCGGCACGGTGCGCCTCAACGCCGCCGAACCGATCGCCGTCATCGCCCAGCGCGTCTCACCGGACGGCGCGCTCGCCGACTACCGCGGCTTCAGCGCCGAGGAGGCGTCGAGGCAGATCGTGCTGCCGGTGCTGAACAAGAACTTCGGGCCGTGGGGCGGCTTCGACGGCTGGAACTCTTGGTTCCGCGTCCTCACGTTCGACGGCTCCACCGCGAACGTGCGCGTCGTCTACTACTCGCGCGAGTTCCCCGGCGGCCTGATCTCGCAGCCCGTCACGGTCGAGGGCCAGCGCACCTTCCGCCAGTGGGAGAGCAAGGACCTCCCCGACGGCTGGGTGGGGAGTGCGATCATCGTGGCGGATCGCCCCGTGGTGGTCGTCGCCAACCTCGAGAGCGACATCTTCGACGGCGACCCGGTGATGCTCTACAACGGCGTGAGTCTGGAGTAGGGGGGAGGCCCCCACCCCAACCCTCCCCCGCAAGCGGGGGAGGGATCAGACTCCCGAGGCGGGTCACGGAGGGCTCAAAGTCACCGTCTTCCGCTCCGATCCCCTCTCCCTTGAGGGGAGAGGGCTAGGGTGAGGGTGACGCCTCCGACCACGAAGATGCTCAGAACGGACGGCGCATGACCGGCTATCGACGTGGGGCGCCTCGACGGCCCGGAGGCGGCACGCGGCCCGTCAGCCGCACGACCCGGCAGGTCCTCGAGCTGTTCGATGGTGGTCCGCAGACCGGCGTGTTCACCGATGGCTCGTGCCTCGGCAACCCCGGTCCCGGCGGCTGGGGCGTCGTACACGTCCGCGAGGGCGAGATCCTCGCCGAGCGCCATGGGCATGACCCAATGACGACGAACAACCGGATGGAGTTCACGGCGATGATCGAGGGCCTGCGCCTCCTCGATCCCGCCGAACCCACGCTCGTCTTCAGCGACAGCATGCTCGTCGTCAACACGCTGACGAAGTGGGCGGCCGGCTGGGAGCGCGCGAACTGGAAGCGCAAGACCGGCGAGGTCGCCAACCTCGAGTTGGTCAAGGAGGCGTACGCCCTCGCGAAGGCCCGACCTCGCGCGGAGATTCGCTGGATCCGCGCCCACGACGGCTCGCTGTGGAACGAGTACGCCGACGCCCTCGCGACCGCCTACCTGCGCGACGAGGTGTAGACGCGAGCCGTTCCGCGTCGAACGTGCCACTTCCCCCGCGACCTTGAGCGTAATGCCTGCCACCATCATCATCATTCGTCCGCTGCCCGCCTCTGCCGCCTCACGCATGGTCTGAGGCGGACCTCACCGCTTCGGAGATCACCGTGAACGAGACCCTGGCTGTCGAGGCGATCGGCCTCGCGAAGACGTTCCGCGCACGCGGTGGCGAGGTCATCGAGGCCGTGCGCGGCGTCGACCTGCAGGTCGCGAAGGGCGAGGTGTTCGGCTTCCTCGGTCCGAACGGCGCCGGCAAGTCGACGACGGTGCGCATGCTCACCACGCTCCTCACGATCACCGGTGGCACGGCTCGCGTCGCCGGCGTCGACGTGGCCTCGAGACCGGGCGACGCGCGCCGGAGGATCGGCGTCGCGCTGCAGGAGGCCGGGCTCGACCCGCGGCAGACCGGCCGCGAGCTGCTGATCCTGCAGTCGCGCATGTTCGGCATGTCGGCGAGTACTGCCGAGGCCCGCGCGCGTGAGCTGCTCGAGCTCGTCGAACTCGGCGACGCGGCCGACCGGCGCATCAAAGGCTACTCGGGCGGCATGAAGCGACGCCTCGACCTTGCGTCGGCGCTCGTGCACGAGCCTGAGGTGCTGTTCCTCGACGAGCCGACGACCGGCCTCGACCCCGCGAGCCGCCTCACCGTCTGGGACGAGGTGCGACGCATCAACCAGCGCGGCGTGACCGTCTTCCTCACGACGCAGTACCTCGAGGAAGCGGACCAGCTCTGCGGTCGTATCGCGATCATCGATGGCGGCCAGATCGTGCGGGAGGGCACGCCGGCGGGCCTCCGAGGCGAGCTGCGGGACCGCCTCGGCCTGGCGAGCGAACCCACGCTCGACGACGTCTTCCTCGACGCGACTGGCCGGACGCGCGAGCGCGCCGCCGGCGAAGTGCAGGAGGTGACCGCGTGACGCAGGCATGGGTGCTGGCGGTACGCGCGCTCCGCGAAGCGTGGCGCACCCCGGAGGCGCTTTTCCCGACGCTGCTGATCCCGCTGTTCTTCCTCGTGGTGAACGTGGGGCAGGCGGCGCGCATCTTCCCGGCGGAGACGACGGACTTCCTCGCGGGACAGAGCTACGCCGCCTTCCAGGTCCCGAACTCGCTCATCCTCGCGTCGTCGTTCGCCTCGGCGGGCCTCTACCTGGTCGAGGAGATCGAGGGCGGCTACTTCGACAAGCTGCGCGCGACGCCGGTCTCGAGGACAGCGCTGGTGATGGGCCGCCTCCTCGCCGAGGGCGTGAAGGTCACCTTCATCGCTGCCGTCCTCGTGCTCGTCGCGTTGCCGTTCGGCATCTCGGTCGCGAGCGGTCCGCTGGGCTTCGTGCTGTTGGTGGCGCTGACGGCGCTGTGGGCGGTGGTGTTCGCAGGCTTCATGCAGCTGATCGCGCTCAAGACACGCAGCGCCGCGGCAACGAACGCGGGCGGCCTCGTCTTCTTCCCGCTGCTGTTCCTCACCCCAAACTTCGTGCCTCGGGAGCTGCTCACCCGCCCGATGGAGATTGCGGCCTCCGTAAACCCGGTGACCTACATCATCGAGGCGATGCGCTCGCTCGTTCTCCAGGACCTCGTGTGGACGGACATCGTGCCGGGCTTCGTGGTGGTGGTGGTCGCAGGCCTCGTGATGCTCGGGCTGACCGTGCGGCTGATGAACAACTACGACTGAGGCCGAATAGCCGGTCAGCGCCAGGCGACTGACACCCTCGTCCTACAGTGGTAGAGTGCCCAACGCGGTACCGATGCGTACGCCCGTTCGCGTACCGACATAAGCAGTTTCTCCGTTCTTCGGCGGCTGGCAGCGATGTTCACCCATCTCCACACGCACTCCGAGTTCTCGCTGCTGGACGGCCTGTCGAGGATTCCCGACCTCGTCACGTACACGCGCGAACTGGGGATGGACGCGCTCGCGATCACCGACCACGGCGCGATGTACGGCGCCATCGAGTTCTACGAGGAAGCGCGCAAGCAGGGCATCAAGCCGATCATCGGCCTCGAGGGGTACGTGGCGCCGGGGAGCCGGCTGGTGCGGAACCCCAACGAGCGCTCGCCCTTCCACCTCACGCTGCTCGCGCAGAATGAGACCGGCTACCGCAACCTGCTCAAGCTGAGCAGCGCTTCGCACCTCGAGGGGTTCTACTACCGGCCGCGGATGGACCGCGAACTGCTCGCCGCGCACAGCGAGGGGCTCATCGTCCTCTCGGGGTGCCCGTCCGGCGAGGTGATGGGCGCGCTCGCCGACAACCGTGAGCAGGACGCCATCGACGCCATCAAGTGGTACGCGGACCTCTTCCCCGGCCGCTACTACCTCGAGTTGCAGGAGCACGGGCAGGAGCAGTTCAGCCGCCTCAACCGGCCGCTCGTCGACCTGGCGCGCCGCCTCGAGCTGCCGCTCGTCGTGACGAACGACTCGCACTACACGCGGCCGGACCAGCACCACGCCCACGAGGTGCTGCTCTGCATCGGCACCAACGCCACGATGCAGGACCCGAACCGCTTCAAGCTCGACGCCGACTCCTTCTACCTCCGCTCCGAGGCGGAGATGCGCGCGCTCTTCCCCGAACTGCCCGAGGCCTTCGACAACACCGCGCGCATCGCCGAGCAGGTCGACATCCAGCTCGACTTCGGCCGCACGCAACTGCCCGACCCCGGCGTACCCGAGGGCATGACCGCGCTCGAGCACCTGCGTCAGCTCAGCGAGGAGGGCCTGCGGCGCCGCTACGGCTCGCCCACCGAGGCGCAGCAGGACCGCCTCCGCTACGAGCTGTCGGTCATCGAGCAGACAGGCTTCGCCGAGTACATGCTGATCGTGCGCGACATCGCGCGGTTCGCTCGCGAGCGCAAGATCCCGATGGGCGTGCGCGGGTCGGCCGCGGCGTCGATCGTCCTCCACTGCCTCGACGTGACCGACATCGAGCCGACGCAGTACCGCCTCGTCTTCGAGCGCTTCCTCAACCCCGAGCGCATCTCGATGCCGGACGTCGACTTCGACTTCGCGGACGACCGGCGTGACGAGGTGATCCGCTACACCGCCGAGCGCTACGGCCGCGACCGCGTCGCGCAGATCGTCACCTTCGGGACGCTCGGGGCGAAGGCCGCCATCCGAGACACCGGGCGCGCCCTCGCCATGTCCTACGGCGACACCGACCGCATCGCGCGCCTCGTGCCGGACATGCTCCACGTCACCATCGCGCGCTCGCTCGAGCTGTCCGAGGAGCTGCGCCGCGAGTACCAGACGGACGCGCAGGTGCGCGAGCTGATCGACACCGCGCAGCAACTCGAGGGCGTCGCGCGCCACTCAAGCACACACGCGGCCGGCATCGTGATCACGCGAGAGCCGCTGACGGACGTGGTACCGCTGCAGCGCGCCACCTCGAACGGCGACGACGAGGACCAGCTGCCGACGACGCAGTACGCCATGACGGAGATCGAGAAGATCGGTCTCCTCAAGATGGACTTCCTCGGCCTGACCAACCTCTCGATCCTCGGCCACGCCGTGGACCTGATTCGCGAGGGCAGCGGCGAAGAGATCGACCTGCTCGCGCTGCCGGACGGCGACCCCGAGGTCGCACGGCTGCTGGCCGAGGCGCAGACGTTCGGCGTGTTCCAGCTGGAGTCGGCGGGCATGCGGCGCTATGTGCAGGAGCTGCAGCCGCAGGACGTCCGCGAAGTCGCGGCGATGGTCGCACTCTACCGCCCCGGCCCGATGGAGCACATCCCGCGCTACATCGACGTGAAGCACGGCCGCGCCGAGCCGCACTACCCGCACCCGGACCTCGCGGAGATCCTCGAGGAGACGTACGGCGTCATCGCCTACCAGGATCAGGTCCTGGAGATCGCGAAGAAGTTCGCCGGCTACTCGCTCGGCCAGGCCGACGTGATGCGCAAGGCGATGGGCAAGAAGATCGCCTCGGTGATGCTGGCCGAGCGCGAGCGCTTCGTCGAGGGCGCCGTCGGCCAGGGCTACGAGCGACGGCTCGCCGAGGAGCTGTTCGACCTCATCGAGCCGTTCGCGGGCTACGCGTTCAACAAGGCGCACGCGTTCTCGTACGGTGTCATCGCGTACCAGACCGCCTACCTCAAGGCGCACTACCCCGTCGAGTACATGGCGGCCGTCCTCAAGGCGGCGTCGGGCTCGCATGACCGCATCGCCGCCGCCATCGGCGAGTGCACGCGCCTCGGCATCGCGATCCTGCCCCCGGACGTGAACCGCTCGCGGGCGTTCTTTGCCGTCGAGACGCAGCTCGATGGCACGCGCGCCATCCGCTACGGCCTGGCGCAGATCAAGAACGTCGGCCAGGGCGCCGTCGAGCAGCTCATCGCCGAACGCGAGTCCGGCGGCGAGTTCGCGACCCTCGAGGACTTCGCGCGACGCATCAACCCGCGCGACCTCAACCGCCGCGCGCTGGAGTCACTGGCGAAGGCCGGCGCGCTCGATTCGCTCGAGGACCGCGGCGCGATCGTCGGTGGCCTCGACCGCATCCTCGGACTGTCGCAGCAGGAGCAGCGGCTCCGCGAGACCGGCCAGACCTCGATGTTCGACATGTTCGGCACCGAGGTCGACACGCCGCTGCCCGGGCTCGAACTGCAGCCGATGGCCACGCCGAAGCAGGAGATCCTCGGCTGGGAGAAGGAACTGCTGGGGACGTACGTCTCCGACCACCCCTTCAAGCAGGCCGCGACCGCGCTCGCCGACGTCCTCACCGCCCAGACGAGCGATCTCACGCTCGAGCTCGCCGGCTCGGACGCGGTCGTCGCGGGCACGATCACCTCGGTGCGCCGCCTCACGACGAAGCAGGGCAAGCCCTTCGCTGCCGTCGCCATCGAGGATATGGGCGGCGCCGCGGAGCTGACGGTCTGGCCCGACGGCTACGAGCGTTTCCGAGCGCTGCTCATCGAGGGCAACATCGTCATCGCGAAGGTCAACGTGCGGAACCGCGGCGACCGCCTGACACACGCCGTTGATGAACTCGCGGCGTTCGACGTCGACAGCGGCCAACCGCTCGACTTCGACCCCGGCCGCTTCCTGCCGAAACGAGCGCGCGTGGCCGCTCCCGTCGCGGGCGACGCCGCCGCGCCGACTCCCACGCCCCCACCGCCCTCGGGAGGACCGAGCGGCGGCGGACCCGGCGGTGGCGGGCGTCCACCACTGCGCGCCCTCGAGAGTCCGGCAGCCTACGAAGCCGCCCCACCAGAGCCCCGCGAGACGATCGAGCGCGCCGAGGAGCGCGTCGGTCCGCCGCGTCTGCAGATCTTCCTCGAGGAGACGACGGACGAGAGCGCGGACCGCCGTCGCATCCAGCGCATCTGCGCCACGCTCGCGCGCTACCCCGGTGACCGCAACGTCGAGCTCGCGATCCGCACGCTCGACGGCAGGACGCGACGCCTCCTGCTGCCGACCGCCGTCGAGAGCTGCGAGCAACTCACCCGCGACGTGCAGGGCCTGCTCGGCGTCCTCGGACGTGTCTCGGAGATCGGCGATCCCGCATACGAGTCCCCGCCTCTACGCCTCGTGGCGGCGGGTGCGTAGCTCACCGGACCAAACCTCGCTCAGGTAGACTGGTTACGCGCTCGCGAGCGCGTCCACCCACGCCAACCCGGACCACGCCCATGGCACAGATGGCCGAGCCGTCGTCGACGGACCCGCAGCTCCTGCGACTGCACCAACTCGTCGAGCGCATCCGCGCCGAAATCGCGAAGGTGATCGTCGGGCAGGAGGCGCTGGTCGACCGGGTGCTCGTGGCGTTGCTCACGAACAATCACGCGCTTATCGAAGGTGTACCGGGCCTCGCGAAGACGCTCACCGTCTCGACGCTCGCGCGCACCCTCGACGCCACATTCACGCGCATCCAGTTCACGCCCGACCTGCTACCCGCCGACATCTCGGGGACGCTGGTCTTCAGCCCACGCGAGGCGGAGTTCAGCGTCCGCCGCGGTCCGATCTTCGCCAACATCGTGCTGGCCGACGAGATCAACCGCGCGCCTGCCAAGGTGCAGTCCGCGCTCCTCGAGGCGATGCAGGAGCGCCAGGTCTCGATCGGCGGCGAGACGCACCCGCTGCCCGACCCGTTCCTCGTGCTCGCGACGCAGAACCCGATCGAGCACGAGGGCACGTACCCGCTGCCCGAGGCACAGCTCGACCGGTTCATGCTCAAGATCGTGGTTGGCTACCCCGACCGCGCCGACGAGCGACTCATCCTCGAACGTGCGCTCACCGGCCACGACCCCGCGGTCGAGCCGGTCACCGACGCTGCGGGCGTGGCGATGCTGCGCGACGCCACGGCCGAGGTCGACGTGAACGAGCGGCTGCGCGAGTACATCGTGCGGCTGATGGAGGCGACCCGAGAGCCCGGGCGCTACCAGATGGCGGACCTCGACGCGCTGATCGAGTTCGGAGCGTCGCCTCGAGCCTCCGTCTTCCTCGCTCGCGCGGCGCAGGCATTCGCCTTCATCCACGGTCGGGACTACGTCGTTCCGGACGACGTGAAGACGCTGGCGCCCGACGTGCTGCGGCACCGCCTCGTGACGACGTACGAGGCGGAAGCGCAGGGGGTGGACACCGAGCGCATCGTCGAGAGGTTGCTCGGCGGCGTCGGGATTCCCTAGCCCGGTGGCCGCATCCGCTGGCGCCCGGGGCCGGAAGGCGTGGTTCGACAGGCTCACCAGGAGCGGAGGTGGGCTCACCACGAGCGGAAGTGGGCGCGGCACGAGCGGAAGTGGGCTCACCACGAACGTCAGTGGGGGCCCAAGAGAAACCGGCTTCGCCCGCCTCGCCGCGCCGCCCTCCTTCGAACCGCTCGCTCCCGAGGTGATGGCGCAGATCCGACGCATCGAGATCCGTGCGCGCCGTCTCGCGTCGTCACTGCTGGCAGGCGACTACCGGAGCATGTTCCGCGGCGCGGGCATCGAGTTCGCCGAAGCGCGCGAGTATGTGCCCGGCGATGACGTGCGCCTGATCGACTGGAACGTCACCGCGCGCACCGGCATGCCGTGGGTGAAGGAGTACATCGAGGAGCGCGAGTTGACGGTGATCTGTGCCGTCGATGTCTCGGCCTCCCTCGACGTGGCGCGGCCAGAGACCGGGCGGCTCGCGGCAGCGGCCGAGATCACCGCGCTGCTCTCGTTCGCCGCGGCCTACAACAACGACCGCGCGGGCATCCTCACGTTCAGCGACCGCATCGAGCGCTACGTGCCCGCCGCCCGCGGCAACCGCCACGTGCTGCGCCTGGTGCGCGAGGTGCTGCAGCACCCGCCCGCCGAGCGCGGCACGAGCATCTCGACGGCATGCGACTACCTCGCGCGCGTCCTCGGGAGGCGATCGGTCATCTTCCTGATCAGCGACGGCTTCGACGCGGGCTACGAGTCCTCCCTCCGCTCGCTGGCGCGGCGCCACGAGGTGATCGCGATCACCCTCACCGACCCTACCGACCTCGCCCTGCCGAACCTCGGGCTCGTGGAGGTGCAGGACGCGGAGACGGGGCGTCGTGCGCTCATCGACAGCGGCAGCCGCGAGGCGCGGCGGCGGTACGCCGAGGCGGCCGCACAGCGAGCAGCCGCACGCCACGCCTCGCTTGCGAGCGCCGGCGTCGACGAGATCGCGATCGAGGTCGGCGGCGACCACATCACGCCGATCGCGACGTACTTCCGGCGTCGCGCCGCGCGTCGAGGCGTCTGACCCCGATGCGGCGCGGCCTCCTCCTCGTCGCGCTCGCCGCGCTCGTCCTCGGAGCGACCGTGGCATCAAGCGATCGCGCGTCGGCCCAGACGCCTGAGGCGGCGCCGAGCGACCTCGAGATCCGCGTCACCCTCGACCCTCCGGAGGCGCGGCTCGGCGAGCGCGTCGAGATCATCGTCTCCGTCACGCACCCGTCCGACCGCCTCGTCACAGCCGGCCAGCTCACCCCATCCAACGCCATCGAGGTCATCGAGACGCGCGACCCCGTCTCTGAAGTCCTCGACAGTGAGACGACGGTGACGGAGTTCTCGTTCGTCATCGCCCCGTTCGAGCTCGGGCAGCTCGCGCTCGGGTCGGTGCCCATCACCGCACTCCGCGAGGACGGAACGGTCACGAACGCGAGCGCGAGCATCCCGCCGCTCACGGTTGTCCTGGGTCTACAGCCCAACGACACCGAACTGCGCCCGCTGAAGCCACAGGCCGAGGTCGCGGGCGCCCCGCCGCCTCTGCTTACGCGTACGTCGGCAGCCCTCGGCGCGGCCGTCCTGTCGATCCTCGTGCTGGGGACCGGCCTCGTGGCGCTGCTGCGGCGCAAGCCCCCCGAGGCAGAGGAACAGCCGGTCGAGCCGCTGTCGATCGAGGACGCGACGCGGCGGCGCCTCGACGCCCTCGGGCGTGCGCGCTACCTCGAGGACGGCGACTTCGAGGGGTACTACGGCGAGCTCTCGCTCGCCGTGCGCGACCACCTCGAGGCGCGCTTTGGCTTCCGCGCCACCGCGCTGACGACCCGCGAACTGGAGCGCCGCATGACCGCCGAGGGCGTCGACCGCTGGCAGGCGCGACTCGTCGCGGGGCTGCTCCAGCGCTGCGACGCGGCCGTCTACGCCCACATCCACCCCGACGCCGCTTCGGCAGACCACGACCTCACCGTCGCGTACGAGATCGTCGAGCTATCGCGCCCGCAGCGAGAGCTGGAGGAGGTGTCGTGACGTTCGACGCGCCGTGGCTGCTCGTCCTCGTGCCGGTGGTGCTGGCACTCGCGGCGCTGCGCGTCTGGCGACCGGCACGACGCCCTGCGCTCGCCGTCGCCGAGGCCGGCCCCGCCATCGAGGCCGCGCGTGTCACGACATGGCGCATCCGAGCACGCTGGGTGCCGGCGGGTCTTCGCGTCCTCGCGCTGCTGCTGCTCGTCCTCGCGCTCGCCCGGCCGCGGCAGGGCCTCGCGCTGGAGGTCATCCCCGAGGAGGGCATCGATATCGTCGTCGCGCTCGACGTTTCGTCCTCGATGATCGAGCGCACGCCGGACGGCATCACGCGTCTCGAAGCAGCCAAGACGGTCATCGAGGACTTCGTGGGCGGCCTCGAGGGTGACCGCATCGGACTCGTGGTGTTCCAGTCGCGCGCCGTCGCGATGTCACCGCTGACCCTCGACCACGAGGCGATCGGTCGCGCAGTGCAGGACATGTCGCCGGGCCTCGTGCCGGACGGGACCGCGATCGGCCTCGGGCTGGCGGAATCGCTGAACCTGCTGCGCGAATCGCCGGCGCGGAGTCGCGTGGTGGTGCTGCTGACGGACGGCCAGAACAACGCGGGCGAGGTCACGCCGGTCGCTGCCGCGGACCTCGCGAGCGTGCTCGGCATCCGTGTCTACACGGTCGGCTTTCTCGCCGCACCCGGCGACCCGAGGAATATCGACGCGGCCGTGCTCGCGGAGATCGCCGACAAAACGGGCGCCCGCACCTTCGACGCCGCGACCGGCGAGGAGCTGGCGCAGGCCTACGACGAGATCGGGCGACTGGAGCGCAGCCTCATCGGAGAACGCCAGTTCACGTCGTACCGTGAGTTCGGACCCTATCTTGCAGCCGCAGCCCTCGTGCTGCTGGTCCACGAGGCGGTGCTGCGCTCGACGTGGCTGCGGAGACACCCGTGAGCGCGCCGTTCGGCCTCGAGGGGCTAGCGGGACTGGGCTTCGAGCAGCCGTGGGCATTGCTGGCGCTCCTCGCGCTGCCGCTGGTGTGGTTCGCGCAGCGGATCGGTGCTGCGAGCCGGCGACGAGCGGACGACGCCTACGGCGGTTCCGAGGCGCTGCGGCTCGGCCGCAGCCTCGGACGGCGGCGCATCCGTGAGCTCCTGTTGCTCGGTGCACTCGCCCTGCTCGCCGTCGCGTTCGCGCGGCCGACGTGGGGCACCGAGGACCGCGCGGTCTCGAGGCAGGGCATCGACGTGGCGATCGCGCTCGACGTGTCCCGCTCGATGACGGCACCCGACCTCGAACCGACGCGGGCCGTGGCCGCGTCGAACGCACTGCGCGACATGCTGAGCGCGATGCGCGGCGACCGCGTGGGCCTCGTGACCTTTGGAGGCAGTGCGTTCCCGCGCTCGCCGCTGTCGCTGGACCTCGAGGTGATCGGCCAGCTCGTCGCGCAGGCGCAGAGCGAGGCACTGCTCGTGCGACCCGGGAGCGATCTCGCCGCTGCGCTCGAGGAGGCGATCACGCTGCTCTCGATCGAGGACCGCGCCGAAACGCAGGTCATCGTCCTCGTCTCGGACGGTGAGCACGAGGGGCGCGATCTCGACTTCGCGCTGCGCCATGCGCGCGACGCCGGAGTCCGCGTCTTCGCCGTCGGCGCGGGCACCGAGGACGGAACCACCATCCCCTCCGACAGCGAGGGCACGACAACAGAGGAGACGCGGCTCCAACGCGACATCCTCGAGCGCATCGCGGTGGAGACCGGCGGCTCATATCGGAGCGTGGACGAGGCCCCCGGCCTCGCCGTGGAGTTCGCGCGGCTGCGCAGCAGCGAGCTGGCGACGGGCGAGCGCGCCGCGCCGGTCGAGCGATACCGCTGGTTCGTCGTCGGGGCGGTGGGGCTGCTCGGATTGCAGGCGCTGCTCGGCGAAACCGCGGGTGCGAGCCTGCGGCCTCGAGGCCGTCGCCGGATGGCGCTCGCGGGTGCTGCGTTGGGTGCGGTGTTCATCGCGGCGTGCTCGGGCACGGTGGCGTACGAGCACGTGCGCTCGGGCAACGAGGCACACCGTGCAGGTCGCTACGAGGACGCGCTCGTCGAGTACCAGGTGGCAGCCGGCGCGGAGCCGGGGAACCCCGCGATTCCCTACAACACCGGTAATACGCTGCACCAACTCGAGCGATACGAGGAGGCGCAGGTCGCGTCGCAGCAGTCCGCGGGAACCGCCACCGAAGAGCGGCTTTACCTCGACGCCACGTACGCCCTCGGCAACACCGCAGTGCGACGCGGGGACCTCATGGCTGCGCGCACGCACTACCGCGAGGTCCTGCTGCGTGACCCGGCGGACGAGGACGCGCGCCACAACCTCGAGCTGGTGATGCTCGCGCTGCAGGAGCAGCAACCGCCCCAGGAGCAGCCCGGCACGCAGGGCGACGGGCCGGGCGGCGGTAGCGGGCAGGGACCGCAGGGGGAGGGCGCCGAAGATCCCGGCACGAGCCCTGACTCGGGCGGCGGGGGCGGACCCCCCGGTGCGCAGCCAACTCCCGCGGGCGGCGGCGGCGACGGCAGCGGGTCTTCCGACCCGTCCTCGGTACCCGGGGGGCCTGGCGAGAGCCCCCCGGACCTGGGTGAACCTTCGGGCGAGGGTGGCAGCCAGGACTCGCAGCCCGGCCCACCGCTGTCGCCGGAGGAGTTGCAGGCACAGCTCGAGGAGGCGCTCGCGGGGCTCAATCGCGAGGTCAGCCTCGAGGAGGCACTCCAGATCCTCGAACTATTGCGTCAGCGCAACGCCATCGACAGCCTGGGGCAGGAACCGAACCGCGGGCCACTGCCGGCGCGTTAGCCGGGCGTGAGGCTTCGCCAGCGGCGACGTGCCGGGAGCACCCGGCGCAGTGCCATCCTCAGGAGGCGCTTGCGAGCCGCCAGGTACTCCCCGTCGAGGCGCTCGGCTTCGACCTCGTTCTCCTCGACGGCGTGCTCGGAGCCGTAACGCTCGCGGGTGAAGGCTGCGGCGAGCCCATCGAGCTCGCGCGCGTCGAGCCCGACCTCGTTGCTGATCGTGCGAGCCGACTCGAGCGCGGTACGGTTCGTTGGCTGCGCGATGCCGGCCCAGCCCGCGAACTGCTGCAGCTTCGCCCAGCGCCTCGATGCCGGACGGAGTCCGCGGAACCGCCGCTCCCACAGCACGCGGATGAGGAGCAGCAGCGCGACCAGAGCGGCCGCGCCGAGTACAAGCACCGTCAGCGCCGTCCCCGCGACCGAGCCAATGGTGTCCGCAAGGCCGTCCTCCTCGGTCGTGACACTGCTCGACCCGATCAGGCCGCCTGAGGGGTCAACCTCGAACTCGTCCAGGAGCATCGCTTCGACCGGGTCGAAGTTCGGGTCGGCGGTGATGACGACGTCGGCGCCGAACTGCGAGTCGTCGCCCGGGCGTTGGATCAGCGGGCGCGTGGGGGTCGGGTTGAACTCCACCCAACCGAGGCCCGCGAAGTAGACCTCGGGCCAGGCCCAGGCACGGCGCTCGGTAACCGCGAACGTCCGGGTGTCGTCGTCGTAGTCGGCCGGATCGAGGGCGAAGCCGACGGCGATTCGGGCGGGGACGCCGATGGAGCGCAACATGACCACCATCGCCGAGGCGTGGTGGTCGAAGTACCCCCTGCCCTCGACGAGCAGGAAGTGCCCCACGCCGTCGGCTCCCGGCGGTGGGTCCGCGATGTCGAGGGAGAACGGGTACTCCGAGCGGAGCAGGTGCTCGATGCGCCGTGCGGCGTCGTATGGCGTCTCGGCGCCCTCAACCGTGCGCCGCGCGAGATCGAACACCTCCGGCGGAACGCTCGGCGGCAACTGGAGATAGCGCTCGGTTACCCAGGTCGGGTAGTCGAAGCCTGTGCTGCGCAGCGTCTCGGCAGTGGCCGCCGAGATCGAGCCGACAGTCTCATACGCGGTCCCCTCGCCGATCCGGTCGTGTGGCGCCAGCGCAACCACGTCGGAGCGCTCGCCGCCGGTGATGAGGTCGGCGTCGACGTCCGCTGCCAGCGCGTCCCCAGCGACGAACAGACGCCGGTCGGCCACCAGGCGGTCCTGCGTCACGACGACGGCAACCGCGCGACGGAACTGCGCTCGCGTGGCGGGGGTGCCGAGGCTCGCCGCGTCCACGCTCGTTCCGGCCAGGGGGATGGACTCCTCCACAGTCAGGCGCCAGCCGTTGCTGGTGTACTCGTCGTAAACGGCGGCCCGGATGAACCGCGTGTCCTCGGGCGCCTCGACGGTGAGCAGGACCTCGTCGCCGAGCGTGATCTGACCCTGGAGCGGCAGCACCCCGCCGAACTGATGGATGCTGTTCCCGCGCTTCGAATCGATACCGATGAACAGGCGGCCGAGGCTGTCGATGCGATCCGTAACGGGAGCGAGCGCACGTTGCCACGCGTCGGCGACCGGACCCCAGTTGTTCGCCGTCGGGATGAGCCACGCAGCGAGGATGAGCGCGAGGCCCACCCACGTCGCGACGTTCAGCACCTCGAGCGACAGCCAGTCGGGGCGCGCGGTGTGCTCGTCATGCCACTCGCTCTGCTTGCGCAGCAGATTCAGCCGCGTGATGAGCAGGATCGCGGCGAAGAGGAAGACGATGAACGCGAGCGACGGTTGCCCGGGCAGATACGAGATGTTCGTGAGCAGTGCGAAGCCACCGGGGATCACGGCGAGCCAGCCGCTCTTCCAGCGGAACACCGCCCACGCCGCCATGTAGGACACCGCCCACGAGAGGAATACGACCAACAGGATGAAGGGCAGCGGGTCCGTCGAGATGCCGCCCTCGAGGAGCGCGATGCCCCAGTCATCGAGGCGGCCCCACAGCTCGTCCCAGCGCACGCGCCAGGTGACCTCGAGGTCCGGGTTCGCGAGGAGCGCGTTGCGTACGGTCATCGTGTGCAGCGTTTCGCCGAAGGCGACGAGCAACCCGATGCCGACTGCGATCGGATGCAGCACGAGGCCCGGCAGGCGCGCGTGCGCCAGCAGCCAGCCGGTCACAAGCCCGATGAGCGACGCCGCGAACAACGACGGCATCTCGTTGACCCAGTCGGCCTCCTCGATTGAGGCGGCGACGGCGACGAACGCGACGAACAGGATCGAGAAGGTGATCCACTCGTCCGGCGAGGTCAGGAACGAACGGCGGCGCGAGACGGGCGCCTGCTCGGGCCGGCCGGGCTCGTCGCGACGGGGCGTCGCGGGAGCGAGGACGTCGGTCCATGAGGCATTGGCGGTCATCGCTCTGAAGTCCCGGGCGGCTCGGCCGTGGTGAGCTCACCGCGACCGCCGAGGGCGCGACTGAGGTCGTCGTCGCGCTTCACGGTGTAGGTGTAGACGCCGCCCGCAGCGAGCGTGGAGTAGACATCCAGCGACGAGTGAGGCGCGCCCCACGTCTCCGCCTCGAGCAGCACGGCCGCGACCTTCACGCCGCGTCCGGCCAGCGACATCATCGTCAGCGGCCACGAGTCGTCGGTGGACGGCGTCACGACGACGACGGTCGTGTGCCGTCCGAAGCGTCGCGACTCCTCGAGGAGCAGGTCCGCGAGGGGAACGTCGCCGGTCGCACGGGCGAGTGCGAGGGACTCGAGGATGCGCGTGAACTGGTTCGCCCCACGGTCCGGCTCATCGATGCGCAGGTCGTCGCCGAACGAGACCATGCCGATCGAGCGGTGCGCGCCGATGAAGTAGCGCGCGATCGACGCTGCGATCGAGACCATCGACTCCTCGGTGTTGTCGTCGCCGTCGCCGGCCTGCACCGACTCCTGGAGGTCGAGCACGATCCAGATGTCCGAGGCGGGGTCGAGCTCGAACAGCTTCACCATCAGCTCGCCGGTGCGCGCAGTCTGCGGCCAGTGGATGCGGTTGTAGGAGTCGCCGGGGGCGTAGCCACGGAGGCCGGCGTAGTTCGGCGTGACGTTGTGCGTGCGCCTCCGGAAGCGGCCCTCGCCGGGGAGGTTGGCCGGCGGGATGTAGAAGTTCGGCAGCTCGGGCGCCGAGGGGTAGACGAGCAGCGTCTCCGGGGTCCCGAACGTCCGCGACATGCGGAAGAAGCCGAACGGGTCGGCGGCGGTCACCGTCACCGGCCCCAGCTCGTAGAGCCCACGTCGTCTGGCGATCATCGAGTACGACCAGCCCGCGACGCCCTTCGGCCCGAGGGTGATCACGCGGCGCGAACGGTACGTCGGGACCGAGGAACGGTCCTCAACCTCGAGCCACACCTTCGGCACCCAGGTCGTCGAGCGCGCGACGATGCGACCCTCGAGCGGCTGGCCCTGGCTGACGCGCACCGTGCGTCGCGTCACGTCCACGTCGAGGTCGTTGATCATCGAGCGCGTCCAGAAGTAGACGAGCGGGATCGCGATCGCCACCACGTACGCGAGGCGGAAGAGCATCCAGAAGCCGGTGGCGAAGCCGACCACCACGCAGATGACGGCAAGCGTGGCGGCCAGCGTGACGTTGACGTGGTCGCGCATCCACGAGAAGGCGCGAACCAGGCGCGTCATGGGGCCGCGACCGCGGTCACGCCTGCGTACCACCTCGAGCGCGGACGCCGGGCACGGGCACACGCTCGATGCACTCGTCGACGATCTGTGCGCTGTCGATGTTCCGGACGCGGGCGGCAGGACTGACGATGACGCGGTGCCCGAGCGTCGGGTACGCGAGCAGCTTCACGTCGTCCGGCTGCACGAAGTCGCGCCCCTCGAGCATCGCGTAGGCCTGCGTCGCCCGCATCAGGGAGAGCGAACCGCGCGGCGACGAACCAAGGTATACCGCCTCGTGTTCGCGCGTCGCGTTCACCAGCGTCACGATGTACTGCTTGATCAGCGGATCGACGTAGATCTCGGTGACGGCCGACTGCAGCTCCAGCACCTCCTCGGCGCTGGTCACGACCTCGAGCGACTCGATCGGGTGGCGGTGCTGCTGCGCGTCCATGATCAGCACCTCGTCCGTGGCGGACGGGTAGCCGAGCTGGATACGCATCATGAAGCGGTCGAGCTGCGCCTCAGGCAGCGGGAAGGTGCCTTCGTACTCGATCGGGTTCTGGGTGGCCATGACCATGAACGGCTGGGGCAGCTTGTGGCTGACGCCGTCGACGGTGACCTGCCGCTCCTCCATCGCCTCGAGGAGCGCCGACTGTGTCTTCGGAGTGGCGCGGTTGATCTCGTCGGTGAGGACGATCTGGGCCATGATCGGCCCGGAGTGGAACTCGAAGGTGCCGGTGGCCTGGTTGTAGACAGAGACGCCGGTCACGTCCGTCGGCAACAGGTCCGGCGTGAACTGGATGCGCTGGAAGGTGC
Source organism: uncultured Dehalococcoidaceae bacterium (assembly GCA_964479165.1). Taxonomy (GTDB): domain Bacteria; phylum Chloroflexota; class Dehalococcoidia; order UBA2979; family UBA2979; genus CAYZJO01. The sequence continues at coordinate 249,212 of CAYZJO010000001.1, forward strand.
ATCCCGCGGACCTCGCGAGGGCGCGCGCGAGCATCGTCTTGCCGACGCCCGGCACGTCTTCGATGAGTAGGTGGCCGCGACAGAGGAGGGCAACCAGCGCAAGTTGCGCCTCGTGGTCCTTTCCGATGATCACTCGCTGCACGTTCGCGAGGATCCGCTCGGACACGATTCGGGGATTCTCCACAGGCCCTCCGAGCGACGCACACAGAATGCCGCCGCGTGGGATGGCTTCGCCCGGGTGCGCCGACGCTGGAGGCGCCATGACAGAACGACCAGGCGATGAGATCCCCGCGCGGTTCCGTAGCGTCAGTATAGAACGCGACGGCCCGGCCTTGTCAGGTGCTGGCCGCGGCAACATCCTGCGACTGGCCGCTCGCGAGGCGTCCCGGTTAGGCTGGAGGCCGGGGGCAAGCAGGGGATGCTGGATGACTCGCGACGCGACCGGCGAGCACCGCGCTTCGGTCGCACACCGTGGTACGCGCGCCAGGACACGCGCCTCGCGGCCGTCGTGGTCGCGCTGCTGATCGTCGCAGGAGGCGCGGCGTTCGCCGCGCGCCCGACAGGCGGAACCCCGGCCGAGGGCGAGACGATCGCCGTCGTCACCTCCACCGCCGCCCTCGCCGGTACCGCGACCTCGGTCGTCGACCTCACTGCGACGCCGACACCCGAACCCACCCGCGAACCTATGGTCGTCGACCTGCGGCCTGACGCGGTCGGCAACGGCGAGACGATGGCGCTCTGGGTCTACGCTCCCGGCGCCTCGAGTGTCGCCGTCGACCTCGAGGGCGAGCGCTACATGCTCAGCCAGGAAGGCCGCGTGCACTGGGGCGTCATCGGTTTCCCCCTCGATGCCCCGCTCGGCCCCGCGCTCCTCTCTGTCACCGGCTACGACGACGCCGGAGCGATCGTCGAGACAGGCGGCTACGAGTTCGAGGTCGTCCACGTCGAGCGGCCCGTCGACTACCTCGAGCTGACGCCGGAGGAGGCCTCGGTGCTCACGCCCGAGGCGGGCGCCCTCGAGGCGAGCCTCCGGACCGCGCAGTTCTCGCAGTTCGACCGCCCGAGGCGCTGGACCGGCTTCTTCCAGTTGCCTACCGAAGGCGTGATCACCACCCTCTTCGGCCAGGGGCGCTCGTACAACGGTGGCCCGGTCGGTAGCTTCCACACCGGAACGGACTACGCGAACGAACTCGGCACGCCGGTCCACGCCGCGGCCGCGGGGCGCGTCTCCTTCGCGGAAGCGATGCCGATCCGCGGCAACTCGGTCGTCATCGACCACGGCGCCGGGGTGAAGACCGGCTACCACCACCTCAGCAGCATCGAGGTCGAGGTCGGCCAACTCGTCGAGGCGGGAGACCTCATCGGCCTCATGGGCTCGACGGGACTCTCGACCGGCTCGCACCTGCACTGGGAGGTGAGTGTCTGGGGCGTGAACGTCGACCCGGGTTCGTGGACCTACAAGGACTTCACGCCCTAGGAGACGATTGCGCGGTTGCCTCGATGGCCTGCTCCAGCGCCACGAGTGCGGCCGTCTCGACCCGCAACGTCCGAGGCCCAAGGGTCACCGGCACGCGCCCCGCCGCCCGATGCTCCGTGCGCTCCGCCTCGCTCCACCCGCCCTCCGGCCCGATGTAGATCGTGACGGAGGCGGGCTGGAGACCAGCGAGCGCCTCGCGGATGGAGGTGGTCGCCTCGAGGTCAGCGCACAACTCGATAGTCCCGCCCCCCTCGGTTGGTGGTGAGTCCCCTCCCGTTCGTGGTGAGCCTGTCGAACCACGCCCTCCGGCCTCTGCCACCCCGCCAATCACCGGCACGACCGCGCGTCCGCACTGCTCGGCCGCCTCGATCGCGATGCGGCGCCAGCGTTCGAGGCGGCCGTTGCCCGCGCGCAGCACCGCGCGGTCGGCCTCGAGTGGCACGAGGCGCGCGACCCCGACTTCGGTTGCCTTCTCGACGAGCCAGTCGCCGCGCTGACCTCGAGGGAACGCGCACACCAGCGTGACCGGCATCGGCGGCTCTGCGAGTGGCTCGACGGCCACGCCAAGCGCGAGGACCGCGCGCTCACGCCGCGCCTCGAGGACGGTCGCCTCACGCTCGTGACCCTCGCCGTCGAAGACGCGCAACGTTGCACCGGCGCGCAACCGGAGCACAGACACGATGCGGCGCGTCGTGTCGGCGTCGAGGATCGCCTCACGGTCCTGGAAGATGGCCGGTGCGAGGTACAGCCGCGTCATTCCGGCTTCGTCGCCACCACACACCGCCACTCCGCCTCCTCGGTGACCGCGGAGACCTCGAGGCCCGCGCCCCCCAGCGCCTCGAGGACCTGCGCCGCGTTCGCCTCGATGAAGCCGCTGCCGATGAAGACGCCACCCGGTCGGAGCGCCCGCACGCAGTCGTCCACCAGTCGCGTGAGCACGGTAGAGGAGATGTTCGCCACGAGGAGGTCGAACGCGGCTTCCGGCGACTCGTCCGGCCACGGCCAGTCGTCTCCGAGCGAGCCGGCAGCCGCGCGGATGTGCCGAGCCACGCCGTTCCGCTCCGCGTTCGCTTCCGCGACGGTGACCGTGTCCGCGTCGATGTCGACGGCAACAACCTCGGAGGCGCCGAGCTTCGCCGCGGCGACCGCGAGGATGCCCGAGCCCGCGCCGAGATCCAGCACGCGCATCCCCGGGCGAGCGTGTGCCTCGATCGCCGCGAGGCAGAGTCGCGTGGTCTCGTGCTGGCCGGTGCCGAAGGCGGTGCCGGGATCGAGTTCGACGACGACCTCGCCGGGCGCAGCCTCGTAGGCCTCCCACGAGGGTTTCACCACCAGCCGCTCGCCGGCGTGCAGCACTCCGTAGAAGCGCTTCCACTCCTCCGCCCAATCGGCTTCGCGGACCACGCGGTACGCGAGCGGCGGAAGGGCCTCCGACAGCGGGAGCGCGTCGAGCCGACGACGCAGGGCGCGCTTCCTCGAGGCGGTCAGCGGCGCCTCGAGGTAGGCGCGCACGAGCGAGGGCGCATCGAGCACCTCGTAAGCGAAGTCGGCGTCATCGGAGATGGAGATCGCGGGTTCGACGACGATGCTCGCGTCCTGACCCGCGACCGACCGCAACGCCTCGGCCACGAGTTCGACATCGAGGGGTGCGACACGCGCCGTGACTTCGATCCACTGCGCGTTGAGCACGGAAGGGTCAGCCGGCGAAGGCGTCGCGGATACGCTCGAAGAAGCCGGAGTCGCGCGCGTCCGTCGGGGTGCCCAGCGACTCGGCGAGGCGCGTCAGCAGCTCCTTCTGCTCGTCGTTGAGCTTCGTTGGCGTGTGCACGTTGACCCGCACGAGGAGATCGCCCCGCCCGGAGCCGCGGAGGTGCGGCACGCCACGGCCGCGCAGCACGAACACGCGCCCGTGCTGCGTCCCGGGCTCGACGTCCACCTCGACTTCGTCGCCGTCGAGCGTCTCGATGCTCGCGGTGGTGCCGAGGGCGACCTGCGCGATGTTCAGCGGCAGCTCGTAGACCAGGTCGTCGTCCATCCGCGCGAAACGCTCGTGCGCGCGCACGTCGAGTTCGACGTACAGGTTGCCGGCGGGGCCGCCCCGCGCACCTGCGTCGCCCTCGCCGGAGATGCGGAGCTGCTGGCCGTCCTCGATGCCGGCGGGGATGCGAACGGTGCGGCTCACCCGCACGCGCTTGAGGCCACGGCCGTTGCACGACTTGCAGGGGTCGGTGACGACGCGGCCCTCGCCCTGGCAGCGCGGGCACGTCGCGACATTGACGAACTGACCGAAGAGCGACTGCTGCACACGCCGCAGCTCGCCCGCGCCCTTGCACTCGGGGCACTCGCCGAGGGGCTTCGAATCGGCCTGGCCGCTGCCTCGACACTCGGTGCACGCTTCGGTGCGCTCGTACTCGAGTTCGCGCTCGACACCGAAGACGGACTCTTCGAACGAGATCGTCATGCTCGCGCGGAGGTCCGCGCCGCGCTGCGGTCCCGCACGGCGCGCCGCAGTGCCTCTGAAGAACGCGTCGAAGATGTCGCCGAAGCCGCCCATCGAATCGAAGCCGGCGAAGCCCTGCGAGCCGTTGCCGATGCCGGACATGCCGTAGCGGTCGTACGTCGCGCGCTTCTCCGGGTCGGAGAGCACGTCGTAGGCGGCGTTGATCTCCTTGAAGCGCTCCTCGGCACCCTCTTCCTTGTTGCGGTCCGGGTGCCACTGCATCGCGAGCTTGCGGAACGCGCGCTTCAGCTCATCGGCCGATGCGTCGCGGCCAACGCCAAGGACTTCGTAGAGATCGGTCTGGGCAGCCATAGCGTTCCAGTCTACCAAGCACAGCCGGACGGGCATCCGTAGATGCCCGATGTCGGTGTGCTACTCGAGCAATAGGTCGCCGATGCGCGCGAGCGTCCGCTGGTCGAGGCCGCGCGACGCGAGGTAGCCCGCAACCGAGCCGTGGCGTTCGCGCGTCGTCGCGAGCATCTCGTGAACCGCGGCGGGCACCGTCGCCCACGACGGCCCCGGATCCTCATCCGCACGCAACACGCCGATCTCCACCAGGTGTGCGTTGCGCCGCGCCTCGGTGAGCTGGGTCAGTGCGTAGTCCTCGACGATCGTCTCGTCATCGACGCCCAGCGCGCCCAGCAGCACGGCTGCGAGGATGCCCGTGCGGTCCTTGCCGGCAGCGCAGTGGAACACCGCGGGATAGGCGCTGTCCTCGGCCATCAGCGCCACCGCGCCGGCGATGCTGTCCCCCGCGAGGTCGAGGATCTCGAGGTAGAGCGCGCCCGACGGATTGCCCGAGAAGCCGCCCTCGACCAGGGCGGTGAGCCGCTCGTTCCACATCGGGAACTGGCGGTGGACCGTCGGGGTGACCACGAGCGGGCCGAGCGTCCCGCGACGCACGAGCTCGTCGGGCGCGCGGAGGTCGACGACGGTCGCGAGCGCGAGTTCCTCGCGGTAGCGCTCGGCCTCGGCTTCGGTCACGAGGTGCAATTCGTCCGAACGGAAGAGCCGCCGCCAGCGGGTGGTCCGACCGTCCGCCGTCGGATAGCCGCCGAGGTCGCGGAAGTTGAAGACGCGCTCGAACTGGATGTGACGTTCGTACGTCGCCGCCATGGGCGTCCCAACTCCCGCGACCAGCGGGCCCCGTGACTAGACCTCGCGGAACTCGCCTTCGACGGTGCCAGCCGGCTCGCCGTCCTCGTCGCCGTCAGCGGATGCCGCGCTCGCGCCATCAGCCGCGGCGCCCGCGCCGTAGACCGCCTGGCCGATCTCCTGCATCGCCTGGGACAGCTCGTCCGTGGCGTTCTGGATCGCCGAGGCGTCGTCGCCCTTCAGCGACTCGCGCACAGCCTCGATCTTGCCCTCAACGCGGGTCTTGAGGTCGTCCGAAATCTTGTCCGCGTTCTCGCGCAGCGTCTTCTCCGCGCTGTAGGCGAGCGAGTCGCCCACGTTGCGCGCCTCGACGGCGGCGCGCTTCTGCTCGTCCTCGGCGCGGTGCAGGTCCGCCTCCTGGCGCAGCCGCTCCACCTCGGCGTCGGTGAGGCCGGAGGCAGGCTGGATCGTGACGTGCTGTTCCTTGCCGGTAGCCTTGTCACGCGCGGCGACCGTGACCATGCCGTTCGCGTCGATGTTGAACTCCACCTCGACCTGCGGCACGCCGCGGGGCGCGGGCAGGATGCCATCGAGGATGAAGCGCGCCAGCGACTTGTTGTCGCCGGCCATTGGACGCTCGCCCTGCAGCACGTGGATCTCGACCGACGGCTGGTTGTCCGAGGCCGTCGAGAACGTCTGCTTGGCGCTCGTCGGGATGGTCGTATTGCGCTCGATCAGGGCCGTCATCACGCCGCCCAGCGTCTCGATGCCGAGCGTCAGCGGAGTGACGTCGAGGAGCAGGACGTCCTTGACCTCACCCTTGAGCACGCCTGCCTGGATCGCCGCGCCGATCGCCACGACCTCGTCCGGGTTGACGCCGCGGTGCGGCTCCTTGCCGAAGAACTCCTGCACCTTCTGCTGCACGAGCGGCATGCGCGTCATGCCACCGACCAGCACCACCTCGTCGACGTCGCTCGCCTTGAGGCCGGCGTCGGCCAGCGCCTTGCGGCACGGCTCGAGCGTGCGCGTCACGAGGTCGTCGACCAGCTGCTCGAGCTTCGAGCGGGTGATCGTCAGCACCATGTGCTTCGGGCCGGAGGCGTCCGCCGTGATGAACGGCAGGTTGATCTCGGTCTGCTGCGTCGAGGACAGCTCGATCTTTGCCTTCTCCGCCGCCTCCTTCAGGCGCTGGAGGGCGGTGCGGTCCTTCGACAGATCGACGCCCTGGTCACGCTTGAACTCGGCGATCAGGAAGTTGATGACCTCGTTGTCGAAGTCGTCGCCGCCGAGGAACGTGTCGCCGTTGGTCGCCTTGACCTCGAACGTGCCCTCACCCAACTCGAGGATGGAGATGTCGAAGGTGCCGCCACCGAGGTCGTAGACCGCGATGACCTCGTCGTCCTTCTTGTCGAGGCCGTAGGCGAGCGATGCGGCGGTCGGCTCGTTGATGATGCGCAGCACCTCGAGGCCGGCGATCCGACCGGCGTCGCGGGTGGCCTGACGCTGGGCGTCGTTGAAGTAGGCCGGGACGGTGATCACGGCCTCGTTGACCGTCTCACCCAGGTAGGCCTCTGCGTCCGCCTTCAGCTTCTGCAGGATCATTGCGCTGATCTCGGGCGGCGAGTAATCGCGGTCACCCATCTTCACGCCGGCATCGCCGTTGGAGCGCTTCACGATCTCGTAGCCCACGATCGAGCGCGCGTGCTCGACCTCGGCGTCCTCGAACTTGCGGCCCATCAGGCGCTTGACCGAGTACGCCGTGTTCTGCGGGTTCGTGACCGCCTGGCGCTTGGCGACGGTGCCGACGAGGCGCTCGCCGTCCTTGCTGATCGCGACCACGGACGGGGTCGTTCGCCCGCCCTCGGCGTTCGGGACGACCTGCGGCTCGCCGCCTTCCATGACGGCGACGCAGGAGTTCGTGGTCCCCAGGTCGATGCCGATGACCTTCGCCATGTTCAGTACCTCTCAGACCCCGCGACCGGCGCGGGCATCGGGTTTCGTCAGATCTTTGATCGTAGTCCCTGTCAGGCGCCTGCCGAGCCAGGCGCGGTTTCGCCATTCCCCACGACGACCATGGCCGGACGGATCACCATCCCGTCCAGCACATAGCCGCCCTGGATCACGCCGATGATCTCGTTCAGTGGGCCGGGCTGGTGTGCGACGGCCTCGTGCACCTCCGGGTTGAACGGTGCGCCAATCGAGGAGTCGACGGCGGTCACGCCGGCGGCCTCGAGGATGCCCGCGAACTTCCGCTGCACCATCCGCACGCCGTCCACCCACGGGTGGTCCGATAGCTCTTCGTGGTCGGTGACGGAGTCCAGCGCGCGGTTGAGGTCGTCGAGGACGGGCAGGTAGTTCAGCACCAGCGCCTTCATCGTGAGGCGTGCCTGTTCCTGGCGTTCTTCGTTGGAGCGACGCCGCAGGTTCTGGTAGTCGGCGACCGCGCGGGCGTGCGCGTGCTGCGCCCGCTCGAGCTCGGTTTCGAGCTGGGCGATGCGCGCGGCCGGGTCGCTCCCGGCTTCTGGCGGCGCCGTGGCCACGTCGCGATCCGCCGCTTCCGGGACATCCTCGCGAGTGGCGTCGTCGTCAGATCGCGTCATTCGTATCGTCCTTGTTCATCGGTATCGATTCGCTCCGACGGGGGAGCGGAAGGCGGGATTCAGGCACCCACCTCGTACAGCAGGTTGCTCATCAGGGCGGCGAGGTAGCGCACGCGGGGGATGGTCCGCGCGTAGTGCATGCGGGTGGGCCCCAGCACCGCGATCGTACCCACCGCTCCATCGCGCACGCCGTACGTGCCGATGACCACGCTCCACTCCTGCAGCCAACCCTCGCCGTTCTCGCTGCCGATCACGGCGCGTATGGTCTGCTCGTCCACCTCGTCGGGGGGCGGCAGCGCGCGACGCACCTCGTACGCCGCGAGATGCCGCACGGCCTGCAGCATCCGCTCGCTCGAGGAAAACTCCGGCTGCGACAGCACGCCGTCGATGCCGTCGAGGTAGGTGTCCACCGAGCGGCGGTGTTCCTCGATCAGCTCGGCGGTCGCGATGGCAAGACGCGCCTCGTCCTCGTCGGACAGCGCCTCGGCCGCTTCGCGTGCGGCGGAGGCCTCCTGACCTGCGCAGAGCGCGTTCAGCCGCTCGGCAATACGCGAGAGATCGTCCTGGCGAAGCGCCTGCGACAACGTCAACATGCGTTGTTCGACGCGCCCGTCATCCATCACCGCCACCACGAGCGCGGACGCCCCCTGGAGGTGCACGAGTTGGACATGCTTCAGGCGAGCCTGCCGGCTCTGCGGACGCGTCACGACGGCGAGGTTGCCGACGGAGCCGGCGAGCACGCTCGCCCCCAGGCTCAGCCACTCGTCCAGCCCGCCGTCCGCCTGGTGGAACTGGTGCTCGATCGTGCGCTGCTCCTCCGGCACCACCGGCACCTCGGCCATCAGCGCTTCGACGTAGAAGCGGTAGCCGAGGTCCGAGGGGACACGACCGGCCGAGGTGTGGGGATGCGTGATCAGGCCCTGCTCCTCCAGTCGCGCGAACTCGTTGCGGACGGTGGCGGGCGACACTCCGAGACGATGACGTTGCACCAGCGCTTGTGAACTCACAGGCGTGGCGGTCGAAACGTACTCGTCCACCACGAGACTCAAGATGCTGGCGCGGCGTTCCGTGAGCACCTGTTCCTCCGTTAGCACTCTCCGACCGAGAGTGCTAAGTCTGCGCTTATTGTAGAAGCGCAGCCCACAGCGGGTCAACGAGCGCTGGCGTCGATCCGTTACTGTCAGCGACGTTCGAACGTCGCGGGTATACTCGCTGCCGTTCGGGGAAACGCACTCGGCCAAGGCGGCTCAAGGAGGGTACGACGGCCCCTACAGCCCGTGATCCAGAGCCCGAACTCCCCGAGAAAGGCGCGTTCGCGGGCCTCTACGAAGCCTACGCCGACCGCGTCTATCGCTACCTTCTCTCCAGGACCAACAGCGTGAGCGAGGCCGAGGAACTCACCTCGCGCACGTTCCTCAACGCGTTCCAGCACCTGGACCAGTACCGCGCACGTGGCGGCGCTTCCTTCGCCACGTGGCTGATGACGATCGCGCACAACCTGCTGGCGAACTGGTACCGCGATCGCGGCCGCCGCCCTGCGTCCGCCTCCCTCGACGAAGCCTTGTCGATCGCGGCCGACATCCCGGGCCCCGAGTCCAGCCTCGAGCGCAACGAGCGGCTGCAACAGCTCCGCGAAGCGGTTGAGCGACTTCCCGAGGAACGCCAGCGATTGATCACGTTGAAGTACGTCGACGGTCTGACCAATGCTGAGATCGGACGTATGATGGGCCGAACCGAGGGGGCGGTGAAGGCGTTGCACCACCGCACTCTCCGGCAGCTCCAGGAGGCGTTGCCGGAAGCAGCCGAGGAGTAGCCGTCGCGCGATGCGCGCGGCGGACGTGGGGAGCAGGGATTGCCGGAAGCGCATCGGACACCCGCTCCCACTCGCCGGGTTCGCATCAGCGGCGTCGGCAGCCACGTTCCGGACCGAGTCGTCACGAACGCCGACCTCGAGGACATCGTTGAAACCACGGACGAGTGGATCCGGGAGCGCACCGGCATCCGCGAGCGACGCATCGCTGCAGCGCATGAGACGAGCGGCTCGCTCGGCGCCGAGGCCGCACGGATCGCCCTCGAGTCTGCCGCGATCGATCCCTCGACCGTCGACCTGGTGATCACCGCCACGTGCACGCCCGATGGGGTGTTCCCGGCCGCTGCGTCGCACATCCAGCACGCGATCGGTGCGACCCGAGCGGGCGCGTTCGACGTCAACGCAGCGTGCACGGGTTTCCTCGTCGCGCTCTCGACGGGAGCGCAATTCGTCGCTTCCGGTGCCGCCGACCGCGTCGTCGTGGTCGGTGCCGAGGTGATGTCGCGCCTGATGGACTGGACGGACCGCAACACCTGCGTGCTCTTCGGCGACGGCGCGGGCGCGGTCGTGCTCGAGACCGCGGAGGCTCGCGAACCGGGTGACGTCGAGGCGGCCCTGCTCCGCTCCGACGGTGCACAGGCGTCCATCCTCTACACACCGGGTCCGGCAAGCGCGCGCATCGGCGAACTGGCCGCGCCGCACTTCCTCGTGATGGACGGCCGCGCCGTGTTCCGGCAGGCGGTCACTACGATGACCGAATCGGCTCTCGAGGCGCTCGGCCGCGCGGGGCTCACGGTGGACGACGTTGCGCTGTGCGTACCGCACCAGGCGAACCTTCGCATCCTCGATGCGGTGGCCCGGCAGATCGGCCTGCCGAAGGAGCGGATGTTCGCGAACCTCGATCGCTACGGGAACACGTCCTCCGCCTCGATCCCGATCGCGCTCGCCGAGGCGTCCGCCGAAGGGCGGCTCAAGCCCGGCGACCACGTCCTGCTGCTCGCCGTCGGTGGTGGCCTGAGCTGGGGCGCGGTCGTCCTCGAATGGGCGGGCGTCCGGGCAGCCACGCCGCATCCCGCAGCCGCTGCGCTCGTCCACAGCGCCGGCGACCAGTAGGCGCGGGCAGCCGAGGCCGTACCCCCGTGTCACCCGATCTCGAGACCGCCACCCGGCGAGGACACCGTGTCGTCATCACGGGTGCGGGCGTCGTCTGTCCGATCGGCAGCAGCGTCGCCGAGATGTGGGAGTCGGTCGAACGCGGCGAATCCGGCGTCACGTACATCTCGCGCTTCGACACGTCCGGCTTCCTCACGCAGATCGCCGCGGAGGTGCCGGACGCGGACGAGCCCAACCCACGCTTCGATGAGGACTACTGGGTTCCGCTCGATCGCCGGTCACGCTTCGCGATCCGCGCCGCGATCGAGGCCACCGAGGCGGCCGACCTGCCGCTGAGCTCGGCGAACAGCGGGCGAACGGCCGTGGTCATGGCCTCCGAGCGCCCGGAAGAGGACACCCTGCTCGTGGGGGCCGAGGAGTTCTTCGGCGGACTCATCGAGTCCGCCGCGCAGGTGCTCGCACCGCACGCGCGGCCGCACGCTCCATCCGAGCGCGTCGCGTCACTACTCGGCATCAGCGGCCCGGTGCTCCAACTGGAGAACCGCAGCGCCGGCGGCCTCAACGCCATCATCGAGGCAGCCGTGCTGATCGCGAACGGCGAGGCGGATACGGCGATCGCCGGTGGTGCGGAAGCGCCGATCACGCCGCTCACGCTCGCGGCGTTCCAGGGGACCGGCGCGCTCTCCGAGCGAAACCGCGACCCCGCCCGTGCCTCGCGCCCCTTTGACATGGAGCGCGACGGCTTTGTCCTCGGCGAGGGCGCGGCACTCGTCGTCCTCGAGTCGCTCGAGGGAGCACGCGCTCGAGGCGCCCGCATCCTCGCGGAGGTCGAAGGCTGGGGCCGAACGTTCTCGCCCGGTAGCGGCGGCGCCCCGGCGATGGATGCAGAGGCGATCGCGGACGGACTGTCCCTCGCACTATCCTCGGCGCGCCGCGACCATGGCGAGGTCGACGTGCTGATGCTGCACGCGGCGGGCTCGCTCGAGGGCGATCGCCTCGAGGCGCGCGGGGTCATCCGGGCATTCGGAGCGACTGCGCGCTCTCAGCTCTTCTCGCCGGCGACGAAGTCACTCACCGGGCACCTGCTCGCTGCCTCGGGACCGCTCAACGTCGTGATGCTGCTGGAAGCGTTCGCGCGCCAGCGCATCCCCGGCACCATCAACCTCACCCGCCAGGACCCGGAGTGCGACCTCGACGCGAATCCCAGCGGCACCCGCGAGGGTCGGGCGCATATCGGCATCGTGAACACCACAGGTTGGGCGCACAATGCCGCGCTGCTGCTCGCCGGTCCGGAGGCGATGCGTCCGGAAGCGTGACCCTCAGCCGTCCCGCGGCTAAGATCGAGGCACTCCCCTTACCTCAGAGGGCCTTGCGACACCGGGAGACGGCGTGGACATCAGCTGGCTCGGGCATGCCTGCATTCGCCTGCGGACGCAGCAGATGAACGTGATCCTGGACCCCGTCGACAAGGAGTCCGGCTTCGACATGGGCCGTCCGACGGCGGACATCGTGACTGTCAGCAACCCGAGCGCGTCGCACAGCAACATCCGCGGCGTGCGCGGCGAGCCGCTCGTCCTCTCCGGTCCCGGCGAGTACGAGATCGGCGGCGTCCAGCTGTTCGGCGTCGCTGCTCGACTCAAGAGCGCAGACGGTGGACCCTCCGCCCGCAACACGGTTTTCGTGGTGGAAGCCGAGGACCTTCGCGTCGTCCACCTCGGCGGCCTCGGCGTCCCGCTGGACGCGGCACAGGAGGAGGAGATCGGCGCTGTCGACGTGCTGATCGTCCCGATCGGCGGCGGCGAGGTCCTCGACGCGACGCAGGCCGCGCGCATCGTCCGTGAGCTCGAGCCGAAGATCGTGATCCCGGTGCACTACTCGCCGAAAGAGGGGGACGCCCTCGACGCCTTCGTCAAGGCCGTCGGCCTCGACGCTCCCGAGCCGGAGTCGCGCCTCACGGTGCAGCGCCGTGGCCTCGGCGAAGCCGCCCGCCTCGCGATTCTCGAACCCCGCGGGGGCTAGGCGCTCCACCCACCGGCTCGTCGCACACCGGGAGCCTTCTGCCTCCTCCTACAGAGGAGACTCTTGGTCCTCGGAAAGGCGACTCTCCTTCACCCCTCCCTTGTTACGGAGGAGGGCAGGGGCGCCTACGGCAGGAATGCCAGCGGGTCGACGATCAGGCCGTTGCGGCGCAGCTCGAAGTGGAGGTGCGGGCCGGTCGAGCGGCCGGTCTCGCCGCTCACGCCGATGATCTGCCCCTGCTCGACCCACTCTCCGAGACCGACGTTGAGCGAGCTGAAGTGCGCGTATCGCGACTCGTACCCACCCTCGTGGCGGATCTCGACGTAGAGACCGTAGGAACAGCAGGGGTCGCCGCCAGCAAACACGACCTGGCCCGGCGCGCTCGCCGCGACCGGCACGTACGGCGCGTTGATGTCGATGCCGAGCGGGTGCGCCGGACCGAAGTACGAGGTGATGAGGTCCACCACCGGCCAGATGAATCCGGTCGTCGATGGGTCGGCCGGGACGACCTCCGGCGCGGCTGCGACCTGCGGCGCCGGGTCGGGCGCCGGCGCGCTCGGCGCGGCAACGTCGGGTCGCAGCGTCGGCGCGGCTACCGGCAGCAGGCGGCCGCCCGGCACCAGGATCGTCGTGTTCTCGACGAGCATGTTCGGATCGCCGAGGTTGTTCGCAGGGAAGTCGATGATGTCCTGGACGTTCGCATCGTAGAGCGCAGCGATGTCGGACACGGTCTCGCCGAGCCGGACGGCGTGGAGGATGCCGCCGACGGACGGGACCTGGAGGATCTGACCCACCGTCAGCAGGTTCTCGTCGTCGATAACGTCGATGTTGTTCCAGATGATGTGCTCGCGGTCCACGCCGTAGCGCCCCGCGATGCCGCTCAACGTCTCGCCCTCCTGCACCTCGTGCCGGTAGTAGAGGGCGATCGTCTCGGGTTCACGCCGGGTCTCGACCGGCGTCTCTTCGACGCCCTGACGGATGGCGAGTTCGGAGCTTTCGATGAGGCCCGTCTCGCTGCTGGCGCCCGCCGGCGACGCCAGCAGCGTCTCCTCGCCGGCGCCGGGTTCGAGAACGGTGAGGGGGATGGGTCCCGCCTCGAGGGCGGTGGCGGTCTGCGCGGGGGCGGCAGAGGCGAGGCCGGTAAACGAGAACGCCCCGGCGGAGAGTGAAGCGGAGAGCGACGGCGTGGCGGGAACGACGGGGACGGTGGTGGGGAAGAAGCCGCCGGCGATCACCACCGCCAGCAGCGCGCCGAGCATGCCGGCGTGGGCGGTGCCGCGGCGCGAACGCGATGTGCGCGGAGGCTGCGGGTATCGCAGCGCTCGCAGCAACCGCCGGCTCCGGCGCGGCCGGTGGGGTGGAGTGATCGTCCCCCGGATACGGCGCGTCCCTTCGGATGACCCCCGGCTCACGCGGGACGAGCCCCGTGCGCACCGGCGGATAGTAGCACTCATTGCCAACGCAATGGCCTCGGATTGTGCTCCGTTGCACAATCGGCGAGGGTGACAAGTCACCCTAGCCGCCCGTCTCCGTTCGGTCTACAGGGAACCCACGTCCGCCTTCGAGCCACGCGATGGGGCCCGCACTGAAGCACGCCAACAACAAGGAGACCCCCGCGCGTCGCGGGGGCCTCTCATCAGTCCTGTTCTTCCTTGCCGTGACTGGCGATCAGAAGACTTCCGACTTGAGTGTCTGCAGGAACTCCTCGTTGTTCTCGGTCTTCGAGACGCGCTCGAGGACGCGCTCGGTGGCGTCCCCGCCCCCTTCCTCCACCATCGCGGCCATGCGGCGGAGCAGCCAGATCTGGCGCAGCTCCTCCTCGCTGAAGAGGAGGTCTTCGCGGCGAGTGCTCGAGGCGAGGATGTCAATCGCGGGATAGACGCGCTTCTCGGCCAGGCGCCGGACGAGCCGCAGCTCCATGTTTCCGGTGCCCTTGAACTCCTCGAAGATGACGTCGTCCATGCGCGAGCCGGTCTCGACGAGACAGGTCGCGATGATCGTCAGCGAACCGCCCTCCTCGGTGTTCCGCGCAGCGCCGAAGAAGCGCTTCGGCGGGTAGAGCGCGATGGGGTCCATACCGCCGGAGAGCGTGCGACCGCTGGTCGGCATCGCGAGGTTGTACGCGCGCGCCAGTCGCGTGATCGAGTCCATGAGGATGACGACGTCTGTGCCGCCCTCGACGAGACGCTTGGCCCGTTCGAGCGCCGCCTCAGCGACGCGGCAGTGGTCCTCCACCGGCTCGTCGAACGTCGAGGCGACCACCTCGCCACGGACGGACCGCTGCATGTCCGTCACCTCCTCGGGCCGCTCACCAATGAGCAGCACCATGAGGTGCATGTCCGGAGCATTGGTCGCGATACCGTGCGCGATCGACTTCAGCAGCATCGTCTTGCCGGCCTTCGGCGGGGAGACGATGAGCCCGCGCTGCCCGCGCCCGATGGGCGCGAAGAGATCGACCATGCGCTGGCCGAGCTCGTTCTGCGCGGTCTCGAGCTTGATCATCCGGTTGGGGAAGATCGGGGTCAGGTTCTCGAAGACGGGGCGCCGCTTCGCCTCCTCCGGGTCGAGGCCGTTGACGGCGTCGACGCGAAGCAGGCCGTAGTACTTCTCGGAGTCCTTCGGCTGGCGTACCTGGCCGGTGACGTAGTCGCCGTTGCGGAGGCCGAAACGTCGGATCTGGGACTGCGAGACGTAAACGTCGTTGGGTCCGGGGATGAGACGCTCGCCGCGCAAGAAGCCGAAACCGTCGTCGACGATCGTGATCACGCCGCCGGAGAAGATGAGGCCGTTGCGCTCGGCCTGCTTCTGCAGGATGCGGAAGATCAGCTCCTGCTTGAGCATGGCCGCGGCGTTGTCGACACCGAGGTCCGTGGCGAGGTCGATGAGTTCATCGCGAGCGCGCTTTTCGAGTTCGGCGATGTTCAGCGCAGGCGCGTCCGGGTTGGGGACGAAGTCCTGGACCTGGTCGCCGTTCGGCATCGCCGGTGGGGCGGGCCGTCCTCGGCCACCGCGACGCGGGGCGCGACGAGGCTCGCTGACAGCATCGGGGGACGCGCTACGGCGCCCGGGGACAGGGAACTGTGTCATAGGTACGTGGTTCGCCAGTGGAGGCTGGAGGAAGTGGCCAACGGGATGCGGCCTGCCATGAGTATAGACGTGAGTCGTCGCCTGCGACAAGGGTTATCGGACAGAATCATTCTCGGCACTCGCTTCGTGCATCTGCACCCCTCTGGTTCGTTCGGTCCTGCTCGTTCCATCGCCGTTTCGATCGTCGCCTTCGCAAGACGGTACGAAGGCCGGGCTGCACCGGATGCGTTCGCGTCCTCAGAACGGCTTGGCTACCGGCAGCCACACCATGATCGGGATGGTCAGCATCAGCAAGGTTCCGAAGACGAGCGGCACGTTGTCGTTCAACGCGTCCTGCAACTCCTCGGTCACGCGACCTTGCTTCTCCGCCTGCAGCGCCAGGTAGCGCACGCGCCGCAGCCCGACACCCATCAGCGGCAGGAACGCAAAGATGTCGACCGCGAAGACAAGCTCCAACGCGAGCAGCCATCCCGTCGTGATCAGGTTCCAGTCCGCCGCGGCCGCCCACGCGAATCCCGTGAACCCAGTTGCGATCATGCCCGGCAGCAGCCAGCGCGTCTCGTTGTACTGGGCTTCGGAGAGCAGCAGCGTCTTCGTCGTGATGTCCGGCGCCCTCCACGCGCGCCAGGTCGTGCCGACGACGTTGCCGATGCCCCCCATCATCCAGAAGAGCGCGAGCAGGTGCAGGATCCGCAGCGTGAGGATCACGCGTGGGTCATCTGCGCCGTCTGCGCGCCGGCCCGCGCTCGCTCGATCGCTGCTCCGACGAAATCGCGGAACAGGGGATTCGGCCGGTTGGGCCGCGAGGTGAGCTCCGGGTGGAACTGCGAGCCCACCATCCACGGATGGTCGCGCAACTCCATCACCTCGACGAGCTCGCCGTCCATCGTCCACCCGGAGGCGACGAGGCCGAACTGCTCGAGCCGCGGCAACAACGCGTTGTTCACCTCGTAGCGGTGACGGTGACGCTCGCGGATCTCCTCCGAGCCGTAAGCGGCGCGCGCGCGCGTCCCGGGAACGAGCCGCGTGTCGTACCCGCCGAGGCGCATCGTGCCGCCCTTGTCCTCGATCTCCCGCTGCTCGGAGAGCATCGAGATCACCGGGAAGGGGGTGTGGCTGTCCGCCTCGGTCGTGTTCGCGTCGGACATCCCCGCAACGTGGCGTGCGAACTCGACGACCATCATCTGCATGCCGAGGCACACCCCGAGGTACGGGATACGCTGCTCGCGGGCGTACCGCACCGCGCGGATCTTGCCCTCGAGACCGCGGTCGCCGAAGCCCGGACACAGGAGGACGCCGTCGACATTCCCGATGAGGACCTCGGCCGGCGTTGTCTCCAGCTCCTCCGAGTGGATCCAGTGCATGTTCACGCGGACGTTGTGGTGCACGCCCGCGTGGACGAGCGCCTCCTTGATCGAGAGGTAGGCGTCGTGCAGCTCGACGTACTTGCCGACGATCGCGATGTCGATTTCGTCCTTGGGCGCACGCAGCCGCTCGACGAACGAGCGCCAATCATCCAGGTGGCCGGGCTGCGCCTCGTTCAGACCGAAGCGCCGCGCGACGAGTTCGGAGAAGCGCTCCTCCTCGAGGATCAGCGGCACCTCGTAGATCGAGTCCGCAGTCTCCAGCGGGATGACCGCGTCCTTGTCCACGTTGCACAGCAGCGAGATCTTCTCGCGCAGCGCCTCGGCGACCGGGTAATCCGAGCGGGTCACGATCACGTCGGGCTGGATGCCGTACGAGCGCAACTCGCGCACGGAGTGCTGCGTAGGCTTCGTCTTCAGCTCGTTCGTGGACTTGATGTACGGCAGCAGCGTGACGTGCACCGACATCGCCTCGGTTCGCCCGAGCTCGTGCAGCATCTGGCTGATCGCCTCGAGGAACGGCTGCCCCTCCATGTCACCGACGGTGCCGCCCACCTCGACGAGCACGACCTCGGCCTTGAGGACCTGGCCGGCCGCCCGGATGCGCCGCTTGATCTCGTTGGTGACGTGGGGAATCGACTGGATGGTGCCACCGAGGAAGTCGCCGCGGCGCTCCTTGCGGATGACCTCCTCGTAGACCTGCCCGGAGGACGTCGAGTTCGCCGCCGTCAGGTTCTCGTCGAGGAAGCGCTCGTAGTGCCCGAGGTCGAGGTCGGTCTCGGCGCCGTCGTCGGTGACGAAGACCTCGCCGTGCTGGTAGGGCGACATCGTGCCCGGGTCCACGTTGATGTAAGGGTCGAGCTTGAGGATGGACACGCGGTGGCCGCGTGCCTTCAACGCACGACCAAGGGAGGCGGTGACGATGCCTTTCCCCACGGAAGACACCACACCACCCGTGACGAAGATGTACTTCGGCATGCGCAGCCTCAGCTCACGTCCGGGGAGGTAACAGTCGGAAGCGTGCTTTTAGGGGGCACGACCCATCTTCCGGTGCGAAGGGGGACGTGTCAATCACGGGATGGGTAACGGGAACCTCCCTTCCCTTCCCGGCGTTACCGGTGCAACGACTGCAGCGTGTGCGCCCGAGGAGGCCGCCCGATGCCGCTCACCCGAAGCCGCCTCGTCCTCTCCGTCCTCGGCTTGCTCGCGCTCGCCGCGCTCCTCCCGGCCGTCGCGTCCGCCGAGGTCGCGGGGCTGACAGCGGCACCGTCGTCCGTGGCGCCCGGCGGCATCTCTGTGCTCGTCGTGGGCGCCGACGAGGGAGCGGGCGCACTCTCGATCTCGGCGTCGGCGGGAACCCTGACGGTGAACGGCGGCTCGACGCCGGCGTCTTGCAGCGGGGGGTCGGCCGCTTGTACCGGCGTCGGGGGGAACGGGAGCGCCACCGTCTCGATCCCCGACACGAACAACGATCTCGGGGTGGTAATCCTCACGTACACCGCGCCCGCCTCAGGGCCAGGCTCGGCGACGGTGACGGCGACGCAGGGGAACTCGCGCGTGGCGACGATCACGGTCACCGGCGCGACGGAGATCTCGCCGCCAATCCTCCCCCCGGTGCCGCGAGGCGGCTTCCTCAGCGGGTTGATTCCCTCGAACGGCGGGTTCGGCCTCGTGGTCTTCGGTGGGGGTAGCTACGAGGACCTCGTTCGCGCCGCCGGCTGCCCGGGCGACAGCGTCTCCTTCTGGGCCACGGACGCCGAGGGGCGCTTCCTGCTCTTCCTCCCCGGCGCGCCGCCGCCTGTCAGCGCCGACTTCGCACAGGCGTTCCCGGGTGCGTTCGTGCCGTCGCTGACGGCGCTCATCGGAAGGTGCAACGAGGTCTCGACGGCCTCGGGCATCCAGGGGCGAGTCACCATCTGGCCGCCCCAGCCCAGTTGCTTCGTCGCGCAGCCGTGCCCCGAGCAGCCGTACTCCGCGACCCTCGTCATCCTCAACGCCGCGGGCGAGACGGTAGCCCGCGTCATCTCGTCACCGAGCGACGGGCGGTACCGCGTGGAGCTCCTTCCGGGTTCATACACGGTGGTGCTGGCGGTCCCGGATGAGGGCCTACCGACGGCACAGCCAGTCCGCGTCGATGTGCCGTCGGGGCGCTTCGTGACTGTCGATATCCAGTACGACAGCGGTATCCGCTACTGACGCGGCGAGTACGATCGATGCATGTGTGATCCCAATGGCGGCGGCCACTCGCGACCTTCGTTCGGCGCGATCTTCAGCAACTGGAACGAGTACGACGCGCCGGCGCACGTTAAGTTCCGGCTCGCGCTGAAGAACTCGTGGCGGCGCTTCCGCTACGCCTCGAACTGCTGCGGCAACCACGGCGAGCCAGGCTGCTGACAGGTCGCACCGGCGTCCGGTTCGGACGCCTCCGACCACCACCACCACCACGACGACGAAGAGCACTCGCACGACCATCCCCACGAGGGCGGCGATCACTCGCACTAGCGCCGTCGAGGGCTCAGGGGATCGCCTCGATGCGCCCGGACTTGAGGACGTTCTTCAGTGCCTCGCGCTTGCTCAGCGGACTGAGGCGGTCGCGGTGCTCCGCGACGTAGCGCACGACCTCGTCCGGGTCGGTCCAGGCGTACTGGCGGAGCGCCCAGCCGATCGCCTTGCGGATGAAGAACTCGCGGTCGTCGAGGTTCGGCTCGATGCAGTCGTAGAGCAGCTCGAGGTCGGTGCCGGCCTTGAAGCCGAGCTGGCAGAGGATCGCCGAGCGGCGCTTCCACATATCCGGGTCGCGTGCCCAGCGGCGCATCTCAGCCGCCATTGCCTCGGGCTCTCGGCGCAGCAACTCGCCGAGGCGATGCGAGGCGATGTCGTCGACGTAGTCCCACCACGCACCGCTGACGATCAGCTCCTCGTACAACGGCAGCGCCTCGAGGACCTGGTAGTCGCGGTAGTGGCGGTGTCCTGTCAAGGCGATTCCGCCGTAGCGCTCCTCGCGGTACGCCGCCTCGCGCCAGAGTGCGAGCACGGTGTCGCGCCACGCCTCGAACGAGGCCAGGCGTTGTGGGTCGAACACGGCGCGCCAGATGCGCTTCTGCTCGGGCGACGGCACACCGCGGTACGGCATCGCCGACTTCATGTACGCCTGCATGCCCGGCGCCCTCGACGGGTCGGCGGCGGCCTCAAGGGCGGACCGCACCGCCTCGATGAGCGCGCGATTAGCGCGCGCCAGGCTCATCTACGCCGCCCTTCTGCTGCCATGGCACCCTGTTTTCGTGGTGAGGCACCTCCCGTTCGTGGTGAGATACCTTCCGTTCCGTTGTGAGATACCTCCCGTTCGCGGTGAGCCTGTCGAACCACGCCGTCTCCCAACTGCAGGCGTATGCACCCTCAGACAGGCTCAGGGCGAACGGAAGGGGGACGATGCGAGCGCCGTATGATCGCAGGGAGGGTCGGCTAGGGGGAGGTGCCAGATGGACACGAGCAAGGCGACGACCGTCGAGGCCTATCTCGATGAGCTGCCTCCGGACCGACGCGCAGCCGTCGAGGCCGTGCGGAACGTCATCCTTGAGAACCTGCCCGCGGGCTACAGGGAGGGCATGGAGTACGGGATGATCGGGTACTTCGTCCCGCTCGAGACGTTCCCGGACACCTACAACAAGCAACCGCTCGGCCTGGCGGCGCTGGCCGCACAGAAGAATTACTTCTCGCTGTACCTCAACAACGTCTACCAGGACCGCGACGCTGCCGACTGGTTCAAGGATGCCTACCGCGCCAGCGGCAAGAAGCTCGACATGGGCAAGTCCTGTGTCCGCTTCAAGCGACTCGAGGACCTGCCGCTCGATGTCATCGCCGAGGCGGTCCGCCGGACCCCGGTCGACGAGTTCATTGAGCAATACAAGGCAGCGCGGCCGAAGTGAGACGCTTCTCTTATAGCCTCAGACGCGCCCGTCCGTAGGATCGGAGTCGCCGTCCGGCGAATCGGGATCGAGGTCTCATGCCGGAAGCGACAGCCACACAGCCGACCCTCTCCACGTGGGAGTTCCGGCGCATGCTGCCCGAGGACGAGGACGGAGCGCTCGAAACGCTCTCCGTTTCCTTTGATCGCTGGCCGCAGTGGGACATCGCGGGCGCGCCTCGCGACTTCCTCCGCTGGTGGGCCGAAGGCTACCCGGACGCCGACGGCCAACCGCAGGGCATGGCCTACGTCGCGCGCGAGGGTGACCGCGTCGCCGGCATCAGCCTCGGTGTGCTGCGCGAGGTGAAGGTCCACGACCGGATCCGTCAAGGACGGCACGCGGCGTACAGCGCCGTTCATCCGGACTTCCGCGGACGTGGGCTGAGCCGCGACTTCGTCCTGTGGAGGGACGCGACGCTGCCATACGAGCTCACGTGGGACTTCACCCAGGTCGCGCAACTGCAACGCAACCGCACTCGGCGTCAGACTCGCCAGAGCGGCAACCCGCTCTCGGTCTTCGTGCGCGTGCTGAGCCCTCGAGGCGCCGCCCGGGAACGGAGTCGCGAGCGCTGGCGGTCGTTCCCGGGCTACTCGGTGCTGGCGTTGCGCAGCCGGCTCCGCCGCCTGCGTCTCCGGGGGCCCTCCCGAGCCACGTTCCGCGTCCGCTCCACCGACGCATTCGACACGCGCATTGACCGGCTCTTCGAGGTCGCAGCAGCGCCGTTCGACTTCATCCCCGTGCGGACCGCCGCGTACCTCAACTGGCGCTACCTCGATGGACGGCTCGGCTGGTTTACCGCCCTGATCGCGGAGGAAGAGGGCGAACTGCTCGGTTACGCGGTCTTTCGGCTCGTCGGCACACGCGCACACCTGGCGGACATCCTCGTGCTCCCGGGCCGGCGAGAGGTGCTGCGGGCGCTGATCGAGCGGGCGGTGGGTCTCGCGGGGCGCCACGGCGCATCGGCGGTGGAGTGCACGATGATGCTGCACCATCCGTACACCCCGGAGCTGAAGGCGGCTGGCTTCATCCGCGTGAAGCGCCGCTCCGATGAGATCGCGCACAAGTTCGGCGTGAATCCCGCCAAGATCGACCCGAGCGAGGTCGACTTCGTCGAGGAGCCGGACGCTGCGATCCACATCGTCGAGGGTGACTCGGACCTGATCTGACAGCCAAACCCCTCACCCCCAACCCTCTCCCACAAGGGGAGAGGGGGCCGGAGTCAGCCTGTTCCGTTGTGATGAGCCTATTCCGTTGGTGATGAGCCTATTCCGTTGGTGATGAGCTTGTTCCGCTCGTGGTGAGCTTGTTCCGCTCGTGGTGAGCTTGTCGAACCACGCCTCCGCGCGGATCAGGACTTATGCCGTCGCGACTCGCGCGGTGGCCGGCATGCCCCCGCCGGCGTGTTCGAGCCAGTAGTGGTGCGTCTTCGCGAGGACGGTGATCACGCTCTTGACCTCGTCCTTCAGCGCGAACGACGGGCTCGCGGGGACAAGCAGCCGCTCCTCATCGAAGCGAGCGTCGACGTTCTCGAGGATGATCGCGGCCGCGAGCCAGGCGGCCATCTTCGTCGACTCGCAGGTGACGGCGAGCCAGCCGTCCTCGTCCGCCGGCTCGGCGTAGAGGCCGGTCGTCTCGAAGATGCCGCGCCGGATCTCGGCGACGGGGTCGAAGTCTTCAGCAAGGGCGCGGGTGTCGATGACATGGCGCAGCGCGGAGTCCTCGCCGCGGTGCGGCGGGCCTCCGAAGAGCGCGAGCTCGCAGAAGGACTGCCACATCGAGCCCCAGTCGGGGCGCCCGTCGTCGAGCCAGACGAAGTCGGCTGAGGACATCGTGGTCTGCGGCGCCGGTGCGACCTCATCGACGTAAGCGCCGGCGCCGCCAGCCTCGGCGGCCTGGAGCGCGGCCTCGAGGTACGAAGGCTCGGCGAAGGCGAGACCGACGGGCTCACCGAGGTAGTCAGCCAGCCCCTGCGCCCACTGCTGCGTCCCCTGGGCCGCGGTCGCGCCGATCGACTCGTCGGCGATGAGAAGCACACGTGCCATCGAAGTCTCCGTCCGCCAGCGCCTCGATGCTGCTGCGAGCGTTCGCATCAAGCGCACTGGCTATAGTAGCGAGGAGCGTCTCGCGCGGAGAGGCCGGCCGTGCCGCTGTACGAGTACCACTGCCCCGAGTGCGGCGCCGAGTTCGAGGTGTCGCGCCCAGTCTCGAAGATGGACGACCCCGTCGCGTGCCCGGCGGACGGCGCTGCGGCGCTGCGCCTCTTCTCGCTGACGACGGGCTTCCTCGGCGCGCGCGGCAAGATCGAGGACGCCGAGGACAGCGCCAACGAGGCGAAGCCGGGCCAGCCGGGCCAGAAGAAGCCGGGACCCCGAGGCTGGAGCCACTTCGGCCACTCGCACGCCCCCGGAGCCGCCGGCCACTCCCACGGCGGCGCAGGCATGCTGCCGCCCACCACCGGCCCCGAGAGCACCTAGCCCCGGCCACTGCCACCGTTCTTCGCCATCCCGAGCACCCCCCGCGCGCGGAACAACGCCAGCCAGCGCGCAAAGTCGACCTCCGACGGCGGCGCGTCGAGGTCGAGGCGCAAGTCGCGCGCCAGCCTCAGGAGTTGCGGGCGCGAGAACTCCGGGCGCATCGCCTCGCGGAGATGCCGGCCGCGGCCGAACGCGCGCTCGATGAAGCGCAGATAGGCCTCGCGGTCCGGGTCCGCGACGAGGGCACGCGGGCGGCGCGAGAGCCACAACACCGCGGCATCGACGGACGGCGGTGGGTCGAAGTCATGTGGGGCGAGGCGCAGCCCGATCTCGGCGTGCCACCACGGCTTGAGGCGCAACGACGGCAGCGACTCCGGCGCCCAGGGCGCGCCGGCAAACCGCTCGGCCGCCTCGGTCTGCATCACGAGATAGACGTCGTCCGGCAGCGACGGCCCGCGCGTCGCCTTGCGCACGATTTCGGCAGTGATGGCGAACGGGATGTTCCCCGTGAGCACGAACGGCTCGCGAGGCAACTCGAACGCGAGGAAGTCAGCCTCGATGACCTCGACCAGCGGCTCGTCGGCAAACGCCGCCTCGAGGTCGCGCGCGAGGCGTGGGTCGACCTCGACGGCGAGCACATGGCAGCCGCGCCGCGCGAGGGCGCGCGTCAGCAGCCCGCTGCCGGGACCGACTTCGACGACCAGCGTGCCGGGAGAGAAGGGACCGTGCGCTACAAGACGCTCAGCGAGCGCTCCGCTGCGCAGGAAGTGCTGGCCCCATGCCCGCGGCGCGGCCTTCGAGCGCACTCGGGCGGCCACGGAGGACCGCCATCGCCATACAACTCATGGGTGCCTCCTGCGTGCCGTTCGAGTGTACCGGCTACGCGATCGGGATGTAGAGGTCGGTGCGCAACGTCTCCGGCGGGTCGCTCGGGCCGTTGCGGTAGATCTCGAAGCAGAAGCCCTCGCGCAGCGTGTGACCACTCGAGGGCAGCCACTCGCTGGTGAACTGACTCCACGCCGCCGAGAGCCCGTCGTAGGGCCCGACGTGCGCTGTCTGCGCGTAGCGCCCTGCGGGCAACTGTCGCTCGGTGAGCCCGTCCGGCACGGGTACGCCCTCGTCGAGGATGATCGCCGCTTCGTAGCGGATGTCGGGTTGATGGTCGGTGATCACCGTGGTGGGCATGATCGAGATCGACTTGCGTGCCGTCATGAGTCCGGTCGGTCCGGCGATCTCCGCGAGCTTCATCCAGACGTCACCGGCGCGAGCGAGCTCGCCCTCGAGCCCAGCGGTGCGCATCGCCGGCAGGTCGACCATCTCGACGTTCATCGCTGTCTCCTCGGCTGGCGGGACCTGGCCGCCCACCATCGCGATCACAAACTCGACGACGTCGCCGTCCTGAAGCGGTGTGTCGTCGAGGACTTGCTCGCCGTTGACGATGACCATGATCGCCTCGGCCTCCTCCTTCGAGAAGCCCTCGGCGCTGACGACATCGGCGGCGGTCATGCCCTCGCGGTAGGGCAGTTCGAGGCGCATGCGCCCGCTCACCGCGCGCTCCGCCAGGATGTCGGGCATCCGCACATCGAGCGCCATCACCACCTCCTCATGGTCCCGCAGCATAGATAGTAGTCGTGGGCGGTCCCCACCCTCACCCTCCCCGCAAGCGGCGGAGGGATCGAACAGGATAGGATCGAGATCCCGCTGCGCATCTCGGACCCGAGTCGCGCGCGATCGACAGCAACCACGTTGCCGACAGGAGCGACCGTGTTCGAACCACGCATCACCACCCTGCCCAACGGCCTCCGCGTCATCACCGCCTCGATCCCGACGGCGCAGGCGGCGGCCGTCGCCTACTTCGTCGGCATCGGATCGCGGGGCGAGCAGCCGCGTACCAACGGACTCTCGCACTACATCGAGCACATGCTCTTCAAGGGCACCGAGCGCCGCCCGACGGCCCCCGAGATCTCGCAGGCAATCGAAGGTGCGGGCGGCTCGCTCAACGCGTACACCAGCCGCGAGATGACCTGCTACTGGAACAACATGCCCTTCGAGGCCGCCGAGACCGGCATCGACGTGGTCGCGGACATGATCCAGAACGCGCTCCTCGATCAGGAGGAGATCGACCGCGAGCGCACCGTGGTGCAGCAGGAGATCCGCCGCAGCCACGACAGCCCGGGCGCCTGGGTCGGCGAGTTGCTCGGGCGTGCCGTTTTCGGTGACCAGCCCGTCGGCTGGCCGGTGGCGGGCAGCCTCGAGACCGTCGGGGAGATGCAGCGGCCGGACTTCATCGAGCACATGGAGAACCACTACACGGCTTCGAACGCCGTCCTCTCGGTCGCGGGCAACATCGAGCACGAGGCGGTCGTCGACATCGCCGCGCGCCTCTTCACCGACCTGCCGCAACGCACGGCGGCGCCCGTGCCGCCCGCGCAGGCCGGCCTGCCGGAGCAGCGCATCATCGTCGAACCGCGCGAGATCGAGCAGACGAACCTCGCGCTGTCGACGCAGACCTTCGGCCGCCGCGACCCCGACCGCTACGCCCTCGACGTGATGAACGCCGTCCTCGGACGGGGCATGTCGTCGCGACTGTTCAAGGAAGTGCGTGAGCGCCGAGGCCTCGCCTATTCCGTCTCGTCGAGCACCTCGCGCCTCGTCGACATCGGCTCGTTGACCGTGAGCGCCGGCGTCACGCGCGACCACCAGGAGGAGGGCCTCGAGGTCATCCTCAAGGAGCTCGACCGGCTGACCGAGGAACTCGTGCCGCAGGACGAGCTCCAGCGCTCCATCGACTACGTGGCCGGCTCGCTGCGACTCTCGCAGGAGACCGCGATGGCCATCGGCCAGCGCTTGGGCAACCAACTGCTGATGGACGGCGAACTCGAGTCGATCGACGAGCAGGTCGCGAAGATCCGCGCCGTCACCGCCGAGGATGTCCGCAACGTCGCGAAGCGCGTCCTCGGGAAGCGGGAGTACGCGATGGCGGTCGTCGGCCCGTCGGCGTCCGAGGACCGTCTCGACGAGATCCTGCGCGCGTAAGTCCGAGGCCGAGCGACCCGTCCGATGGCCGGCCTCGACACGCTGCCCGACGCCCAGGCGGTCGCGCTGATCGCGCAGGCCGCGGGCGTCGAGCCGCGTGGCGCGCGCATCCTCGGCCGCGGCGTCGCCGCGATCGGCTGGCGCGTCGACACGGACGCCGAGCCCGTCGCGGTGCGCATCGCCCTCCCCGAGGGCGCACGCACCGAGCCGACCCGGTTCGAGGCGGAGTTCGCCATCCTCGAGGCGCTGCACCCGCTCGATGGCCGCGCCCCTCGTCCGATCGCCACGAGCACGGACGAGGACATCATCGACCCGCTACGCGGCGCGCTGCCGTGGTCGCTCCAGACGCTTGTCGAGGGCACGCCGCTCGACGAGTCGGCGGCACCGCTCGACGCCGCACGCGACCTCGGCGCGCTACTCGCGCGGCTGCACGCGATTCCTGTCGAGGGCTGGGGACTGCTCGAAGATCGGCGCGGGCCGCTGCGCGGCGTCGCCTCCGATGCGACGAGCGGGCTCGAGTCGCGCTGGCCCAACCTCTGGCCCTACGACGGCAGCACGCTGCTCGCGCACCCCATCGTGAGGCTGCGCCCGGCGCTCCTCGACGCGCTGTCTCGGCTGCGCGAGCAGCTCCTGCGCTACGCCGAGATGGACGCGCGCGCCGTCTGTCACAGTGACCTCCACGCCGACAACATCCTCTGCGACACCGACGGACACCTCGCAGGCGTCATCGACTTCGGCGACGCCTTCGTCGGTTACCCCGCGTGGGACCTCGCGAACTTCGCCTACCACTTCGGCTGGCCGGCCACCGAGGCGCTGATCGAGGGCTACGAATCGAAGTCGGTCATGCGCGATGTGCGCCTGGCGGAGGCACACCAGCTCGCGGTGCCGACGGCCCTGGTGAAGGTCCGCAAGTACGTCGACGGCGACCCTGCCCGCCTCGAGCGCACCCTCGCCTTCCTCGAAGAGACGCTCCCCCTCGCCATCCGCCGCGAGGCGTGACAGTTCGCGATTGACTCGCCGCGACAGCGCACGCACGCTGCGCCCCGGATCGACGCCTTGACTGATCTTTAGGTAGGACTAAACTTGGGATTAGTCGAGTTCAAGCGTGGGAGTGCGTTCCTGATCTTGGCGTATCAGACGCCGGACGGTCGTGTCCCTGTCGACGACTACCTGGACGCTCTCCCGCAGGTCGAGCGGAACCGCCTCCTGAACCGACTCGGCTTCGCGGCTGACGTCGGCCCGACGCGGAACGAAGAGCACAGCAAACCGATCGCTGGCGAACGGTCTTCGAGTTCAAGGCTGGTGCCCACCGCGTGTTCTGGATGTATGCGCCCGGCAAGCGAATCGTGCTGCTGCACGGGTTCACCAAGAAGAGTCCGCGCACGCCGCGTCTCGACCTCGAGATCGCTCGCGCCCGCTACCACAGCGCTGCTGCCGAGATCGGAGAGCCATCGTGACGCAGAGGCGTGACTGGATTGGCGAAGCGGAACATGACCTCGATTACCAGTTCGGTTATCTGACCGTCGCGATCGGCGATCAGATTGCCGGGCGGATGCAGGAACTCGGCCTGACGCAGGCTGACCTCGCCCGGCGGATGGGGGTGACACCAGGACGTGTCAGCCAAATTCTCAAGGGACCGGACAACCTGACCCTGAAGAGCCTCGTTGCCGTGGCTCACGCGCTCGACGCGCGGTTCGAGTTCCAGCTGGCGCCGAACGCGGTGTCGACCGTCCGAGCGAAGAAGGCAGCCGCCCGTTGACCCTCGCTCTTCGCACGTCGGTTCTCGTCCGCGGCGCCGACGAGTCCGCCTACGTCGCCGCGAGGACAACCGCGGCCGACGCCGTGCTCATCGACCTTGCTGCGCCGGAGACGCACGACCAGCGCACGGCGCTCCGCCGGCTCGCGGCGAAGCACGCACCCGGCATTGCTGCTTCCGGGCGCGGCGTCGTGCTGCGCGTGTCCGACGCGCGATCTGGGCTGCTCGAGGACGACCTCGCGGGGACCGTGAGCGAGGCACTCACCGCCGTCGTGCTCAGCGGCGCCATGGTTGCGCAGGACGCGCGCGACGCCGACGTCGCGATCCGCAAGCAGGAGATGCGGCGCAAGCTCACGCCTGGCTCGGTCCGCCTGATTCCCGAGGTCGACTCCGCCGCCGGGCTCCGAGCACTACCCGCCATCCTCGACGCCGTCGACCGCCACTCGGCAGTCGCGGTCAATGTGCCCGCTCTCCTGCGCGATCTTCGAGCGGGCGCTCCGAGGCAGGCTGTCACGCTCACCGAGCACGTGCTCGCCGAGGTGGCGATCGCCGCGCGCGCCGCAAGTATTGGCTGGCTCGCGATCGACCTCGACGGGGACTCCGCGGCACGCGCGGACCTCGCAACGCGCGCGGCTGCGTTCGGAGCCTGGGGCGTCGCCGTCCGTTCCGAGCCCGAGGCACCGGGCTTCAATCGACTCTTCACGCCGCCGCCCGAGGAGCTCGAGCGGGCGCGCGCCGCCCTCGCGGAGTGGGAGCGCGTGCGCGCTGCCGGAGGCATGGTCGGAGTCGCGGGTAGGGCGCTCGTCGACCGGCGGACTGTCCGCAGCGCGCGGCTGGTCATCGCACTCCACGAGGCGATCGCGCGCCGCGGACGCGCGAAGTAGCCCTCAGCCCTCCCTCAGTCCGGCCAGCGTCCGTCGCACCTCGGCAATTACGAGTCGGTACCGGGTGTCGAGGGTGCGCCGCGCCTGCGCGATGCGCGCAAGGTCCGACGCCGACAACAACCCGGCTCGAGCGGCTGACTCGACCTCGTCCTCGTCCTCCCAGCGCGTGCCCGCACGAGTCACGACGAGGTCGAGCACCAGGTCGAGGTAGCGCACCTCGGCAAGATCGTCCGAGCGCTCGATGAACTCGACGTCGCGCACGACATCGAAACGCACAAGGGCCGGGGCAGCGCCGAGCGGCGCATCGGACGGGACGAAGTAATAGCAGTTGTACGGTCGACGCCTCCAGAAGAGACCGTAGGTGTCGAGCGGACCGATCCCCGCCACATCCGCTCCGAGGAACCGCTCGGGCTCTTCGACGTGGAACCGCACGACGACGCGGTCTGTGCCCTGCTCGACGAGCTCGCACTCGAACGACGACTCGCGCCCATCGAGGTGTCGCTTCACCTCGAGGACCCGCGAACGCTCGCTGCTCACAGCGGGGGCTCGGGCACAATCCACGCGACGACCGGCGCCGAATCCTCAACCGGCGCAGTGTCGTAGGCGACTCGCACGGGGACGCCGACTTCGAGCGCGCCTCCGAGCGACGAGCCGGGCACAGTGCGCAGCGCGAGCGGCTGGCCGTCGACCTGCAGCTCCAGAACGCCAGCGGACGGCTCGACGGCCGTGAGCACGCCCGACGCCACCACCTCACCACTCCAGCGCGCGTCGCCGGTGAGGGACATGTGCACCGTGTGCGCGCCATCCAGGCCGTCGACGAGTAGCACGCGCCAGCCTCGTGTGATCGCGTCGGCGCAGATCGCGCCGGGCATCGAGACACCGAGGCACGCGTCCGGCCAGTCGACCGGTTCGACCGCCACGACCCGCAGTGTCGACTCCTCGATGCCGAGCCACTCACCCATCAGCGAGATCGCGGTCGCGGCTGCGCTCTCCGCAGCGCCACCGCTACCTGGACCGCCGGGACCGGGCGTCGTCGGAGGGCCGAGCGGCGTCGAGGTGGCGGCGCTTGACGTCTCGGCGAGCGGATTCGTGGGCGGCGGCGGATCGCTTGGACCGCACGCCGCGAGAACATACGCGGCAATGAGGGCGTACAGCGGCAGCCACTTCGACCTATCACGCCCGCGGTCACGATCCATGGAGGCTCCCCAGCGCGCGTCCCTCCGAACGGAGGCTCATGTATGATCCGCGGGGTCCGGTCTGCTCACAAATCGAGGACCGCTGCGCATCCCCGCGCGGCACGAGCACGGCTGCGACGACCCAGCGTCCGCGGAGGCGAGTGTCATGCCGGCAACGGTGATCATTGGTGGCCAGTGGGGCGACGAGGGCAAGGGCCGCGTGGTCGACTACCACTCGCGTTCCTGCTCGATCATCGCCCGCTACTCGGCCGGTTCGAACGCCGGGCACACGATCATCAACGAGCAGGGGAAGTTCGCGCTGCACCTCGTGCCCGCGGGCATCTTCGGCGAGAAGACGTGCGTCATCGGCAAGGGCGTGGTCATCGAGCCGGGCTCGCTCTTCCGCGAGCTGGCCACGCTCTCGGAGCGCGGCGTCGACACGTCGCGCCTGCTGATCAGTGACCGCTGCCACGTCGTCATGCCCTGGCACCCCGTAATCGACAAGCTCGACGAGGAGATGCGCGGCGAGCACGCCATCGGGACGACAGGGACGGGCACCGGACCGACGTTCGTCGACAAGGTGGGCCGCAACGGCGTGCGCACCATCGACCTGATCACCCCGAGCCTGCTCGACGATAAGCTGTCCGTCCTGCTGCCGTACAAGAACCGGGTCATCACCGAGCTCTACGGCGGCGAGCCGCTCGACACGAAGCAGGTGCGGGAGCAGTGCCTCGAGTTCGGCGAACAGCTGCGGCCGTTCATCGCCGACACCGACACCGTGGTGCAGGACGCGCACGAGCGCGGCGAGCGCATCCTCCTCGAGGGGGCGCAGGGCGCGCTGCTCGACCTCGACTCCGGCACGTACCCGTACGTCACGTCGTCGGTGCCGGCCTCGGTCGCTGCGGGCGCTAGCATCGGCATCGGCCTCGGTCCGACCGCCATCGAACGCGTGGTCGGCGTGTACAAGGCGTACCAGACGCGCGTCGGCAACGGCCCGATGCCGACCGAGGTCTTCGGTGAACTGGCCGACCGCCTGCGCGATCCCGCCGGTGCGCAGGGGCAGGGCGAGTACGGCGCGACAACCGGACGCTCGAGACGCTGCGGCTGGTTCGACGGCGTGCTCGCACGCTACACGGCGCGCGCCAACGGCGTGACCTCGGTGGCGCTCACCCGTCTCGACGTGCTGTCGCAGTTCGACTCGATCAACGTCTGCGTCGCATACGAGCTGAACGGCGAGCGCGTGCACACGCTGCCGGCCGCACTGCCGCACCAGTACGAGGTGAAGCCGGTCTACGAGGAGTTGCCCGGCTGGCGGAGCGACGTTTCGGGCGTCCGCAGCCTCGGCGACCTGCCCTCGGAGGCGCGGCAGTTTGTGCGCCGGGTGGAGCAGCTCATCGGCGCGCCGATCGACATGATCTCCGTCGGTCCGGAGCGCGAGCAGGCGATCGTCACGCACGACATCTTCGGCGTAGAGCTGTAGCTCGCGCCGCGCTCAGGAGAGGACGCGCGAGTGAACGAACTCTCGCTGATCATCCACGTCTCGCTCGCGGCGGTCCTCGTCGGTCCGCAGTTGCTGATGTTCCTCGCGGTCACGCCGGCCTCGTGGCTCATCGGCGACCACGAGCTGCGCACGCAAGTGGTGCGGGTGATCGCGAGGCGGTTCGCGGTGCTGTCGGTGGTCGCGCTCGTCGGCCTGCTGTTGACCGGCCTTTACCAGCTCTACAACGTGACGCCGGACACGGTCCGCGAGGAGATGACCGACTACCGTTTCGGCATCATTTTCATGATCAAGATGACGCTGTTTGTGCTGCTGATTGCCATGATCGCGTTCCACGCCGCCGTCCTCGCGCGACGCATGGGGCGGGTGACCGAGGAACTGCGCGCCGGACGCGCCGACCCCGCGGAACTCGAGGGCGCGCGCCGCAACTCGTTGTTGTTCTCGGGCCTGATGGTGCTGGTCTCGTTCGCCATCCTCGCGCTGGGCGTCTTGCTCGGAAACATGCAGTACTCCTACGTACTGGTATGAGACCCATTCGCGCGCGCACGCTGCCGGACCTACTGCGGCCGGGCCTAGACCTGGTATTCGTGGGCATCAATCCCGGAGAGCGCTCGGCGCAGGCGGGCCACTACTACGCGCATCCCGGTAACGGTTTCTGGCCGGCGTTCTCCGCCTCGCCGCTCGCTCCGTCCCCGACCACCTTCGAGGACGATCGCCGACTCCTCGCGGCCGGCATCGGCTTCACCGACGTGGTGAAGCGCGTCGTCACCGACAGCAGCACAATCTCGGACGCCGAGCTGCGCGAGGCGCTGCCGGCTTTCCGTCGGCGCGTTGCCTACGCGCGGCCTCGGGCGGTCTGCTTCACAACCACGCGCGGATTCGGCGCGCTCTTTCCTCGCGTGCGGACGGCGAAGACCTGGGGGTGCCAGCCTGTGTCCCTCGAGGGGGCCGAGGTGTGGGTGATGCCGAGCACGTCCGGGCGTGCCGCCAGCTACCGCGCCGAGGTGCACCGCGTCCTCGCAGACCTCGCGGCGTCGCTCGGGCGCAGCAGCAGCGAGAGTGCCGCGTGAGCGAGTACGCACGCGGGGCCGAGCGCTTCCGTCCGGACGACGAGTGCCCGCTCTTCTCGGACCGCCTCGAGGAGCACATCGTCGGCATCACGCGCGGGGAACTGCCGAACCGCGGCCGCTTCTGCGGCAACTGCTACACACCGATGGCGCCCGACACCGCGCGCTGTCCGCACTGTGGGACGCTCACGGACCAGCGCGCGCCCGTCGAGGAAGTCCCCGACGAGGTGATCCTGATGCTGCGGCGGCAGCGCAAGACCGAAAGCACCTGGGTCACGAGCTTCGCCTACCTCGGGCTGATCATCGCCGTGTTCGCCGGGCTGGCGGTGGTCCTCGGCATCCCGTATCTGCGCGAACGGCTCCTCGCCGCGACGATCGTCTACGGCATCATCCTGCTCATCGGCGGACGGATGCTCGCGGGCACGCTCGGGGGCCACTTCGGGGACCGCATCGGCTACGAGCGCGCCCGCACCTCGCTCCGTGCCGAGTGGGCCGATTGGCTTCAGCGTCGCGACGCTCACTCCTCCGACTCTGACCCCGCCCCCACTACCGGGGGAGGTTAGGGAGGGGCCGCAGGCGGCACGAGCCCGAGAGGCGCGCTAATGTGCTCGGCGAGGCGACGACAACCGGCAAGAGGGGAGCCACACACCATGGACCGCGAGTACCGCAACCGACTTGTCGGACTGATCCGTGGCCGTGGCTCGGGCGCCCCCTTCAGCAACGGTCAGGACGACTGGCGCCGCTTCTACGAGTACATCGCCGACATGCAGCGCGCCGACCCCGCTCGTCGCCCCTCGTGGCAGGACGTCGAAGATGTCCTCACCGAGGCCCTCCCCAACCACCCCGATTGGCGCCGCGAACTCGTCACCGCTTACGTCCGCGGCGTGGACCTGCTGGACTACGTGGGGTCGCGACGGTAGGACCAAACGAGAGTCGGTGGCGACCAGTGATAACGTGGAACTAGAGAATCGCGCGACTTGAACGAGCCTTCGACGTACAAGGAGCGCGACTCCCGGCAGTCGTCTATGCTGCGCCGCGCTATGGCGAGGGAACTCTCCGATATAGCGAGGCGTTGTGGTAGACGAATCTCGAACCAGACGCAGGATCATCCCGTATGCCCGATCCCGGATGGAGGCACGGGGCATCCCTGAGGAAGCCGTGGACTGGGTGCTTCTGAATTACACCGTCAGTCGGCCGGCCGGCCCTCGTCGAGGTGCTCGTCCGGCGATTATCTACATCGGTGAGTATGAGGGCCGGGCTCTTCGCGTCTATGTGGAGAGGGACTCAAATCCACCGATAGTCAAGACGGTGGCGTGGGAGGGCTAAGATGACAGGACTAGTCACGTACGACCAAGAGGCGGACGTGCTGTACGTCCAGTTGCTCGACGACCCCATCGCGCACACGAAGTTCTTGGATGACCTTCGGGGGATCGACTACTCCGCAGACAATGCGGTAATCGGGGTTGAGTTCATCAACGCGAGTGAGGGCGTCGACCTTAGCGATATCCCGTTCGCCCAGAAAGTGGAGGAGCTGATCGGACAGAGCGGACACCAACTGCCGATCTTCGCTTGAGTCGCTGGCCTCCGTGGCCCGCTCCCGTTAGGGTGTGCGGGTCGAGCGACTTCAATGCGACGGCGATGATCGGTTCGTACCTTCCTTCGATTCGCGTCTCGGTCTCGCCCGGTTCCCTGAGACGGTCGATCGGCCACCGAGCAGGGTGAGCCTCGGCAGACGGTCCAAGCGAGGACCCCGCATCAGGACATGTTCTCCGTTCGCCCCGGCTCCGCACTCGCCCCCGGCTACGTCGTCGTTGCACATCTCCAGCGCGGGCGACGTCTCGATGTCTATGAGGTGTGGAGCGAGGAGCGGTACTGCCGCTGCATCGCGAAGACGCTGCGGCCTGACCGCGCCGATGACCGCCGCGGGCTGGCGCAGTTGCGCCTCGAGGGGCGGCTGCTGTCGAGGCTGGCGCACCCGCACCTCGTCCGCGCGTACGAGACCACGACGACGACCGAGCAGCCGCGGCCGGCCGTCATCCTCGAGTCGGTGGCCGGGCGGACGCTCGATGAAGTGATCGCTGAGCAGGCACGGCTGCCGCCGAGGGACGTCACGCAGCTCGGCTGGCAGCTCTGCTCGGTGCTGCACTACCTGCACGAGAGCGGCTGGCTGCATCTCGACGTGAAGCCGTCGAACGTGATCGCGTCGGAGCGCGGGGCCATGCTGATCGACCTCAGTCTCGCGGTGCGCGTCGGGAGGCGGAGCAGCGGAGGGACGTTCGACTACCGCTCGCCGGAGCAGGCGCGCCGCGTCCCGCTGACCGAGGCCGCCGATGTCTGGGGCCTCGGCGGCACCATGTACGCGGTGCTCAGCGGCGTCGCACCCTACGAGGAATGGGCCTACGACTTCGAGGACGACCGGCCTCGCTACCCGCAGCTCGACAGCCGTCCGCTGCCGCTTGCGCAGCGCGGGCGCTTCCCTCGAAGGCTGCGCGACCTCGTCGATGCGTGCCTCGAGCTGGATCCGGCCGCGCGACCGACGATCCTCGAGGTCGCCGCAGCCCTGGAGGCGTTCCGCGGCGTGGACCCGCGGGGGCCGGCGCCACAGGACGAAGAGCGCGGGTCGCGTTAGACCGCGACCGGCAGGTCCACCTGCTGTCGTGCCAGTTCGGCTCGGATGGCCTCGACTGCTCGTTCCGAGGCGGGTAGCAGTGGTAGGCGCGGTTCGCCAATCGGGAAGCCGGCCTCGGCGAGCGCCTGCTTCAGCGGGATCGGGTTGCTCTCCACGAAGAGCACGTTGACCAGCGGCAGCAGGCGCAGGTGCAGCGCGGCCGCCTCGGACGTGCGTCCCTCCACGCAGGCGTCGATCAGCTCGCGGAGCTGTCGTCCGACCAGGTGCGCCGCTACGGAGACCACGCCGTAGCCTCCGAGCGCCATGATCGGCAGCGTCTCGCTGTCGTTGCCCGACCACACGCGGAAGCCGTCGGGTGCGCCCGCGATGACGCGGGCGATCTGCTCGAGGTCGCTGCTCGCCTCCTTGATGCCGACGATGTTCGGAACTTGCGCGAGCCGCAGCGTCGTCTCCGAGGTCATGTTGAGCGCAGTGCGTGAGGGGACGTTGTAGAGCATCGCCGGCAGCGAGGTCGCCTCGGCGATCGCGGTGAAGTGGCGAACCAGGCCTTCCTGGGTCGGCTTGTTGTAGGCGGGGACCGTGAGCAGCACACCGTCGCAGCCAATTCGCTCCGCCTCTCGGGCGAGGGCAATCGACTCGGCGGTCGCGGAATTCGTGGCCCCGGCGATGACGGCGACCTCCGGAGGCAAAGCGCGACGTGCTGTCTCCCAGAGGTGCACCTTCTCGTGCGAGGTGAGCGTGATGCCTTCCCCGGTACTGCCAGTGACGACGAGGCCCTGGGAGCCGGACTCGGCAAGCGCGCGGGCCAGTTCTGCAGCGCGTGCGTAGTCGACCTCGCCCGACGCCGTCATCGGCGTGGCCATCGCGGTGATCAACCGTCCGAAGTCAGCAGGCATCGCGCAGCCTCCCCCGCCGCGTTTCCTGGACCGAACCGCAGAATAGATCAGGGCGAAGCAGGCTGCTCGCCGCTACTCCCCAAAGTCGAAGATCTCCGAGAGCCAGCTCCGCCGGCCACGGCGACCGCCGCTCCCACCCGAGTAGTAGCGG
Organism: uncultured Dehalococcoidaceae bacterium; assembly: GCA_964479165.1. Lineage (GTDB taxonomy): Bacteria > Chloroflexota > Dehalococcoidia > UBA2979 > UBA2979 > CAYZJO01. Next base: position 285,808 of record CAYZJO010000001.1, read on the forward strand.
TCGTCGTCGCTCGTGTCGCGGCGTGACCGACCGCGGCCGAGGAAGCCGCGGTCGTCATCGCTCGTGTCGCGGCGCGAGCGGGACTCCCCGAAACGGGGGTCCCGCACATCCTCGCGTCCGCGCGAGATGCTCGTCGGCTGCACCGGATCCTCGAACGCCGGCTCTGCCTCGATCAGGTGATCGAGTTCGCCCCGGTCGAGCCAGACCCCGCGACACTCGGGGCAGATGTCGATCTTTACGCCCCGGCGAGTGACCTCGCGCATCGGCGCGTCGTCCAGCGGACAGCGCATCGCATCGAACCCTTCTCGGCGGAAGCGGGTCAGCGACTAGAGCTTGCCTCGACGGATCAGCTCTTCGGCGATCTGGATGGCGTTCGTAGCCGCGCCCTTACGCAGGTTGTCGGACACCACCCAGAATACCAACCCGTGCTCGACCGACTGGTCCACGCGCAGCCGCCCGACGAATGCACGGTCGTCGCCGGCCGTGTTCAACGGCGTCGGGTAGACCGAGTTCGCCGGATCGTCCATCAGCTCGAGACCGGGTTGCGACCGCAGCGCCTCGCGGGCGTCCGCGAGCGAGATCGGACCGTCGAACTCGACGTGTACCGACTCGGCGTGGCCGACGAGCGTTGGGACGCGCACGCAGGTAGCGGAGAACGGCAACCCCTCGAGGTGGAGGATCTTGCGCGTCTCGTTGCGCATCTTCAGCTCTTCGGCGGTGTAGCCGTCCTCGCCGAAGGTGTCGACCTGCGGCAGCACGTTGAGCGCGATCTGGTGCGGGTAGACCTGCGGCGCCGGGATCGGCTCACCACGACCGAACGCACCGAGTTGCGCCTTCAACTCCTCGACGGCGGCCGTGCCCGTGCCGGAGACGGCCTGGTACGTGGAGGCGGTGACGCGCTTCAGCGTCTGCACTCCGCGCAAGGCGTGCAGCGCCATCACGAGGGGCGTCGTGGTGCAGTTGGGGATCGAGAGGATGCCCTCATGCCACTCCACGTCGGCGCCGTTGACCTCGGGGACGACGAGCGGAACGTTCGGCTGCATCCGGAAGGCGCTGCCGTCGTCGATCATCACGCCGCCGTCCTGGACGATGGACGGCGCCCAGGTGCGGGACGCCTCGGACGTGGCCGAGCAGAACACGAGGTCGGCCCCTTTGAGGGTGTCGGCCGACGTCTCTTCGACGGTGATCGAGTCGCCGCGGAACTTCAGCTGCTTGCCGGCAGAGCGCTTAGTCGCCAGCAGCTTGAGGCTGCCGATCGGGAACTGACGCTGCTCGGCGACGCGGAGGAAGACATCCCCCACGGCGCCCGAGGCGCCAATAACGGCGACGTTGAGCTGCCTGGACATTCGTACTGCTCCGTGAACCTCGAAGCCGCCCGGGCGGGCGGCGCATCGTCAGGGTGATCGGGGCTTGCGGCCAAGGGATCAGCACCGATCATAGACTGCACAGCCGTCCCGCGCGAGGGATACGGATCGAGGGCCCATGACCGCCACCGCCGATGCTGCTCCGATGCAGATCGAGTCAGGCAGGAAGCGCTACTCGCGCATCGCGTTCACCGCGCTGGCTTGGCTCCTCGTGGTCTGCGTGCTCGTGCAGGTCTTCCTCGCCGGGATGATCGTTTTCGAGAGCGACGACTACATCTCCGACCACGAGACGTTCGTTCACATCTTCGAGTTCGTCCCCTGGATCATGCTGCTGCTCGTGTTCATCGGCGGCCTCGGACGAACGCTTGCGATCCACTCGTTCGTGCTCGGCATTCTCATCGGCCTGCAGTACGCGTTCGCAGAGTCCGAGAGCGGCACTGTCGCTTCGCTACACGCCGTGAACGCGCTGCTCATCTTCTGGCTCGCGATCGCGACGGCGTTGAGAGTCACCAGGGGTCTGCGCTCGCTCGATGCGAGGGTGTAGCCCCCGCTACTCCTCCCGCAATCCGATCAACGCGTCGAGGCCCTCGACCAGCCGGTCCCTCTGCATCACCTCGCGGATCGCGAGAAGCACGCCCGGCATGAACGAGTCGCGCCCGGTCGAGTCGTGGCGGAAGGTCAGCGTCTGGCCGGTGCCCCCGAAGATGACCTCCTGGTGCGCGACGAAACCCGGCAACCGCACGGAGTGCACCCCCACGCCGCCCTCGACACCCCCGCGGGTCCCCGGAATGTGCGTGAGTTCGGGGTCGGGATGAGCGAAGTCGCGGCCTCGAGCGGCGCGCATGCGGCGAGCCGTGTCGAGCGCGGTGCCCGATGGCGCATCCACCTTGCGGTCGTGGTGCAGCTCGATGATCTCCGCTGAGTCGAAGTAGCGGGCGGCGATGGTGGCAGCGTGAATCAGCACGACGGCCCCAAGCGCGAAGTTCGCCGCGACAACGGCTCCGAGGCCGCGCTCCGCGCAGCCCGAACGCAGCCGCTCGATCACATCCGCCGGCACACCTGATGTCCCGATGACCGGCCGCACGCCTGCTTCGAGCGCCGCATCGACGAGCGCCCCGGTTGCCGACGCGTTCGTGAAATCGACGACGACATCGGGGCGCGCGGAGGCGAAGAACTCACGCGCTTCGCCACCCTCGAGCGGCTCGAACGCGCCAACGAACTCCATGTCGTCCTGCGCCTCGACCGTCGCCCGGACGAGTGAGCCCATCTGCCCCGTACCGTGCACGGCGACGCGGATCATCGCGAGGCCCTCCTCGGACTAGGCGGTCGCTCGGTCGCGCTCGGCCTGGCGGGCTCGTGTGATGTCATAGATCGACTGGAGATTCATCCAGAAGTGCGCGGAAATCTGGAGCGCGTGCTCCAACTGGACGGCTGTCTCAGCGGTGATCGCCTTCCGCCCACGCACGATTTCGTTGATCGCCTGTGGCGGCCGACCCATCGCGACGGCCAACTGCTTCTGTGTCATCTCGCGAGCTTCGAGTTCTTCCGCGAGAATCTCCCCAGGGTGAATGGCGAGATTCGACTCAACTCGACCGATCAGGGTGCTAGCCATGATAATCCACTACTTCCTCGACCGTAACGACGTGGTCACTCTGCACTGAGATAATCAGCCGCATCTGACCTGTTAATCGGATCGCGTATTGTCCTCGTCGATCGCCAGTTAATGGATGAAAGCCGAGCGCATTCATGCCATACAGTTCGGCAACCCGGTCGGTCGCTGTCAGTCCCGTTACTCGAGCGACATATCGTCGCCCGACAACCGGGCCCCATGCTCTGTACGCTTCAACCTCGTCTTCGAAGCAGCGCTCGAGCCTCCGATTGCGGAACCGTACTTCCAACGCGATTCACCCTTTCGCTGAAGATACATCCCGCCACCGGCCCTGGCAACGCAGTCGCCGAACACAACTGCGCCCCGGTTGCCCGGGGCGCAATGTACGTCTCGACTGAGGGGTGACCGACTAGAAGCGGCGGCCACCCGTTGGGCGTGGGGGTGGGTTGCTCGGGCCGTAGCCGCCACCGCCGCCGAAGCCACGGTCGCCACCACCGCCCTCGGCGTCGCGCCCGGAGTCTCGAGGCGGGCGCTCGCCACGAGGACCGCCGTTGTCGCCGCGCGGGCCACGGTCGCGACCGCCGTCATCGCGACGGCCGCCGTTGCCACCGCGTCCGCCGCCACCACCGCCGCGTCGATCGCGACCGCCGTCCCGAGGACCGCGGTCGCCTCGGTCGCCGCCACGCTCGCGGGCGGCCGCCAGCGCTTCCTCACCCATGCCGACGCCGCCCTCGCCGTCGCCGTCGAGCAGCGCCTTGCGGGAGAGGTTGATGCGGTTGAGGTTGTCGATCTCGACGACCTGCACGCGCACGGTGTCGCCAACGTTGAGCACATCCTCGACCCGGTCGACCCGCTCGTGCGCGAGGTCCGAGATGTGCACCAGGCCGTCCTTGCCCGGGAGGATCTCGACGAAGGCGCCGAAGGTCATGATGCGGCTGACCTTGCCCTCGTAGATGTCGCCGACCTTCACCTCCTTGGTGAGGCCCTCGATCATGCCGACGGCCTTCTTCACGGACTCGCCGTTGGGGCCGGCGATGAAGACGGAGCCGTCGTCTTCGACATCGATGGTCGAGCCCGACTCCGCGACGATCTTCTGGATCGTGGCGCCGCGTGGGCCGATCACGAGACCGATCTTCTCGGGGTCGATGTGGATGGTCGTGATCATCGGCGCGTACTGCGACACCTCCGCGCGGGGCTGCGCGATAGCGGAGTGCAGCGTCTCGAGGATCGTGAGGCGCGCCGCACGAGCCCGCTCGAACACGCGCTGGAAGAGGTCCGGCGGCAGCGACTTCAGCTTGATGTCGAGCTGCACCGCGGTGATGCCGTTGCGCGTGCCCGCCACCTTGAAGTCCATGTCGCCGAAGGCGTCCTCGATGCCGGCGATGTCCGTGAGCACGCGGTACTCGGACGAACCCTCCTCGGTCACGAGGCCCATGGCGACGCCCGCGACGGGCTCCTTGATCGGCACGCCCGCGTCCATCAGCGCCAGCGTTGAGCCGCAGACCGACGCCATCGAGGACGATCCGTTCGACATCAGCGTGTCGGATACAACACGGATCGTGTAAGGGAAGTCGTCGAACGTCGGGAGCATCGGCTCCACGGCGCGCTCGGCGAGCATCCCGTGGCCGATCTCGCGGCGGCCCGGCCCGCGCAGCGGGCGCGCCTCACCGACGGAGAACGGCGGGAAGTTGTAGTGGTGCAGGTACCGCTTGAACTGCTGCGGAGAGATGTTGTCGAGCCGCTGGCGGTCGCCGAGCGGGCCCAGCGTCGCCACCGACAGCACCTGCGTCCCGCCGCGGCGGAACAGGCCCGAGCCGTGCGTGCGCGGGATGAGGCCGACGCGGGCGTCGAGCTGACGCAACTCCTCGTCCTGCCGGCCGTCGGCGCGCTTGTTCTCGTGCAGGATCCGGTTGCGGACGAACGGCTTGAGCACGTCCTCGATCACGCGCCGCACCTGCTGCTTCGTGACCTCGGGATCCGCGATCTTCTCGACGGCGAGCGTTGCCAGCTCGTCGATGCCGCGGAACCCCTCCTCGGTCACGGCGCCGAGCATGCGCTCGTCCTCCCCCTCGAGAGCGGTACGGACGCGCTCCGTCAGCGCCTCGTCCGACATCGCCGGGGTGAACGGCATCTTCTCGACACCCACGGCCTCCACGATCTCGCGCTGGAGGTCGTTCAACTGCGCGATGACCCCGCGGGCATACTCAATCGCGTCGATGATGACGTCCTCGGGCACTTCCTGGGCGCCGGCCTCGATCATCACCACCGACTCGGACGTACCCGCAACGATGAGGTCGAGATCTGACTCCTCGATCTCCGCGTATGTCGGGAACGCCTTGAAGGCGCCGTCGAGCCGCGCAACGCGCACGGAGGACACGGGGCCCGCGAACGGGATATGCGAGATCCCGAGGACCGTGGACGCACCGGTGGTGCCGAAGACATCGGCAGGCGTCTCGCGATCGGAGGAGAGCAGCGTCAGGACGACCTGCACCTCACGGCGAAAACCCTTCGGGAAGAGCGGCCGAATCGGGCGGTCGGTCATGCGTGCGGCGAGCGTCGCCTCGTTCCCGGGGCGCCCCTCCCGACGGAAGAAGGAGCCCGGGATCTTGCCGATCGCGTACATGCGCTCTTCGAAGTCGACGGTGAGCGGGAAGAAGTCGATGCCCTCGCGGGCTTCGCCGTCGCAGACGGTGGCGAGCACCATCGTGTCGCCGAAGCGGATGGTGCAGGAGGCTGCAGCATTCAGGGCCAACAGGCCCGTGCTGATCTCGAAGGTGCGCCCCTCGATCTCGCGGCTAAAGGTTCGTTCCTCTGTCACTTCACTCATACCTTCTCTCCGTCGCGTCCGGCGACGGCCAACAACTCCGCCGAGGTCGCCCGGCGGCACGCGGCTGCCTCGCGGCCAGCCTCCAGGGTGGAAATGCGAATCGCCCCGCGGCCAGACGGCGCGCGGAGCGAGGATCGGCGGTCAGTGTGAACTCCGTCGGCACGTAGTGTGGCGGGGGATCGAGGCTCCCGTTGCGTGACGTTCACCTTCTCGGGATGGCGCGAGTACGGAGACGATGCGCACCGCGGTTGCTGACAGCGCTGTTGACGGGCATTCGCCACCGGGAGGGAGGCGCCGTCATGCCTCGAACCGCCGCGGCGCTTAGCGACGCAGGCCGAGCCGCTCCAGGATGGCGTGGTACCGGGCAACGTCAGTGTTGCTGAGGTAGCGCAGCTGCCGCCGCCGCTGGCCGACCAGCTTCAGTAGCCCGCGACGCGTGTGGTAGTCGTGCTTGTGGGCCCGTAGGTGGTCCGTGAGGTACTGGATGCGATCCGTCAGGAGGGCAATCTGAACCTCGGCGGAGCCGGTGTCACCCTCGAACCGCTTGAACTCGTCGATGATTTGCTGCTTGCGTTCGGCTGTCTGCATCGAAAGTAGTCTGAATCCGCTTCCTGCTATGCCACCACACCACACTACTGCTTCGCGTCGCGATGCGACATTCCGGGTCGGGCTGCACGAGTGATCGCCCTCGAGCCGCGCGAATGCTCCGCCGCGGCGAAGAGCCGCCCGGTTGTCGACTACGCTAACACGCGCCCCCCAGAGGGGCAATGCGGTGGGGCGAGCCTCGGAGCCGTGCATCTCGGGGGTTCCCCGACGTCCGGCGGTCCGGCGCCGTGCTATCGTGTCGCGCGATGAATGAACGTCATGACGTCGACCGTATCCTCGAGTCTGCAGAGCCGCTCCCCCGTCCTCGAGCCTGGCCCGCGCTGGTCATGCTGGTCGGCGCTCCGGGTACGGGAAAGTCGACCCTCGCCCGCCGTCTCGCCGAGCGCACCCCGTTGGTGGTGCTGAACTCGGACGATATCCGTCGGCAGCTCGTCGACGCGCCCGACTACTCGTTCAACGAGACCAAACGCGTGCTCCGCGCACTGCGACTCGCGATCGGCGACCTGCTGCACCGGAACATCACCGTCGTCGTTGATTCTCCGAACCTCACGGAATGGGAGCGCTCACCCTTCTACAGCCTCGCCGACCTGCACAAGGCACGGTTGATCATCGTGGAGGTCACCGCCCCCACGTCGCTGGTGTTGGAGCGCCTGGGAAGTGAGCCGGCCGAGCCGGTGAGCATCGAGGCCGCGCGGGCACGAGGCGGCGCCCAGAGCGTGCTGCCTCAGATCACCGGGCGGCAAGAACCGATCACGCGCGACCACCTCACGGTGGACACGTCGCTCCCCATCGATCAGTTCGTTGAAGGACTCGTGCTCGACCTCGACGAGGGGTAGCCTCGTCCGTTGCGCAATCGAGGCTAGCGCCCCGCCTCGGCTCGACGCTCCGCGCGCGCAAGGTCCCGCTCCCGTTGTGCCAGCCACTCACGCATGCGTGGGTAGCCGCCGTCCTGCAGCCACAGCGCGATGCGGAAGGCGATGAGGCATACGACGAGGCCAACCGCGGCATCAAAGAGGTAATGGTTCGCGGTCGCAACGACCGCCATGACCTGAAGCACGAACACCGTCGCGGCCGCGACTCGGTACCGGAGCCGGGTCGTCGCCATGAAGACAGTGGTCATGAGCAATAGCGCCCAGCCGACGTGCAACGAGGGCACCGCGGCGAACGGGTTCACGAACGGCTTCATGGACTGCGCCTGGTACGACAGGTTCGCGTACTGCTCGAGCGTGTCGACGAAACCCCACTCCGTGAGGTAGCGCGGGGGCGCCACCGGGAACGTCCAGTAGACGAGCAGCGCGATCGCACCCGAGATGAGCAGCGAGTCCCGCAGCAGGGTGTAGTGCGGCCGGCTCTTCCAGAACAGCAGCAGGCCCACCGCGATGATCAGCGGGAAGTCGAACCAGAAGTAGACGAAGTTCATGAGCGACAGGAACCAGTCGCTTTCAAGCACCCACGCGTGGAAACGCGGCTCGATCCACAGCCCGAGCGAGGACTGCCACTCGATGATGACGCGGGCGTGACGGAGGGCGTCCGCCGTGCGGTCGACGACGGCGCCGCGCACGACGAAGTAGAGCAGGAAGCCCAGCGCGACCAAGCCGATCTCGCTGAGGTCCCACCAGTCCAATCGCCTCTGCCGTGTGGGGCTAGTGGCTCGAAGCGTGTATCGAAGCAGGCGCCTCATCGCCGCCGAATCCTCCTAGCGGACCCGTGCGCCCCCGGGCCCGGTCCAGTGTACCCCCCATGGGTACCATTCCGTCATCCGGAGCGTCACAATGCGCCGTTTGTTGATAGGTCGCCCGAGGGCTCGTTATGCTCGCGCGCAACTGTCTCCAGCCTCGCATACGTGAACGCGGCAGCATTGCGCGGGGTTCCCTTCGCGCTCGATCGGAGTAGCAGGTGGAATTGCAGGTCAGCGGCGGCAACATCACCCAGGTCGACGCGGACACGATCGTGGTGTTCGTCCCCGAGGGTTCACGACGCCTCGCCGGCCACGTCGCACAGGTCGACCGCGCGCTGGACGGCGCCATCGGGCGGCTGCTGCGCGACGGGCTGCTCGAGGGGCGCAGCGGCGAGACCCAGACACTGCACGGCGGCGAGCTGAAGGCGAAGCGCGTCGTGGTGGCCGGCACCGGCAAGCCCGCCGCCGTCGACTACGACGCCGCCCGTCGCGCCGCCGGCAATCTCGCGCGCACGCTCCGAGGCATGAACGCCGGGCGCGTTGCCTGGTCCACCCAGCACTACTACAGCGGGACGGTCGACCTCGACCGCCTGGGTGGCGCGCTCGCCGAGGGCGTCGCGCTCGGCCTCTACCGGTTCGACCGGCACCACACCAAGGAGAACGACCGCCCTCGCGGCAAGGTCGAGAGCGTCACGTTCGTTGAGGAGGGCGCTCGCTCGGTGGCGGCAGTGACGCGCGGAGTCGAGCGTGGGCGCGTGCTCGGCGAGGCGACGAACTTCACCCGTGACCTCGCCAATGAGCCCGCGAACCTGATGACACCCACGGTCGTCGCGACCCGCGCCCAGGAGATGGCGTCGGAAGCGGGCCTCGAGTGCGAGATCATCGAGCGCGACGAGGCGGAACGCCTCGGCATGGGCTCGTACCTCTCCGTCGCGAACGGCTCGGTCCAGCCACCCAAGTTCATCGTGCTGCGCTACCGGGGCGGCGGCTCGGGACGCCCGGTCGCGCTCGTCGGCAAGGGCATCACCTTCGACACCGGGGGTATCTCGCTCAAGCCCGGCGCGGGTATGGAGCGGATGAAGGGCGACATGTCCGGCGCCGCGGCCGTCATCGGCGCGATGCAGGCGATCGCGGAGCTCAAGCCGAAGGTCAACGTCATCGGCATCGCCCCCTGCACCGAGAACATGCCCAGCGGTTCTGCGACGAAGCCCGGCGACGTGGTCTACGCGATGGACGGGCAGTCCATCGAGATCCTCAACACCGACGCGGAAGGGCGCCTCATCCTCGCGGACGGCATCGCCTACGCGAAGAAGGAGGGCTGTAACCCGATCGTCGACGTTGCGACGCTGACCGGCGCGATGTCCGTTGCGCTCGGCAAGGTGCGCTACGGCATTCACACCAACAACGACCGCCTCTACGCGGACCTCGAGCGTGCCGCGGGCGTGGCGGGCGAGCGCGTCTGGCGCATGCCCATGGACAAGGAGTACTTCGACCTGATCAAGTCCGACGTGGCCGACGTGAAGAACACGGGTGGTCCGCAGGCGGGCTCGATCACCGGGGCGAAGCTCATCGAGATGTTCGCCGGTGACACGCCGTGGGCCCACCTCGACATCGCCGGGGTCATGGACGTCGACCGCGACGCGGGTGAGTACGTGAAGGGCGCGAGCGGCCAGCCGGTGCGCACGCTGGTGCACTTCGTGCTGAACCGCTCGCGCGAGTAGCCCCGGGGCGCTAGGCGTCCCGCCGGGCGAACGTGAGGTACGCGAGGCCGAGGCCGCCGACGAGCCACGCCGCGGCGACGGCCGTACCGACCACGGCGTCGCCATAGATCGGCGAGTCGACGATGTGCCCGATCGTCGCGCTATCGAGCGCGGCGCCGGGCAGCCGGCTCAGCACGTTCTCCTGCCACCACAGGGGCAGGAGAGCGCCGAACATCTCGGGCAGCCAGACGATGGCGAGCACCGCGGTGATGGCGCCGGCGGTGCTCCTCAGGATGAAGCCGAGCGCGAGGCCCAGCAGCGGGAAGAACGGGCTGGTCAGCCCGACGCCCAGCACGGTCCGCAGCGCGTCCGGATTACCGAGGGTCGTCGTCGGCATGTCGAACGAGCCGAGGACGGCCTGCCCGACGAGGAACATCCCCGAGACGCTGATCAGCCCGAAGACGGCGGTGACCAGCGTGACGATGAGTGCCTTCGCCGCCAGGACGCGGCCGCGCTGCGGGGTAGCGGTCAGCGTCTGGCGAATCATGCCGCTCGAGTACTCGCCCGAGACGGCCAGCACACCGAGCACGGCGAACGCGATGCCGCCAAACACGATCCCGGCGAGCGAGAACATGATCGGCTCGAACTGCGCCTGCTCTGCCGGCTGCCATTCGTCGAACGTGGAGCCAACCGCGAGGCTGATCAGCGCTGTCATGCCGATCGACAGCACCACGCCAAGCGCGAGGGTGATGTAGGTCGACCGCTGGGTGAACAGCTTCGACCACTCGGATGCGAGGGTGTCGGGGAATCGCGACGGCCGTGCCTCGTAGGTGCGCACGGCGCCGCTTGTGATCGTCGTCAAGAGCGAACCTCCTCCGGCTCGCGCTCACCCTCGAGGGCACGCGCGGTCTCGGCGATCGCCTCTCCATCCGAGGCGGCCTGGTACTGGACGCTGTCCTGCGTGAACTCCATGAACGCCGCCTCGAGGCTGGCGCGGCGCGGTGTGAGCTCGTGCAGCAGCACGCGATGCTCCGATGCCAGCTCGCCGATGCGCGGCGCGGCGAGGCCGGTCACGGTGAGCGTGTGGTCATCGAGGCGCACGGTCGCACCCGCCCGTTCGAGCAGTGGGGCGAACTCGCTCGATTGCGGGCTCACGACGCGCACATGGCTCCCCGTGCTGTTCTGCGTGAACTCCGCGATGCTGGCGTCGGCGATGAGGCGGCCGCGCCCGATCACGAGGATGTGCTCGGCCGTCTCCTCCATCTCGCTCATCAGGTGGCTCGAGACGAAGACCGTCCGGCCCTCTGACGCGAGCCCGCGCAGCAGCGAGCGGATCCAGCGGATGCCCTCCGGATCGAGGCCGTTCACCGGCTCGTCGAAGAGCAGTACCTTCGGGTCGCCGAGCAGGGCGGCGGCAATCCCGAGCCGCTGCGACATGCCGAGCGAGAAGCCGCCGACCTTCCGACCGGCCACCTCCGTGAGCCCGACGAGGTCGAGCACCTCATCGACGCGCTGCTTCGGGATGCCTCCGGCCTTCGCCAGCCAGCGGAGGTGACTCCGCGCCGAGCGGCCACCCTGGATGGCCTTGGCATCCAGCAGCGCGCCGACCTCGTGCATCGGGGCGGCGAGGTCCGCGTAGTTGCGTCCGTCGACGGCAACGGTGCCCTCGGTCGGATGGTCGAGTCCGAGAATCATCCGCATCGTCGTGGTCTTGCCGGCGCCGTTCGGGCCGAGGAAGCCAGTGACGATGCCGGGCTTGACGGTGAACGAGAGCCGGTCGACCGCCACCGTCTTCCCGTAGTGCTTCGAGACGTTCTCTACCTCGATCATGGGTCCTCCCTTCGAGGTGTCGTGGTGGTATCCGCGCGAACGTCCTCGGGTTCGCGCATCAGGCGGTCTTATTCTTGAGGGGGATGTCTCGCACCAGCCGCCAGGTCAGCGCGAGCAGTCCGGCCGCGACGGCGAGCGCGCCGAAGACGGAGACGAGCAGCGGCAGTTGCGCCATCTCCACGTCCAGGAAGCGGTGCAGCAGCTGGCTGGGCCCCCAGCCATCCACGCTGCCGAGCACCCAGCCGACGAGTGCCGCCGCCACGAGACCGACGCCGACCATCAGTCCGCCCGTGCCGCTGTCCCGGTAGAAGCCAGCCCCAATCAGAGCGCCTCCGGCCAGCCACGCGAACATCACGAGCAACTGCTCGAGGTAGATGCGGGGGTAGTCGGTCGCTGACGAGTAGAGGTGCAACTCGGTGAGCGTCTGCGGCCAGCCGGCGACGGCATAGATCACGCGCTCGATCACGAACCCGAGGGTGACGAGCGCTGCTGTCGCGGCGGCGAACATCACGAGGAAGACGAACGCTCGCCTGGCGAAGTCGCGTCGCGTCTGCCCGTGCGCGATGTGCAGCGGCATGATGTCCATCGCGAGGTGCAGGCCGATGAAGAACGCGAACCAGCGCGGCACCTGGCTCGCCGGATCCCAGACGCTCTGAGTGACCTCACCGAGCGCCGCGATCGCGAAGGTGATCACGAGGACGGTGATCGTGAACCCGATCCACGTCAGGAACGCCAGGCCAAACAGGTCTTCGAACATCTTCCAGGGCACCGCCGAAGAACGGCGACGCAGCGTCGACTGCATGGTGGTGGCCGTGGTCGTCATCGTGCGGCTCCTGCCGGAATCTGCGATTCGGTGAGGTGAACGAAGAGGTCCTGCAGCGCGAGCGCGCCAATCTCGAGCCCGGCTGCGCGTGCCTGCTCCACGCGGTCGTCATCGAGCCCGCCGTACACCATGGCCGACTTCGTGCCGCCGAGCTGGCGCGCGTTGAGCACCGTGAGACCGTCGACGAAACGGTCGACCGCCTCGGCAGGGCCGGTCACGGCGGCACCGCGACTGCGCAGCGCCTCGGCATCGTCGTGGAGCAGCAGGCGCCCGCGGTCGATGATGACCACTTCCTCGAAGAGCGACGCGACTTCCTCGATGAGGTGCGTCGAGATGACGAACATCCGCGGGTGCTCCATGAAGTCGGAGAGCAGCGCGTCGTAGAAGGCGTAGCGCGAGGGCGCGTCCATCCCGAGGTAGGACTCGTCGAACATCGTCAGCGGCGCACGCGAGGCCAGACCGAGCGTGACGCCGAGCGACGACTGCTGCCCGCGCGAGAGGTCGCAGACCTTCTTGTTGAGCGGCACCTGGAAGCGGTCGAGCAGCGCTCGCGCGTACTCCCCGTCCCAGTTCGGCCGCAGGTACTCGGCGAACTCGAACGCGGCCTTCACCTTCTCGTCCATCTGGACGTCGCCGCCTTCGCGGATGAGGCAGATCTGCTCGGTGATCGCGGCGTTCTCGAACACGTCCTGGCCGTTGATGCGCACGCGCCCGCCGCTCGCCGGCCGAAAGGCGGCGAGCACCGAGAGCAGGCTCGTCTTCCCCGAGCCGTTGCGCCCGAGGAGTCCGACGATCTTGTCGCCCTCGACGCCGAACGAGAGGTCGTCGATCGCGACGGTCTCGCCGTAGCGCAGTTGCAGGCCGTCGACCTCGATGCGCATGGTCATCGTGCGTCTCCATCCCGACGATCCAGCGTCTCACCCTCGGCACGCCGGATTCGCTCGATCACGTCGCCCAGCGGAATGCCAATGGTGCGCGCCTCGGCGACCATCGGGTCCACGACGTCCTCGAAGAACCGCGCTCGGGACTCCTTGAGCAGCGCGGAGCGCGCATCCGGGCTGACGAACATCCCGACGCCACGCCGCTTGTAGAGCACGCCCTCATCGACGAGCTGCTGGAACGCCTTCGCTGCGGTTGCGGGGTTGATGCGGTAGAAGGCCGCGTACTGGTTGGTGGACATCACCTGCTCGTCCGCCGTGAGCGCGCCGCTGAGCACATCCGCCTTGATGCGGTCGGCTATCTGCCGATAGATCGGACTGCGGTCGTCGAACACGCCGTGCTCCACTGGTTCATTAGTTGACTAGTGAACCGTAGAGGGTGGTCGGGGGCGTCGTCAACCCCGGCGAGGCAGATCGTCGAGTCTCGGGGACGGCGTGGTTCGACAGGCTCACCACGAGCGGAAACTCCCACGAACGGGAGTCCCAGGAGCGGGGAGCCGGGGACTTCCTCGAAGCAGTCGTTAGCGGGAGGGCAGCAACCTCGCGACGCGGTCGAGGATGCGGTCCGAGACGTCGTACTTCGACATCAGCGGCAACTCCTCCTGGCCCCCCTCGACATCGAGGATGACCACGCGGTTGTTGTCGACCGCGAACCCGGCATCAGAGGCGGAGACATCGTTCGCGACGATCAGCTTCGCGTTCTTCGCCACGAGCTTCTTCATCGCGTTCTGCACGAGGTCCTGCGTCTCGGCGGCGAAGACGACCTTCACGAAGCCCCCGGTGACTTCCTTGCTGATGTCGGGATTCTCGATGAGCGGGATGGTGAGTTCACCGCCCATGTCGGCACGCTTGATCTTCTGCTCGGCGGCCTCGGACGGCCGGTAGTCGGCGACGGCCGCGGCCATAATCAGCACGTCCGCATCCTCGGCAGCGCGCTGCGTCGCGTCCAGCATCTCGAGGGCCGAGTCGACCCGCACGACCTTGACGGAGCCGGGGTCCGGCAGGGCCGCGGTCGTGATCAGCGTGACGGAGGCGCCGCGGTCGCGAGCGGCCTCGGCGAGCGCGTAGCCCTGCTTCCCGCTGGAGTGGTTGCTGACGTAACGCACGGGATCGATCGCCTCGCGAGTGCCTCCCGCCGTGACCACCACGCTCTTGCCCGCGAGGTCTCCGTACTGCCTCCCGATGCACGCACGCACCGCGTCGACGATGTCGACCGGTTCGACAAGCCGCCCCGCGCCGACGCGCCCCGAGGCGAGGCGGCCGGCAGCCGGACCGATGAACGTGACGCCTCGAGCGGCGAGCAGGTCGCGGTTGGCCTGGGTCGCGTCGTGCTCCCACATCTGCGAGTCCATCGCCGGCGCGAGTAGCACCGGCGCGGTCGTCGCGAGTGCGGTCAGCGCGAGGAAGTCCTCGGCGAGCCCGTGCGCCAGGCGGGCCATCGTCGTGGCGGAGGCCGGCGCGACCACGAGCACATCGGCGCGCCGCGCGAGCTCGACGTGCGCCTCGCCGTCGCCGTACGAGGCGAACATATCGGTGTAGGGCTCGCGACCAGTCAGCGAACGGAACGTCAGCGGTGTGATGAACTTCGCCGCCGACTCCGTAAGCACGACATCGACGGTCGCACCCGCCTGCACGAGCTTCGAGGTGATGTCGGCCGCCTTGTAGCAGGCGATCGACCCGGAGACGCCGAGAACGACGTTCCGGCCGGCGAGAGGTCCGCTCATGATGGCACCTGCGGCACGTTGAGCTCGTAGACGATGCGCAGCCCCTCGAGGTTGAGCTGCTCCTCGATGTGGTCGATGCAGCCGGCTTCGTCTGCGATGCCGGACGCGTAGCCGCCGGTGGCGATGACCACGGCGTCCTCGCCCACGTCCTCCTTGAAGCGCCGCACCATGCCGCGAACCATCTCGGCGTAGCCGAAGAAGATGCCGGACTGCATCGAGTGCACGGTGTTGCGCCCGATGGTGCCCTCGATCGCGGGCTTCTGGAGGCTGACGCGGTGGAGCATCGCCGCACGCTGGAACAGCGCCTGGGAGGCGATGCCGACACCCGGCGCGATGGCGCCACCGAGGTAGTCGCCGTCCCTCGAGATGGCGTCGAAGACGAGTGCCGTGCCGAGGTCCACGATGATGATCGGAGGCTGGTAGCGGTCGAGGGCGGCGACAGCGTGGAGGATGCGGTCGGGCCCGACCTCGCGGGGGTTGTCGTAACGGACGCGCACGCCGGTCTTCACGCCCGTCCCGACGACGAGCGGCTCCACCTTGAAGTACCGCTCACAGACAAGCTGGAAGGTTCGGATGAGCGGCGGCACCGTCGAGGACATGGCGGCCGCGCCGATCTGCGACGGCTCGATACCTCTCGATCTCAGGAGAGCGAGGACGAGCATGCCATACTCGTCGGCGAGGTTGTCCTGGTCCGTCGCGATGCGGAAGGTGGCGAGCAGATCCCGGTCGCGGTAGACGCCGAGGGCGATGCTCGTGTTTCCAATGTCGATGGCAAGCAGCAGGCCGGCGTCCAAGCAGGCGGTCCTTCCGCGCGGCGATGACCGGAGGTGAAAGGCGCGGCGATTATAGCGATCCCGATGGACAACCTCCGGATTCGTGGTACACAAGGGCCGGATTCATATGAAACCAGCGGGGTCGGAGCCAATTCCGAGTGAACTCCACATAAGAGCCTTGATCAGCGATTTTGGCCGGTGATACAGTCCGGCCCGTTCCGAGATCGCCCTGCATGCGGCGCGGGCAACCCATCGGAACCCAACGAGGCACGCGCAGCCCTTCCAGGGTCAGCACTGGTTCTGCGGTATCAACAGACGTCGATTGTCTGTTGATATCTCGTGCCGTCTCTCGGCGGCGGGACGACGTTCGTCCCGGGGTTCGCCGTCGTGAAGGAGCTTCGCACGTTGGATCGTGACCCGAGCGCGCTATGGCAAGACGCCCTTCGGCACCTGTCACAGCACGTCTCTCGCGCGAACTTCGATACCTGGCTCGAAGGGACGGAAGGACTTCGCTACCAGGATGACGCCCTCGTTATCGGCACTCGCTCCGAGTTCGTTACCGAGTGGCTGCAGAAGCGGCTGCGCCCGTTGATCATCCGCACCCTCACCGACCTCGCGGGACAGCCGCTCGACGTTCGCTTCGAGCCGCTGCGCGCCGAGGGTGAGGAAGCGCAGCTCTTCCGCGAGTCCGACGAGTCGCTCCCGTCCGTGGGGCGCCCACGGCTCCGCAACCGTTACACCTTCGCCTCATTCGTCGTGGGCCCCGCTAACCGGCTCGCCTTCGCGGCTGCCAAGGGCGCGGCCGATGCGCCGGGGCGGATGTACAACCCACTGTTCCTCTACGGCGGCGCGGGCCTCGGCAAGACACACCTGCTGCACGCCATCGGCCACGAGGCCATCGATGCCGGCCGGCGGGTCATCTACACCTCCGCCGAGCAGTTCACGAACCAGTTGATCACCGCGATCCAGCAGCGCAAGCAGGAGGAATTCCGCCAGCGCTACCGCTCGGTCGACCTGCTGCTCATCGATGACATCCAGTTCATCGCCGGCAAGGAGCAGACGCAGACCGAGTTCTTCCACACGTTCAACGACCTCTACGAGTCCGCGCACCAGATCGTGATCACGTCTGACAAGAGTCCGGCGCTCATCCCCCAGCTTGAGGAGCGACTGCGCACCCGCTTCGAGTGGGGCATGATCGCCGACATCCAGGCGCCCGACATGGAAACGCGAATCGCCATCCTGCGCTCGAAGGCGGAGGAGCAGGGCGTGAGCGTGCCGGACGATGTGCTCGCCGTCATCGCCTCGCGGTTCACAAACAACATCCGAGAACTCGAGGGGTCGTTGACGCGAGTGCTCGCCTATTCGCGGCTGTCTGGCGAGGCGCTGACGCCGGAGCTCGTGCACTCGGCGCTCGCCTCGCTCGAACCCTCCGAGCCCCGGCTGCCACCGTCCCCGGACCTCATCATCGACGTCGTGTGCCGCTACTTCTCGATCGACCGGGACGCGCTGATGTCGAAGAGCCGCGAGAAGCGGGTAGCGTACCCACGGCAGCTCGCGATGTACCTCATGCGGGAGCTCGCCCACCGCTCGCTCGTCGAGATCGGTCAGGCGCTCGGCGGCCGCGACCACTCCACCGTGCATCACGGCTGGCGCAAGATGGAGCGCTCGCTGACCATCGACCCGGAGACGAAGCGCGACGTTGGCACCCTGCGCGAGATCATCGAGCAGTCCCGCCGCACCGCCTGATCCGACTCTACCCACCGAGAACCATGTGCTGCGGATCCCCGCGGACGATTCTGTGTTCTCGCCTAAGCGGTTGATTCTTAGTTGTCAGTTCTCGTGGATAAGCAGAGCCCGAGCCGTGGACGCCGCCCGGCAGTTGTGGACGAACCTCCGCCTCGGACACTCACCTGCCATACCAACTGATCAATTGCTCCACAGCCTCTCGCGTTATCCACCCTCTGTTCGAGTGTGCCTGGAGTCGGATTGCCGTGTCCCCCTAGCGCCTCCGAGTCTTCCCACGCAATCCACAGCACTACTACGACTACGGATCAGACATCCTCCTCTCCCCGGTGCCTGTTCTCATCCGGCTCCTGTGTATCCACAGCTCGAACCCGTACCCTGAAGTCATGATCGATACAGTCGACATCGAGGTCGTAGCCGGTCGCGGCGGGGACGGCACGGTTTCGTTCCGGCGAGAGAAGTTCGTTCCGCGCGGGGGGCCCGACGGCGGCGACGGCGGCCGCGGCGGAGACGTCATCTTCGTCGCCGACCGCTCGTACTCGACCCTGCGCGACTATCACGACCGACGGCCGCGCGTCGCTGAGGACGGTGTGCCCGGAGGCCCGAACCAGCGCCGAGGCGCCTCGGGCCAGCCCCTCCGGCTGCGCGTCCCGGTCGGCTGCGTAATCTGGGAGCTCGGGCCAGACGGCGAACCCCTCGACGAACCGCTTGCCGACCTGACCCATGACGGCATGGCGGTCGTGATCGCTCGAGGTGGTCGTGGTGGCATGGGCAACAAGCGCTTCGCCACGGCGACCCGGCAGGCGCCTCGCTTCGCGCAGCGCGGGATGGACGGCGAGCGGAAGCTCCTGCGCCTCGAGCTCAAGCTCCTCGCTGACGTCGGTCTCGTGGGGCTGCCGAACGCTGGGAAGTCGACGTTGCTGCGCGCCTGGTCGGCGGCAACCCCAAAGGTGGCGGACTACCCCTTCACCACGCTCGAGCCCGAACTCGGCGTAGTCTCGGTGGGTTACGACACGTTTGTCGTCGCGGACATGCCCGGACTGATCGAGGGCGCGAGCCAGGGCGCCGGCCTCGGTCTAGAGTTCCTGCGCCACATCGAGCGGACGCGGGTGCTGGTTCATGTTCTCGACATGACGCGGGACGATCCGCTCGCCGACCTCGCCCTGGTGAACGACGAGCTCGCAGCGTTCGGGCACGGACTGGCGGAGAAGCCGCAAATCCTCGCGCTGAACAAGATCGACCACCCTGACGCACGCGCGCACATCGAGCTCCTCGAAGAGTCGGGGGTGCTCGAGGGGTTGTGGCGCCCGATCTCCGGGTTGTCGCGCGAGGGCGTCGACGAACTTGCACGACTCGCGTACCGCGTCCTGCGCGAGACCGTCGAGGCGACCGAGAAACGGGAAGCCGCGGTGGAGGACGTGCCGGTGCTCCGACCGGAGCCGCGCCGTCCGCGCTTCGAGGTGCACGTCGACGAGGACGGCGTCGCCGTAATCAGCGGTCGGACGCCCGAGTGGCTCGCCTCGACGCTCGATGTCGAGGACGCGGACGCGCGGTACGAGCTGCTCGACCGCTTGCGCCGTCTGGGCGTGGGACGGGCGCTGGCGCGCGTCGGCGTCGAGGACGGCGATACGGTCCGGATCGGACCGGTTGAGGTCGAGTGGGACTCCTGAGGAGTGAGAACGGGGATCCTCGGCGGTACGTTCGACCCGCCACACCTCGCACACCTGGTCATCGCCGCGGCCGCGTACTCGGCGCTGCAGCTGGACCGTGTCTACGTCCTGCCGGCCGGCGATCCCTGGCGGAAGTGGGATCGAGGGGTGACCCCGGGCGCGCTCCGCCTCGAACTGGTGCGTGCGGCGTTCGCGCCGCTCACGTGGGTCGAGGTGCGGACGGATGAGCTCGACCGCGGCGGGCCGACGCACTCGGACGAGACGGTCGAGCAGTTGGCCGCGCGCGAGCCGGGAGACTGGTGGTTCATCCTCGGCGCCGACGCCCTCATCGATATGGCGAACTGGCACGACCCACGCCGGCTAGCGGGTCGCGCACGCATCGCGGTCGCGGTGCGGCCGCCGGCCGAGGTCGCGATCTCGGATGCCCTGCGCGAGCGAGTACCGGGCATCGAGGACCGCATCGACCTCGTGGAGATGCCGCCGCTCGCGATCTCGTCGACGGAGATCCGGCGGCGAGTGGCCGCCGGCGAGTCGACGGCGGTCTGGGTGCCGGAGGCGGTCCGCGCGCTCATCGACGAGTGGGGCCTCTACCGCAGCGAGACGCTGCCGGAGTAGCGAGGAACCGATGGCGAACCTGATCTACGGGGTGATCGCGTCGTTCGACGGCTACATCGAGGATCAGGACGGCAGCTTCGACTGGGCGGTTCCGGATGCGAGGGTCCACCGCTTCGTCAACGAGATCGAGCGCCCGGTCGGTACGTACCTCTATGGTCGGCGGATGTACGAGGTGATGGTCGCTTGGGAGTCCGACGAGCTCTTCGCGGATGGACCCGCGCACGAGCGCGAGTACGCCGACATCTGGCGCGCGGCCGACAAGATCGTCTACTCGCGGAGCCTCACCGCAGTGTCGAGCGCACGCACGAGTCTCCAGCGTGAGTTCGACCTCGAGGCGGTGCGACAGATGAAGGCAAGCGCGGAGCGGGACATTGGCATCGCCGGGCCGGAGTTGGCAGCGCACGCCATACGCGCAGACCTTGTCGATGAGTACTACTTCCTCATCGCGCCGGTCGTTGTCGGGAGTGGGAAGCCCGCGTTCCCGGCCGATGCACGGGTCGAGCTCGAGCTGACGGAGGAGCGGCGCTTCGACAACGGAATGGTCTACCTGCGCTACCGCACACGACGCTGACGCCGCGGAACTCTCAGCGCCCGCGCCAGCCCTCGGGCGGCTTGCCGACGAGCACCGAGGCCCGCGGGATGGGCGGGAGCAGGAACGGTCGCAGCCGGGCCGCACGCACGTACTCGAAGCCGGCGAGTTCACCGAGGGCCATGAGCGCCCGCGTCGAACGGAAGCGCGGTTCGCCGACTCCTCGCGACACCACCCAGCGGTTCCAGCCATCAAGGCGTGAGGAGCCGGTCGGCGCGAAGTCCCAGATCAGTGCGAGACCGCCCGGCGCGAGGACGCGGTACACCTCGATGAAGAACGTGCGGATCTCGTCCTCGTCCAGGTGCTTCACGAGGTAGGACGACAGCACGAGGTCAAACGCACCGGTCGCGAAGGGCAGCGCGAGCGCCGAGCCCCGTGCCAGCAGCGGACGCCCCTCGTCGCCCCGGTCGCGGCGCGCGAGGCGCAGTGCCGTCTCGGAGAAGTCGAGTCCGACGGGCGCCTCATCGAAGTTGACCCGGTCGTCGAGCAGTCGCAGCGTGGCGCCGCGGCCGCATCCGATGTCGAGGACGCGCATCCGCGCCTCGATCTTGAGGTTCTCTGGCAGCCGGAAGACCGGGCCGTTGATGGCGAAGAGCCCGGCGCGGGTCTCGAGGAGGCGCAGCGCGATCGCGGACAGCGCGCTACCGCCGAGCCAGCGCTCGTACTCGCCCAGCCGTCGCGCTTCGTTGGAGGAGGTGGTCACGGTCCTCGATGGTGTCATCCCTGCGTGGTGGGTGCCAGCGAGAGACCGTTGGGCGCTAGTTTCGGCCGAGCGGTCCCAGCAGCGGACCGTGGTCGTGGGGGGCCGGGCGCGGCGCCGTCGGTTCGTTGTGGCTGAGGTCGAAGGAGAGGCGGACGCGAGCGTTACGAGCCGCCGCCCAGTCGCACATCGCGGCGAGTTCGCGCAGGCGCGGAGCGAGGTGCTCGTAGCCGGTCATGAGCTCGTCGAGGGCGGCATCGCCGGACTCGAGCGCCGCTGCGATGGTGCGACAGCACTCTGCGAGACCCGCGGCGGGCTGCCAGGCGCGCTCCAGTTCGCGGCGGTCCGCCTCGTCCTCCACGTTGCGGTCCGCGTAGCGCAACAGCGGGCGCAGGCTCAACTTGTGCTTGCGCTCGAGGTGCATCGAGGCGCGCGACAGTTCGTGCATGCCACCGAAGCGCACGCTGAACGCCCACGACGCGAAGAACAGCACGACCGTCGGGTCATCGAGGAAGTCGAGCGGGCACGGCTCCGAGGCGTCGAACTCGACGAAGAAGCGGCGCCCCTGCGCGATCTGTGCTTCGAGCGTCGGCATCAGCGAACCTCGCGAATCACTCCTCGATGGACAGCAGCGCCCCTTCCTCGAGGCGGTAGCGCTGGGTCACCTCGAGCGTTGGGCAGCAGAGCGGTTCGTCGGGGCCGTGGACCGTGAGGTCCGCGACCACGACGCCATCGTCGTCGACGGACAGCGCTCGCACCTGGATGCGGTCACCGAGCAGAACGCTGCCCGGCTGCAGGGCCGGCTCGCCGTCCTCATTCAGTATCGCCCACAGCCCATAGAACGAACCGCTGCCGCCGCCGCTCTCGACGAGGATGGCGACCACGTCCTCGTCACCGTCGCCGTCGAGGTCGCCGCGGGCGGTGTCAGTCAACGTTGCGGAGGCGAGGCTCGCGCCGCCGCCAGCGCCGACGTCCTCCTGGTACGAGCCGTCGTTGAGCGTGACCTCGCCGGAGGCGAAGACCTCGCTCGGGAACGTCAGGTTGCGGATTACCTCGTCGCTCAGTGGTGGCGCGGACGAGGAGGTGTCAGCCCCGTCGCCGTTCGAGCACGCGACGAGGAGCATGGCGAGCAGCGACGCAGTGGCCGCTCCGAGCAAACGACGGGGCAAGCGGGTCTCGATTCCGATTAGATGTCCAATGTCGCCGCGAGGGCGTTGCGCATGATGAACGCCTTGCGCGGCGCGACCTCGTCGCCCATGAGTCGCGTGAAGAGGTCGTCGGCTTCCTCGGCGTCGTGCACCTCGACCTTGAGCAGGCTGCGGCGCTCCGGGTCCATGGTGGTCTCCCAGAGCTGCTCGGGGTTCATCTCGCCGAGGCCCTTGTATCGCTGCACGGTCACGCGCTTGTCGGCGTTCTTCTCCTGGTATTCGCGGAGCCCGGCGTCGCTGTAGAGCCACGTCACATTGCGGCCCTGCGTCGCGCTGTAGAGCGGCGGCTGCGCGATGTAGAGGTAGCCGCCCTCGATCAGTTCCGGCATGAAGCGGTAGAAGAACGTGAGCAGCAGCGTCCGGATGTGGGCGCCGTCCACGTCAGCGTCGGTCATGATGATGACCTTGTGGTAGCGCAGCTTCTCCGAGTTGTAGTCCTCGCCGAAGCCGGTGCCGAGCGCCGTGATGATGGTCCGGATTTCCTCGTGCGCCAGCATCTTGTCGAGGCGGGCCTTCTCGACGTTCAGGATCTTGCCGCGCAGCGGCAGGATGGCCTGCGTACGCCGGTCGCGCGCGCTCTTCGCCGAGCCGCCTGCCGAGTCGCCCTCAACGAGGTAGATCTCGGAGTGCGCGGGATCCGTCTCCGAACAGTCGGCGAGCTTCCCCGGCAGCGTCGAGCCTTCGAGGACGCCCTTGCGCTGGACCAGGTCGCGCGCCTTGCGCGCCGCCTCGCGGGCACGTGAAGCCGTCAGCGCCTTCTCGATGATGCGCCGCGCGTCGGAGGGGTTCTCTTCCAGGTGCTGCGTGAGCTTCGCGCCGACCACCGACTCGACGATCGACTTCACCTCGGGGTTGCCGAGTCGAGTCTTGGTCTGACCCTCGAACTGGGGCTCCCCCAACTTCACGCTGATGACGGCCGAGAGGCCCTCGCGCACGTCGTCGCCGCTGAGGTTCGGGTCGTTGTCCTTGAGCAGCTTGGACTTGCGCGCGTAGTCGTTCAGGGCACGCGTCAGCGCGGTGCGGAAGCCGGTCAGGTGGCTGCCGCCATCGATGGTCTTGATGGTGTTCGCGAAGGAGTACACGGCCTCGGTGAACCCGGAGTTGTACTGGATCGCGACCTCGACGATGGCGCCGTCGCGCTCCTCGAGCACGTAGATCGGCGAAGCGTGCAGCGGACCCTTGCCGCGGTTGATGTGGCGGACGAATGCCTCGACGCCGGAGTCGAAGTAGAAGTTGACTTCCTGGCCATCGCCACGCAGGTCGACGAACTGGATCCAGACGCCCTTCGTCAGGTAGGCCATCTCGCGGAAGCGGTTCGCGAGCGTCTGGAAGTCGTAGTCGAGCGTCTCGAACAACTGCGCGTCGGGGAGGAAGCGGATGGTGGTGCCGGTTTCCTCGGTCTTGCCCGCGCGCTTCACTTCGCCGAGGGGCTTGCCGTGCTCGTAGGACTGGCGGTACTCGTAGCCGCCGGTCCGCACGATCGCCTCGAGCTTGGTCGAGAGGGCGTTCACGACGGATGCGCCGACGCCGTGGAGGCCGCCGGACACCTTGTACCCACCGCCGCCGAACTTGCCGCCGGCGTGGAGGACAGTGAGCACGGTCTCGAGGGCGGATAGTCCAGTGCGGGCGTGCTTGTCGACGGGAATGCCGCGCCCGTTGTCGATCACCTCGACGTGACCGTCCGGCTCGACGGTGATGATGATGCGGTCGCAGTAGCCCGCCATGGCCTCGTCGACGGCGTTGTCGACGATCTCGTAGATGAGGTGGTGGAGGCCGCGCTCGTCGGTCGAGCCGATGTACATGCCGGGGCGGCGGCGGACGGCCTCGAGGCCCTCGAGGACCTCGATGTTGGCTGCCGTGTAGGTGGAGCCATCGCCGTTCCCGTTGCGCGAGCGGCCGTTCGTGCGGGGGCTTTCCTGCTTCGGGGCGGTAGTCGTCATAGTCCTCGTCCCGTTTGGTACGTACGTTCGAGGTGGCCTCGAAGCCGCGACGTGCGAACCCCCGCCGGAGCGCGTCGCGGCCCAGTCCCATCGATGGCGCGCGCGACCAGCGGTGTGCACCGGAGTTCGCGAAGACGCTCGGGGAGAACGGTCAGTTCAGCGAAGAGCGGGCGCCAGATCGGCCAGACCACGAACTCAATTCTACCACAGCGGACGGGTTAACCGGGGGCGCGGGGACGCTCCGCAGAAAGGCTAGGGACGTGCCATCGCTCCCTGTAAACAAACCGTGTTGACGTTGTAAATTTCACTAGTGTATACTAACAGTAGGAGAGGAGGCCCCGATGGAGAGGAGAACGTTGGCTGAGCTGTTGCGTGGGCGTCGTCTCGTGATGAAGGCGACGGTTCGGGAGATGGCGGATCGTCTCGGGACATCGCCGATGTATGTCTCGTACTTGGAACGTGGCGAACAGGTGCCCATGCAGCCGACGCGACTCCAAGCGTTGGCTAACGCCTACGGCTTGCCGATCAGCGATGTCCTCGATGCGGCGACCACCAGCCGAGCGGCGAAGGGAAGCGTCGAGTTGCCGACGCGTGAATCGAGCCCCGAGCTCACTGATGCCGCAGTCGTCCTCGCACGAACGTGGCTCAACCTGACAGCCGATCAGATCAACGAGATCCGCAGGATTGCGGAGGAAGGAGGGAGCGATGGCGCAGACTAACGTTCCGATTGTTCCCGGTGCTAGCCGGATCAGCCTCGACCGATGGGCCGTGCACTGGCTCGCCGAGTACGCCCAGAGGTGCTCGAGGGTGAACCGTTTGATGTCGAGCGTGCTCTCGACATCACGCTTGTGAGCGAGTTTGGGATCGACGTGAGGCTCGAGCCTCTCCCCACGGGGGTCCAAGGACTTACTGAGCCGCCAAACAGGCTCACATTGCCGGAAGACGTTTACATGGGGCTGCGGCACGACCCTCGCCATCGATATACGGGTGCGCACGAACTCACTCACGCGGTGCTGCACCTGCCACACTGAAGAAGCCGCTCGAGTCACGTGGGACCACGAAGATGTACCGGCGCGACACCGTTCCGGCCTATCTGGATCCTGAGTGGCAGGCCAACAGGGGCGCCGCCGCGCTCCTCATGCCCGCGCCGATCGTCCGGGACCTCGTCCGCACGGCAGCTGACCCAGTCGAGGAGTTGATGCGTCGTTGTGGAGTGTCTTACCAAGCGGCCACCTACCGCGTCGACGACGCGAGGAACGGCCGAATGTGGCTCGGCATCGCGTCATGATGTCCATCGTTCAGGATGTTTCGCGGCGATGCCGCGTCATCTCAGTTGGTCGCCCGAGGAACGCGAAGCGTTTTGGGGGGTTGCGGGCAGGGGGCCCCAACCGATCAACTGATAAGCCGAGGAAGCAAAAGAGCGCCCTGCCAGGCGCCCTGATGCGTGAGCCCTTGCGAGCCCAGAGAACCGCTGGAATTATGCTCACAAGTGGCACCTTTCCGCAACCCCTGCCGGGAAGGAGGACGCCATGGACGGTGCACCTTGCCGTGACCATCCGGGTGGATGGGTTCTCTTCAGGACCCGACCCGACGGTCGCGTGTACCCCGTTCACAGCCAGTGCTCGTAAGCGAGCCTGACTGAACCAAATGCCCTGGTGGGTGGTGGCAGTCAACACCCGCCAAGGGCATTTTGAACTTCCCGCACGTCCGCCAACGTTGGAGCGATCCCTGCGCGTCGAGCTAGCCCGAGGGTGCGCTGACTTCTGAGGGTCACTCCCCGTCGATCGCCGCCAGCGCTCGAGGCAGGTCCGCGACCGTGATGATGCCCAGCAGCCCCTCGTCCGGGCGGCCGTGCTCGGTGATGAGCAGCGCGTAGAGACGGCGGCCGACGCGCTCCGGTTGGCGGAAGCGGTCGATCGCGTCGAAGACCGTCGCCCTCCGAGGCAGGAAGTCCCACTCCTCGTCGCGGGCGTAGGCGCACACCTCGCCGACGGAGACGGAGTCGAGGTCCGGCAGCCTGCCGTCCGCGCTCGCGGCCATCCAGCGGGTGAGCACGTCGGCCGTGAGCAGCGCGACGAAGCGCCCGTCGCGCTCGACGGGGAGCTGGGCGAAGCCCTCGCGGCGCAGGATGGCGAGCGCCTCGGTCAGCGTCGCACCCTCGTCGATCGTGTGGACTTGCCTCGCGAACAGCCGCATCGCGGGCGGTGGGGCCGTCACGAGGTCGGCGATGTGCTCGATCTCGGCGGTCACCCGGTCGTGGGGCTCGGCGATGATGTCGCCGCCGGCGCGCCGGTGGACGAGGGCGTTGCGCAGCTCGGCGAACTCGCGCAGGTCGTCCTGGTAGCGTCGGACTGCCGAGTTCGCGCGCGCGGCCTGCCCCAGCACAGCCGAGAACGATTCGGTCGGCCGCGCACCCGCGAGCCGCTTCACCCGCCGCTCGATGCGGGCGAAGGCGTCGAGGAACCGCTCGGCGTTGGTCATGTCGCCGAGTCTAGGGGCGAGCGCCGGCCGCGGCTCGTACACTGCCGCGCATGTCCCCTCCCTTCGACCCCATCACCCTCACCCCCATCGCCCGCGTCGAGAACGGCGAGCACGATGCCAGGCGGCAGGACTGGCGGCGCGTGCGGAGCACCATCCGGCTGCGAGACGGGCTCGGGGAGGCGCTGCTCGGCCTCGAGGGGTACACGCACGTCATCGTGATCGGGTGGCTGCACGAGATCCCCGAGGAGCTCCGCGGACGGCTGCGCGCGTACCCCGCTGGCGACGAGCGGCTGCCCCTCCAGGGTGCGCTGGCTCTCCGCGGCGGCGCGAGGCCCAACCCGCTCTCGTTCACCGTCTGCAAGCTGCTGCGCGTCGAGGGCCACACACTCGAGGTCGAGGGACTCGACCTCGTCGACGGGACCCCGGTCCTCGACGTGAAGCCGTACATCCCGTTCTACGACGCCGAGCCGAAGGCGAAGATCCCGAAGTGGGCCGGCGGCTGACTCGATGACACCGACCGGCCGCCGACTCCAGACCGGGCCGACGGATCGCGAGGGCGCCGAGCGCTCGCCGCTGCGCCCCCCGCCCTCGAGGCGCCAGCTCGAGGCGGTGTACCGCGCGCTGCTCGAGGAGCACGGGCCGCAGCAGTGGTGGCCCCACGCCGATGAGGACGGCCGCCTCGAGATCTGCTTTGGCGCGATCCTGGTGCAGAACACCTCCTGGCGAGGCGCGGCAGCGTCCCTCGAGAATCTGCGGCGGGCTGGCGTCTTCTCGCTCGATGCCGTCGCCGAGCTGCCGCAGGACGTGCTGGCCGACCTCGTGCGGCCGTCAGGGCACTTCAACGTCAAGGCGAGGAAGCTGCAGGAGTTCGCGCGCATCGTCCTCGGCGAGTGGGGTACGCTCGACGCGCTGCTCGACGGCGCTGCAGACGAGGTGCGCGAGCGGCTGCTCGCGGTCTGGGGCATCGGGCCGGAGACGGCCGATGCGATCACGCTCTACGCCGCCAAGCAGCCGACGTTCGTCGTCGACGCGTACTCGTACCGCCTCTTCGAGCGCCTCGACCTCGCGCCCGGCGAGCGTCGTTACGAGGTCTACCGTGAGTTCTTCCTCAAGCGCATCGGGCCGGACGTAGAGCGCCTCAACGAGTGGCATGCGCTGATCGTGAGGCACGGGCAGGGTATCTGCCGCCGTACGAACCCTCGCTGCGACGAGTGCGTGCTCCTCGAACGCTGCCCCTACGGCCGCCGCGAGCTCGCCCTGCGCAACTAGTCCTCACGCCGACTACGCTAGGAACGTAGTTACCCCTAACGTCGACCGAACGCCGGCATGACCCGGCCGGCAAGCGCTGTCGAGGAGCACGCATGGACATCTACGAGGCGATCCACACGCGGCAGGATACCGAGTCGTTCAGCGACGAGGCGCCGCCGCGCGAGGTGATCGACCGCCTCATCGAGGCCGCGAACTGGGCGCCGAACCACAAACTGACGCAGCCGTGGCGCTTCTTCGTCCTCACCGGCGCCGGCCGCGAGCGCATGGGCGAAGCCGTCGCGACCTGGCTCGCAGACCCGAACCGCGCGGGTGGCCCGGCACCGGAGGGTGCTCAGCGTTCGGCGCGGTCGAAGCTGAAGCGTGCGCCCGTGATCGTCGTCATCGCGCAGAAGGCGACTCCCGAGAACGCGGAGCGCGACCTCGAGGACTACGCCGCCACCGCGACTGCGGTCCAGAACATGCTGCTTGCCGCGCGCGCCGAGGGCCTGGCGGTGCACTGGAGCACCGGCGAGCTCGCGCAGTACGAGGGCGCGAAGCGCTTCCTCGGCCTCGAGCCCCACGACCGCATCGTCTCGTACCTCAACATCGGCTACCCCGGCGGACCGCTGCCGGAGCGCAAGCCGCGCCTCGGTCCGGAGGTGCGCTGGATCGAGGACTAACGAGTCCCCTCCCTCACCCTTCCCCGCTTGCGGGGGAGGGTGAGGGTCGCGGCCCCGACTATCCGAGTAACCCCCGGTCGGAGTGTGCTTCAACGCGCTCAGCGCGAACGCGAGGGGTTTGAGACACTGAACCTATGGACATCGGGATCATCGGGCTGGCACGGTCAGGGAAGACGTCGCTGTTCAACGCGATGACGCGTGGGACGGCTGAGGTCGGCGCGTACTCGTCGAGGAACGAGCCGAACGTCGGCGTCGTGCGCGTGCCGGATGCGCGTGTCGACGCGCTGGCTGGTGTCTTCAAGCCGAAGAAGACGACGTACGCCGAGATCCGGTTCGTCGACTACCCCGTCTCCGGGTTCGGCGCCGAGGGGCCGGGCGCGCGATACGTCGCAGAACTCGCGAATATGGACGCGCTCGTCCACGTCGTGCGCGCCTTCGATGACCCGTCAGTGCCGCATCCGCAGGAGACCGTCGACCCACATCGCGACATCGAGGCGCTTGACCTCGAACTGGCGTTCGCGGACCTCGCGCTGATCGAGCGGCGGCTGACGCGCCTCGAGGCGGAGATGCGCTCGGTGAAGGCCTCGGAGCGCGCGGCACTGGAACGTGACCGCGACCTGCTGCAGCGCCTCCAGCGCGAGCTCGAGGGTGGCACGGCTATCCGCGCGCTCGACTTCAACGAGGACGAGCGGCGTCTCCTCGCGACGTATCAGTTCGTGACGCGGCGGCCTGTGCTGCTCGTGATCAACGTCGGCGAGGACCAGGTCGGCGACATCGCGGCCGTCGAGGGGGAGTTCGCCGGGCGCTATGGGGCGCCCGCGGTGTCGGTCGTCGCGCTCTGCGCCAAGATCGAGGCGGAACTGGCCACCCTCGAGCCGGACGAGGCTGCCGAGTTCCGCAGCGACCTCGGACTCCCCGACGACTCGCCGCTCGACCGCGCCATCCGTACCGCCTACGAGCTGCTCGGACTGCAATCGTTTCTTACGGCCGGCGAGGACGAGTGCCGCGCGTGGACCGTCCGCCGCGGCGCCACTGCCCCCGAGGCCGCCGGCAAGATCCACTCGGACCTCGAGCGCGGCTTCATCCGCGCTGAGGTCGCCCGCTGGGACGAGATGGTGGCGGCCGGCACGATCGCGGAGTTGAAGAAGCAGGGCAAGCTGCGCACGGAGGGGAAGAGCTACGTCGTCCAGGACGGCGATGTCCTCAACATCCTCTTCAACGTCTGATCGGTTCCCGCCGTCTCGTCTCCGTTCGTGAGTCCGGTCCGTTCGTGGTGAGCCTGTCGAACCACGCACTTGCGGAGGGCACCCTTCGACAAGCTCAGGGCGAACGGGAGAGGGATCCTCTGCTCGCGCACTGGGCGCGCTCATCCTCCGCCAACTCGGACCCTCTGATCCTTCCCCCGCCCGCGGGGTAGGGGAGGGTGGGGTTCCTCCGGCCGCACCAGCCTTCCCGCGACCGATTATCATCCCCAGACGTGGCCCGCCCGGGTGACGAGCGCGGACGGATGGCGGCCGGTGGCGTTCGTTCTCTTCGTCCTGCTCGTCGTCGTCGTCGCCATCTGGGTCGCGCTGGGGCTGCTTGCGGGACGTGCGTCTCGGGTCCGGGCCGCGAACGCGCGCCTCGAAGACCTTGATCACCCTGAGCGCGGGCGGCTCGGCGTCTGGATCGCGAAGGACCGACAGTTCCCGTTCCCTGTGCGGCTGCTGCCGCTGACCGCGTTCGTCTACTGGGTCACGCCCTTCGACGTCATACCCGACGCCATCCCGAAAATCGGCTTTCTCGATGACCGCGCGGTTCTTGGCTATGCGCTCTGGCTGACGCTGTACCTCGGTCCGCGCGACCGCTTCGAGGAGCACCTGCAGCGCGCCGAGTGGTACGCGGCTCGGGCCCGTGCGCTGGATGCCGGCGAGGAGTGGACCGAGGAAGAACCGCCGCAGTTCCCTCGCGCGGAGCCGTCTCCCGCAGCCCGTCCGCGCGACCTCGCACCCGAGACGCCGCGACGCGACCCGTTCGACGACCCGGAGAAGCGGCGCGAGCCCGGAACCGGCATGCCGTGGCTATGATTCGCGCATGACCGCACCAGCCGACGACCGCCTCGCGATCACCGAAGCCATCGAGGGCGCACTCGATGGCGGGGAGCCGGTGGCGGTCGCGACCGTCACGTCGTCGGGTGACCTCGGGTTGCCGCTCGGCGCGAAGTTGCTCGTGCGGCGGTCCGGTGAGCGCTTCGGCGCGATCGCGGAGTCGGTGGACGCAGCGCTCGCGGAGGCGGCGCTCGAGCAGTTGACCACGCTGCCCCGCGTGACGGCACAGACCGTGTGGTTGGCCGAGGGCGGCGGGGTTGTCGACCGGCGCTCACAGGTGTCGCCGGGGGCGGCCGCTGTGATGATCGAGTTGTTCGAGGCGCCAGCGCGGCTCGTGATCGTGGGCGGCGGACACATCGGGCTGGCGCTCGCGACGATGGCGGAGCTGGCTGGCTTCAGCGTTGCGGTCTTCGATGATCGCGAGGAGTTCGCGAGCGCCGAGCGCTTCCCGATGGCGGAGTACCGCTACGCCGGGGACATCGCCGCCGGCCTCGACGCGTTCGACCTCGGGGGCGCGGACTATGTTGTGCTCGTGTCGCGCGGCCACCAGGTGGACGAGCTGGCGCTGCGGCACGCGGTGGATCGAGGTGCGGCCTACGTCGGGATGATCGGCAGCCGCCGGCGGACGCACACCGTGCTGACGCACCTCCTTGAGGAAGGCATCAACCGCGCGGTCCTCGATGCGGTGCGCACGCCGATCGGCATCGATATCGGCGCGGAAACGCCGGAGGAGATCGCCGTTTCCATCCTCGCGGAGATCATCATGGAACGCCGCGGTGGAACCGGTGAACTGATGCGCACTCGAAGAGCGCCGTTGGACTGAGGGCTCGGAGGCTATCGAACGGCGTAACGTGCGAGCGGTTGCCGGGGGCGCGTTCGCGGATAGTTGTCGGGCGAAGAACGCGACGAATCCGTAACGGGATCGTAATTACACGTCCGGTTGCGAGTGTGCTAGCATCTGAACACGGAAGCACGCGGACAAGCCCTCGGCCCGTCCGCTGTTCCCCCCGACACTGCCAGTTCCCTCTGGGGCACGGAGGCCGAGAAATCGGCCTTCGTGCTTATCTGACAGCCTCTACCCATACATACGACGCGGATCGCGATTCGGATCTCTCGATCAGGCGGTTGCGTCGACAATTTCCTCGAACCGCTTGCGGGAGCCCAGCGCGCCTCCGGGTGCGTTATCCTCCGTTGTGACGCCGCGAGCCCGTCAGACCGCGCGTCGGAGAAGGTGGGTCGATGTCCCGAGAGCTCTTCGCCGAGATTCGGAAGGCGCAGCAGGCGGGTGAACCGCGCGTGCTCGCGACGGTCGCCGATACGCGCGGCTCCACCCCACGCAAGGCTGGCGCGCACATGCTGCTGCGCCCCGACGGGACCTTCACCGGCACTATCGGCGGAGGCTGCGGCGAGGCCGAGGTCTGGCAGGAGGCGATGGAGACCCTCCAGGACGGCCGACCACGCCTCGTGACCGTCGACCTGACTCAGCCCGTCGACGGCGAGGACAAGATCTGCGGCGGCGTCATGGACGTCTTCATCGAACGCATCTCCGGTTAGCGACCTCGTGACCGCGACGGCCACACCCGCCTTCGCCTCGATCGACGACGCCATCGAACGCCTGCGCGACGCGGGCTATCTCGCGGACCGCGCGCTCGCGACCACGGTCTTCCTCGCGCAGGCGCTCGAGAAGCCGCTGTTGCTCGAGGGGGAGGCCGGCGTCGGCAAAACCGAGCTGGCCAAGGCGCTCGCAGCAGCGCGCGGCTCGAGGCTGATCCGCCTCCAGTGCTACGAAGGCCTCGACGCGTCGCAGGCGCTCTACGAGTGGAACTACCAGCGCCAGCTGCTGCACATCCGCCTCGCGGAGGCCGAGCAGCGAGTGCAGCGCGAAGGCGCCGCCGCGCGCGAGGCGTTCGAGCGCGAGCTGTTCAGCGAGTCGTACCTCATCCGCCGTCCGCTCCTCGAGGCAATCCTGGCGGAGGACGAGGTGCCTCCGGTGCTCCTCATCGACGAGGTGGACCGCGCGGACGAGGAGTTCGAGGCATTCCTGCTCGAGGTGCTCTCCGACTTCCAGATCACCGTGCCGGAGCTGGGGACGCTGTCGGCGCGCCAGCGGCCGTACGTCATCCTCACGAGCAACCGCACGCGCGAGCTGCACGACGCCCTCAAGCGTCGCTGCCTCTACCTCTGGCTCGACTACCCGACCTTCGAGCGGGAGTACGACATCCTCACGACGCGCGTGCCGGGCATCAACGACCACCTCGCGGCGCAGGTCTGCGGACTGATGCAGGTGCTGCGCGATCAGGACTTCTACAAGAAGCCGGGCGTCGCCGAGACGCTCGACTGGGGGCTGGCGCTCGTTGCCCTGCACCGCGACGTCCTCGACGAGGCCACGGTTGAGGAGACGCTGGGCTGCGTCTTTAAGTACCACGACGATGTCGAGCGCTTCCGTGACGAGAACATCGTCGCGCTGCTGGACCAGCTCGACATCGACCGCGCGCTGTAGGCGGCCAACGTTCATGCCTGCCGACGAGCAGCCCTCCCCATCCGACGGTGACATGGCAGATCCGCTGATGAGACTGGTCGCGGAAGGGAAGGCCGGACGCGTCGCGGCAACAGGGGAAGGTCCGCTCCCCACCCTCAAGCTTCTGAAACCTGTGCCGGACTTGCAGCAGATCATCCGAGATGCCAAGTCCCTTGGAAGACGCTGGGACAGGGATCGTCGGAGGCTCCCACCTTCCTCCTCCCCCCTTGCGGGGGAGGGCTCCAACCGTTCGCCGACTCCGCCCGACGCTGAGTCGCCATGACCCCGACCCGACCGCACCACCGCCTCGACGACCGCGAGCTCGGCGCGCTGCTTGCCGAGGCGACCACGCTGCGTCGGGGCACGCTCGCCGAGAATGTGCTCGGCTTCATCGAGGCGCTGCGCATCGGCGGCATCGAGGTGACGGTCGCGCAGGCGCTCGATGCCGCACGTGCCCTCGAACACGTCGACCTCGGGCGTCGCGAGGACGTGCGCGCGGCGCTGGCGTCGACGCTGCTGGTCGATGTCGAGCACCGGCGGCTGTTCGACGCCGTGTTCGAGGTCTTCTGGTCGCTCATCCCGCCGCCAGAGGCGCAGCTGCCGCCGCCCACCGGCCTCGAGGGGTCACGGCCGCTCGACGGGCCGACTGCGCGCCAGCAGCAGCGCGCGATGACCGGGGATGTCTATGGCGGGAACGCGAGCGCGCCACCGGAGGCGAGCCCGCAGTCGTACAGTGAGGCCGACCTCATCACCTCCAAGGACTTCTCGACGCTGCACGGCGACGAGCTGCGCCGGGTGCGACGGCTGATCCGCGAGATCGCCGCTCAGCTCAGCGCGGCTGTCTCGAGGCGATCGCGTGCCGACCGCCACGGGCGCGCCATCGATCTGCGGCGCTCGCTCCGCCTGGCTGCTCGTGGGGACGGCGAGCTGCGCACCCTCGCGCGACGTCAGCCCACGCACCGACGCACCGACGTGGTCGTACTCGCTGACGTCAGCGGCTCGATGGACCGCTACTCGGACTTCCTCGTGCAGTTCGTCTACGGACTGCAGCAGGAGTTGCGCGGTGTCTCGACCTTCGTCTTCTCGACGCGGCTGTTCGAGGTGACGCCGATGCTGCGGGCGCGCTCGCTCGAGGGAGCGCTACGCCTCATCGAGCATGGAGTCGATGGCTGGAGCGGCGGCACGCAGATCGGGGAGTCGATCGGCGAGTTCAACCGCCGCTATGCCCGTGAGCGCGTGCGGCGTCGGACGGTGGTCATCGTGCTGTCGGACGGCTGGGACCGAGGCACGGGCGAGCAACTCGCTCGCGAGATGGCGATGCTGCGCCGGCGTGCACGGCGCGTGATCTGGCTCAACCCGCTGCTCGGCCACGACGAGTACCAGCCCCTGGCGCAGGGCATGGCTGCCGCGCTGCCGTATTGCGACGACTTCCTCCCGGCCCACAACGTCGATTCCCTCGCCGCCTTCGGCCGCCACCTGCTGTCCGTCAGCCGCGAGTGAGGCAGGCCCCCGTTCGCGATGGCCGGGGATGTGTGCGGGATCGGCATCCTCGTAGCCGAGCAGCTCTGTTGATGACGTGCAGGGCGTCGCCTGACAAGGGGCGACGCCCTGCTGTCGCGGGATTGCGTGACCGTTAGTTCATTGCGCTCGGCGTGCCCATCGCTTCGCCTTCGCGAACCGGAGCGGAGACCGCGATCTCCCCCGCCTGCTCGAACTCGAGCGTGACCTCGATTGTCATACCGGGGACGAGCTGCTCCTCGAGTTCGAGGAGCATCACGTGGTTCTCGCCCTGCTTGAGCGCAAGCGTGCCGCCGGCCGGGATGTCCCAGCCCTCGACCTGTTGCATCCGCATCGCGTCGCCGTCACGCACGGTCTCGTGCAGCTCGACCGCCGCCGCAACCTCAGCGGAGGTTGAAGCGCCGACGAGCCGGTCGAGTTCTCCGTGGTTGGTGATGAGCATGTAGACCGCGCTGTTCTCGCTCTCGAGCCCTGGAGTCGCCCGCGCCCACGCGTCGCTGATCTCGATGCCGGCGGCGTGCTCGGCCGTAGCCTCTACCGTTGGCGCGGGTGAGGCGAGGCTCGTAGCGGTCGCCTCGGCTGGACTGGTGACGGTCTCGGTAGTCGTCGCGGCGGACTCCGTCGGATCGGCAGTCGGTTCGTCGTTCGCGGCGCACGCCGTCAGCGTGAGCGCCACGGCGAGGGGCAGCACGAGGGTTGCGCCTCGTCGTGCGAGGTTCCTGGTAGTCAATGCGGTACTCCTCTCAGGAGGTCGGGTTGGAATGGGTCGAACGACCGCATCAGCCGAACCGCACCAGGTGGAGCAGGTCCTCGGCGATGACGGCCGGATCGAGGTTGGGCGGGATCACCATGCGCAGGCGCTGCTGTGAGTCCACGACGTAGACGCCCGCGGGGTGGCTCATGAAGTACCAACCCTCTGGACTCACCTCGCCGCGCTCGACGTGGATGCTCCAACTGTGGAGGACGGCGTGAACGTCCTCGGGAACGCCGCTCACGCCCATGAAGGACTCGTGGAAGTGACCGACGTAACGCTCCATTGCCTCCGGCGTGTCACGCTCGGGATCGACGGTGACCATGACGACGCTCACGTCCCCGCGGCGGTCTTCCGGCAAGTGTTCGATCGCATTCCGCAGGTCAAACAGCGTGAGCGGACACACGTCGGGGCAGTGCGTGTAGCCGAAGTAGATGACGACGAACTCACTCGTCGACTCGCTGAGCACGAACGGTCCGTCGCTTGCGGTCGTCAGCCGGATGTCGGGCAGCGTTTCAGGCTCGGCGAACACGACACTTGCGTACTCGTACGGAGCCTCGCGTCCCAGCACCGTGATTCCGGTGACTACCGCTGCGACAAGAACAGTGGCCACCGCAGACAGCGTGAGTGCACGCGCGCGCGTCACCACGCACCTCATTTCGGCTTGGGGGAGCGGCCCCCGAAGGGGGCCGCGTCTCGGCTCGATGGGTGGAGAAGCCGCTACTAGGTGCGGGGCGGTGGCGGCGTTGGCGCCGCAGGTACGCTTGTCAGGTGCGACTCGATGGCCGCAACAGGCTCGATGTGGACCTGGGGCGGCACGAGGGCCGGGACAACGGCAGGAGCGAGTGCCGCGCCCGTGGCATCGTCGGCGAAGAGGAAGACCACGTCGCCATCCTGGGTGATGGAAGGCGCCGCATCGTCTCTCTGCTCGTGGGCGTGGCTTGGTTGTGTCTCGTAGGGGTGAGTGTGCGAGTTCGCCAGTCCCGCATCGGCGGACGCGTAGACGTGCCCGTGTCCCGGTTGCCAGCCCGCGAGGTGTGGAAAGAACGACGCGAGTGCGGGCTGCAACATCGCGAAGATCGCGAGCGTCGCGAGCATCGACACCGCGCCCGGGTAGGCCCGCACGATGTCGCGACTCAGCCCACTGCGGTGCACGGCTGGCTCCATCCTGGTGGGCTGTCCTCAGCGGTCTGAGTCAGCGCGTGGATCCATCTTCGCAGGCCGAGCGTTCAACGGCATGATGACCAAAGCCACGAGTCGAAGGGCCATCGGTCCTCAGCAGGCCCCACGAGCGTTGGCCGGGCGCAGGCGGAATGTGTCCGGCCACACGGTGCCCCCTCGGGGCCGTCCCGGCGTGCCGTGCCGGTGCCGTGGGGTATCACGCGCCGCGGGGCGGTGTTAGGATCGATACAACGTCTTGCGGGGGAGGGTTGACCGATGCTCGGTAGCCTCGGATGGCAAGAGCTCCTGATCATCTTCGCGATCCTCGCGCTGCTCTTCGGCGCGACGAGGATTGCGGACCTGGGTGGTGCGCTCGGCCGTGGGATTCGCGAGTTCCGCACGCAGGCTCGGGACGACGACAAGGACGAGGCGAAGACGGCAGACGTCGCCCCGCCGGCCTCCGAGGAGCCCAAGTCTTCGTAGCGTCTCGGCCTCGGTGCGTGACGGATTGCTGACGAGCCGGCCGCTGGGCCGGTTCGTTGTTGCTGGAGGGCGTGCGTCGTGATGGCTCCGCCTCGCCTCCGCGCTATCGTCTTCGACCTCTGGGGCACGCTGATGACCGAGCAGCGCGGCCGCTTTCCCGAGCGCGCCCGCCTCCGCTATGAGGGCGTGCGGCACGTCCTGCAACGCCACGGCATCGAGATCGAACAGGACGAGTTCACCCAGCGGCATCTTGCTTCGAACCGCACCATCGGACGGATGCAGGACCAGGGCCGCGATGTGAGCGCCGAGGACCGCGCGCGCCACGTCGTGTACCAGTTCGCCCCGCACCTCGCGGACCGGCTCAGCGCCGAGGACGTTGCCGAGTTCGTCGAGGGCTACGGCGGCGTTGTCCGGCACACGCCGCCGGTCCTCATCGACGGCACGCTCGAGGCGCTCGATCGAGCGCGCCACCTCGGGCTGCGCGTCGGCCTCATGTCGAACACGGGCATCGCGGGCGGACGCCACCTGCGCGAGGTCTTCTCCGAGCACGGTCTGCTCGACTACTTCGACTCGCTGCTGTTCAGCGACGAGCACGGCATGGCGAAGCCGAACCCACGCTTCTTCGACCGTGCGCTCGAAGAACTCGCTGCCACGCCCGAGACCGCCGCCTTCATCGGCGACACACCGCGCTTCGATGTGGGACCGCCGCGTCGCCTCGGCTGGTGGGTGGTGCAGGTCGGCGACCGCGACGACGGCGACCCTCCGGCCCACCGCCGCGTCGAGAGCGTCGCGGATGTCTACGGGGCGCTGGGCGACCTCGGTCTCATCGAGTAGCTCGGATCCCTTCCTCGCTGGGCGGGGGAGGTCAGGGTGGGGGTCCTCCGACCTCTGCTATAGTCCCGCCGCGCGGCCTCTTCCGCCGACGGAACCCGGCCGCGCGTTCGTGTGATGGCCTCAACGTGCGCGAGAGGACCAAGCCCTGTGGAGATCGTTCCCGCCCTGCACCAGGTCAAGACGCCGATGCCGAGCCCGGCGTTGCCCTACGTCCTGCCCTACATCTTCGAGTGCGACGACGGCGTCGCCCTCTTCGATGCCGGCTTCGGCACGCCCGAGGCCATTGCGGCGATGACCTCGGAGTTGGCGAAGCTCGGCCGGGAGCCGAGCGACATCCGGCGCATCATGATCTCCCACGCGCACCCCGACCACTACGGCATGACGCCGTGGATCAAGGAGCAGTCGCCTGACTGCGAGGTCGTGATGATGGAGCGCGAGTGGCAGTGGGTCGTTGACCGCTGGATCGACAACGATGGCTGGACGGCGCTCTCGGACCGGTGGCTCGTGCGCCACGGCCTGCCGCAGGAAGAGATCGACGAGGCGCACCGGACTGGCAACCTCGGCCCTCCCGGATCGCAGCCGCGAGCGAACGGCGGTCGTCCGAATGAGGGAGCAGGCCCACCCCGCAACTTCATCGAGCCGGACGTGAAGTTGCAGGACGGCGAGCTCTACGAGTTCGACCGCTGGTCGCTGCGCGCCGTCTGGACGCCGGGACACACCCCGGGCCACCTCTGCATGTACGAGCGCAACCACCGGCTGATGTTTACCGGCGACCATGTGCTTCCGTACATCTCGCCGAACGTTTCGCTGCACGCGGACCAGGAAGGCTCGAGCCCGCTGTCGGACTTCCGCGACTCGCTGCGCAAGGTCGCCGCGTTCGACGTCGTGCGGGCGCTGCCGGCGCATGAGTTCACGATCCCCGACCTCGCCGCCCGCTGCGAGGTCCTGCTCCACCATCACGACGCCCGCCTCGAGGAAGTCCGCGACGCCATCGGCGACTCGCCCGCGACTGCACGCGAAGTCTCGATGCGCGTCACGTGGAACACCGGCCCGTTCGACGACTTCAACCTCTTCATGAAGCGCTCGGCCCTCGGCGAGACGCTGTCGCACCTCCAGTTGCTCCAGGACGAAGAACGCGTCCGCAAGCACGACGACGGCGAGCGCATCACCTGGACGAAGGTGTAGCGGTCGTCCGCCTTTCCCGCCTCCGGCCCCCTCTCCCCTCGTGGGAGAGGGCTGGGGAGAGGGGTCGTGCGAGTTTGTCGGGAACACGCCCGCGCCGGGCATCGTTGTACTCCCATGAGGTACTCGCACGCCCCCCGCTGGTTCATCACGCTCGGCGCGGCAGGAGCGCTGCTCCTCGGCGCCTGCACGGACAACGGCGACGCCGGGAACGCCGACCCCACGACTACGGCAACCGCAACGGCGAGCCCCACCGCGACGGAGTCGACGAATGGCGGAGGCGGAATGACAACCGTCTCGCCGACCGCTGCGCCCACCGAGACCGCAACGGCCGAGGTGAGCCCCACCCCCGACGACGGAACGCCCGTCACGTCGCGACCGCCCGACCTCGATGCGACGAGCGACGGGGAGAGCGTCGCCGCCGGCCTCGGGACGTACTGCTGGACGCCGCCCGAGGGCTCGGGTCAGCCCGGCCTGTGCGCGGATGCCATCGGCATCATCACCACTGAGGACGCACTCGCCGCGTCACCCGGCGCCGCGGTCGTACTCGAGGCATCCGAGGCGGACGCACTCGCCTCGGCGACGGCGGTCAACGTCCAGGTCTGGCCTCGCGATGAGCTGGGCGACCCCATCTCCTCGGGCGACTGGGGCGTCGCGTGGAACCCGGGCACCGCGCAGGCGACGGTCGTCGACGCCACGCTCGCAGACGGAACGATCGCCTTCACCGCGCCGGAGGGGGCGGGCGCCTACATCGTGGGCCTGTTCGTCACCTTCGAGAACGGCGACGCGATGTACGGGCTGCAGCTGGAGGTGGAGTAGCCAGGGGCTCCTCGACTTCCTCGGGGAAGCCATTCTCCGCTCATGGTGAGCCTGTCGAACCAGGAGCCCGCTTGCAGCTCCGAACGCGCTCACCCTGAGCCTGTCGAAGGGCGAGCGCGGAGGGTGCTCACGCCCCCGTTCGTGATCAACTCCTCCCGTTCGTGGTGAGCCTGTCGAACCACGCCTCTCGCGCTGTGCCGGACGGACCGGACGCCCTTCGACAGGCTCAGGGTGAGCGGGAGGGTGCTCACGCCCCCGTTCGTGATCAACTCCTCCCGTTCGTGGTGAGCCTGTCGAACCACGCCTCTCGCGCTGTGCCGGACGGACCGGACGCCCTTCGACAGGCTCAGGACGAACGAGAAGGGCGTCTCCGTGCGAGCGGAGCGGTCCGGCTACTCGTACCCCTTGTCGCGCTCCTGCTTGAACGCCTGCCAGCCCTGCTCCTCGCGGAGGCGGTGGCGTTCCTGGGCAACGGCGTCGCGGCCGGCGAACAGCGAGTTGAGGTCCGAGTCTGAGCGGTAGTTCAGGCCTTCCGAGAACGCTGCCAGCTCGTAGACGCGGTTCACGAGGCGCTTGTTGAGGCGCATCGTGTTCTGCGGCAGCGACGCGAGCTTCTTCGCCATCGCCTCGGCGGCCGTCTCGAGCTCGGCGTCCGGGACCACGCGGTTCGCGAGGCCGAGGCGGAACGCCTCCTGCGCGTCGAGCGCCTCGCCGAGCAGCAGCAACTCCTTGGCGTGCTTGAGGCCCACGAGGTACGGCGTGATCAGGGTGGGCGGCCCGAACCCGTGGCGGATCTGGATCTCGCCGAAGCGCGCGGTATCCGAGGCGATCGTCAGGTCGCAGACGCCTGCGAGCTCGAAGCCCTGGCCCACAGCGTGGCCCCGAACGGCGGCGATGACCGGCTTCGGGAAGTCGAAGATCCGGCGTTGCACCTCGGGGCCGCCGGGCGCGGGCTCGTCGTCGGGGTAGAGGCTCGACCACATGTCGCCGCCCGCGGAGAACGCGCGCCCCGCGCCGATGAGGACGATCGCCTTCGCGTCGTCGTCCGCCTCGGCAGCGTCGAGCGCGGCGTCGAGGCGCCGCTGCATGTTCTTGTTCAGCGCGTTCAGCACGATCGGCCGGTTCAGGGTGATCCAGCCGACGCCGCCCTCCGAGCGGTACAGCACGTCATCGACGCTCGGCGGCGGGATAGCGATGCCGTCCGGGGTCTTCTTCCAGGTGCTGGTGTCAGGGGCGGACTGCTCGGCCGTCATCGTGGTGTTCTCCTCGCGTCTCCGGTGCGGAGTACGGGTGGTCACCGCGCAGAGTAGGGCACGCAGGGAAGCGAGTGCTTGCCGTCGCCCACGTACCGCAATACCGTCCGCCGTCCGTGCTTCGCGGCGAGGAGGCGGCGATGGTGGAGGACGTCCGGCGGGCCAACGAGGAGGTGCGCGAGGTCTGGAACGCCAACGCCGCGTTCTGGGATGAGCGCATGGCCGAGGGCAACGACTTCCATCTCGAGGCGGTGGGACGATCCCGGCCATGAGCAGCCCGAGTAAGAACGAGCCGACCTTCTTCGCGACGCCGGACGACTTCCGCGCGTGGCTCGAGGCGCACCACGCGACAGCCCCGGAGTTGTGCGCCGAACGCCTGAGGAGCTGAGCGCGTTCGCCGTGCGACAATCGACGGCGTGAGCGACTCCCCTCCCACCGCCGCCTTCTCTCCGAGTCCACGCCGACCGAGCGCGCGTGAGCGCGCCGCGCTGCTGCTCGGTCGCGCCGCGGCGGAGGCGTCGCGGCGCCTCGGGCGCGGGGGTGGGACAGCGCTGCCGGGGCTCGTCGCGGGGTCGCTCGCGCCGGGATTGATCGGCACCCTCAGCGCTGGTTTGGGTCGTGGAGTCGTCACCGTCACGGGCACCAATGGCAAGACGACGACGGCGCACCTGCTCGCCGCGATCGCCCGCGAGACAGGGCTCGAACCCCTGACGAATAGCGCCGGATCGAACCTGGAGCGTGGTCTCCTGAGCGCGTTCGTTGAGGCGGCGAACTCGGGCGGCACCCTATCCGACGCTGCCGATCGGCTCGCCATCCTCGAGGTGGACGAGGCCGCCATCACGTCCTTGTTCCCGCAGCTCCGTCCGCGCGTCGCCGTTTTCACGAATCTCTTCCGCGACCAGCTCGATCGCTACGGCGAGGTCGACTCAATTGCCGAGGGCTGGCGAGACGCGCTATCCGAGGCCGCCGCTCGAGGCGAGTCGCCAACGCTCGTGCTGAACGCCGACGACCCCTCGGTGGCGCAGATCG
Source organism: uncultured Dehalococcoidaceae bacterium (assembly GCA_964479165.1). Classification (GTDB taxonomy): domain Bacteria; phylum Chloroflexota; class Dehalococcoidia; order UBA2979; family UBA2979; genus CAYZJO01. The sequence continues at coordinate 328,189 of CAYZJO010000001.1, forward strand.
CCGAGGATGGCCGAGAGCACGTGGTGATGTTCGGCGTCGACGACCCTGCCGCCGCACTGTCGGGAGTCGAGCACGCCTCTGACGCCCGCTTCTGCGGAAGATGTGGCGGACCCTTCGAGTACAGCGCGGTCTACATCGGCCACGTCGGCGTGTGGCGCTGCCCGTCATGCGGCGCCTCGAGGCCACGCCCCGACGTGACCGCCTGCGACGTGCGAGTTGGCGAGGAGGAGGCGAGCTTCACCCTCGGTGTCGGCGGGGACTCGCTGCGCGTCGACCTGCCTCAGACCGGTCTCTACTCGATCTACAACGCACTCGCGGCCGTGGCCGCGGCGCACGTGCTCGGTCTGCCGCTCGACGCGATCGAACGGGCGATCGAGGCCTCGGGGCCCGCGTTCGGCAGGCAGGAGCGCTTCGAGGTCGGCGGGCGCCGCGCGCGGGTGCTGCTCGCGAAGAACCCCGCCGGCCTCAACGAGGTCATCCGTGCGCTGACGGCCTCCGAGGAGCCGGTTCGGCTGCTGATGTTGTTGAACGACGGCATCCAGGACGGGCGCGACGTCTCCTGGATCTACGATGCCGATCTCGAGCGGATGGCCGGCCACGTCGAGGACGCCGTCGTCTCGGGTGGTCGTGCGGACGACCTCGCGCTGCGGCTGCATCTCGCCGGTATCGAGCCGCGGGTCGTGCAGCCGCACATCGCGACCGCGCTCGACGAGGCGCTCGCGCGGACGCCGGAGGGAGCGCGGCTCGACATCGTGGCGACGTACACCGCGATGATCGAGGTGCGCGAGGCGCTCGCCTCGAGGGCTGGCGTGCCGCACTACTGGGAGCAGCGGCCGTGAGCGAGCAGCCGGCGCGGGCGGTCCGTGTCGTCGTCCTCTATCCCGAGGTGATGGACGTCTACGCCGACCGCGGCAACCTCATCGCACTGCGGGGCCGGGCGGCGGCACACGGCATCGGCCTCGAGGTCACCGAGATTGGCATCGGTGACCCGATGCCGGAGGAGGCGGACCTCGTGCTGATCGGGGGCGGGCAGGACCGCGAGCAGCGGCTCGTGGCCGCCGACCTCGCGAGTCGCAGGGCGCGCATCCGCGAATGGGTCGACCAGGACGCGGGCGTGCTCGCGATCTGCGGTGGGTACCAGTTGTTCGGGCACTACTACCGCACGGCGGAGGGCGAGGAGTTGCGGGGCATCGGCGTGTTCGACGCCGTCACCGTCGCGCCGGGCGAGGGCGCCGAGCGCTGCGTCGGCGACGTGCTGGCGAACGCGCACCTCGGGGGACTGGGCGAAGTCGTGGGCTTCGAGAACCACGGGGGCCGCACGTTCCTTGGCGCTGACGGCCGGCCGTTCGCGACGGTGGAGTACGGCTACGGCAACAACGGGGACGACGGCACCGAGGGCGCCGTGTACCGGGAGGCGATCGGCACCTACCTCCACGGTCCGCTGCTACCGAAAAACCCCGCGCTCACCGACCGGCTGCTGCTGGCCGCCCTGCGACATCGCTATGGCCCCACCGCCACGCTGCGCGAGATCCCCGACGAGTACGCTGCGAGGGCACACGCCACCGCCGCGGCGGTGGCGCGCAAGCGCGGGCGTCGCCGCGACTGAGGCCGCCGGTGCGAGTGGCGACTAGCGGCCTACCTCGCGGCGCTCGTTCCTGACGAGGAGCGCGGCGAGCGCGGCGACGAGCGGAAACATCACCCACCAGATCAGCTGGCTCCAGTGGCGCGCACCCAGGATCACCGTCTGGATCGCCACCCACGCGACCAGCAGCAAGCCCGTCGCGAGGCTCAGCCTCGAGGCCAGCGGGTGCCGCTTGAGCAGCGCGCCCGCCGAGACGAGGTTGGCGCTCCCGATTACCACGGCGAGGAACAGGCCGGGGATGCGGAAGTCAGGGAACGGCGAGCCGTCGAGCCAGTCTTTCGTCATGCCCAGCGCGCCGCCGCTCGGGTCGCGCACGAACGCCTGGCCCGCCGCAATGGCCGAAACGCCGAGGAAGGCGTGGAGGGCGATCAGCGACCAGCGGAGCATGGCGCGATCATATGCGCCGGTTCACGCTTCCATGAGTGCGACCAGTTCGTCGGCCATCCAGATGCGGCCGCGGGCGCGCCCGGTGATCTCGCGCAGGATGCCGGCGTCCTCGAGCGCGCGGATCGCGTTGTAGGCGGACTGCGCCGTCTGGAGGCCGAGCGCGAGCTCGACGGAGCGCGCGGTCACTGCTGGCGTCTCCAGCACGAGGTCGCCGAGCCGCCTCGCTGTCGGCGGCGCCTTCTGTGCCTCGAGTCGCGCCTGCCAGTCCTCGCGCAGGGCAAGCACGCGGCCGCTGTGCGCGATCGCCGCGTGCGCCTGCTCGTGGACCGCTTCGAGGAAGAAGCGGAGCCAGCCGGCCCAGTCGCTGCGGGCGCTCACCGCGAAGAGGCGGTCGTAGTACTCGCTGCGACGCCGCTCGAAGTGCGGGCTTACGTAGAGCAGCGGATGCTCGAGCCGCCCCTCGGTGGCGAGGATCAGCGGGATGAGGAGGCGCCCCACCCTGCCGTTGCCGTCGAGAAACGGGTGGATCGCCTCGAACTGGTAGTGCACCCACGCCGCCTTCACGAGTACGGGCGTCTCCGGACGGTCGGAGCGGACGTAGGCGACCAGCGCCTCGAGGGCGGGGGTGACCTCGGCCGGTGGAGGCGGCACGAACGCGGCGTCCTCGATGCGGCTGCTGCCGCTGAAGTGGTTCTGCAGGGTGCGGAACTCGCCCGGCGTGCCGAACGTCTCCCCTCGGACACCGCTCAGGAGGCGCCGGTGGAGGTCGCGGATCAGGCCGAGGGTGATGCCCTGCTCTTCCGCGCGCCGCAGGCCGAGGTCGAGCGCGCCGACGTAGTTCGCGACTTCGCGCTCGTCCGTCCGGGACGCCGTGCTCTCCGTCGCCTCGAACGTCACGAGGTCCGAGAAGGAGGCCTGCGTGCCCTCGATGCGAGAGCTGAGCACGGCCTCGCGCCGCATGTAGGGCCGCACGAGGAGGTTCGGGTCGGGCAGTAAACGGCTGATCCCGCGCAGCTCACCGAAAGCGTCACTGGCCTCGGAGAGCAGCCGGGGCACGGTGCTGACGATGCCTAGCTCGTCGGGAGGCGGCAGCGGATGCGGAACGAAGGCGCGGTAGGTGCGTCCGTCGGGACGCAGGGCCTCGACCAGCTCGCCGGAGGGATTGGTGAAGTCGGCGGGGTCCATCGCGCCTCGCGTCCGTGTTGTTCTACGGGTGAGGAGAACTACGGGTCGTTAGTCTAATGAATCTACGTGCCGTAGAACAAGAACGGCGCTGGTCTACAGGCATGGACTACGGTAAACATGTATGCGGATGAGCAATAATCAACTTCGACGCAACCACTGGTCCCGCCGCCGCCTCCTCGCGGCGCTGGTGGCGGCGCCGCTTGTGCCGCTGCTCGCGCGCTGCGGCGAGGCCGAGCCGGAGCCGCCCGTCGAGGTGACCGCCGCGCCCACCGAGGAGCCGCCGACCGAGGTCGCGACGGTCGAGCCCGTCGAAACCTCCGAGCCAGCACCGACTTCCGACCCGAACGAGCTCCACGGCTTCACGTGGCCGATCGAGGGCGCGTGCATGCCGAGTTCCGACAACCTGCTGCCGAATGCGCCTCGCACCTATCGCAATGGCGTGCACGAGGGACTCGACTTCTACAACGGCTACAGCTGTGCCTCGATCACCGCGGGCACTCCGGTGTTCGCCATGGCCTCGGGCATGGTGATCCGCGCGGACGTCGACTACGTCGACCTGACCGCGGAGGAGGTCACTCAGCTCGACGCGACGACGACGGCGCAGGGCTACTCGGACCCGGAGACGCTCGACCGCTACCGCGGCCGCCAGGTCTGGATCGACCACGGCGACGGCATCGTGACGCGCTACTGCCACCTGCTCTCGATCGTCGAAGACATCGTCGTCGGGCAGGAGGTCGAGCAGGGGCACCTCATCGCCGCCGTCGGCGAATCCGGTACACCCGAGTCCGTGACGAACCCCGGGACCGAGTACCACCTCCACGCCGAGGTCCGCATCGGCGACTCGTTCCTCGGTGAGGGCTTGCCGCCCGAGGAAGTGCGTCGCCTCTACACCCGGCTCTTCGAGGCGTAGCGGAACAGAACGCCGCTGCGAGACGCGGCGCGCGCGCCCGGCTCCTCGGCTACGATGGACGCATTCCCCAATCACTTCGGCGGAGGCCAGAGTGCCGATCCTTGCGATTGAGATCCCGTGGAGCCCGAACATCGTGGAGATCGGCGGGTTCCTGCTCACGTGGCACGGCCTCTTCACTGCGATCGGCATCCTCTGCGGCGTGGAGCTGTCGATCCGCATGGGCAAGGTCGTTGGTTACGACCCCGACCAGGCGTACACGCTGGCGCTCGTTGGTGTACCGAGCGGCATCATCGGTGCGCGTGCGTTGTTCGTCATCGAACACTGGGACTTCTATGGCTCCAACCCCGGCGAGATTCTCGCGATCAACGAGGGCGGGATCTCGATCTGGGGCGCGGTCCTCGGCGGTGTGTTGGGAGCGCTGCTCTTTGCGATCTGGCGCAAGTACCCCGTCGCGCGCGGCCTCGATATCGCGGCGTTCGGTTTGATCCTCGGTATGGCGATCGGCCGGATCGGCGACCTGGTGAACGGCGAGCACCTGGCTATCGCGACCGATCTTCCGTGGGCCGTGTACTACACCCACCCGCTTTCGCCGGCGTTCGCCCATTCGCTCGCAGTTGGTCCGCACCACCCCGCGACGACCTACGAAATGATCGGGGACCTCGTCATCCTCGGGCTGCTCTTCGTGTCGCTGTATCGCTGGTTCCCGACGAAGCCGGGGCTCACGTTCTTCGTCTTCCTCATCGGGTACGCGACGATGCGCTTCTTCGTGACGTACCTGCGAGTGGACTCCGCGGAGGGCATCCTCGGCCTGCGGGTGCCACAGATGGTGTCGCTGGCCGTGATTCTCGCGTCGCTGCCCGCGGTGTGGTGGCTCTGGCGTCAGCCGCCCGTGCCAGACTTCCGCGATGCGCAGCCGCAGCCGCTGACAGAGACCACGACCGCCTCGAGGTCTGGCCAGACGCGCCAGCAGTCGCGGGCCGAGCGCCGTCGCGCCGAACGTCGGTGAGTCCGACGGCGGTCGTCACCCTCTACGGTTCGGCGGGCTGCCACCTGTGCGAGCAGGCGCGTGCCGGCCTCGAGCGGCTGCGGGCGACGCGTTCGTTCGACCTGCGCGAGGTCGACATCCGCTCGGACGCGGAACTGGCGAAGCGCTGGCTCTACGAGATCCCGGTGATCGAGGTCGACGGCGTCGTGGTGACGCAGGCGCCGGTGGACCTGCGAGCGGTCGAGCGGGCGCTCCGGCGCTAAGACGGCGCTCGGGCGCTACTCGATCGTGTAGGTCGCGCGGAGCATCGTGGTGTCCGCCAGGTCGTGGGCCGACGCGAACATGTGCGAAGGCCGCGGCTCGAGGGTGAACCCATCGAGGTCCGGTAGTCCCTGCGACCAGTCCTCCACCTCGACCCGGAGCGCGTCCGCGTTCGGGGTCGTCAGCGTGATGTCGACGCCTTCGGGTGGCAGCGCGAGGTAGAAGAGCCAGAAACCGTCCTCAGTCTCGAGCCCGTCCATCTGCGTTGCGACGCCATCGACGGTGACCGCCGTCGCGGAGGCGCCGATCCGCATGCGCACGTTCGGTGCTCCGCGCGGCGAGGTCACGCGCAGGGTGATCTCGCGCGCACCGTCCTCCGCGCCGACGTTCGTGACCTCGACCAGCGGGGGAGGAAGGTCGGCGATGGGCGCCGGGGCGCTGTAGCCGAGTGTCGTCATCTCGGGTCCGAACGACCACGCGGCGACCTCCGCTGGTTGCGGGTTGTCGCCGAGGAACTGCGTCGTCCACTCGTCGAGCTGTCCGCCGCGGCCCCTGCCCATGAGCGAGTCCGCCGTCGTCAGCCACTCAGCCGTCCCGGCATCGGTGTCGAGCCGGTAGATCGCGAGGTTGGGCTTCGGATGCCCATCGTCGAAGCCCGAGGTCGCCGTCGTCCAGCCAACAAGCACGAGCGACACGATTCCAAGCGCCACGGCGACGGGGCCAGAGCGTGCCGGGGACAGCTGCGGGACGAACGGCAGGAGCAGCATCACGGCCAACGCGACCCACAGCACCGGCAGCGCCATCGCCGGGATGCCCGAGAGCGCCTCGAGCCTCCCTCCGAGTGTCTGTAGCAGGAGGACGGCGGGGGTGATGATCTGCACCGTGACCACCGCGACAACGCCGAACGCCGCGAGCGGAATCCAGGCGTGCTCGTCCCACGCTGGACGCCAGAGAGCGAACGCGAACGCGCCGAGCCCGACGAACAGCGGCCAGGCGAAGAGGTGGCTGAACGTCGGCGCCGCCACGGCGGTTAGCAGCGCGAGCAGTGACCAGAGGACCAGGCTCCCTGCCATCGCGTCGAACCTGCCGCACCCCCTCGGCGCCCAGGCAACCGTCGCGAGGAAGATCGCGACCGTGAGCAGTGAGAAGGCGAGCACGAAGGCGTCCGCGTCGTAGGTGACCCCGATCAAGAAGACGTGGTAGTCGGGATTCGTCAGCCGGACCAGCCACCAGAGCAGCGTGACCAGTATCAGAGCGCCGAACAGCGTCGCCACGGAAATGCCGAGGACGATCGCCGTCCGCCCGAGGGAAACGTCCGCGCGGCGTCGTCCGTAGAGGAGCGCTCCCGCCGTCCCGAGCGCCAGGACCAACGCGAGCGGTAGGGCGAACGCACTCGCGTAGCGGAGGACCGTACCTCGCCAGAGCGTGAAGTAGATCGCGTCGCTCTCGCCCTCGAGCGCCGCGAGATCCTCGTTGCCGAGTCCGCGGACCACGTTGAGCGCGTACTCCCCGAGGTGCTGCACGCTCCCTTCGTTGAGTCGCTGCGGGTTGTCGAGGGCGGTGTGGTAATACTGCTCGCTTTCGAAGAAGGCGATGCCCGCCCCTGGAATCTCGGCGTCCGTGAAGTTGTCGAGGTCGGAACCGCCGACCAGGTTTCGGACGAGGGTGCTGATGAACGAGTGGGCGACTGGCTGCTGCGCGTACTCGAGGACGCGGTCGGCGACGTTCTCGTCGTTCGGGCTGGAGACGTAGAAGACAGCCGGGCCATCCACGCCCTGGGACTCGAGGTTGAGCGCGAACGCCACGTCCTCGACCCACGGGTGCTGCTGCACGAATGCGTAGGCGCCGAACAGTTGCGTCTCCTCGCCGTCGGGGAAGAGGAGGATGACGTCGTTGCGCAGCGGCGGCCCGGCGAGGAGCGCACGAGCTGTCTCGAGCACGGTGGCGACGCACGAGCCGCAGTCGCCGGCGCCGGGCGCGTTGGGCCCCGAGTCGTAGTGACCGGACAACACGAGGGCGCCGGCGCTGTCCGTGCCAGGGATACGCGCCATCACGTTGACGACCCGGGATGCGAAGACGGCGTCCGTGCCCACCGTTGTGCGGACCGTGGTTGTGTCCTGGACCTCGGCCTCCAGACCGAGCGCTTCGAGCTGCGCAATGACGTAGGTCCGTGCCGCGGCGGCAGACTGGGAGCCCTGGGGCCGTGGCGCTACTGCGACGGCCTGGACGTGCTCCATCGCCCGTGCCGAGGAGAACTCGGTTTCGGGCGCCGAAGCAGGTGCCGCCGCGGGGGTGTGGAACTGGTCGCGCGATATGAGGACGGCGGCAATGACGATCAGTCCGGCAAGCGCAAGCCGCACAAGCGCGAACGACTCGCTCGCCCCACTCGATTGAGGAAGATGCGATCCGTTCGTCATGTGTGTGCCTACGTACTGTTCCACGCCCAGACTCGACCGTCACGGGAGCGCTAGTTGCCTTCCCGCGCGATGCGTCTGCCCCCGTGCGGCCACGTCCACACCGTCTGGCGGCCGGTACCTTCCTCGTACGAGACGTACGAGGCGGTGTCGATGTCGATCGCAAAGAGGTGGTAGGGCTCGGGCGGTCGCCAGTTCATCGACTCGAACAGGCGCTCCCCGTAGCGGTCGCGCAGCTCGCGATCGGTCACGTCGTACGCCCGTCCGTTCACCTTGAACTCGGGGTCGCTATGCCCGTCCTTGTTGCAGACGGTTGCGTGGATCGTGCACCGAGGGTCGCGCAGCAGGTCGAGCGCCTTCATCGACCGATGCATCATGCCGAGGAGCAGCCTCCCCTCGAAGAACAGGTGCTCGACCGGGCTGATGCGTGGCGAGCCGTCGCGTCGAATCGTCCCGATGAGGGTGAGTCCGGTGCGGTCGAGGGCCTCTGCGCCGATGCGCGCGAGCTCCGGCTCCGAATCTGCGAACGTCTGCCAGTCGACCACTGCAGCCTTCGCCTTCCTGGGGAAAGGCTAAACGAGTCCCCGCCCTCGGACCGGCTATGTGCGAATCAGGATCTTGCCCACCGTCTCGCCGGAATGGACGCGCTCTACTGCTTCGCCTGCACGCTCGAGGGGATAGTCACCGCCGATGTGGGGGTTCAGCTGGCCTGAGGTGTGCCACGCAAAGAGGTCCTCCATGCGCCGGCGGTACTCGTTCGCGTCGCGCATATAGTCGCCGAGGCCGGGGCGCGTGAAGTAGATCGACCCCGCCCGCGACATCAACGTGGTGTCGAGGGTGGTCACCGGTCCCGAGGCGCCTCCATAGAGGACGCAGGTACCGCGGCGCCTGGTCGCGAGGAGCGACTGCTCGATCGTGGCCGCGCCGACAGCGTCATAGACGACGTCCACACCCTGCCCGTCGGTCGCCTCCTTCACCGCCTCGAGGACGTCACGCTCCGTCCGGTCGATGACCACGTCGGCGCCCAGCTGTCGTGCGAGTCGGGCCTTGTCCTCGTTGCCCACCGTGGCGATGATGCGCGCCCCTCGAGCCTTCGCGATCTGCACGAGCAGGTGGCCGACGCCGCCGGCCGCGGCGTAGATGAGGCAGCTCCGCGGCGACGCCAGGTCGAACGTGTCAGTCGCGAGGTAGTGCGCAGTCGCGCCTTGGACCATCAGCGCGACGGCGATCTCGTCGGGCACCCCGTCGGGGATCGGTGCGGCTCGCCAGGCGGGGACCGCGGCGAACTCGGCGAAGGCGCTCGGCAGCGGGTTCCAGTACACGACCCGGTCCCCGACCTGGAAGCCTGTCACGCCGTCGCCCAGCGCCTCGACGGTGCCCGCCGCCTCGACGCCGGGGACGAAGGGCGGCGTCGCGCGGCGCGCGGTCCCCAGGATCATCCCGCCGTCCGCGAAGTTGACCCCGGCGACCGAGACGCGAACCAGGACCTCGCCCCCGGCCGGGCTGGGCGACGGCATGTCGTCGACCACGACCTTGTCGAAGGACCCGAACTCGGTAACGACGGCTGCCCGCACTCCACACCCCCGATTTCCTCCGCGAGTGCGCGTGAGGATAGCGGCACGGGAGTGGTCTTGGACTGCCTACTCGCCGCTCTCGTTGCCGGCGACGTCCGAGGTAGCCGCCTCGTTGCCAGCGGCCACAGGCTCGAGCGGGAGGTGGAGCGTGAACGTCGAGCCTTTGCCGCGAGTCGAAGTCAACTCGATCGTGCCACCGGAAGCCTTCGCGAGCCGCTGCGCGATTGCGAGGCCGAGTCCGGTGCCCTCATACGGACGGTCGATCCCCTGGTGGACCTGCGCGAACTCCTCGAAGATGCGCTCCTGGTCTTCGGGCTCGATCCCGATGCCGGTGTCTCGCACCTCGATCACGAGCCGGTCGTCGGCGTCGGTGCGAGCGCAGACGGCGACCTCGCCTTCGTCCGTGAACTTGATCGCGTTCGAGACGAGGTTCATGAGGATCTGCGTGAGCGCACGCCGGTCGGCTACAACGCCGGCGGGGGCGTCGGACGTGTCGATCCGCAACCGCAGGCCCTTCCGAGCGGCGCGCTCGTTGAAGCTCCCAACGATGCTGTCCATGAACGGTGCGAGGTCGATGTAGTCGGGCGCCAGCTCCCAGACACCGGCGTCGATGCGCGAGAGGTCGAGCACGTCGTTGACCAGGCTGAGGAGGTGCGAGCCGGCGCCGTGGATGTCGTCGAGGAACGAGCGTTGCGGGTCGCTGAGCGGCCCTGCGATGTCGCTGCGCAGCAACTCGGCGAACCCGAGGATCGAGGTGAGCGGCGATCGTAGTTCGTGGCTCATCGTCCGTAGGAACTGCGCGCGCACCTTCGCGAGGTCGCGGGCGCGTCGCGCCTCCTCCCGCTCGGCCACGTCCTGGACCACAGCAGCCAGCCCGGTGACGCGATCCTCCGCGTCGTGGAGTGGCGCGATGTGGACGTCGATCAGCACCTCGCTGCCGTCGGCGCGCTGCCACCGTTCGTCGACGAGGGAGACGGGCGAGCCCGCGAGCGCTCGCGAGGTGGGCTCGCGCAGCGCCTCCAGTTGTTGCGAGGTGATGGCGGGTAGCGGGCGGCCGATGACCTCGTCCTCGCGCCACCCGAAGAGCCGGGAGGCGGCGGGGCTCCAGAGGAGCACACGCCAGTCGTGATCGACGGCGAACAACCCCAGCGGTGATGCCTCGGCCAACCGCCGCAGGATCTCGCTCGTCTCGCGCAGGCGCCGTTCGACGGCCGCGACCTCGGCGCGACGACGGCGCTCTTCAATCGCGGTCTCGATCGCGACGCGCAGACGCCCCAGGCGGTCCTTCAGGAGGTAGTCGACCGCGCCCTGCTTGATCGAATCGACCGCCATCTCGTCGGTGATCGTGCCGGTGACGACGATGAGCGGGACGTCAAGTTCGTGCTCGCGTAGCAGCTCGAGGGCGCGACGAACGCTGAAACCCGGCAGGGTGAAGTCTGCCAGGATGACGTCGAGTTCGTCGCTGATGGCGGCGACGTAGTCAGCCTCCCGGGCGACGACGTTCGCATCCGGATCGAAGCCCTGGCGGCGGAGTTCGTAGAGGAGGAGCTCGGCGTCCTCGATACGGTCTTCGACGACGACGAGCCGCAGTGGGACGGGGTTCACAATCTGGCTGTTCCAGCTGGTGTATTGAGCAGCAGCCAGTACCTCCCTATCTGTCGAATCGCGTCCGCGAACCCCTCGAAGTCCACAGGCTTCACGACATAACCGTTGGCTCCGAGTTCGTAGCTCGCGGTGACATCGGAGTCGAGGGCAGACGAGGTCATGACCACTACCGGCAGTGTACGCGTCGCGGGGTGCTCCCTCAGCCGCCTTAATACGTCCAGGCCACTGAACCGCGGGAGCTTGAGGTCGAGGAGTACGAGCCGAGGTCGGATGCCCTCGGGGGCTTCGCCCTCCGGAGCGGGTAGCAGCGCCCTCAATGCCTCGGCGCCGTCGCGTGCCACATGGACACGACTGCCGAGTTCGAGCTGTCCGAGCACGCGCAGTGCGAGCTCGAGGTCGTTCGCGTCGTCCTCGACGATCAGGAGGTCGACTCGACCTGTGCCGCGACTCATGGGCGCGGCTGGCTCGGACTCGATCAATGGACGGACGGCAGTCTCGACGACCGCGCCGGCGTGGGACTCACGCGCGGCGGCGGGCTCCCCCTCGATCACTGCTCACAACCTTCTCCCCGCTGCGCTCCATGCATCTCACGTAACGACGAGTGTCCTCTCGCCAGTATCGTGAGAAAGCGGCAGCCTGCGACGGCGCGGCGAGGGTACACGCTAAATTCTGCCTAAGAGCCTCCCCCTCGGCGACCCTGTCCTAGAAAAGCGTTGCGGTTTGACTCGCATGGCTTCGTAGCATGTTTTGTAGTTGATTGCGTGCGCACTTATCCACGTCCGAAGGCGAGTGGTCGATGCGTGAACAACGGGCGGATGAACGTGACGTGATGGCACTGCAGCCGGCCTACTTCCTCGCGACCGGTATCTGGCCGCTGTCGCACGACCGGAGCTTTGAGGCGATCACCGGGAGGAAGCACGACGACTGGCTGGTGCATACCGTGGGCGCGCTGCTGATCCCGGTCGCGGCGACGCTGGCGCTGGCGGCCGCGCGGCGATGTCCGCCCGACGAAGCGCGCGTGCTGGGCGCGGGCAGCGCGGTCGCGCTTGTGGGCGTCGAGACGTACTACGCGCTGCGTGGCCGCATCCGGTGGGTCTATCTCGCGGACGGCGTCATCGAAGCATTGCTCGCGCTCGCGCTGCCGACTTCACGACGCGCTGCCTCCGAGGTTGCGTAGTTTCCACCGTGCCCCTCGCAGACGTAACCGATGTCGTCGTCGTGGGTGGCGGTCTCGCTGGGGCGGCCGCCGCGATCCATCTGGCGGAAGCAGGCTGGCGGGTCGTCGTGCTCGAGCGCTCCGAGGTGGACCGCCGCAAGCCGTGCGGCGAGGGGCTGTTCCCTCGGGGCGTTGCGGAGCTCGAGCGGCTGGGTGTGCTGGCCGAGGTTGAGCGCTCCGCGCCGCGCCTCGAGGGCGTGCGTTTCTACGCGGCCGGATACGTCGCGGGTGCGCGGTTCGCGGCGCCCCGCGTCGACGGGTAGGATCGCGGCGGGAGTGGATGGTGTCCGGTGGTGCCCGCGGTCTTCAAAACCGTTGCGGGGCTACGTCGTAGTCCTGGGTGGGTTCGACTCCCACGCACTCCCGCCAGATTCGAATCTGAAGCGCGAGAGTTGCGTCCGAGGTGGAGCCTCGTAGGCTGCAACTATGCTCGACGCGATCGTTGCTGCAGTGAGGGCGCTCGCCGTCCCCTATGGCTACACGCTGGCCATCTGGTCATCTGGGGCGCTGGCGATCAGCAGCTACGGTGTGCCTCACCGCTTCGACGTGATCCTGTTCGTGCTCGGAGCTACCGCCGGCTACCTCATGTGGGATGTACCGGTACTTCTGCTCACGGGCGGGCCGCACAACTTCTCGGTGGTGCTTCCGGGGAGCGCGAGCCTGAACGTCCTGGCCGTGCTGCCCGCCGTCCTCCTCTCCTTCGCCATCCGCTTCATCCCCTCACGGCGTGCGGGCTTCCTGTTCAGCGGCTTTCTCGCGAGCGCGGCGTACGTCTTGAGTCTCGCGCTCCTGCTGTGGGGTGCGGTCGCCTTCGAGCGCTAACGTCCGCGCGTTCCTGCGTCACGACACATCGCTCGACCAGCCACTCGTCGAGGTGGGCGGTCGCGCTGGCGTGGTGAGCGGCGTTGCGTATACCTAGCACTACGATGCATCATGCTCCTATGCAAGCGAGCAGGGACACCCGCATCGGGAAGGACCTCGTGGCCGCTTCGGCCATGCCGCTGGTGCTCGCCATCCTCGAGGAGGGCGAGAGCTACGGGTACGCCATCCTGAAGCGCATCGGCGAACTATCCGGCGGCGAGCTCGAATGGACCGAGGGGATGCTCTACCCGTTGCTCCACCGCCTCCACCGGCTTGGCTACGTACACGCGCGGTGGGACGCGGGGGAGGGCGGCCGGCGGAGACGCTACTACCGAATCACCTCAACTGGTCGAGACGCGCTCAACGAGCAGCGCCGCCAGTGGGAGGTCGTGACAGAGGCGCTCGACAACGCCTGGCGTTCGTTCCGCATCTCCGGCGCTCCGCTGCGCGCGGTCGAGGGGTGATCCGGGTGGACTCGACGGCTGACCCGCGCGTCGAGGCCCAGATCCGGCAGTGGCGGTCCTACGTGCTGCGTCGCCGCACGGTAGATGAGACCGATGTCGACGAGCTCGAGGATCACCTCCGCAACCAGATCTCCGAGCTGGGAGCCGCTGGGCTCAGCGAAGACGAGTCCTTCCTCGTCGCCATCAAGCGACTCGGCGCGATCAACGAACTGTCGAGGGAGTTCGCACGCGAGCGCTCGAGCCGCCTGTGGAAGCAGCTTGTGCTCGCGGGCGACGGTGTGCGCGAGCGAGCGGGCTGGACGGCGTACTCCGAGTTCATCGCAATGGCCGCCTTCGCTCTCGCGGCGGCGCTGGCGTTCAAGCTGCCCGCGGCCTTCGGCGTCGATCCCTTCGTCTCGGAAGGCTCCGGCGCGAGCGAGGCCGACGCCTCGTTCTACCTGCGCAACGCGTCGCTCATCGTGCTGCCGTTCCTCGTGGGATTCTTCGCCTGGAGGAGGCGTCTGCCGGCCATAGCAGCCCTGCGATTCGCCGTTCCGTTCGTCGCGGCCGCCATCGTCGTGAACGCGTTCCCCTTCGAGCGCGGCGGCGACACCGAGGCGCTCGCCGCCATCCATCTCCCGATCTTCCTCTGGGTCGTGTCGGGCGTGGCGTACCTCGGCGGAGCGTGGAGCCCACCTCGGATCCGGATGGACTTCGTCCGCTTCACCGGCGAGTGGTTCATCTACTACACGCTGATCGCGCTCGGCGGCGGCGTGCTCACGGGACTGACCCTCGCGGTGTTCGCCGCGATCGAGGTGGACGTCGAGCCGCTGGTGACCGCGTGGATGCTGCCGTGCGGTGCGGTGGGGGCCGTCATCGTCGTCGCGTGGCTCGTCGAGGCGAAGCAGAGCGTGATCGAGAACATGGCGCCGGTGCTGACTGCCGTCTTCACCCCGCTGTTCGCGGTGATGCTCGTGGCCGCCGTCGTCGCGATGGCGCTCACGGGGAATGTCATCGACGCGGACCGCGAGTTCCTCATCGTCCTTGATGTGCTGCTCGTGCTGGTCCTCGGGCTCGTGCTCTACGCCATCTCGGCCCGCGACTCCGACGCCACGCCAGCGCCGATGGACGCGATCCAACTCGTGCTCGTCGCGAGCGCGCTTGTGATCGATGTGCTGGCACTCGCCGCGATCTCGAGTCGCATCACTGAGTTCGGCTTCACGCCTAACCGCCTCGCCGGGCTGGGACTGAACGTGGTGCTCCTCATCAACCTCGCGTGGTCGGCGTGGCTGCTCACAGCCTTCCTCCGAGGACGGCGGCCCTACGCCGACCTCGAGCACTGGCAGACGACGTACATCCCCGTCTACGCAGCCTGGGCCGCGATGGTCGTCGTTGTGCTCCCGCCCCTGTTCGCGTTCGCCTGAGTCCTGAGCCGCCGGCTTCTGCGCGTCCGGGTGGGCTTCCGTGTGCTCGCGGGTATCCGTGGCAGCGCCGGTACGATCGATCGGAAGCTGGATGGAGGCCGACGTGGCGACGTACGACGACAGGACGGCGCTCGTCGTGGTGGATGTGCAGAACGATTTCGCTGATCTGGCGGGGAGCCTGTATGTCCACGAGGGCGACGCGATCATCGAGCGCATCAATGAGGAGATTCGCGCGGCTCGCGAGGCCGACGCACTGGTCGTGTACACCCAGGACTGGCATCCCGAAGTGACGCCGCACTTCCAACCCTACGGCGGCGTGTGGCCGGTCCATTGCGTCCAGGGCAGCTGGGGGAGTGAGTTCCATCCGTCACTGGATGTGGATGAGGGCGAGGTCCTCAAGAAGGGCACAGAGGGCGAGGACGGCTACTCCGCGTTCACCGTGCGCGACCCGGAGAGCGGCGAGATCGAGCCCACCCCGCTCGAGTCGATGCTGCGCGCGCGCGACATCGACGAGATCGTGGTCGTGGGGCTCGCCGCCGATGTCTGCGTGAGGTACACAGCACTGGACGCGGTCAACCTCGGGTTCGAGACTACCGTGCTGAAGGACGGCACGCGCGGTGTCGATCTCGAGCCGGGCGACACGGAGCGGACGTTCGTCGAGCTCGAGGACGCCGGCGTCCGAGTCAACTAGGGCCCCAGCGGACAGGACGGACGAATGATGCGGGACACGGACGAACGCGATGCGTCCGTGCGCGTGCCCGCGCTCTTCGTCGACCTGTACGAACTCACGATGGCGTCCGTCTACACGGGCGAGGCGATGAACGAGCGCGCGTGCTTCTCGCTCTTCGTTCGCGCCCTGCCTCCCGAGCGGCGGTTCCTGCTCGCAGCCGGCCTCGACGACGCGCTTACGTGGATCGAGGCCCTGCGCTTCACCGACGCGGACCTCGCCTACCTCGAGACGCTGGACCTCTTCCCGGCTGCGTTGCTCGACTGGCTGCGCGAGTTCCGGTTCAGTGGCGACATCTTCGCGGTGCCGGAGGGCACACCAGTGTTCGCGAACGAGCCGTTGCTCGAGGTCGAGGCGCCGATCGCGGAGGCGCAGCTCGTCGAGACTGCGCTGCTCAACCTCCTGTCGTACGGGACGCTCGTCGCCTCAAAGGGCATCCGAGTCGTGCTGGCCGCCGACGGGCGGGCCGTGATCGACTTCGGTGCGCGGCGCACCCACGGCGTGGACGCCGCCATCGCCGCGGCCCGCGCGCTCTACGTCGCGGGCTTCGCGGCCACCTCGAACGTCGAGGCGGGCCGTCGCTACGGGATTCCGGTGTCCGGGACGATGGCGCACTCGTTCATCCAGGCGCACGAGGATGAACGGGACGCCTTCCGCATGTTCGCACGCCACTTCCCACGCACCACGCTGCTCGTGGACACTTACGACACGCTCGCGGGGGTGCAGCACGTCGTCGACCTGGCGCGAGAACTGGGCGATGACTTCCGGGTGCGGGCGATCCGCCTCGATTCCGGCGACCTTGCTGCGCTGGCGAAGGACTCGCGAGCCCTGCTCAACGCCGCGGGCCTCGACCGGGTGCAGATCGTCGCGAGCGGGGGCCTCGACGAGCACAGCGTCGCGGCCCTCCGCGCGGCCGGTGCGCCCATCGATGCATTCGCAGTGGGGACGCGCGTGAACGCTTCTGCGGACGCGCCCACCCTCGAGAGCGTGTACAAGCTGGTGGAGTACGCGGGGACGGGTCGCCGCAAGCTCTCGACGAAGAAGGCCACGCTCCCATACCGCAAGCAGGTCTTCCGCCGCTTCGCGGACGGCGCGGCAGTGGGCGACGCGATCGCCGTGGCGGGAGAGGACCTCCCGGGCGAACCCCTGCTCGTCCCGGTCATGCGCGCGGGGCGGCGCCTGGAAGCGGGCAGCGAGCCCATCGAGGATTCGCGACGGCGTGCCGCTGACGCCGTGGCGCGGCTTCCCTCCTACCTCCGGGACCTCGAGCCTGGCGGACCGGACTACCCCGTGTCCTTGAGCCCTCGGCTGAGCGCTGCCGTCGAGGGCTGACTCCGTGCGGAGGTCTGTTCCTTGTCCGCGTTGCTAGCGTGGAAGAGGCAGGTCTGACCGCGAGGCGCGGGATCGCCCTGCTCTGGCATGAAGCCGACGCCGACCACCCGCCGCTGAAAGGCCTCGTCGTGAAGTACCCGTTGCGGTACGGGCGAGCGCTCCTCGCGCTCGCGACAAGCACTCTTGTCCTTGCTGCAGCCTGTGCCGATGAGGACGAACCGACGAATGGTGATCCCGGTACCCCGGAGACGGGGACACCGGTGGCGGGCGCCCCACCCACCGAGGAGGGGACAGGCACCCCCGAGGCAACGGAGACCTCGGTGGCCGCCGGACCCACGCTCACGGACGAGAGCCTGGCCATCGAGGCCATCGAGGGGTTCGACATGCCGACGCAGATCGCCTTCCTCGGCGAGGGGGAGGCGCTGGTCACTGAGAAGACGGGCGCCATCGTGCACGTACGGGATGGCGAGATCGTGGGCGACGCGATCAGCCTGGCCGCCAACTACGCTGATGAGCGCGGCGTCCTCGGCATCACGCTCCACCCCGACTTCACCGAGAACAACTACGTCTACGTGTACTGGACGTGGAATGGCGAGGGCACGCCGCCCGAAGGCCTCGTCGGCGAGGCCACCGACGACCTCGAGCAGGTGCCGGAGAACGGCAACCGCGTCGACCGGTTCACCTGGGACGGCTCGCAGCTCGAGTTCGACCAGAACATCGTCGAGCTGCCCTCCTACACGACCGACCTGACAATGGACCGGCGGCGGGGCAATCACGACGGCGGAGTGATCAAGTTCGGCCCGGACGGCGCGCTGTACATCGTGAACGGCGACCACAACGTCCGAGGCGAACTCACGAACGTTGCCGACGGGCCGAGCATCGAGGAGAGCGGCCTCGTCGCCGTACTGCTCCGCCTCAACGACGACGGGACCATCCCGGACGACAATCCCTTCGCCTCCCTCGGCGATCCGGCTTCCGCCATCTATGCGTACGGCATCCGCAACTCCTTTGGCTTCGACTTCGACCCGGATGGCGGGCGCCTGTGGCTGGAAGTGAACGGGCAGGCTTCCTATGACACGCTCGGCTGGTATGAGGCCGGCGACAACCTCGGCTGGATCCAGCTGATGGGTCCGCCTGAGCGGTTCGAGGACTACAAGGCGCTCGAGCTCGATACGGAGCGGCTGCTCGACAACCCGGAGTTCCCGCCGGACCAGCTCGCTGGCACAGCCGAGGAAGCGCAGGAGCGACTCTTCCTGCTTGAGGGCGCCACGTACCGACCGCCGCTCTTCTCCTGGCAGCGCGCCGTCGGGCTCACGGACGTGGAGTTCATCGAGCGGAGCGGCCTCGGCGACGACTACGAGGGCGACCTGCTGCTCGGCGACGTCAACACCGGCACGGTGTACCGCCTCGAGCTGACCGACGACCGACAGGGGCTGGTCCTCGAAGGTGAACTCGAGGATGGCGTGAACGACAACTTCGAGGGGGACGTGTTGGGCGAACTCAGCGACGAACAGATCTTCGGTCAGGGCTTCGCGGTTGTAACGGACATCGCGTCGGCGCCCGACGGGTCGCTCTGGATCGCGTCGCACGTCGAGGGAACGATCTACCGGGTCACCGCCGAGTAGCGGAATCGCAGGGCCGGGGCAGGGGATGGGGCGGTTCGTGGGCCCACCCCCTGCTCCTCAGCGCTGTGAATTCCGAGCCGCGCTCGGTCCGTGAGCATCCTCGATGAGGCACTCGCGGAGGAGCATGGCGTCGCGTGGAGCGTGTCCGCCGATGTCGTTATTGAAGTACGCATAGACGTCGACGCCCTCCGTGCGCCAGGCGCGGATACGGTTCGCCCATGGCGTCAGCCGCCGCCGTCCGTACGCTCCGTCGTATCGCTTATCGGTGCCGTGGAAGCGCAGGTATACGAAGTCCGCGGTCGCAACGTCCGGGGAGGACTCGGCGCCTCGATGTGCGACGCAGAGTGCGGCGCCGGACGCCCGAAGCAGCGCGTACGTTTTCTCCTCGAACCAGCTCGCGTGGCGGAATTCGAAGACGTGACGGATGCGCGTCGGCAGCCGCTCGATGAACGCCTCGAGTAGAGCGTGATCGCGCTCGAGGTTCGGCGGCAGCTGCCAGAGCACCGGCCCCAGGTGCTCGCCGAGGAGGTGCGCCCGCTCGAAGAAGCGCTCGAGGCCCGACTCGATGTTGTTCAGCCGGAGGACGTGCGTGAGGAAGCGCGACCCCTTCAACGCGAAGACGAAGCCGGGAGGGGCGTCTCTCGCCCACGCGGAGAACACGTTCGGCCGCAGCAGCCCATAGAACGTCGCGTTTACCTCGACGGAGTCGAAGCGCTCCTCGTAGTGCGTGAGCCAGCGCCGCTGGGCGAGTCCGGCCGGGTAGAAGTCGCCGCGCCAGTGCCTGTAGCTCCAGCCGGAGGTGCCGACGTGGAGGTGTCCCTCGGTCACGCGTGCCTCCTCAATCGAGGCTAGCACCGGCGCGGAACCAACCGCCGAGATCAGGCGCCACTCGCTCCTGTATCGTGGACGAGCGAGACCTCCCTATCGCTTCGGCGTGGCGGGGGTCCCCTTTCCGTCCCGGGAACCCGCCCACACGCCCAACGAGGAAGGCGCGAGAGTGAGGCCGCTCGCAGTCGACGCTTCTGGGAAGTACACGCGGGCGTGCGTCACTCGCGCTGCCCTCGTGTTGCTCGTCCTCTCCCTGTTCTGGCTCGCGGAGGCGGTGGCGGTTGCCGCGCAGGAAGTACCGCGACTGACGGACCGCATCGTGGACCTCGCGGGCGTCCTCACCGGTGAGCAACGCGAGGAGGCGCAGGCCGCCATCGACGCGGCTGACGACGAGGGTGTGCAACTCTTCGCCCTCCTCGTGGACACCACCGGCGGGACGACCGCCACCGACTTC
This sequence comes from uncultured Dehalococcoidaceae bacterium, assembly GCA_964479165.1. Classification (GTDB taxonomy): domain Bacteria; phylum Chloroflexota; class Dehalococcoidia; order UBA2979; family UBA2979; genus CAYZJO01. The sequence goes on from CAYZJO010000001.1 coordinate 348,062, forward strand.
GTCGACCGGGTCGCTGCCGAGAACGGACTCGGCGGCAACGATGCCGTGCTTCTTGTCGTGATCGACGACCGGCGCGACGCGCTCTGGGTGGGGCCGCTGCTCGAGGACGTGAGCGACCAGGAGATCGACCTGCTGCTTGCGAACTCCGTGGAGCCGCGCCTGGCCGACGGCGAGTTCGGTGCAGCGCTGGCCGCCGCTGCCGAGGGCCTCACCGAGGCACGGGGAGGGACCAGCGCCCCGCCCGCCGGTGATGCCCCGCCAGTGGAGGGCAGCGAAGCGCAGGCGGAGAGTGACGATGGCGGCGTCGGTGTCGGTGGCCTCGTGCTGCCGCTGCTCGTCATCGGTGGTGGCGCGCTGCTGGCCTGGTGGGGCTGGCGCAAGTTCCGCGAGCGTCCCGCCGACGCTGGCCAAGCCGCGCCCCAGCGCAGCATCGAAGAGCTGATGCGCGAGGCCAGCAGCCTGCTGCTGGAGACCGACGAGGACCTGCGCCAGAACGAGCAGGAGCTCGGATTCGCCGAGGCGCAGTACGGCAGTGCGGAGGCCGAGCCGTTTCGTCGCGTTCTCGCCGAGGCGCGTGCCTCCCTCCGCGAGGCGTTCTCAATACAACAGCGCCTCGATGACTCCGAGCCCGAGACACCGCCGGAGCAGCGCCAGATGCTCGGCGAGATCATCGAGCGCTGCGAGCGCGCCCAGGCCCTGATGGCGGAGCAACGCGAGCACTTCCAGGAGTTGCGCAACCTCGAGCGGGACGCACCGCAGCTCGTCGAACGGCTGCCCGGCGAGATCGCGGCGGTCGAGCAGCGGGTCGATGCCTCGGAGCGCCAGCTCGAGGCGGTGACGGCCGCCGCGCCGGCCTCGGGAGAGGCGGTCGCCGGCAACGTCGCCGAGGCTCGCAAGCGGCTCACGGCTGCGCGCGAGTTGATGGATGGCGCCCGCAGCGCGCTGGTCCAGGACGATCGCTCCACGGCCGCGGTCAGTGTGCACGCGGCGCAGGAAGCGGTGGCGGAGGCAGCGCAATTGCTCGAGGCGGTCGCTCACGCCTCGAAGCAGCTCGAGGAGGCGCGGGCGCAGGCGGTGCACGTCAGGGCGGACATCGTGTCCGACGTGGCGGAGGCACGGGCGCTCCTCGATGAGCACCCCGACCGAGCGATCCGCACGCGCCTGGAGCAGCTCCAGCGAGCGCTCGACGAGGCCGCGGACCCGGACATCATCCGCGAACACCAGCGGCTCCAGCAGCTCGACAGCACGGCGAACGAGATCGTCGCGGCGGCAACCGATGGTGCTGAGCGGCAGCGTCGCGCGGAGGCGGCATTGCGCCTCGCGTTGAACAACGCCGGGGTCAGCGTTGATCGGGCCACCGACTACATCGGCAGCCGTCGACACGGGATCGGACGGGTCCCGCGCACGCGTTTGCGCGAGGCCGAGCGTGAACTGAATCGCGCGCACGACCTCCGCGACTCGCAGCCCGAGGAGGCCCTGGGGGCAGCGAACCGGGCGCGCGAACTCGCCGACGCCGCGTATAACGCGGCGCGCGGCGACTTCGGGGACTTCGACCGGCGTCACGGCGGCGGGCTCGGCGGTGAGTGGGGTGGTGCGGGTGAGCTGATTGCCGGCGCCATCCTGGGGAGCATCCTCTCCGGGGGCGGTGGTGGGGGCCGGCGGAGCGGCGGCTTTGGGGGTGGCTTCGGGGGCGGGTTTGGCGGCGGCGGGCGTTCCTCGGGCCGCAGTTTCGGAGGTGGGTTCGGCGGCGGTGGCGGCGGTGGCCGCAGCCGCGGCGGTGCGTGGTAACGAGTCCCGGAGAAGCAGGACAATCGAGCGACCGACTCGAACGATCGAAGGAGAACACTGTGGCTCAGACATCCATCCTCGGCCGGATCGGGCAGCTCGCCCGGGCCAACATCAACGCGCTGCTCGACAGCGCCGAAGACCCGGAGAAGATGCTCGACCAGCTCGTCCGCGACTTCCGCGACAACATCGCCGAGGCGGAGCAGTCGGTCGCGCGCACCGTCGGTGAGCTGCGGCTCCTCGAGGACGACAAGCGCGAGGCGGACGACGCCGTCACCGAGTGGGGCGGCAAGGCGAAGGCTGCCGCGCGCAAGGCGCAGGAACTGACCGCCGCCGGCCAGGCGGACCAGGCGAAGCGCTTCGAGGAGCTCGCGCGTGTCGCGCTGCGACGCCAGATCGGCTTCGAGCAGCAGTCGAAGACCCTCGGGACGCAGGTGGCGAGCCAGACCGAGCTCGTTGATCGGCTGAAGGACGGGCTCAACAAGCTCCACGCGAAGTACGACGAGCTGACCCAGAAGCGCGACGAACTGATCGCTCGCAGCAAGATGGCGAAGGCGCAGCGCCAGGTCCAGGAGGCGGTCAAGGACATCTCCGTCATGGACCCGACGAGCGAGCTCAGCCGCTTCGAGGAGCGCGTTCGCCGCGAGGAAGCGATGGCACGCGGGATGGAGGAAGTCTCGCGGTCCTCGATGGAGGACGCCTTCGCCGAGCTCGAGGACTCCGAGACCGAGTCCGAGGTCGAAGCGCGGCTGGCGGCACTCTCGCAGTAGTCCCTCTCACCACACTCGCGGCCCGACGCCAACGACCGAGGCGTCGGGCCGACGCGTTCACCTCAGGACGCGCCTGAGACAATCGATCTCGGGAGGCTCACCCATGCAGTTCGGCGTCTTCAGCGTTGGCGACGTCACGGCCGATCCGGTCAATGGGCGCACGCCCACCGAGGCGGAGCGCATTAAGGCGATGGTCGCGATCGCCCTCAAGGCCGAGGAGGTCGGCCTCGATGTCTTCGCCACGGGCGAGCACCACAACCCCCCGTTCGTGCCGTCCTCGCCGACGACGATGCTCGGCTACATCGCCGCGCGTACCGAGCGAATCATCCTCTCCACCGCCACGACGCTGATCACGACGAACGACCCGGTGAAGATCGCGGAAGACTACGCGATGCTGCAGCACCTCGCCGACGGTCGCGTCGACCTGATGCTGGGGCGAGGCAACCAGCCGCAGGTTTACCCGTGGTTCGGGCAGGACATCCGCAACGGCATCGCCCTCGCCATCGAGAACTACGCGCTGCTGCACCGGCTCTGGCACGAGGACGTGGTGGACTGGGAGGGCCGCTTCCGCGGGCCGCTCGAGGGGTTCACCTCGACGCCGCGCCCGCTCGACGGCGTGCCGCCGTTCGTCTGGCACGGATCGATCCGCAGCCCGGAGATCCCGGACCAGGCCGCGTTCTACGGCGACGGGTTCTTCCACAACAACATCTTCTGGCCGATCGAGCACGTCATCCGCATGGTCTCGTTCTACCGCGAGCGCTGGGAGCGGTACGGCCACGGCCCGGGCGACCAGGCGATCGTCGGCCTCGGCGGGCAGGTCTTTGTGCGGCCGAATTCGCAGGACGCCGTGCGGGAGTTTCGCCCGTACTTCGACAATGCGCCCGTGTACGGGCACGGGCCGTCGCTCGAGGACTACATGGAGACCACGCCGCTCACGGTCGGCAGCCCGCAGCAGGTGATCGAGCGCTACGCCTCGATGCGCGAGCACGTTGGCCACTACCAGCGCCAGCTCTTCCTCATCGACCACGCCGGCGTGCCGCTCGAGACCGTGCTCGAGCAGGTCGAGATCCTCGGCACGGAGATCGTGCCCGTCCTGCGTCGCGAGATGGCGGCTGGCCGCCCCGAGGGGACGCCCGACGCGCCGACGCATGCCTCCCTGAAGGCTGCGGCGGAGGCTGGACGGGCACAGGTCGAGGCCTAGCGTTCCCCGTGCTGGCTCGCGACTGCGGCGCTACAAGACGTGGTTGCCTTAGCATCACGCAACATGCGGACTCATCTGGATTCGCCGCACTCCGCGCGACGCGCGCTGCTCGCTGCCTGGATGACACTCCTGTCACTCGTCGTCGCATGCGATGGTCCGACGCCGGCTGACAGTGAGGATGGCGGAGTCTCCGGCACGCTCAGCGTGTTCGCCGCTGCCTCGTTGACGGACGTGTTCGGGGAGATTGGCGAGGCGTTCGAGTCCGAGCATCCGGACGTCGACATCGAGTTCAACTTCGCGGGGTCGAGTGCGCTGGCGACGCAGATTGAGGAGGGCGCGCCGGCGGATGTCTTCGCGAGCGCGAACCTCGAGCAGATGCAGCGTCTCGTCGACGGCGATCTGATCGCGGGCGAGGGCCAGGTGTTCGTGCGGAACCTGCCCGTGATCGTGGTGCCCGCCGACAACCCGGCCGAGGTGGCGACGCCCGCCGACCTCGCGAAGTCCGGTCTCCGCCTCGTGCTGGCGCTCGAGGATGTGCCGATCGGGCGGTACGCTCGCGAAGTGATCGCGAACCTGGCCGCAGACCCCGGTTACGGAGCGGAGTTCGAGGCGGCGGCGCTGGGGAACCTCGTGTCGTCCGAGGAGGATGTGCGCGCCGTCCTCGCGAAGGTCGAGCTCGGTGAGGCGGACGCCGGTGTCGTCTACCGCACGGACGCTGCGGTCGGCGGCGACCGGGTGCAGGTCATCGAGATCCCGTCGGAAGCGAACATCGTCGCCGAGTACCCGATCGCGCAGACGGCGGAAGCGCGGAACCCCGGGGCGGCGCAGGCGTTCATCGACTTCGTCCTCGGAGAGGCGGGGCAAAGCGCCTTGATCGCGGCCGGATTCGAGGCCGCCCCTTGAGGATGACGGCGTGAGATTCGGAGGCCGCGCGCCTGCCGACCCGTCTCAGCGACGCCTCTACGCCGGCTTCGCCGGCCCGGCCACGCTGGCGGTGCTGTTTCTCGCGGTCCCCCTCGTGGCGCTTGCCTTCACCGCGCTCACGACGGGAGACCTCGGCGGGCGGCTAACCGCCGAGAGCACGATCGCAGCGCTGCGCCTCTCGCTCATCACCAGTTCTCTGACGCTGGTGCTCGCGCTGCTGCTCATGACCCCGCTCGCCTATCTGCTCGCGCGCGCCGACTTCCCGGGCAAGCGCGTCGTCGATTCGCTCATCGATCTGCCGCTGGTGCTGCCGCCGACGGTGGCGGGCGTGGCGCTGCTGGTCGCCTTCGGGCGGCGCGGCTGGATCGGCGAGCCGCTCCAGGCGGCGGGCATCGAGATTGCGTTCACGACGGCGGCGGTCGTCGTGGCGCAGTTGTTCGTGTCGGCGCCGTTTCTCGCGCGCAGCCTGAAGGCGGGCTTTGAGTCCGTGGACCCGGCCTACGAGGCGGTCTCGGCGACCCTCGGCGTTTCACCGCTCCGCACCTTCTGGCGCGTGTCGCTACCGTTGGCGCGGCCGGCGTTGCTCAGCGGCGCGGTGCTCTGCTGGTCGCGGGCGCTTGGCGAACTGGGCGCGACACTGATCTTCGCGGGCAACTTCGAGGGGCGCACGCAGACCATGCCGCTCGCGATCATCAGCGCGTTCCAGTCCTCGAGCGGCCTCGCGGGCGCCGTCGCGCTCTCCGTGATCCTGGTCGCCGTCGCGTTCGCGCTGCTGCTCGTGCTGCGGGTCACAGCGGCCGACGTGCGTCTCCGGCGCGGGTGAGCGCAGCCGCTCGGATGCTGCGCGTCGACATCGGACTCACAGTTGGCAGCTTTGAACTCGCGGTCGCCTTCGAGGCCGAGCGCGAGCTGGTCGTCCTCTTCGGCCCGTCGGGCTCCGGCAAGAGCATGACGCTGAGCGCGGTGGCGGGGCTGCGCACGCCCCGGCGCGGTCGCATCGAGATCGACGGGCGCGTGATGTTCGACGCGGCTCAGCGCATCAACCTGCCGCCGCAGCGCCGCAACCTCGGGTACGTGGTGCAGCAGCTGGCGCTGTTTCCCCACCTCGATGTGGCGGAGAACATTGCCTATGGCCTCGATGGCACGGGCCGCGCCGAGCGGAGGCGACGCGTCGATGAGCTCGTCGCCCTCCTCAAGCTCGAGGGGCTCGAGCGGCGGACGCCGGTAGAGCTGTCGGGGGGTCAGCAGCAGCGCGTGGCCCTCGCCCGTGCGCTCGCGCGTCCAACGTCCGCGCTCCTGCTCGACGAGCCGTTCTCGGCGCTGGACGAGGCGCTGCGCGCGGACCTGCGTGCGGAGCTCCTGCGCTTGAGGCGCGACCTTGACCTTCCGGTGGTCTTCGTGACACACGATCTCCGCGAGGCGTACTTGCTGGGCGACCGCATCGCGGTTCTCGATGGTGGGCGCGTCCTCCAGTACGCGGACCGCGAGGACATCTTCAACGAGCCGGCCACGCGACGTGTGGCGGAACTGACCGGCGTGCGCAACATCTTCCCTGCACGCGTCGTCGAAGGCGGGGTCGAGGCCCGTGGGCTGCACCTCGAGGTCCACACGGCGGCACTCCGAGGCGACGTGGTCGACGTTGCCATTCGCGCGGAGCGCTGCAACCTGCTCCGCCTCGACCCGGACGAGTCGCTTCCCGCGAACTGCTACGTCGCGAGCGTGGTCGAGGACCTCGCGTTCGGGAGTACGCACGTGCTGCACCTCGAACCGGAGTCGGTCGGGGTCGCCGTCGAAGTCGAGATCGCGCGCCGTCCGTACGAGGTCATGGGCATGGCACAGCGTCGACGCGTGGTAGTCGAGCTGCCTGCCGCTGACCTCCGCGTCTTCCCGGTCGCCTGATCGGCTGGCCCCGTTCGAGACAATGGTCGTCCGACTGGCCTCGGCCCGGTCGCTGAGCGATCGGTCGCCGCACGCACGCCCGCGCGAGGGAACGATACGACCGAGCGAGAAGCGAGCGCTGGGCGAAGGCGGTGCGTGGCCGCGCAGGGAGGTGTTCGGGTGAGCCCCTTGGAAGAACCGTTCAATGTTTCCGGCCTGACGATCACGGTCGAGGAGGTGTGGCGCGAACCCGGCCCTCCCGAGCGAGACCGCCTCGTCGCGAGGGTGGAGGCGCGCAATCCAGTCCGGCCGCTGGGACAGCACAATCGGCCCCCGATGGTCGAGGCGCACGACGGCCAGGGGCGCGTCTACCCGCTCATTCCCGACGATGCGTGGCTCGAGCCGGTGCGGCCAGACTCCGCGATTACCTCGCGACTCGAGTTCGACATCGCGCACGACGCTACCGACATCGTGCTCATGTTCGACCCCGAGTCGACTAGCCCGATGCCCGTCGAGATCGTGGGATCGTGATCGGCTTGGGCTAAAGGACCGTCGTCTCGCTGCCGGCGGCCTGTACCGTGAGATGCGTCATCGGCGAGCCGGTATCGCCTGCCCCGTGCCAGTGCACGTGCCCGGCCGGAATCACCACCGAGTCACCGGTGCCGACGGTGTGCGCTCCGTCCTCGTCACCGATCTGCCCGATGCCGCTCGTGACGAACAGCAGCTGGTCGCTCGTGTGACGGTGCGGCCTCGTGCGCGCGCCGGGCGCGAAGTGCACCAACGACGCCGCGAGGTGCTCGCTGTTGGAGGCATCCGCGAGCGGGTGACCGTGCACTATCCCCTCGAAGATCGAAGCGCCCGACCGGTCGACGGTCTCGCCCTCGTGCGCTCGCTTGATCTGCAGCATGTGTCAGTCCCCTGTCCTCGGGCTGATGTCGTTGTTAGGCGCCTGCTCTCGATCCCGCGGCGGCCTCGGCGCGCTCGAGCAGGTCCGGAGTGTTCAGAAGGGTGCACGTCGCCGCGAAGTCCCCCGTCGGTCCGAGCCAGCGCAGCGCCTCGACGCTATCGAACAGCGGGAGGTCGGGGCGCACGGTGGCGATGTCGCGGAAGAGCAGCGCGAGGTCCCACTGCTCCCGGAGCACCGAAGCGAGCTTGGCCGCGCGCCCGACCGGCAGCGGCCATTGTGCCGGGTCCTGGGGGATGGCCTCGAGGTGGCCGAACGCGGCGAGGACGGTCGCGGCCGACTTCGCACCCCAGCCCGGCAGCCCGGGAAAGCCGTCTGCGCTGTCGCCGACGAGGGCGAGGTAGTCGGGGATCGACGCCGGCGGCACGCCGAACTTTGCCTCTACCTCGGTGGCCGCGCTCACGATCCGCTTGCGCCGGTCGAGTTGCACCACGCGGTCGTCCACCACGCACTGCCCGAGGTCCTTGTCCGGTGTGCAGATAAAGACGCGCCCCACCTCGGGGTTCCGCGCGGCGAGCGCGGCGGCCGAGGCGAGTGCGTCGTCCGCCTCGTGCTCGACCATCGCCCAGACCTCGACGCCCATCGCCCGGAGGGCGTCCTCGAGAGGCTCGAACTGCTGGAGGAGCGTCGGGTCCACGCCGGCACTCGTTTTGTAGCCGGGCCACATGTCGTTGCGGAACGACTCGATCACGTGGTCCGTCGCCACGCCGAGGTGTGTCACGCCACCCTCGAACATCCCGAGCACGGACCCGAGGACGCCGACAAGCGCGCCGCACTCGTTGCCGTTCGCGTCGGTGCGGCCGGGGACGGCGAAGAAGTGGCGGAAGAGCTCGTACGTTCCGTCGAGCAGGTGGACATCCACGTGCGACAGCCTCCCTCGCGCGGTGCTGCCGATGGTAACCCGGCGTCGCCGCAAGGTTCAGCGCGGGAGCGCCGGGCGCGAGTCGTGTCGAACCGCGCTCCGAGGACGAGGCGACCTCAGGTAGTCCGCGCCGCGGCGGCCTCCATCCCCTCTTCGAGCGCGTTCGGGAAGCGTTGCTCGAAGTCGATCAGGCCGACCCACTCCGGGCGCAGCGCGATGCGTGCGAACTGCAGCCCGAGGCCGCCCGCCTGCGCGAGCCACGCGTCGCCCTGCTCCTGACCGAAGTACTTGTGCGCGGCCGCGATGTAGCCGTCGGGGGCCGCGTCCATGATCTGGATGCTCGTGCTGCCGCGGATCGTCAGGACCTTGTGTGGCCACTCGTTGCTGTCGATGGTGACGGCCGCAGCCGGGTTCGCACTGAGTGCGCGCACCTTTGGTGCCCGTTCCGGTGAGGCGAAGAGCACGTCCTGCCCATCCCAGTGGAACCAGATCGGGACGACCCTTGGCGTGCCGTCGGTCCAGACGTACGCGAGGCGAGCCGGGACCGCGGAGCGGAGCAACTCCTGTGCCAGCGGGTGCTCGAGCAGTTGAAGGTCACCCTGTGTCGTTGGCATTCCTCGATCCTCTCTCCGCGCGCGTGGACACGCAGGCCCCGCCAAGAGACGCCCACGAACGTGATGAAGGATAACGGAATCACGACACTTGCGACGTATGTTGCGCGGCCGCGCTCCTGCCCCCGCGGAGCGCGGCCGCAGGGATCAGCGGGTGAGCGCTCGGCTCGCGATCCCGCTGGGAGAGTGCTGATGCCTGGGCGACGCGTGGCGCACCTGAGTGCGTTTCACGCTCGATCCCGGCGCGAGTGCCGCGATGCCGTCGAGCTCTGTGCTGACCGCGGGCCAGACGGTCACGCCGGCGCCCATTCGCAGGCCCGAGGGAACCTCGGCGTCCCGGCCGATGACCGTCGGCGGCAGCGGCGGCGTCGCGGCGCTGCCGCGAGAAAGCGCGTCCGGATGGACGATGGCGCCGCGACCGATGCTCGCTCCCTCGTCGACGATGGCGCGCTCGACGACCGCGCCAGCACCAACGCGCGCGCCATCGAGGACGACGGAGTCACGCACGATGGCGCCCGCCTCGATCTCGGCGCTCGGCGCGACGACGGAGCGCTCGACGATCGCAGAGGACGAGAGGTCGCGACTCTGCCCGGCTTCCGCATCGACGAGATCCATCGACGCATGCCAGTACGCGTCGATGGTGCCGACGTCGCGCCAGTAGCCGTCGAAGCGGTGTGCGGTGATCGTCGCGCCATCCCGCAGCGCGCGGGGCAGGATGTCGTGGCCGAAGTCGTGGCGGCTGCGTGGCTCGATCGCATCGGAGGAGAGCGTGCGCCTCAGGAAGTCGGGGTTGAAGACGTAGATCCCCATCGAGGCGAGGCGAGAGGTGCTCTCCTCGGGCTTCTCCTCGAAGCGGGTGACGACGCCGTTCCCGTCTGTGTGGACCACACCGAAGCGGTGCGTCTCGTTCGCGGCGATGGGGGCGATCGCAATCGTCACGTCAGCGTCGGTAGTCCGGTGCGTGGCGACGAGCGAGCGATAGTCCATCGAGTAGACATGATCGCCCGCGAGGATCAGCGTGGCCTCGGTCTGCGCTCCGACGACATCGAGATTCTGGTAGACCGCATCTGCGGTGCCCCGGTACGAGCGTCCGCCGGCGCCGCGACCCGCTCGGGAGACGCGCAGGTGCGCGAGCAGCGAGCGCGAGCGCACTGCCGCGCTCGAGACGACCGCCTGTTGTACCGAGCGCCACTGGTACTGACCGAGGACGAGCGCGTAGGGAACGCCGGACCGTGCGCAATTGTCGAGGGTAAAGTCGAGGAGTCGCCCCTGGCTGCCGAACGGTAGGGCCGGTTTCGCGCGGCCCTCGGAGAGTACGCCCAGCCGCTCTCCGCGGCCACCCGCAAGGACGAAGGTCGCGACGCGTGACATTGCGATGCCTGGGCCCGCCGCTCGCGACTCCGGCAGGCTCAGCGCTTCGTTTGGCTCATCGGACGTTCCCCTCCGCGTTCTGGTGTCGAGCATTCCCTCGCTCCTGTTCAGGTTCCGGCCCGTGCCGCCCGACGCGGCATGAAGCGCTGGCCCCGGGCGAGGCGACGCTGAGCATGCGTCCGCTCGCCGCGCGGCGCGGCACAGATCCGGACTGGGGAGGTAGGGCCAGAAGCCGGGACTACCTCCGAACGCCTACGGGGTTAGCTGACGGGTTCGGCGTCGGAATCGCCGGGGCGCACCTGCGCCCTTCACCCCAGGGAGTTGGGTCCCCCGTTCTCGGCGAGCGCCGAGATTCGGCCTATCGACCGTACCACGCGGTTTCAAGTGCTGGTCGCTTCAGGAGTCGGGACGACGCCCAGAACGTCCGGACGGCTACGATGCGGAAACCCGAGGGGAATCGACGGTTGGAGGGATCCGCCGATGGTGTCGCCTGACTCCGATACGCTGCGGGACGTGGAGTCACTGCGGGCGCTCCTCGACGCCACCGTTCCTCCGAAGGTGGTCGACCGGAACCTGCTCATCTCCACGTGGAACGTCAAGGCGTTCGGCGGGCTCACGGAGAAGTGGGCCTCGACCGAGCGCGACAGCCCGAAGCGTGACTGGCGCGGCCTCCGACTCATCGCCGAGGTGGTATCGCGCTTCGACGTGGTCGCGATCCAGGAAGTCCTCGCCGACCTGACGGCCGTGCGTGCGCTGCTGCGGACGCTCGGGCCGAACTGGGGCCTGATCGCTACGGACGTCACCCGGGGTGAGCCTGGCAATAACGAGCGGCTCGGCTTCGTCTACGACCGCCGCCGCCTCACGCCATCGGGCCTGGCCGCCGAGCTCGTGGTCCCAACGGAGGAGCCGGGCATCAGCCCCGGCGCATTCGATCGCCAGTTCGCGAGGACGCCCTACGCGGTCTCGTTCGATGCCGGGGGCACCGAGTTCATCCTCGTGACGCTGCACATCCTGTACGGTTCGGGCGCGGGCGACCGGCTTCCGGAGCTGCGCGCGATCGGCGCCTGGATGGCGGACTGGGCGAGGTCGCCGCGCGCGTGGAACTCGAACCTGATCGCTCTCGGCGACTTCAACATCGACCGCGCCGGCGATGCCCTCTACGAGGCGTTCGTCGCCGAGGGGCTGCAGGTGCCCGCGGATCTCGTCGGCGTGCCACGGTCGATCTTCGGCGAGGGCAAGTACTACGACCAGATCGCGTGGTTCATGGAGCGCCCGACGCGCACGGCGCCGCCGGCCCTGACGATGCGCTACCTCAGAGGCGGCTACGTCGACTTCCCGGACGTGGTCTATGCTGGACTCTCTCGTCAACAACTGCAGTGGCGCATCTCGGACCACTACCCGCTGTGGGCGGAGTTCGAGTCTCTCGACCGGCGCTCGGAGCTGGGCGAGGTGTGAGTGCGCCTTCCCTGAAAGGCGCCCAGTGCGAATAGCGACCGGCAGCATCGCGCCACTCCTCGCGGCGCTCGTGTTCGCCGCGGCTTGCGCCGGCGGCGACTCGCGGCCCGAGTCCACCTCGACTCCCAGCCCGACCGCGAGCGCCGCGCCGCCCGCCGTCACCCCCGATCCGACGCCTACTGTCGAGGTCAACCCGCAGCCGGTTTCGATCGTGCCGGACTGGATCGCCGGCCTCGAGACGGTGAGCGACAGCAAGCAGGGCGATCCGTTCCCGTTCTTCGTCACGTACCCCGCGATCCCCGGCGCCGCGGCGTTGAATGAGGCGCTGGCGGAGGAAGTGACGCGGCAGATCGAGGCGTTTGCCGTGCTGTTCCCGCCCGGCGGACCGACTCCGCCGCCGGAGATGCCGGCCGGTCCGGAGTTGAACATCTCGTTCGAATTCGCGGTGGCCTCGGGCGACGTGATCGGCGTGCGGCTGCTGAGCTACGAGTTCTACGGCGCGAACGGTGCAGAAACCTCCACCGCCCTCTGGTACGACGCGGCGACGGAGCGCGCGCTCGGCTCGCCCGGCCTCCTCGAAGGGGAGGCGGCGCTCGAGGAGCTGGCGAGGCTGTCGCAGGACATCCTGCTGCGCGACCGCCCGGAGAGCATCATTGCCGACGCGTTGGAGGAGGGCGCTGGGCCGACGCCGGAGAACTACGACTCGCTGGGTTTCGACGAGCAGGGCCGGCTGATCGTCCTCTTCGACGAGTACCAGGTCGGCATCGGCGCCGCGGGACCGATCTCGATCGCGATCCCGCCCGACGAGACGGAGTCGTTGCTGTCCGAGTTCGGGCGGCGCGTGCGCGACGAGACGATGAACCCAAGCCCCGAGCTCGTCCTCCCGACACCGAGCCCGACCCCGACGCCAGCGCTGACGCCCGCCGCGACGCCGACGGCCACGCCCACGCCGTCGACGGCGCAGCCCGCGACACCGGTCGCACCATCGACAGTCCAGCCCGCGACACCTGCGCCGACTGCACGGCCGCCGGTCGCTGGCCGGGTGGACTGCGGCGCCGTCCCATGCATCGCGCTCACGTTCGATGACGGTCCGGGTCGCTACACGGCGGAACTTCTCGATGTGCTCGCCTCACGCGACGTGGCAGTCACGTTCTTCACCGTGGGGGTGAACGTGGTGCACCAGCCTGCGCTGACGGCGCGCATCGTCGCGGAGGGGCACGAGATCGGGAACCACACGTTCGACCACCGCGACCTGACGACGCTCTCGCCCAGTCTGGTCCGGGAGCAGGTGGAGAGCGCACAGGCGGCGATTCGCGACGCTACCGGTGCGCCCGCCGCACTGCTGCGTCCACCCTACGGAGCGACGAACGACGTCTCCGCGGAGAACGTCGGCCTGCCTCAGATCGTCTGGACGGTCGACACGCGCGACTGGGCGGATCGCGACGCCGCCATCGTCACCTCGCGCGCGCTCGACGGCGCGGCGGCGGGCCGCATCATCCTGATGCACGACATCCACGCCTCGACTGTGGCAGCGGTCCCCGCGATCGTCGACGGCCTGCTTGCGGAGGGCTACAGGCTCGTCACTGTCTCCGATCTGCTCGCGGGACGCGACCTCGTGCCGGGCAACGTCTACCGGCAGCGGTAGCCGTCAGCCCAGCTCCTCGGCTTCCCGACGCCGCCTCGGTCTTGCCCAGATCAGCAGTGCGGCGACGAAGATGTCGGTCAGCAGCGGACCGACGAGCGCCGATCGTGTGCCCTCCGCGTCGAGGCGAATCGCGACGACCGCGATGCCCGACAGCACGATGGCGAGCCCGAGGTCCCACGCCCAGACTCGGTGTTGCAGCAGTCCGATGCCCGCCGCGAGCGGCGGCAGCGCGAACGCGCCGAAGACGAGCGCTGCCTGAGGCCCCTGCGCGAGCACCACTCCGAGCGCAGCCAGACCGCCCGCGAGCAACAGCAGCCCTCCAGCGATGGTGATCGCCCAGGCCGGTTCCGGGTGCCACGGTTGGAGTCGGAGAGTCATTGCGGTACCTGCTGTCCAGTCGCCGCTTCGCCGCCACATTTACGCCAGCGCCCGGCGCTCGTGCGGCACAGGCACAGAAGGAAGGAGGCCGCCCTGCCGGACGGCCTCCTTCCTTCACACCGGTGCGAGGGTGCTAGCCGCGAGGCAGGCCGAGGCCGCGCGTCGCGATGACGTTGCGCTGGATCTCGCTTGAGCCGGCCGCGATCGTGCGGGCCACGCTCGACATGTAGAGCTGGCAGAACATGCCGCCGATGACCGCGTGCGGCGAGGCCGGCTTCAGCTGGCCGTGAAGGCCGAGGGCGTTGATCGCGCGGCGTGCGCCACGCTGCGTCGCCTCCGTGTTGAAGACCTTCGACATCGACGCCTCGTAGTTCGGGACGAGGCCGTTCCCCTGCATCCAGGCGACGCGGTAGCCGATGATGCGGCCGACCTCGGCCTCCATCTTCCACTCTGCCATCGCGTGACGCTGCGGGTTGCTCAGGGTGACGCCGTTCGCCGGGTCCTGGGCGAAGTCCATGAACGCCTTGTGGTGCATGGCAACGGCCGCCGCTCGGCCGACGCCGGACCGCTCGAAATCGAGCGTGGTCGTCGCGACGTACCAGCCGCGGTTCTCCTCGCCGATCATGTTCTTCGCCGGCACGCGCACGTCCTCGAAGAATGTCTCGTTGAAGCCGTGCGCGCCGTGCATCTGCTCCAGCGGCCGCACGCTGATGCCCGGCGTGCTCATCGGCACCATGAAGTACGAGATGCCTCGATGCTTGGGCGCGTCCGGGTCGGTGCGGGTGAGCACATGGATCCAGTCGGCGTGGTGGGCGCCGGAGGTCCAGATCTTCTGCCCGTTGATCACGAAGTCGTCACCGTCGCGGACGGCGCGGGTCTGGAGCGAAGCGAGGTCCGAGCCGGAGCCCGGTTCCGAGTAGCCCTGCGCCCACACGGTCTCGGCGGCGGCGATCTTCGGCAGGTGCTCGCGCTTCTGCTCCTCCGTGCCGTGGATCATCAGCGTCGGTCCGACGAGACCCTGTCCGCCCGGCGCGCCGACGAGCGCGCTCTCCTCGGCGAAGATCATCTGCTCCATGAAGGAGGCGGCCTGTCCGCCGTACTCCTTCGGCCAGGCCATGGTGAGCCAGCCGTTCTTGGCCATCTCCTTCTGGTACTCGCGCATGCGTTCCCAGGAGCCGTCCTCGTCGCCTTCCTCCTCGGCGTCGAAGCCGCCCTTCCAGTTGGCGTGGATGAACTCGCGCACCTTGTCTCGGAACGCCTGCTCTTCCTCGTTCCATCCGAAATCCATGCCGAGCCTCCGGTCTCCACTCCCGGCACCCGCCGGGCGACTCTCGCAATTGCGCCGGTGATTCTACTCCCGCCGTGCCAGCGCGGGCGGTCCGACGGCAGAGGGCGAAACGGTCGGAAGACCCCTGCTGATTCAGACTCCTGGGTGTTCAGGGGTGAAGGAGGTGCTGGCGGATTCTCATACATTCCTCATGTCGTTCATGATTCTCGTGTCTATAGTGCGCCATCCGATGCGGAGGAACCGCGTCGAGGTGGTGCGAGGAGGAGCGAGGTGCGCCAGAGGAGGTGGTTCGCAGGTGGTATGGCGGTCGCCCTGATGGCAACGGCGGCAGTCCTCGCCTCGGCTCAGCAGGCCGATGCGAAGAACCCGCCCAACTGTGACCATCGGAGCGCTCAGGTCCGCAACGACGACCGACGCTGTGTCGTCCAGTTCGGGTTGCCGGGCGAGTCGTGGGACCCGTCCGGCGGAGCAGGCGGGGTGACGCGGGACCGCAACCAGCCCAGCCTCATCAGTATCCGTTCCGGGACGACCGTGGAGTTCCAGAACGCCGGCGGTCCGCACCGCATCGCTATCTACGACCACGGCATCGGTGGGCTGACGACGTTCCTCGACGTCACGGGTCCGGTCGTCTCGAACGTGATCCAGCCGAATGCGACTCCCGGCGAGACGCTCGTGGGTCCGCTCGGCGCGGGGGAGAGTACATCGTACCGGTTCGATGAGCCGGGCCAGTACCTCGTGATCTGCGCCTTCAACCCGCACTTTCGGAACTTCGGCCAGGCGACGTTCGTTGTGGTCGACAAGACAGTGGCCGAGACGCCGTGAGCCCGCCGTTGAGATGCGGCTGCTCGTGCTCAGATCGAGGACGTGTCGATTCGTTGAGCCGCATGACGGAAGGCGGCGCACTGTGGACAACTACGAGATCCTGCGACCGTGGAACTTGGCTGACGCCATCGACGAGCTACCCGAATGGATGCGCGAGCTCTACGCGATCTATGCCGTCCGAGTCGAGGACGTGCTCGATGTCCTCGAGGTGCCGCTCGGTGGTGCTGGCGGCCGTGCCAGCTTCTGCGGCTTGCGCATCCTCCCGACGACGGCGCTCTACTCCGGCGAGTTCGCGGTGCTTCCAGTGGCAGTCGATCGCGAGTACGGCACGCCGGTCCACGTGCCCGAAGTCGCGAGCGCGGCCCTGACGCGATGAGCCTTGAATCCTCACCGTTCTCTCATCCTGCGTCGTACCGTGCGGCCTACGGTCGCGCTCCGGACATCGATCACGTCCGGAGCAAGGAGCAGACCGTGTTGGTGCAGGTTGTGACGTTCCACCTCGACGGGATGAGCGACGCGGAGTTCCGCACATGGTGCGACGAGCAGTTGGGACCGGCCGTCGCAGCGCTGCCGGGGGTGACGAAGACCTGGCTCGCAAACTCCGAGGCGAACACGTACGGCGGCATCTACCTCTGGCCGGACCGCGAGGCGATGGAGCGATACGCGACCACGGACCTCTTCAAGGCGTTCGTCTCCGATCCGCGCATCGTCGACATCGAGTCAGAAGTGTTCAGCATCCTCGAGGCGCCCACCCGAGCGACCAACGGGCTCGGCGTGCTCGTGGCACAGTCCGCATGATGTAAAGGAGCCCGGCCGTGACCACGCTCAGCGATCGACTTCGCGCGGTGAAGCGTCCCGCCATCGGGAGAGAGGGGCTGATCGCTGAGCTGGCCGGCTGGGCGCTCTCCGGGGAGCACCCGGTCACGTTCGTGCACGGCATCCCCGGCATCGGGAAGACGACGCTCCTCGCGAACGTGGCGAGCCGAGCGAGGGAGGCGGGCGCCACGGTCATCGAGCTGGACTGCGGCGCGGTCGAACCCACCGACATCGGGGTCTTCGACGCGCTGGCGCGAGCGACCGGCAAGTCGGTCGCCAGCCTGGCGGATGTCTCCGAGGCGCTCGCCGGCGACCTGCCGCTGCTGCTCGTGCTCGACTCCTACGAGCGCTGGCGGCTCTTCGACACGTGGGCACGCCAGATGTTCGTGCCGGCGCTGCCGGAGACGGCTCACGTGCTGATCGCGGGTCGTTTCGAACCCACGGGGCCGTGGCGTTACATGCCGGAGTGGCGCGAGGCCTGCCGTGGGATCGAACTTCCGCCGCTGTCCGACGCTGAGGCGCTCGCGTTCCTTGAGGGCGAAGGCCTGGCTGCGGACAGCGCGCGTCGCGTGAACCTCATCGCGCGTGGCCATCCGCTAGCCCTGGCGCTGGCGGCCGCCGGCTTCCGAGACCGCCCGGAGTCGACGATCGACGAGGCGGCGATCGAGGGTGTGACGCAGGCGCTGGCGAGCGTGTACCTCGACGCCGCGCCCGACGTGGCCACTCGCGAGGCGCTCGAGGCGGCTTCGGTGACGCGGCGCAGCACCGAGTCGCTGCTGGCAGCACAGCTCGGGTCGGCCGAGGCAGGGACACGAGCGTACGCGAAGCTCGAGGCGCTGCCGTTCGTCCGGTCGGGTTGGGATGGCCTCGAAGTGCACGAGGCCGTGAAGCAGGCCGGCGCCGCGCGGCTACGCGCCTCCAAGCCGGCACGCCATCGCGAGCTGCGCCTGGCAGCGTGGCGCCAGGTGCAAAACGAGATCCGCGGCGCCGGAGAGAACGAACTCTGGCGCCAGACAGCGGACATGCTCTACCTAATGGAGCCCACCCCGCTGCGCGAGGGGTTCTTCCCCTCGTCCTCCGAGGCGCTTGTCCTCGAACCCGCGACCGAAGCCGACGTTCCCGCCATCCGCGCGATCTCGCTGGAACACGATGGCCCCGAGAGCACCGCGATCGTCGATTCGTGGTGGGAGTACTACCCCCGCGGCGTGAAGGTCGTGCGCGACCGAAGCGGAGGCATCGCGGGCTTCCGGCTCTACGCGGTGTCGAACGAACTCGATCCTGCGCTGGTTGCGAGGGACCCCGTCCTACGAGCCTGGCTCGATGACCTGGCTGTATCCGAGGACTCGCAGCTCGTGGCGTTCATGCTCCGCCGCTGGCTGAGCCGCGACGAGGGTGAGCAGCCGAGCGACGTACAGGCGCTGTGCTGGGTCGAGTGCAAGACGCTGTACCTCAAGATGCGTGCGCGGTTGGGGTGCGTGTATATCGCCGTTCGCGACTTCGAGACGTTCGCACCCCCGCTCACGCACTTCGGGTTCTCGAAGATCCCGTCTGCAACGGTGCAACTGGATGGGAGCGTGCTGCACTCGACGGTGATGCACTTCGGTGCGGGCGGCCCGGACGGTTGGCTTGCTCGACTCGCAGCCGCTGAACTCGGCATCGATCCGTCCGGCATGCTGGATGAGAACTCGCGCTCGCTGCTCCTCGATGGCGTGCGCGTTCCGTTGACGCCGCTCGAGTTTGAGGTGGTGCGCTGCCTGCTCGAGCAACGCGGGCGTCCGGTCAGTCACGCCGACCTGGTCGAGCGCGTGTGGGGCTACCAGTACACGGGCGAGAGCAACGTCGACGCGGTCGTGATCCGCGGACTGCGGGCAAAGCTCGGCACTCGCGCATCGCTCATCGAGACCGTGCGCGGTGTCGGCTACCGGCTGAAGAACGAGTAGAGCGAAGGAACGCCCCGGCGCGGGAGGGGAGGGGTACCCTCCCGCGCTCGAGGCGTGAGTCGGAGGCGGGTCAGTCGCCGGCGGCGGGGACCGCCTCGAGGGGGCGCGCCGGTGCAGGAGCCGCGGCGGGAGTGCGCTCGCGCTGCGTGAGGTAAAGCGCGAGGCCGGTGAACAGCAGCCCGCCGACGATGTTGCCGACGGTGACCGGCACCTGGTTCCACGCCCACCACTGGGCGAGCGAGACATCCGCGCCGAACAGCATCCCCGCGGGGATCGCGAACATGTTCACCACGGCGTGCTCGAAGCCCTGACCGAAGAAGGTCGTGATCGGCAGCCACATCGCGAGGACCTTCGCACCCGTCGAGGTCGAGGTGAACGCCATCACGACGCCCATCGTCACCATCCAGTTGCAGAGCGCCGCGCGGGCGAAGAGTTGCAGCATGCCCTCGGAGCCCTGCGCCTCGTAGGCCAGCGTCTTCGCCTCGGCGACCTGCACGAGCCGCTCCGCGATCGGCGTGCCGGCGTCGGTCGCGGCGAAGAAGAGGCCGGCGTAGATCAGCGAGCCGATGAGGTTGCCGAGGAAGACCCAGCTCCAGTTCCGGAGGAGCGCGTTCGTCCCGATGCGACGGTCGAGCAGCGCCAGCGGCACGACGGCAAAGTTGCCCGTCACCAGCTCGAGGCCGAGCAGCACGATCATCACGAAGCCGACCGGGAAGATGACCGCGCCGGCGATGCCGAGCCCCGTCTGGATCGAGGTCGTGAACGCGAGCGTCGTCGCGATGCCGAGCAGCGCGCCCGAGAGGATGCCGCGCAGCAGCAGGTCGCGGACGGGCAACCTTCCCTTGGCGGTCCCCGCTTTGATCAGCCCGTCCACGACGGCCGTGGGTGCGACGTAGGACAAGTCGTTCTCCTTGCGTTGAGCGGCGTTCGAAGGGTGCGTCAGGCCTCAACCCCCGCTGGCGTCGGCGCGGGCGCGCTGAGCGAGAGCAGCTGCGAGTGCAGTTGCTTGAAGTCGCCGTACTGGGTGAGGAAGCCCGCGAGCCGCGGCAGGTCGCTGCAGGGCACGTTCTCCATGATCTTCATGCCCGGCACGGCATCCGGCCCCGAGGCGCCACCGACATACACGTCGACGGCGTCGATGATCTTGCCCTCGACCTTCGTACGACGGCCGACGAAGCCGATGTCGGAGACCTGGTGGTTGCCGCAACCGGCAGGGCAGCCCGACCAGTTCACGGTGAGCGGACGGCGCACCGTCCCCGCCTTCTCGAGTGCCGTCACGAGGTCGCGGGCGTAGCCCTTGGTCTCGATGAGCGCGAGCGAGCAGTAGTCCTTGCCCGTGCAGGAGACGCTGCCGCGAGCGATCTCGGAGGGGTCGTAGCGCAGCTTCTGAAGGAGCGGTTCCGCGAGCAGCGCCTGGAGGCGCGCGTCGGTGACGTCGGGGATGATGGCGTTCTGGCCGACGGTCAGCCGCACCTCGCCCGAGCCGTAGACATCGGCGAGCCGGGCGAGTTCCTCGAGGTTCGCGCCGCTCGTCCGGCCGATCGGCACGAGCAGGCCGACGTACGAGGTGTGGTCGCCACGCTGTCGCCAGACGCCGATGTGGTCGGTGGACTTCGCGCCGCGGGCATCGACGCCGGCGCGTGCCAGCGGACGGTCGACGCGCTGCTCGAGCTCCCAGCGGAAGCGCTCGATCCCCCAGTCCTCGACAAGGAACGCGAGGCGGGCGCGGTTGCGCGCGTCGCGCGAACCGTGGTCGCGGAACATCAGGATGATCTTCGCGGCGAGGGAGGCGGCGGCCTCGGGCTTCACGAACACGTCGAGCGGCGTCGCGATCCGGTAGCCGCCCGAGCCCATCTTGCCGCCAACGAGGACGTTGAACCCGGCTGCCGCGCCCTCTTCCTCGGACTCCCGCGCAGGGACGAAGGCGATGTCCTGCGTCTCGGCGTGGCAGCAGTTCTCGAGGCAGCCGGTGATCGTGACGTTCATCTTGCGGGGCAGGTTCGTGAACTGCTTGTTGCCCACGAAGATGTCGGTCAACTGCTGCGCGACCGGCGACGCGTCGAACAGCTCGTTCGGAGTGAGACCGGCGACCGGGCAGCCGACGACCCCGCGGATGTTGTCGAGGCCGGTCTGCAACGTGACCAGTCCGACCTCGCGCAGCCGCTCGAGGATGCCGGGGATGTCCTCGATCTTGATCCAGCGGAGTTGGATCTGCTGCCGCGTGGTCAGGTCGACCGTGTTGCGACCGAGGGTGCGCGAGATCTCGCCGATGGCGCGGATCTGGTCGGACGTGGCGATGCCGTTCGGGATACGGATGCGCATCATGAAATGGCCCGGCGTCTGCTTGCGGTAGAAGACGCCCCACCACTTCAGGCGGGTGTCGCGGTCCTCCTCGGGGATCGACTCCCAGCCGTCGCGCGCGTAGGTCGGGATCTCGCTGCCGACGTCGAGTCCGTCCCGCTCGGCCTTGATCTCCTCGATGCGACTCATGCGTCCTCCGATCGCGTTGTGGTGCGCTCGGAGAGATTCGCGTTGCGGTGTTACCGCCTCGTGGCGCCGCCGTTTCGCGAGGGTGAAAGGTGCATGAACGCCACGTTGCCGCGGTCTTTCGCTGGTGTCACAGCAGTCGCGAGGAGTCCTCGCCGCGGCTCACGATGTCAGCGCCGTTCGAGTGCCAGGTCCAGCAGCTCGATCGAGGCGTCGCGCCGGTCTTCCTCGATGTCGCTGATGGTCAGCTGCACGAGCACCGACACCTCTCCATCTACGGCGTGTGCCGTCCAGCCGTTCGGGCCTTCGAACGTGTAGGCACGGTCCCCCGCGCCCTGGAGCTCCTCGAATCCACCGATGGACGAGAGCCGGGCAACCTCCGCGTCGAAGGCGTCGACCGACATTGTCGCCAGTTGGACCCAGTCGAGTCCGTCCTCCGACATCCACTGACAGCCCTCGGCGTCGGGGCCAACCAGGTCGAGCTTGCTCGAGTCGGTGAGGACATCCGCGGCAACGCCCTCGGCGCCGAGGTCGAGGCCCGAACCTCCGTACGGGTGGCCCGCGAACTGCGTCAGTTCCTCCGCGGTGAACACGGTGCAGGGGCTGCCCCCGCCGCCCGATCCTCCGCTGGCCGCAGCAGTTGCGGCGGCGCTGTCCGCGGCGGCTGGCGTGGCCTCCGCTGTGGTCGCCGCTGTGGCCTCCGCTGTGGTCGCCGCTGCCGTCGAGCCGCTCGCTGTCGTGTCGCCCGTGGCGGACTCATCTCCGTCGGCGCCGCACGCCATGAGCAGCGATGCGATGGCGAGGAGCGGGAACAGGATGTAACGGCGCGACATAGCTCCTCCGACTTGACCAACTCGAAGACCTGACAGGAAATCACAATCATGTATAGCGGCTCGATGACTCGTGTGCAGCCCCCTGATCGCTGCTGACGCATGCCGTACCGTGGATGGCGGCGGGGCGTTCGATTGGTGATGCGATGTACGACGGTTCCTCCCCGCCGTCGCCTCGAGCGGACGCTCACGCGCAGGCGGCTCTACCACTCCCCGGTGCACGATCTCTCTTGCGAGGCCTCGCGCTGGCACTCGCGGCGCTGCTGCTCGTCGGCCTCGAGCCGGGCTCGCGCGCGGCGGCGCAGACGCCGGCGTGGGTCGACACCGGCGGCGACTGCCTCCGGATGCGCGCCGCGCCCGGCCTCGGCGCCGCGGACGTCATCTGCCTCGACCACGGCGCGGCGATCACCCTGCTGCCGGGCTCGCAGCCGCAGGACGGCTTCACGTGGCAACAAGTGTCGTTCGAGGGATATACGGGCTGGGTCGCCGACTTCTACGTCACCACGGACCAGTCCGAGGTGCAGCAGATCGTCGAGACGGTGAGCACGAGCGCCACTGCCGGGCTGCCCGTGCCTCCGGAGGGCGGCCTCACGGCAGGCGTCGCGGCGGTGAGCGACCCGGCAGCCCTCGCGGCCGCACAGCCGTACGAGGTCGTAAGCATCTGGTATTTCGATGTTGCGACGCAGCAGCAGCTGCGCTTCATCCCCGGCGCACCGCCGCAGGTGAACACGCTCTCCTCGATTCCGGCGGAGGGCGTCGTCATGGTGCGTCGAGGCGGTGCGCTCGGCGGGCTGCAGCCGGTGCCGGAAGCGTCGCTGACCGTCGCCGGGACGCCGAACGTCCTCCCGCCGCCGCCCATCGGGGGACTGACGCAGGGCGTGTCGGGGACCACCGACCCGCGCTTCCTCGTGCAGGCGCAGGACTTCACCGCCGAGAGCGTGTCCTACTTCCACGTTCCGTCGCAGCAGTGGCTCGTCTACCTCGCGGGTGCGCCAGACGCCGCAAACACGCTGAAGCAGGGCCACATGGGCACGGACAGCATCGTTTGGGTCCGCCGCGGCCCCGACGCTCCGAAGCCGCCGAGCTCCGAGGACAGCGACTACTTCGAGACGAGCATCACCTACTACTACTGCGTACCCGGCACGAACCCCGCAAGCCACGGCGACGGCGGCGGCTACTGCGGCGCGATGTCGAACGGCAGCGTCGTGCACGAGGGCGCCGCCGCCTGTGCCCCGCGTCACCTCGGGCAGCGCTTCCGCATCGAGGGGGACCCGACCGGTCGCGAATACACCTGTACCGACGCGGGCGGGTCGGTGCTGCAGGACCACCGCGACATCTGGTTCATGAACAGCGATGACGGCTACGCGTGGTGGGTCAGCGTCGGCGAGCGAGCGTTCATCCACATCATCCGCGAGGGTGCGCCCGGCGGAGAGGGCCTCATCGGTAGCGCCGAGCCGACGCCCACGCCGCCGTCGACGGAGTAATATCTCCGCCGCACGGCACGAGGCCGCAGCGGGGAGGTACCGGGATGGGCAATCGACTGGACGGCCGCGTGGCCATCGTGACGGGCGCCGCCCGCGGCATCGGGCGCGGCGTCGCGCTCATGCTCGCCGAGGAAGGCGCGAAGGTCGTCGTCGCTGACTTCGGTGGCGCGCTCGACGGCACGGGCGGCGACAAGGGCCCGGCGGACGACGTGGTCGACGAGATCACGAAGGCCGGCGGCACCGCCATCGCGGCCTATGGCGACGTCTCGAAGTACGCGGACACCGAGGCGACGGCCCAGCGCGCCCTCGACGAGTGGGGGCGTATCGACATCCTCTGCCACGTCGCGGGCATCCTGCGCGACCGCATGGTCTTCAACATGACCGAGGAGGAGTGGGACGCAGTCCTCGCCGTGCACCTCAAGGGCGCGTTCAACAGCGTGCGCACGGTCGTGCCGACGATGCTCGCGCAGCAGTACGGGCGCATCCTGCTGTTCGCCTCGGGCTCCGGCCTTGGCTCTCCCGGCCAGGCGAACTACAGCGCGGCGAAGGAGGGAATGGTCGGCTTCTCGAGGGCGATCGCCCGCGAGCTCGGACCGCACGGCATCGCCGTGAACGCGATCTACCCCGGTGGTCAGACCCGCATGTCGGCCTCGGTGCCCACGAACCGCGACCAGCTGCGCGCCCGCTCCGGCATCGCGACCGCGCCGAGGACGAACGTGCCCTACATGATGGACGAGGACCGGCTCGGCGGTTCACCTCGCGACCCGCTGAACAACGCGCCGTCCGTCGCGTGGCTCTGCTCCGAGGCCGGCGGCGCCGTGGCGGGCCAGGTGATCAGCACCTCGGGCTGGCAGGTCTCTCGCTACAGCCAGCGCCACGTCATCCGCAGCGTCACTTCGCCGCGCCGCTGGACCGTCGAGGAGCTGCAGGACCTCGTGCCCAACCACCTCGCGAGCGGCATCACCAACCCCGCGCCCAAGGCGCCTCCGCGCGAGGAGTAGCGGGCGCGCTCCGGTGAGTCCGGGAGGATGCTGTGCCTCCCGGACTTGTCACGTCGTCCTCAGAACGCCCTGATGAACATGTACTCCGTGTTGCCCAGCTGGTCGCGCGGGCATTCTTCCTGCTGGATCTTGGACATGTACGCGTTGTACAGGTTCAGCATCTCGAGGCCTTCCGGTACGGGCATGTCAGCGACCTGCTGCCTGCCGGCAGCGATCTCGGCGGCGATGGCCTGGCGCACGGCCTCTGCGGCAGCGTCGCAGCCGCCTGTCACGTAGTCCTCCAGTTGAGCCCCGTACGATGACGTGTAGTCGCGCACCGTCTCGAGGTAGGCGACCGTACCCGGGGCCCGCTCCTCTGCGAACGGGAGGATCGCGTCCCACGGCGACTTCATGTCGAAGTAGGCCCACTCGAGGTTGATCTCGGAACATGAGTATGGGGCCCTGGCGTTGTTCGCCATCAGCAGCTCGACGGACTTCGCCCGCACAGTTTCGCGGAAGGCGCTCCACTCATTGAGCGACGCGCTGGCCGGATCGTAGGCGGCGACCAGCGGCTCGATCGTGGTCAGGTAAGAGGCAAAGCCCTCCTGGCAGCGCTCGGGGATCCCCCCGCTCGCTCCTTGCTGGGCGGCGGGAGTGGCAGCACTCGAGCCGGCGCCGGCGCTCGAGGCGCTCGCGGTCCCCTCCGAGGACGTCGCAGGTACCGACGCGGTTGACGACTGACCCGCCGATTCGCCGTTGTTCGAGTCTGCGGACTCCCCGCAGGCGACGGCCACGATGAGAAGAGTGAGCGGGAGCAGCAGTCGCTTCATGACGAACCTCGCCGTACCGGTCATGTCATTTCATTCGTGACATTACTGGATCGGCGAGCGTCGAGGGGTAGTGGAGACTTGAACCGCGCTACGTCAGGTCGGTGTCGCCCTCCACGAGATGGATCGACGCGCGGGGCTCTTTGATGAACGTGAGCAAGCCGGGCGCGACGTGCTGTGAGTCGAGGCGGAGGCGCTGCGCGAGTTCCGCAGAGCGAGCGTGCATTCGGAGGAAACCGAACTGGCGCAGGGTGCGGACGTAGGGATGGTGCTGCATCAGCCAGCACTCGACGCCCTCGGAGTCCGCCTCGTGCGCCCGGGCGAAGACCCAGCGCAGCAGCGCACGCAGAGCGTCGGGGCGCGCGGGGTCCACGAGGACATCGACGATGTGGGTCCGCTTCTCGCCTCGCCGTGTCACGACGTAGCCCAGCAGTAACTCTCCCTCCTCGACGACCGCGCAGTCGAACGCGCCGCCGCGCGGGTCGCGGTAGCGCCAGTTGAGGTACGGCGTGTCGCGGTACGGGATGAAGTCGAACTGGCTCGATGCAGGTTGCCACAGGTAGCCGATGCGCTCGTCGAAGCGGTCGACCTCGTGAACCTGCGCGCGCGAGGGGAGGCGTGGCGCGGCTCGGACGGTCGAGGACCACAGCGCCATGCCCGCGTAGCCCGCCGCCCTCGTGACACGCGAACGGAGGGCAGTCCCGGGCGCTTCCGAGGGCGCGCGCAGTTGCGCGACCCAGATCGAGAACGGGTTGGCAGGGTGGCGGTCGCCCTTCTCGTCGCCGATGTGCGCGATCTGGGCGACGGCGCTCAGCGCCCACGACACTTGCTCCGGCGCGGTTTCGCCGAACTGGTCGATCGTCCGGAAGAGGCCCCGGCCCCGGAAGTCGGGATGAACCGCCACGTAGCTCTCGAGGTACGCCGAGTGGAGCGCACCGCGCACGTGGACCGGCCGCACGATTCGAAGCCCTGCTGCCGCGACGCGCTGATCGATCTCGAGGACGCGCGCGCTACCTCGTGAGCCGTGAGGGTTCGACAGCCACCAATCGAGGTAGTCCCGGGAGGCGCCTGCCGTTCGGAAACTCGGCCAGCGGTCGAAGGACGAGCACATCGTCTCGACGATGCCGTCGCGGTCGCGCTCGTTTGCCCAGCGAGCGATTACCTCTTGTTCGACGTGCTCTTGCCGGACGCGCGGAGTCGCCTCAACCACGGTCAGCCTCCCCCGAGACCAACGCGCAGCGAAGGGGCGCGCGTAGCGGGGGATTATGCACTCTCTGAAGCGAAGCCGCATCTGCTCTCGTGCGGCGTCCGAGGTGGAGCGGACTCGGTTGCTGCTACTGGCGCTCCAACGCCGCCGAGGCGCTCGCCTGTGGCAGATCCACCACGAGGTTGAGAACGGCCTGGTTCGGCTGGTGATGCGCGCCGACGGTAACGCGGCCCGTCCCGTTCGTGAGGACGAGGCCGCCTCCGGCGTCCCGTGCGGACCAGCCGGCCTGTTCCATCGCGGAGCGGTACTCCTGCAGCAGCACCGGCACGCTCGCGCCGGGCACGTGGAACCAGAACGACGTGCCGGCCTCTTGCTGCTCGCGCGCGATCGGCACCGCAGTGGTTGGCACGAGGACCCCGGGAGCCCCGTCGAGCGGCCGGAACGCGACGGCGGGCGCCGGCGTCGGTGTGTTCGTGGGACCGGGCGGCGCCTGCGTCCCCTGTAGGTCGGTGCGCTGCGCCTCCGCCTGCGCGGCGGCGACCATCGAGTCGGCGGCCGCCGGGTTGGGGAACTCGGTCAGACTCAGATCGGCCGTGAGCGGCTGAGGCAGCAGTGCGTGATGGACCTCCGCCGCGATGCGCTCGAGGGCCCAGACGCCCTCCTCAAACTCCGGCTGCCGGTCACTCAGGATCACGAGCGCGTAGTCGGGTCCGTCCTCCGTGCGCACGATTCCGGTGCTTGCGAGGCGCCAGCCGCCGCTGTCCGGGTACCACCCATCTTTCACGCCGAGGCGCACTCCCGAGCCTTCCGCGAGGTTGAGGCCGGCGGAGACGCCCCACCGTTGATCGGGCGCGACCGCCTCAAGGAGTGCGAGCGCGACGGCCTGCTCGCCGATCCCCAGGGCGGACCCATCGAGGACCGAGGCGAGCAGGGCAGCCAGGGCCTCGGGTGTGGCCGCGGTGTCCCCCCAGTAGTTCCCCGACCCCCACTCGAAGGTGTGCCCGTCCAGCCGCGGGAGGAAGCGTTCGATGCCCTCACCGCCGCCGAGGCTCGTCCACAGCGACGTCGTCGAGATGTTGTCGCTGAGCGTGATCATCGCCTCGATCTGCTGCTCCTCGCGGCGGGTGAGCTCGCGCCCCTCGGACTCCGCACGTTCGAGGACGGCGAGGAGCACCGGCACCTTCGCTGCGCTGGCGAGCGCGAACGGCCGTTGGTCGCCGCCGACGTACACCTGGCCCGTTTCAGGAATGACGAGGGCGACCCCGATCGGGCCGGCAGACTGCGCGATCAGGTCGGCGACTCCGGGTGCGAGGTCCTCGATGGGGCGCAACGACGCAGGCCCGATGACAGCGAGCTCCGCCATCGCAGGGTCCACGCGAGGCCGCGGGAGCGCACTCGGAGGGGTGGATAGGGGAGTCGCGAGGGCCGGCGCTGCCGTCACGGCGGGGTCGAGGGCTGGACCGGGGGCTGAGGGCGCACCCGAACAGGCGGCCGCGATCAGACCCCCGCAGAGGGCGGCGCGGAGCACGGAGCGCATGAGGCACCCTCACCACCCCGCCGTGCCAAATGATAACGTGCTTTTCGGTTTACGCGAACTCGGGACACCCGAGTGGTCGACCGACCAGAAAGTACGCGATTCTGGCTGCCGAGGGCGCGACCTTAGAAGGGCGCGCCCCGTACTATCCTCCCTCACCCGGCGGTCCACGTTCCGCAAGGGGCGGAACCATCGACAGCCGGTCTACGTTCGATCTGCAACACGCAGAGACGCGCAGAGGAGGCGGGAGCATGCGTTGGGTTGGTGCAATCGTGGTGATGGCGATCCTGGCCATCGCACAGGTGTCATATGCGTCGGCACAAACGCCGCCAGAGGGGCCGATCGTCGGCAACATACCGGAGCCGAACACGCCGGCGCTCCTCGTCTCGGGCCAAGCGCAGTCGCCTCAGCAACTCCTCGCGGCGCTCGAGGCACGCGGCTGCAACGTCAGCGCGATCGGCGTCACGCAGGGCGGTGGCTGGCGACTCTGGATCGTCGGTGCGCCGGACCGCGTCAACGCCGGGTTCCCGAACCTCACGGCCCAGCAGCCGTTCTGGGTTCGGTGTGATGTGGGGGGCACCGTGTCGCTCGCGACCGTGACGGGGACTGTCACCTACCGCGAGCGGATCGCGCTGCCACCGGACGCGGTCATCACGGTCACGCTACTCGATGTCTCACGTCAGGATGTCGCCGGCACGGTCATCGCAACCACCGAGTTCAGCGCGGCCGGCCAGCAGGTGCCGTTCTCGTTCACCCTCGAGTACGACCCACAGCAGATCGTCGCCACGGGGACGTACGGTGTCCGGGGGGACATCTACGTCGGCGACGCGATCTGGTTCGGTACCGACACGGCGTACCACGTGATCACGCAGGGTAATCCGAACCAAGTCGAACTGGTCCTCACGCGGGCGATCGGCGGGCCCGCCAGCCCGATCGTGGGACCGCGCTGGGAGTGGGTCTCCACGACGAAGGGGAGCCAGGAGACAGGCCCCGCCACGGCCGGGGACACCACGCTCTTCCTGAGCCCCGACGGGTCCGCTTCGGCCAGCACCGACTGCAACACGTTCGGTGGTGAGTACACGCTGGACGGCAGCAACGTCTCTATCGAGTTCCGCTTGCAGACGCTCATCGCGTGTCCCCCGGGATCGACTGAGGCAGCGTTCATCGCAGACGTCGAGAGCGCGACCGGCTTCTCGGTGTCGGCCGATGGCAACACGCTGACGCTGAACCTGCCGGGCACGGGCAACTCGATGCGCTTCCGCGCTCAGTAGTCCGAGTCCAGGGCGAAGTCTGAGAGTGGGCGGCGCGAGCCGCCCACTCGCTTTTCCCGTACCACCTCCAGCGGTCTTCTCGGAAGCGATGGCTCGGCTGTCCGCCTGTTGCGCTAGCCTGCGGCGGCGAGAGTGCGAGGGGGTACGGTGAGCGACGACTTCATGCTGCTCGAGAAGCGGCGCGCGCAGAACATCGCGGTGCTGACGTTCAACCGGCCGGAGCGGCTGAACGCGTTCGGCGTCGAGATGTGGCGGCAGTTCGGCCGCGCGGTCGACGAGGTACACGCCGACGACCGCATCCGTGCGGTCGTCATCACCGGCGCTGGGCGCGCGTTCTCCGCCGGCCGCGACTTGCGCGAGACCGCCGAGCGCGAAACGGCGGGTCTGCCTCGCGACCCCACGTTCGAGGAGATCGGCTACGACGTGCTCGCGCTGCGGCGCGCGCTGTCGAGGTCGCCCAAGCCCTGGGTCGCCGCGGTGAACGGACCGGCGATGGGCGGCGGCATTGAGCGCGCGCTGGATGCGGACATCCGCATCGCCTCGACGGCCGCTCGCTTCGCGACGCCCGAGGTCTCGCGCGGCATCGTGGCCAGCTACGCCGTGAACCACCTCGCGACGATGGTGCCGCTGGGCGAGGCGCTGTACATGCTGCTCACCGGTGCGCAGCTCGACGCAAACGAGGCGCACCGCATCGGCCTCGTCCACGAGGTCGTCGAGCCAGACGCGCTGCTGCCGAGGGCGATCGAGATCGCGGCGACCATCGCCCAGCACGCGCCGCTGGCGGTCCAGGCGACGAAGCAGATCGCGCAGCATGCCCGCCTCAAGGCCATCGACGAGCAGTACCACTTCAGCGAGAACCTGATGCGCAGCGTGACGGACTCCGAGGATGCCCGCGAGGGTGCGCGCGCCTTCGCCGAGAAGCGCCTTCCGAACTGGCTTGGTCGCTGAGCCGCCGCCGCGTCGGCGCTAGCCGAAGACCTCGCGCGAGGCGAGGTCCGCGACCTCATCCTCGGTGAAGCCGTAGTCGCGCAGGACATCGCCGGTGTGCTCGCCGATCGACGGGACGGCGCTGCGCGAGCGCACGTCGGCGCCGTGGATGCGGAACGGCGCGGCGAGCACGCGGTAGGTGTCGCGCCCGTTCGACACCGTCTCGAATGCGCCTCGGTCGACGAGTGCTGGGTCGGCGACGACCTCGAACGGCGTCGCGATGGGCGCCCAGATGCACCCGTTCGCGTCGAGGCGCTGCCGCCACTCGTCGAGCGTGCGCTCGCGGAAGATGGCGTCGACCTGCGGCAGGAGCGCCGGGCCGTGCTCGCGCATCGCGGCCGTGCTCGTGTAGCGAGCATCCTCGCTCCACTCGGGGCGGTCGATGGCGGCGCAGAGGCGCGCCCAGTAGCGCTCGGGCAGCGGCATCGCGAGCTGGAGCCAGCGGCCGTCCGACGTCTCGTAGTTGTTCCGCGTGAGCAACCAGTGCTTCGCGCGGTCCTGCCGCTCGAAGTCCCACTCGTCGCGGTTCAGCGCCTGCTGGATGTCGGCAGCGATCGACCACACGCCGGTCTGCAGCAGCGAGATGTCGACGTACTGCCCCTCGCCTGTGCGGTCGCGGAGCCGCATCGCTGCGAGGATCGCCGCGAGCAGGTTCAATGCCGCGAGGTGGTCGCCCTGACCCGCCCGTGGCTGGACCGGCGGCGTGCCCACCTCGCCGATGAGCGAGACGATGCCCGACCTCGCGAAGAACGCCGTCGTGTCGAAGCCCGCGCGGTCGGCGTCTGCGCCCTCGGGGCCGTAGCCGGTGAGCAGCGCAAAGATGAGGCGTGGCGCGGCGACTTTGACTTCCTCGGGGGTGAGTCCGTAGCGCCGGAGTCGCCCCGGCGTGAGGTTCGTGATCAGTACGTCGGCCTGAGCCGCCATGCGCAGCAGCACCTCGCGCGCCTCGGGCTGCTCGAGGTCGAGCGTGATCGAGCGCTTGCCGCGGTTGTCGACGGCGAACGCGTAGGACAGCGGGTCGCCCTCGCGTACGGTGCGATGCCCGCGGTAGACGTCGCCGTTCGGCGGCTCGACCTTCACCACCTCCGCGCCCATGTCCGACATCAGCGCCGCGCAGGCCGGCCCCGCGAGGAAGTTCGCGACCTCGATTACACGCACGCCGTCGAGCGGACCAAGCATCGGAGCCTCCCCCGTGAGTAGGGGTGACTCTAGCGTGCCTCTCGGATGGTCGGGAACGCGGCCCTGCGGCGCCCAGCGTTACGGCGCACCGAGGCCGGTAGTGGGGTTTGTGACCGCTGGGGTGTCGCTCGCCGGGAACGTATTGGCGACCGCCTTGTCGAGTTCGCGCTCAGCCTCCGTCGGAGCGGGGGCTCGCGGAAAGGCGGCGGCCAGGCGATCGATGTCCCCCGCCGCCGGTGAACCGAGACCGTCGAGGAGCGCGAACCCATACTTGGAGAAGTCCTCGATCACGCTGTCGGGCAGTGTGCCCTCCTTCACCGCGACCTCGGCCGCGATCAGCACGAGCCGATCGAGGCTGGACTCGGCGATGTCGAGGTCGTCGTCGAAGCCGCCAGCGAACGCATCCCAGTTGCCGACGACGATGGCGCGAAGCAGGTCCATGCCCTCGTCCGGCTTGACCGAACCGTTCGATGGGTTGCCGTCGAACAGGTCGTGGAGAAAGCCGCGGCGACTTTCGTCGACGTGAGGTTCGACGCCGACGTCGAACCAGCGGTCGCCGAGGGCGTCGCGAAGCAGCATTGCCGTCTGGTGGTAGGCCGCGAGCACAAATTCTTCCCACGGACTCGAGAATTGCTGCGGCATCGCGGCCTCCGTTCTGTGCAGGACACAGGGGCACGGTAGTCGACCGTTCGCTCCTCCCAGACAACATGCCTCCATGCGCGGGTTGCCATTCCGTCACAGGACGCTCGCCTCGACCCGATGCACGGACTTGCGAGGAGCGGCGCGCTCCCGCACTCTCGCCGGGCCGGGAAACCCGGGACGGCGCCTGAAGCGCTCGTGGTAGTAGTCACCTCAGTTGGGCGGTGTGAGATCGACTCGAGTCCCACCCCGAACGAGGCAGAGCAGCCGCTGCTCGTCGCGCTGCGCTCTGAAGCCGAGGCCGACGCCATGCTCCCCCTCCTCCGCGCCCTCGCGCGAGGCCGGCGGGCGCCGCTCGACCTCCTCGAGTTCCGGCGACCGGAGATGAACGCGATCACGCCCGACCGCCGGGCCGACGTGAACGGTTGGCTCGAGGAGCTGGTCGTGAGGCTTCGGCGCGAGGGCCTCGAAGCAGCCGCCGCCACTCGTGTCGGGCACAACTACGCCGGCGTCCTGCGCGAGGCCATCGACGAGCGGCGACCGCAGCTGCTGGTACTTCCCTGGTCGCCGAGTCGCGAGCGCGCGCTCATGAGCGACGAGCTCGCGTTGCGGGACCTGCTGCTCGACATCCTCTGCGATGTCGCGATCGTCGTGCCGCGTGCGGGTCTCGAGAAGCCCGCCCGTGTGCTCTTCGCCGCGCCCCCGGACCGCCTCGATCCCGACATCCTGCACTTCGCCTGGCAGGTGGCAGAGGGCGCGGAGGGTGAGGTCACCCTGCTCGCGATCCACGACACGAAGGAGCAGCGTGGTGACCCCGCGCCGGCACTGCGGGAGCAGATTCAGCGGCTCCGCGAGCCGTCGCGCGTCAAAGTGCGGATCGCGTCCGCCGCCTCACCGCAGCAGGGGATCCTCCAGGAAGCCTCGGTGGATGACTACGACCTCCTGGTGGTGGGCTCGCCTTCAGGAGGCGTGATTCACCGGCTGGCGCTGGGCAACCTCCCCGAGCGAGTGGCGCGTCGTGCCGAGTTGCCGGTGGTCATCTACAAGCCGGTAGGTTCGCACAGCGAACTGCGGCGGCGCTGGACGGCAATCACCCGGCGTCTCCCCACCCTCAGCGAGAGCGAGAAGGTCGAGGTATACCGGGAGATCCGCCGGTCGGCTCGCCCGGGCGTCGACTTCTTCACGATGATGGCGCTGGCGACGACGATCGCCACGCTCGGGATGATGATGAACTCGGGCTTCGTGGTGATCGGAGCGATGCTCGTCGCGCCGCTGATGTCTCCGGTCATCGCCATCGGGCTCGCCGTCACGCAGGGGGATTCGCGGCTCTTGCGGCTGGCGGTGTCCGGCGTCGCTCGCGGCTCATTGACCGCGATGCTCGTCGCGCTCGTCCTCGCCGTCGCGATCCCGGGCGAGCATCTGACGTCCGAGGTGCTGGCCCGGACCGAACCCTCCCTCTTCGACCTGGGGGTGGCCCTCGCCTCGGGGATCGCCGGTGCCTACGCGCTGGGTCGACCGCAGGTGGCGGCTTCGCTCCCGGGCGTCGCGATCGCGGTCGCGCTCGTCCCGCCGCTGGCGGTGGTCAGCGTCGGACTGGCGAACCTCGATCGCGGGATCGCGGGCGGGGCGATCCTTCTGTTCCTCGCGAACCTCGCCGCAATCTCGGCGGCCGGTGGCATGACGTTCCTGCTGCTGGGGTTCCGTCCTGAGCCAGAGCAAGCGGTTCGCGTCCGCCTGTTCAGTCGTGGCTTCACCACGCTGGCGCTGCTCGTCCTGACGGTGTCGATCCCGATCGCCTGGCTGACGCTGTCGGCGTACTCGTCCGGCGAGCTGAGGCAGGATGTCGCGGCTGCCATCGACCGAGAACTCGCGGCGTCGGAGGGAGCGCGGCGACTCGGATTGGACATCCGCCGGGATCAGGACCCGCTGACGGTCACGCTCGATGTCGAGGCGACGCGCGCGTTCGCTCCGTCCGAGGTCCAGACGCTCGAGGATGGGGTCGCAGCGGCAGTGGGGCATCCTGTCCGGCTGATCGTGCGCGTGCTGCAGGTCTCCGAGATCCGCGCGGACGATGAACTCCCGCCGGCCGAGTCGACCACCGAGGCCGGGCCTTCTGCGCGATAGCCAGCGAGCGAGCGTGGTTTGACCCTCTCGGTAGGGTAGAAGGTGCAGTCAGTCGGGCCGTGCGACGCGAGCCCGATGGTGCGCATCCTCGCGCGCCGACGCACGGGCAGGACGAGGCCAATCGACCGGGTTCGTGCCCTGCCTCGGGAGACACACGGCATGCTCGAAGTTCGTGACGACGCCCTCGCCATGATGGCAACGATGCTCAACGAGAGCGGGGTAGGCGACGGCCAGATGCTGCGGCTCTCGGCCAATGAACAGGGGACACTGGGGCTTTCCATCGACCAGGCCGGCGTCGGGGACCGCGTGGTCTCGCACGAGGACCGGCCGGTGCTCGTTGTGGACCACTCGATCGACGACCAGTTGGACGGTACCGTCCTGAGCGTCGCAGACGAGGGCCAGAGCCAGTTGATGCTGCAACCGAAGGACAGCGCGTAGCGTTCGCGCCGGCGCGCGGGGCTGCGACACACAGAAAGGCTGCCGCGTGAACATCGACGGAGTTTGGAACGCGGTTCTCGATTCCCCGATGGGCGCGCGGCAGGCCCAGCTGCGGCTCCAGGCGGACGGTGATCGCGTGTCGGGCGAGCTCGTCGAGGCGAGCAGCGCGATGAACGTGGCCGGTTCGCTGGACGGCGAGACGTTCGAGTTGGTCGCTGCGCCCACGAGCCCGTCCGGGCTCGTTCGGATCACGCTCTACGGGAGAGTCGACGGCTCGCACATCACCGGCGACGTCGAGTTCGGCGACCGTGGCCTCGGCACTTGGAGCGCTGACCGAGTCGACTGACTCCTGAGCGACGCGGAACTGCCGAGCGAACTGCCCGCGCACTCGCCTCGCTCGCCGGTGCGGTCCGCCTCAGTGTGTGCGCGGCGTTTCGCTCTGCCCGGGCGCATGGTGTTCGCGCAAGAGCCGCTCGATGTCCGCGAGGATCTCGGCCGAGTCCAGCTGCGGCGTCGGCGGCGAGAGCGCAGGCCTGCCACGGTGCGCGGCGTCGTACTGACCTTCAAGTTCCTGCACGAAGGCTGCCAGTTCCTCCGACTGCTCCATTGCTGCGGCCACGTGACGGTCGATCTCCGTCGCAGCGTCGCGCTGGCCGCCCGTGTCGATCGGTGCGCCGATACCGCGTGCGATTGCCTCGCAGACGGCCGCGACGGCGTGCGGGCTGGGTTCCACTCCGATGTAGAAGGGACGCACCGCGCCGAGCACGCCGCCTCGCCACCCCTTCTCTCGATGGCTCAGACTGAGGACTCCCGTGATCGTCGTCGGGCCCTGGTAGTCCGACCGCGTCGCCTCCACTCCGAAACGCCGTGCCACCGCCTCGTCTCCGTCGCGCAGCTCGAGCGGGATGGGTCGGCGGTGCGGCGTTGGGCCGGGCCTGACGCTGACGAGCACGCTCTCGCGAACCCCGAGGCGTTCGGCCACTTCGTTGACGGCGTTCGTGAAGTCGCGCCAGTGATAGTGCGGCTCCACACCCGTCAGCAGCACTAGGTCCCGATCGCTGCCGGGAGGGGAAGCGACGAAGAAGCGCGTCTCCGGCCAGTCCAGCCGGCGTGCTCCCCCCTCGAGGCGAACATGGGGTCGCAGGACGCTGAAGTCGTAGTAGTGGTCCGGATCGATGTCGGCGACCGGACGAGCGTCCCACTGGGCGATCAGGTGGCCGATGGCAGCGCTCGCGCTGAACCCGCCGCGGGCGATGAAAGCACCGATGAGGAGCGGCTCGCGAAGCGGCGCCAGTGGTTCATGTGCCTGGATAGCCGGGTGCACTCGAACTCCTTCCTCCACGTAAACGCCGCTCGAGCCGTCCCGGCTACGCGGCGACGACGACTGGCACGTTGAGCCCGCGCGCACGCGAAGCCTCCGCCGAAGCGTCGATCATCGAGACCCGCTCCGCCTCCCCGTGGATCCAGGGCACGAAAGACGCAAGGTCGAGGAACTCCTCGAAGCGCAGCCCGTTCACGATTGCGGAATGCTCCGCCTCTAGCCTCCGGCCGGTGAAATCTGGCGGCAGCGAGGCGAGCGCGCGTTCGTAGGCGTCGGAGATGATTTGCCGCTCGTCGGCTCCGAGGCGGAGCCACGCGAGCAGTCGGTCGCGCGCGGCGGCATAGCGCTGCGGTTCCGGCAGCGCGTCCTCGGCTTCAATCAGGTCCATGAGGCGACGCTGGAGTTGTGCGTCCGGGAGGCCGAGCAGGTTATGGTAGCGCTCAGCCAATTCGCTCTCAGAGGTTGTCTGCGGCTCGAGCAGGAAATGACGGCCCGAGCGCGTCGGTACCGCAGTCCCCACCATCTCCGGGGCTCTCCTTCCTTCGAATCATCACAGGCGTGGCACGGATGCCAATTTAGCACTCTCACGGTGAGAGTGCTAGATCGCTGCGTATTCAGTCCAGCGTTACTTGAGGGCCCCTTCCGGTCCATGGGAGGATCGAACGATGGCGCGTGAAACGACTCGCTCGCAACATCTTGGAGACCTGGCCGTGCTCCGTCGCGTCCGCGACCGGATGGATCGGGAGTACGCCCAACCCCTCGATGTCGAGGCGCTCGCGCGGGGTGCCGGTATGTCCGCCGGGCACCTCAGCCGCCAGTTCCGCGTCGCCTACGGCGAGTCGCCCTATTCGTATCTCATGACGCGGCGCATCGAGCGGGCCATGGCACTGCTCCGTCGGGGCGATCTCAGCGTCACGGAGGTTTGCTTTGCGGTCGGTTGCTCCTCGCTGGGTACGTTCAGTACGCGGTTCGCGGAGCTCGTCGGCGTGCCGCCGAGCGTCTATCGGGAGCAGGCGGCAGGCGACATGGCGGGCATCCCACCCTGCGTGGTCAAGCGCGTCACGAGACCAGTGAGAAGTCGCGAAAGCGCCGATCGGTCGCTGATGGCGCGATGAACGAGGGAGGGTCGACAGATGGCCCCGACTACCCGCAAGATCGCCTCGAAGGACGCGAAGCCGAAGCTCCTCGCCGGTGGTAACCCACAGATCCCCAAGGGCGACGGCGACGAGCCCGTGCAGGCCTACATCGAGGCGATGCCGGGATGGAAGCAGGACGTCGGACGTCGCCTGGACGCGCTCATCGAGCGCACCGTCCCCGAGGTTACCAAGGGCGTGAGGTGGAACTCGCCCTTCTATGGCATCGAGGGCCAGGGCTGGTTCCTCAGCTATCACTGCTACACGAAGTACGTGAAGGTCACGTTCTTCAAAGGCACGTCGCTGGACCCCATCCCCCCGGTGGAGTCCAAGCACGAGGAAGAGCGCTACTTCCACATCCACGAGGACGATGAGCTCGACGAAGCGCTCGTCTCCAGCTGGATCAAGCAGGCCTCGAAGTTGCCGGGTTGGGATCCGTAGAGGCATCCCAGCCTGCGTCGCGTGCCCTCCGCGCCACCTGCGGTCAACCGACGGTCCATCTATCGACGCAATCGGTCAGGAATCAAGAAGCGCAGCCGGGCGACGCGAACCTAGTCTGTCCGTGACATCACCCGCACGGAAAGGAGTGATTGCCATGGACATCACCATCCACTCGAGCATGCTGCCGCACACCGACGCCAACGCGTCCTTCGCGTTTTATCGCGACGTACTCGGGTTCGAGGTTCGAAACGACGTCGAGTACGGCGGGATGCACTGGATCACGGTCGGGCCGGCCAACCAGCCGCAGACCTCGATCGTCCTCTACCCACCCGATGCCGACCCGGGACTGACCGAGGACGAGCGTCGCACGATCGCCGAGATGATGGCGAAGGGCACCTACGCCCAGATCAACCTCGCGACCTCCGACCTCGAGGCGACGTTCGAGCGGCTGCAGGCGAGCGAGGCGGAGATCGTCCAGGAGCCGATGGATCAGCCCTACGGCGTGCGGGACTGCGCGGTCCGCGACCCTGCGGGGAACCTGATCCGCATCCAGGAGCTCCGCTGAGGGCGACGCCACGCATCACTCCGTAGCCAGCAAGCGGAGGTAGTTCCGATGGCTGAGAAGCGATCCACCACCACGGAGCAGTCGAAGGCGACTCGAGGCGCCACCCGGAAGCGCGGCGCGTCCTCGCGCTTCACGCCCGAAGAACAGGCCGCCATGCAGGAGCGCGCGAAGGAAGCGAAGGCCGAGGCGAGCCGCGGCCGGAAGAAGGCGGACGGCGAGGCCGATGTCCTCGCGAAGATCGCCGAGATGCCGGAAGCGGATCGCGTGATGGCGGAGCGGATTCACGCGATCGTGAAAGAAAATGCCCCCGACCTCACGCCGAGGACGTGGTACGGCATGCCCGCGTACGCGAAGGACGGCAAGGTCGTCTGCTACTTCCAGAGCGCCGACAAGTTCAAGGCGCGGTACGCGACGCTCGGTTTCGACGAGGCAGCCAACCTCGACGACGGCTCGATGTGGCCGACCTCGTTTGCACTGACGAAACTCACCACCGCTGACGAGAAGAAGATCGCGGCTCTCGTGACGCAGGCCGTGAGCTGAGTTTCGCTTCCTGATGCCGGCAGTTACCAATGGCGCGGGTGTGCGCGCCGTAATGGTGTGCGCCCGATTCGGGCCTGGAGGGCGATTTCATGAACTGGGTTCGGCAGCTTCACCGCTGGGTGTCCGTCGCCTTTACGGCGAGTGTCGTCTTGGTCATCATCGTTGGTCTGACAGCGGGCGAGTCCGCCGAGTGGGCGTTCTACTTGCCCCTGTTCCCGCTCGCGGTGCTGTTCTTCAGCGGAATCAACCTCTTCCTGCAGCCCTACGCCGCCAGGCGCCGCAGCAGTCGCCGCACGAGCTAACGAGCGGGCCTCTCCAGGGACGGGCAAGGCGGGGTCGGCGTCTGAGACGGGATGAGCATGGCCACGAGCACGGACACACGCGCAGCGGCATCGCACGTGGCGGACAGCCACGACTTCATCCGCGTGCAGGGCGCCCGCGAGAACAACCTCAAGGACGTCAGCCTCGAGATCCCGAAGCGGCGCCTGACCGTGTTCACCGGCGTCTCGGGCTCCGGCAAGAGCTCGCTGGTCTTCGGGACCATCGCCGCTGAATCGCAGCGCCTGATCAACGAGACCTACAGCGCCTTCCTCCAGGGTTTCATGCCGACGCTGTCGCGGCCCGAGGTGGACGTCCTCGAAGGCATCACGACGGCGATCATCGTCGACCAGGAGCGGATGGGAGCGAACGTTCGCTCCACCGTCGGCACCGCAACCGACGCTAACGCGATGCTCCGCATCCTCTTCAGCCGGCTGGGTCAGCCGCAGATCGGGTCGCCCAACGCGTACTCGTTCAACGTGCCCTCGGTGACGGCGAAAGGCGCGATCACCGTTGAGCGCGGTCCCGGCAAGACGAAGACCGAGACGGCCAGCTTCACCCGCCTCGGCGGCATGTGCCCGCGCTGCGAGGGCCGCGGGTCGGTCAGCGACATCGACCTGACGCAGCTGTTCGACGACAGCAAGTCGCTCGCCGAGGGGGCGATCACGATCCCCGGCTACACCGCCGATGGCTGGAACGTTCGCATCTACGCCGCGTCGGGCTTCGTCGACCCCGACAAGCCGATCCGCAACTACACGAAGAAGGAGTTGCAGGACTTCCTCTACCACGAGCCGACGAAGGTGAAGTTCGACAACATGAACCTCACCTACGAGGGCCTGGTCCCGAAGATCCAGAAGTCGATGCTCTCCAAGGACCCCGACTCGCTCCAGCCGCACATCCGCGCGTTCGTGGACCGGGCGGTTACGTTCACCACCTGCCCCGAGTGCGAGGGCACCCGCCTCACGAAGGAAGCGAGGTCGTCGAAGATCAAGGGCGTCAGCATCGCCGACGCCTGCGCGATGCAGATCAGCGACCTCGCCGAGTGGGTGCGCAGCCTCGACGAGCCGTCCGTCCGGCCGCTGCTCGGCAACCTGCTGCACCTGTTCGACTCGTTCGTCGAGATCGGTCTGGGCTATCTCTCGCTCGACCGGCCGGCGGGCACGCTCTCGGGCGGGGAGGCGCAGCGCACCAAGATGATCCGCCACCTCGGGTCGGCGCTCACGGACGTCACCTACGTCTTCGACGAGCCGACGATTGGACTGCACCCCCACGACATCCAGCGGATGAACGACCTGCTGCTGCGGCTGCGGGACAAGGGCAACACCGTCCTCGTCGTCGAGCACAAGCCCGAGACGATCGCGATCGCCGACCACATCGTCGACCTCGGGCCTCGCGCCGGCACCGCTGGTGGCGAGGTCGTCTTCGAGGGCAGCCTCGACGGACTGCGGGCGAGCGGGACGCTGACCGGCTGGCACCTCGATGACCGCGCGACGCTCAAGCCGGAGGTACGCACGGCCTCGGGGGTGCTGGAGGTGCGAGGGGCGAACGACCACAACCTCCAGAACGTCGATGTCGACATCCCGCTCGGGGTGCTCGTGGTGGTCACGGGCGTCGCGGGATCGGGGAAGAGCTCGCTGATCCACGGCTCGGTGTCGAAGCGGGAGGGCGTCGTCGCGATCGATCAGGGCGCGATCCGCGGGTCGAGGCGCAGCAACCCGGCCACCTACACCGGACTGCTCGACCCGATCCGCAGCGCCTTCGCGAAGGCCAACGGGGTGAAGCCAGCACTGTTCAGCGCCAACTCCGAGGGCGCGTGCCCCACCTGCAACGGCGCGGGCGTCATCTACACCGAGCTCGGCTTCATGGACACGGTCGCCACGACCTGCGAGGAGTGCGAGGGCAAGCGCTACCAGGCCGCGGTCCTCGAGTACGAGTTCGGCGGCAAGAACATCGCGGAGGTGCTGGCGATGCCGGTCTCCGAGGCCGAGGCGTTCTTCGGCGACGGCCCGGGGAAGACCCCGGCTGCGCACGCGATCCTCTCGCGGATGGCGGACGTAGGGCTCGGCTACCTCAGCCTCGGTCAGCCGCTGACCACGCTCTCGGGCGGCGAGCGCCAGCGCTTGAAGCTCGCGACGCAGATGGCGCAGAAGGGCGGCGTCTACGTCCTCGACGAGCCGACGAGCGGCCTCCACCTCGCCGACGTCGAGCAGTTGCTCGGGCTGCTCGACCGGCTGGTCGACTCCGGGAAGTCCGTCATCGTCATCGAGCACCACCAGGCGGTGATGGCGCACGCG
Source organism: uncultured Dehalococcoidaceae bacterium (assembly GCA_964479165.1). Classification (GTDB taxonomy): domain Bacteria; phylum Chloroflexota; class Dehalococcoidia; order UBA2979; family UBA2979; genus CAYZJO01. Next base: position 389,371 of record CAYZJO010000001.1, read on the forward strand.
GATTGGATCATCGACATCGGACCCGGCGCGGGGCACGACGGCGGACGCATCGTCTTCGAGGGTACGCCGGCCGACCTCGTTGCTTCGCGGTCATCGCTCACGGGGCAGCACCTGGCGGAGTACGTGGGGGCGTAGGCTGTCGCACGGCTCGCATTCGGACGGGCGGACATCGGGGTATCCCCTGTTGGCCGGTGACCACGTATGGGTTACGATGCCGCTCTGCCCGTGTGACCCTCGCGCGAGCGTTAGCTTAGGTCCGTATGAGTATTTCGGAGCACCCGTCCGCTACTGAAGCGGAACCTGCCCATCCCTCTGCGCTGACTCCGCTGGAGGCGGCGCCAGAGCCGACCAGCCCCCGACGTCCTCGCCGTTTTCGCACGTTCGACTCACTGATCGAAGTACCGGCGTTCCGCTGGTACCTGCTCTCGATGACCGGCAACTGGTCTTCGCTCCAGATGCAGCAGGTGGTGCGTGGCGTCCTCGCCTACGAGCTCACCGGGTCGTATGCGGCGCTGGGAAGCATGGAGTTGGCCAGCTCCGTGCCCCGCGTGTTGCTCGCGGTCTCGGGCGGAGTGGTGGCCGACCGTGCAAGCCGGCGCGTGATCATCCAGTTCGGTCAGGTGTTCAACGCGATGCTCTCGGGCATCCTCGCGGGCCTGCTGTTCATGGGGATGCTGCGCTTCGAGCACCTGATCATCGCGGCGATGGTCCAGGGAGTGTCGAACTCCTTCGTGATGCCCGCACGTCAGTCCATGATCCCCGAGATCGTAGGGACCGGGCGGCTGACCAACGCGTTCGGGCTCAACGTCTTCGTCATGAACGTGACGAGGCTCGCGGCACCCGCGCTCGCCGGTGTGCTGATCGCGGTGATCGGACCCGGCTGGGTGTTCACGCTCATGGGGGTGCTCTACCTCCTTGCAGTGTTCGCGATGTTCCGGGTGCCGAAGATCAGCGCGTTCAGGCGAGAGCAGGCGGCCATCGCCGAGGCAAGCAGATCCCTGGACCGCGCCTCCATGAACGGCGCAGGTCCCCGCCGCCGCGGCCGTATGGAGAAGCTCGGGGTCCGCGACATCCAGGAGGCGTTCGGCTACCTCAAGACACAGCGCGTCCTCTGGATGCTGCTCGTAGTGCACATGTTCCTCAGCATCCTCGGGATGCCATACCAGCGCCTGCTCCCCGGGTTCGTCGACGACGTCCTCAGCGATAGCTTCGAGCAAACCGCGGTGCGCGTCGGCCTTCTCCTCGCCATGACCGCGATCGGCGCGTTGATCGGGTCCCTCGTCATCGCCTCGCTACCGAACCGCAATCGCGGCAAGTTGCTGATCGCGAGCATGACGGTGTTCGCGCTGGCGTTGCTCGCGTTCTCGGTCTCGGAGGTGCTCTGGGTCAGTGCGGGACTCGTGGTGATCCTCGGGATCGGGCAGTCAGGCCGGCAGTCGCTCAACAACGTGCTGATCCAGACGCACGTGTCCGAGCAGTACCGAGGCCGTATCAGCAGCATCATGCTGTTGCAGGACGGCTTCGAGTCGCTGGGGATCTTCGGTATCGCGCTCGCGGCCTCGGCATTCGGCGTGCAGACGGCGCTTGCGGGGACAGCACTCGGAATGCTGCTGCTTGCGGCCATCCTGTGGTTCGGCACCTCGACCTACCGCCGGCTGCAGTAGTCTCCCGGGTCGTTCGTTCGGCTGTCAGAACGCTCGTACTACAGAGTGTTACACTCCGCGCCGACCATCAGATCGCGCCCACTCGAGGCGCGCGGAAGGGGACGCGGCCTGGACCTCGGCGATCTCTTCAACGTTGAGCGCAGCCTCGATACGACCGTGTTCATCCTGCTCGCGGTTGTCGGCTTTGGTGTGCTCGTTGTCTCGTACATCTTCGGCGAGGTCGCGGACGTTGCAGGTGACTTCGGCGCCGACATCGGCGACGGCGACTTCGCCGATGGGCTGATCAACGTCCACACCGTCTCCGCCTTCCTGGCCGGGTTCGGTGCGCTGGGTTGGCTGCTCAGCGGGTACTGGGGCGTCGACCCGCTGCTCTCGGCGCTCGGAGGGCTGCTCGGAGGCATCCCGCTCGCGGGAGCGGTGCTGCTGATGGGGCGCGCGCTCCACAAGCAGGCGGGGAGCTCGAACTTCTCGCTGGCCGACCTCGTGGGTTCCGAGGCGGTCGTGACGCTCCGGATCGCGCCGGGTTCGGTGGGCTACGTCGAGTACCGGCACGCCGGAGGCCGCCATCGAGCGGTCGCGCGCTCCGACAGCGACGCGGTCATCCCGGAGGGTGCGATCGTGCAGATCAAGCGCGTCGTCGGCGGCGAGATGCTCGTGGCGACGTTAGACAGTCAGGCTGGCTCCACCTCGACGGTCGAGCCGGCGTAGGCGACGGGGGCGATCGTGGATCTCGGACTGGGCTTCAGTTGGGGTGTCGGCCTGATCGCGGTCATCCTCGTGGTGACCATCCTCGTCGTTTTCAGCGCGCTCGCGTCGCGGTACCACAAGGCGGGTCCCGACCAGATCATCGTGGTCTCCGGCCGCCGCCGCCGCATCACCCACGCGGACGGCTCGAGATCGGTCGTTGGTTGGCGCATCATCCGCAACGGTGGCGGGATCGTGCTCCCAGTCGTCGAACAGGTGGGTCACCTCTCGCTGCATATCATGAGCGCCACCGTCGGCACCCATAACGCGATCTCGAAGGAGGGCGTGCCGCTCACCGTCGAGGGCACCGCTCTCTTCAAGATCGGGAGCGACGACGACTCGATCGTGGCTGCCGCCGAGCGCTACCTCGGTCGTCCGCAGACGGACATCCAGACGGACGTGCAGGCGGTCCTCGAGGGCAGTCTTCGCAGCATCTGCGGACGCCTCACGCCGGAGGAGATCTACCGCGATCGCACCAAGTTCCAGGAAGAGGTCGCGCGCGACGCACAGGCGGAACTGAGCCGCCTCGGCATCGAACTGGACACCTTCACACTGCGCGAGATCAGCGATGCCGAGGGCTACCTCGACGCGCTGGGCGACCGGCGGACCGCCGAAGTGAAGCGCGACGCCCGTGTCGGCATCGCGCTCGCCGAGCAGGAGGCCGCCATCGCGGAGGCCGAGGCGCGCCAGCGCGCCGAAACCGCACAGGCAGCGGCCGATGCCGAGATCGCCGAGGCCGTCCGGGACCGCGACGTGCGTATCGCGAAGGCCGACGCCGATCGTCGCGCGGAGATCGCACGGGCGGAGCAGGCGGGGTTCGAGGCCCAGGCTCAAGCGGAGCAGTCTGTCGCGGACGCGTCGACCGAGCTCGCCCGACGCCGCGCCGCCCAGCGCCGCGAGGAGCTCGAGGCTGAGGTCGTGGCGATCGCGGAGGCGGACAAGCAGAAGCAGCGCCTCGACGCAGAAGCGAAGCGCGACGTCGAAAACGCGCACACCGACGCCACGCGCTACCGCATCGAAGCCGAGGCGATCGCGCGCGCCGAGGAAGTCCGCAAGCGCGGTGAAGCCGAGGCCGAGCAGGTACGGCTTGTCGGCACGGCGCAGGCGGACGCAGAGCGCGCAAAGTTGCTCGCCGAAGCCGAGGGTCTCTCGAAGAAGGCCGCGGCCCTCCGCGAGTTCAACGACGCCGCGCGTGACCTCGAGATCGCGACCGCACTGATCCAGATCCTCCCGCAGATGATGAGCGCGGCGGCCTCACCGCTGAGTCAGGTGCAGGAGATCCGCCTCGTCGACCTCGGTGGCGGCCACAACGGCTCGAACGGCGGTGGCCCCGTCGACAAGTTGCTGAACGTGAGCCCGCAGACGCTCGGTGCACTCAACGAGACGCTGCGCAGCGTCCTCGGTGTGGACCTCAACGGCCTGCTCAACCGCGGGGGCGTGGGCTCGGCACTCGGCGCCGGGCCCGCGGCCGCGAGGAACGGCGCAGCCACTGTCGAAGCGGTCGGGATGCGAGCCGCCGATGCCGTCGCCGAGGTCCTGCCGGTCGTGGAGGGCGAGCCAGAGCTGGAAGCTCCCACGGACCGCGGCGGTTAGAGAGCGGCCTCAGTCGCCCGCGACGACGACCGAGAGCAGGGGGAGGCTAGCTCGGACCGGACACCCCGTTTAGCTGCGAGGACAGTCCTGAGGGTTTCATCGTTCCCCAGTCTTCTGAGTGGTAGAAATGAACGGTAACGCAGCCGCGAGGCGAGCCGCCGATGCCGTTGGCTGACGCGCTGCCAGCCGTCGAAGGCGACGCCGCGTCGGAGGCGCCCCGCGGACCGCGGCGGCTAGGGCCGGACCGGTCCTCAGCGCGCCTCGTCCCACGCCTCGCTTAGCCGCGCGCGCATCTCGTCGTCGAGTTCGTCGGTGGAGCGCAGCTCGAGGTGGTGCATCCAGCGGCCCGGTCGCGGCTCGACGACCTCCTTCCAGCGCGGTGACTCGTCTCGCCTCGGAAGGGCGAGCGACAGGACGAGTGGGGCGGTGTCGCCTCGGAGGTAGCGGTCGGGCGTCCACGCCCACGCGAAGGCGCGCCGCCTCGAGAACGCAACCTGGCTCTTCGTCACCCGGATCGTGACAGCACCCAGCGACTCGATGAGCCCACGCACCGCGTCGAAGATCGTGCGCGCGTCGGTCCGTCCCTCGAAGAACGTCTCGAGCCGCCGGTCAAGGTCGTTCGGCACAGTCCGACGGTAGCAGGCGCTGAGAGGGGGGCGCGTGGTTACTGCTCGTCGACCCTCGCGGCGGTCGATTTCCTCGGATGTGAGGAGGACGACGGTCCTCGTGCTAGCGGCGAGGCGGAGACTCCCCGCCTCACTCGTCCGCTGTCACCAGGCAGCGACCTGACCGCGCCACATCACGATACAGATTGACGAATCACGAGCGGCATCGTTACGGTCCGGCCGGGCGATTCCACTGTGGAGGTGGTCGACCGCGAGCGATGCTCGGGCTCCCGTGCCCTATCACGATGAGGCGGGACGCCAACGAGCAAGACCGGAGGGAACTGTGACCGAGCGACGAAGCGGCAACTACTGGACGCGTGGAGCGGTATCGAGGCGAACGGCGCTGCGCGGCGCGGGCGTGGGTATCAGCGGACTTTTCGGCGCCGCGCTGATCGGCTGCGGCGGGGACGACGACTCGTCCGGGGGTACCGGGTCGGCGTCCACGCCAGCAGCGGGCGGGGCTACCACGGAGGCGGGAGGTGGAGGAGGACTTGCAGCCGCGGACATCCGCGTCCCCTCCGGCATCTACGACGGAAGCGTCGCGCCAACCGCCGCCGAAGCGGACCCACTTGCGCACGGCCGCTACGGCGGCACGCTGCTGACGACTTACCTCGACCCGCCGCACATGGACTTCAACCGCGTGCTGTCCTGCACGATCAACACGACGCACGACTACGTGAAGAACAAGCTGACGCGTGCCGTCCTCGGTGCGAAGGCCAACGTGATCGCCGTCGACATCGAGCCGGACCTCGCGGAGTCGTGGGAGTCCAACGATGACTCGACGCAGTTCACCTTCCACCTGCGGCAGGGTGTGAAGTTCCACAACGTCGAACCCGTCTCGGGACGCGAGTTCACCTCGGACGACGTGCGCGCCTCGATCGAGCGCTACCAGGCAGGGGGCGTGCAGAAGGACGTCTTCAGCGAAGTCGTGTCGATCGAGACGCCCGACGACTACACGGTGATCGTCAACCTCGACCAGCCGCTTTCGGACTTCCCGCGCAACATCGCGGCGTGGTCACACATGGACGCGCGGGAGTTCATCGAGGACCTCGACCTGATGGCGGAGCGCGCCGTCGGCACCGGCCCCTTCATCCAGGATCAGTGGGTGCAGAAGGAGCGCTCGATCTTCGTCAAGAACCCGGACTACTTCGAGGAAGGCCTGCCGTTCCTCGACCGGATCGAGACGTACGTCCAGAGCGATGCTGCCGTACTGCGCTCCGGGTACCAGACGAACAACTTCTTCAACTGGCGCGCCCGCGACGACACCGAAGTCGAGGAGATGGTGCGCAGCGTCGACGACTCGGTGATGCTCAAGTACCCGTGGATCCAGGGTGTCAACACCAGCGGCATGCACTTCCAGATGGCGAACCCGAAGTGGCAGGACGAGCGCATTCGCCGCGCACTGTCCGTCGCCATCGACCGCGTCGAGTGGGACCTCGCGAACTTCACCGAAAGCGGCGGTTACTCGAAGTCACCCATCGCCTGGTCGTTCCTCTACGACGAGGTGCCGACGATGGAGTCGCAGGGCGAGTGGTACCAGTTCGACATCGAGAAGGCGCATCAGTTGCTTGCGGCGGCGGGCTACACGGAGTCGAACAAGCTCGTGGTCGACGCGCCGGTCTGGTACTTCCGCAACGAGTACCAGGAGATCCTCGCGCCGATGTACGCGCAGTTGCCGGAGATTGAATTCAACATCCGCGTCGTCGACAACCCAACGGCGGTCCAGATGCTCAACGACCGCAACTACGAGGACACCATGAACGTCACGTGGGGTCCCCCGGCGTACTCCGTCGACCAGATGGTGTTCCCCTGGTACCTCTCGACGGGCGGCGTGAACCACGCGAACGTGAACGACGAAGAGATGGACCGTCTGCTGCTCGCACAGCGCGCCGAAGCGGACCCCGAGGCGCAGCGCGAGCTGTGGATTCAGATCGAGCAGCGCATCTTCGACCAGGTGTGGAACGTGTTCTTCCCGGCGCAGATGTACGTTCGCGAGTTCTGGCACAACTACGTGTTGAACTACCGCCCGCACGGCATCAGCCGCAGCGGGATGACCTGCTACCTCAACGGCCAGGCCCGCGCGATGTGGCTTGACGAGGGCGCACCGACGGCGTAGCACCCACTGAGCGGGGCGGCCTCAGCGCGAGGCCGCCCCTGTTCCGCCACTTCCCGCCACGTACCCGCCACCGAAGGAGGATCAGATGGACCTCGAGCATGTCGTCTACGAGGTGAAGGATCACGTCGCCCACATCACGATGAACCACCCGGAGACGCTGAACACGCTCACCGTCGAGATGATCCGGGACATCGACACGGCGATGCGCGAAGCAGACCGCGACCGCGACGTGCGCGTCGTGATCTTCTCCGGCGCAGGGCGCGCGTTCTCGGCCGGCCACGACCTCTCCGGCCGCCCGCGCGACTGGCCGGATGACGCGCCGCCGCTCAACAGCGTCGAGGGGCGCATGGACTTCGAGGAGGAGTACTACCTCGAGGCCAACCTCACGATCCGCAACCTCAAGAAGCCGACGATCGCCGGCCTCCGCGGAGCGGTCGTTGTCGGCGGCCTGATGACTGCGCTGATGTGCGACCTCGTGGTTGCCGAGGAGAGTACGAACCTCTGGAACCCCTCGATCCGCCACGCGGGCACGGGCGGCGAGATCATGGTCCTGCCGTGGGAAGTCGGCGTACGCAAGGCGAAGGAGATGCTCTGGACGGGCGACCGGATCGACATCCACGAGGCGGAGCGCCTCGGGATGGTCAACCGCGTTGTGCCCGACGGTACGCTCGAGGCCGAGTGCCAGCGCCTCGCGGACCGCATCGCGCTGATGCCGCCGCGAATGCTGCAGTTGACGAAGCGCTCCTTCAACAAGATGCAGGAGATCCAGGGCATGCTGCTGGCGTACGAGCACCACTTCGTCGTGCACCAGCTCGGCCACGCATCCCTCGAGGCGGCGCAGTGGAACGAGGCGGCCGCGGCAGCGCGGGGCACCGGTGGCCTCCGCGCCTGGCTCGAATACCGCGACGGCCCGTTCCGCGAGCAGGCCGAGCGCGAGTACGCGGCGGGCGACTCGTAGGAGAAGCGGTGGGCTCGCAGGAGAACGTTGCCGGGGGAATCGGCCCAACGGAGGTTGCTCGCCAGGGCGACGCAGACGACGGTACGTAGGTTACTGGCGTTGAACGCGTCGCCCTGCACGACGACCACAGGCCGCCGATAACCGGGCTCGGAACCAGTGGGCTCAGGCAGTCGGGCCCACCACACTTCACCTTGCGCGATCACCCTGCTGCGTGTTCGAGACCCTCATCACCTGCGCAAGTCGATCGTTCCGAGCGCGTCGCCGTAGCGTTCGCGCAGCCGGGCGACCTCGGCGTCGGGGTCCTCGGGGCTCGCGATCGTCAGACTGTTCCAGACGTCGACGGTAATCTCCCCGCGGGCCATCGCCTCGACGAACTCGTCGCTCAGGAGGTCCCACCTCGCCGAGACGACGATGCGACGCGAGCCGGCGGCGCGAAGCTCTCGCGCCAGTTCTGTCACGGCCTCGGCCTCCGTCAGTTCGTACCCGGCGCCCTCGTCCACGGGCCCGACCGCGAGGCCGATGCTGACCGCGGCTCGAGGAAACGCGCTCGCCATCTGGATGAGGTCGTCGCCCTCGAGCTTCCTGACGAGCCGGTGGTACAGCCGCTCCTGGCTGTTCATCTCTCCGAAGGCGCCGGGGCCCTCCAGGACATCGGCGTTGATCAGCAGGCGCTCCTCCCGCAAGCCGAACTGCCGAATTGCTGTCTCGAGGTCCGCGATGATCGGGCCCACCTTGTCGCGCTTCACGTCGATCTTCACGGTGGCGAAGTCGGCGGCGGCCACGACCTCCAGCCACTCCAGGAACGTCATTCCGACGGGGTCGCGGGGATCGTGGCGCATGGCGGGGACGCCGCCCGCGAGGTCGACATCGCCCTCGACGGAGTGGAACGCCCCCTCGAGGGCGGCCAGCAGCTCCTCAGGCGTGACGCTGTCGTGCGCGTGTCGAACCTCGCCGTTCTCGGGTGCGTCGCGCGAGCCCGCGCCGGCGCGCGCGGCCGCGAGCAGTGTCTCCCGGGTCTCGTGGGACAGCGGCGAGGAGAGCGGCGTCGCGATGCAGTCGGCGGCGAAGTCCGTGAGGCGGGGCAGCGGATCGGTCATCGCCGCGATCGCGAGGAGGGCCAGCACAACCACCGTTACGATCGAGCGCCAGCCGATCCGGACGTGTCCGGGCAGGAACCAGCGGATCAGGAGCGGCGGGTAGATCAGCGCGCCGAATAGCCCCACGACGAGGTCGTTCACGGTGTCCGCGACGCCCTCGACGTTGTGCGTGCCCGCAAGGACGTCGGTGTAGTACTCCTGCGCCTCGAGGACGATGTGGATCATCGAAGCGATGCCCGCGCCGAAGAGGGTCGCCTCGACGAGCCACCGCTGGTTGGGCAAGTCGGGGGCCAATGGCTGCCGACGCCTGACCCAGGAGGTCGCGACGATCACTGCGACGGCGCCGGGGCTGTGGAAGTGCGGGATCAGGTCGAAGTTGGGGTAGTTGTTGTAGAGATCGAAGGAGTTGCCGGCCATGTCCAACGCGTAGATCGAGAGGTAAAGGATGTCGAGGCCGAGCGGGTAGGTCGACCACGGGAGACGGCGGAACCACCAGATCGCCGGGAAGAGCAGCGATAGCGAACCCACGATGACGGCGTTCCGCTCGGGGATGGCCTTGCCGGCGAAGCGCGGGTCGTCGCGCAGGATCCACGCCTCGGCGAGCCAGTAGATGATCGCCAGCCGCACGGCGATGTTGAGGACCAGCAGCGCCCGGCGTCGCGAGTTCCAGGGAGTGGGGATCGCCGTTTCCACGCCGCGCAGTATGCGTGGAACGGGCAGCAGACTGCATGGACGGCGACGCGGGACCTGTGCTTCAGGGCATCCGGCATCCGAATCTCATTGACAGAACATGAGGCACGACCGTAGCCTCGGGTTCTCGCGTCTACACCGACGCGGTTCATCAAGAGTGGCGGAGGGCAGCGGCCCGCAGATGCCACCGCAACCGGTCGCCCTTCGCCGGGGCGAACACGGTGCGAAGTCCGGCCCGGTGATCGCCGGGGCAGATGAACGGAAGGCGATCCGCTTGACCTCCGCTTCAACGACACTCGAATTCGATACGCACCGCCCGTTCCGCCCGCCGCGGAGCCTCATGGTGATGCGCTAGCCCGACCGCGGCCCCCGGCGGGCCGCAGGATCGGGCGTTCCTGTTCACCCAGCAACCTAGCCATCTCCGCGTTCCCGGGTGGGCGCGGAGCGAACCGGAGACGACGATGTCATTCGAGCGCGCCCTGCGTTGCAGGGAGTGCGGACGCGAGTACGACCTCGCGCCGATCTTCTCCTGCGAGTTCTGTTTCGGTCCTCTCGAGGTGGCGTACGACTACGAGGCCATCCGCGCGAACATCTCGCGCGAGAAGGTCGCGGCGGGTCCCACGACTCTCTGGCGCTACGCCGACCTCCTGCCGTGCGACCCCGCGTACAAGGTCGACATCGGGACTGGCTTCACGCCGCTGCTCGATGCGAAGCGGCTCGCGAAGCACCTGGGCCTCAAGAAGCTGTGGCTGAAGAACGACACCGTGAACCCGACTTGGTCGTTCAAGGACCGCGTGGTGTCGGTCGCGATCGCCCGGGCGCGGCAGTTCGGCTTCGATGCGATGGCCTGCGCGAGCACGGGCAACCTCGCGAACTCCGTCTCAGCGCACGCGGCCGCCGCCGGCATGGAGGCGTACGTCTTCATCCCGGACGACCTCGAGCAGGGCAAGGTCGTCGGCAGCGGCATCTACCGCCCGACCCTCGTGATGATCCAGGGCTCCTACGACGACGTGAACCGCCTCTGCACCGAGGTCGCGGCGAATCGCAACTGGGCGTTCGTCAACATCAACGTGCGGCCGTACTACGCGGAGGGCTCGAGGACGCTCGCGTTCGAGGTCGCCGAGCAGCTCGGCTGGCGCGCGCCCGATCACGTGGTCGCCCCGATGGCCTCGGGCTCGCTCTTCACCAAGATCTGGAAGGGCTTCAAGGAGTTCCACGAGGTCGGCCTGATCGATGAGCCGAAGACGCGGATGTCCGGTGCACAGGCGGCCGGGTGCTCGCCCATCGCGACGGCCTACGCCAACGAAACGCTGAACTTCGTGCCGCAGAAGCCGAACACCATCGCGCGGTCGCTTGCCATCGGGAACCCGGCCGACGGCTACTACGCGTTGAAGACGATGCAGGAGACGAACGGCGGCGCCGCGATGGCGACCGACGAGGAGATCGTCGAGGCGATGTACCTCCTGGCCGAGACTGAGGGTATCTTCGCGGAGACGGCCGGCGGCGTGACCATCGCCTGCCTCAAGAAGATGGTCGAGAGCGGCCACATCAACCCCGACGAAGAGACCGTCGCATTCATCACCGGCGCCGGCCTCAAGACGGTCGAGGCCGTGGTCGACTCGCTCGAGGAGCCCATCCGCATCCCGGCCCGCGGGGAGGCTTTCGACGAGGCTCTCGAGGCGCGACGCGGACGCGAAGCCGTCGCTGTCGGAGGTGCCTAGCCATGGCTAGCAAGCGCGTTCGTTTTACGTTTGAGCCCAACCTCGTCACCGAGCCGGTGATCTACCAGCTCGGCCACGAATTCAAGGTGGTGACGAACATCCGCATGGCCGATGTCGACGATAGCGTCGGCTGGGTCGTGCTCGAGCTCGAGGGCGACGCCGACGAGATCGAGCGCAGCATCGAGTGGGCGCAGTCCAAGGGCGTGCGCGTCGACCCGATCGTCGGCGACGTCGTCGAAGGCTGAGCAGCCTCCCGCGCGCAACACGACAACACGACCTCCATTCCCCTCCACTGGACCTTCGACAGGCTCAGGACGAGCGGAACAGGTGGAGGTGAGTTTCTGAAAGGAACCGGCACCCAAATGGCCGTGAAGGTAAAGATCCCGACGCCGTTGCGGTCGTTGACCAAGGAGCAGGACACGGTCGCCGTCGAAGGCGCGAACCTCGCAGATGTCGTGTTGCAGCTCGAGGAGTCGTTCCCCGGGATGCGCGACCGGCTTTGCGACGAGACCGGCGAGTTGCGGCGCTTCGTCAACGTCTACGTCAACGGTGAGGACGTGCGTTTTCTGAGCGGCCTGCAGACCACTCTCGGCGAAGGCGACGAGGTGTCGATCGTGCCGGCGGTGGCTGGCGGGGCGTAGCCCGCAGCTCGAGGTCCCCGCTCCGCTTTCATGGTGCCGTGCTATACTCGACTAAGTTAGTCGACAATATTGAGCCAAGGTAGGCACGGTTCCGCATGATGCGGTTGAGTACCAAGGGTGACTACGGGGTGCGGGCCCTGATCGATCTCGCGCTTTACGGGGGGAATGGCCCCGTGCAGCGCTCGGAGATCGCGCGGCGGCAGCAGATCCCGGAGTCGTACCTCGATCACCTCCTGGCGCAGCTGCGCCGGGACGGCTTCATTCGCAGCACTCGAGGCCCGGGTGGAGGGCACGAGTTGGCACGCGCCCCGGAGGACATGTGTCTTCTGCACGTGCTCGAGAGCATGGAGGGCTCGCTCGCGCCGCTCGCCTGCCTCGAGAACGACGACCCCGAGCACAGCCACAACGTGCTGTGCGGGCAGCAGTGGGTCTGGCGCGAGATCTACGAGGAGACGAAGCGGCGGTTGGCAGCCGTCTCGATCAAGGATCTCGCGGAGCGCGAGCGCGAACGGCTGACCGCCCGCACGCCGCGATACAGCATCTAGTCGAGCGACCGAGCGAGGCACGAGCCATGGTCGAGAGCCAGGTGGTGGATAACGCTCCGCGGATCGCGGACTCCGTCCTCGATCTGATCGGCAAGACGCCGCTCGTGCGGCTGCATCGCGTGGTACCCGAGGGCGCCGCCGAGATTCTCGGCAAACTCGAAGCGCGGAATCCGGGCGGTTCGGTCAAGGATCGGATCGCGCTCTCGATGATCGAGGCGGCAGAGCGCAGCGGCGAGATCTCTCCGGGCGACACGATCATCGAGCCGACCTCCGGGAACACCGGGATCGGCCTCGCGGTGGTCGCGGCGCGCAAGGGCTACCACCTCGTGCTGACGATGCCGGAGGACTTCAGCGTCGAGCGACGCCGCCTGCTCGAGCGGTTGGGCGCGGAGCTGGTGCTGACGCCGGCAATCGAGGGCATGACCGGTGCGGTGCACGCTGCACACGAGCTGCTGAAGAAGCGCAAGCGCTCGTTCATGCCGCAGCAGTTCGAGAACCCGGCGAATCCCGAGGTGCACCGGCTCACCACCGGCCCCGAAATCCTCGAGGCCACGGAGGGGCGCCTCGATGCGTTCGTGGCGGGCGTCGGGACCGGCGGTACCATCACGGGTGTTGGGGAGACGCTGCGGGAGGCCGGGCTCAAGGTGCGCGTGGTGGCCGTGGAGCCGGCCCGTGCGCCGGTACTGCAGGGCGGCCGCGCCGCGATCCACGGCATCCAGGGCATCGGTGCCTCGTTCGTGCCGACGGTGCTCAATCGCGAGATCTACGACGAGGTGGTGGGCGTTCGGGACGAGGACGCCTACGAGATGACGAAGCGCCTCAGCCGCGAAGAAGGGCTGCTCGTCGGCATCTCCTCCGGCGCGAACGTCTGGGCGGCGGTCCGCGTGGCGCAGGAACTCGGCCCGGGGAAGCGCGTGGTCACGATGCTCTGTGACACCGGCGAGCGGTACCTCAGTGTCCCGCTGTAGTTGGTCCCGCTCGAGCGGCCTGCTGTGATGCGCAGTCGAACCGAACAAGAACACCAGACGAGGAGAGGTGCAGGCATGACAGTCAGTGTCTACATCCCCTCGCCGTTCCGGAAGCTAACGGCGAACCGCGATTACGTCGCGGTCGAGGGGTCGAACGTCGGTGAGGTGCTGGACGCGGTCAACGCGCAGTACCCCGGCTTCGACATGCTTGTCTTCGATGCTGAGGGACGGATCCCGCAGCACATCACCATCTATCTGAATAACCAGGCCATCCACGAGATGGACGGCACGAACACACAGGTAAAGGACGGCGACCAAGTGGCAGTCATCCCGGCGCTCGCGGGCGGGTCGGACTCGAACGGTGCGGCAGCCTCGACGGCCCTCACCACCGACGAGGTGATGCGCTACTCGCGGCACATCATCATGGGCCAGGTCGGCCCGACCGGTCAGCGGAAGTTGAAGCAGGGCAAGGTGTTGATCATCGGCGCGGGCGGCCTCGGCTCGCCGGTCGCGATCTACCTCGCGCTCGCCGGCGTGGGCACGATCGGCATCGTTGAGTTCGACACCGTCGACCTCTCGAACCTCCAACGGCAACTGCTCCACCAGACGCAGGACGTGGGCAAGCGCAAGGCGCTTTCTGCCCAGGAGAAGCTGAACGCGTACAACCCCGGTGTGAACGTCGTGCTGCACGAGGTGCCGATCACCTCGGACAACGCGATGGACATCATTCGCGACTACGACATCGTGGTGAACGGCGCGGACAACTTCGCGACGCGCTACCTCGTGAACGACGCGGCCTACCTGCTGGGCAAGACGCTGGTCGACGGCTCGATCCTGCTGTTCGACGGGCAGGCGACGGTCTTCAAGCCGGGCCAGGGCTGCTACCGCTGCCTCTACCCCGCGCCGCCGCCTCCCGGCCTTGTCCCGAGCTGCGCCGAGGCTGGCGTGCTGGGTGCGATCACGGGCATCATCGGCTCGATCCAGGCGACCGAGGTCTTCAAGCAGATCCTGGGCATCGGCGATCCGCTGGTGAACCGGCTGCTGCTGGTCGACGCGCTCTCGATGGAGTTCCGTGTGATGAAGATCCGGCGCGATCCGGACTGCCCGCTGTGCGGTGAGAACCCGACGGTCACGGAGCTGATCGACTACGACCAGTTCTGCGGTACGCCGCCGCTCGAGCTGCCGGTCGAAGTCGGTGCGCCGGCGGGAGACTGACGAGCGCAACGTCCGGTGCCGGCGCGCCGCGATCAGGCGGCGGCGCATGCTGAACCAGTGGTACTCCGCCGGCCGCCGCTCCAGCGGCCGGCGGGTGTGGAGGGGAATGCAGACTTGGCGGTCACGGTCAACGTCACCTCGGTTATCCAAAAGGCTGTGAACGGCCAGAAGCAGTTCGCGGGCGAGGGTCGTACCATCGCCGAGCTCATCGAGAACATCGAGCGGGAGTACCCGGGGTTCCGCAAGCAGATCGCGGACGAATCCGGCGAGCTCCACCGCTTCGTGAACATCTACCTGAATGACGAGGACATCCGCTACCTGCAGGGCGCCGACACCGCGCTCTCAGATGGCGACAGCGTGTCGATCTTGCCGGCGCTGGCCGGCGGATCCGAGGGCTAGGAGCGGCCCTCGAGGCGCGAGGACGGCAGGGGCTCGGCATACGATGCTGTATCACTCGACGCTCGACATGGTCGGCAATACGCCGCTCGTCGAGATCGCGCCCCTGTCACCCAAGCCGTCCGTCCACGTCTACGTGAAACTCGAGGGCCAGAACCCCACGGGTTCGGTGAAGGATCGCATCGCCAAGTACATGGTCGAGGCGGCGGAGCGCGACGGTCGCCTGAAGCCGGGCCAGACCATCCTCGAGCCGACCTCGGGCAACACGGGCATTGCGTTGGCGCTCATTGGGCAGCTCAAGGGCTACCCCGTGAAGGTCGTGATGCCGGACGCGGTGAGCGAGGAGCGCATCGAGCTGTTGCGCGCGTTCGGCGCGGAGGTCATCTTCTCGCCCGGCAACCTCGGCACGAACGGCTCGGTGCAGATGGCGCGTGAGGTCGCCGCGCAGCACCCGGACTGGTACATGCCGTTCCAGTACGAGAACGACGAGAACCCGCGCGCCCACTACGAGACCACCGCGCCCGAGGTGCTCGCCGACCTGCCGCAGGTGACGCACTTCGTTGCCGGGCTCGGCACCGGCGGCACGCTTACGGGCGTCGGTCGCCGGCTCAAGGAGCACGATCCCGCGATTCGCATCATCGCTGCGGCTCCACACCCGGGCGACCTCGTCCAGGGATTGCGCAGCCTCGAGGAGGGATACATCCCACCCGTCTTCGATGAGCGCGTGCTCGACGGACGCATCGTCGTGGACTCGGCCACGTCCTTCCGTGTCGCCAAGGATCTGACGCAGAAGACGGGCGTCTTCGCCGGCATCTCGAGCGGAGCGGTCGTCCGGGCAGCGCAGCGGCTCGCCGAGCGGCTCGACGAGGGACACATCGTGTGCCTCCTCGCCGACGGCGGTTGGAAGTACCTGTCGTCGCATCTCTGGACTCGCGACTACGACGAGATCGTCGAATCGGTGAGCGAGAAGATGTGGTGGTGATGTCCTCGCCAGCATTCCACATGGGCGAACCCTGACACTGCTTGTCAGGTTCAGCGGATGGGGTCGGGCTGTCGCTTGACGGTCCATGACGAGATGAATCGGGGGAGATCGATGGTCGACAAGCTCGTAACAGCGGATTGGGTGGCCGAGCACGGGAAGGACCCGAACGTGCGCCTCATCGAGGTGGACGTGGACACGGGCGCCTATGCCGAAGGACACATCGAGGGCGCGATCGCCTGGAACTGGAACACGCAGCTCCAGGACCAGCGCCGGCGCGACATCGCGAGCCCGGAGGACATGGCCGAACTGCTCAGCGCCGCCGGGGTGACGCCGGACACGCACATCGTGCTCTACGGCGACAACAACAACTGGTTCGCTGCCTACGCGCTGTGGCTTCTCGAGATGTACGGGCACGAGAACGTCTCGCTGATGGACGGCGGCCGCGTGAAGTGGCTGGCGGACAGCCGGCCGACGACGACCGAGGTGCCGGCCGTCGAGCGCACGAACTACCAGTTCACGTCGCCGCCGAACGAGGCGCTGCGGGCGAAGCGCGATGAGGTGCTGGCGGCGGCGCGCGATGGCGGCATCCAGCTCGTCGACGTCCGCAGCCCCGCGGAGTTCACGGGCGAGATCATCGCGCCGCCCGGAATGGCGGAGACTGCACAGCGCCCCGGTCACATCCCCGGCGCCCTGAACGTCCCATGGGCTCGTGCGGTGAACGAGGACGGCACCTTCAAGAGCGTGGATGAGCTGAAGCAGCTCTACGGCGACAAGGACGAGCCGACCATCGCGTACTGCCGCATCGGGGAGCGATCGAGCCACACGTGGTTCGTGCTGCACCACCTGCTCGGGCGGGAGAACGTCAAGAACTACGACGGTTCATGGACCGAGTACGGCTCTCTGATCGACGTGCCGATCGAGCGCTAGCCCCGGAGCCGAGGTCGCGGAGGAGCAGGGTGATGACCGGACCAGGAGTCGAGCGGGCGACGGACCAGTTGCAGCACTCGTTGCTGCGACGAGCGCTCGCGGCCCGCGACCCTGGTCGCCTCCACCTACACTTCGCGGCCTCGGTCATCGACCGCTACCGCGAGCTAGCCGGCGCGCAGATCGTGCGAACGCGAACCGTCGGACGGATTGCCATCCCGGGGTTGTGGTCGCTCGACCTCGGCATTGCGCCGGACGGCACCGTGCACGCGCCGTTCCAGGACTTCGTCGACCGGCTGCCGGAGCGCGAGTGGGAGCACTGGCTCGAGCATCTGGTGACGCTCCCAGCCAGTTCCAACTTCCTCCAGATGCGGGCAGCCGCAGGTGCTTGCATCGACGACGGCGACACCGAACCCTGGACATAGTCGAGGCGGCGCAGCCCGCCGCTACTTGAAGGGCGGACGCATGCCTCGGATCCCGCGCGCCATCATCGACGCGATGGTCGAGCACTCCCGCGAAGCCCTACCGAACGAGGCCTGCGGCATGGTGCACGCGGTAGACGGCGTTCCGGTCGAGGTGCACCGCGTAACGAACCAGGCTGCCAGCCCGTACCGCTACCTGATGGACCCGCGGGAGATGATGCGCCTCGAGCAGCGGCGCGACGACACCGGCGAAACGCTGTTTGCCATCTATCACTCGCACGTGGCCTCGGAGGCGCGCCCATCACCCACGGACGTACGCCAGGCGTTCTTCCCCCCCGGAGAGCTCGACCTCGATCCCATGTACCCAGAGACGTACTACATCCTCGTCTCCCTCGCCGAGGAGCCGCCTCCGGTCCGTGCCTTCTTCATCCGCAAGGGCGGCGTGGTCGAGGAAGAGCCGATCGAGGTCATCTGAGCGGTCCGCGGACGCGTACGATCGTTGAGCAGCGCCGGAGGTCGGCACATGGCACAGCCAGCGTACGAGCATGAACAGGAGTCCCTCCGGGAGGCAGTGCGTCGCCTCGTTGACGAACTTCCCGAGGCGGAGCTGCAGTCCGCCCGTCGGTTCCTCGAATATCTCCGGAATCTCGGTGACCCCGTCTATAGGGCGTTCCTCGAGGCACCCCTCGACGATGAGCCGTTGACGCCTGAAGAGGAGGCGGCGATACGCGAGGGGCAAGCGGAGTACAGGGCTGGGAAGGCTCGCCCGTGGGAGGAAGTTCGTGCGGAGTTGGAGCGAGAAGCGGACGCAAAGTCGTAACACGTGCCGGATCAATTAGCCCCGTGGACCGTACTGATTACCCCGCGTGCGACCCGCGAACTTCGGCGACTATCTACGGACGATCGTTCACGCGTCAGTGCGATGCTCACGTCGCTTGAAGAGGCCTACCGCGAGGCATCAGGAAGCTCTCTGGTCGAGACGAACAATGGCGCGTGCGCGTGGGTGACGTTCGCATCGTCGTGGAGATTGAGTACTCCGAGCGGCTGATTATGGTGATCCACATCCTTCCGCGCGGGCGTGCCTACCGCGATTGAGACCATGCCTTCGTCGACACCCCCAACCCCCATCGACATCGGCGGCGTGCGCTTCGAGTGGGGAGCGCGCACGTTCGTCATGGGCGTGATCAATGCGACGCCTGATTCGTTCTCCGGCGACGGGCTGCTCGACCCCGCGCGCGCAGCGGAGCAGGCCGTACGGATGGCCGAGGAAGGCGCGGACCTCATCGACGTCGGCGCGGAGTCGACGCGGCCCGACCATCCTCCGGTTGACGCCGCCGAGGAGTGGCGACGCCTGGACCCGGTGCTGCGCGCCGTCCGTGACGCGGTGCGGCTCCCGATCACTGTCGACACCTCGAAAGCCCGTGTGGCCGAGCGCGCGTTCGACGCGGGGGCCGACGCACTCAACGACATCAACGGCCTGCGTGCCGACGCCGCCCTCGCGCCACTGCTCGCGAGGGTGGGGCTGCCGGCTGTGCTGATGCACAACCAGCGCGGCCGCACCTTCGGCGGCGATGTCATCGAGGACATCCGCGTCGGCTTCGAGGCGAGCATCGCGATCGCGGAGGCTGCGGGCGTACCCCGGGAACGGCTGATTCTCGACCCGGGCTTCGGGTTCGGGTGGACGCCAGCGCAGAACCTCGAGATGGTGCGCCGCCTCGGGGAGTTGCGGACGCTCGGACTTCCGCTGCTGCTCGGCACGTCGAGGAAGTCGAGCATCGGCGCGGTTCTCGACCGGCCGGTGGACGAACGGCTGTGGGGGACCGCGGCGACGATGGCGCTGGCGGTGGCGGCGGGTGTCGACATCGTCCGGGTGCATGACGTACGCGAGATGCTGGATGTCGTGCGGATGAGCGACGCCGTGGTGCGAGGCTGGCGCCCACCACAGGACGGAGGCGCGTCATGAGCGAACCACGGCGCGTCTGGCTCGCGCTCGGCGGCAACATCGGCGACCGGCTTGCGCATCTGCGCGCAGCCCTCGACACGTTGCACGCCGGCGGCATCGACGAAGGCGTCGTCATCGACGCCGTGTCGAGCGTCTACGACACGCCCGCGTGGGGCATCGAGGACCAGCCGAACTTCGCGAACGCCGCCGCCACGGGACTCACCTCGCTGACGCCACACTCCCTCCTCGCGCTCTGCAAGCGCATCGAGGGGGACTCGGGCCGCGACTTCAACGCCCCGAGGAACAGCGCACGACCGATCGATGTCGACATCCTGCTGGTCGAGGGCGAGATGGTGAGCGCGCCCGACCTCGAAGTGCCGCACGCCGCGATGCACCAGCGCGCGTTCGTCCTCGTGCCGCTGGCCGAGATCGCGCGGGACATCGTGCACCCAGGGCTCGACCGGACGGTCGGACAACTCCTCGAGGCGTTGCCTGTGGAGGGACGCGCAGAGGTCGAGGTATTGGAGGGGCCGGGCTGGTGGCAGCCCGGCGGAGCGGTCTAGCCGAGCGACTCCGGAGGCGGTGCGCCCTCGAAGTCCGGGACTTCCTCGTCCCAACGGGTAGCAGCCATCGTGTAGCCGACCCAGAAGCCGAGGCCGGCGATGATCCCGACGCCGATCGTCACCGGGATGGCGAGCGCAAGGTAGGAGCGTCGCACCGTCCCGGCGAGCGTGAGCAGCAACGAGAGCGCCGACGCCGCCATCACGGCCATCCCGAGTTGGCGGCTCTGCTCGACGCTCACGAGCTCGTCCCGGCGCGCTCCGCCTCCATTTGCCGGCGCAGGTCGGGCGGCAGCAGGTTGGGGATGCCGTCCTCGATGGGGTAGACCTCGCCGCACTGGCCGCAGAGTAGCGATCCTTCTAGGACCTCGCGTTCGTCCTCTTTGGTCACGGTCAGCGCCAATTCCCCCTTGTCCACGGGGCAGGCGAGCACGTCCATCAGTTCACGGCGCATCGGCGGGTCCTCCGCGCGGGATCATAGGTGCGAGGTCACAGGCCGGGCAAACCTCGGGCGGTCTGGGAACTGGCGGCCTTCCACTCTGCGTACCGGCCGGGGAGGCACACCGCGCACGGCCGGTAGCCCGCCGCGATGGCCGTCGCCTCATCGGCGAAGAAGACGCGATGCCGGACGTGGCCTCCTCGCGCGATGGCTCGCAGAGCCGAAGGGCAGTCGAGGCGGCCGTACACCCGCGTCCGGCGGTGCCCGCCGAGCGTGCCGGGTACTGGGCTCTCGTAGGGGCGCCTGTCCGCTCCGAGGAGCGTGTACGTCCCACCCGCCTCGCCACGCGCCGATTCCCCTCTCACCACGCCGCGAGCGACGACATCGGAGCGCTGCCCGTGAGGACCTCGCCGCCACGGACGTAGTCGACGGTCGTGGCGGTGCCGGGCTCGAGCAGTGCCTGGAACAACCAGATGTCGGAGCGGTCGAAGACGGCAGCTCCCGCCAGCCGAACGATCAGGTCGCCGACCTCGATGCCGGCGTTCGCAGCGAACTCGTTGGGGCGGACGGCGAGGACGCGGAGGCCGCCCGCGACCTCGGTCAGCGTCATGCCGGGCGCGCTCTTCACGCGCAGGCAGCGCTCGACGAAGGCGCCGGTCTCGACGAAGACGGCGAAGTCGTGCAGCGACTGCTCCCACCCCAGCAGCCGAGCGGAATGGCGCAGCGCCCACTCGTCTCCTTCGCCGAAGCCCGAGCGCGTGAGCGTGATGCGCGACCCGGTCTCCGTCTCCGTGAAGGTGGCCGTCATCTCGACGCGGTCGTCGCCCTCCGTCTCGGACCAGCGCAGCACCCGCTCCGGGATCGACTCGAGGATTTCGACGGCGATCGAGCCCTGTCCTCGATAGGGGTCGCCGACGAAGACGTTGTTCCACTCGGTCGGACGGGAGTGGTCGTTGAAGGCCTCCCACGCACGCTGGACCGACACCGAGAAGTCGAACGTGCGCTGCCACTCCATCTAGCGGCTCCCGTCTGGGTACACGGCCATGACGACGCGAAACGGTTCGCCCTCGCTGGCGCCGTGGCGCTCGAGGAGCTCGCGCAGGGTCGCGAGGTACTCGTCCATGAACGCCGCGCGGTGCTCGGGGGTGGAGAAGCGGACCTCGGCGTCGACGGTCGCGCTCAGCACGTCCGCGCCGTCGAGGGCCGCGCGGTCGAGGAGTTGCGCGGCGTCGTGCTGGATGCGTTCGCCAACGTCGAGCAGCGTCGTGAGGTGGTGCTGCCGTCGCAACGCCTCGACGCGCCTCCGCTGCGAGTGGGCGAGTTGCGGCGAGACGACGAAGGACCGCGCGACGGCGCGGTACAGCGCCTCGACGAAGTTGCCTTTCGGCCGCTCGCCCACCCGCTCGACGAGACCGGCGCGCTCCAACTCCTTGAGGTGGTAGTTCACCAGTTGTCGCGAACGGCTGAGGGATCGCGCCAAAGTCGCGGCCGCCGCCGGTTCGCGCAGGGCCTCGAGGATGGCGACGCGCGTGGGGTGTCCGAGCGCCTGCAACTCGTCGCCGCTCGAGAGCGACCGGACTGCGTCGATGGCTGCGTCTGGCGCGCGGCTCATCGGATTCCGTAGATGCTCCAGTGGATCGCGCCGTCGCGGAATCCACCGAAGACGCCGACGGCCACCACGCCGTTGAGCCAGCGGTATTGCTCGGCGGCGGTCTCGAAGCGTGGTGTGACGCGGAAGTACAGCTCGCCTTCATCGAGCTCGCCCAGCGGGCCGAGGGAGTTCCGGTGGCCGATCCCCGGGTACTCCATGTAGATCAGCGCGCCATCGTCGGTGCGCAGGACCGCGCGGATGTCGTGCTCGGTGATGCCATCGGCGCGGTGAACGAGGTAGTCGGGGAGGGGTGGGAGCACATCGCCGCGGAAGTGCGGCCCCTCGAACGTGCCGCCCGCTGCCGGCGCCAGTTGCCGGTCGCCGCGTCCGCCGTCGCCGACCTCGAGGCGCGGCGTGCCGTCGAAGCGGATCGCCATGGTGAACAGCAATTCCGACCGGAGTCCGGACATCCCCGCCCTCCTAGAAAGTCTGTACTTTCTAGCGGCAGCAGGCTGCTTGTCAATACGCGCGTGGTGTGCCTCTCGTCCCCGTGTGTCTCCGCGCGTCGCTCAGCGGCGGCGCGGCTAGACTGAATCTCGGGAAGTTCGCGAGGGGGCTTGTGGCCGTCGTCGATCGCATCTACCTGCAACGCACCGTCGCCGTCGTCAGCGACGACGCGATCGCCGTGCGGCCGTCGCGCATCCAGTGGATCGCGCCCGCAGTTCAGGCGGTGCTCACGGCCCTGGCGGTGTGGGTGTTGATCACCTTCCTCGACTCGCTGCCGATGTGGCTGCTCACGATCCTGCTGATCGTTGCCCTGCTCCTCGGCCCGGTGGCTGTCCTCGGGCTGGTGTACAACCTGTTTGGCAGCGAGTTCCTGATCGAGCGCGAGAAGCAGTCGGCACGCTGGCAGCAGGGGTTCCTCGGCCTCGGCATCGGCACAGCGGAGCTCGTGCCGTTCTGGCGCATCGGGCACGTCGAGGTGGTAACCGATGCCGAGGAAGCGCTGAGCTCGGGGCAGGAGCGGGACTTCTTCCAGTTCGACGTGCGCCTCGTGAAGGACAACGGCCGCGTACTCGACATCGGCACGATCACCGCGCCGCGGCCGTTCGCCCTCGAGGCTGCCAGTCGCGCAAACCGGCTGGTGCGACACATCGGCGAGATGACGGGCTGCGAGGTGCGCGAGGTCGACGTGACCCCACTCGCAGAGGCTGAGACGCCACCGGAGGCAGTCCGCCCCGCGCCTCGCCGCCGCCGACGCGTCGTCCGACGCGAGCGCGGCGGTGACGCGCGTTAGCGAGACTCACGATGCCGGACGAACCGATCTCTCAGCGCCACCCTGCCCGCTTCCCGGCAGAGTACGGGGTAACGCCGACTGAAGAGTCGATGCTGCCGTGGAGCTTCGTCGAAGAGCGACTGCAGGCAGCGTCGAACTACTGGCTGGCGACCGTCGGGCCTGGCGGCGCACCGCATGTCCGGCCGGTCGACGGTGTCTGGGTCGAGGGCGCGCTCTGCTTCGGCGGCGCACCGGAGGCACGTTGGGTGCGCAACCTCGATGCGAACCCGTCGACCAGCGTGAACCTCGGCAGCGAGGAGGTCGCGATCATCCTCCAGGGGAACGCCGAACGCGTAACGGACCCGGCGCATCCCCTCGCAACGCCCCAGGCGGAGGCCTCGCTCGCCAAGTATCCGCAGTACCACCCGGACGGGAAGGTGCCGGCCTTCCAGCCGTTCTGGTGCCTCCGGCCGCAGCGAGTCTACGCGTGGACGCTCACCGGCTTCGCGTCGAACCCGACCCGCTGGGACTTCGAGCGACCTCGGGCCTGACGCTGCTCGCGGGTCGCGTTACTGCGGTTTGCCTGATGCCCGACCGGGGTCGCGTGATACACTGACTGCCTAGCGGGTCCAACCCGGGGGATAGCCCATTTGGACGCGAGCCTGACCGAGAAGTGCGGCGTCTTCGGCGTGTATGCGCCGGGCGAAGACGTAGCCAGGCTCACCTTCTTCGGACTTCACGCCCTCCAGCACCGAGGCCAGGAATCGGCGGGGATCGCCACCACCGACGGTGAGCGCATCCACCTCTACACGTCGATGGGGCTCGTCGCGCAGATCTTCGACGAAGACGCGCTCGAGGGGCTGCCGGGCTTCGCCGGCGTCGGTCACACGCGTTACTCGACGACCGGATCGAGCGTCGTTCGCAACGCACAGCCATTCCTCGTCGAGGGAGTCGCGGGGCGCCTCGCCCTCGCCCACAACGGCAACGTCGTCAACGCCGACCTGCTGCGCGCCGACCTCGAGGAGCGCGGCGTCACGTTTGACACGTCGAGCGATTCCGAGGTCATCGCGGCGCTGCTGGCGAACGCACCCGGCGAGACCTGGGAAGAGCGCTTCGGCTCGCTGATGCGGCGTGCCACCGGGGCTTACTCCATCACCGTGCTCACCACCGACGCGGTCTTTGGAGCGCGCGACCCGCACGGCATCCGCCCGCTGTGCATCGGACGGCTGAACGGCGGCAGCGGCTCGTACGTGCTGGCCTCCGAGACCTGCGCGCTCGATCACCTCGGCGCGGAGTACGTGCGGGAGGTCGAGCCGGGCGAGGTCGTGCGTCTCGACGCGTCGGGGCTGCAGTCGTACAAGCCCGAGGTGCCGGAGGCGCCGAAGGCGCTGTGCCTCCTCGAGTACATCTACTTCTCACGGCCGGACTCGCGTCTCGGCGGCGAGTTGCTCTACCCCGTGCGCATGGAGATGGGTGCGCAGCTCGCGCGCGAACATCCGGTCGATGCCGACATCGTCATCGGCGTGCCCGACTCGGCGACGGCAGCAGCCATCGGTTACGCGCGGGAGTCCGGCATTCCGTATACCGAGGCGCTGGTCAAGAACCGCTACGTCGGCCGCACCTTCATCCAACCCGACCAGCGTCTCCGCGAGCGCGGCGTCCAGCTGAAGTTCAACCCGCTGCCGGAGCTGCTCGCGGGCAAGCGGGTGGTCGTCGTCGATGACACGATCGTGCGAGGCACCACGACGCCGCGCGTCATCGCGATGCTGCGCAAGGCTGGCGCGCGCGAGGTGCACATGCGCATCACCGCGCCGCCAATCACGCACCCCTGCTTCTACGGCGTGGACATGGCGACGAAGGGCGAGCTCATCGGCGCGCACCTCGACGTCGAGGCGATCCGGCAGCATATCGACGCCGACTCCCTCGGCTACCTCTCCCTCGAGGGGACGCAGGCCGCGACGCGCCAGCCCGAGGGCACGCTCTGCACCGCCTGCTTCAGCGGGAAATACCCGGGGAGCGTCCCGCTGCAGCTCGACAAGCTCGTCCTCGAAGGCGCCTCGTCCCGCGACCGCCACGCACTCACCGTGGCGTAACCGGTCGTCGCGGGGGCCGCGCCAGTCTTCCGAACTCCTTCGATCCGTTCGCCCTGAGCCTGACGAAGGGCGTTCCTGAGCCCGGTCGAACGTCCGGGCAGCACTTGACCGGGTCCAGCGCAGACCTCAACACGGTCGTCAGGGGCTGATTCGCTCGTTCCCCGTCGATTTCGATGTCAGCCGTTCGACGTTCTGATGAAAGCGCTCGCAGAGAACCGAGGAGCAGAACATGGCCCGCACCCTCATCGTTACCGCGTTCATGTCGCTCGACGGCGTGATGGACTCACCCGGGGGAGACGACGGCTACCGCAACGCAGGGTGGACGTTCAAGGACATCGAGTTCGATGAGGCGGCGTATGAGATCAAAGGTCGCGAGCAGGAAGAGGCGGGCGCGCTGCTGCTCGGCCGTCGCTCGTATGCGATCTTCGCTCCCGTGTGGCCGACGATGACCGAGGACTTCGCTCGCTACAACGCGCTGCCGCGCTACGTCGTCTCGACGACTCTCACGAACGACGACCCTCGCTGGCCGGCGACGATCCTGCGCTCGCTCGATGACGTTGCCGCGCTCAAGGAGACCGAGGGTGACCCCATCCTCGTCCACGCGAGCGCCAAGCTCGGTGCAAGCCTCGCGGATGCCGGCCTGGTCGACCGCTACCACCTGCTCGTCTTCCCGCTGCTCCTCGGCGCCGGCCAGCGCCTCTTCAGCACCGCCGACAGGGACACGACGCACCTGACGCTCGTCGAGCACGAGGTGTACTCGAACGGCATCCAGAAGCAGGTCTTCGATGTGAAGCGCTGATGAGCAGTCCCGCCTGTCACGACAGCGGGCGAGACTGCGCCTTGCGCGTCGCGCCCAACACCAGCGCGCGATACCCTCGGCGTGCTCCGATCGCGGCAAGACTCCCCGCCCGATGAGGAACCGCTGCCGATGACCTCCGGCGATCAGCCGATCACCTATGCCGCAGCCGGCGTCGACATCGACGCGGCCGACGCGACCGTCGCGCGCTATCGCGAGGTGGCACGCCGCGCGACGCGCCCAGAGGTCCTCGGCGGCGTCGGGCCGTTCGCGGGGCTGTTTCAACTGGATGTCTCGAAGTACCGCGAGCCCGTGATCGTCAGCAGCGCCGACGGCGTCGGCACGAAGCTGCTCGTCGCCGCCGCGATGGGGCGCTACGACACCGTCGGCCGCGACCTCGTGAACCACTGCGTCAACGACATCCTCACCACGGGCGCCGAGCCCCTGTTCTTTCTCGACTACCTCGCGACGAACGGGCTCGAGCAGGAGCGCCGCGTCGAGATCGTGGCGGGGATGGGTGAGGCGTGCCGCGAGAACAACGTTGCGCTCGTCGGCGGCGAGACCGCGGATATGCCGGACCTGTACCGCGTGGGCGACTACGACATCGCGGGCTTCATCGTCGGCGTGGTCGAACGGAGCGCGGTCATCGACGGCTCGCGCATCGAGGCCGGCGACTCCCTTGTTGCGCTGCCCTCGACGGGGCTCCAGACGAACGGGTACGCGCTGGTGCGCGAGATCTGGGGCATCGGTAAGGGCCTGGGTGCGGACCGCGACCGCGAGGTGCTGGAGACGGTCTACGAGGAACTGGGCACGAGCCTCGGCGAGGCGTTGCTCGCGGTGCACGGCTCCTTCCTCGACATGCTGCATCCGCTGCTGCCGAGACTGCACGGCATCGCGCACATCACCGGCGGCGGTATCCCCGGCAACCTCGGTCGCATCTTCCCTGATGGCCTGGCGGCGCGCGTCGACGTCGACTCGTGGACACCGCCGCCGCTGTTCCAGTTGATCCAACGTCAGGGAGCGGTACCGGCGCTCGAGATGTACCGCACGTTCAACATGGGTGCTGGCCTCATCGTGGCGGTCGCGCCATCCGAGGAACGCGCCGTCCTCGACGCGGCGCCCGGTTCGTGGCGCATCGGTGAGGTGGTGGCACGCCCGGACGGTGCGCCGTCGGTGTTGGGGTTCGAAGGGGTGGAGGCGGGGCGATGAGCGACGGCAAGCGGCGCGCGATCCTCGCGCCCTACGACAAGACGGGCCTCGTCGACTTCGCGCGCGGGCTCGTGGACCTGGGCTGGGAGTTGCTCGCGACCGGCAACACCGAGCGTGTGCTGCGCGAGGCGGGCCTCGAGGTTACCGCCGTCGCGGACTTCACCGGCAGCCCCGAGATGCTCGGTGGGCGCGTCAAGACGCTGCACCCGCGCATCCACGGCGGCCTGCTCTACCGGCGCGGCAACCCCGAGGACGAGGCGGAGCTGGCGAAGCACGGCCTCGACGCGATCGACCTCGTCGCCGGCAACCTTTACCCGTTTGTCGAGACGGTGACCGGCAGTGACGTCACGCTGGCCGAGGCACTCGAGCAAATCGACATCGGCGGGCCGACGATGATCCGCGCCGCCGCCAAGAACCACCCGGCGGTCGTGCCAGTGATCGACCCGGCGGATTACGAGGCCGTCCTCGAGGCGTTGCGCAACGGAGGTCCCGATGCCGCCGAGCGCCGTCGCCTCGCTGCCAAGGCGTTCCAGCACGTGGCCCACTACGACACGCTGATCGCGGAGTATCTGCGCGAGCCCGAGGAGCTGCTCCCCGCGCAGCTGACGGTCGCAATGACGCGACTCGAGGAACTGCGATACGGCGAGAATCCGCACCAGCGCGGCGGCTTCTACCGCTACGACTCGGTGCGCGTGCCGGCGGAGGGCATCGGCGCGGCGACGCAGCACCACGGCAAGGCGATGTCCTTCGTGAACATCCTCGACGCCGACGCCGCGTTCAACCTCGTCGCCGACTTCGCCGACCCGGCGGTCGCGATCATCAAGCACACCAACCCCTGCTGCTTCGCGACGGCACCCGAGGGCGCGGCGACGCTCGCGGAGCTCTTCGAGCGCGCGCTCACCGAGGGCGACCCGGTTTCGGCGTATGGCGGCATCGTCGCCGTGAACCGCCCGCTCGACATGGGGTTGGCCGTGGCGCTGCGCGACGTGCTCAGCCCGGTGCACGGCGGGCGCATGTTCTACGAGATCGTGATCGTCCCCGACGCGGAGCCGGAGGCGCTGGAGCACCTGAAGAAGAAATCGCGCGACCTCCGCATCCTCACGGCGCCGCTCGGCGACCCGCACCGCGCGCGCCTCGACCTGCGCGCCGTGCGCGGCGGCCTCGTGGTGCAGGACGCGGATGTCTCGGAGGAAACCGAGTTCGAGGTTGTAAGCGACCGCGACCCCGCGCCGCACGAGCTCGCGGACCTGCGCGTGGCGTGGGTGGTCTGCAAGCACGTGAAGTCCAACGGCGTCGTCTTCGTGAAGGACGGGACGCTTATCGGCATGGGCGCCGGCCAGCCAAACCGCGTCCAGAGCGCGAGGCTCTGCGTGATCGGCGCTGGCGACCGTGCCCGCGGCGCCGCGACTGCCTCGGATGCGCTCATCCCCTTCCCCGACACCATCGAGGTGGCGGCGGAGGCCGGGGTCACCTGCGTCGTGCACACGGGGGGCTCGATCCGGGACGACGAGTCGGTCCAAACGGCCAACCGCCTTGGTGTCTCGCTGCTGACCACCGGCGTCCGCCACTTCCGCCACTAGGCTCCTAGAGCGCCTGGACGGCGACGTCCGGCGCGAACGGGTTCCGGAAACGCACACCCTCGACGGTGTCGCGGATGTCCTTGGGGCCTCGTCCTGGTCCTTCGTGATGTAGATCTTGCTGACGCACCATGCGCGCCATGCCAGCCTCCCTGCACATTGAGGTCTACAGGGACCGACGGCCGCGGCAGCGCGGACGGCGGCGTGGCCTCGGAGGCACTACCATCCCGGCATGGCAGTAGTTGACTTGGTCATCCCCGTCTACAACGAGGAACGCGTCCTTGCGGACAGCGTGGTGAAGGTGCTCGCATGGTGCGACGGGCACCCGGAGCACGACTGGCGCGTCGTCGTCGCGAACAACGCCTCGACTGACTCGACGCTGGCAATCGCGCGACGCCTCGAGGGCGAGTATCCGGGCAGGATGCGCGCGCTCGATGTGCCCGTGAAGGGACGCGGAATCGCACTGCGGACGGCGTGGCTCACCTCGACGGCCGACGTCATGGCGTACATGGACGTGGACCTGTCGACTGACCTCGAGGCGTTGCCGCCGCTGATCGATCCGATCGCGCAGGGCGAGGTCGACGTCGCGTACGGCTCGAGGCTCGCGAAGGGCGCGCGCACGCAGCGCGGATTCAAGCGTGAGTTCATCTCCAGGAGCTACGTGTTCCTGCTCCGCACCCTCGCCGGGTTGAAGGTTTCGGACGCACAGTGCGGCTTCAAGGGGATCTCCCGCGAGGCCGCGCAGGCGCTCGTGCCGCTCGTGCGGGACAACGCCTGGTTCTTCGATTCGGAGCTGCTGCTCGTCGCGCAGAAGAACGGCTTCCGTCTGCGCGAGGTGCCGGTGCGCTGGACCGATGACCCCGATACGCGCGTCGCCATCGTGAAGACAGCGGTCGAGGACCTGAAGGGCATCTGGCGTCTCCGGCGTCATGGGGTGCCGCGAGTGCCAGAGGGGAGCGCTCCTGCGCGCGGGTGAACTGGCGTTTCCTTGACGCTACTCGGGCGCATCGGTAGCATCCGGTCGCTTGTGAGGGCAGTCACGCTTCGCTGCGCGCGCCCTTCTCAACGAGTACTACACTGGGCGCGCAGCCCATCGGACGCCGTCTGGGAGTGACGCATGATCTTCGGAGAAGTCGGCGAGACGCTCGAATTGGTCGGTGTGGTGATCACCATGTTCACCGCGCTCGGCATCATGGTGGCGCTCGGGAAGTGGTGGGAGGCCTAGCCTCCCCGGTACCCGAACGCGCGGTAGCGGATCTGGCGGGAGAGTCCATTGGCGAGCACGGAACAACCCGAGCGCCGAAGTCTTGGTGACCGGCTGTACGACGCGGTCTTCCACAACGTCCTCTGGCAGTCGATCTTCCGCTCCGGGTATCCGAATACCCCCCGCAACCAGATGCTCGCGGTTGCGACGAACGTCTTCCTGCACCTGCACCCAACGCGTATCCACCGGACGCACGTTAAGATCACGCACACCTTCTGCCTCGGTGGTCTCTCGTTCTTCCTCTTCATCGGACTCACGATCACCGGCGTGCTGCTGATGTTCTATTACGTGCCCTCGATTGAACGGGCGTACGAGGACATTGCCGCGCTCCAGACGGACGTACGCTTCGGAATGCTGATGCGCAACATGCACCGCTGGATGGCGCACGGCATGGTGCTCATGGTCCTGATGCACATGATGCGCGTGTTCTACACCGGCGCGTACAAGCCGCCGCGCGAGTTCAACTGGGTCGTAGGCGTGATCCTGCTCGTGCTGACGCTGCTGCTCTCCTTCACGGGCTACCTGCTGCCGTGGGACGAGCTGGCCTTCTGGGCGATCACCGTGGGCACGAACATGGTCGGGTCTGCTCCGATCCTCGGCGAGCCGAACCGCTTCGTCCTGATTGGTGGGTTCGAGGTCGGCGCCGCCGCTCTGATCCGCTTCTACACGCTGCACGTCATCGCGCTGCCGCTGCTGGCCGCGACGTTCATGACCGTGCACTTCTGGCGCATCCGCCGCGACGGCGGCCTCGCCAGGCCGCTGTAGGCCGAGGGGAGCCACGTCACCATGACCACCGAGGCGCAGGCCGCAGTCTCGCCGGCTGTACGAGGGCGTGTCCGACGCCAGCGTGAGGAAGAGCTCCTCGTCTGGCCGGACCTGGTATTCATCGAGTTCATCGCCGCGCTCGTCTTCACGATCGCCTTCATCACGCTGTCGATCCTGATCGACGCGCCGTTGCAGGACCGCGCGCGACCGGAGAACACGCCGAACCCGTCGAAGGCGCCGTGGTACTTCCTGAACCTCCAGGAACTGCTGTTGCACATGCACCCCGCGCTCGCGGGCGTCATCGTGCCCACGGTGGCACTGATCGCAATCGGCGCGATTCCGTACTTCGACCGGAGTAACGAGGGTCAGGGCGAGTGGCTCAGTACGCCGGGTGCTTGGAAGCTCACCTGGATCGGCGTTGCCGTCGGTAGCATCGGCTCGCTCATCCTCATCCTCTGGGACAGCGGTAAGCACGTTCGCCTCTACGAGATCATCACGGGCCAGGACTGGCCTTCGTCCCTGAACTGGCTGATGAGCGCTCGTGCGCTCCAGACCGAGATCGCGTGGCCGGAATGGTCCACCAGCGTGCCGCTCGGCTCGAAGGTGCTGCGAACCGATCTACTTGGATTGCCGGCCATCGACCTCGACGTGAACCTGCCCGGCGTGCTCGTGGAGCAGATCATCCCGACGACACTGATGATCGGTCTGCCCATCCTGCTGTCGATCGTGGCGTGGAAGCGGGGTTGGGCGAAGACCCGACGAGATCACATGATCCTGCAGTTCTCGGGATTCATGGGCGTCTTCTACACCCTGACGATCATCGGGACCGCGTTCCGCGGCGCCGGCATGGAGCTGTACTGGTTCTGGGAGGTCCGGCCGCCGATCACCTAGCGGCCGACCGACAGACGACCGTACGAGGGAGCTCGTTGTGACCAATCAGACAGAGACGCAGACCGAGGGCGAGCTCACGGATGCGTGGCGCCAGGCGCTGACGACGCGCCGGACGCAACTCGCCGAGGGGACAAACATCCCCGCAGCGATCGCGTCTCGTGCTGAGGCAGATGTCTCACGCCGCAAGTTCATCCGAGCCTCGTTCTGGGGAGGTCTCGGTGCGACGCTGCTCGGCAGCCTCGGCATCTTCTTGGACTTCTTCTACCCGCGCGGCGTCACCGGATTCGGTGGGCCGGTTCCGGCCGGGAACGTCTCCGAGTTCCCGCCCGGCGGCGATCCGCGCGAGTTCGCGATCGGTCAGTTCTGGATCGTGAACCTCGACCCGGCAGAGTCGCGGCCCGGCGGCTCGGGAGGTGGGTCGGGCCTACTCGCGCTCTGGCGGAAGTGTCCGCACCTCGGCTGCTCGGTGCCGTGGCGCGGCGGTTTCAACTTCGAGGGTGACACGGGCTGGTTCCGCTGCCCCTGTCACGGCTCGACGTACACGAAGGCCGGCATCCGAGTGTACGGCCCGGCGCCGCGTTCGATGGACACGATGCAGATCGACATCGACGCCTCCGGAAACATCACCGTCCAGACCGGAGCGATCACGCCCGGTGGGCCGGACAACCCGGAGCGGGCGGTTCCCGTCTAGCGAGTTTCGAGCGCGACCTTCGTAATCGCGGCGAGCATGTGAGCGACAACGGATTGGTAGCCGGATGAATACGAGCAAGCAGGTCAACGCAATGATCGGGCTGTTGGGCCTGCTGCTTGTGATCCTCGGTGGCTACTTCGCCTACGAGAGCACGCGACAGGCGCACGCCGAGGCACACCTCACGGAGCGCAACGCGGAGCGTGGTGCGCGCATCTTTGTCAGCAACTGCCGCTCGTGCCACGGGATGGAGGGTCTCGGGCCGGACGAGGGGGCGATCGCGCCGCGGCTGAATACTCCCGCATTCCTCATCCTCGGTGAGGACAACGACTACGGCGCGCCGGCGACTCCGATCGGCGAGTCTCAGGCGATCCACGGCTTCCTCTTTGACACGATCGCGTGCGGTCGTACCGGCACCTTCATGCCTCCCTGGTCGCAGGACCACGGAGGCTCGCTCTCCGACACGCGGATCGAGCAGGTGGTGACCCTGATCACCGAGGGACGTTGGGACCTCGTCGAGGAGTACGCAGAAGAACACGATGAAGAAACCGGGGACACGCGCGAGACGGTCGTCATCACCGATGCGTCGACCCTGTCGCCGACCCAGTCGAACTGCGGGCAGTTCAACGCCGTGACCGCGCTCGAGTTCCGCACTCGCGAAGACCCGCGCACCGTCTCGGCGCCGCCTACCGACGGTACGCCGGATGGCACGGCCGAACCCGGCGAGACGCCCGCCGGCGGCGACGGCGCAACCGTGCAGGGCGTGCCTGTGGCAGACTTCTACCAGGCGAGCTGCTCGGCGTGCCACGGTGCGGACCGGGCTGGCATCGCGGGTCTCGGTCTGCCGCTGACGCCGGATGCGCTCACCGAGCCGGACGAGTTCTACTTCGACACCATCGCGAACGGTCGCGCTGGTACCGTGATGCCAGCATGGCGAGCACAGGGCCTGTCCGACGACGACATCCAGGCGCTCGTCGAATTCATCACCACGGTGGAGCCCTAGCGCGAACAGTCGACGATCCCGCAAGATCGACGTACACAACCAGCAAGGCTGCCTCCGGGACTCATGAGGTCCCGGACAGGCGTCCGTCAACCGTCGGAGGGGGCGACATGGCAATCGAAACGGGAAAGCGGTACCGCTGCCCCAAGTGCGGAGCGGAGTTCATCGTGACTCGCGGCGGCGAGGGTACCCTTCGCTGTGGTGACGACGAGCTCGAGAAGCTGTAGGAGTCGAAGCATGGCTGTGGCACTGGGCAAGCGCTACAAGGAAGAGCAGTCCAACGTCGAGTTGCTCTGCATCAAGCCGGGCGACTGCAACCTGAACGTGGACGGTCGCGGCATGGAGGAACTGCAGCCGAAGGTGCTGCCCTCCGCCGACTAGACCGTCAGTGGCTCATTGACGCCGCGGATCGCCGATCCGTAGGATCGAACCCGGAAGCGCCGGTCCAGGCGCGGGTGGGGAGGCCGGTTCGACGGCGTACAGGGAAAGCATGTCGACACCCGTCGACTTTACGAACCCCGGCACGTCGCCGGGGTTTCGTTCTTCCGGCCCCGTTCCGGCGTTCGGCAAGGACAAGCGAGGCTAGGATGGCGCTGGAAGAGACGCTGCGCAGCGAGTTGAACGCCGCACTTCGCGGTGGAGACAACGTGCGCCGTGACACGCTGCGTCTGTTGCTCTCCTCGGTGCACAATGCGCAGATCGAGGCGGGCCACGTGCTGGATGACGATGAGGTGCTGCGCGTCCTCCAGAAGGAGGCGAAGGAGCGCCGCGAGTCGATCGAAGAGTTCCGGAAGGGCAACCGCCAGGACCTCGTCGACCAGGAGCAGCAGCAGCTCGCGATCATCGAAACGTTCCTGCCGGCGGGTATGTCCGAGGAGGAGGCGCTCGCGATCGTCCGCAGCGTAATCGAGGAGACGGGGGCCTCGAGTGCACGCGATCTGGGCAAGGTCATGGGACCATTGATGCAGCGGCTCGGTGGCCGGTTCGATGGGCGCCGGGCGAACGAGCTGGTGCGGGAGCTGCTGGGCTCCGCCTGACCGGCTCAGCGAGGTCGACCGCCATGTCTCCCCGCACCCCGACTCGGGGCTCGATCTACCGTCGAGGGCCCGCCCTGACCTTCGGTCTGGCCGTGGCCGCACTGCTGGCGCTGCTCCTCTTCCCCTGGTTCCCGGGTGGCGAACGCCTCGAGGAGGGGAGCGCCGTGTCGCGTGCGCTCACGTCCCCGCGGGAGCACTCCTACATCTCGGAGGTTCTCACGACGCAACGGCGGCAGGAGGCCGCAGCAGCCGTCGAGGACGTGTGGGTGTTCGACCCGTCCGTACGCGACCGACAGCTGGGTGAGCTCGAAAGCGAGCTCAGCGACATCACCGACGTGCGGTCCGACGACTCGCTCTCGGCGTCCGCACGGGAGTCCGCGATCCGGCAGGCGACCGAGGGGAGCCTCTCCGAGCGCGGAGCAGCCGCCGTCGCGAGTGCGACCGACGCGGAGTGGGAAGCGCTCGCGGAGCAGGCGCGCAGCGTCCTCAGCCGCGTGCTCTCGAGCGCCCTCGATGAGACGGGGCTGTCCGGGGCGCGGCTGCGAGCCGCTGGGCTGCTATCGCCGCTGCTCACGGCCGACCAATCGCTGGCACTGACTGAGCTGCTCGAGCCGCTCATCGTCCCCACGCTCGTCGTCGATACCGAGCGCACCGAGGTGCTGCGGCAGGAGGCAAGCGCTGCTCAGCCGCCGGTCCGCGTGACGGTCGCACGGGGTGAGGTGGTGGTGCCTGCCGGCCGCGTGCTGACGGCCGCTGACATCGAGAAGCTCGACGAACTGCGCCTCCTCGGGGAGGAGTTCTCCTGGCGCGCGGCCGTCGCCGCCGTTCTGGTGTCGTCGCTCGCCGGCGCGGCATGCACGGGCTTCATGCTGGTGGCTCAGCCACCCGCGCTCGCGACCGTCCGCCGGCTGGCGCTGTTCATGTTGTTGCTCGGACTGCCGGTGGCGGCTGCGAAGTTCGCCTTCCCGCTGTTGCTGCCGGATGCCGGGCGGTTCTTCCTCTCGTACGGACTCCCCCTCGCGGCGGCGCCCATCGCGGCGGCGGTGCTCCTCGACCTGCTCGCAGCGGTGCTGCTGACGATCCTCGTGGCGCTTGTGGCGGCGTTCGCCGCCGCGTACATGCCGGTGAACGGCGCCGAAGTCGGACAACTCGAGGTTGTACGGCTCGTCTTGACGGTCGTCGCTGGAGGTTTCACCGGACTGCTCGTGGCAGCTCACGCCGATCGGCTCCAGCGCTACCTCGTGGCGGGCATGGCCTCGGCCGCGGCCGTCCTGGTCGTGCTGCTGGTCACGTGGCTGATCGACCCCGAGCGGCAGATGTCGGACCTGCTCTGGATGGCTGGAGCCGCGATGCTGGGCGGACTCGGTTCCGCGATCATCGCCGTCGGGGCGTTCATCCTGCTCAGCCGGCCGTTCGGCATCATCACGCGGATCGAGCTGATGGAGCTTGCACAGCTACACCACCCGCTGTTGCGGCGCCTGCAGGACGAGGCGCCGGGCACGTTCCAGCACTCGCTGCTCGTCGGCACGATGGCGGAGCGCGCGGCCGACCGCGTCGGCGCCGACCCGCTCCTCGTGCGTGTCGGCGCGTACTACCACGACATCGGGAAGCTCGTGGCGCCGACGTTCTTCGTCGAGAACTCGGGCGAGGAGAACCCGCACGAGGGCCTCGATCCGCTGCAGAGCACGCGAGTCATCCACCAGCACGTGACACACGGCCTCGAGATCGCGCGGCGCGAGCGGTTGCCCGCCGCGATCGGGCAGTTCATTCAGCAGCACCACGGCACGCGACTGATGACCTACTTCTATCGGCGGGCCGCTGAGGCCGACCCGGACATCGATCCCGAGTTGTTCCGCTACCCGGGTCCGAAGCCTCAGTCTCGCGAGACCGCCCTCGTGATGATCGCCGACGCTTGCGAGGCCACCGCACGTGCGAGCACGGATCGCTCGCCGGAGCGGATCCGGGGCATCGTGAACGGCGTGATTCGCGAGCGCATCGAAGAGGGACAGTTCAGCGAGTGCGACATCTCGATGCGCGACCTCGCCATCGCGGGCGAGACGTTCGCGTCGTCGCTTATCGCTGTCTATCACCCGCGCGTCGAGTACCCCGAGCCAACGCCTCGCGAGCGCGCCGAGCGCAGCGTCTCGCCGCCGGACGAGCGCTCCGCCGAGCTGGAAGACGGCGTAGCCCCGCGGGCCCCCTCGCCACTGGTCGAGCCGATCACGCCACGTGCCCGGGCGCTGCCGGAGCGGACTCCGCGTCACGAGTTGACCGAGGACGATACGTAGGCCTGCCGCCTCGATGGTCGAGCCTCGACGGGGCGGCCCGTATACTTGAGGTTACTGTTGAGCAGGAGGCCCTCCGCGTGCGAGCCGCCGTTGTCGTGTTTCCCGGCACCTGGAGCGACGCTGACTGCGTCCACGCCCTCTCGACCGTGGGCATCGAGGCGCGGCGGGTCTGGCACCGCGAGACCGAGATCGCGCCGGACGAGCTCGTCGTGCTGCCGGGCGGTTTCTCATACGGCGACTACCTCCGCTGTGGAGCCATCGCGCGCTTCTCGCCGATCATGGGGGCGGTGATGCGCCATGCGGAGGCTGGCGGCCTCGTCATCGGGATCTGCAACGGCTTCCAGATCCTCTGCGAGGCGGGCCTGCTCCCCGGCGTGCTGATGCGCAACGAGTCGCTGCAGTTCCGCTGCCAGGAGACGCACCTCGTCGTCGAGGGGAAGTCGTCGCCGTTCACGCGGGGCATCGAGGAAGGGCGCGCGCTCCGCATCCCGATCTCGCATGGCGAGGGCAACTACTTCGCTGACGCCACCACGATCGCGCGGCTGGAGGACAGCGGCCGCGTCGCCTTCCGGTACTGCGACGAGCGAGGCGGGGTGACGCCGGAGTCGAACCCGAACGGCTCAATCAACAACATCGCCGGGGTGCTCAACGAGCAGGGCAACGTGCTTGGGATGATGCCCCACCCAGAGCGCGCGTGCGACGCGCTGCTCGGCGGCGACGCCGGTAATGTCATCTGGCGCTCCGTCCTCAATGCCGTCGGTTCCGGATCTGCGGCAACCGCCTAACCCCGCCCTTCTGCCGGATTAGCGTCTCTCCATCTCTGCGAGTTTCGTTGCGCGCTCACACGCTTGCGATCTGGACGGTAAGCCTTCACTTATCGGTGCGACTTCGGTTCTCAAACTCGACCAACACCGCGTGAGAGCCGCGGTAATCGCAATACATCCTTAACACCGTGCTCACGAGCCGCTCATAGAGCGTCCCTTCTGATGCGCCTAACCTCGACTGGTCCGGGCACTGCCGGGCGAGGTGCGCGGGCTTCACGGACGACGCCCAGAGGGAACGAAGGAGTCACGAATGTTCCACGGACGGTTGAAGCGGTCATTGCTGAGTGGCGGCATGGTCCTGATCGCCGCGACTTCGCTGTTTGCGGCCGCGTGTGCGGAGGACGACGGCGGCAACGGCGATACGACCAACGGCACCGATGTGACCAGCACCGCGACCGAGGTCTCGACCGCGACCGAGGTAGCCACGGCCACCGAGGAGGCCACGGCTACTGAAGAGGCCACCGCCACGGAAGAAGCGACGGCGACCGAGGCCGCCGGCGGCGAGACCGTGCTCATGGCCGAGGTTGCAGGCGTGGACAGCGATGTCGCGGGCACCGTCGAGATCACGGTCACAGATGGCTCTGCCGAGGTCGTGGTGAACCTGACGGACCTGCCGGAGGGTGCGCACGCGAACCACATCCACGTCGGCTCCTGCGACGCGCAGGGTGACGTCGTCTTCCCGCTGACTGAGCTGGAGGCGGGCGCTGACGGCACGGCCACCGGCGAGACGACCATCGACGCGACTGCCGAGGATCTCCTCGCGGGTCACTACTACGCCGTACATGAGGCCGGCGACGACACGGTCGGCGCGGTCATCGGCTGCGGCGACATCGTCGAGGGCTAAACCCCAACACGAACCAGCGCTCGCGCTGACTCGAAGCCCCCGCTCGCAAGGGCGGGGGCTTCGTCATGCCTGCGATCCTCCCGCCTCACGAGGGGCGCTGGTACGCTGAGACTGAGGTGCGCGATGGCTGTCTCTGAGACGCTGCGTTACACCGCCTTCCTTGAAGCGGGTGATGACGGCTGGCTCACGGTCCGGTGTCCCGCGCTTCCCGGTTGCGTCTCGCAGGGCCGCACCCGCGATGACGCGCTGAAGAACATCCGCGAAGCCATCGAGCTCTACGTCGAAAGCGTGCGAGAAGACGATGAAGCCGTCCCTCGCGAGGACATCGAAGTCGTAGAGGTCCGTGTCCCGCTGGCGCTGCCCTAGGAGTCGCGAGTCCGCATGACCACCGTCGACGAACGCACGCTCGCGCAGGTGGCGATGTCGCGCGCCGAGTACGAGCGGCTGCTCGACCTGCTCGATCGTGAGCCCACCGAGGTCGAGCTCGGCATGGTGGGCGCCCTCTGGTCCGAGCATTGCGGCTACAAGCACTCGCGGCCGCTGTTTCACCACTTCCCCACGACCGGGCCCTACGTCCTCACCGAGGTCGGCAAGGAGAACGCGGGCGCGATCGACCTGGGCGACGGCTGGTGCGCCGTCTTCAAAATGGAGTCTCACAACCACCCGTCGGCCATCGAGCCCTACGAGGGGGCAGCGACGGGCGTCGGCGGCATCCTGCGCGACATCTTCGCGATGGGCATGCGGCCGGTGGCCCTGCTCGACTCGCTGCGCTTCGGACCCCTCGATGACGCCCACAACCGGCACCTCTTCCGCGGCGTCGTCGCGGGCATCGGCGGCTACGGCAACTGCATCGGCGTCCCGACCGTGGGCGGCGAGGTGCAGATGGATCCCGCGTATTCGGGCAACCCGCTCGTGAACGCGATGGCCGTTGGCGTAGGACGGCGCGAGCACCTGCTGTCGGCGGCCGCTCGAGGCGTCGGCAACCCGCTCGTCCTCGTGGGCGCGGACACCGGCCGGGACGGGATCCACGGCGCGACGTTCGCCTCAGTGGAGCTCGACGAGGACTCGGCCGAGCGACGCCCCGCCGTGCAGGTGGGCAACCCCTTCATGGAGAAGCTGCTGATGGAGGCCTGCGTCGAGCTGGCCGAGCAGCACGGCGACTGGATCGAGGGGCTGCAGGACCTCGGCGCTGCCGGGCTCACCTCAAGCGCCGTCGAGGCCGCTTCGCGGGCGGGCACCGGCATCGAGATCGACGTGGCGAAGGTGCCACGCCGCGAGCGCGAGATGACGCCGTACGAGGTCATGCTGTCCGAGTCGCAGGAACGGATGCTCGTCATCCCGAAGCGCGAGCACCTCGAGGACGTGCTGGCGCTCTTCCGCCGCTGGGAACTGCACGCCGACGTCATCGGCACCGTCACCGACGACGGCATGGCTACGATCCGCGACGGCGACGCGATCGCCGCACGCATCCCGGTCGCCATCCTCACAGACCCGCCGCAGTACCCACCCGAGGCCGAGCGGCCGTCGTACCTGGACCAGTGGCAGGCGGAGGATCTCGAGGCGCAGCCCGACCTCTTCCCGATCGAGTCGAACCCGGATCTGCTGCGTCTCCTCGGGATGCCGGCCAACGCGATCGCTTCGGACAACGCGACCGTGGCGGCGAACCTCGCGCTGCTGCGGCTGCTCGGCTCGCCGAACATCGCGAGCCGCCGCTGGATCTTCCGCCAGTACGACCACCAGGTGCTCAACCACACCGTCGTGAAGCCCGGGGGCGACGCGGCGGTCCTCTGGCTGCGCGGCACCCGTCGAGGTTTCGCCGTCTCGACCGACTGCAACGGCCGTTTTGTCGCCCTCGAGCCGGGCGTCGGCGCCGCGATCGCGGTCGCCGAGGCCGCGCGCAACGTCGTGGCGACGGGCGCGACGCCGGCGGCGGTCACCGACTGCCTCAACTTCGGTAACCCGGAGAAGCCGGACGTGGCCTACCAGCTCGAGCAGTCGATCATCGGGCTGTCCGAGGCCTGCCGCGCGCTCGGCACGCCGGTCATCTCCGGCAACGCCTCGCTCTACAACGAGACACCGACCGGCGCCGTGCTGCCCACGCCGACCATCGGCATGCTCGGCGTCCTCGACGACATCGAGCGCCGCCTCACCATCGCGCCGTCCGAAGGCGACACGCTCGTCCTGCTCGGTGCGGAACTGGCGCAGCCCGCCTCGACGCTCGCTGGCTCCGAGTGGCAGTCGCTCACTCTCGGGCGCCTCGCCGGCCGCCCGAGCATCGACCTCGACCTCGAGTCGCGCGTGCAGCGCCTCGTGCTCGACGCCCACGCTCGAGGCCTCCTCACCGCCGCGCATGACTGTGCCGACGGCGGCCTCGCGGTCGCGCTGGCGGAGTGCTGCATCGCGGCGGAAGCCGGCCTCGACGCCGCTGCGCTCGACCTTGGCCCCCGCCTCGACGCCGCGCTCTTCGGGGAGGCGCAGTCGCGCTTCGTCGTCGGCACGCGCGACGCCGACGCGCTGCTGGCACTCGCGGCCGAGGCCGGCGTGCCTGCGGTTGTTCTTGGCGCGGTCGGCGGCGACCGCCTGCGCCTCGGGCCGGTGGACGTGGCGGTCGAAGGCCTGCGCGACGTGTACGAGAGCGCGCTGCCGGCGGCCCTTGCGGGCGTCGACGCGCAGGCGTAGGCGCCAGCCTCGTGTTCGGCCTCGGCCCTCCGATGCCGCAGTCCTCGCCGGGCGGCCCCGCGCTCCAATTGCTCGGCCAGGATCCACAAACTGCCGCGACGCTCGCGGCCATCACCCGGCTCAACGTCGCCGTCCGCGCGCGCAACGTCGAAGCGGTGCTCGCAGAACTGTCCGAGGACTGCGTCCTCGAACCTGCCAGTGGCGAGCGCGTCGAAGGGCGCGCTGCCGCTCGCGAGTACTGGACGCGCGCTTTCGCCACGATGCCCGCGGGCGTGGACTACGAGATCGAAGAACTCGTCGTCGGGCGCGACCGCGCGGTGGTGCGCTGGCGCCTCGACAACGCGCGCGGCGTCGACGTGATGCGCGTGCTCGGGGGGAAGGTGGCGGAGCGGCTGTCGTACCGGCGGGGGTGAGCCGACCTCGTTCAACTGCCGCCCAGCGGTACTCAGGCCTCGCTGAGGAGCCCGTGCTCCGTTGCCACGCGAGCGGCTTCGGTGCGGTTGGTCGCCCCGAGCTTCGCGAGGATGCTCTTGACGTGGTACGCCACGGTGGGGCGACGGATCTCGAGCTCGTCGGCAATCATCGGATTCGTGGCTCCGAGGGTGATGAGTCGCAGCACCTGCAACTCCCGCGGGCTCAGGCGTGCGAGCCCCTCGGCGTCGGTACCGCGCCCCTGGGATATCTTGCGCAATCTGCGTTGTACTTCGCGGGCTTGGTCCAGGTAGAACGCCTGCCCGGACGGGAGCATGCACTCGTCTTCGTTCAAGTCGGCGCCCTGCCGTCGATGCTCCACCAGCAGCGAGATCTCGCCGTGGCTCCGCCGGACCGTGAATTGCATCGCGTCACCCGGCTCGTGCTCTCGGATCATGCGCGTCATCTGCGTGAGCTGTTCTACCGGTTCGCCGTCGACAGCCGTGATGACGTCGCCGGGTAGCAGTCCGGCCGCAGCGGCGGCGGAGCCCGGCCGCGGCGGGTGCAGCGAGAAGCCCCCGGCCACCGGAGACGGGTGCGCCGCCATCACCGCCTCGCGGAACACGCCATACGCTCCCGGACCACAGACGCAGACTCCGATGCCGCAGGACGGGCACGTGCAGTTGCACACCACCCCCTGGGCTTCGAGCTCGTCGATCAGCAGGTGCTGCATGAGGGTGAGTACCCGCCCCGCCATGGCGATGTAGTCCTGCATGTGCTGCCGCGCGACGTGAGACGTGGTTCCCTCGTCCGCCATCACCCAGCTGTCCCGCAGGCGATTCGAGATCGGCAAGAGCGCCGCGTACGCGATCGCGGCGCGCTGGGCGAGCACATACGCGTCGCGCACCGCCGCGGAGATCGGGTGCGCTTGGGCCAGCCCCGCGGACGCCGCCGGCGGGGCCGGGCACCACTCGGCTGCCCCTTCGTTGGGCGCGATCGGCGCTCCGCGCATGCGCGTTCTCAGCGCGTCCGCGTGGCGAACTGCCAGGGACTCGAGCTCGGTCAGCAGCGCAGCGGCCTGCGCGCGCTCTGCCGCCGGCTGGCGGAGCCTGTCGACGTGCCGCGCTATCGCGCATTCGAGCAGCAAGAGTTCAGTCAGGAGAGGTCGGAGACGATCGACCGGTGGCTTGAGCATGGCGCGACTCCTTCCCTGCAGTGGCAGCGCACTCTATCGGAACCGAAGCAGCCCGGCCGAACCTGCCACGAGTTCCCTCCAGGTCCGGCGGTCAGGGCTGGTCCCCAATCTTCAGCGGCAGCGACGCGTCCGCCGCCCACTCGGACATCGATCCGTCGTAGAGGGCAACGTTCTTCGCACCGAGC
The DNA here is from genome assembly GCA_964479165.1 of uncultured Dehalococcoidaceae bacterium. Taxonomy (GTDB): domain Bacteria; phylum Chloroflexota; class Dehalococcoidia; order UBA2979; family UBA2979; genus CAYZJO01. The sequence continues at coordinate 432,266 of CAYZJO010000001.1, forward strand.
AACGTCAAGAGGAACGCGTCCGTGCTTCCCGCGATCCCGCCGCCGCAGTAGGTGATCGTCCGCTCGGCATCGAGTGCGCCGGCGGCGGCGAACTTCGGGCGCAGTTCCTCGAGCGGGAGGAACGCCCCCGTCTCGGGATCCAGCACCTCGAGGAACGAGACGTTCACACTGGTTGGGATGTGACCGGCGCGCCCGTAACGCACCGGCCCCCGGCCCGCGTACTCATCGGGGTCGAGCGCGTTCACGATGCATGTTCGCGGGTCTTGAATTGCAGCCAGCACCTCGTCCTGCGTGGCGATCAGCCCGGAACGGGGCCGGACGACGAACTTGGCCGGCGGATACCGTCCAGGCTCGGTCGTCTGCGGGCGGCCCTCGGCGGTCCACTTGGCCCAGCCACCGCTCAGCACCGCTGCGTCGTCGAAGCCGAACGTGCGGAGCATCCACCACACACGCGCTGCCCACATGTTCGCCGCGCGGTCGTACAGCACGACCCGCGTGCCCGCTCCCACCCCAAGGCGAGACATGACGCCAGCGAACTGCTCCGCGGAGGGCATCGGGAACGCGTAACGGTCGTTCTCGCGATCGGTCAGGTCGCCGAGGACATCGACGTACACGCTGCCCGGAATGTGCCCGGCCTCGTAGTCCGCGCGACCTGGCACGATCTCGAGCTTCGTGCCGGCGCTCTCCTCGTAGTAGTTCGACAGGTGCATCGTGCAATCGACGATGCGGAGGTCGCGATCCTCGAGGTGGTCCTCAAGCCACGCAGTGCCCACGAGATGCTGGTCCGTCGTCGTGGTCATGCCAGTTCGCCTCTCGCTCATTCGGACGGCGGGCGCCGCCATCGACGGGCGAAGTCTTCGGCGAAGGCGGACGCCTGCCACCCTCCAGATGGATGGGTACGACGCCAAGGGTGTAACGATGGACGCCAGATTCTCCAGAACATCCGTTTGACATCGACGAACGGGCGTTCTAGACTGCCCTCGCGTTCGCTCGAGGAGGGCGGGCACGGACTGATCCGGATTGCGCCTGTACGAGGCCGCGGGATACGCTGTGCAACCCGTTACACAGTTTGTCCCAACGGGTTTCGGCCTGACTTGTAGTCACTGCCGACAAGCCTGTGGCTAAGTACCGCGGCCGGACCGGTGTCCTCCCCCAACATGGGCGGCGTCCCGGCTCCGACACGCTGAGAGGGTGTCCTGCCGTGAAGGTCGTGTTCCTGGAGACCGTTGAGGGTTCGGGTGCCATGGGCGAGGTCCGAGACGTCGCCCCAGGCTATGCCCGCAACTACCTCTTGCCGCGCGGCCTGGCCGCACCGGCAACGCCGCAAGTCCTGCGTCGGGCTTCCGAGCTCGCCGCAATCGAGGAGGAGCGGCAGCGCACCCAGGACGAGCAGGCTCGAGGGCTTGTCGGCAAGCTCGAAGGCCAGACGCTCGTGGTGGCCGTCAGGGTAGGCGAGCAGGGGCGGCTGTATGGCTCTGTCACAGGTGCTGACATCGCCGAGAAGGCTGGGGAGATTCTTGGCGAAGAGCTCGACAGGCGCCGAATCCTGCTGCCCGAGGTGATCCGGAGGGTGGGCCTCTACTCTGTGCCAATTCGGCTGTCGCGTAACGTGACCGCCGAGGCCCAGGTAGCCGTCGTGGATGCCGAAGCGCCGGAAGGCGTCGAGGCCGCTGTCCAGACTCTGCTGACCGCGTCGGCAGATGAGGATGACACGATGGAGACGGCCAGCTCGACGGTCGCCGAGGGTGTGTCGGAGCCGGGCGAATCATCCTCCGATGATGCCGCCGCCTCCGCGTCCGCCACCGAAGCGGACTCCGAGGAGGCCTCGGCCCAGACTTAACCCGGTGCGCCCATGGTGACTGACGGCCGGCCGGCCCCGTTCCGGCCCGATGCACGTTCCGCGCGCGACCGCGATCGAGACCGTCCCGCCCGCAGCAATCCCGGACTCCCGCCGCACGATGTCGGTGCGGAGGAGGCCGTGCTCGCGGCGCTGCTCCTCGATGCCGAGGCGTACCCGCGCGTCCTCCCGCTGCTCGAGCCGGACGACTTCTTCCGCGAGCAGAACCGCTGGGCCTACGAGGCCTGCCTCTCCGTCGCCGACCGTGGCGAAGAGATCACGCTCACGACCGTCGCCCACGAGCTCGATCGCGAGGGCCGCCTCGATGCCGTGGGCGGTGAGCCGTTCCTCGTCGAACTGGCGAACAAGTACTTCACCGCGATCGGCGTCGAGGCGCACGCCCGAATCGTTGCGCGCGACGCCCTCTACCGGCGGCTGATCGAGGCCGCGGGCGAGATCGCCCGCCTCGCGTACCTCGGCGGTCCCGACGCCGCCGAGGTGCTCGCCGCGGCCGAGGGGCTGCTGCTGAACCTGCGCTCGGCGGAGTCGGCCGGCGACTTCAAGCAACTGCGCGCGCTGCTCGACCAGTTCCTCGAGGACCCGGGCGAGCTGACGGACGGCCCGATGGCGGTCGCCGTGCGTAGCGGCTTCATGGACCTCGACCAGGTGATCGGCGGCTTCAAGCGCGGCGACCTGATCGTCCTCGCGGCGCGCACGGGCGTCGGCAAGTCGTCGCTGCTGCTGAACTTCGCGCGCAACGCAACCGTCGGCCAGCAGGGGACGGCCGCGTTCTTCGCCCTCGAGATGTCGGGCGAGCAGCTCGCGATGCGTCTGCTCTCGACGGAGGCGGACGTCGACTCCACGCGCCTGCGCCTCGGCATGCATCGCGAGGACGAGGAGGCGCGCATCATGAACGCGATCGGCGCGCTCGGCGAGGCAAAACTGTTCATCGACGACTCCGCCGTGTTGAGCGTGCCCGAGATCCGCGCGAAGTGCCGCCGCCTCCAGGCCGAGCACGGGCTCGACCTCGTGATCGTCGACTACCTCCAGCTGCTGCACGGCGCGGGACGCATCGACACGCGCGTGCAGGAGATCTCGCGCATCACGCGCTCGCTGAAGGAGCTGGCGCGCGAGTTGAACGTGCCAGTAATCGCCGCGGCGCAGCTCTCGCGCGCCGTCGAGACGCGCACGCCGCACATCCCGATGCTGAGCGACTTGCGCGAGTCCGGCTCGATCGAGCAGGACGCGGACATCGTGATGTTCATCTACCGCGAAGACGTCTACATGACGCCCGAGCAGTGGCAGGACCAACACCCGGACGAGCCGGGCGGCCAGCATCCCAGCGGCCTCGCGCAGTTCATCATCGCCAAGCACCGCAACGGCCCGACGGACACGGTGACCGTCCGCTTCCGCAACAAGACCGCCTCGTTCCACGACCTCGTGCTGCGCGAGCCGCCGCCCGGCGACTTCCGGTGAACGATGCCAGTCCGAGGCGGTTCGAGGGGTTCGTCACGGGCGGCGCGGCGGTCGCGCTGCCGGCGCAGCTCTTCACCGAGGTGCTGCCGGAGATCGAGGACGAGGCCGAGCTGCGCGTGACACTGCACGCGCTTGCGGCGATCCAGCGCCGCCGCGGAGCGCTGCGAGCGGTGCGGGTGAGCGCGCTGGCCTCCGAGGGCGCCCTCTTGCGCAGCCTCGAGGCCCGCGGGGGTGCGAAGGCGGTGCGCGAGGGCCTGCGCCGCGCCGTGAAGCGCGGCACGCTGCTCGCGCTGCGGCTCGAGGACGGCGACGCGCTCGTCTTCGCGAACAGTGAGGTCGGGCGGCGCAACCTCGAGCGGGTGCGGGCGGGCGCCGTTGCTCCGCCGGGCGCGAAGGTGGCGGCGGCGAGCGTGGCTGTGGAGCAGCGCGATGGCGTCGCCGCAGAGTACGAACGCGAGATCGGTGCGCTGACGCCGTCCGTGGCGGAGGCGCTGGCGGAGGCGGCGGCGCGCTACCCGGAGGCGTGGATCGTGGAGGCGCTGCGCCTCGCGGCCGCGCGCAACGCGAGGTCGTGGCGCTACGCCGAGGCGGTGCTGCGGCGCTGGGAAGCGGAGGGTCGAGACGATGGAGACGCTGGCATCCCTGCTCGAGGCGCAGCGGCAGCGGACGCAGCGCCGCGCGGCGAGCCTCGACGCGACCCGTACGGCGGGGTCGTTCGGCGCAGCTGGCCCTGACGCTCGCGCCTCGCGTCCCATCGAGGAGTGCCCGCTCTGCGAGGGGGCGCGCTTCGTCCGTGTCACCGCCGACCCCGACCATCCCGACTTCGGCCGCCCGCAGCCGTGCGAGTGCGTGCGCCACGAGGACGACCGCAGCCGCTACCAGCGCCTGCTCCGCTACTCGCGGCTCGGCGCGCTCTCGCGGATGACCTTCGCCACGCTGCTGCGCCGCGGCCGTTCGGACCGAGCGCAGGCGCAGGACCGCTACGAGCACGCCGTCGCCATCGCGGAGCGCTACGCGGAGTCACCCGAGGGCTGGCTCGTGATCACGGGCGTGCCCGGCTGCGGCAAGACGCACCTCGCCGCGGCGATCGCGCACCGCGCGATCGAGCGCGGGCGTGCCGCGGTCTTCCTGCCGGTCGCCGACCTGCTCGACGAGCTGCGTGGTTCCTACGACGACGACGCGGAGATCGGCTACCAGCCGCTCCTCGACCAGCTGCGGAACGCACCGCTCGTCGTGCTGGACGACCTCGACTCCTACGCGCGCACGGACTGGGCACGCGAGAAGTTCGCGCAGGTGATCTCACACCGCTTTTACCAGGCGCTGCCGACCGTCTTCACCTGCGAGCGCCCCCCGACCGAGATCGACGCGCGTCTCGGCAGCCGTCTCACCGATCCGACGCTCTCGCAAGTGCTGGTGCTGCAGGAAGAGTCTGCACCCGCGTACTTCGAGGTGGGCGCGATGAAACTCGAGCGGCTGCGACGCTACACGTTCGACTCGTTCGAGCCGGGCGGGCGCGGGCTACGCGGCAAGTTCCGCGACAACCTCGAGGGCGCGTACCGCCTCGCACGGTCGTGGGCGGACGAGCCGCGCGGATGGCTCGTACTGACCGGCGGCAACGGCTGCGGCAAGACGCACCTCGCCGCCGCGATCGCGAACTACCGCCTCGATCGCGGCGACAGCGTCGGGTTCGCGAACGTGCCCGACCTGTTCGACCAGCTGCGGTCGACCTTCGGGACGGGCGCGTCGGAGCGCTACGACGTTGTGTTCCAGCGTCTGCTCGACGCACCGCTGCTCATCCTCGACGACCTCGGTGCGCAGCAGGCGAGCCCGTGGGCGAAGGAGAAGCTCTACCAACTGCTGAACCACCGGCACCTGGCAGCGCTGCCCACCGTGATCACGACGAACCTCGAGCCGCGGGAGCTGGAGCCGCGCATCGCCTCGCGGATGGCCGACCTCGACCTGTCGATCGTGTACGAGGTCTCAGCGCCGGACTACCGCATCGGCGCGATGTGATGAATCGCTGGCGTAGACCGAAGGTCCCGAAATCCGAGGACGAATGGCGCTGGTGAGGAGGCGCGAGCGCTCTACGCTCTAGGAGACCCTCGGTTCAGTCTCCGAAGGAGCGACGCATGGGACTGGCACGAAGCCCGGTGGGACAGTTCCTCGCAAGTGGCGCCGGCCGCGCGGTACGCGTGGCGGCAGGCCTCGTCCTCATCGGATTGGGGCTCGGGGTCATCGAGGCGCCGGTTGGCACGGTGATGGCGATCGTCGGCCTGGTCCCGCTCAGCGCCGGAGCCGCTGATGTCTGCATCGTCTCGGCCCTGATCGGCGGCCCATTCCGCGGGCAGGACATCCGCAACCTCGCGAGGCCGTAGCAGCACGTAGCGTCACCCACGGGAGCACCGGAACGCGCCCGATCCTCGCCGCTCAGCCCCGACCGCGTCGAAGCCGTTCGTCGAGTTCCGCCGGTGCTCCCGTTCCTCGCCCCGTCCGCGCGAGGTAAGGCGTGGTTCGATTGGCTCACCACAGGCGGGAAGAGGGCGGCTCGCGCTAGCGAACGAAACCGTTGAGGAGCAGCTCGCGGAGGGGTTCGCGGGCGTCGACGAAGACTTCGGACCACGGGATCTCGTGCGGCGCGAACCAGGCGATCTCGGTGACTTCCTCGGAGAGCGCAGGCTCGTCGTCGGTGGTGGCAGGCGTACGAGGCGAAGACGACCGAGGGGTCGCGCAGCGAGAACACGCCGTTAAGCGCGGTGATGGTGAGGTCGATGCCGGCCTCCTCGCGGGCCTCGCGGAGGAGTGCCTCCTCGGGCGTCTCGCCGGGCTCGATGTGGCCCGCGGGTCCGTCCCACGTCCCCCCGCCGCGGGACTTGCCCGGCGCGCGTCGCGTCATGAGGATGCGGCCCTCGCGGACGACCCACGCGGCGACGCCCGTCACCGGGTTGCGGTACTGTCTCGCGCCGCACGAGGCGCAGGCAGGGAAGCGCTCCCCGTCGTCGAGGGACGCGAGCGTACCGCCGCAGGTGCGGCAGTGCGAGTCGGGAGCGCGCGGAGCGGCTGCCGGAAACGAATGGCGCGGCCGCAGTGGTTGCCACGGCTCCTCAAGGCCGCGCGCGACGAGGTCGCGGAGCGCCCGGTCGGTTGTCTCGAAGGCGAGTTCATCCCACGGGATTTCGTCCGGTGCGAACCAGCGCGCCTCCGCCACCTCGGGGCCCGTCCGAGGTTCGCCCTCGGCCTCTGCACGGTACGGGACGATGAACGTCGAAGGGTCGCGCTCGGCGTAGGGCGCGCCGACGAGTCCCGTGAGGCGCGCCTCGAGGCCAACCTCCTCGAAGGTCTCGCGTAGCGCGGCCTCCTCGGCGGTCTCGCCGACCTCCACGAAGCCGCCGGGGTAGGCCCACCTGTCCGCGCCGCGTGCCGAATCGGATGGCCGGCGCGTCAGCAGGACGCGACCGTCGCGCACGACCAGCGCACCGGCAACCGGCAGCGGGTTGCGCCAGTCGGTGTGTCCGCACGCCTCGCAGCGGCGGTGGCCGTGCGGGTGGGCCGTGAGCAATCGCGCCGCCGAGCCGCACCGCGGGCAGTGGCCCGCGGTGGAGCGAGGCATCGACGTGGTCACGATTCGAGCCGCTTCGCCATGACGACCGTGCGCGCCGTCGAGTCCTCGCGTAGGTCGCGGAGTTCGCCAGTCTCGACGAAGCCCGCGCGCTCGTAGAGCAGGCGCGCGCCCGGGTTCAGTTCCGCGACCTCGAGTTCCATCGCGCGACAGCGGTGATCGCGAGCCCAGCGTTCGCACGCTTCGAGAAGCGCGGCGGCGACGCCTCGGCGTCGAGCGGCGGGATCAACCCACATCGAGGTGACGAGCGCGGTGTCGCTGCCCTCCTCCTGCGAGACTCGCGCACAGCCGACGACCGCGCCGCCGACGGTTGCGAGGTAGACCGCCTGGAGCGCGTTCGGGGCGGTCGCCCAACCCACGTGTGTCGCCCACGTGGTGTCGGTCCAGGCGCTGGCCTGATCGTAGGTGGTCCCGAAGGCGTCGGGTGCGTCGCGCAGCGCGCGGAGACGGATGTCGCGCCAGAGGTCGACCTCATCGGAGCGAAGCGCGCGGACGGTCACGGTGTTCGTGGTCACGAGGAGGCTCGGTCAGCGCACCGGGCGCGCGGGTGCGCCCTCCTGCCAGGTGGCGCCGCCAGGGCCGTACTCGCGCTTCCACACCGGCACGGAGGCCTTCACGGCATCGACGGCGCGCTCGGCGGCCGCGAACGCCTCGGCGCGATGCTCGGCGGAGACGGCGACGACGAGCGACGCCTCGCCGATCTCGAGCATGCCGGTGCGGTGGTGGATCGCGATGTCGTGGATGGGGAACTCCGAGCGGACCGCGTCACCGACCTCGCGGAGCACGCGCTCGGCCATCTCGGGGTAGGCGTCGTACTCGAGGCGTAGCACCTCGTGGCCTTCGTGCCGGTCGCGCACGATGCCCTCGAAGACGACGACCGCGCCGCTCGCGTCCGTGCGCACGAGGTCCCGCAGCGCGCGGGCATCGAGGACGTCCGGCGTGACGAGGAAGTGCGGCGCCTGGCCAGGCTCGGCGCCACCGGAGATCGGCGAGATCAGCGCGACCTCGTCGCCCTCGCGGATCGGCGTCTCGAAGTCGCGCACGTACTCCTGGTTCACGGCAACTGCGAGGCCGGGGAGGTGTTGCGCGAGGTCGGGTCGCGTTTGGGCGAGCCGCTCGCAGAGGGCGGCGACCGTGATCTCGTCGGCCTCGAAGCCCTCTTCGAGCTTCGGTCCGAAGCGATCCTTGAGGCCGGCGAAGAGCCGGACGGTGACCTGCATCGCTGTCCTCGTGTCGTCGGGTGGCGGTTCAAGTATAAGTCTCGCGACGGACCCCCTCACCTCAATCCTCTCCCACAAGGGGAGAGGAGATCGGATTTCCGGAGGGTCGTGGCGTCAGTCCTGTACAGGAGCGCGGTGATGTCATTACTCCGAGCGCTCGTTGGCGAGGCGGTGGACGCGGTGCTGCCGGAGCAGTGCCTCGTCTGCGGGCGGTTTGGGGCGGCGCTGCACGAGGCGTGTCTGGTGGAGTTGCCTCGCGCCGAGGGGCCGCGCTGCGGGCGCTGTTGGGCGCCCCGTGCGGGTGAGTCTTGCGGACGGTGTGCGCGGCTCCCGCGAGCGTTCGAGGCGCTGCGGACGCCGTTCGTATTCGAGGGCGACGCGCGCCGCGCGATCCTCGACGCGAAGTTCGGAGGGGTGTCGCGGTTGCTGACGCCGCTCGGCGTCGCGGCGGCCGCCGCGGTGCCCGCGGACTGGCGGTTCGAGGCGGTTGTTCCGGTGCCGCTGCATCCCTCGCGGTTGCGGCGGCGCGGGTTCAACCAGGCCGAGATCGTAGCGCGCGAGGTGGCACGCAGCCTCGATGTGCCGCTCGAAGGGCGGGCGCTGCGCCGGACGCGTCGTGGTGGTCACCAGGCGGAGCTGGGCATCGAGGAGCGGGCGGCGAACGTGCTCGGGCTGTACCGCGCGCGTGGCGCCGTGCCTCGGACGGTGCTGCTCGTCGACGACGTCACGACGACCGGCGCGACCCTGGACGCCGCCGCCAGGGCGCTTCTCGATGGTCGGGCCGAGCGCGTCTACGCCCTGGCGGGGGCGCGGGAGGATTGACGAGCAAATTCGGGTGACTGTGACATAATGATCCATAGAAACACTTACGGCCTGTAGGCGGATTGGGACTTCCCCCTCAACGATTACCTACCTAGACTCGCCCGAGGCTTCGAACATCCTCGCTTGAGCGGACCTCCCTCCGAGGAGCGGTCGCGAATGATCATCACCGTCACCCTGAACCCGGCAATCGATGAAACCGTCGAGGTCGAGCGCCTCGAGGCGGCCGACACGAACCGCGTGCTCGCGGTCCGGCGGGACATCGGCGGCAAGGGCATCAACGTCTCGCGCGTCCTCCAAGAGCTGGGCTACGAGTCGCTGGCAACCGGGTTCGCGCCCGGGAACTTCGCGCGCTCCATCGAGGACCTGCTCGACGACGCGGGCATCGGCAGCGACTTCGTGTCCTATTCCGGCGAGCCGCGTACGAACACCAACATCCTCGACCGCACGAGGCACCAGAACACGCTGCTCGCCGCCCCGGGTGCCACGGTGCCGCCGGAGGCCGTCGAGGAGCTGCGCGAGCACATCCTGCGGCGCGTGCGCCCCGACACCTGGCTCGTGATCGCTGGCTCGCTGCCACCGGGTGTGACCCCGGCGCTGCACTGCGACCTGATCGCGGCGGTGGAGGCGCAGGGCGGCTGGACGGCCCTCGACGTGGACGGTCCGGTCGCCGAACACCTCCTCGAGGCGAACTGCCTGCCGACCGTCCTCAAGATGAACGACCACGAGCTGGGCCGGTTGCTGCACCTGCCGATGGACGAGGAAACCGCGATCTTCGCGGGCGCGCGCATGCTGCGCCGCCGCGGCGTGCGCAACGTCGTGATCACGCGCGGGGGTGAGGGCGCCATCGCCGTGACCGAGGCTGGCGAGTACCGCGTGGTGCCGCCGTCGGTCCAGGTCGACTCGACCGTTGGCGCCGGCGACGGCTTCTTCGCCGGGTTGCTGTTGGGCCTCAAGCAGGACCGTGGCTGGGAGGAAGCGCTCGCGCTCGCCTCGGCGACGGGCTCGGCGATCTGCCGGCTGCCCGGAACGAAGCTCTGTCGCGCCGGCGAGGTACACGAGCTTCAGCCTTACGCCGTCGTCGAACCGCTCCGCGCTCCCAGTCCCGTCACCTAGCCCGCGTCCCCGCCTCAACCAGCCGCTAACCGCCCACCGCCGCGTACCATCGTCGCCATGTCTCCGAGCGACCCCTCGCGCGCCGCTCCGTTGCTCGTCGTCATGCTCGGCGGGATGGACGGCGCTGGCCTCGAGTCGCTGCTCCGCGAGGCGCTCGAGGCCAGCGCGTTCGACGCGGTCGAGGTCGCGCTCGGCACCGGACGCTTCCGCGGCGCCGTGCTGCTGACCGACGCCGCACCGCGCCTCGATCCGCCCGCGGGCCTCGAGGTGGACATCGACGCTGCCGACGGCGCGTTCCAGTACGGCGAGCGCCTCGCCGCGGCCGTCGCGGCGCGTGAGGCAGAGGCGCTGGTGTACCTCGGAGGCGGCAGCGCGCCGCTGCTCGGCCCCGACGAGTTCGAGGCGCTGGCCGAGGGCATCGCGTCACGACCGGACGGCGCTCCGCGGATGGTCACGAACAACTTCTACTCGGCGGACCTGTTCGCGCTGCGGCCGGCGGCAGTGCTCGCGAATCTCGACCCGCCACCGGCGAGCGACAACTCCGTCCCGCGCCGCCTGCGCGAGTCCCGTGGGGTCGCGGTGCGCGAGCTGCCGCGCTCGCTCGCGACGCAGCTCAATCTCGACACGCCGATCGACCTTGCGGCGCTGGCGCTCAGCGGACGTGGCGGCCCGAGGCTGCGCGCCGTCCTCGATGCGGCCGATTTGCCGCTGAAGTCCCTCGCGGCGGCGTCGAGGCCATTCACCGACCGGACGGCCGAGGTGCTCATCGCGGGCCGTGTGTCCTCGAGGGTGTGGCAGTACCTCGAGCGGGAGACCGCCTGCCGTGTGCGCCTGCTCTCGGAGGAACGCGGGATGGCGGCGGCAGGGCGGGAGTCCGGGCCCGCGACGGCAGGAGCATCGGGAGGAGGTACAGCGAGGTCGCTGCTCGGCATGCTGATCGCCGCCGAGGGACCGCAGCGCTTCTTCTCGGAGCGGCTGCCCGAGCTCTGCAACGCCGCCTTCATCGACCTGCGGCCGGCGCTGATCCAGCTCGGCCTCACCCCCTCTCGCGCCGACCGCTTCGCCGCCGACCTCGGGCTGGTGGACGAGATCGAGGACGCTGGCCTCCGCGCCCTCGTCGGGGCCGCGAACGCTTCGCCGGTACCGGTCGTCCTCGGTGGCCACTCGCTCGTCGCGGGCGCGCTGATGTTGCTCAATGACTGGGCGTGGGAGCAGGTGGACGGTGTGCGTCGTCCGGCGGGGACTGCCGTTTAGGTCTCCGCGCCGGCCGTATTCCTCGGAACTCGCGTGCTCCTTCCGTTCGCACTGAGCTTGTCGAAGTGCGTCCCGAGCGGAACGTGCTTGGACAGCTCAGCACGAGCGGAAGGAGACGGACGGGGTCTCGTCCTTCGGGTGCCGCGGTGCGGGCGCCCGGCCATTCCGGCCTTCACAAAGGACACGTCGCGCAGTGAACTATCCGAGACGAGGAAGGAGTGCCTCATGCCGGAGAACGCGAAGCGACCGACGTTCGGCTCGTCGTTGGTGTACGTAGATCCGAGGGCGGCCATCGAGTGGCTCGAGCTGGCGTTCGGGTTCGAGAAGACCATGCTCATCGAGGACGACGAGAACAACGTCGTCCACTCGGAGATGTCGTTCGGCAACGGCTACATCATGGTCGGCGGCCAGTGGAGCGAGCGGACGAGGAGTCCGAGGAACCTCGACGGCTCGAACACGCAGTCGATCCACGTCGCGCTAGACAGCGACATCGACGAGCACTGCGCCCGTGCTCGAGCCGCCGGGGCCGAGATCATGCAGGAGCCCGAGGACCAGTTCTACGGAGAGCGCACCTACCGCGCGGTGGACCTCGAGGGCCACATGTGGACGTTCGGCCAGCGGGTCCGCGAGGTCACGCGCGAGGAAGCCGTGGCCGCGACCGGTCTCAAGATCGAGGGCTGGGAGTGACTCCGTAGCGCCCGCGATGGCGTCGATGGCGGTGACCCTGCTCCCACCTACAGATTGCTACGGAACTCCTAACTCCCGTCGACGGAGTGGCGTGGCCCGTGGGTCGATACTGAGGTCAACCCCGCGAACGCCATGCGCAGGATTCCATGCTCACCGACGCGTCCCTGCTTCCGGACGGCACCTCGATCACCGCCGATGTCTGCGTGGTGGGGGCGGGTCCTGCGGGAATCGCGCTGGCTCGCGAGTTGCAGAAGCAAGCGGTGCGCGTCTGCCTCGTCGAGAGCGGTGGTCTCGAGGCCGACGAGGACGCGCAGCGCCTCACCTCGATCCCTCGCGCCGGCGGAGACCTCACGTTCCCGTCCGGCTCGCGTCGGCGGCAGTTCGGCGGGACTGCCACCGTCTGGAACGCCCCGATCCCGGGCAACCGCCAGGGCGTGCGCATGCTCCCTCTCGACCCCCTCGACTTCGAGCAGCGCGAGTGGGTCGAGGACAGCGGTTGGCCGATTGCGTACGGCGACCTTGACGCCTACTACCGCCGGGCTCAGTCGCTGTTGGAGCTGAAGCCCACGGGTAGTGACGCCGGCCCCTGGCCCGACGCCCCCGACCCGTGGCCCCTCGACCCGGACAAGGTCCAGACGACGATGGTCCAGTTCGCCCGGCGTCCTGCGCTCCTCCGGCGGGGGAAGGAAGTGCTGGACTCGGAGGTCCAGGTCCTCTTGAGGGCGAACGTGACCGACTTCGAACTCGCGCAGGATCGCCTCAGCGTCTCTCGACTGCGGGTCGCGTGCTTCAACGGAAAGCGGCACTCGGTCACGGCCTCGGTCTTCGTCCTGGCGACCGGCGGCATCGAGAATGCGCGTCTCCTGCGGCTTTGCGAGGGCGGCGTCCGCGACCTCGTCGGCCGCTACTTCATGGACCACGTTTGGGCCTCCATCGGGACCGTGACGCTCGCGGACCCCGCGGCGTTCGCGGCTTCGGCGCTGTACGACATCGTGCGGGTCCACGGCCATCTCGTGGGTGGTCGCCTGCGGCTCAGCGACGACGCGATGCGTTCCGAGGGGCTGCTCAACGGCGCGGTGACGATCACGCCCCGTCCGTCGCCGGAGCACCTGCAGGCGATCGAGGGGCTGCGGTTCTTCAAGAGGCGCGGGCATTACGGGGAGAACGTCGGGTACCTGGAGGCGTTGCGCCGCGTGGCCCGCGGCGGTCCATACGCCGCTGCGCTCACCGCCGAGCTGGCGTGGCGGCAGCGTCGCTTCCCGCCGACCATCTCGTCTGGCTGGGCGCAGCTGCGCCGCGGCGGACACCGCCTCCCGCACTTCGACCTCGAGCTGCAGCTCGAGCTGCCGCCGAGGCGGGAGAACCAGATCGTCCTCGCGGAGCGGCACGATGCCCTCGGGTTGCCGGTCGCCTGTGTGCGGTACGAGTTCGGAGACCTCGAGCGGAGGACGTTGCACCGCACGAGCGAGCTCATGGCCGAGGCGATCGAAGATGCGGGGATCGGGCAGGTCAGCCACCGCGCGCGCGCGTCGGATCTCGTGTCAGGGGAGTCGATCCACCACCACATGGGGACGACGCGGATGCACGAGTCTCCCGCTCGAGGCGTGGTCGACCCGAACTGCCGGGTGCACGGCGTGAAAAACCTCTACGTTGCGGGAAGCTCCGTCTTCCCGACGGGCGGCTACGCGAACCCGACCCTCACAATCATCGCGCTCGCCCTGCGCCTCGCCGACCACCTCGCGGCCTGACCCCCGCGCGAAGACCGGCAAACCCGGGTTGCGACGTCTCGCCGCGGGTCAGCGGTTCACCAGCATCGACTCGATTAACGCCCGGTAGTCCTCGAGCCGGACCTCGGGATGGTAGAGGCGCTGGGCTCGACATCGTGCCTCGGCGGCGACGGCGAGGCGCTCCTCCGGCGCCTCGAGCACCGACACCAGACGATCGGCGAGCGATGCGGGGTTGTCCGCTGCAAAGCGAAAGCCGGTCACGCCGTCCTCGACGAGGTCGCCGGCGCCGCCGGCGTCGGGCACGAGGACCGGGACGCCGGCGTACATCGCCTCGAGCACGACGAGACCGAACGGCTCCTCGGAGTTCGGGTGTAGCAGGAGGTCTGCCTGCGCCAGCTCTCGGTCTGGCTGCTCGCTGAAGCCCGGCACCTGGACGTTGGGGTAGTCGCTGGCGCGCTCGCGGAGTTCGCCGAGCAGATCTCCGGTGCCGACGATGTGGAACTCGGCGCTGCAGAGTTCAGGCCGCCGGTCCAGCGCCTCGAATACGAGGTGCGGACGCTTCCACGGCTCCAGCTTGATGAGCGACAGCACCCGACGCCCCAGGCTCTGCGGGTCGTGTTCGATCGAGGCCAGCGCAGCGGCGCGCTCACTTTCGAGAAAGCTGTCGATGACCGTGATCTTGTCGGGGTTCACGCCGTAGATCACGAGGCGTCGGCGTACGTAGTCCGAGACCGCAACGATCTGGCACTGGACGTGATTCAGCCATGGCTTGCGGCGGTAGCCGACAGGCTCTGGTCCTCCGTGCGCGACGTGGATGTGCACAGGCAGCCGCCGGAGCGCGGTGCCGGCCGCCTGGACGATGAGGGACTGCTCGACGCTGCCGGTCAGGAACACGAGGTGCTGCTCCGACCGCAGCAGGCCGGCGATCACACGTCCGAACTCGAGCTGGGATGAGGCGCGCTGCGTCGGAATGCCGAGGACGGCCGCCCGATCGTGCACTTTGCCGTCCGGCGCGATCAGCAGCGTCCGGTAGTGCCCCTGCAGTCCTCGGAGGGTTGCGAGCGCCATGCGCTCCACGCCGAAGTCGAGCACGCCTCGCTGAATACCGTAGACAGCGAGGACGGAGGGGTCGCGTTGTGTCGAGTTCGACATCGGATCAGTCTTTCGAGTCCCGGCGCCCGAAGCCTCCAGTCCTGCGCAATCAGCGGATCAAGTTCGACGCAGTTTGAAGATCTTCGGCATAAGAATCGGCATACGAGGCCGCCCGCACAGGGGTGCGCGCAGAAGCGCGGTGCACTCGCCAGCTAAATGGCTGAGCGCCTGCGATGGGGAGGATTCGAGAAGAGGTCGTGCTGACGGCAACAGGAGACTCCACACTGTGAAGGGGGACGAGCCCCGAGATGTGTGGAGTCAGAGCTACAAGGGCGGATCACTCCTCGGGGAGGCGCCTGTGCAGGCGCGCCACCTCAACTGTGGGAACAACCATACAGGGGCCCGCAACCCCGGACCAAGTCGCGACGGAGCCCGGGTCAATACGCCGTTCAGAGCAGTGCTGGCGTACGACCTACCCCCAGGCACTGGGGAAACGGCCACCGGGGATGTCGAGGATGTCGACCCAAACGGGACGCACCGCGATGCGAGTCGGCTCCGGGAAGTTCTGCAGGAACACCCCCCGGAACTCTTCGGCGCCCTCTCCGAGGTACTTCCGGTACATGGGCAACAGTTCGACCGGTTCCCCACTGACGCGGGTTACGGACGCTCGTCCGCGGATGTTCAGGCACTTCGCCGGCCACTCCTCGGTGTCGATGGTGAGAGCGACCGCCGATCCCTCGCGGAGGGAGCGCAGCTTCGGGGCATTCGACGGGGACACGAAGACGATCTCTTCGCCTGTCCAGTGGAACCAGAGTGGCACTACTCGAGGCGCCCCATCGCTCCACGTGTATGCAACGCGGGCTGGAATCGCGGACCGCAATAGCTCTTGCGCCACTGGGTCCATCAGCAATGTCACCGGGCCATGTTCGCGAGGCACGGGAATCCCCCATTCAACGGCGACGAGGCGTGATCTCGTGCCTGGGCCACGCTATGCCCGAGGAGCCGCCGGTAGATGAGGGAATGGTGAGGATGTGGCCCAAGGCGCTCAAGCTCCGCCTCCGGTACGATCGAGGCTCCACACTCCCCTAGCCGCCTCGGAGTCCAGCCGATGACTGCTATCGACGTTACTGCCACCGACTCGCTCGCCGCCGTGGACCCCGAGGTCTGGAGCGCGATCCGCAGCGAGGAGGAGCGGCAGCGCACCGTCCTCGAGATGATCGCGTCGGAGAACTACGCCAGCCGCGCCGTGATCGAGGCCGTCGGCAGCGTGCTCACCAACAAGTACGCCGAGGGCTATCCGAAGGCGCGCTACTACCAGGGCAACGAGTTCGTCGACGTTATCGAGTCGCTGGCCATCGACCGAGGCAAGGCGCTGTTCGGCGTCGACCATGTCAACGTGCAGCCGCACTCCGGCGCGCAGGCGAACATGGCCGTCTACACCGGCGTGCTCAGCCCCGGCGACAAGATCATGGGTATGGAGTTGCCGGCGGGCGGCCACCTCACGCACGGCGCAAGCGTCAACGCGAGCGGCAAGCTCTACGAGATCGTGCCCTACGGCGTCGACCGCGAGACCGAGCTGCTCGACTACGACTCGATGCTCGCGATCGCGAAGGAGCGCCAGCCGAAGATCATCGTCGTCGGCGCGACCGCCTACCCGAGGCAGTTCGACTTCGCCCGTGCCCGCGCCATCGCCGACGAGGTGGGCGCGATCCTGATGGCGGACATGGCGCACATCGCCGGCCTCGTGGCGGGTGGCGCGCATCCGACGCCGGTGGGCCACGCGCACATCATCACCTCGTCGACGCACAAGACGATGCGCGGGCCTCGAGGCGGCATGATCCTCAGCGATGAGCGTTTCCGCCGCCGCGTCGACCGCGGTGTGTTCCCGGGGACGCAGGGCGGGCCGCTGATGCACGTCATCGCGGGCAAGGCCGTGATGTTCAAGGAGGCGGACACGCCTCAGTTCAAGGCCTACGCCCAGCAGACCGTCGAGAATGCGAAGGTCCTCGCCGAGACGCTCGTCGACGGGGGCCTGCGCCTCGTCGGAGGCGGCACCGACACGCATCTGCTACTCGTCGACGTGCGTCCGAAGGGCCTGACCGGCCAGGAGGCCGCGGACGCCCTCGAGCGCTGCGGCATCGTGATCAACAAGAACGCCATCCCCTTCGACGAGCAGCCGCCCACGATCACCTCGGGCGTGCGCGTCGGCACCCCGGCCCTAACCTCGCGCGGCTTCGGCCCCGCCGAGATGCGCCGTGTCGGCGAGCTGTTCGTTCAGGTCTTCGAGGCCCCGAACGACCTCGAGGTGGCGAAGCGCGTCCGCAACGAAGTGCTCGAGCTGTGCGAAGCACACCCAGCGCCTGGGGTGCCACAGGGGTAGAGGACATCGCACGACCGCCACGAGCCCGACACGATGTGGGTCCCACCTCGGGCCGCTCGCTGGCTCCTGGCTTGGAGTGTCCTGTGGACGGCGACAGGTTGCGATTTCCGGGACGCGGCTCAGTACCGTTTCGTGAACGACCTGCCGTCGGCCGTGACCGGGGCGCTTTGCGCGAACGAGACGTGCACTAGGTTTCACCGGGAGGTGGATCCCTTTGGATCCGGGAGCTACTGGGAAGTCGTCTCCCGCTATGGACTCGTCGATCGCTATCTGTTCGAGGTTGAGAGCGACGGCTCTCGAAGATGCTTCGACCTCGACTACTCGCGGTCGGAGGACGTTCCAAGCTTCGAGATAGCGATATCGAGCGTTCCGCTGTGCGACTAGATGCGCCCAGTGTCTGGAGGATCGCAGGTCCTGAGGTCTAACTCTGACGCGGGACCTAGTCAGCCAGCGGCCAGACGTTCTCCAACCCCTCGTCCGCTGCCGCGCCGCCGCGAGGCTTGCGAGGGGCGTGCTCGTTACCCCATTCGACGAAGGCGCGGAGGATCGGGCGGAGGCTTTCGCCCTTCGCGGTGAGGCGGTACTCGGCGCGCGGCGGGTGCTTCGAGTAGAGCGTCGAGGTGACCAGTCCCTCTTCCTCCAGGAGCTTGAGGCGGTCCGACAGCACGTTCGGGGCGATGCCGCGCAGCTCGCGCATCAGGTCGCCGAACTTCGTGTGACCCCGGCCGAGGTCTCGGATGACGAGTAGCGTCCAGCGGTCGCCGACGATGTCAAGCGACCTCGCGATGGGGCACCGCTGCTGGTAGGTGTACTTCCTCGCCACGACGCCCTCCGCTGGACTCCGAAGTCGATACTAACGCGGTATGGACTTGTTTACAGCAAGTCACTATAGAAGAGCACGCATCGATGATGTGACGCACAGGGAGGCGCCCGATGGCATTCGCTGAGTACGAGAAGCGCGGGCACGTGGGAATCATCACGCTCAACCGCCCGGACAGGCTCAACGCGCTGGGACGTGAGTTGAACTATGAGTTGCGGGAGGCGGAGAACGACTTCGCTCAGGACGATGACCAGTGGGTGTTGATCTACACGGGCACCGGTCGCGCGTTCTCCGCCGGCGTCGACATCCGGGATCGCGTCGCGCGCCAGGATGGGGAGGACGTGGACAACCGGCCGCTTCCACCCGCCATCGAGATCACGAAGCCGACAATCGCGGCTGTCAACGGCCTCTGCTACGGCCTGGCGTTCGAGATGACTCAGCGCATGGACATTCGCATCTGCTCGGACGCTGCGACGTTCGCGATGCCCGAGGTCAAGCGTGGGGTCGTGCCGCCGACCGGCATCTTCTACCTGCCGCGCCTTATCGGTCGCAGCGATGCAATGTGGATGATGATGAGCGGCGAGCCGGTCGACGCCGACGCGGCGCTGCGGATGGGCCTCGTCACTCGCGTGGTGCCCGGCGACGAGTTGCTCGAGGTCGCCGTCGAGATGGGAGAGGCGATCTGCGCGAACGGCCCGCTGGCGGTGCGGACGGTACGCAGTCTCGTCCGGTCGACCTCCGAGGTCCCGCTCGAGTACGGGCAGAAGATCGCCGCGAAGGAGACCGCCGCCGTCTGGTCCTCCGAGGACCAACGGGAGGGCATGCGCGCATTCCTCGAGAAGCGCGCGCCGGTCTGGACTGGCCGGTAGCCACGCTCCGCTCAAGGGGCGCATGAAGGGAGTTGGTTTGACGACCGCCGAGCAGCAGGCCGAGTACGACCGCATGCACAACTACTACGTGTCACAGGGAGAGCGTTACTCGTTCGCGGAGCTCTGGCCTCGCGCGATGAAGGCGCGGCTCGACCTCCTCGATGTACTTGAGGGAGTGGGGGACGCCGAAGCGACGTGGTCCCCGGCGCCGGAGGAGTGGAGCATCAAGGAGGTCGCGCTGCACATCCTCAACAACTCGCGCAGCACTCGCCGCGTGGTACGAAGGCTGGTCGCCGGTGAATCCGCCGACACCTCCGGGATCGAGCCTCCTCGACGGACGACCGACGCGTCGATGGACGAACTGCGGGCGCAGCTTCGTGACGACGGCATCGAGTGGGCGGCGGCGATCCTCGAGCTGCCGCCCACGCCTCCTCTCGAGCCGACGGCGCGTCACTCGATGTTCGGCGAGCTGCACGCTCGCGCCTGGTACCTGTTCCAGCGCACGCACGACCTCGATCACAGGGGCCAGATCGACGGCGTGAAGTCTGCCCCGGGGTATCCCGGCGCGGGATCGGGCGCCTCGTGAAGGTCGCGGTCAGTCTCGGACTCTCGCGCGGGAACTGGGCCGAGGCCGCCACGTGGCTGGAGGAGGTCGAACGACTCGGTGTCGATAGCGCCTGGGGCGGTGAGACGTGGGGCTTCGACGCGTTCACGCCCATCGCGCGCCTCGCCGGTCATACGCGGCGGATCACGCTCGGCTGCGCGATCGCACAGGTCGGCTCGCGCTCGCCCGCCGTCCTCGCAATGACGGCGCTGTCGCTGGCCTCGATGACCGAGGGGCGCTTCGTCCTTGGCCTGGGTACCAGCGGACCGCAGGTGATCGAGGGACTCCACGGCGTCCCGTTCAACCCGGCGTACTCGCGTCTGCGCGAGACAGTCGAGGTGCTGCGCCTCGCGATGTCCGGGGAGCGGGTGGCCTACGACGGCCGCGTCTACCAACTGCCACTGCCTGGTGGCGAAGGCCGCGCGCTCCGACTCTCCGCGCCGCCGCACCCCGTGCCGATCCACCTCGCGACACTCGGGCCGCGCAGCCTGCGGATGACCGGCGAACTGGCGGACGGCTGGTTCGCGTCGTCGTTCATGCCGGAGCACGCGGCCGTGTTCCTCGACGAGATGCGCGCTGGCGCGGAGGCAGCCGGCCGCTCGTTCGAGGACATCGAGCGCCAGGCTGGCGGCGTCGTGCAGTTCGGCGACGACCTCGATGCGCTGATCGCACCTCGGAAGCCGGGCTTCGCCTTCGAGATGGGCGCGATGGGCTCGCCCGAGCACAACTTCTACCGCGACGCCTACACCCGGCAGGGCTACGGCGAGCTCGCGGAGGAGGTCCTCGCGCTCTGGCTCGCCGGCCGACGTGACGAGGCGGCAGCGCTCATCCCCGACGACTTCGTCATCAAGTCGAACCTCCTCGGGACGGACGAGATGGTGAAGCAGCGCATCCGCGTCTATCGAGACGCCGGCATCACCTCGCTCCGCGTGGCGCCGGCCGGGGACACGCTTCCCGAGCGTCTCGATACCCTCGGCCACTTTATGGACCTCGTGCAGGAGGTGAACGCCGAAGCCGCGTGACCCGCCGCACGGGTGGGGTTCGCCATCGCCAATCTTGACGTGCGCGTGAGGGGCGCGAATAATCGTCGCGACGTGTCGCCATCCGCCGCGTGAGACTGCGGTCCCGCGCGACTCGGACTCCAGGGGGCACACAGGCGTATCGAGGCTCGCGGCACGGTTCGCGGTGCCGACACGCAGCAAGGAGCAGAGATGGACTGGTCAGACACGCCAGAGCAGGCGGCCTTCCGGCAGGAGGTTCGCAGCGTTATCGAGAGCAGGCTGCCGGAGCGCTACCGCAAGTCCGGCGAGGACGGCGAGCGCGGCGGCTGGCAGGCTGACCGCAAGTCGAATGACGCCGAGGCCAAGCAGGCCGCGATTGACTGGGCGAACGCCCTCGCCGAGAAGGGCTGGGTCGCCCCGCACTGGCCGAAGGAGTATGGCGGCGCCGGGCTGAGCCCGATGGAGCAGTTCATCTTCAACCAGGAGATGGCGCAGGCGGGCGCGCCGGGTGTCGGCGGCATGGGCGTGCAGATGTTCGGCCCCACGCTGATCGTCCACGGCAACGAGGAGCAGAAGGCGGAACACCTCCCCAAGATCCTCTCGGGTGAGGTGGCCTGGGCGCAGGGCTACTCCGAGCCGGGCTCCGGCTCGGACCTCGCGTCGCTGCAGACGCGTGCCGTCAAGGACGGTGACGAGTACGTCATCAACGGCCAGAAGATCTGGACCTCGGGCGCCCACACGGCCGACTGGCTGTTCGCCCTCGTGCGGACCGACCCGGAGGCGCCGAAGCACCGCGGCATCTCGTTCCTGATCATGGACCGCAACACCCCGGGCATCACGGTCCGCCCGCTCATCAACATGGGCTGGACGCACGGCTTCAACGAGACGTTCTTCGAGGATGTCCGCGTCCCGGCGAAGAACCTCGTCGGCGAGGAGAACCGCGGCTGGTACGTCGGCGCCTCGCTGCTCGACTTCGAGCGCTCGAACATCTCGGGCGCCGTCATGTCGCGCCGCAACATCGACGCCCTCATCGAATACGTGAAGTCGGACGAGGGCAAGTCGAAGTCGCGCCTCGGCGAGTCGGACCCGCTGCGCCACGAACTGGCGGAGGACTACCTCGAGACTGAGGTGGGCTTCCAGTACTCGTTCCGCATCATCTCGATGCAGGCGCGGGGCATCATCCCGAACTACGAGGCCTCGACGGCGAAGATGTTCATGTCGGAGCTCGGCCAGCGGGTCGCGCGCACGGGCACGAAGATCTTCGGTCTGTACTCGAACATCTGGGACGAGAACGACCCGCGTGCGCCGCTGAAGGCGCGCCACACGCAGGCGTACGTGATGACGGTCCCGTCGACGATCGCCGGCGGCACCAGCGAGATCCAGCGCAACATCATCGCGACTCGCGGTCTCGGGCTGCCTCGCGGCTAGCGCTCAGCGCTTCGATGAACTGCGACGGGCCGGGGGCAACCCCGGCCCGTTCTGGTAGGGTTCGGCGATTCCTAGAGGACCGACCATGGTGGAGACTATCGGCGGGGCATGAACTTCCTTCCGCTCATCGTCGTTGGCTTGGCCGCGGCGTACGTAGGCGCGCGGAAGGGCGTTGACTTCCTCAGCCGATCTGCGCTGATAGCGGTCCCGGGCGTATTCATCCTGATTCTCGCGGTGAAGGCGGTCGCGGGATCTACTCGGTCGGACCTCGGTCGCGACTTGATGGTGATGGGCGCACTCTGGACGCTGCTCATGTTCGGGTCGTTCGTCGGGGCCTTGCGGAGACGCGGGGACGCATCTACGGCGGACTAATCTCGGGCGATTCTGCATTTGCCCACATCCCGAGGCGCTACCTATACTCAACGCTCTGGATGAGGGCACTGTCGCCCGGCTCTTGATGCCGGGCGTTCTGTTGCCTCCAACTTCCCGGTCGCGCTCCGGATGGGGTGCGGCCATACCCGTGGGGAGAGTCACGTGGTCCTTCCACCCCGACAAGAAGTCGTTCGCGAGTACGAGCTGATCTACATCGTCACGCCTCGCAAGGCAGCCGCCGAGGTCGAGACGGTGATCAACTGGATCGGCGATCAGGTCACCTCCGCCGGGGGTGAGATCCTCAGCGTGCACAACTGGGGGCGTCGCCGCCTCGCATATCCCATCGGGCACGACTTCGAGGGCACCTACGTCTACTCGACACTGCGCATGCCCTCGGCTGCGACGGGGGCACTGAACTCGGCGATGCAGATCACGGAGGACGTGATCCGGCACCTGCTGATTCGTGGCATCATGCCGTATGACGGGTCGCCGCCGCCGGAGTTCGTCGGTGAGCGGCCGCGCACCGCGCCGCGTCCGATGCCCGGGGCTGGTCCCGCGCAGGACGGCGGAGCGGCGGAAGGCGCAGCTGAGGCTGCTGCCGCTGAGGCGCCCGTCGCTGAGCAGCCCGCCTCGGAGCAGGCTGCTGCTTCGGAGGAGCCGGCTGCCGAACCGGCTCCGGTCGCGGAGACCGAGGCGCCGTCCACCGACGCCGCGTCCGAGGACTCCGCAGCATCCGAAGAGGCGCGCGACTAGCGGTCTCGACGGGACGAGTCTCCCCACGCCTGGAGGCACGGCATGCTCAACAAGTGCATGGTGATCGGTCGGCTCGGAGCTGACCCCGAGATGCGATACACCGCGAACGGCGACGCCGTCACCAACTTCAGCGTCGCCGCCAGTCGGACCTACACGACTGCAAGCGGCGAGCGTCGCGAGGAGACGGAGTGGTTCCGCGTCGTGACGTGGCGCCGTCTCGCGGAGACCTGCGGGCAGTACCTCAGCAAGGGTCGCCTGGTCTACGTTGAGGGTCGGATCCAGACTCGCTCCTACGAAGGCCAGGACGGCCAGAAGCGCTACATCACCGAACTCATCGCCGAGGACGTGAGATTCCTCGGTGGCCGGGACGACGCCGGCGGTGGTGGCTACGGGGCCGGTGTGCCGGTCGGCGCCGACGCCGAGGGTGACATCGACGCAGACGACCTGCCGTTCTAGGCAGGCTGACGAACAGCAGACGCGGGCCGGCCTCGTGCCGGTGCTAGGACTAGAGCATGACGACTGACCAGCCCGACCTCGAGCAGCGCGACCGCGGCGAGCGCGGCGGCTTCGACCGCGGCCCTCGCGGCGACCGGCCGGACCGCGGCGATCGCGACGACCGCCGCCGGGCACGTCGCCGTGGCTGCGAGTTCTGCATCGACAAGATCGACACCGTCGACTACAAGGACCTCGACCTGCTGCGTCGCTACATCGGCGACCGCGGCAAGGTCGAGCCGCGTCGCAAGACGTCGACGTGCGCGAAGCACCAGCGGGTGGTGGCCGAGGCGCTCAAGCGGGCGCGGCACATCGCGTTGCTGCCGTACACCGCCGAGCACATGCGCCAGACCGGCGTGCTCGCCGGGCGACGCTAGCGCGCCTCGAACGCCACCGGAACGACCGCCGCTCCCCACGGCCGTCCGGTCAGCCTTTCGATAGGCTCAGGCGGGCTCTTCGAACAGGCTCGGGCAGGCTCCGGAAGCGGAGGGATGTCGGGAGTGGCGAGCAGGCAGCAGACCGCGAGGTCACGGCGACGCCAGGAGGAATTGGCCGAGGCGCGCCGCAACCGGATCGTCGTTGCCGTCGTCGCCGCGGGCCTTGCGATCGCGGCCGTGGTCATCCTCGTGGGGCTCTTCGTCACGCAGTACCTCCCCCCGCGTGCTCACGTGGCGACGATCGGCGGGCGTGACTACAACGCGGCAGCCGTCCTCAGCCGCGCCGAGTACTTCATGTTCAACGAGGGTGGGGTCAACACCACCGCTGTTCCGGGTATCGCCAACTTCACCCTCGACCTGCTCGAACGCGAGGAGACGCTGCGCCAGCGCGCTCCGGCGCTCGTCGGCGACGTGACCGAGGCCGACATCGACGCCGACATCCGGAACACGCTCGGGTTCGCGGAGGGCGCCGACGAGGCCGGGTACGCGTCCGCGCTTCAGCGAGCGATCAACGACTCCGGGTTGGGGCAGGACGGGTTTTATCGCCTCGTCGAGGCGCAGGTGCTGATGGACCGCCTCCGCGAGCACTTTGCACCGGAGGAGGGCGCGACCGCGGCCCAGGCCGACCTCCGGCGTATCCGCACCACGACAGAAGCCCGGGCGCGCGAGGCCGGTGAACGCCTGGAGGCGGGCGACAACCCGGACGTGGTGGCGGCCGAGCTCGGGACGCAGGCGCAGCAGGCGCCCGTGAATCTCGGCTGGGTGGTGGTGGACGACCTCGATGATGACGTGCTCGCTGCGCTCGAAGGCGTCGCGTCGGAGAGCGTGTCAGAACCGATCGCCGTCGACATGTTCTGGGACGTGTACTTCGTGGTCGCGCGCGAAGACGCCCGAGCGCTGGACGAGGCGCAGCGCGACATCGCCGCGGGCAACCGTATCGAAGAGTGGATCACCGCCGAGCGCCCGAACATCGAGGCAGAGCGCGACCTCGATGACGGCGAGTCGGGCTGGATCGAGGAGCGGCTGACCGAGAGCATCCTCGACCTGCTGCGCCAGATGGGTGCGGCCTGATGAGCGACGACGCGCCGATCGGTGTGTCACTGCTCGGCGCGGGCAACGTCGGCGGGGGCGGTGTCGTAGCCGCGCTCAACGCGGGGGCCGAGCGTTACGCGGCACGGGTCGGGCGACCGCTCGCGCTGCGTCGTGTCCTCGTGCGCGACACCTCGCGGCCGCGCGAGGGGCTCCCGGCCGGGGCGATCACCGGCAGCATCGAGGACGTGCTCGCAGACGAAGGTACGCACATCGTCGTCGAGCTGATGGGCGGCGAGACGCCGGCGCGCGAGTACATCGAGCGCGCGCTTGCCTCGGGGCGCCACGTCGTCACCGCGAACAAGGAGGTGATGGCGAAGCACGGGGCTGCCCTGCTCGCCGTGGCCGCCAAGCACAACGTGCGCCTGCTCTACGAGGCGTCCGTCGGCGGCGGGATCCCGATCATTAGCCCGCTCTCGCGCGACCTGCTGGCGAACCAGATCACCTCTGTGACCGCGATCATCAACGGCACTACGAACTACATGCTCACCGCGATGGCGCGCGACGGCGTCGACTACGCCGACGTGCTCGCAGAGGCGCAGCGCCTCGGTTACGCCGAGCCCGACCCGACGGCCGACGTCGAGGGCATCGACGCCTCGTACAAGCTCGCGATCCTCTGCGGGCTTGCGTTCCACGTCGATGTGACGCCCGACGACGTGACGCGGCGCGGCATCACAATGCTGACCGCACGCGACTTCCGCTACGCCGGCGAGCTGGGTTACACGATCAAGTTGCTCGCCACGGGGCGTGTCGTCGACGGCGAGCTTATTGCCTCGGTCGGCCCGACGTTCGTCCACCTCGATGCGCCGCTCGCGAAGGTCGACGGCGTGCTCAACGCCGTGCAGATCGAGGGCGACCTCATTGGTCGCGTGCTCTTCGAGGGGCCGGGGGCAGGTCCGATGCCAACCGCGAGCGCCGTGCTCGCGGACGTCCTCGACGCCGCGCGTGACATCGTCGCCGGGCGCCGCGCTGTCGAGACCATCCCCTTCCGCTCGGTCGTCGTGCGCGCGTCCGAGCAGGTCGAGGCGCGCTACTACCTCCGCATCACCGTCGCGGATCAGGCGGGTGTCCTCGCGCGGCTCGCGGGGGCGCTCGGGGACAACAACATCTCGATCGCCAGCGTCATCCAGTTCGAGACGGACGAGGACGAGCGCACCGCCGAGTTGGTGATCACCACGCACCCGGCGCGGGGTGGGCAGATGTCCGCAGCCCTCGCAACCATCGAGGCGCTCGACGTGGTCGTCGAGGTGGGCAACGTGCTGCCGATGGTCGGGCCGTGAGGGCTGTGCTGTGAGGGCGCTGCCGTGAGGGCCATGCGATGACGCAGGCGCCGACGCTCGAGCAACTGCTGCGAGGGGCGCTCGACCGGATCAAAACGCTCGAGGCTGACATCGACCGTACGCGCGTCGAGAACGTCCACCAGCGCGAGGAACTCGATCGCCTCCGCGACACCCTCCAGACAGTCGACGGCCGTACCCAACGCCACGAGTCGGGCCAGGACGCTGTCCGCGCAGTCCTCGCCGAGGTTGGCGCGCTGCAGGAGCGCGTCGAGCAGGAAGTTGCGCTGCGGCGCGACCTGTTCGGGCTGATCAAGCGCGAGGCCGAACGCGAGCGTGGCGAGCAGAACGCGGTCAGTGGGGTCCTCTCGGAACTCCTGGAGCGCGTGGGGACGTTCGAGGACCGGCTCGCGGCGGATGACGTGCAGCGCCGCCGCCTGCTCCTCGGGATCGCCGACACCGGCATCGAGGAGCACGTGCTGCTCGAACGGTTGACGATGCTGGAGCAGCGTACCGCCGCCGACCGGCAGGCCTTGCAGCAGCTATCGGGCGAGATCTCCCGCGTCGCCTCCTTGGTGCCGGATCTCGCCTCGAACCTGCGCGATCTCGACACGCGCACCCGCGAGACGCAGCTGGGACAGCGACGTACCGGCGACGAGGTCTCCGCGCTCGCCTCGGAGCGCAGCCGTGAGACGGAGTTGCTCGAGCTCGTCGATCAGCAGCGGGCGCTGCGCGTGCGCCTCGAGGAGCGACTCAGCACCGTCGAGGAAGATGTCGCCGCCGTCCGTCGAGAGCTCGCTGCCGCAGCCGAAGATCGAGCGCTGTTGCGCCAGTTGGGGACCGCGGCGCACGAGCGCATCCGCGAGGCACGCGAGGCGATGGAGGCGCAGAAGGCCGCGATCGTCGAGTATCTGCGCATGATGACGCAGGCAGACGCGGTGGCGGATCGGCGCCTCGTCGAGGAGATCGAGCGGTCGAACAAGATCGCGCGCGACCTGCTGCTGCGTCTCGAAGAGCGGAGCGACGAAGCCAGCCAGGAGCAACCGCTGTGACCACGACGAACGCCGCCGACATCGGTTCGGGTCGCTTCATCCTCGAGCGCTACGCCTCGCTGCTGCCAGTCACCGACGCGACGCCGCGCGTCACGCTCGGCGAGGGGGGCACGCCGCTCGTGCGCTCGAAGGTGCTCGGCGACGAGCTGGGCCTCGAGGGGCTCTACTTCAAGCTCGAGATGCTAAACCCGACCGGTTCGTTCAAGGACCGCGGCATGGTGCTCGCGGTCGCGAAGGCCGCGGAGGACGGGGCGAAGGCGGTGCTCTGCGCCTCGACCGGGAACACGTCGGCCTCCGCTGCGGCTTATGCCGTGGCCCACGGCCTCCGCGCGATCGTGCTGGTGCCGGATGGCCGCATCGCGCTCGGCAAGCTGGCGCAGGCGATTGCGCACGGCGCCGAGGTCGTCACGGTCGATGGCTCGTTCGACGACTGCCTCAACATCGCGCGCGAGTTGTCCGAGCGGCACTCGATCGCCCTCGTGAACTCGGTGAACCCGCACCGTATCGAGGGTCAGAAGACCGCCGCGTTCGAGATCATCGACGACCTTGGGGACGCGCCCGAGGTCCTCTGCATTCCGGTGGGCAACGCCGGCAACATCACCGCGTACTGGCGCGGCTTCGAGGAGTACTACCGCCTCGAGCGCTCGTCGCACCGTCCCGTGATGTGGGGCTTCCAGGCGGCTGGCGCAGCGCCGCTCGTCCTCGGGGCGCCGGTCGCGCGCCCGGAGACGGTCGCGACCGCCATCCGCATCGGCAACCCCGCCTCGTGGAAGGGCGCCATCGGCGCTCGCGACGACTCAGGCGGAGTCATCGAGGCAGTCACCGACGACGAGATCCTCGCGGCCTACCGCCGCCTCGCCGCCGACGAGGGTGTCTTCTGCGAGCCCGCATCGGCCGCGTCGGTCGCCGGGCTGATCAAGCGGAAGCAGGACGGCGCGGACCTCAGCGGCAAGACCGCGGTCTGCATCCTCACGGGCCACGGCCTGAAGGACCCGGACACCGCCCTCACGATCGAGGCCACGACGCACCGCGCCGGTGCCGACTCCGCGTCCGTGGAGGCCGCGCTCGGCTGGGGGTAGGCGCCACACCTCCGCTCACCGCACGGTCGAGGCGGGCTCCAGCGCTGCGAGGAACGCTGCCGCGATGCGCGCGTAGCCGCTGTCGTTCGGGTGGAGGCAGTCCGCTCGGAGGTCGCTCGGGCCGATGCCGGCCGATGCCACGTCGGCCACGCGCACGCCATGCACCGCGGATGCTGCGTCCACGATCGTCGCGTTCAGGCGGCCGATGATCGGCGCGGCGAGCGACGCAAGCTGGTGGACGAGGCACGACGGGTTCTGCAGCGAGTTGTAGTACGTGCTCACGATGATGAGCGCGTCCGGTCCTGCGGCCTCGCGCAGGTTCGTGAGGATCGTGACGAGGTTCTCGCCGAGTGTCCCGAGCACGGCGTCAGCGGCGGCCTGGCACGCCTCGGTGGGCTGCGCCTCCGGGTTCGCCCCGCAGATGGGGAGCAGTCGCGTCGCGTCGTTGCCGCCGATGGTCAGCGTGATGATGTGGCGCGCAGCATCGTCGCTGCGCTCGAGCAGCCGGAGGGCGTCGTCGAGTTGGCCGTCGGTGATGAGGCTCGCCGTGGTCTCGCCGCCGACCGCGAGGTTCGTCGCCTCGACGCGCGGGGCCGCACTCGCGAGGTCGCCGGCGGTTCGCCGCGCGAGCGCGTCGCGGAAGAGCGCGACGTAGCCGCTGAGGCGTGGGTCGGTCGCCCCGATGCCCACCGCGACCGAGTCGCCCAGCGCGAGGTAGCGTGGAGCCGGGACCTCGACCGAGGCCGGCGCGTCCGAGGCGCCGCCGCCTCCGTCGACCGCGAGCACGGCCACGATCGCGACGACTCCGAGTACACCGAGAGCACCAAACCGAGCCAGCGAGGAGCGCAGTGGAGTCCATTCCATGCGACTCATTATGGATGAACCCGTTGAGGCTTGCTGGCTTCGTCGTCCGGTGACCCTGCTACGATGTGCGCAGTACTTTTCCCACTGGCGCCGCTCGGTGCGGTGGCCGCCGTCGAAGCGACGCGGCTGCCTCTGACCGTCCGTCCACGTCAGCACCCGACCGAATCGAGGCGCATGTGACGTCCAGCGAGATCACGAGGTCGATGACGCGACCCCTCTCGTCGCAGACGATGAACGATGCCGTCCAGCACGCGAACCAGGCCGACCTCGAAGTCAACATCCGCGAGATGCTCGCGCTCCTCGGCGAGGACCCGGACCGCGAGGGACTACGCGACACGCCGCGCCGCATCGCCTCGATGTACGCCGAGATGTTCGAGGGCCTGAACCGCGACCCCGCCGAGGTGCTCGCCGTGGGCTTCGAGGAGGGCTACGACGAGATCGTTATCCTCCGCGACATCCCCTTCTACTCGATGTGCGAGCACCACTTCATGCCGTTCCACGGCTCGGCGCACGTGGGCTACCTGCCGAACGGCCGCATCGTCGGTCTCTCGAAGCTGGCGCGCGCCGTCGAGATCCTCGCGCGCCGGCCGCAGGTGCAGGAGCGCCTGACGACGCAGATCGCGGACTGCATCGAGAACGTGCTCGGCGCGCGGGGCGTCGGCGTGGTGATCGAGGCGGAGCACCTCTGCATGACGGCGCGCGGCATCCGCAAGCCCGGTGCGCGCATGGTGACCTCCGCGATGCGGGGACACTTCCGCGAGGAGGCCAACACGAGGCAGGAGTTCCTCAACTTGATCCGCAGCGACCGCTAGCTGCGAGCAAGGTCATGCCGTGAC
The DNA here is from genome assembly GCA_964479165.1 of uncultured Dehalococcoidaceae bacterium. Taxonomy (GTDB): domain Bacteria; phylum Chloroflexota; class Dehalococcoidia; order UBA2979; family UBA2979; genus CAYZJO01. The sequence continues at coordinate 462,463 of CAYZJO010000001.1, forward strand.
CCTCGACCGCGTCGCGCTCCTCTCGTTCCACACCTCGCCGCTTGCTCCCCTCGGTGGGAGCAAGTCCGGCGGGATGAACTTCTATGTGCGCCAGATCGCGGAGGAGCTCGGCGCGCTTGGCGTCGAGGTCGACGTATTTACGCGTCGCGACGATCCGGACGCCGACGAGGTCGTCGAGTTCGCGCCTCGCGCTCGCCTGATCCACGTCGCGGCGGGTGCACCCCTCCCGCTCGAGACCGAGGCGCTGATCCCCTTCATCGACGACTTCGCCGCGGGCGTCGAGGCGTACCGCGCGCGCGAGGGACTGCGCTACGACCTGCTGCACTCGCACTACTGGCTGTCGGTGGCTGCAGGCGAGCCGCTGGCGGTGCGCTGGGGTGCGCCACACCTCGCGATGTTCCACACGCTGGCCGAGGTGAAGCTGCGCGCCCGGGCCTCCGAGCAGGAGCCTCGCGAGCGCATCGAGGCTGAGCGCCGCCTGGTGCACTCGGTCGACCGCATCGTCGCGGCAACCCAGCACGAGCGGCAGCTGCTGCGCCAGGTCTACCGCGTGCCGGCGGAGCGCGTGGCGGTCGTGCCGCTGGGGGTCGACCTCGAGCAGTTCGCGCCACGCGACCGCGCGGCGGCGCGCGCCGCGATCGGCGTGTCCGAGGACGAGCGCGTTCTGCTCGCCGTCGGCCGCATCGAGCCGCTGAAGGGCTTCGACATCCTCGTGCGCGCCCTTGGCGAGATGACCGTCCGCGAGCGCGTGACCCTGCTCATCATCGGCGGCGACGAGCGCGCCGCCTCGGAGTTCGCCCGCCTCGAGGCCGTCGCTCGCGAGGTGGGCGTCGAGGAGCGTGTGCGCTTCCTCGGCTCCGTGCCGCACGAGCGGCTCGCCGACTACTACAACGCGGCGGACGTCGTGGTCGTGCCCTCGTTCTACGAGTCATTCGGCCTCGTGGCGCTGGAAGCGATGGCGTCGGGCGTCCCGGTCGTCGCCTCGAGGGTCGGCGGCCTGACGACCACGATCGCGGACGGCCGCACGGGTTACCTCATCCCCTGGCGCTGCCCGGAGCCCTTCGCGGAGAAGATCGACCTGCTGCTCGGCAACGAGCCGCTGCGCCGCTCCCTCGGCGCCGCCGCCCGCGAGTCGATGCGCCCCTACGCCTGGTCAGAAGTCGCCGCCACCCTCCTCGCCGTCTACGACCGCGAGGTCGCGGGCCGCACAGCGCAGGTGGTGGCCGGGGACTGAGCCTCGACGGAGTGCCAGTTGGGGCTCGTCGACCAACACACAGCACGCCTAGAGTCCGCCCCCTGATCGTCCTGATTCGCGCCGGCATCTACGTGCGAAGCCAGGACTCTGACCCCTCCCCCGCAAGCGGGGGAGGTTAGGGAGGGGGAACCGCTGGAATCGCCAGTCGACCGCGCCCGTGACCTCCGGCGAAACGCCACAGACGCCGAACGCCGCCTCTGGCAGGAATTACGCCGTCGGCAGGTCGATGGCGTGAAGTTCAGGAGGCAACGTCCGATCGGGCGCTACATCGTCGACTTCGTCTGCCTGGAGCGGCTCCTCATCGTTGAAGTGGACGGCGGGCATCACGCCGAGCAGAGGCGCTACGACGAAACGAGGGATGCGTGGTTGAAGTCACAGGGCTTCAGCCTGATTCGGTTCTCGGATCGGGATGTCCTGCTTCAGCCGGAGTGGGTCGCCCGGGCAATCTCGGAGGCGCTCCGAGCGGTCCCCCTCCCTAACCTCCCCCGCTTGCGGGGGAGGGGACAGAAGGCGCCGCACGCTGCCCTTGAGGGGTGATGGTGCACCCCCTCGCGCTACCATCGTCCGCATGACGACGCAGACCCCCGCCGCTGACCTCCAGGCCATCGCCGACGCGCGCGAGTTCTTCGAGGCGTTGACGCCGAAGCGCGCGATGGTGGTGATGGCGCACCCCGACGACTGCGAGTTCTCAACCGGAGGCACCGTCGCCGTGCTGACCAGGGCGGGGTGGGAAGTCGACATCGTGGTGGCGACGAGTGGCAACAAGGGGACGAAGGATTCGCGCGTCACCTCGCAGCAGCTTGCGGGGGAGCGCGAGGAGGAGCAGCGCAACGCGGCGAAGGTGCTCCGCGCGCGCGAGCCCGTGTTCTTCGGCTACCCCGACGGCGCACTGATCAACGACGACGAACTGCGAGGGCTCATCGTCACGCAGATTCGCAGGCGGCGGCCGGAACTGCTGATCACCTGGGACGGCTTCCGCGCGTCCTTCAACCATCGCGACCATCGCAGGGTGGGGCGGGCGGCCTACGACGCCGTGTACCCGGCGGCCGACGACCACCTCTACTACCCGCTCGACAAGGAGGAGGGTCTCGAGCCGCACCGGCCGATCGCCCTCCTGCTCGCGGGGTCCGATCAGCCGGACTTCCACGTGGACATCGAGCCGGTGCTGCGCACGAAGGTGCGGGCGGTCCTGGCGCACACCTCGCAGATGGGCGGCCGCACCGAGGACGAGATGCTGCGCCTGTGGCGGGAGCGTCAGCGCGCAGCAGGCGAGGACGAGTCGCGTCCACGGCTGCGGGAGTCGTTCAAGCGCGTGATCATGCGTCGGTGACGCTCTGCGCGCCTTGGGATGTGCGCGTTCTTACCTTCCGCGTTATCCTTGATTCCAGTTCGTTCGAGGGCAGATCATCAACCCCGGACAAGCACTTGCGGACTCGCCCATGGCGCGACGCAAGGGGTGTTTGACACTGCCGAAGAGCGTACGTAGCATCAAACGTCGCGCCACAGAGGCGTGGACTTGTTTCGATGACGGCCGGCTGGCCGAAGAGCGGTGAGGACCGGCGGCGCCATGCGCGAGGCGATCGCGCGCAGCCGCGGACAGGCTCACCGCAGAGCCGCTAGGCCGTTCGTGTTGCCTCCATACCTGTAGGTTCCTGGGGCACAAGTGGTACGGCGGGACTCGACGCCGAGGCGTGGGGTGACCGCGAATCAGATGGCCGGGAGGCGTCGTGCCGACGATCAACCAGCTGGTCCGGATGGGCCGGAAACCGGTACGCAAGAAGACCAAGTCGCCCGCACTGCGATTCCGGCTGAACACGCTTCGGAACCGGATGACGCGCAGCCCGAAGGGTTCGCCGCAGAAGCGCGGTGTCTGCACCCAGGTGCGCACCGTCACCCCGAAGAAGCCGAACTCGGCTCTGCGCAAGGTGGCCCGCGTTCGGCTTTCGAACGGGATCGAGGTCACCGCCTACATCCCGGGCGAGGGCCACACGCTGCAGGAGCACTCGGTGGTGCTGATCCGGGGAGGCCGTGTGAAGGACCTCCCGGGCGTGCGTTACCACATCGTCCGCGGCGCGCTTGACGCGCAGGGCGTGAACAACCGCAAGCGGGGACGCAGCAAGTACGGGACGCGCAAGTCATGAGACGAGCACAGGCCCCCCGGCGACCGGTGCTTCCGGACCCGAAGTACCAGTCCCGGATCGTCACCAAGTTCACGAACAAGCTCATGCGCGATGGCAAGAAGAGCATCGCCGAGCGGATCGTCTACAACGCGCTCGACCGCGTGGAGCAGCAGTCCGGCCGTCGAGGCATCGACGTGTTCGAGCAGGCGCTCCGTAACGTTACGCCGGTGATCGAGGTGAAGCCGCGACGTGTTGGCGGCGCGACGTACCAGGTGCCGATCGACATCCGTTCGGACCGGCGTCAGTCGCTCGCGATCCGCTGGTTGATCTACGCCGCGCGCAGCCGCAACGGGCGCTCGATGGAAGAGAAGCTCGCGGCCGAGTTGCTCGACGCGTCGAACAACACGGGCAACGCGATTCGTCGCAAGGAGGAGACGCACCGGATGGCCGAGGCCAACCGGGCGTTCGTGCACTACCGCTGGTAGCCGGACAGCGCGGACTCCGCGCTCGCCTGCCGCCCGGAAGACCGAAGTGAGTCACCGCGCCTCCGAGGGGGCGCGGGATAAGGAAGTACGATGCCACGCCCGATCCCGATCGAGCGCGTCCGGAACATCGGAATCATTGCCCACATCGATGCGGGTAAGACGACCGTGTCCGAGCGCATCCTGTTCTACACGGGACGGACCCACAAGATCGGCGAGACCCACGAGGGCACCGCCGTGATGGACTGGATGGAACAGGAACGCGAGCGCGGCATCACGATCACGTCCGCCGCCACGACCTGTGAGTGGGCCGGCCACATGATCAACCTGATCGACACCCCCGGCCACGTGGACTTCACGGTCGAGGTGGAGCGCTCGTTGCGCGTCCTCGATGGTGGCGTTGTCGTCTTCGACGGTGTCGCTGGCGTCGAGCCGCAGTCCGAGACGGTGTGGCGCCAGGCCGACAAGTACCACGTGCCGCGGATCTGTTTCGTCAACAAGATGGACCGTGTCGGCGCGGATTTCGCGCGCTGCGTCCAGATGATCCAGGACCGCCTCGGCATGACGCCGGTTCCGGTGCAGCTGCCGATGGGCGCCGAGGACAACTTCCGCGGCGTGATCGACCTGATCAAGATGGAGGCGGTCACGTTCGAGGGCGAACGCGGTCTCGAGGTGAAGCGCTCGCCGATCCCGGCAGAGTTCGCAGACGCCGCCGCCGCCGCACGCGAGGCCATGATCGAGCGCGTGGCCGAGAACGACGACCAGATCATGGTCTCGTTCCTCGAGGGCCACGAAATCGAAGAGATCGAACTCGTCAAGGCAATTCGCCGCGCGACGCTCGCGACCACCATCGCACCGGTCCTCGCGGGCACGGCGCTGCGCGACAAGGGCGTGCAGGCGCTGCTCGACGCGGTAGTCTCGTTCCTGCCGTCGCCCGTCGACGTGCCGCCCGTGCAGGCGCACCCGCTCGACGACGAAGAGGCAGTGGTCGAGCGCCACTCCTCGGACGACGAGCCGCTGACCGCGCTCGCGTTCAAGGTGGTGTCCGACCCCTTCGTCGGCCGCCTCGTCTTCTTCCGCGTCTACTCGGGCGTGGTGCGCAGTGGCGACCAGGTGATGAACACAACGCGCCGGTCGCGAGAGCGATTCGGCCGCATCATGCGCATGCACGCCGCGTCCCGCGAGGACATCACCGAGGTCTACGCGGGCAGCATCGCTGCGGCGATCGGCCTCAAGGACACCTTCACCGGTGACACGCTCTGCGCCCCGGACGCGCCGGTGCTGCTCGAGACGATCACGTTCCCGGAGCCGGTGATCTCGGTTGCGATCGAGCCGAAGACTCGAGACGACCAGAACCGGATGGGCGACGCTCTGCAGCGTCTCTCCGAAGAGGACCCCACGTTCCGCGTGCGGTTCGACGAGGAGACCGGCCAGACGGTCATCCAGGGAATGGGCGAGTTGCACCTCGAGGTCCTCGTCGACCGGATGAAGCGCGAGTTCCGCGTCGAGGCGAACGTCGGCCGTCCGCAGGTCGCCTACCGCGAGACGGTTACGCGTCCGGCGAGGCAGGAAGGCCGGTTCGTCCGGCAGACCGGTGGCCGCGGCCAGTACGGTCACTGCGTCCTCGAAATCGAGCCACGCAAGCCGGGTGAAGGCTTCGTCTTCGAAGACCGCACCGTGGGCGGTTCGATTCCGCGAGAGTACATCCCGGCTGTTCGGCGCGGCGTCGAGATGGCGCTGAACTCCGGTCCGAAGGCCGGGTACCCCGTCGTCGACGTGGCCGTTGCCGTCGTCGACGGCTCGTTCCACGCGGTGGACTCCTCGGAGATGGCGTTCCAGACCGCAGGGTCGATGGGGATGCGCGCTGCGATGGAGCACGGCGGCCCGGTACTCCTCGAGCCCATCATGAAGCTCGAGGTCGTGACGCCGGAGGACTATTTCGGCGACGTGCTTGGCGATATCAGTAGCCGGCGCGGCAGCGTGACCGGGTCGGATCAGCGGACCAACACCCGCGTGATCACCGCCCTCGTTCCGCTGTCGGAGACGTTCGGGTATTCGACGGACCTGCGGTCGATGACACAGGGCCGTGCGACGTCCTCGATGGAGTTTGACCACTACGAGCAGGTGCCGGCGAGCGTTGCCGAGGAGATCGGCCGCCGCAACGTCGGCACGCGCGCAGCCGGGGTTACAGGAGCGTAGGGATGGCGAAGGGGAAGTTTGAGCGGACGAAGCCGCACGCGAACGTGGGCACGATTGGCCACGTGGACCACGGCAAGACGTCCCTGACGGCGGCGATCACGAAGGTGCTGTCGATGCGAGGCGAGGCGGAGTTCCGCGCGTTCGACTCGATCGACAACGCACCGGAGGAGCGCGCCCGCGGCATCACGATCGCGATCTCGCACGTCGAGTACGAGACCGACAAGCGCCATTACGCGCACGTCGACTGTCCCGGTCACGCCGACTACATCAAGAACATGATCACCGGCGCCGCGCAGATGGACGGCGCGATCCTCGTGGTCGCAGCGCCGGACGGCCCGATGCCGCAGACGCGCGAGCACCTGCTGCTCGCGCGCCAGGTCGAGGTGCCGGCCGTCGTGGTCTTCCTGAACAAGGTCGACATGATGGAGGACGAGGAGCTGCTCGAGCTCGTCGAGCTTGAACTGCGCGAGCTGCTCTCGGCGAACGAGTTCCCGGGCGACGACACGCCGATCATCCGCGGCTCGGCGCTCAAGGCGCTCGAGTCCACCTCGACCGACCCGGAGGCGCCGGAGTACCAGTGCATCTGGGAGCTGATGAAGGCGGTGGACGAGTGGATCCCGCAGCCGGAGCGCCCGCGTGACCTGCCGTTCCTGATGCCGGTGGAGGACGTCTTCGGCATCAAGGGCCGCGGCACCGTGGTCACGGGCCGGATCGAGCGCGGGATCGTGAAGGTGGGCGACGAGGTTGAGATCGTCGGCATCCGCGAGACGCGCAAGACGACCGTGACGGGCGTCGAGATGTTCAAGAAGCTCTTGGACCAGGGCGAGGCGGGCGACAACGTCGGCTGTCTGCTGCGCGGTATCGAGCGTACGGACATCGAGCGGGGTCAGGTGCTCGCGGCGCCGGGTTCGATCACGCCGCACCGCCGACTCAAGGGCGAGGTCTACATCCTCTCGCGGGATGAGGGTGGACGGCACACGCCGTTCTTCAACGGCTACCGGCCGCAGTTCTACGTGCGCACGACGGACGTGACCGGCGTGGTGACGCTGAACGAGGGCACGGAGATGGTGATGCCGGGCGACAACGTGACGATCAACATCGAGTTGATCACCCCGGTCGCCGTCGAGGAGGGCCTGCGCTTCGCGATCCGCGAGGGCGGCCGCACCGTCGGCGCAGGCGTCGTCACCGAGATCGTCGAGTAGCACCGGAAGCGCTGAGCGCAAGGGAACGCAAGGGGATAGTCGTGCCGAGGCAGCGCATCCGGATCCGGCTCAAGGCGTTCGATCATCGAGTACTCGATCGGTCGGCGCGGCAGATCGTGGAGTCCGCGGAGCGGACCGGCGCCGTCGTGGCCGGCCCGGTGCCGCTGCCGACGCGCGTCCGCCGCTACACGGTGATCCGTTCACCGTTCAAGCACAAGGATTCGCAGGAGCACTTCGAGACGCGGACGCACAAGCGGCTCATCGACATCTTCGAGCCGACGTCCCGAACGGTGGACACGCTGATGCGGCTGCAACTGCCGTCCGGCGTCGACATCGAAATCAAGCTGTAGAGCCGGACAGGCCTTCGGACAGGCTCAGGGTGAACGAACAATGCTGGACGGCATGATCGGCCGCAAGCTCGGAATGATGAGGCTGTACGACGGCAATGGTCGCGTGCACGGCGTCACCGTGATCGAGCTCGGCCCGAACCGGGTGACCCAGGTCCGCACGAAGGAGCGCGACGGCTACGAGGCGGTGCAGCTGGGCTTCAGCGGCAACCGCAAGCGACTGAATCGCCCTGAGCGCGGACATCTGCGCCGGGCGAACGTCGACGCTCCGCTGTCCCTGCTCAAGGAGTTCAAGGTCGAGGACATCTCGGGCTACGTCACGGGCCAGGAGGTGACGGTCGCCGAGTTCGAGGCCGGGCAGTACGTGAACGTGACGGCCACCTCGAAGGGGCGCGGCTTCCAGGGCGGCGTCAAGCGCTGGAACTTCCGCGGCGGCCCGAAGACGCACGGTCAGTCCGACCGACACCGCGCGCCGGGTTCCGTCGGCGCGGGCACCACGCCGGGCAAGACCTGGCGCGGCCAGAAGATGGCCGGCCGCATGGGCGCCGAGCAGAAGACGGTGCTCAATCTGCTCGTGGTCCTCGCGGACACCGAGCGCGGACTGCTCTTCGTCGAGGGCTCGGTTCCGGGCCCGAAGAGCAGCCTGGTAACGGTGACCCGCGGCCGCAAGCCCGCGCTCGAGGGGTTCAACCCGCCGGTGTTGCCGTCGACGGGTCTGGCCCTGGCGGACACCGAGGCCGAAGTCGAGCCGGAAGTCGAAGAAGAGTCCCCGGACTCCCCCGATTCGCCGGACTCGCCGGACTCGCCCGACTCGCCCGACTCACCGGACACCCCCGACACGCCGGACACACCGGAGGACGGGACCGACCAGCCTGCGACCGAAGCGGAGGGCGACGAGAGCGCCGAGAGTGCGGAAAGCGCCGCGGAGAACGAGGAGGCGTCTCAGTGAAACTGGACGTACGTGACGCCTCCGGGCGCGCGGTCGACCCGATCGAGGTCGACGACGCCGTCTTCGGCATCGAGCCGAACGACGCGGTGGTGCACCAGACGCTCCTCGCGCAGCTTGCGGCGCGTCGTGCCGGCACTGCCAGCACGAAGACGCGCGGCGAGGTGCGCGGCTCGACGCGAAAGATCCGACGACAGAAGGGGCTGGGCGCGGCGCGCCAGGGCGCGATTCGCTCGCCGTTGCAGCGCGGTGGTGGCGTGGTCTTCGGCCCGTCGCCGCGCGACTACACCCAGAAGCTGCCGAAGCGCATGCGCCGTCTGGCGATTCGCTCCGTGCTCGCGGCGCGCGCGCGAGACAACCGCCTACGCGTGGTGAGCGACCTCGGTCTCTCGAACCCGTCGACGAAGGCGATCGTGGCGCTGCTGAAGGCGCTGGAGATCGAGAAGTCAGCGCTGATCGTGACGGCGAACGCGGACCGAGCGGCGTTCGTCTCCGGGCGCAACGTCCCCGGGGTCGACGTGCTGCCGGCGGACACGCTGAACGTCGCGGACCTGCTGGCGCACCAGCAGCTGGTGCTGACGGTGGACGCCGTGCGTCGCATCGAGGCGCTGTGGGGCGGTGAGCGGGCGATGTCCAGGCGGGCGCCGGTCGCCGCCGGGGTGGAGGCCTAGCGATGCCGAAGGCGATTCACACGTACGAGGTACTGCGCCGCCCCGTCATCACGGAGAAGAGCACCATGCTCTCCGGCCAGAACAAGTACGTTTTCGAAGTCGCGATGGGCGCGAACAAGCCGCAGATCAAGCAAGCGGTGGAGACCGCGTTCAACGTCACGGTCGAAGCGGTGAACACGAGCGTCGTGCGGGGGAAGATCAAGCGCTTCGGCCGTCGGACCGGCGGGCAGCAGCCCAGCTGGAAGAAGGCGGTCGTGACGCTGGCCCCGGGCGACCAGATCCAGCTGTTCGAGGGGGTGTAGGGTGCCGATTCGCAACTACCGGCCCACCTCGCCCGGACGCCGCAACGCCAGCGGTCAGACGTTCGAGGAGATCACCAAGAAGAAGCCGGAGAAGCGGCTCACCGTCGCCAAGAAGCAGCGCGCCGGTCGTTCGACCTCGGGCCGCATCTCGACGCGGCACCGCGGCGGCGGCGCGAAGCGGCTCATCCGCATCGTGGACTTCAAGCGCGACAAGTTCGGCGTGCCCGGTCGCGTCGCGGCGATCGAGTACGACCCGAACCGGAGCGCACGCATCGCGCTGGTGTTCTACCGAGACGGTGACAAGCGTTACATCCTGGCGCCGGACGGCGTCGGTGTGGGTCGCGAGATTCTCTCGGGGCCGGAAGCGCCGGTCGCCGTGGGTAACACGCTGGCGCTGGCGAACATCCCGACGGGCACGATGCTGCACAACGTGGAGCTGCAGCCCGGCCGCGGCGGGCAGCTCGGACGGTCGGCTGGCGTCGGTGTGCAGTTGATGGCGAAGGACAACGGTTACGCGCTGCTGCGACTGCCATCCGGCGAGATGCGCCAGGTGCTCGAGACCTGCACGGCGACGATCGGCGTGGTCGGCAACCCCGAGCACCAGCAGGTGAAGCTGGGTAAGGCCGGGCGTGCGCGGCACCGGGGACGGCGTCCCCAGGTGCGCGGCTCGGTGATGAACCCCGTCGATCACCCGCACGGCGGTGGCGAGGGCAAGTCGCCCGTCGGCATGCCCGGGCCGAAGACACCCTGGGGCAAGCCGGCGCTCGGATTCCGCACGCGACGCAACAAGCGGACCGACCAGTACATCGTGCGTCGGCGCGGCAAGGGCCGGAGGTAGACGATGTCGCGTTCGACGAAGAAGGGGCCCTACGTCTCCGACAAGCTGATGAAGAAGGTGGAGGCGCAGCAGGCGTCCGGGCGCAAGGAAGTCATCCGCACCTGGTCGCGAGCGTCCACCATCATGCCGGAGATGGTCGGCCTGACGATCGCGGTGCACGACGGGCGGCGTCATGTGCCGGTCTTCTGCACCGAGAACATGGTTGGCCACAAGCTCGGCGAGTTCGCGTTCACGCGCTCGTTCCGCAGCCACCGTGGCCGCGACGACAGCACGTCGAGGTCACGCTGATGGAAGTGCGAGCGTTCGCCTCGAACCAGCCCGTATCGCCGCGGAAGGTGCGGCTGGTGCTCGACCTGATCCGCGGCAAGAACGTTGACGAGGCGCTGGGGGTGCTGCAGTACCTGCCGCAGCCCTCGGCGCAGATGGTGGCGAAGGTCGTGAAGTCTGCAGCGGCGAACGCCGAGAACAACCACGATCTGGACCCGGATCGGCTGGTCGTGAAGCGGGCGGTGGCCGGCGACGCGCGTACGCTGAAGCGCTTTCGCGCGCGCTCGCGCGGCCGCGTGAGCCCGCTGCTGAAGCGCTACAGCCATATCGAAATCGTGGTTGAGGGAGACCGCTAGTGGGACGCAAGGTACACCCCTACGGCTTCCGCGTCGGAATCGTGAAGGACTGGCAGTCGCGCTGGTTCAGCGAGCGCCAGTACGCGGAACAGCTGCACGAGGACCTGCGGTTGCGCCACCTCGTGATGCGTACGCTGCCCGATGCCGCCATCAGCCAGGTGCTGGTCGAGCGAAACGCCAGCCAGGTGACCGTGACGGTGAAGACGGCGAAGCCGGGCATCGTCATCGGCCGCGGCGGCCAGAACGCGGAGCGCCTGCGCACGGCGCTGCAGAAGGCGACCGATCGCCGCCTGCGCCTGAACATCGAGGAAGTGCGCGTCCCGGAGATGGACGCCCAGCTCGTTGCGCAGTCCGTCGCCGACCAGCTCGAGCGTCGCGTCGCCTTCCGCCGGGCGATGAAGCAGGGCGTGCAGCGAACGATGTCGCGCGGCGCGCTGGGCTGCCGCATCCGCATCAGCGGACGTCTCGGTGGCTCCGAGATGTCCCGCTCGGAGGCGGAGATGCAGGGGCGCGTGCCGCTGCACACGCTCCGCGCGGACATCGACTACGGCTTTGCCGAGGCGAACACGACGTTCGGCGTCATTGGCGTGAAGTGCTGGATCTACAAGGGCGATTTCGTCCCCGGCCAGACTCCCCTGGAGATGGCCGCGGTGGAGGCTCCGGAGTAGCGCCATGTTGATGCCGAGGCGGACGAAGTACCGCAAGCAGTTCCGAGGGCGTCGCCGTGGCATGGCGATGTCCGGCAACACGGTCGCGTTCGGCGAGTGGGGACTGCAGGCGCAGTCCACCGCATGGGTCGATTCGCGACAGATCGAGTCGGCGCGACGCGCGATCACGGGTTCGCTGCGCCGTGGCGGCAAGGTGTGGATTCGCATCTTCCCGGACAAGCCCGTGACGGGTAAGCCGGTCGAGGTGCGCATGGGCAAGGGCAAGGGCGCCGTCGATCACTGGGCCGCCGTCGTGAAGCGCGGCCGCGTGATGTTCGAGGTCGCCGGTGTGTCGGAGGAAGCCGTCCGCGAAGCCTTCCGGCGCGCGCACCACAAGCTGCCCGTGGACACGAAGGTGATCCCGCGCGAGGAGTCGTTCTGATGCGCAGCACCGACGTTCGCGAGCTGCGTGGACGCACGGACGAGCAGTTGCGCCAGGCGCTGGAAGACGCGCACCAGGCGCTGTTCAACCTGCGCTTCCAGGCGTCGACGCGGCAGCTGGCCGATGTGTCGCAGGTGCGCGGCGCGCGGCGCCGAGTAGCAACGCTGAAGACCCTCCTGCGGGAGCGGGAGATTCTCGCGGAGGCGGACGCCGCCGCGGCGGGGAACCAGGAGTAGCCGATGGTTGAGGCAACGACCCCGGCGCCCGCCGAACCGCGGGTCAACCGCAAGGCGCGTACCGGAACGGTCGTCTCCGACAAGGGCGACAAGACGGTGATCGTGGCCGTGGTGAGCGCGAAGCGGCACCGCCTGTACCGCAAGGTGCTGCGCCGCACGAAGCGCTACCCGGTGCACGACCCGGAGAACCGGGCGTCCGTCGGGGACCTCGTACGCATCGAGGAATGCCGGCCGATCAGCAAGACCAAGAGCTGGCTGCTGGTCGACATCCTCACCGAACGCGAGGTCGCCGAGGTGAGCGCGGCGGAGATCGACACCGAGCTGGTCGAAGAGGTGCAGCGTGCGCCGTCTCGAGCAGCCGAGGACGAGACCGAGCCGTCGGCGGCTGCCGACACGAACGAAGCGAGCGGGCCAGAAGCGGGCGCGGACACGACCGATGCGCCCGCGGCGGAAGCCGCATCCCAGGTGCCCGCGGCGGAAGCCGCATCCCAGGTGGACGAGGTCGAGAAGGCCGAGTAGATGATCCAGCAGGAGTCCCGGCTCAAGGTTGCGGACAACTCCGGCGCGCGGGAGGTGCTCTGCATCCGCGTGCTCGGCGGGACGCGCCGGCGGTACGCCGGTGTGGGCGACATCATCGTTGCCACCGTCAAGGAGGCGCAGCCGAACAGCAGCGTGAAGAAGGGCGACGTGGTGCGTTGCGTGGTGGTACGCGTCGCGCACCCGTACCAACGCCCCGACGGTTCGACGATCCGCTTCGACGAGAACGCGGCGGTGTTGCTCGCGGACCGCGAGGGCAACCCGCGTGGCACCCGCATCTTCGGGCCTGTGGCCCGCGAGCTGCGCGACCGTCAGTTCATGCGGATCATCTCGCTCGCTCCGGAGGTGCTCTAGTGGCGGCGAAGGTGAAGCGCGCCGACACCGTGGAGGTGATGACCGGCAAGGACAAAGGCCGGCGCGGCGAAGTGCGCCAGGTGCTGACCGACAAGGGCCGTGTCATCGTCACCGGCGCCAACATGGTGAAGAAGCACCGACGCGCTCGGACGGCGATGGAGGCCTCGCAGATCGTCGAGGTCGAGTCGCCGCTGCACATCTCGAATGTGCGCGTCGTCTGCCGCTCATGTGGCAAGGCCGTGCGCGTTGGATTCCGACCGCTCGAGGACGGACGCAAGGTCCGCTACTGCAAGAACTGCAACGAGGCCATCGACTAATGCCGGATACCACGACCTACGTGCCTCGGCTGAAGCAGCGGTACCTGGACGAGCTCCGCGCGCAACTGCAGCGCGAGTTCAACTACAGCAACCCGATGCGCGTGCCGGGCCTCACGAAGATCCACGTGAACATCGGGCTCGGCGAGGCGTTGACGGACGGGAACGCGATCGAGTCCGCGGTTCGAGACCTCTCCGCGATCACCGGGCAGCGCCCGGTGGTGACGCGGGCGAAGAAGGCGATCTCGAACTTCCGACTGCGTGAGAACAACGCGATCGGCGTCGCCCTCACGTTGCGCGGCGACCGGATGTGGGAGTTCTACGACCGGCTGGTCAGCGCCGCGTTGCCGCGCGTCCGCGACTTCCGTGGCGTGCCCAACGATGCGTTCGACGGACGCGGTAACTACTCGCTGGGGCTGACGGAACAACTCATCTTCCCGGAAGTCTCGTTCGACAGCGTCGACCGGGTCCGGGGGCTGCAGGTGAACATCATCACCTCGGCCGAGAACGACGAAGAAGGCAAACGGTTGCTCGAGCTGCTCGGGATGCCGTTCGCGAGGAGGTCGTAGGCGTGGCGAAGAAGTCGCTGATCGCCAAGGCGTCGCGCCCGCCGAAGTTTTCGACGCGGGCGTACAACCGGTGCCCGGTGATGTGGGCGGACCGTCCGTGCGGGCGCTCCCGCGCGTACATCCGCCAGTTCAACATGTGTCGAATCTGCTTCCGGCGGCTCGCCAGTGAGGGCCGTCTGCCGGGAGTGAAGAAGGCGTCGTGGTAAACGGCGTCACCGTGGCCAGGGCCGGCATGACCGACCGGGAGAGAGGCAGGCGAACCGGATGACAACGTCCGATCCGCTGGCAGACATGTTCACCCGCATCCGCAACGCGGCGCAGGCGCGCCACGAGACCGTGCGCTTTCCCGCGTCGAACACCAAGCGAAACATCGCGAAGGTGCTCCAGGAGGAAGGGTTCATCACCGGCTTCGCCGAGGAGCAGGATGGACCGCGCAAGTACCTCACGTTGCGGCTGACCTACGGGGACAACCGCAAGGCAGTGCTCGGCGGCATCCGCCGCGTCTCGAGGCCCGGCCTGCGGGTGTACGTGAACCGCACCGAGATTCCCCGCGTGTACGGCGGGCTCGGCGTCGCGATCATGAGCACGTCCCAGGGTGTGATGTCGGGGCAGGAGGCCTGGCGCCGCAAAGTCGGCGGCGAGGTGCTCTGCTACGTCTGGTAGCAGGGGTAGGAGTTCGAGATGTCGCGCGTAGGCAAGCTTCCCGTGCCCGTCCCCTCCGGCGTCACCGTGACGCTCGAAGACGGCCGCTGCGTGGTGAAGGGCCCGAAGGGCACGCTGGAGCAGGACCTGCACCCGGAAGTGCGGGTAACGCTGGACGACGGACAGGTGGTCGTGACGCGTCCCTCGGACGCTCCCGAGCACCGCTCGCTCCACGGTCTCACGCGTGCGCTGATCGCGAACATGGTCACCGGGGTCACCGACGGTTTCCGTCGCACCCTCGAGATTCAGGGCACGGGGTACCGCGCGGAGGTGCGCGGCAAGAACCTCGTGCTGACTGTCGGCTTTTCCCACCCGGTCGAGATGGAGCCGCTCGAGGGCGCCACGTTCGAGATGGAGACGCCGACCAGGCTGCACGTGACCGGCATCGACAAGCAGGTTGTGGGGCAGCAGGCGGCGCTCGTCCGTCGAGTGCGCCCGCCCGAGCCGTACCGCGGCAAGGGCATCCGCTACCAGGGTGAAGTGGTCCGGCTGAAGGCCGGCAAGTCCGGAAGGAAGTAGGAGCGCGAGATGGCGAAGCAGACGGCTCACGCTGCGCGCCTGCGTCGGCACGCGCGCATCCGCAAGAAGCTCAGCGGCACCCCCGAACGCCCGAGGCTCGCGGTGTTCCGCTCGAACACTCACATCTACGCACAGGTCATCGACGACCTCGCTGGCCGCACGCTCGCAGCCGCCTCCGACATCGAGGGCGACCTGCGCGGTGAGCAGTCCACGAAGTCGGAGCGCGCGAAGCGAGTGGGCGCGCTGGTTGCGCAGCGGGCGAAGGCCGCCGGCATCGAGTCCGTGGTGTTCGACCGCGGAGGCTTCGCCTACCAGGGGCGTGTGCGCCTGCTGGCGGACGCCGCGCGGGAGGAAGGGTTGGACTTCTAATGGTGAGTCCACAGACCGGACGCGGCGGACGCGGCGGCCGAGGTGAGCGCGGCGGCCGGCGTCGCGGTGAGGTCGAAGAAGAGCAGTCGGAGTTCATCGAGAAGGTCGTGTTCATCAACCGCGTGGCCAAGGTGGTCAAGGGCGGGCGGCGCTTCTCGTTCACGGCGATCGTGGTGGTCGGCGACGGCAACGGGCGCGTCGGCTTCGGCATGGGGCGCGCCAACGAGGTCCCCGAGGCCATCCGCAAGGGAGGCGTCATCGCGCGGCGCTCGATGTTCGACGTGCCGATGCGCGAGGGGACGATCGCCCACGACACGGTGGCCAACTTCAAGGCCTCGAAGGTCGTGATGCGGCCCGCCTCGGCGGGTACGGGGCTGATCGCCGGCGGTGGCGTTCGCGCCGTCATGGAGGCGGCCGGCATCAAGGATGTGCTCACGAAGTCGCTCGGTTCGAACAACCCCGTGAACGTGGTTCGTGCGACGATCGAGGGACTGCGCGACCTGCGTCCGCCGGAGGCAGTGCGCGACGAGCGCCGCCGTCTCGCGCAGGCACAACTGGCGGCGACGGGAAGCTGACGATGGCGAGACTGCGAGTGACGTGGCAGAAGTCTGCCATCAACTACCCGAAGGACCAGAAGGCGACCGTGCGTGCGCTCGGCCTGAAGCGGCTGCGCGACACGGTGGAGCATGACGACAACCGGACGATCCGCGGGATGCTGCGCAAGGTGCGCCATCTCGTCGAGGTGGAGGAGATCGCCTGATGGATCAGCACACCCTCCGCCAGGCGCCCGGTGCGAAGCATCCCCGGAAGCGCATCGGCCGCGGCGATTCGTCGGGCCAGGGCACGTACGCCGGCCGCGGCCGCAAGGGCCAGAAGGCTCGAGGCACGGTGCCGCCGCAGTTCGAGGGCGGCCAGATTCCGCTGGTGCGGCGCCTCGGGCGGCTGCGCGGGTTCCGGAACGCTTTCCGCATCGAGTTCCAGGCGATCAACCTCCGCGACCTCGAGCGCCGCTTCGAAGCGGGCGCGACGGTTGACGGCGAAGCGTTGGCGGCTGCGCGCTTGCTCGATGACGCAAACCAGCCGTTCAAGGTCCTCGGCGTGGGCGCGCTGTCGCATGCGCTGACCGTGAAGGCGCCGCGGCTGTCCGCTTCCGCCAAGGAGGCGATCACGGCCGCCGGTGGCTCGTTCGAGGAACTCGCGCCCGCCGAGCGCCGGGTGCGCAACCGCGTGCACCGGCGCGGCGAGTCGCAGGGCTAGCCGTCCACCGGCGAGACGACGGAGCGAACGATGGCGCAAACGGGGCAGGTGTCGAGGCGGCCGCAGCTGTTGCAGGCTGGCATCGACGCGTTCGGGCAGCCGGACGTGCGCCAGAAGATCGTGTTCACGATGGCGATGCTGCTGGCGTTCCGGTTCGTCGCGCACATCCCCGTGCCGGGCGTCGACCCCGAGCAACTGCGCCAGACGTTCGACAACAACGCCATCCTCGGGTTCCTCAACATCTTCTCCGGGGGTGCGCTGCAGAACCTGTCGGTCGCGGCGCTCGGCGTCTATCCGTACATCACGGCGACCATCGTGATGCAGCTCGCGACCCCGCTGGTCCCGCGCCTGCAGCAGATCGCGCAGGAGGGTGAGAGCGGCCGTCAGCGGCTCCAGCGCTACCAGTCGTACATGACCGTGCCGCTTGCGGCTTTCCAGGGGTACGCCCAGCTCGTGTTGATCCAGCAGCTTGGCGGCGTCTCGAACATCGGCTTCGGAGGCGGCAACACGCTGACCACGATCGCCACGATCATGTCGATGGTCGCCGGCACGATGTTCCTCGTGTGGCTCGGCGAACTGATCTCGGAGCGGGGTATCGGCAACGGTGTGTCGCTGATCATCTTCGGCGGCATCATCGCCGGGCTCCCGAGCCTCGTCGGCCGCGGCGTGTTGACGGGTACCGGCGCGGCGATCGGCGGCCTGGTGCTGCTCGCCGCGATCACCATCGGAGTGGTCGCGCTGATCGTGTACTTCCAGGAAGCGCAGCGTCGCATCCCGGTGCAGTACGCTCGCTCGACGTTCCGAGGCGGCCGCATGTACCGGCAGCAGGGTCAGTCGCACATCCCGCTGCGCGTCAACAGCGCCGGCATGATCCCGCTGATCTTCGCGTTCTCCATCATGATCTTCCCGCCTGCGGTGGCGCAGTTCATCGCGGAGACGGCGGACGTCGGCTGGATTCGCAGCGTGGCGCAGTTCTTCCAGACGGCGCTCACGCCGACCGGTTTGCTCTACTGGGTACTCGTGTTTGTGCTGGTCGTCGCCTTCGCCTTCTTCTACACGATGGTCGTGTTTCAGCAGCAGAACCTGGCTGAGAACCTGCAGCGGCAGGGTGGCTTTATTCCGGGTATCCGGCCGGGGCGGCCGACGCAGGAATACATCATGCGGGTACTCATCCGCATCACCTGGGGTGGCGCGATCTTCCTCGGCGTGATCTCCGTACTGCCGTTCTTCGCTACGGCGCTGACCAACGTGCAGGCGCTCCAGATCAGCGCTGCGGGCCTCCTCATCGTGGTCGGCGTCGTGATCGACACCATGCGGCAGATCGAGGCGCAGATGATGATGCGCAACTACGAGGGGTTCATTTCCTGATGCACCTGATCCTGCTGGGGCTGCCGGGCGCCGGGAAGGGCACGCAGGCGAAACTGCTTGCGGACGGCCACGGATTGCTCCATATCTCCACCGGCGACATGTTCCGCGAGGCGGCGGCCGAGGGGACCGACCTCGGGAGGCGCGCGCAGGAGTACATGTCTCGCGGTGAGCTTGTGCCGGACGAGGTGACGATCGGCATGCTGCTTGAGCGCATCGCGAAGCCGGACGCGGCGTCCGGGGTGATGCTCGACGGCTTCCCCCGCACCATCCCGCAGGCAGAGGCGCTCGACCGCGCCCTCGAGGAGCGCGGGGATGCGATCAACGCCGTCCTCTACATCCAGGTGCCGGAAGACCTCTTGATGGCGCGCCTGACCGGGCGCTGGTCGTGCCCCCAGTGCGGCGCGATCTACCATGAGTTGACGAACCCACCGAAACAGGCGGGCGTGTGCGACAACTGCGGCGCGCAGCTCACGCAGCGGGCGGACGACCAGCCGGACACCGTCGCGAAACGGCTCGAGACGAACCGCGCGTGGACCGAGGCTCTGGCGGACTACTACAGCAAGCAGGGGAAGCTACACCCGGTGGACGGCACCGGCGAACCGGCGGAAGTGACTCAGCGGTTGGAGCGCGAACTCGAGGCCGTCGGCAGCCGGGGCTAGCCGAATACTGGTCATAAGGCGTAGACTGATATGCCCATCGTCATCAAGTCCCGCGACGAGATCGCCGCAATGCGTGAAGCGGGGCGGATGAACGCGGAGGTGCGAGCCATCCTCCGCGCGGCGATCAAGCCGGGCGTCTCCGGCCTCGAGCTGGACGCGCTGGCGAAGGAGGAGATCGCGCGGCGCAACGCGGAACCCACGTTCGTGGGGTACGCGCCGGGCGGGCGGCCTCCGTACCCGGGGGCGATCTGCTTCTCGGTCAACGAGGAGCTCGTCCACGGAATTCCGAGCGACCGGAGGCTCGAGGATGGCGACATCGTTGCCATCGACCTGGGGGTCACGTACCGGGGCTGGGTCTCGGACGCGGCATTCACAGCGCCGGTGGGCGAAGTGAGCCAGGAGGATCTCGAGCTGTTGCGGGCGACCGAGGAGGCCCTCTGGGCCGGCATCGAAGCGGCGCGGGCGGGCAACCGCCTCGGCGACGTCTCGGCAGCCATCGAGTCGCGCGCGAACGACTACGGGATCGTGGAGGACTATGGCGGCCACGGAGTGGGTCGCCGGATGCACGAGGAGCCGCACGTCCTGAACTTCGGCCGCCCGGGAACGGGTCTGAAGCTGAAGCCGGGGCTGGTCCTGGCGCTGGAACCGATGTTCGCGAGAGGCAGCAAGAGCACGCACGAACTCGCGGACCGGTGGACGGTGGTGATGACCGACGGCTCTCGGAGTGCGCACTTCGAGGAAACAATCGCGATCACAGAAGGTGATCCGGAGGTATTGACCCGGATGGATTGAGGCGCGAGATCGCGCCCCGCCAGCGGGTCTGACGGGAGAGGCATGGGTCGAGGACGAGGACGGCGCGAGCGTGGAGCGAAGCAGCCGAAGAAGGACGTGATCGAGGTGGAGGGCGTCGTCAAGGACGCGCTCCCCAACCGGACGTTCGAGGTCGAGCTGCCGAACGGGCACCGCGTACTGGCGCACGTCTCGGGCCGGATGCAGATGCACTACATCCGGATTCTCCTCGGTGACCGCGTGCTGGTGGAGTTGAGTCCGTACGACCTGACCCGTGGGCGGATTACCTACCGCTTCACGGCGAACCAGAGGAGTGGCGGAGCATGAAGGTATCGGCGTCAGTGAAGAAGCGCTGTGACAGCTGTCAGATCATCCGCCGCCACGGCACACTTCGCGTGATCTGCAAGAAGAACGCGCGCCACAAGCAGCGTCAGGGGTAGGAGACTCCGATGGCCCGAATCGCCGGCGTCGAGATCCCGCGAGACAAGCAGATCCTGTTCTCGCTGCCGTACATCTACGGCGTGGGCAGGACCCGCGCGCGTCAGGTGCTGGAGCAGACCAACATCGCTCCCAACACCATGACGCGAGACCTGACGGACGAAGAGGTGCTGCGCCTGCGTGCCGTCATCGAGAACGACTACGCGGTGGAGGGTGACCTGCGCCGCGAGGTGCGCCAGAACATCCAGCGGTTGATCGAAATCAACTGCTTCCGCGGGTCACGGCACCGCAAGGGACTGCCGGTGCGCGGGCAGCGGACGAAGACCAACGCGCGAACGCGTCGCGGTGCGCGCAAGACCGTGGCTGGCAAGCGCCGGGCCGCACGCAAGAAGTAACCACCTGCGCTCGGAGGATCGAGCGTGTGACCTGGTGCTGAGGACGAGGTAGCGAATGGGACGAGCACGGACGACGACACGGACGCGACGCCGCGAACGGAAGATGATTCCGCGTGGCCGCGCCTACGTGTCCTCGACCTTCAACAACACGGTGATCACGCTCACCGACCCGAATGGGAACGTGATCGCGTGGGGCAGCGGCGGCACCGCGGGCTTCAAGGGTTCGCGCAAGAGCACCCCGTACGCCGCCCAGCTCGCGGCCGAAGGTGCTGCTTCGCGCAGCATGGAACACGGCCTGCGCGAGGTCGAGGTCTACGTGAAGGGCCCCGGCGCCGGCCGCGAGGCTGCCGTGCGCGCCCTGCAGTCCGTCGGCCTACGCATCGTCTCGATTCGCGACGTTACACCCGTCCCGCACAACGGCTGCCGCCCGCGGCGCCGTCCTCGGAACTAGGAGCTGCCAGGGTATGGCGCGTTACACCGGACCCAAGTGCCGCAAGTGCCGCCGCTACGGCGTGTCCCTGTGCGGTACCGCCAAGTGCGCGATCCTGCGCCGGCCGAACCCGCCCGGGCCTCGCCCGGCGCGGCGCCGGAAGATCTCGGACCGCGGCCAGCAGCTCATCGAGAAGCAGAAGGTCCGCTACGCCTACGGACTGATGGAGAAGCAGTTCCGTCACTACTACGAGCGCGCCGCGTCCCGCCCGGGTGTCACCGGCGAGATGATGATGCAGATGCTCGAGTCGAGGCTCGACAACGTCGTCTACCGGCTCGGCTTTGGCAGCACGCGAGCGCAGGCGCGCCAGCTGGTGCGCCATGGCCACGTCGCGGTGGACGGTCGGAAGCTCGACATTCCGAGCGCCGCCCTGAAAGTCGGTGCCGAGGTGTCGCTGACGGACCGCGGGAAGCGCTCGGAGTACGCCAAGATCCTCAAGGAGGAGATCTCCTCCCGACAGGTGCCGGGCTGGCTCGATCTGGATCGCGAAGCACTGAAGGGGCGCGTGACGGCGTCGCCCGGCCCCGGCGACTACGAGGCCTTCTTCAACCCGAACGCCGTCGTCGAGTACTACTCGCGCTAGCTCGTAGCCGGGCGGTTCGACCGCCCGTGCCGAGCGGAATGTGCGGAGAGGTGATTCTTGGCTGACCTGTTGACTCCCGAACTGCGAGTGGAGCTCGAGGAGGCTGACTACGCGAAGGTCGTGGCGGAGCCGCTGGAGGCGGGCTTCGGCACTACGCTGGGCAACGCGCTGCGTCGCGTCCTGCTGTCCAGCCTCCCGGGCGCCGCGATCACTTCGGTGCGCATCGAGGGCGTCGATCACGAGTTCTCCACCGTGGAGCACATGAAGGAGGACGTGACCGAGTTCCTCCTGAACCTGAAGGAGGTGCGTCTGCGCGCCTTCTCCGACCGCCCCGCCCGCCTCTTCCTCGAGGCGTCGGGCGAGGGCGAGGTGACCGCCGGGCAGATCCAGGCCACGGCGGACTACGAGGTCGTGAACCCCGAGCTGCACCTGGCGTGGCTGGACGACAAGAACGCGTCGCTCGTCATCGACATCAACGTCGAGTCGGGCCGCGGCTACCTACCGGCCACGGTGAGTGAGGGCTTGCCGATCGGCGTGATCCCGGTCGACGCGCTGTTCACGCCGGTCCGGCGCGTGAACTACCACGTGTCGAATACCCGCGTCGGGCAGGACACGAACTACGACCGCCTCGAGCTCGAGGTGTGGACCGATGGCACCGTCGAGCCGGCGATGGCCGTCTCGCAGGCCGCGCAGATCCTGCGCGAGCAGTTCCTCGCGTTCCAGCGCCTGAGCCGGATGGACATCCCGGCCGAGCCGGCGGACATCGCCTCGAGCGCCCCGGCGTTCGACGGGCAGGACACGCCCATCGAGCAGCTCGACCTGTCGGTGCGCGCGTACAACTGCCTCAAGCGTTCCGGCCTCACGACCGTCGGCGCCGTCCTCGAGAAGTCCGAGGAAGAGCTGCTGGCTCTGCGGAATTTCGGCGAGAAGTCCTACGAGGAACTGCGCGAGAAGCTGCTGGCGAACGGGTTCCCAGCCCCGCGCGTTGACTCGCGCCGGGGTGGAGTGTCGACGGCAGTGGCTGACCGCCCCGCGGTGGACACCGCGACCGCGGACGACGACACCGAGGAGAACGTCTCGGCACTCGGCGCCGCGCTGATGGAGGCGTTGCGCGAGTCCGGGGCGAACGCTCAGGAACTGACGAACGACTAGCATCTGGATCACCTGACGGAAGGACCGCGGCGATGCGCCACGGCAAGAACGGCCGACGTTTCGACATGGACACCGCCCAGCGGCGTGCCATGTTCCGCAACCTGACCACCGCGGTCCTGGAGCACGGCTACGTCCGCACCACCGAGGCGCGCGCCAAGGAAGTGCGCCCGATGGTCGAGAAGATGATCACGCTCGGTAAGCGCGGGACGGTGCACTCGCGTCGGCAGGCGCTTGCCTTCGTGTACAAGCCGGACGTGGTGAAGGACCTGTTCGACGAGATCGCGCCGCGCTACGCAAGCCGGCCGGGTGGCTACACCCGCGTGGTGAAGCTGCCGCCCCGCCAGGGTGATGCCTCGCGGATGGCGCGCCTCGAGCTGGTCTAGCGAGAAGGAGTCCCCCACGCGCCGCATCGCGCTCCTCCTGGAGTACGACGGGACGGAGTTCGCGGGCTCGCAGTTCCAGCCGGGACGGCGAACGGTGCAGGGGACGCTGGAGGAGGCGGTCGAGCGGTTCACGGGAGAGCGCGGTCGGGCAGCGTTCGCAGGTCGAACGGATGCCGGGGTCCACGCTCGAGGGCAAGTGGCCGCCGTGAGCACGGAGACCGCGCACGACGCGGAAACGTTCCGCCGGGCGCTGAACCACTTCCTCTCCGAGGACGTGGTGGTGCGCCGGGCGGTCGAGGTGACGCCGGGGTTCGATCCTCGGCGTCACGCGGTGGGGCGGGTGTACCGCTACACCGTGCGTCACGGCGACGAATGGTCGCCGCTGGCGCGCAGGCAAACGTGGCAGGTGCCGCACCGCCTCGATGTCCACGCGATGGCATCGGCGGCGGCGCTCCTGCCTCGAGAGCCGCGGGACTGGGCGGCGTTCGCCGGATTGGTCCCGGAGGGGTACCCGACGGTGCGGACGCTGCGGCGCTGCGAGGTGCAGCCCTGCGGCGACCGGGCGCTCACGGTGACGATGGAGGCCGACGGCTTCCTCCCGCACCAGGTGCGCCGGACCGTCGGGGCGCTGGAACGAGTGGGCGCGGGACGCCTCGAGGTGGAGGCGTTCGCGGCGCTGGTGGATGGGGCGCCCGGAAGTGCCGGGCCGACTGCTCCACCACAGGGCCTGACGCTGGTGACCGTGCAGTACGCACGCGGAACGGTGACGTGGGATGACGACGAAGACGTATCGCCTGAGCGCTAAGGCCATGGACCGCAAGTGGCACGTGCTGGACGCCGACGGCGTCCCGCTGGGCCGCATCGCCTCCGAGGCCGCGAAGCTGCTCCTAGGCAAGCACAAGCCGACCTACGAGCCGCACCTGGCCATGGGTGACTTCGTCGTGGTCGTGAACGCCTCAAAGGTGGCGTTCACCGGCGACCGGCAGGCGAAGGTCTACTACCGCCACACCGGCTACCCCGGCGGCCTGCGCGAACGCACGCTCGAGGACCAGCTGGAGCGCGACCCACGTCGCGTGATCGAGAAGGCGGTGAAGGGGATGCTGCCGCACAACTCGCGCGGCCGCGAGCTCTTCCGCCACCTGAAGGTGTACCGCGGCCCCGAGCACCCGCACCAGGCGCAGGTGATGGCGGGCACGGGCACCCGCGCGAAGAAGCGCGTAGAGACGTCGCAGGCTGCCCCACCGGCGCCCGCGACTGCCGTCGCGCCGGCCACCGAGGCCGCCGCCATCGAGCAGACCGCCGAGTAAAGCGTAGAGCGAGCGACCGATGACCACTGCCACAGACCAGCACTACTACTACGGCCTCGGCCGTCGAAAGACCTCCATCGCACGAGTGCGCCTGTACCCGGGCAACGGCGTCGTCGTTGTGAACGGCAAGCCGCTGGAGGAGGTGGTGACGCGCGCGTCGCAGCGCCAGGACCTGCTGCGCCCGCTCGCGCTCACCGAGACGCAGGGGTCGTTCAATGTGCAGGTCAAGGTCGAGGGCGGCGGCATCTCCGGCTGGACCGGCGCCATCCGCCACGGCATCGCTCGCGCGCTGACCGTCGCCGACGAAACGCACAAGCGCGCCCTCCGCTCCGAGGGTCTCCTGACCCGCGACTCGCGCATCAAAGAGCGCAAGAAGCCGGGCCTCAAGCGCGCCCGCAAGGCCCCGCAGTACACCAAGCGCTAACGCGCAATTTCAAGGTTCGCAGTGCAAGGCCGGCGCGAGAGCGCCGGTCTTGTTTGTTGTGTGGGCAACTGTTCATGGCCGAAGTTCTTAGGTGCGGTTGATGCCGGTTCGGTTGAAATCCGTTCGTGATGCAGTTCTAATGCCCGTGCCACAGGATGGGCTGGGGAGCTTCACATGCTTCGACGGATTCAACTAATCGGTCTCTCCGCGCTCATCTTGATGATCGCGAGTACGAGCACTGTGCTCCCAGCGCACGCCGTGGACCAGAACTTCGGCATAACGCTCGATCAGGTTGTCTCGCCGGACGTTCCCTCGAGTGGTGCGGGCAACATCGAGGCGACTGGCGATCGCGACATCTACACGTTCACCACCGTTACCACGAATCAGAAGGTGTTCATCGACCGGCAGCCGGGAACCGGCCTCAGCTGCTTCACCCCCGACCTGCGGTTCATGCTTACTGATCCCGACGGGGATCCAATCTTCCCGGACTTCATCTCGAACACGTGCGGCGCCGATCCCGGTCTCCAGACCCTTCCAGACGCTGGCACATACACGCTGACTGTAGCCGGCTACGGCGGGAATACCGGCGGATACCGGTTCGGCGTGTTCCTGGCGACCGACCAGTTCTTCGACATCGACATCGACGAAGTTGTTTCGCCTGGCGCGCCCGAGAGCGGTGCAGGCACTATCGAGAGCCCAGGCGACCGAGACGTCTACACCTTCTGGGCTGCGGCGAACACGAAGGTCTTCGTAGATCGTCAGAGTGGTGGGAACTGTTTCAACCCGGACGTAGTCATCAGCCTCATTACGCCAAACGCGTCGCCGGTATTCCCAGATTACGCATCGAGCTCATGCGGCAGCGATCCAGCTGTGCATACGCTCACACAGACCGGTTACTACACGATGACGGTGAAGGGCTACGCGGACAACTACGGCGGGTATGGCATCGCTGTCCACGAAGCGACCGACGACCTCACCCCGATCCACCTCAACGATGTCGTTTCACCGGGTGCACCGGAGTCCGGGGCTGGAGTCATCGAGACCCCCGGAGATCGGGATGTGTACACCTTCTCGGCTCCTGCGGGCCAGCAGGTCCTCATCGACCGACTGCCGGGGACCGGTCTCAACTGCTTCAACCCTGACCTCAGCGTCACGCTCAAGGCCCCGAACGGCACGAGTGTCTTCTCGAACCATGTGATGTCTTCGTGCTCGAGTGATCCGGCGGTGCAGACCCTCACGCAGGCCGGAACGTACACCCTTACAGTGTCTGGCTACGCGGACAACTATGGGCCGTACAAGTTCTTCCTCGAGGCGGTGGGGTACGGGGGGCCACAGACCGCTCAGGTCGACTTGTTCGACGTCGAGACCCTGATCCTCTGCGAGGACAATCTGAAGACCGGGTTCACCGGTCAGAGTTTCTACGACTACCCGTGGGACCCTGACGCACCTGGGCTGCCCTATGGAGCGGCTTGTGGCGATCCTGCTGAGCAGTGGTTCCGCGCTTGGATCGAGTATGAAGTGTCGGATCCCACGTGGGTTTACGCGGGTGTGTGGGACTGGTCGCTTGGACAGTACATCGCAGAGCAAACCGTATACCGGGATGCTGGCGATTATCGTTGGCAACCCTCCTGGAACCCGGCCGTTCAGAACTCCGCAACGTGCACTCCGTTCACGCCGTGCGCGGACTCGCTCAGCGTCCTCGTGTGGCACTGGGACGGCGATGAATGGATCTATGAAGATGCGGCAGACTGGTTCCTCCAAGCGGACTGGGACATCTCCGGTGACGACGACGAGGACCACTTCTACTGGTCACCCAACAAATACAACCGTCCGGTCAAACTGGGGAGTGCCGAAGGTGAGGATTGGGTCGTCCTGAGCCAGCGCTTCTTGTGGTTCGACAACACCAGGTACTCGGTCATGTCCGGTTCTGACCGACTGAATCGTCTTCAGACGTGGGCGGGTGGTACCGACCCTCAGTTTCAAGTTGAGTATCGCCGCGACCGCGAGGGATGGGATGCTGCGGCGACTGCGTGGATCGACGGCATCGTCTGCGTCAAGGTCCCGTACGACTGGTGGTCGAACATTCCCGACTTTGACGTGACCGATACTACTGTAGAAGAAGCTGCTTGCTTGGAAAACGAAGAAGCTGAAGGGGCGACTGAAAGCGTCGATGACTTGATCGCCATCCCTGGCTCTGATCCAACTGGAATTGTCGAGTCTACGGGCTACTACTACAACCAGACCCTCCACCGCCTCGGCGACGAACAGGGCGACTGGTTCCAGCTTTCCACGGAGTTCGAGTTGAAAGAGGGGATCGAGGACGAGATCCCTAACGTAACGGGATTCGACTGGGTAGTCGCCACTCAAGTGTGGGTGCAGTTCTAGGCTTTCGAAGCGCTCCGGTCCGAACTAGGCGGGATAGGTGATGCCATCGTGAATGTCCTAATGCGCGCACGGACTCGATATCTGGCAGTAGGCTCGGTGGCCATAGCCGTCCTAGCCATCGCGATCTGGATCACCGATCCGCCGGTTTCGACCAGTGCTGGTCCAGAGGAACGGGTGCTGCCGCCGGAGAGTACGCCAGGTACGAGCGCGCCTGAGGCACTGCCGGAAGCAGCTAGCGTCCGACCAACGCCCCCGGGGTTCGATGCGCGTACGGTACCGACACTAGAGCGACTCTCTCCCCCACCGGCTGGCACACAAAGCGCTGTCGCGAGGGTGAGTAGTGAGCTGCCGCAGATGGAGTCATCGGACGATCTCCGGCGGTACGTCGAGGAGCAGCACAGCCTGTTGGCAGCGTTGGCGGATGAGGCTCCAGATCGCGTGCTGCTAGCCTTGATTACCTTCGAGACTCCGTTCGACTCGCAATCGCTTGAACAGATGCTCGCAGCGAATCACGAGTTGACTTTGAGCGGGTGGCAATGGGTAGCTAGCAATGGCGTAGTTGGGGGAGGTTCCCCCGAATTCGGTCGGTCTCTAACCGAGTGGGAGTCGTACCTGCTGGACCGCGGTGACATCGACCCTGGCGATCACCTGCTCGGCGTGACGAGCATCCGCGTATCAGGTCCTTCCGATCTCTTGCTGAGGCTCGTAGGTGAAGGTGCTGTGCTCGCAGTGGACGTCGGCGACGTGAGGGGACTCGACGCGCGGCTTCGTGCCGGCGAACGGGCTGTGTTCTCCCTGCCGAAGTCCCTGTATTACCGATACCGGGATCTGGTGGCGAGCCAATAGAGCAGTTCCGCCGCCGCGCCGGCAGCAAGCGCGAGAAGCGTCATGTCGACTACAAAGATGAGTGGATGGATGGCTACATCGCCAGCCAAAGCGATCAACCCGTGCTTGGCCCACTCGTCGACACCGGGGAACTTCAGGTAGGTCTCGGCGTCGAGGGGGAACCTGACTATCCACGACAGCGGCCAACCCGCGCCATCGGAGACGATGTGGGTTTCGCGGTACTGGGGCGGCGCCGCGCTCAGTAGTCGAATGACCGGGAGCACAGCGGCCGCGAGTGCGCCCGCAAGCGCTAGCGTCCAGAGGCTCGTTCGTAGCCTCGACCGTTCCAAGCCCCTACCCTCCGTGTCGCCCCAGCGCTGCCTTCAGGCGGTCGATCGCGACCTTGGGGGTGGGGTCGACGTTGTTGAGGGCGGCGAGGTAGAGCGAGACCCAGTCCACGAGGTAGCAGGCGCGCATCAGCGAGTCGAGCGGGGTGTGGCCGCCGATGAGCAGTTCGTCGTGGGTGACGCCGGCCTCGTCGAGGAGGTTGGCCGTCAGCACCACGCGCTGGCGGTCGCGCTCGTGGAGGGGTACCGCGTCGAGGATGAAGACGTGGAGGTGCTTGCGCGCCTCGGGGCCCGCGAAGCCGAGCACGAGGTTGTGATCGATCTCCGGCAGCGCGGCGTGGAACGCCCACTGCTTCGCGTTCTCGTTGATCTGGCCGGCCCAGCGGCGGGCGGCCGGCTCGAGGAAGCCCGTACCGACGACGACCGGCAGCTTCCCGCGCAGCCGCGAAGCGAGCTGTTTCGCGGCGTTCGAGGCGAGCGGCACTTCGGGCCGCCAGTCCTCGGCGCAGCGGTCGAGCTCGCGCAGCGTCGCCTCCACGCCGTCAGCGTCCTCGGCGAGAACGCCGAGGCGGCCGAGGATGGCGAGCATCGGGAAGAAGCAGTAGCCGAGGGCGCTGCGGGGCGGGCCGTCGAACTGGTAGTCGAACAGCGCGTAGCCGACTGACCGCGCCTGTCTTGCGAGGCGCCCACCCGAGGCGAACGCGAGCAGCATCTCGCTGCGGCCGATCGCGGCGTTGAAGGCCGTCAGCGTCTCCTCGGTCTCCCCGGAGAACGACGAGGCGATGACAAGCGTGTCCTCGTCGACGGGCGGCGCAGAGTAGCCGCGCGCGACCTGGATGGGCACGGCCGAAGTCAGGCTCGCGAGCGTGGAGACGAGGTCGCCGCCGATGGCGGATCCGCCCATCCCCATGACGAGGACGCGCCGGGGTGTGCGGAACTGCTCGGGAAGCGGCCAGTCGAGGCCCGCGCGCCAGGCGGCGCGTCCCTGCTCGGGGAACCCGGCGATGAGGTCGCGCATCCTCGAGGGATCGACGCGCTCGAACAGGGCCGGGTCGTCGAGGTTCACGTGCAGGTCGCCGACGGTGTCGTCGACGGCGATTGTCACAGGGTCACTCCTGCGAGCTCCTGTCCGGCATGCAGCGCGTCCTGCACGAGTTCGGCGGAAGGCATCTCTGCATAGATGCGCAGCAGCGGCTCGGTGCCGCTGAAGCGTAGCAGGAGCCACCACCCACCTTCGAGGTGGAAGCGGAACCCGTCGACCTCGTCGCGCGAGACTACCGGGATGCCAGCGATCTCCTTCGGGTCCGCCCCGGCGACGCGCTCGAAGATCGCCTGCCGCTCGTCGCCCCGGAGGGTGACGTCGACGCGGTCGTACTCGTGCGGCCCGATGGCGGCGTAGAGGTCGGCGAGGAGCTCACCGGGCCGCTTGCCGGTCTGCACCATGTAATCGAGCAGGAAGATGCCGGAGAGGATGCCGTCGCGCTCCGGGATGTGACCGCGGAAGGCGTACCCGCCGGACTCCTCGCCCGCGATCAGCGCGTCGACCTCGATCATCCGCTCGCCGAGAAACTTGAAGCCGACCTGGGTCTCGATGACTGGGACGCCGTGCATCTCGCCGAGCGTGTTCACCATCCGTGTGGTCGTCACCGAGCGGACGATCGGGCCGCGCTCGCCCCGCACCTCGAGGAGGTAGCGGGTGAGCAGCGCGAACGTCTGGAGTTGCGTGATGAAGCGCCCGTTCTCGTCTGCGAGGCCGAAGCGATCGCCGTCGCCGTCCGTCGCAAATCCGACGTCGTAGCCCTCCTTATCGAGGAGGGCGAGCATCTCGGTGAGGTTCGGCGTGATCGGCTCGGGGGCGCGAATGCCGGGGAACGAGGGGTTGCGCTGCCCGTGGATCTCGTGGACCCGCGTGGCGCCGTCCGCCAGTACTTCGGCGGTGAGTCCGGCTGCCGCACCGTACATCGAGTCGACGAGGACGTTGTAGCCGGTGGAACGAATCGCATCGATGTCGACGAGTTGTCGCAGGGCGCTGAGGTACTCCGGGCGCGGGTCGAAGCGTTCGACCACACCTCGGTTCTCGGCCTCGCCGAGCGGCATCGTGCGCACGCGCTCTCCGGTGATCACCTGCGGCACGAGCTGCTCGATCTGGGTGGTCACGTCGACGGGCGCGGACGCGCCGTTGCTGAGCTTGAGCTTGAAGCCGTTCCAGCGCGCGGGGTTGTGGCTGGCGGTGATCATGATGCCCGCGCCGGCCTCGCGACGGATGACGGAGTGCGACAGCATCGGCGTGGGCACGTGCGACGACGTGAGCGCCACCTGGATCTCGTTGGCGGCGAGCACCTCGGCGACGGCGCCAGCGAAGCTCCCGGACAGGAAGCGCGTGTCGTAACCGATGACGATGCCCTGGGCGGCGAGCTTCGCGCGCTGGAGGTACTCCGCGGTCGCCTGGGCTACGGCGCGCACGTTGTCGAAGGTGAAGTCCTCGGCGATGACGGCGCGCCAGCCGTCGGTGCCGAACTTGATGTCGGCTGGGCTCATACCGAGGCCGCCGCACCGGCGAAGTCGGCTCGGTCGCCCGGCTCGACGCGCGCGCCGGGCACGAGTCGCAAGCCGGCAGGCACGGTCGCGCCATGTCCGACAACTGCGCCCTCGAGCTGGGCTCCTCCCTCGATGTTGGCGCCCGAAGCGATCACGGAACGGTGCACCGTGGCTCCTCTCCCCACGCGCACGCCGTCCCAGAGAACGCTCTCCGAGATCGTGGCTCCCGATTCGATAGTGCAGCCCGCGCCCAGCACCGAGCGCGCGGCGATGGCGGTATCGGCGAGGACGGTGCCGGGACCGACGAGGAGGGTCGAGGCTGCTGCCTCTTCATCCTCCTCGTTCCCCAGCAGTGCGAGGTTGGCCTCGCGGTAGGCATCGGGGTAGCCGACATCACGCCAGTACCCCGGGGGGGTCATGCCGTAGAGCCCGCGCCGCTGCTGGGCAAGCGCCGGGAACAGGACGTCCTCGACGCGGTTGAAGCGGGTCGCATCCAGTTCAGCGACGACCGCGGGGTCGAAGACCCAGAAGCCTGCGTTCACAAGGTTCGACGGGGCCTCGTCGCGTGGTGGCTTTTCGACGAAGCGCGCGATGCGGCCGTCGTCCTCGATCGCGACGACACCGAAGGCGGTCGGGTCCTCGACGGCGTGCAGCGCGATCGTGACCGCGGACTCACGCTCCCGGTGGAAGGCGAAGAGCGAGGACAGGTCGAGGTTCGTCACGAGGTCGCCGTTGCAGACGAGGAACGGCTCGGAGTCGGCTGCCCACCCGGCAGCCGCGTTCGCGATCGCCCCTCCGGAGCCGAGCGGCGAGTCCTCGAACACGAACGACAGCTCGATACCGGCGGGGGCGTCGCCCTCGAAGTGCGCGTACACGGCCGCACTACCAGTCGTGCGGGTCATCGCGAGGGTGATGCGATCGAAGCCGTGGTCGCGCAGGTGCTCGAGGAGGTGCAGCAGGAGCGGTCGTCCGAGGACCGGCACGAGCTGCTTCGGGGTGCGCAGGGTCAACGGCCGGAGCCGCGTCCCCTCACCTCCCACGAGCACGATCGCTTTCACCCGGGGATCGTACTCACGCTGGGCACTGCCGAACAAGGCACGCCCGCACCTGTTCGAGCGGGTCTGCGTGCATCTCCGGTCGCGATTAAGAGGCCGACCGATCCACGACCGACAATCCGGCGTCCCGTCGCAGGTCTTCGACTTTGTCGAGGCGCTCCCACGGCAAGTCGAGGTCGGTGCGGCCGAAGTGCCCGTACGACGCCGTCTGCCGGTAGATCGGCCGCGCGAGGTCGAAGCGCTTGATGATGGCCGCCGGCCGCAGGTCGAAGTGCTTGCGAATCAGCCGCTCGATCTCCGTCTCGTCGATCGTCGCAGTGCCGAACGTCTCGATGGCAACCGACGTCGGGTGCGCGACGCCGATGGCGTACGACACCTGTATCTCGAGCCGCTCGGCAAGACCTGCCGCGACGACGTTCTTCGCGACGTGGCGCGCGGCATAGGCGCCCGAGCGGTCCACCTTCGTCGGATCCTTCCCGCTGAACGCCCCGCCTCCGTGACGCGCAATGCCGCCGTAGGTGTCGACGATGATCTTGCGGCCCGTGAGGCCGGCGTCACCCATGGGACCACCGGTCACGAAGCGGCCGGTCGGGTTGATGTAGATCTTCGTGCGGTCCATCAGCTCGGGCGGGCAAATCCGGCGGATGACCAGGTTCTCGATGTCGCGCTGCAGCACGTCCGGGCTGACCTCGGGGTCGTGCTGCGCCGAGATGACCACCGCCTCGATGCGCTTCGGCACGCCGTACGCGTACTCGACGGTGACCTGCGACTTCCCGTCGGGACGGAGGTAGGACAGCTCCCCGTCCTTGCGCACCTCGGTGAGCTGGCGGACGAGACGGTGCGCAAGGGCGATGGTGAGCGGCATGTACTCGTCGGTCTCGGTGCAGGCGAAGCCGATCATCATGCCCTGATCGCCGGCGCCCGCCAGATCGTAGTCCTCGACCTCGTTGCTCGTCTCGCGCGCCTCGAGCGCACGGTCCACGCCCTGTGCGATGTCGCCGGACTGCTCCTTGATCGATGCGATGACGCCGCACGTCTCCCAGTCGAACCCGATCTCGGAGCGGTCGTAGCCAACTTCGCGGACGGTGTCGCGCACGATCTTCTGGAAGTCGACGTAGGCGCTCGTCGTGATCTCACCGAGAACGAACACGACGCCGGTCGTTGCGGCGGCCTCGCAGGCGACGCGCGCGTTCGGATCCTCCTTGAGGATCGCATCGAGGATCGCGTCCGAGATCTGGTCGCACAGTTTGTCAGGATGGCCCTCGGTGACCGACTCGCTGGTGAGCATCAACGAGGGCGAGCTCATGAACGTGGTGCTGTTGCTGCTGTTCGTCATCGGAGTCCCGTCCACTTCGGCGCGCGGCTAGGCCGTGCCCAGCTCCCAGGAGTTGAGGTAGCGCTCCTGCTCCTCGGTCAGCGTGTCGATGGCAACGCCCATCGACGCGAGCTTCAGGCGTGCGATCTCGTCGTCGATCTCCTTCGGCACGTCGTAGACGGCCGGCGCGAGGTCGGCGTGGTGGTTCACGATGTACTCGCTGCACAGCGCCTGGTTCGCGAACGACATGTCCATGACCGACGCGGGATGGCCCTCCGCGGCGCTGAGGTTCACGAGTCGGCCCTCTGCGAGCACGACAATCTTGCGGCCGTCCTGCAGCGTGTACTCCTCGACCATGGGCCGCAGCTCGCGCCGTGCCTCGGTCATGCCTTCCAGGGCCGCGAGGTTGATCTCGGCGTCGAAGTGTCCGGAGTTCGCGAGGATCGCACCGGACTTCATCGCCTCGAACGCGGGGGTGTCGATGACGTTAATGTCGCCCGTCACCGTGACGAAGATGTCTCCGATGGAGGCGGCCTCGGCGATGGGCATCACCTGGAAGCCGTCCATCACGGCCTCGAGGGCCGGCAGAGGCTGAACCTCGGTGACGATCACGCGGGCTCCGAGGCCGCGCGCGCGCATCGCCACGCCACGCCCGCACCAGCCGTAGCCGGCGACGACAAGGGTCTTGCCCGCGAGCAGCACGTTGGTCGCGCGGGTGATCCCATCGATCGTCGACTGCCCGGTCCCGTAGCGGTTGTCGAAGAAGTGCTTCGTGTTGGCCTCGTTCACCGCGACGATCGGGTAAGCGAGCTTCCCCTGCGCCGCGAGGGCACGGAGGCGCACGACGCCGGTCGTGGTTTCCTCGGTGCCGCCGACAACCCCGTCGAGGAGGTCCCGACGGTCGCGGTGGAGCAGCGCGACCACGTCGGCGCCGTCGTCCATCGTCAGCTGCGGTCCGTGCTCGATCGCCTGCTGCAGGTGGCGGTGGTAGGTCTCGCTGGACTCGCCCTTCACCGCGAACACGGGCACGCCGTACTCGTGCACGAGCGCCGCGGCGACCTCGTCCTGCGTCGACAGCGGGTTCGAGGCGGCGAGGCGGATGTCGGCGCCCCCGTCGCGCAGCGCAAGGATCAGGTTCGCCGTCTCGCTGGTGACGTGGAGGCAGGCCGCCATGCGGATGCCCTTGAAGGGCTGCTCGCTGGCGAAGCGCTCGCGGATGCCGCGGATCACGGGCATCTCGCGGGCAGCCCACTCGATGCGGCGCACGCCGGCCTGGGCAAGCGATGCGTCGGCGATATCCGACGCTACCGCGCCGCCCGCGTCGCGGGTGGATGTGGTCATGAAGCAACTCCTCGAGGGTGGGTCAACGGGCCAGCGGCGATCGTAACCGAGATGCCCGTACGAGTCGCGCGAATCGCTCCGGGGCCGCCGCCTCAGGACGGCCTGCGGCCCGTCGCACGCTCCTCGGTGCCGTCGGCGGTTTCGCGGCGGGCGCGCGTGCGACGCCACCAGGTTCGCAGGCCGAAGAGGCTGCGGCGGTGGAGGTGCGCCTCGATGACGGTCGCGCCCGAGCGATAGCCGAGCCGCTCGTAGGCGTGCACCGCGGGCGTGTTCGCGGGATCGGCCGTGAGAGCCACGACCGAGCAGCCAGCCTCGAACAGCGCCTCCGTCACCCTCGAGGTCACGCGCTCGGCGTAGCCGCGACCGCGGTAGTCCGGGTGCGTGAGCACGTTGCCGACAACGCCGATGGCCGCCTCCGGAGACACGAGGTGCGTCCCGGCGATCGAGACGAGGCGCCGGTCATCGTAGATGCCGTAGTAGATCGAACGGTCGATCTGGTCGGCCGAGTAGCGGCTCGGCGCGCCGTCCGTCGCGTAGAGCGCGTTGATGACGCCGGCATCGCGGCCGTGGAGCCGGCGCTCGGTTCCGGTGCCCTCGGCAGGCACAAAGCCGGCGCGGGTCACGGACCAGCGGCGCATGGTCAGCGTGTCCACCACCTGGTAGCGCCGCCGTAGCACGTCCAGGTGCTCGGGGGTTGCCGTCGATAGGTAGATGTAGCGCGGACCCTCGTGCAGCGAGAGCACAGCATCGACGGCCGTGGGGTCGCCAGCGAGGAAGAGCGTCGGCCCCATCGCAGTCGCGTGGACCACGACCGCCGAGCCCGTCTCCCCTTCCGCGAGCCAGAACTCCGAGCGCTCGAAGAACGCCTGCTCGAGGTGGCCGAGGGCGTAAGCCGCATAGGCGCGATCCTCGCTGAGCAGCGAGTCTATCTGCTGGCGGTTGCGCAGCCGCCGGATGCGGAACTCCGCTCGCGCCGACGCTCCCGCGCCGAGCGGCTGTGCGGCGTCGGTCATGGCGCGTCGCCCCAGTAGCGCCGCGTGATCGCCTCGAGGCGTCGCCGGGTCGCGACCGGGACGATCTCGGGCCGCGTGATCAACGCATCGGAGAGCGCATCGCGGCAGCGGCAGGAGCCGTCGTCCGCGAACGTCTCGATGACGCGTGCGACGATCGACTTCGCGTGCTCCACGTTCTGCATGAGGTTGGCGATGACCATCCCGACGGTGACGTCCGCCTCGGTCTCGTGCCACACGTCGTAGTCCGTGACGAAGCAGATCGCGCCGTAGCAGAGCTCGGCCTCCCTCGCGAGCTTCGCCTCGGGCAGCGCGGTCATGCCGATGATCGAGGCGCCCCACGAGCGGTAGAGCCGCGACTCGGCGCGGGTGGAGAACGCGGGCCCCTCGATGACCACGAGGTCGCCGCCTCGATGGGTCGTGACGCCCGCTGCCTCGCCGGCGTCGCCGAGGCAGCGCGAGAGCACCGGGCAGAACGGGTCCGCGAAGCCGACGTGCGCTACCGAGCCCTCGCCGAAGAACGACGAGCGCCGGCCTCGGGTGCGGTCGATCAGTTGATCGGGCACGACCGCGTCGAGCGGGGCGATGTCCTCCTGCAGCGACCCCACGGCCGAGACTGTGACGACGCGCTGCACGCCGAGTTCCTTGAAGGCGTAGATGTTCGCCTGCGCGGGCAGCTCGCTCGGAAGGAGGCGGTGCCCCTCGTCGTGCCTCGCGAGGAACGCGACGGTCCGCCCGGCGAGGGTGCCGAGGGTGATCGCGCTGCTCGGCGCGCCCCAGGGCGTGGAGACGTGGACACGGCTGGTCACCTCGAGTCCCGGCATCTCGTAAAAGCCGGAGCCCCCGATGATCCCGAACTCGGCGCGTGCCTCAGCCATCCGCTGATCCTCGCCCCCGCGGCCCGGCAAGAGTAAGGCCTGGGGACCCTCTCCCCAAGCGCCCTCACCCCCGGCCCCTCTTTCCAGAAGCTGGGGAGAGGGGCCGGGGGTCCCGCCCCCTCTCCCTTCATGGGAGAGGGTTGGGGAGAGGGTCCGCAATCCGCGGCAGCGCCAACACCACGCCGATGAGCACGAGCAGCGCGCCGACGTGCACGACGAGCATCATCGGCGTGAGGCCGAAGGACTCGGACAGCACGCCGAAGACGAGGGTCAGCGGCAGGAAGCCGAACAGCGAGTTCACAGCCGTCACCGTGCCGGGCCTGCCGGGGACGCTCGACAGGGACTCTGCCTTGCCGATCGGCCAGAGCATCGCGAAGAGGAAGTTCAGCGGCACGCCGAGGGCGAACCTCGTCCAGACGCCGGGCACGAGCAGCCACGCCGGGAACAACGCTACGAGGCCAGCCGACGCCAGCAGCAGCACGCGCCTCGGCGACGTGCGTCGCAGCCAGCGGTCGAGGTAGAGCACCGCCTCGAGGCCGACCGCCATCTCGAGCGCACGGTACAGGCCGATGAGCGCCAGGCTCATCCCGACCTCTTCGTGGAGCCACACCGTGTGGAACGCCATCGGTGCTTCGATGAGATCGTACGCGAGGAGGACGGCGAGCCACGCGAGCGCGCGCCGGCTCGACAGCACCGCCGCGATGTTGCGTCGCGCCGTGCGGAGGAAGCTGCCGTCGTCCGGCTCGTCCTCGTCCTCGGGAGCCGCGCCGGTCGCCGCCGGGAATCTCGTGCGCGCCAGCAAGTACGCGTACGCGACTCCGAGGACCCCCGCCCCAACGAGCAGCCAGCGCCAGTCGACGTTGAGCCAGACGCCTGCCGTGACGAGCAGCGGCGCCGTCAGCGCGCCCAGCGTGTCGAGGCTCGTCGCGCGGGCGTAGATGCGGCTCGGCGCCTCGGGGTGCGCCTCGACGAGCACGACGTCCGCCGTGTGCGCCATCGGCCCCGACCCGACGCCGTAGAGCACGAACCCGAGCAGCAGCAGCGCGTAGCCCTCGGCGAGTCCCATCGCGAGGAGGGCGAGACCGCAGAAGGCCGCGCCGCCCGCGAGCAGCCAGCGGCGGTTCCACGTGTCGATCAGCAGGCCGTTCAGCGGCTCGACGACGGCGGCGACGTAGTTGAGGACGGTCGGCAGCAGCCCGACCTGCGCGAGGCTGAGTCCGAACTGCGTCCGGAAGGTGGGCATGAGGACGTCGAAGAGCCCGCTGAGCAACTCATCGACGAACCGCCCGGCAAACCCGAGGCGCACAACGCGATCCGACACGCCCTCGGCACGAGGGATGTCGGCGAACCTGATTGGCATCTCGTACTCCGACCACATGGCGGCCCGGAACGGCCGCGTTGCGTTTACGCGTCGAAGGCGAGTTGCCGGCGGTCCTCGGACTTAACGGGGTACGTGCTGTGCCTGCATGACGCAGATGCTAGCGGATCCGGTGCTCACGCACGTTGTACTCGGACTCAATCTGTCGCCACACGCCGACAACGAGGGTCGATCGTCCACGAACCTCCGTTGCTAGGATTCGCTTGATGGACGGGGCACCGATGACCACGACCGAGCAGGCGTCGCCCTTGTCGGAACGCACCACGCTCCGTTCCGTGCTGGATAGCGCGCGGCTGCGAGGCCTCGTGATCGACGCCAACGACGGCATCATCGCCACCGCCGGCATCGTCGAGGGGTTCATCGGCGCCGGCGCCAGCGTGAACGGCATCGTCATTGCCGCGTCGGCCGCGATGGTCGCGGGCAGCATCGCGCTGGGTGGCACCAAGTACGCGGTGGAGGCGGCCGAGCGCGATGCGCGGTTGGCGATCATCGAGGAGGAACGGCGCCAGCTCGCACTGTCCCCGAGGGATGAGTTCCAGGAGTTGGCCGCTCTCTATGAGGCCAAGGGGCTTTCACCGCACCTCGCCCACCAGGTCGCCGTCGAGCTCACCGAACGGAACGCGCTCGAGGCGCACATCGAGGCGGAGTTCGGGCTCGAACTGGAGGAGCACCGGTTCCACTCGATCATCATCGCCGTGACCGCGGGCATCGCGTTCGCGCTGGGCTCGCTCGTCGTGATGTTGACGGTGCTCGTTACGCCGAGGAACTGGCAGCTGCCGTCCTCGTTCATCGCGGTCGTCGTCTCGCTGTGCCTGACGTCCATCATCCTCGCGCGGTGGGGCCGGACATCGGTGCTCCGCACGCTCGCCCGCACGCTGGGCGTCGGCGTCGGCGCGATGACGATCACCTACCTGATCGGCACGCTGTTCGAGCTGTGATCGGGAGGCATCGAGGGAGGGTGTCGAACTACTGCGGTATCGCGTCCGAGTCAGGCGCGAAGCCACTGTCCTAGCACCACCTCGAGTTCCTCCGGCGAAGCTGCCCGCGCAAGGACGTGGCCGACATCTCGATCGGCACCTTCACCGCCGGGCGTGAAGAAGACGCACTGCAGGCCCGCCGCTCGCGCAGCCGAGACGCCACGTGGCGAGTCCTCGACCGCGATGCACTCGCTCGCCGGAAGGCCTGCGCGCTCGATGCCAGCGAGGTAGCCGTCGGGATGGGGCTTGGCCCGCGGGTAGTCTTCGCGCACGACCGCGAAGTCGAAGTGCTCGAGCATCCCCGACAGCCCGTGGATGATCTCGAAGTGCGCGCGGCGTGACGCCGTCACGATCCCCATGGTGAAGAAGCGGCCTCTGAGGCGCTTGAGCAGCGGAAGCATGCCGGGGATCGCGAGTTGCTCCGTCCGCAGCAGTTCGCCGTAGCGTGCGTCGCGTCTCGCATACAGATCGCGGAGCGCCTCGCCCTCGAGACCGGAAAGCGACAGCAGGCTCACCCCTCGCTTCTGATTGATCTCCTCGAACTGCGCCCAGGTCGCCGGCACCCCAAGGGCCGCCAACTCGAGGCGATTCGCCTCGAAGAACCACCGCTCCGTATCGACCAGGACCCCATCGTTGTCCCAGAGGATCGCGCGCTGCTTCGCCACCCGTGCCCCTCCGCTCAGCGCGCTCGGTCGAGCATCTCCCGAATCGCCGCGCTGAACGGCGGGTGCAGCACGCCACGCTCGGTGACGATGGCGGTGATGAGGTCGGCCGGGGTCACGTCGAAGGCGGGGTTGAGGGCGGACGCGCCGTCCGGGGCGAGGCGCTCGAGGCCGGCGCTCAGCACCTCGGACTCGTCGCGCTCCTCGACGGGGATGGCGCTACCGTCCGCGGCGCGTGGATCGATCGTGCTGACGGGGGCCACGACGTAGAACGGCACGCCGTGGTGCCGGCAGGCGATCGCGAGGCCGTACGTCCCGATCTTGTTCGCGGTGTCTCCGTTCGCGGCGATGCGGTCTGCTCCGACGAAGGCCGCCGCGATCGGGCGCCGGGACATGAGCGCTGCCGCCGCACCGTCTGCGATGACGTGGTGCGGCACCTCGTGTTGCAGCAGCTCCCACGAGGTGAGGCGTGCGCCCTGGAGTCGCGGCCGCGTCTC
Organism: uncultured Dehalococcoidaceae bacterium; assembly: GCA_964479165.1. Classification (GTDB taxonomy): domain Bacteria; phylum Chloroflexota; class Dehalococcoidia; order UBA2979; family UBA2979; genus CAYZJO01. Next base: position 502,590 of record CAYZJO010000001.1, read on the forward strand.
GTCCGCCAGCACCTCGACGACTCGGCCCTGGCGGTGCGCCTCGATGACCACTCCGAGCGCGGTGCCGAGCCCGCCCGTCGCGAGCGGGCCCGTGTTGCAGTGCGTGATCACCGTCGAACCGGGCGGGACGAGCGCCGCGCCGGACTCGGCCATCGCGCGGTCCGCCTCGACCTGGTCCTGGTGGATGCGCTGCGCCTCAGTGATGACGGCGGCGCGCACGGCCTCGTCCGTGGGGCAGTCCTCGATAGCCGCGAGCACCTGCTCGACGGCCCAGCGGAGGTTCACAGCCGTCGGCCGTGTAGCGACGAGGGCTGCGGCAGCCTGCTGTAGCGTCCCTCGCACACCGCCCCGTCCGGCCTCCCCCTCGCCCCCGCTTCGGGGGAGAGGGGGCCGGGGGGTGAGGGCGACGGCCAGCGTGTAGGCCGCCGCGATGCCGATGGCCGGCGCGCCGCGGACGCGCATCGTGCGGATGGCCTCACACCCGGCCTCGAGGGAGTCGATGCGCACGTACTCGAGGCGGTGCGGGAGCAACGTCTGGTCGAGGAGCACGAGCGCGCCGTCGCGCCAGGCGATGACCTCGTAGGGTTGGCCTGACATCGAGCGCGGCCTTCAGTACTGGAGCAGCGAGACGACCTCGAGGCCGGCGAGCTCGGCGCGGCCCTCGAGCGCCCTCAACTCGACGACGAAGGCGCAGCCGGCGGGCGTCCCTCCGAGTTCGCGAGTGAGCCGTGCGGCGGCGGCCGCCGTCCCGCCCGTCGCCAGCAGGTCGTCGACGATCACGACCCGATGGCCGGCAACCGAGGGGTCGCGGTGCAGCTGCAGCTCCGCTTCTCCGTATTCGAGGGTGTAGGCGACCGAGGCGTAGGAGGCGGGCAGCTTGCCCGGCTTGCGCACCGGCACGAACGGCACGCGCAGGCGTTCCGCGACCGGCACGCCGAAGATGAAGCCACGCGCCTCGATGCCCGCGATGAGCGTGGCGCCCATCGCCTCGGCGGCGTCGGCGAGCGCGTCGTTGGCGGCGTGCAGCGCCTCTACGTCGTGAAGCAGCGGGGTGATGTCGCGGAAGAGGATGCCGGGCGACGGGAAGTCGGGCACGTCGCGAATGAGCGCGCGCCAGCGTGGCTCCCAGTCGGCGCGCGAGACGCGGATCGAGGTGGCGTCGGTGTTCATGCGGCGATGCTGAGCGTGCGCCTCCGAGGCGTCAAGCGCTCAGGATGCCTCCTCTACGACGCGCTCGAGCACGTCAGACCACGGTCGCGCCGCGACGGCGGGCAGTCCGAGGCGGGCGCACTCCCGTCGCAGCCACTCGCCGTAGCACCAGCTGGCGCGTGCGCGTCGCGGCTGAGCCTCACCCTCGCGCTCGATGAAGTTCCGTGCGATCTGTTCCTCATCATCGAAGAGGAACAGGCCGCGTACTTGGCCCTGAGACGGCGTGCCGTCGTACGCCGCTCGCGTAACCAGCTCGGGCAGGATGAAGTCCCCCTCGAATACCACAGGCATGGCCGACTCCAGGTGCTGGGCGATCACCGGTTCCAGGGCCTGGACCATGACCGCAGCAAAATCGAGCGTGTGGGCCAACATCGCGTCGTCGTCGAGCTGCAGGATGGCGTCGGGATCGGTTCGCCAGGCATGGAGCACGGGGTACTGCTCAGGAGTCGTCATCCTCTCGAGGACGGTCTGCACATCGTCAACGAAGCTCAACGCCGCCCCGAAGTGCGCTGCCAGGCGCGCGCTGACCTCGGACTTGCCGACTCCGCTGGCTCCGCCGAGCAACAACACCCGCCAAGGAGGAGCGGGGGGCATAAGGCGACGGTAGGCGATGCCGTCAAACCTGTCATCACGGGCGGGGCTCCTTCGCCGATGGCACGACCTGTCGCCCCTTGCGCACGCCATCCCGTAGCATCACCCCCGTGACTCCCCACGACCCCTTCGCGGCCGTCGCCGAGTTCTACGACCTCGACCTCGAGGGCTACGAGGACGACCTCGCGCTGTACCGCGACATCGCGGAGCTGCGCGACGGCGCCATCCTCGAGCTGGGGTGCGGCACCGGGCGCGTGCTCGCGGCGCTGGCGGCGGACGGCGTCGAGTGCGTGGGCGTCGATGTCAGCCCGGCGATGCTTGCGCGGGCGCGCGAGCGGCTCGAGGGCGTGCCGAGTGTCGAGTTGGTCGAGGCGGACCTGCGCTCGCTCGACCTCGGGCGGCGGTTCAGCGCGGTGTTCGTGCCGCTGGGCGGGCTCCAGCACATGGAAACGCTGAACGACCTCGTGGCCGCGCTCGAGGCAGTGGACCGGCATCTGACCGACGAAGGCATGTGCGTCATCGACGTCGAAGCGCCGAACGCCGACGACTTCACGCCCGGCCCCCAGCCGCTGATCGAGCACTGGACGCGCGAGTGGCGCGGCGGGCAGGTGACGAAGCTTGTCTCGGTGCTGGCGCACCCGGCTTACGGCGTCCGCGAGGTGACCTGGCACTTCGACGTGCAACCGGCGGAGGGCGCGCTGCGCCGCGTCACCGAGCAGTTCACACTGCGCACGATCACGCCCGCGGAGCTCGAACTCGCGGCACGTGCGGCCAACCTCGAGGTGACCGGGTTCTTTGGTGACTACGACCTCGCGACGCCGTTCGACGACGGCGCCGAGCGCCTCATCGCCACGCTCGAGCCGTTCGGCCGCGCGCCGTTCGACCCGATGGCCCCGCGCCGCCGAGGCGGGGGCGACGAGCCGTGAGCGCGGTCGTCCTCGATGGGATGGGGGGCGATCACGCTCCGGCGGCCACGGTCGAGGGTGCCGCACTCGCGGCGGCGGATGGTATCGAAGTGGTGCTCGTCGGCGACTCGGAGGCGCTCGGCCGCGAATTCAACCGGCGCGGCGGCGTCGCCTCGGGCGTGCGCATCGTGCACGCGCCGGACGCGATCGGCATGGGCGAGCACTCTGCACTCGACGCGCGCAACCGCCGCCAGTCCTCGATCTACGTCGGCATGGAGCTGGTGAAGCGCGGCGAGGCTGCATCTTTCATCTCCGCCGGCAACACCGGCGCCGTCCTCGCGCTCGCGCTCGTCGTCCTCGGGCGGGTGCGCGGCGTCGAACGGCCGGCGATCGGCGCGCTGCTTCCGAGGAGCGACGTGCCGACGCTGCTCCTCGACGCGGGCGCGAACGCCGAGTCGCGCGTGTCGCACCTCGTGCAGTTCGCACAGCTAGGGTCGGCGTACATGCGGCACGCGGTCGGGGTTGCGGAGCCGCGCGTCGGCTTGCTCAACATCGGCGAGGAAGCGACGAAGGGTTCGCCGCTGACGATCGAGACGTACAAGGCGCTCACCGATGCGGCTGGCATTCGATTCGCCGGCAACGTCGAAGGACGGGACCTGGTCGAGGGCGCGTTCGATGTCGTCGTGACGGACGGGTTCACGGGCAACGTCGCGCTGAAGTTGATGGAGGGTACCGTCGCGATCCTCGTGCGCGAGCTGGAGCGTGCGGCGCGGTCCTCGTTGCGGTCGAAGCTCGGCGGCGGGCTGCTCCGCCCGGCACTCCGAGGCGCGTTCGAACGCTACGACTACCGGCGGTATGGAGGCGCGCCGCTGCTGGGGGTCGATGGTGTCGTGATGATTGGGCACGGGCGCAGCGATGCGCAGGCGATCGCGAACGGTGTCCGCACCTCGGCCGCGGCTGCGCGGTCGGGCGTGCTCGAGGCACTGCGAAGCGCGGTAGGGGAGCGGAAGCGAGACTAGCTGTTGAGCGTGGGCTCCACGACGGAGACGGTGTCGGAACCCCCGAGCGCCGCAGCCTCCTCGTCCATCATCGCGAAGCCGCCGGAGGAGGGAGCGAACCGCCACCAGAGGCGCATCGACTCCCGGAGCGACGATACCTGCTGGTCATGAGAGGCATGGTCCAGACACTGGGCCAGGTGAACATCGAGGACGAGTCCGCCCACCGTGTCGATTCCTGAGCGGATCGCCATCAGCTGCGTGACTACATCCTCGCAGGCCCGGCCGCTCTCGAGCATCTTCGAGATGCCGCGGATCTGACCCTCGATCCGGCTCAGACGCGCCCGGAGTTGCTCGGTGGTGACGTTCTCGCGATTCGACGCCACGAGATGCCTCGCTTCTGTCGCTGCCCCGGCGGCTCAACCTGTCGCGATGGGCGCGCCCGCGGTGCGAGCGCCGGCTGGCTGTGTTGTCTGTGCTGTGCTCTGCCCTGGTTGTCTACCTTGACATACCCCCTCGGGGTATGGATAATCCTATCCAGCGAAGGCGTCCCCTGTCAACGGGCCGGGTCCGTACCGGCTGCGGGGCAACCCATCGGGACGTCGTGCGACAACGTTTCCCCGCAGCGGCCGTGGGCCGCTGCGCACCGGGAGCCGAAAGGATTGCTGCATGGCTCACCCGACGGACACCAGCGACGCCACCTTCCAGTCCGACGTCCTCGAGAGTGACATTCCGGTCCTCGTGGACTTCTGGGCGCCGTGGTGCGGTCCGTGTCGCATGGTTGCCCCGATTGTCGAGGAACTCGCTGACGACTACGACGGTCGCGTCAAGTTCGTGAAGCTCAACACGGACGAGAACCCCCAGATCGCCGGCAAGTACGGCATCCGGTCGATCCCGACGCTGCTCGTCTTCAAGGGCGGGGAGCCGGTCAGTCAGATCGTCGGCTTCCGGCCGAAGAGCGACCTGGAGAAGCGGCTCGTCGAGGCGCTCTAGGGCCCGCTCCTGGAGCAACTCGGGACGAACGACACGAACAGGGCGGGCCCTACGGCCCGCCCTGTTTCACTCTCTCGCGCCCGACCCTACTCGGTGGGCCGTTCCTCGGGTGGTGGCGGCTCGATGCCGGTGTCACCGTCGCTGGGGGCGGTGTCCTGAGCGCGTCCGTGCGGCGAGTCCTTGCTGATGCGCCGGCCCTGCTTCTCCTCGAGGCGCCCGAGGGCGCGCCCCTTATCGGGATGAGGATCCTTGATCAGGCCGTAGATTTCTCGGCCTTCGTGGTCCTCTGGGAGATACTCGGTAATCGGAAGACCTTCCGCGTTGCAGAAGAGCAGTCAGTGACAGTACTTCCACTTCTGCATCTCTTCGCAGGCACAGATCCACGTGCTGCGCTTCGCCTCTTCGGCCTTGTCCTCGTAGAAGTTGCAGGGGCACAGCGGCCGGCCGACCTCGTCGATGTGCTTGGCGAGGCCGATCACGAGGAACTCTGTGATCTCGCGCTGGGGGTGGAGGTACGACCCGCTCTTCTCGGCGAAGTTCTCGGCGAATTTCCACATCTTGCGGATGTTCGCCTCGCTCGCCTGGGCGCGGTCGGCGTCGCTGGGTTGGTCGAGCGTCAAGATCGCTCCTTCAGGCTGATGCGGACGGGCTACAGTCTGGGCGGGTAGCCCATGGTTCGCAAGTCGCTACGGTGCGACATGATCAGGATCGGTGACGCGCACAGGCGTCTGGAAAGCGGAATTCGACATGGCAGCGGATGAGGCGCCGGCCACGGAGCTCGTCGACATCGCGATCATCGGTGGCGGGGCTGCCGGTATGACCGCAGGAATCTACGCGTCGCGCGCCATGAGGCGCACGGTGCTGTGGGAGCGCGCCGTCATCGGCGGTCAGATCGCCACAACCAGCCTCGTGGAGAACTACCCGGGCTTCCCCGAGGGCGTTCAGGGTCCCGAGCTCTCCGAGGCGATGCACAAGCAAGCCGAGCGCTTCGGGCTCGAGACTCGCTACGGCGCGGTAACCGGACTGCGCCGCGAGGGCATGCTCTACCGCCTCGAAACCGACACGGGCCAGGTGCTCGCCCGCGCCGTCATCCTCACAGCGGGCGCCGAACCGAAGAAACTGGGCGTCCCGGGCGAGCAGGAGTTCACGGGCAAAGGCGTTTCCTACTGCGCGACGTGCGATGCCGCCTTCTTCCGCGACGAGGTTGTCGCGATCGTCGGCGGTGGCGACGCTGCACTCGATGAGGCGCTCTTCACCACACGATTCGCCTCGAAGGTCTACGTCATCCACCGTCGCGACGAACTCCGGGCGCAGGCGGTCCTACAGGACCGCGCCTTCCGCGACCCGAAGATCGAGTTCATCTGGGACACCGTCGTCGAGCGGGTGAACGGCACTGAAGGTCAGGCCGGCGGCGTGCGCTCGTTGTCGCTCCGCAACGTCAAGACTGATGCGACCAGCGAACTCGAGGTCACGGGGATGTTCGTCTTCATCGGTCAGATACCGAACTCGGAGCTGATCGGCGAACTCGTCGTGCTCGACGGCGGGGGCCACGCCCACGTGAACCTATGGATGGAGACGGCGCAGCCCGGCCTGTTTGTCGCGGGCGATGTTCGCGTGGACTCTGCACGCCAGCTTGTGGCTGCCGCCGGAGACGGTGCGACGGCCGCCATCCGCGCCGACCGCTACCTCGACGAGCACTCGTTCGAGTAGCGACCATAGCCGCCCGCTCCGCCCTCGAGAAGGAGCGGCGGCTGCGTGTTCGCTTCGCGAGCCTAGGTTCCGACCGGGGCGGAAGGCACCTGGGCTTCGTGCGCGAGTGGAGTGACCCGTACTCGGCCCATGACCACGAGCATCAGGCCGTCCACGATCGTCTCGACTCCGAGGATGATGCCGAGGAACGTGAACGTCGCCTCGACGATGTTGAAGAGCACCACGAGGCCCAGCGCCGTCGAGATCAGGCCGCTGAGCAGCAGCGGGACCATCAGTTCGCGGTCCTGAAACGCCCCGATCAGTCGGCTGATGCCGCCGACGAGCAGGAGCGACCCCGCGACGAGCACGAGCGTCAGCGCTGCGGCGCCGGGGTTCCGCAGGATCATCACGCCAAGTGCGGTCAGTAGGCCTCCGGTGATCGCCTCGGCCCAGAACCCCTCGCGGCCGATGCGGCCAAATGCCGCGACGATCGCGATCACCCCGCTCAGCAGCATCATCCAGCCGATGAAGAACACCGAAATGACGGTGGCGATCACTGTGTGCCCGAGAATCACCACGCCCGCGATGATGAGGAGAACGCCCAACACGACGTCCCAGAACGATCGTCTCCGCTCGACGACGAGGGTGGTCACAGGCGGCCTCCTATCCCAGTCCGAGCCGGCTCCATCACGCTTGCCGGTATCGGGACGGATCCTAACCCCTACGATCGGAACATGGCAGGCCTGCAAATCGGCGAGGGTGCAGCGGAGCGTCGATACCTCACGCTCGCGCAGGCGCGTGCGCTGGCGTGCAACGGCTGTGGCGACTGTTGTGACTCGCGTCGCACGGACGGCTTCTGGACGTGGGCGGCGCTGCCGGCGGATGGTTACCGGCACCTCAACGGCGGTGAGCCGTTGATCATCCCCCTCGAGCGCGTAGATCGCGGAGGCTGGCGCGACCGTCCGCACGTCCCCGAGGACGATCTCGAGTTCAGCCCCACCCGCTTCCGCTGTGCCGCCTTCGTGCCCCTCGAGGATGGCAACGCCCTCTGCCGCATCCATGACTCGGAGCGGCCCTCCGCGTGCGAGGCGTTCCCGGTTTGGGGCGCCGCCGTGGAGCGTGATCTGGAGGACCGAGGGGAGGCGGTGCTGCAGACGGGGTCGCTGCCTCGATGCACCTGGTACGGCGTTGTCGTCGTGCCGGACGGCGATCCTCGTCTCGGCACATAGCGCCCGCCTTCAACGTCTACTTTCACGTTCGCGTACAATGCGGGCCCACGGGGCACACACGTGATTCAGCGTCAGGGCAGCCAGCGGGCTGAGCGAGGATAAGAGATGGACTGGCGAGATACAGCAGAGCAGGCCGCGTTCAGAGCCGAAGTACGAGAGCTGATCGAGACCAAGCTCCCCGAGCGCTACAGGCAGGGCCTGGGGGGCTGGGACGAGGACCGCGTCTCCGAGGACCCCGAGATCCGCAAGGCCGCCAAGGACTGGGGCGACGCGCTGGCCGAGAAGGGCTGGTTCGCGCCGCAATGGCCGAAGGAGTACGGCGGCGGAGGCCTGACCCCCATGGAGCAGTTCATCTTCCGCCAGGAGATGGCGCTGGCGGACGCCCCGAGCGTCGGAGGACAGGGCACGCGTCAGCTCGGTGCCACGCTGATCGTGCACGGCTCGCCCGAGCAGAAGGCCGAGCACCTGCCGAAGATCCTCAATGGCGAGGTGAACTGGCGCCAGGGGTACTCGGAGCCGGGCGCCGGGTCTGACCTTGCGTCGCTTCAGACCCGCGCCATCCGCGACGGTGACGAGTACGTCATCAACGGCCAGAAGATCTGGACCTCCGGCGCGCACTACGCCGACTGGCTCTACGTGCTCGTGCGGACCGATCCAGACGCACCGAAGCACCGAGGCATCTCGTTCCTGCTCGTGGATAAGAAGACGCCGGGCATCACCGTGCGGCCGCTCATCAACATGGGCTGGGAGCACGGCTTCAACGAGACCTTCTTCGAGGATGTGCGCGTACCCGTGGCGAACCGCGTGGGCGAGGAGAACCGCGGCTGGTACGTCGGCGCGACCCTGCTCGACTTCGAGCGCTCGAACATCGACGGAGCGGTCACCGCCCGCCGCTCGATCAACGAGTTGATCGAGTACGTGAAGACCGACGAGGGTAAGGCGGTCTCGCGTCTCGGCGAGTACGACACCCTCCGGCACGAGCTCGCGCAGAACTACATCGAGACGGACGTCCAGTTCCAGTTCTCGTTCCGCATCATCTCGATGCAGAACTCGGGTCAGATTCCGAACTATGAGGCGTCCACGGCGAAGCTGTTCAACTCCGAGCTGAGCCAGAAGCTGGCGCGCACCGGGACCAAGGTCTTCGGGATGCACTCCAACATCTGGGACCGTGAGAGCGAGTACGCGCCGATGCGCGCGCGCTTCACGCACCGCTACGTCGGTTCAGTCTCCGCCACGATTGCGGCAGGCACGTCCGAGATCCAGCGCAACATCATCGCGACGCGCGGCCTGGGGCTGCCTCGCGGCTAGAAGCGAGCGCTCGAGGGCGCACGGTTCGAGGAGTGCAGAACGCCGCCCCTGGGCGGCGTTCTCGCGTTTCGAGCGCGGCGCGCTGTGGCTTGCGGCTAGATACCTTCGGCGACACCGCGCAACAGCCAGCCGATCACGTAGGACAGCACGGCAGCCGCGCCACCGACGATCAACGTCTCGAAGCCGCCGCGCAGCATCGCCTGAGCGGTGGAGCGGGCCTTCACGATGCCGACCCCGAAGAACGCGAATCCTGCCATCACGCAGCTCCAGAGGAACGGATCGGCGACGCGGTTCGGCCAGATCGCCTCGGCGATGAACGGGATCAGTGGCAGGAGGCCTACGACCACGAACGCCGCGAACGTGGCGAAGCCGGCGTGGAAGGGCCGGGCCTCGCGGTGACCGATGCCGTGGTCCTCCTGGACGAGCGTATTCACCCAGACGCTCTCGTCCGCCGTGATGATCGCGGTCGCCCGGTCGAGGTCGTCCCCAGTGAACCCCTTTGCTGCGAGGATGCGACGAACGCGCTCGCGTCCCACCTCGGGATGGCGACGCACGTTGGCCAGCTCGCCCAGGGCGGTCTGCCGGTCCTGTTCCACCTCAGCGTTAATGCCGAGGAAGTTCGACACGCCCATGCTGAAGCCGTCTGCGATGAGGTTTGCGACTCCAAGAACGACGACGATGGCGCCCGGAAGACTCGCTCCCACCGTGCCGGCAACCACCGCGAACGTCGTGACGGTGCCGTCGACCGCTCCGAGGACGCCATCGCGCAGCTCCGCCTCGAACCCAGGGTCCCGGACGCTCGTCGCCGACTCCTCTGACGGCATGTCTTGCGCTGTAGCAGCCACGACATCACCTCCGTTCCGGCCGGAGGGTATCCAACCGGCCTGGAGGCGCGCTCCAGCGGCGGCGAAGAGGCGGAGGCAGTCCGAGCGACGGTGCGGCGTTCGCCGTTGCAGCTAGCGAGGGGCAAGCGGCGCTGCCCCCCGCCGTTCCTCGTGGGCGAGGTGCGATGGCGAGTAGCACGATCGCTGGTTACACGTCGCCGCCGAACGTGTCGCACGCCTCGGGCACGCCCTGCTGGTAGCCGGTGAGGAACCAGCGCTGGCGCTGCTCCGACGATCCGTGAGTCCAGTTCTCCGGCGTCACGCGGCCCTGGGCCTGCTCCTGGATGCGGTCGTCGCCGACCGCCGCCGCGGCGTTCAGGCCATCGGCGATAGCGGCGTCGGTCAGCTCGACGATGAACCCGGTCTCGACGGCGTTCGCGGCCCAGACCCCGGCGAGGCAGTCCGCCTGCAGCTCGACGCGGACTGCGCCGCTCTGCGGTCCGGTGTCTCGCCCGGCGTTCTGAAGGGTGCCGAGCAGGTTCTGCACGTGATGTCCGTATTCGTGGGCGAGGATGTAGGCCTGGGCGAACGGGCCGCCCGTCGCACCGAACTGGGTTCGCAGCTGCTCGAAGAAGCCGAGGTCGATGTAGACCATCTGGTTCCGGGGGCAATAGAACGGCCCCATCGCCGAGCTGGCCGGGCCGCAGCCGCTGTTCGTGGAGCCGCTGAAGAACTCCGTCACCGCGAGCTGGTACTGCGACCCGAGCTCCTCCTGCCAGTACGCCTGCACGCTGTTGATCACCGCGACGATGCGGCAGTCCTCGCGCTCGTTCGCGTCCTGACCGGTTTGGCAGTCCTCCCCGAGTGTCGAGGGGACGGAGTCCGCCGATTGACCCGTGGTCTGGTTGAGCAGGCTGTCGAGGCCGGGCGCGAGCCCTCCGGCACCGGTGCCGCCACCCCCACCGCCGCCGAGGAGGAGCATCGCGACGACGACGATGATGCCGATGATCCCGCCGCCCCCTCCGATCGCCATGCCTGTTCCGCCGACCCGTCGACGCCCGCGTTGATCGCTGACTTGGGAGGTGTCGAGGCGTCGCCTCGGGTCGAACTTCACGGTTGCCACTCCTTCATGAGTCCGTGGAACCCCCTGGTTGGAAAACGATAGCGACTGAAAAGCGTTGAGTGGGTCCGAGGACGCCGCAGCGGCTCGCGAGGCGCGGTACTTCAGGGATCGCCGGGGACTGCCGATGATCGGCGGGACGGTCTCGTGGCGGCCGTCCAGAGGGGCGCGGGCGCGCGTCACCGAAACGGCAAACCCGCCGAAAGGCGGGGACGCAAAGGTACGGGCCTACCTCCGCGTGCACCCCCCGCCGCGGACATGGCCGCCGGCCCGCCGAAGCGAGGTCACGCTCGGTCCGGCGCTCGGCAGCTCGTCAGCGGCGAGGAACGGCGTGGCGACTCCCGCACGTCCGCTCCTCGCTTTGCCTGCGGGGTGAAGAGTGCCGAGGCCGGCGAAGACCGCGTGCCCGGCATCGCGTCCCGGTCCAGACCGGGGCGTGCGCCCGCACCCAGGCAACCGCGAACCACGCTCGGCTGTCCCTCACCTAGCGCTTCGCGGCCCTGCGATCCACCAAACTCTGTTGTTGATCGTGACTCCGCGCGTCGAAATACTCGCGTGCGTCCACCAGAGGGAACGCCGCGAGGGGGCCAACAGCGACGATGGCGCTCTGCCTCTATCGAGGCATCTGCGCAACACCCATCCTTCCATCGAATCAGTAGACGCCTGCCGCACCCCGCTTCACCTTGCGGGTTGCGCACCAATCGAGAGGGATCTGTGATCACCAACTGGAGTCTGTCCGCCATCGCTCGGCCGGGTCTGATCCTCGTCGCCGCCATCGCGATGGTCCTTGCCGTCGCGTGCGGTGAGGATGAACCCGAGGCCGACCCCACCGCCGCCACGACAACGGAGGCCACCGCCACCGTCGAGGCGACCGCGGAAACCACCGCGACCGCAACGGAGGCTACTCCGACGGAGGAGGCCACCGCCGAGGCGACCGAAGAAGCGCCGGGCGAGACCATCGAGGTCACCGGCGTCGACTACGCCTTTGAGGGCCTGCCCGACGCAATCGAGGCCGGCACCGTGTTGACCTTCGTCAACGGCTCGGAGGTCGAGTTCCACGAGATGGTGGTCCTCGCGATCCCGGACGGCGAAGATCGCTCGGTAGAGGAGTTGCTGGGGCTGCCGCCGGAGGAGTCGGACGCGATCTTCGCGAACGTCGAGCCAGCGCTGGTGGCTGTGGCGATGCCCGGCGAGGCGGGCATGGCTGTCGTCGGCGACGGCACGATCTCGGAAGCCGGGCGGTACGCCGTCGTTTGCTTCATCCCCGTCGGCGCTGACCCCGAGGTCGTCGCTGCCGCGATGCAGGGGCCGGCCGACGGTCCGCCGGACCTGGGCGATGGCCCTCCGCACGCCATGCAGGGCATGTGGGCGGAGCTCACCGTCGAGTAGTCGCCTTTCCGGCATACGTGTGAAGAAGTGCCGAGGCCCGCGCGAGCGGGCCTCGGGCGCGTCTCCCGGCGGCTCTGCGCTACTTCGCGGGGACCATTTTGAACTGATCGAGCCAGGCCCGGGTTCGCTCGACGGCCTTCGGCTCCTCCTTCAGCGGGTTGTGTCCGATGCCGGGGTAGATCTCCAGCTCGGCGTCCTGGATGCAGCGCGAGATGATGACCGACCCGCCGGCAGGGGTCGTTCGGTCCGCGTCGCCGACGATGATGAGCGTTGGGACGCGGATGCTCTTCATCTCTTCGTCCATGTTGTAGTCAGCGACGGCGCGGCGCGCGGCGGCGAGGTGCGGGTTCGTCGCCTCGATCTCGTCCGCCTGTCGCATCCATGAGTCCCGCGCCTGCGGACCGACTCGGCTCGAGGTCGCGAGCGGCAGCAGCCCGATGACGCGGTGCGGGAAGTCGATGGTGAAGCGCAGCGCGATCGCGCCGCCCATCGAGTGGCCGATCACGACGGCGCGGTCGATCTTGAGCGCCTCCATCAGCCCGTCGAGGTCACGAGCCCACATGTCGACATACATGGGGCCGTCGGTCTTCTGCGACTCGCCCATGCCCCGAACGTCGTACGAGACGTGGCGGAAACCGGGGAACTGCGGCGTGACGTCGTCCCACGCGTGGTGCGAGCCGCCGATGCCGTGGATCCAGACGATCGTCGTCGGACCGTCTCCCGCGATCTCGTAGCGCTGCTGGATACCGTTGGCCTCGATGACTGGCACAGGTCGTCTCCTCTACGGGTGCGACGCGACGTCGGGGATGGCGCGCCGCCGTCACGCGATGCGCGGATTATACGCGTGCTGGTCGAGGTCGCCGCGACCGTTCAGCGTAGGACGCGTGCCGCCTGCGGGGCACCGATCAAGACCGTTCGCTTCCAACTGGTGAGCGCCGCCTCCGACGACATCGGGAACGAGGCGAAGCGCGCCCAACGAGCGCGCTGCCGCACCCACACCTCGCGCCCCGCAGCGCCCGCGAGGACCATGCCGGCAGCGACATCCCACGGCTGGACGGCGGCAAACATCGTCGCCTGCAGGCCTCCCGAGGCGACGAGTGCGCACTCGACGGCCGCAGAGCCCAGCGTGCGGTTGTCGTAGCGAGTGGGGTCGGAGGGGCCGATACCCGCGTCGATGAGCCCACGATGGCCGTTGGCGATGCTAGCGTCGGTGAGCGGCTCGCCGTCGAACTGCACGGTTCCGCCCTGACTCGCGTGGTACACCCCCGGCCGCAGTGTGTGGCTCGTGGATGCCCAGATCGCCCCTGCAACGGGCACGCCCTCGTCGAGGACTGCGATGCACGAACCGAACAGCGGTACGCCATGGATGAAGTTCTCCGAGCCCTCGATCGGGTCGATGAGCCAGGTGTAGCGGCTTTCCTCGGAGAACACGTTCGCTGCGCCGCTCTCACCGACGATGCCGTGTCCGGGGAAGAGGGCTGCGAGTTCGGCGGAGAGCGTCGCTTCGACCTCGTGGTCGACGTTCGTGACCGGATCGGTGGGCTGGAGCGAACCGCGAGTCTGGCCTCGGTACTGGATCGTGATGTCACTGCCGAGTGCAGCCATGATGCGCGTGCCAGCGAGGCCCGCGAGCGCGGCCACGGTCTCCTCCAGGCGTTCGAGTGGAACGGGCTCTGCGGCAGCGCGGATCGCCGTCGCGCCGCCGAGTTTCGGCTCATCGCTGCGTGGTACGACGGTGCTGGCCATGTCCCACTCCGCTTCGTTGCAGCTTCGCTGCGTCGCTCGGTGCATGATCTCCAGACGTAATATTGCCACAGCATCGCGCTCGTTCGTTAACGCTGGCTTACGGACGTGTTGCGGTCGCGACAATTCACCACGCCGATGATTGTTGCGACTACACTTTTCGTGTCGGAGGTGAGTCACATGGCGCGAGCGATCGAAGCCGAGGGCACGGCGCCGCCCGAGTCCCGCCGCGCGCTGGATGGGCTGCGCCGCGGGCTAGGAGGCGTGCTCGCGTGGATGAACCGGCTGAACGGCAGCACGGCCGTCCGGGATCTCGATGCGGCGTCCTGGAACCAGATGCGCCGCGTGGCAGAGGCCTGAGAGGACGAGGACCTGGCCGTGCGCCAGATCTACGAGATCGCGGGGATCAACAAAGAGGGCTCGTTCAAGCTGCGTTCGGGCGACTGACCTCGAGCACGGTCGCGCCTCATCCGCCCACGCAGGAAGAGAACGCGTCTGCGGCATCCTCCTGCTGCACGATGAACTCGGTCACTGTGCCGTCGAGGGCCGCGGCTGAGCCGCTCGTCTCGATCGCGGTCCGGATGCCCTCCGCGAGTTCGGCGAGCGTTCCCGCGGCCTGCGCCAAGTCCGCGCGAGCGGCGTCGCACGAGCCTTCGAAGGGTCCCGCGTTCCCGGCAGCCCCCGCGAGCGACCGCATGTCCTCGACCACGTAACCCAGGGACGTCATCGTCAGCTCCGGGGTGGGCTCCCCAAGGGAGCGGCGTGCGAGGAGAGCGACGCGCCCGCCTCCATCGAGCAGCTCGCGGAACCAGCCGTGCAACGTCACCTCTGGACCGCCGGGCAGCATGACCGGGAGGCCCTCAGCCGCCTCGAGCCCCACGAGGTAGTCGTTGCGGACCCAAGAGGTCACGCCGGCAGTGCGCCCCTGGCTCCAACCTTCGCACTCGGCCGAGCCCAGCTCGATGACCTCGATGGTGGTGCCCTCCGGCCACGCCCCGCCGACGCGTGCGCCGTCCTGGCAGGCGTTGCGCAGTGCGACCCCATCGCCGCCGGTGTTGCCGATCCGAGCCTCACCAGTGGTCGGGGTTTGCGCCGGAGCGGGTCCGCCTGCGCCCTCGACGGCGGGGAGTTCGATCGCGCCGGATGCCACCGAAAGCCGCTCGGCGAGGCCGGTGAATGGCGCGTCGCCGCTACCGTTGCCGCCCCCGCCCCCGCAGGCTGCGAGCACGACGGCGGCGAGGACCGCGCCAGCAAAGGCGAACGCGCGCCGTCGCGGCCGACCCGGACGTTGCGAGGCGAGCAGGGTTACCCGTTGCATCGCGATCCAGCGTGCAACGCCGTCGGCGAGAACGCCAGCCCCGGATGCGGAGTCGTGGCGCGCCGCGGGGTCATTGGTGGGCTTGCCGCACGCGCTCGTCGTGACGCAGCAGCATGCCCCGGAGCAGGAACGTCACGAGCGCACCGAAGGCGAACCCCGCTGCATGCGCCTCCCACGCCACCCCGAGGTCGGTGACGAGGAACTGTCCGAGGAACCAGAGCCCGAGGAAGATCACCGCGGGCACGGGAACGAGGTAGAAGAACACGACCGCCACTACGGGGTGTCTCGGGAAGAGCACGAAGTACGCCCCCAGCACGCCCGCGATGGCTCCGGATGCCCCGATCATCGGCGTGATGTCGTTGGGGCGCAGCAGCACGAAGGCGGCGGTCCCCGCGATGCCAGCCAGCAGGTACATCACGATGTAGCCCAGTCGACCGTAGGCCTCCTCCACGTTGTTCCCGAAGATCCAGAGGAACCACATGTTGCCGGCCAGGTGCAGCAGGTTCCCGTGCAGGAACATCGTGACGAAGGCGGCCATGAAGATGTTCTTGTCCGGGAAGACCGGGTCGCCGGCCTCCGCTCCGGCGCAGGACCCGGTCTCCAGTTCCTCGAACGAGATCGGTCGCCCGCTCGTGAGCTCGCAGGCGATGGCCGCGCGTTCAAAGAGGAACTCGACCTCATCGTCGCTGCCGGGGCTCGGTTGGACGAAGAAGAAGACCGCGACGTTGACGGCGATGATGGCGATGGTCAGGACCGGCGTGATGCGGGCAGGGTTGATGTCGCGCAGAGGAAACACGCCGCCTCCGGGCCGGATACGCCAACAGACTGGTGGGGATCATCCTACGGGTGCTCCGTGTGTTGGCGGTCGGTCGGCGGGCGCCAACACAGAGGCAGGGCCCTGGTGTCTTCGGGGAGTGAGTAGGGGCGCTTAGGAGTCTCCCACCGGCAAATGCGGGGAAACCCCATCGGACGGCGGCTGTGGCGCGGGACATAGTAGGGACGCGCCACCCAGAACCGAGGGCTATCCGCTCTCCTGCTCAGGGAGTCCCAGGCATGGAGTCACTCCGGATGCACGTGCTGCTGGCCGTCGCCTGCGCCAGCGACCGACGTCGCTTCGTCGAGTACCTCCGAGATTCCGACTCCCTGCATCTCACCGTCGAAACCGTTGGATCCCTCGCGCGGTGCCTCGAGGTGCTCGCTGAAGAGACCTTCGACGTCGTCGTGTACGACACGGAGCAGCCGGACGTCCCGTCCGAGCTGGGGGCCGTCGAGCGGCTGCTGGAGTGCGAGCCCGACCTCCCGGTTGTGATCCTCGCCAGTGACGCCGGCGTCGATCCCCTCCGCGCGCGCTTCGCCGAGCGGCGGACGCTCGAGGTCATCGCCAAGAGCGAGATCGTGCGCGGTGTGCTCTCGGCCTCCTTCATCCGCGTCGCCGCTGCTGCGGGGCGGCTCCCGCAATCAGATTCCCTCACAGCTGCTATCTCGGACGATCCCGAGGCCATCCTGGCTCGCGGCCTGGCGCACGATTTCAACAACCTCCTCGGCGTGATCGCGGCCAACGTCGAAATGGCGCGGACATCCGAGGGTGACTGGCTGGACGAGGCGCTCGAGAGCATCGGTGAGGCGCGCTCTCTTGCGCGGCAACTGCTCGCCGTGCGTGAGCAGCGCGGAGCAATGATGGAGGAGCTCGACCCCGCCGCTTTACTGCGCGGCACGCTGCGTCTGCTGCGTGCCGCACTCGGGCCGGAGGTCGCGACCACGCTACGCCTCGAGGAGGGCGCGCCCGCGATCATGGGCGACCGCCTCCAGCTCTCTCGGGTGCTCACGAACCTCCTGCTGAACGCACGCGACGCCGTCCTCGAACGGCCGGCCACGCGGGATTCCCGCGACGACGCGCGGTCGATCTCGCTCTCCCTCCGCTCGGTGCGTTCGAAGGGCGGACCGTGGGTCGAGATCGAGATCGAGGACAACGGCCCCGGCATCTCTCGCGAGAAGGTGGTCCGCATCTTCGAGCCGTTCTTCACGACCAAGGGCGAGCGCGGAGGGAGCGGCCTGGGACTCGCGACCTGTCGTCGGATCGTCGCGGAACACGGCGGCGAGCTCACCGTGAACAGCGTGGAGGGCGAAGGGACGCGGTTCCGCATCCTGCTGCCGGCCGTCGTCCCTCCGCGGCCCCGCAAGACCTCGTGCCTGACATCGGTGCCCGCGGCGCCCTCCGAGGAGGCGCCCACGGTGTTGCTCGTCGATGACGAACATCGCGTTGTGCGGGTGCTGGCGCTGGCGCTGGAGCGCGAGGGCTACCGTGTACTCACGGCCACGACCGGAGAGGACGCGCTGCGGCTCGCCGAATCCGGGCCCGTGGACGCGGTGCTGCTGGATGTGTGCATGCCGGGCATCGACGGGTGGGGCGCGCTTGCTGCGCTCCGCGGCTCCGGCGTGGGTGCGCCGGTCGTGCTGATGAGCGGCGTGCCGCTCGAGGACGAGCCCCGCGCGGCCGAGGCCGACGCGATCCTCGCCAAGCCGTTCTCTATTGCGGAGATGCTCGCGACCGTGAGCGCGGTCACACAGCCCTCGCGCGAGCAGTTCCTCAGCCTCGCGAGCTAGCCGCCGACCTCAGTTTCCCAGGACCTCGATCGTCGCGACATCGCCCACCTGGCCCTGCCAGGCCCAACCCTCGTCGCTGCTGTTGAACCAGATGTCGCGGTGCTGCCCGTGGACGGCGCTGCCGGTATCCGCGCAGCGGTACGTAGTGCCGCTGGCGTCGCCGACGATGCGGAACGTCTGTCCGAGGTAGGCGTAGTCGCAGGCGGCGGCGCCGGGATAGACGACGCTGCCGTCGCGCATGGCCCCGCAGAAGCCACCGCCGTCCCCCGTCGGCATGCCGCTGGTGCCGGGCACGCAGTAATAGAAGCTGAGCGTCACCTGCACGCGGTCGCCAGCCTCGAGTGCCGGAGCACCGGAGACGATGGACGCCGCGAGCGCCATGCTCTCGACCGGCGTGACCTCGGGAGCGCGGGGCGGCAGGCGGTCGAATGCCTGAGGCGCGGCGATCGCGGTGAAGCCCGGCGGAGTCGAGACGACGGACAGCGCCGGTTCTCGCGGCCCATCGATAGGGCTGAGGAACGCCGGCGAGATCGTGACGGCGCTCGGCAGGTTGAAGACGAGACCCGCGTCGGGTTCCGCCAGCGCAAGGCCGGTGAATCCGACGGAGGTCGCGATCGAGAAGCAGGCACCGGCCGACAGGCCGCCCACGCGCAGCGCGCGACGCGCCCATGCCAGCACCCGAACCCGAAGCACGAGCAATGAACCGAGGTCGCGCGGCCGCCGCCCCGCAACCACCCCGCCAAATCGCAGAACAGCCTCCCCGCCGGCACCTGGACAGTGCTACCGCCTGATCAACGGCACGGGCGGCAGCGTAAACGAGGTCCGGGAGGCTGGGCGTCAGGGTTCTACCGGACTTTTCGACAAGTCCTGCACGTTATCGACAATGTGTTGTGGGTAAGGCTGTGGATAACGCGCGGTTATGTGGACAAGAAGCGTCGGGTCCGAGGCTAACCAACGATCCGAAGCCGAGGGCGCTCCGCGGCGAGGGTGACTGTTCCTGTCACCCCGCCGCCACGCAGCACGCGCAGCGCCGTCTTGGAGGAGGGCTGAGCGACATGCTCCACGGCGCCGGTCTCCAGCGCCGTCTCGATTGCCGCGAGGAGCACGGCCTGGGCGAGCGCCGCGCGCACGTCCTGAGCCGAGCCCTCCGCGGCGTGCCGCACGCGCGCGGCCTCGAGCGCGGCGGACTCAGACGCGGGGAGGAACGAGGTGCGAGACGGACGCGCCTGACCGAAGGAAATCGAGCCCACCGCCTTGCGAATGTCGGCTTCGACTCGCTGCTCGCCCGCGCGGAGCGACAGGCGGATGCGCGGCTCCTCGGCGAGGCGCGCCGTGAGCGAGGCAAGAGCGCCGTCCTCGAAGCGCACCTGGACGTTGATGGCGTCGTAGTCGTTGGGCTCGCCCGACCCGGCCGCCGCGACGTTCAGCGGCGTCCCCGACGTGAGCGAGAGCAACGAGGCAACGGCATCGCGCAGCGACTGGACGGCAGGCTGGTCGGCCTCGATGTCCACGCCCGTGAACTGCGGCGTGGCGGCTACCAGCGGCGGCAGCTGCGTCGCGACAGCCTCGAGCGCCTCGATCGGGAGGCCCGGCTGGAGCAGCACGAACGGCACGCCGTAGCGCTGTGCCGTGCTCGCCGCGGCTTCGAGCGTGGCTGCCGAAAGACGCGAGGCGTCCACGAGGAGCGTCGCGCCGCGGCGAGCAGCGACCTCGGCGGCCTGGGCCCCGTAGGTGTCGTCACCGATCAGCAACAGTTCGTAGTCGACGGTGCGGACCATCTCGAGGACGTGCTGGAAGCACGAGGCCTGTAGCGCGCCTCGAGCGCGAATCAGCGCGAACGCGCGCGTGTCGCCGACAGCAACCGTGCGCGCTCGAGCGTGCTCCGTCAGCGCGTCGACCAGTGCGGGCGTGCCCGACCGCCATCCGAGGACGGCGAGGCGTCGTTCGCGGCGGCGGGTGAGGGCGGTGGCGGTGGCGGTGATCTGATTCACGCTGGCCATGCTAGGCAGCACGGAGGGTCGAGGAACTCGGCCAAACCCCTACAGAGGCGCGCTGAGCCGCCGATGATTCACTCGGTGACCCCGGACGGGTTGCCACCGATTGCGGGACCGGGGGAACCGCGGTCACAGCACATGGATCGGTACGGATACCGGTCCGCTCAGGCTAAGGAGGCCGACTGTGGGAATGTTCATCAACACGAACGTTGGGGCTATCAACGCTCAGCGCAACCTGAACGTGACGGCCGGCAAGATGGGCAAGGCGCTCGAGCGACTCTCGAGCGGTCTGCGCATCAACCGTGCTGCGGACGACGCGGCGGGGCTCTCGATTTCCGAGGGCATGCGCTCGCAGATCCGCGGCCTGCGGCAGGCCAGCCGCAACGCCCAGGACGCCATCTCGATGGTGCAGACCGCTGAAGGCGCGATGACCGAGGTCCACTCGATCCTCCAGCGCATGCGCGAGCTGTCCGTCCAGGCGGGTAACAGCACGCTCTCGGGTTCCGACCGCACCGCGATCGGCGCCGAGATCGAGACGCTGAAGAACGAGATCGACAACATCGCCGACCGCACCAAGTTCAACGGCCTGAGCCTGCTCACGGGCGCGCTCTCGACCACGAACGCGGGCACCGGTACGGCCGCTGTCGGCACCACCCTGACCACCACGGCCGACGCCGTCATCTCGGCGGTCGACGTCTCCGGTGCGAAGGCTGGCGCCACCTACACGCTGACACAGGTCGACGCGGACACCATTCGGCTGTCCAACGACCTCGACGGCGTGCTCGTTGACCTCGACGTGGCCGACGGCACCATCGGCGCCGACGGCACCCTGAGCCTCAACTTCAACGGTGGCGGTCACGCGCTCTCGCTGACCATCTCCGGTGACGCGGCGAAGACCGTCGACGACACCCTCGGCGACCTCGACGGGCTGACCGTCATCACCGCCGCGGGCTCGGGCTCGGCCTCGTTCCGCGTGGGCGCGGAGGTCGGTCAGGACATCTCGGTGACCTTCGAGGACAACCGGACGACGAACCTCGGCACGACGAACACGCTCTCGGCGTTGATCACGGACGACCAGTCGGTCGCCACGATCAACGACGCGAACGACCTGCTGACCGCGGTCGACGAGGCCATCGGTCAGGTGTCGAGCCGCCGGGCGAAGCTCGGTGCTGCCCAGAACCAGGTCGAGGCCGCGATCAACAGCCTCGGCGTGGCGGTCGAGAACATGAGCGCTTCCGAGTCGCGCATCCGCGACGCGGACATCGCCGAGGTCTCCACTGAGCTGGTCACGCGCCAGATCATGCAGCAGGCCGGCGTCTCGGTGCTCGCCCAGGCGAACACCTCGTCGCAGTCCGTCATCCAGCTGCTCGGCTAATCTCGGGTCCTCCCGGCCCATCTCGCTACGGGGAGAGGGGCAAGGGAAGGGGACGAGGGACCGCATGAGGAAGCCCCCGCGCAAGCGGGGGCTTCGTCGATCTCGCGGAGAGCTCATCAGCGCTTCAGCCGTGCGCCCTCGGCATTGTCGTCGTGCTGGAGGTTCTGGGGCTGCTGTCCCCGCCGCACTTCCTGTTGTCGATCGTCGGGTCCGGGCTGCGGTGGCTCTGGGGCGTCCGGCCGGGCCTCGCGCTGGCGCGCCTCCTCGGTCTGGCGCTCGCGGCGCCCGCGCTCTCGTTGCTCGTCGTTCTGCTCGACCATGCGCTGTTCCTTGGCTGCCGTCCGAGGCTATGCGCGGCTCGGTGGCGGACGGGTCAACGCGCTGACCTCGGGGGTGTCGTGCTCGTAACGAAGGCCCGATGCGAATCGCCGAGCTCAGACGCGGTCGATGAAGACCGTCGTGAGGCCGAGCAGCGTGAGCAACCCGAGGATGTCGGTGGTCATGGTGAGCCAGATCCCGGCGGAGAGCGCGGGATCCTGATTCAGCCGTAGCAGGAGCATCGGCAGGAGCACGCCCATTACCACGCCGTTCACGATGTTGAAGAGGAGCGCGGTACCCACGATCAGGGCGAAGCCAACGGAGCCCTCGGCGACGAGGCCGGCCAGCGCCACCGCCGAAGCGAGCACGAGCCCGATGCAGAGCCCCACCAGCATTTCGCGGCGGGCGACTCGCCACACGTCGCCCACGGCAATGCGGCCGAGCGCCAGAGAGCGCACCACCACGGTCACGGTCTGAATCCCGGCGTTGCCGCCCATCCCGGCAATGATGGGCATGAAGGCTGCCACGGTCGCCACTTCGAGGATCGTCGCCTCGAACCGGGTCACGACGAATCCGGCGGTAAGCGCGTTCACCATATTCACGCTCAGCCACGGGAGCCGGTATCGCACGGAGCGGGGGACGCTCCGGAGGTCCTCCTCCTCGTCCACGCCGGCCATGCGGAACATGTCCTCGGTGGCCTCTTCTTCGAGGACCTCGAGCAGGTCGTCTCCGGTGACCGTACCCAGAAGGCGTCCCTCGTCATCGACGACCGGCAGCGCCAGCAGGCGGTAGCGCTTGAGGACGCGCGCCGCCTCTTCCTGGTCATCGGAGGCGTTGACCGTCAGCAGTTCCGTCTCCATCACGTCGGCGATGGGCGTTTCCGGGTCGGCGGTGAGCAGCGTTCGCAGGTTGAGCACACCGAGGAGTCGCTCGCCTGGGTCTGTGACGTATACGTAGAAGGGGTGCCGCGTGTCCGGCGTCAGGCGGCGCATGAACTCGATGACCTGGCCCACGGTGGAGTTCGGCCGGACCGCGATCCGCTGGCCGGTCATGCGGCCCCCGGCGGTGTCCTCGCCATAGCCGACGAGGCGTCCGACCGCGCGTCGCGAGCGCTCGGAGAGCAGCGCCACCACCTGGTGGGCGACATCGGTCGAGAGTTCCTGCACCACGTCCGCGGCCACGTCGTCGGTGACGAAGTCGAGGATGCGCGCGATCTGCTGCGGTTGGAGGCCGATCAGGAGGTCGTCGCGGTAGTGTGACTCGATGTAGTCCATCGCACCCGCGACTGCCACGGGGGGCAGTCGCGTCAGCATCAGGTCGCGCAACTCCTGGTCGAGCGCCGCAACGGCCTCGGCGAGTTCGGCAGGGTGCAGCGCGAGGGCGAACTCGACTGCGTCGGCTTCGCGCTCGTCGCGGAGGAGCGTGACGAGGGTCTCCGCCGGCGTTGCCGTCGCCTCGACCTCGGTCTCATCGAGGGTGTCCTGCTGTGCGATCTCGTCGTTCACCGCGGGATTGTTGCACGCGCTCGTCGTGCGCTCGATTGGCCGAGGACCGGCGCCTGCGCTCGTGCTTCGCGTCACGATTGACGCGCGGGACGGGTGTTAGCATCGTCGCGCTGACCGGCGCTGGAACAGGAGCGACAGGCATGGCGAGCCCTCCCGCGATCGAGGCGCGAGCGTATCGCGACCTCATCGGCCGCTTCGCGACGGGGGTGACGGTGATCACCACCCGTGCGGAGGACCAGGTGCGCGCCATGACGGCGAACTCCGTGACTTCCGTCTCGCTCGAGCCCCTGCTGGTCCTCGTGTGCGTCGATCACCGGGCCTCGATGCACAACCTGCTCATCGAGGCGGGCGTATTCGCCGTCAACATCCTGAGCGAGGACCAGCGTGGCGTATCCGAGATGTTCGCTCGCCGCTCCGAGCTGGACGAGCCGATGGGCGGCGTTCCGTTCGTGCAGGGTGAGACCGGTTCACCGCTCCTCGAGGGGGTCATCGGCTGGCTCGACTGCGAGGTATGGCAGACCTACGACGGAGGAGACCACACCATCGTGGTGGGTCGCGTGATCGACATGTCGCTCTCTCGTCCCGAGGCCTCGCCGTTGCTCTTCTTCGGCGGGCAATACCGCGTAATCGGTCCTGAAGCCGAGCGCTGAGCCGCCATTCGGACGGTTCGAGACCGCTCGTCGGGGGATTCCCGATGCGGTGTCCCCGGATGCCCCTCGTAGGCTGTGGAGCATGCGAATCGGCGCGACGCCTCCGCCTGACCCGGCCACCCAAGCCGCTGCGGCCCCCGCCAATCCCGCCGTCGGACGCTTCAGCGACCTCCTCCAGAGGGAGCTCGAGGCGACGCGTGGAGAGATCGCGGACATCCGCGCGGCGATCAGCGCCATCCGGAGCGGGCAGACGCCCCCGGCACCGAGGTTCAGTTCCGCGGCCGTTCCGGTCGTCGAGACGGGCGACCTAACCAACGCTGCCGAAGTCGACACGGATGTCGCCACGTACAGCGCGGATTTCGCCGCGCTGCTGTCACAGACGCCTTCCGTCAGCGGCTCCGCAGACGACCCCTACGGTTGGCGCGCGCTGACGAGGCAGCTTGGCGACCAGGTGGTCGGCGAGGGATTCGGCGCGCTCTTCGAGCGGCAGATCGACCAGGAATCCGGCTTCAACCCGGACGTGGTGTTCGGCCGGCGCGTCTCGAGCGCAGGCGCGGAGGGCATCGCACAGCTGATGCCGCAGTACTACCCGAATGTGGACCGCACGAATCCGCAGGAGGCGCTCGTCGCCTCGGTGCGCACGATGCACCATTACCTCACGGCGCACGACGGCGACCTGCGGAAGGCGCTCGCCTCGTACAACGCCGGCCTCGGCCGGGTGCGCTCGCTCGTCGATGCGCACGGTGCGAACTGGGAGGCCGGTCTGCCGGCGGAGACGAAGTCGTACCTTGCGGCCATCCTCGGCAGCTCCGCACCGACCGTCACGGTGGGACAGGGTGTGGAGGCGGGCGTGTTCGGCGGGCGTGGTCCCGGCGGTGTACTCACGATGCCGCTCGACGGCTTGATGGCCGAGCGCGCGGGCGGCGCGCTGTTGCAGCTGCTGGCGCCGGCCGGCTCCGCGGTC
Source organism: uncultured Dehalococcoidaceae bacterium (assembly GCA_964479165.1). Lineage (GTDB taxonomy): Bacteria > Chloroflexota > Dehalococcoidia > UBA2979 > UBA2979 > CAYZJO01. The sequence goes on from CAYZJO010000001.1 coordinate 527,313, forward strand.
CGTGCACCGGCGGACGGCCGCATCGCCTCGGTGACACCGGACGCGACCGGTCGCGCGACGCTGGTTCTCGACCATGGCAACGGCTGGCAGACGGCGCTCGAGGGGGTGGGGAGCCTCGAGGTAGCCGCGGGACAGGACGTGCGCCGGGGCCAGGAGATCGGCGCGCTCGGGGGCGCGGGCACGAGCGGGAACGCGGCGCTCGGCCTGCGCGTCGCGCTGAACGGTCGCGCTCTCGACCCCTCGCTCTACCTTCTGAGGTCGTAGTCAGCGCGGCTCCGAAGTCATGCCGCGTAGGGCGAGCCGATGCTAGAATCTGGAGGACGGTCGCTCACCGTCATCCCATGGTGGGTGTGGCCTAGCGGTTAAGGCGCCAGGTTGTGGCCCTGGAGATCGAGGGTTCAAATCCCTCCACCCACCCCAATGCTTCTCCTGTGATTCGGTCGTGACTTCCGCCCGGTGCCGACACCCGCGGCACGCGATCACCCTCGCGTTCCTCGTGCTCACTCTCGCAGTGAGCGTTGCCGCCGCCAGCGCATGCGACTCCGACGGCGATTCGCCGGAGCCCGTGGTCGAGTGGTCGACCGGCACCACCGAGGCGCTGACGATCCCCGGCCTACCCCCCGGACTCCCGATTCCGGCCGCTGCCCCGGAGTCCGTGGAGCGCACGAGTTCCGGCGGCGTCGTGGCGTCGTGGTCGCTGCGGGGTGTGGATGCAGGCGCGAGCGCCTCGGACCTCGCCGCACGCGCTCGCGAGGCGCCCGACGTCACAGTGCTCGCCGCCGAACTCGCCGCGACGGGTGGCATCATCGCCTTCGAGGCCGAACGCGCCGGCCACTATCTCGTGACTGCGGATCCTGCGGGTGACGGCGCGCGGGTCGAGCTCTGGCTCGATCCGGCGCCCACCGCTGCGCCCACCATGCCTTCGTCAGTCGCACTTCCGGAGGGCTACCCCGAGGACGTGTTGCCGGTGTTCCCGGACGCCGCCGTCGTTGAGCAGGCGCGCGACCAACTGGCCGCTGGTCGCGAACGGTTCCGCCTGTCACTCATCCCGCCGCGGTCGCCTCTCGAGGTCCTCGGGTTCTATCGCGATCACCTCGCTGCTGGTGGCTGGAGTGTCACCGAGAGCGACTCCTCCATCGAGGCGACGCGCGGCAGCGACGTCGTGCGCATCGGCTATGCCGACGACGGGACGACGCTGCGGGTCACCCTCGAGTGGACGCCCCCGGAGTAGGGCGGTGTTACCATTTGCGCCCACCGCCGCCCAGGTGCCTCGCGGGGCCGAAGGGAACCTCATGTCGATGACCCGCGGGCGAGCCACGTGGCGGCGCCTGTTCCCCCTTCTCGCAGTCGCTCTTGCGGGGCTCATGCTCGTCGCCTGCGACGATGACGGCGAACCGACGGAGGCCGGCAACTCGGAGGCGCTGGCCGACCGCATGCTGCGGCTCGGCGAGGACCCGAATTCGATCATCGACGTCCGCTCGGGCGAGCTCCCCGAAGGGCTAAGCGAGGCGCTGAACCCTGGCGCAACCGAGGACACGCCGCCGGAGGATCTCGTGTCGCTCCCGGTGCACCCCGACGGTGAGTTGCTCGGCTCGTTCCGCCTCGAGCGGCCGACCGGGGCGCTCACGTTCTTCCTCTTCTACGACATCGCACTGGCCGATCACGAGGTCGAGTCGCAACTGTCGCAGCAGTTGAACGAGTCGCCGTGGCAGGTCATCGGCGGCCAGTCGAGCGAGGACTTCGCGCAGATCGCGTTTCAGAGCACCGTCTCCGGGGACATCTCCGGGGCAGCGTTGGTCCAACCGCTCCGCGACCCGGGCGCCTCCGCCGGCGCCGCGGCAGCCGAGGGCACGCCCGATCCCGCAGGCGAGGGCGAGGCGAACGCCGCTCCACGCACCTCGATCCTCTACCTGCTCGAGATTGCAGCGACCCGTCCGGACGAGGCGCCGCCCTTCGAGTTGCGCGCGGGCCGGCCGCTGCCGGAGCGCTTCCCCCTCGACTACCTCGTCCTCGATGGGATGACCCCCTTCAATACGCAGTGGGCGACGCAGCCGGTGGGCGACCAGTTCCAGATCGTGCTGCTGACCCGCGAGAGCGGGGTCGACATCGCCGGGATCTATCGCGACCTGCTCGAGGGAGATGGCTGGCAGCTGATCTCGGACGAGGCAGTGGGGTTCGCCACCATCCTCGAATTCGAGAAGGACGATCAGCGCTCGCGACTCAACATCAACATCGACGCCTTCCAGGGCGACGAGGCGTACACCGCGGTTGTGATCCAGTTGCAGCAGACGCGGTAGGCGGAGCGCTCCGCCGCCGGCTCTCGCCGAATCCCCTTACGGTTTCACACGGCCCTGATTCAGGGTTCTACCGATCAAGCCCCGCTGACTCCCCTCGAAGATCACCTCAACGAGCCGCAAGAGGACGGATAGACGCCGCATGCGAGCGCGCGTCGCCTCGAGGCTGGAGTCGCGCGTCCGAGGATGGGCGAAGGAGGCCCGACCGACATGGGCATGATTATCAACACCAACGTCATGGCGCTGAACGCGCAGCGGAACCTGACCCAGACCGCTGGCAAGCTCGGGCGCGCCCTCGAGAAGCTCTCGAGCGGGCTGCGCATCAACCGCGCCGCGGACGACGCCGCCGGCCTCGCCATCAGCGAGAAGATGCGCACGCAGATCCGCGGCATGCGCCAGGCGAGCCGCAATGCCCAGGACGGCATCTCGATGGTCCAGACCGCCGAAGGCGCGATGGCCGAGGTGCACGCCATCCTCCAGCGCATGCGCGAGCTCACGGTCCAGGCCGGTAACAGCACGCTCTCGACGGACGACCGCACAGCCATCGGCGCCGAGGTCGAGACGCTGAAGAACGAGATCGACAACATCGCGAACCGCGTCACGTTCAACGGCCTGAGCCTGCTCACCGGCTCGCTCCAGACCACGAACGCCGGCACCGGCACTGCGAGTGTTGGCGCCAGCCTCGCGACCGGCGGCAACGCCGTCATCTCCGAGGTCAACGTCGCGGGCGCGTCGCCCGACACGACCTACACCCTGACGCGCGTCGACGCCGACACTGTCCGTCTCTCGAACAGCACCGACGGCGTTCTCATCGACGTCGACGTGACCGACGGCACCATCGGCGCCGACGGCCTGCTCTCGCTCTCGTTCAACGGCGGCGGTCACGAGGTGAGCCTCGTCATCGCCGGTGACCCGGCGAAGACCGTCGACAACACCCTCACTGACCTCGACGGGATGACCATCATCACGGCGGCCGGCGCGGGCAGCGCGACCTTCCGCGTCGGTGCGGACGTGGGACAGGACATCAACGTCACGTTCACCGACATCCGCACGACCAACATCGGCGGCGTGAACAAGATCGACGACCTCGTGACCGACGACCAGAGCGTCGCAACCATCGCGCTGTCGAATGACCTGCTCGAGGCCATCGACACAGCCATCGTCGAGGTCTCGAACCAGCGTGCCCGCCTCGGCGCAGCGCAGAACCAGATGGAGGCGGCGATCAACAGCCTCGGCGTCACCGTCGAGAACCTGAGCGCCTCCGAGTCGCGCATCCGCGACGCGGACATCGCCGAGGTGTCCTCGGAGCTGGTGGCGCGGCAAATCATGCAGCAGGCCGGCGTCTCGGTGCTGGCCCAGGCCAACACGTCGTCGCAGTCGGTGCTGTCGCTGCTCCAGCAGTAAGCCCGACGGAAGGCGAGCGTTCCTCGAGCTGGGCCGTCCCGCGGGACGGCCCAACGCTTGAGGCGGCAATGAAAGATCCGGACGCCGTCTGCCGATGATCGCGGCAGGAGAGCGCCATGAGCGACCTCAAGGTGACGCCAACGACGGAGGCCGTGCGCGTCGCGCGGACGAGCCCGGACGGCGGACGTCAGCAGCGACAAGCGTCGTCCCAGCGGGAGGGCGGGCATCGCGAGGCCGGCGCAGCGCCTCGAGGAGGCACGGCACCAGGCGCACTGCGCGTCGAGTGGGACGTTGCCGAGGACGGTGCGCTCCGCATCCGGCTGCTCGACGCCCGTGGGCGGATGGTGGCCGAGGTGACGCCAGAAGAGTTGCTCGCGCAGGCGGGCGGCGATGGCCGAAGCATCGGCCTGCTGTTGCAGGCACAGACGTAGACATCCGCGCGAGCGGGTGAGCGGCGGACGGAAACGCCGGTGCGGCGAGAGGGACACTCGCGATGGTGACAGGCCCGACGTCCTCGTCTGAGCGCATGTTCTTCGGCGGCTTCGCCTCCGGACTCGACACTGCCGGCATCATCGACGCACTCACCGCCGTCCAGCGCCGCCCGATCCAGCTGGCCGAGGCGCGCCGCGCGCAGATCGAGGCCAAGCGGTCGGCGCTCGGCCAGGTCAACTCGAGCCTCGCCAACCTGCTCGGCACCCTCGACGCGCTGCGCAAGCCGAGCACGATCGGCGCGCGGTCCGCTGGCGTCGGGAACCCCGACGACGCTGCCAGGCTGAGCGTGAGCGCCGGCACGACTGCCGCCATCGGCTCGTTCACCGTCGACATCCTCTCGCTGGCGACATCGACGAAGGCGCGGAGCACGAGCGCGATCGGCGCCGGCATCGATGCCGCCGCGCCGCTCGACCAGGCCGGCTTCGCGACGCCGCTCAAGGCGGGGACGTTCTCCATCAACGGAACCGCCTTCACGATCCCGGCCGCAGGCACGACGAGCCTCGCGAGCAATGGCGCCGTCGGCGCTGCCGTCAGCACCTCGGCGGCGCTGGAGGACGCCGGGTTGAGCATCGCGCCGGATGCCTCCGGGACCTTCACGATCAACGGCGCGTCCATCTCGTACGACGCGGCGAACGACACCCTCGCGGAGGTGGTGACGCGCATCAACCAGTCGTCGGCGGGCGTCACCGCAACGTTCGACGCCGGCACGCAGACGCTGTCCCTCGCGCGCACGACGCACGGGCCGGACGCGATCACCGTCTCCGACACCAGCGGCAACTTCCTCCAGGCGATGAACCTCGTCGATGGCGCGAACGCGGCCATCGGCGTCGAGGTGCCGGGCTCGGATTACATGTCGCTCGACGATGTGGTCTCGATGATCAACGGCGCGGGCATCGGCGTGACGGCGAGCATCGAGAACGACGCGTACGGTCGTCCCAACGTCCTGCAGATCTCCTCGGGGAGCACGGTCCAGCTCGGCTCCGGCGCGGACACGAGCAACTTCCTCGCGATCACGCACCTGCTCCAGTCCCCCGGCGGCTCCACGCGCACGAGCGTGCGCAGCCTCGGCACAGCCGACACGGCGGCGAACCTCGCGGACGGGCGGCTGGCGACGGCGCTCACCGCCTCGGGCGAGTTCACGGTCAACGGCGTCTCGATCACCTACGACGCCGCGACGGATTCGCTGAACAGCGTGATCTCGCGCATCAACCAGTCGGGCGCGGGCGTGACCGCCTCGTATGACGCCTACAACGACCAGCTCGTCTTCACTGCAAACGCGACGGGGTCACTCGGTATCGCGCTCGAAGACGTCAGCGGCAACTTCCTCGGGGCGACGGGCGTCCTCGGCGCGACGCAGACCATGGGCACGAGTTCGTCCTACCAGGTCAATGGTGGCCCGGTGCAGTACGCGACGACGAACCAGGTGAACGACGCCGTTCCGGGCGTCACGCTCACGCTGAAGCAGGTCACGACCGCGCCCATCACGGTGAACGTTGCTGCCGACACCACCTCGGTGCGCACGCGCGTCGAGAAGTTCGTCGAGCAGTTCAACAGCACCATGACGCTCATGCGCGAGGCGACGAAGTACGTCGAGGACGGGAAGAGCGGCGCCCTCGTGGGCGACAGTTCGCTGCGCAATCTCGAGCGCACGCTGCGCTCGATGGTGGGCGGCACGGCTCTCGGGGCGACCGGCGATCTTCGCTCCCTCGCGGACATCGGCCTGTCATTCGGAGCCGTAGGCTCGGCGGTGGGCACGACGAACACGCTGTCGTTCGACGCGGCGAAGTTCAACACCGCGTTGACCTCGAACCCCGAGGGGGTCGCGCGGCTCCTCACGCACTTCAGCGGCACTCCGACGCTTGCACCGGCGAGCACCGGCTCGCTGACGGGCATCAGCGGCGCGCCCTCGACCGCGACCGACTCTGGCAAGTACGTGCTCACCTCGGCCGCCAACGGCGACCTGACGATGACGTTCACGCCGGACAACGGCGGCACGCCCGTGGTCCGTACGGCGACGATCTCGCCGGGTGAGGTGAACACCACGCTCATCCCCGGCATGACGCTGAACTTCGCGGCCACGCTCATCGACGGCACCGACACGATCACAGTGGCGGCGGCCGAGGAGGGCATCGCCAAGGCGCTCCACGAGTACGTCGACTCGTACACCCGCGCAGGCGGCGTGATGTCGAGCCGCGACGCGGAGATGCAGTCGCGCATCACCGCGATCAACGACCAGATCGAGACGATGGAGACACGCGTCGCCGCGAGGCGCGACCGGCTCATCCGCCAGTACGCGAACCTCGAGGTGACGATGCAGCGGCTGCAACAGCAGCAGGCAGCCTTGGGCGGATTGGTCCAGCAACTGGCCGCGAATAAGCGATCCGCCTAGCGGGCGCTCGCGGTGTTCTGCCGACAGTCATTAGGACGAACGCGAGCCCGGCGGCCGCGAGGCTGCCGCCCCGCCTCGCATGAGGACGCCCTCGCGGGCATGGTTCGGAGGAAGCCTTGCAGCCAGCCGGCTACGGCGCCTATCGACGGATTCGCACGGAGACCGCGTCTCCGGCAGACCTCATCCTCCAGCTCTACGACGCGCTCCTGAACAACCTCCAGCGCGCCGACAACGCGATGGCGGAGACGCACGACCTTGCCGCCGCGAACGCCGCGCTGCTGCGGGCGCAGGACATCGTGGCCGAGCTCGTCGCCAGCCTCGACATGGACGCCGGCGAGATCGCGGAGCAGCTCGCGGACCTCTACCAGTACGTCTACCGCCGCCTGATCGAGGCGAACCTGCAGAAGGACCGCGCCGCGATCGCAGAGGTGTCCCGCCTGATGAGTCGCATCCGCGATGCGTGGGCGCAGATCGTACACACCGCTCCGGCCGCCGCGGCTGCCGGTGCGTACTCCTACCGGGCGTAGGCGCGAACGATGGTCGACCGCGCCGCCGCCGCCAAGCTCGAGATCCTCTGCGAGATCCTGGCGCTCGCACGTGCCCAGCGTGACGCCCTCGACGAGGACCAGTTTGATCGCTTCGACACGCTGCTCGAGGAGCGCGACGTGCTCATCGAGCGCCTGACCGTCCTCGTCGAGGACGGCGAGCTGCCGGCCAACATGGTCTCGTTCACGGGTCACTCGGACGCTGCCATGCAGGACGCGATGGCACTCGACGTGGTGATCAACGGCATCGTGACGCAGGACCGCGCGAACGAGGAGACGCTCGCCGCGAAGATGGCCGCGATTCGGGAACAGTTCCCCGCCCTCGAGAACGGCCGCCGGGCTGCTGCGGGGTATCGCATGGCGGCGAACGCGGGTGCGTCGTTCGTCGACCGGACCTCGTAGGACGGCCGTACCGATGCCCCAACGTCGAGTCGTCGTCGTGCGCCGTCGTCCGCGCCAGAGGAGGTCGTGGCGGCGCGCCCTCGGCCGTCCGGTGCGTGCGATGGCGCTCGCGACTCCGCTGCTGCTCCTGGCCGCATCGATCACGCTGCTCCCACCGGGCGGGGGCTTCGGTCCGGAACTTGCCGCGCGCCAGGAGGCCGAGCAGGTCGCGGCGTTCCGCATGTCGCTTGGCGGCGATCCTATCGCCGCGATCGAGGCTGCTGCGTCGGCTGCGGGCGTGCCGTCACCGCTCCCCCTGCTCACGGGTGTCGACGTCGTTCCGAGGCCGGACCACGCCACGCGCCTGCGAGTCGAGTCGCTCGGCATCGACGCCGAGGTGCGTCCCGTCGGCGTCGTCTTCCGCGATGGCGCGCTCCGCTACGACGTGCCTCGGGTGGAGGCCGGACAGTACGCGGGCACGGGCGAGCCGGGACGGCCGGGAAACGTGGTCATCGGCGGCCACGTCTCGACGCGCGGAGCGCCGGGTGTCTTCCGTACGCTGCCGGCGATCGCGCTCGGCGAGGTCGTCGAGGTGTTCCAGGGGGAGCAGGTCTACCGCTACGAAGTGCGGTCGATTCGCACGGTCTCCCCGGATGACGTGAGCGTTATGGCGGCGACATCTGACGAAACCCTCACCCTGATCACCTGCTATGCCGATGATGACTACAGCAGCCGAGTGATTGTGGTTGCTAAACTGATCTAGGTGCGCTTCGAAGCGCTGCCCGCCAACTGGAAGGCGAGCCCCCGTGACTCCCGACCGCATCGACCCCGTACGGCCCCCGTACCTCCGGCCGATCGACTCCAGCAGCACGTCGCCTCGCGCACGCGCGAACGAGACGGACACGAGCCGCTCACCCCGCAACGTCGACCGCGTCGAGCTCAGCCCCGAGGCGCAGCTCCTCGGCCGGCTTGCCGCAGCCGACGCGGCGGATCGGTCGGCCCTCATCGAGCGGCTGCGCGCCGAGATCGCGAATGGCGACTACGACGTCGACCCGGAGGTGATCGCCCGCGCGCTGAAGGACTCTGGCGACCTCGACCGCGCTTGAGGCTATCTGGTCAGTTGCGGACCCGGCCTCCGGCAATGAATGCGACTGACACGATGAGTCAGGCCGCCTGACCCCCTCCGCACGGGGAAACCCTCATACGAGGCCCGCCACACCAGACATACGCTGCCTTCCGTACCTGGAAGGGCGATGTCCGTGGAGCAGCTTCCGCGAAGAGCCATGGTGTTCTTCGACGGTCTCAGCACGGTCCGCAAGGCGATGCTCGCGGGCATTGTCGGCGTGACCGTTGCCGTCATCGTGTTGTTCTACTCGTGGTCGTCCTCGACGGAGTACGTGACGCTGTACTCGCGGCTCGATGCCGCCGACAGCGGCGCGGTCGTCGAGCAGCTGCGCGAGCAGGGCGTGCCCTACCAGATCGAGCAGGGCGGCTCGACCATCCTCGTACCCGCCGATCGCGCCGACGAGGTGCGGCTGGACCTTGCCGCGCAGGGCTTGCCTGAGAGCGGTCAGGTCGGCTTCGAGATCTTCGACGGCAACGCGTTCACCGCGACCGACTTCGTGCAGCGCCTCAACTTCCAGCGCGGGTTGCAGGGGGAGCTCGAACGGACCATCGAGAGCTTCCCGGCGGTCGAGCACGCGCGCGTCCACATCGTGCTGCCCGCACGAACGCTGTTCATCTCCGAGGAGGAGCCTGCGACTGCGTCGGTGGTTCTCCAGCTGCGCCAGGGCCGGTCGCTGACCGCGGAGCAGGTCAGCGGCATCGCGCACCTCGTGTCCGGCGCGGTCGAGGGGCTGTCGAAGGAGAACCTCACGATCGTCGACGGCAGCGGCAACGTCCTCTTCGACGGTCGCCAACTCGACGAGTTCGCCGGCTCCGCCATCTCGGCGAACCAGATCACGATGCAGCAGGACTACGAGAAGGGCATCGAGCGGGACATCCAGGCGATGCTCGACCGCACTCTCGGCGCTGGCCGCTCAGCCGTACAGGTCCGCGCGACTCTCAACTTCGACCGCATGGAGACCGAGTCCGAGGCCTTCGAACCGGGCGGCGTCGAGGACCAGGGCGTGCCGCGCTCCGACAGCACTGTCACCGAGACCTACACGACCTCGGGAGAGGCGACGACCGGCGCGATCCCGGGTGCGCTCACGAACATCCCGGGCGCCGACCAGGCCGTCGAGCCGGTCGACCTCGGCGAGTCATCGACCACGGACTACCAACGCACGGAGAACACCACCAACTACGAGGTGGGCCGCACGGTGACGCGGAGCGTGCAGTCGCCGGGCCGCGTCGACCGGCTGTCGGTCTCGCTGCTCCTCGACGAGTCGGTCCCGGCAGCACAGGCGGACTCACTCGCTGAGGCCGTGGCGGCTGCCGCGGGTGTCGACGAGGAACGCGGTGACCGGGTCGTGGTGAGCCAGTTGCCGTTCGACCGGTCCACCAGCGAGGCCGCTGCCGAGGCGTTCGCCGCCGACGCCTCGACCGAGCAGATCTTCTCCTACGTGCGGATAGCGCTGCCGATCATCGTTCTCATCCTTGCGTTCTTCCTGTTCCGCTACATGACGAAGTCCCTCGACCGACGGTCCGCGTACGTGGTCTACGAGGACGAGGAGGACGAGGAGTACGAGGCGCTCGAGGGACCGCGCACCGGCGGCGCCATCGCTGGCGCGCCGCGCCTCCAGGCGCTGCCGGAGGCGCCCGCCCCGGCCGCGCAGCGCACCGAGGTCGAAAAGCAGGTGACGAAGCTCGCGGAAGGTCACCCGGAGTCCGTAGCCGAGGTCATCCAGGCATGGATGCGCCAGTGATCGAGTCGAAACTCAACCGATGACCACACAGCAACCGGTTCGGCACGGCGTGTTCGCAAGCGCCAGCGGACGCAAGCGCGCTGCCGCCCTCCTGATTGCGCTCGGCCCGGAGCTCGCCTCGACCGTTCTGCGGCGGCTCTCCGAGGACGAGATCGGGCGGCTGACGTGGGAGATCGTCGGCATCGGCCGCCTCAGCGCTGAGGAGCGCGAGGAGATCTTCACCACGTTCTATGAGTCGATGATCGGGCGGGACTTCATCAGCGTCGGCGGCATCGAGTATGCGCAGGAGATGCTCGAGCGCGCGGTAGGCAAGGCGCGCGCCGACGAGATCGTGACCGGACTCTCGGTGCACACCGGCAACAAGCCGTTCCAGTTCCTCCAGCAAGTGGAGCCGCGGGACCTCGTGAACTTCATCCAGAACGAGCACCCGCAGGTGATCGCCCTGCTCCTCGCGTACTTGCCGACGGACACTGCTTCGCTCGTGCTGCAGGAACTCCCCGAGGAGGTGCAGGCCGAGGTGTCCGTGCGCCTCGCGATGCTGGAGCGCACGACCCCGGAGGTGCTGCACGACATCGAGGCGGCGATCCGCTTGCGTGTCGGCAGCGTCTTCGCGCCACGCCACCACCAGGAGATGAACGGCGCGGGAGGCCTCGATGCGGTCGTCGAGCTGCTGCGCAAGGTCGACCTGCAGACCGAGAAGACGATCCTCGAGGGGCTCGAGAAGACGGCGCCGGAGACGGCAGCCGAGATCAAGAAGCGGATGTTCGTCTTCGACAACATCACGCTGCTCGACGACCGTTCGGTGCAGCGCGTGCTGCGCGAGATCGATGGCAAGGATCTCAGCCTTGCCCTCAAGGGCGCGAGTGAGGAGGTGCGTGCTCACATCGCGCGCAACATGTCCGAGCGCGCATCGAAGATGCTCGAAGAGGACATGGGGGCCCTTGGTCCCGTCCGCCTGCGCCACGTCGAGGAGGCGCAGGGCCGCATCGTGGCGACTATCCGCCGCCTCGAGGAGGCCGAGGAGATTTTCGTGATGCGCGGCGGCGAGGAGGAACTCCTTGTCTGACCCGCGCCAGCACGGCGCGGGCGCCCCGCGCGCACGGCTCATCCGCTCGGCCAAGGTCGGGCCCGAGGTGGCGATCGATCTCGAGGGGCGGCGGCGTGACCACGTCCCCTCGCACACAGAGCGCGCACAGGCGGCCCCGGGCTTTGTCGAACTCACCCTCGACGGTCGCCGCGTAGACGCCGCCGGTCCCGTCACGGGGCACGACCCGGAGACGACGATCGAGCTGCAGCGGATGACCGCGGAACGCCTCGCCGGCGACGCCGCCGACCTCGTCGAGCGCACGCGGCGCCAGGCTGACGCGATCCTCCAGCAGGCCGCCGAGCAGGCGACTGTGATCCAGCACGACGCCTACCGCGAGGGACGCGACCAGGGCTACGCCGACGGCCAGGCAGCAGCGCGCGCGGAACTACTCGACGCGCTGTCGCTCGTGCAACGAGTGGCAGCCGACGCGAAGTCGATCCGCGACCGGATGCTGATCCACGCCGAGCGCGAGATCGTCGAGCTCGTGATCGGTGCGGTGCGGACCGTGCTCGGGGAGCAGGTCCGCCTCGACTCCTCGCTCGTCCTCGACACCGTCGAGCGCGCACTGTCGCGCGCGGGCTCCCTGAACGTCGTGCGCATCCGGGTGAACCCCGCGGACCACGAGGTGGTCGCGACTGGCCTCGTCAGCCGCATCGGCGACACGGCTGCCGCGTGGTCGGTCACAGCAGACGGCGCGATCGGCGTGGGTGGCTGCATCATCGACACCGTCGCCGGCGAGATCGACGCACGACTCGATGCCCAGCTCGGTGAAGTCGCCCGCGCTCTCCGAGAGGTGCTGCCGGACGCTGGTGAGCGCGACGCGGGGCTCGACGCCGCGAAGTCGCTGTTCGACGAAGGCGGCTCGGACGCGGAGGGGTGGCGTCATGTCGCCTAGCCTCCGCGAGTCCGGCGCCATCCTCGACCTGTCGCCGTACCACGAGCGGCTGCGGACCGTGTCGCCGATCCGCGTGCACGGCCGCGTGAGCCAGGTCGTTGGCCTGCTCGTCGAGGCCGAGGGCATCTCGGGCCAGCTCGGCGAGCTGTGCCGCATTGAACGCAACGACGAGACGCCCGTCCTCGCCGAGATCGTTGGGTTCCGCGACCAGCGCACCCTCGTGATGCCGTTCGGCGACCTCCGCGGCGTGCGCGCGGGTGCGCGCGTCACGACGGACGGCGCGATGTTCGCTGCGCCGGTCGGCGAGGCGCTGCTCGGTCGCGTGGTCGACGGCCTCGGCCGACCGCTCGACGGCCTCGGGCCGATCGCCGGTGCGTCGCGCGAGCCGATGTCCGGCGCGAGCCCGCACGTCCTCCAACGCCGCACGATTTCGCAGCCGCTGTCGACGGGCATCCGAGCCATCGACGGGCTGCTCACTGTGGGCAAGGGACAGCGCATCGGCATCTTCGCCGGGTCGGGTGTCGGCAAGAGCACGGTCATGGCGATGATCGCGCGTCACGCCTCGGCCGACGTCAACGTCATCGCGCTCATCGGTGAGCGCGGCCGCGAGGTGCGCGAGTTCATCGAGCGCGACCTCGGGCCTGAGGGATTGGCGAAGTCGGTGGTCGTCGTGTCGACCTCGGACGAGCCCGCGTTGATGAAGCTGCAGGCAGCGATGGTGGCCACCACGATCGCCGAGGAGTTCCGCGCGCACGGACTCGACGTCACGCTGCTGATGGACTCGGTCACGCGCTTCGCCATGGCGCACCGCGAGATCGGCCTCGCGATCGGCGAGCCGCCCACGATGAAGGGCTACCCACCGTCGGTGTTCTCGGCGCTCTCGCGGCTCCTCGAGCGTGCCGGGACCGCGGACGCCGGCACCATCACCGCGTTCTACGCCGTCCTCGTCGAGGGCGACGACTTGACCGAGCCGGTGACCGACGCCGTGCGAGGCACGCTCGACGGGCACATCGTGCTCACGCGCGAGCTCGCGGCGCAGAACCACTACCCCGCCATCGATGTGCTACAGAGCGCGTCCCGAGTCATGCCTGCGATCGTCACGGAGCAGCACGCCGCCGCCGCCGGGCGCATGCGCGAGCTGCTCGCGACCTACCAGCGCTCGCGCGACCTCGTGACCATCGGCGCGTACCAGCCCGGCAGCGACGCCCGCCTCGACGAAGCGCTGCGTCACCTCCCGGCGATGGAGCGCTTCCTCCGACAGCGGCCCGCCGAGGCGCAGGACCTCGACGAGACCGTGCAGTCGCTCATCGAGAGCACGAGCGCGAACCCGGAGCCGGTCGCTCCGGCCGAGCCTTTCCAGCCAGCGGCGCCCGTCGTCGCGGCCTACGCGCGCCAGGCGCAGGCGCAGAGCTCCGCGGGCCGCCTCGGCGCCGGTGACGGCGGAGGTGACGGCTAGTGGCCCGTAAACAGGAGTTCCGCCTCGAGCAGGTGCTCGACCTCCGCCGCCGCGCCGAGGAGCAGCAGCAGCTCGCGCTGCATACGCGCATCGAGGAGGAAGCTCGCCTCCGCGCGGAACTCGACGACCTCGTCGCGAAGCGGGAGGAGCGCATCGCCGCGCTGACCACACAGCGCCGCCGCGGCCCCGTCGACCCGAAGATGCTTGAGGCCACCCTCAACTACGTCGAGGCTGTCGAGATTGCGATCCAGCGGCAGACCGCCGAGATCACGGCCGCGCAGGGTCGCGTCGAGGGCCAGCGAGAGGCCCTCGTTGCCGCGATGCGCGATCGGCAGGCCCTCGAGCAATTGCGCGACCAGCACATCGCCGCCGCCCACCGCGAGGCGGACCGCCGCGAGGCGAAGGAAGTGGACGACATCGTGTCGGCCCGTTTCGCCCGGCGCGGACGCGACGGCGGATCGGAGGCCTAGCGATGCTCGGAGCGATCTTCGACAACCTCTCCTACCAGGCCGCGCGTACCGCGATCACCGGCCTGACGCGCCGCCAGGAGGCGATCAGCGCGAACGTCGCCAACATCGACACGCCCGGATACCAGCGGCGCTCCGTCGACTTCGAGACCGCGCTCCAGGAGCACATCGACCGCACGCTCGGCAAGGGCACGCTCGCGACGACCGATCCGCGCCACTTCTCGGAAGGCGGCGCGGGCGCGAGGGCCGCGAACCACGTCATCCCCCGCGAGGTGATCGCGGATCGCAATGACGGCAACGCGGTGAGCATCGACGAAGAGATGACGCTGATGGCGGAGACGCAGCTGCTCCACCAGGCGCTCACGCAAACCCTCGGTGTGCGCATCAACACGCTGCGCAACGTGATTCGAGGCAACCGCTAGCCCTGGTGGAGGGCCGGAGCCGGAGCGGTAAGGAGGACGGCGATGGGACTGCTGCACAGCCTGCGCATCTCGGCGAGCGCGCTCGCCGCTCAGCGCCTGCGCATGGACGTGGTCGCGAACAACGTCGCGAACATGGAGACCACGCGCACTGCCGACGGCGGGCCGTACCGACGCCAGACGGTCGTGTTCCAGGAGCAGGGCCGCGAGGTCGCCTTCCGCGACTTTCTGCACCACGCCTCGGGCGGTTGGGAGCGCGGCGGTGGCGTCGAGGTGCGCGCCGTCGTCGAGCAGGACACGCCGTCGCGCCGCGTCTTCGACCCGGCCCACCCGGACGCAGACGACGAGGGCTACGTGCTGCTTCCCAACATCGACATCGTGACGGAGATGACGGACCTCACCAGCGCCAGCCGCGCCTACGAGGCCTCGGTCACCGTGCTCAACGCCACGAAGCAACTCGCGATGAACGCGCTGCGCATCGGGCGTTAGAACGTCTGACCCCGGCAGGCGGACGGGATTCTGATTCATCTGCTTGCGAGAAGGATTCTGATCCCTCCCCCGCTCGCGGGGGAGGCGAGGGTGGGCGGATCGCTCGGAGCGACCCGCCGCCACGAACGAGAACGAGAGCGAATCAATGAACCTCATCCCCGGCATCCAGGGCGGCATTAGTGGCATCTCGGGCGTCGGTGGCCTCGAGGCCGGCAAGACCACATCGGGCGCTGCGGGCTCGGGGGACGGCTCGTTCGCCGAGATGCTCGAGGGGCTGCAGTCCTTCGAGCAGCAGGGTGCGAACGCGCTCACGGACCTGTCCGCGGCCCGCGAGATGGACCTCCACGACGTCGTGCTTGCCGCGGAGATGGAGTCGCTGGCGTTCAACCTGGCGGTTGAGATTCGGAACCGCCTCGTCGATGCGTACAGCGAGATTTTCCGTATGCAGATCTAGCCGCCGGCTGCCGATGATCGAATGTTGCCGGTTCGCCTGAACCGCGCATGACGCCCGTTACGCAGTGCGAGCGGGTGTCGCGAAGGAGCGTGCGAGTAGTGATCGAAGCAGGCGGGATGGCCTTCGCGGCCGTCGCCCCGCCCGCAGAGGGGCCGCCGCAATCGCAGTCGAGGACTGCGCAGCGTGGCACGGAGCCCTTCGAGCGGGCGATGGCGCGAGCGCGCGAGGCCGAGGAGCGCGGCAGTAGGCCGCTGAAGGCAACCGCGGACGTGGAGCCCGAGGCGACCGAAGAGGAGCCGCAGGCGGAGAAGACCGAGGGGAACGCCAACGCCGGGGTCGGAGCGGAAGCCGCAGCCATCATCGAGGCGCTGATCGCGCCACAGCAGCCCCAGCCGGACCGCATCGCGGAAGTTGGGCAGCAACAGGAACCGTCGCTGATCGCGAAGGTCTCCGAGGCACTCGCTCTGTTCGAGGCGCCCGTGCCGGCGCTGGCGAACGCGCCGGTGTCGGGCGTCTCGACTGAGGCGGCGACAGATCCGGCCACGGTCGGCGAGCCCGTCCTCGCGACAGACGGCCTCGCCGTCGATGGCCTCGAGGCCGTCCAGCCAGAGCTGATCGACGCGACGGCGCCCGGAGTGCCAACCGAAGAAGCGCAGATCGTGGCAGTCGTTCCCCCCGCCGCTGACGGCAGCGAGGCCGCAGCGCCCCGAGGCACGACCGACGCTCCGGTACAGCCGAGCGACCTCGAGGCCGCGCCCGCAGTCCCGGCCGGTGCGGACGGGGTCGACGTCGGCGACTTGAACTCCGAGGACGGCGCGTCGACCGACAACGAGAACGCCGCGTCGGCGATCGATGCCGGGAACGAGCTCGCGGCGCCTCGAGGTGCGGATACGCCAGCAGTGAATGTCGCGCAGCCAGTCGAGGCGGCGGCCGCTACTTCGGTGGGTCGTGTGTCCGACGCGAACGCGACGCAGCCGGCCGTCGAAGTCGACGCAGTCGCGCGGCCGGTCGACACGAGCAACGCGCCGCAACTGGCGTCGCGGCTCGCGGACACCGTCCAGGCCGCCGTCCGCACGGGTGACAACTCGATGCGGCTCGTGCTGAACCCGCCCGACCTCGGTCAGGTCGACGTGCGCGTGGTGGAACGTCCGGACGGCGTGAGCGTCGTGCTGGCGGCAGAGTCGAGTGATGCGCGCGACCTCCTGCAGCAGCACCTGCCGGCGCTGCGTGCCGCCCTCGAGGCGCGCGATGTTCGCGTCGACCGGCTCGACGTGACGCAGGGCGGCAATGCCGCCGGCCTAGACGGGGCGAACGACCAGCCACGAGGCCGGCGCGAGCAGCAGGGCAACGAGCGGCCGGACTGGTCGCTGGCAGCCGCACTCGACGGAGCGGCGGCGGCACCCGGTGTGCAACGCGGCGCTGCCGCCGGCACACGCCTCGTGGACGTGCGGGCCTAGGAGCGAACGATGGAGATCACCGGCAACTACGGGCGTACGTTGAACGACGTGCTGAACCCCGGCACCGGCCAGGTGGAGTCGCGGGCGCTCGACCAGCAGGACTTCCTGCGAATCATGGTCGAGCAGATGCGGCAGCAGAACCCGCTCGAGCCGATGGACAACACGCAGTTCTTCCAGCAGATGGCGCAGTTCGAGACGCTCGACGCGATGCGCGAGATCTCGACCGCGCTGCAGTCGCTCGCCGCCGTCAGCGAGCTCGCGAACGCGAGCACGCTCGTCGGTCGCACGGTGAAGGCGACGATTCCTGGCGGCACGGACCCGGAGACGGGCTTCCCGATTCCGCCGGAGGACCTCACGGGCGCCGTTGAGCGGGTCACCTTCTCGTCGTCGGGCCCCGTCGTGCACATCGGCACGCGCCAGGTGCCGGCGGCGCTGATCACGGAGGTGGCCGCATGAGCATCGAGGGGCTGAACGGCCCCATCGGACAGCCGAGCGTTCAGCCGGCGTCTGGGAATGCGCCGGCCTCGCAGCCCGCGGTCTCGCCGGAGACCGGCGAGGCGTTCAGCGACCTGCTGCTCCGCCTCGAGCGGTCGCAGGTCAGCTTCTCGAAGCACGCGATGCAGCGCATCGAGCGGCGCGGCCTGCAACTGGACGAGCAGCGCCTCGAGCGTCTCGAGGCGGCCGTCGACCGCGCGGACGCGAAGGGGTCGCGGGACTCGCTGATCCTGCTCGACGAGCTGGCGCTCGTCGTCAGCGTGCGGAACCGGACCGTAGTGACAGCGATGGACGAAGCGAATCGGAAGGAGCACGTCTTCACGAACATCGACAGCGTCGTCATCGCTGAATGACCGTCGCCGAAGCGCGACGTAGTCGAACTGAGCAAGAACGGCGGCGGCTGGACCCTTCCGGGAGGCCGCACGCAGCAGAACCGGATCGCCACCGGGAAGGGATCGAACCGAGATGATGCGAGCCATGTTCGCCGCGATCGGCGGACTCCGTAACCACATCACGTTCATGGACGTGGTGAGCAACAACATCGCGAACGTCAACACTGCTGGCTTCAAGTCCTCGCGCGTCACGTTCAAGGACATGCTGTCGCAGACCACCGCCGGTGCGAGTGCCCCGACGGCCAACCTCGGCGGCACCAACCCCGTGCAGGTCGGCCTCGGCATGACGCTCGGCGGCATCGACGTGATGCACCAGCAGGGCGCGCTGCAGGCGACCGGCAAGCTGACCGACTTCGCCGTGCAGGGGAACGGCTTCTTCGTACTCCGCGACGGGGCGCGCACCTTCTACACCCGCGACGGCGCGTTCGACGTCTCGGTCTCCGGCGAGCTGGTGAACCCGACCAACGGCTACAAGGTGATGGGCTGGAACGCCAACGTCGCCACCGGCCAGGTTGACACGACCCAGCCGATCGTCCCGATCGAGATCCCGTTCGGCCAGTCGATCGCGGCGCAGGAGACGACCCTCGCGGAGATGGTCGGCAACCTCGATGCCAACGCCGCCGTGGGCGCCGTCGTGACCTCGACCATCGAGGTCTACGACTCGCTGGGCAACGCGCACCCGGTGACCCTGTCGTTCGAGAAGACCGCGGCGAATACGTGGGAC
This sequence comes from uncultured Dehalococcoidaceae bacterium, assembly GCA_964479165.1. Lineage (GTDB taxonomy): Bacteria > Chloroflexota > Dehalococcoidia > UBA2979 > UBA2979 > CAYZJO01. The sequence goes on from CAYZJO010000001.1 coordinate 546,020, forward strand.
CTCACGGCCGCCGGTGATGGCACGCTGGTCACGGGCGTCACGGCGAACCCGGCGCAGATCGTCTTCAGCGCGACCGGCGCCCTCACGACGCCTGACCCCTCGACGACCCCGTTCACCCCGCTCGCCCTCGAGGTGACGCTCGATGCCGCGCAGACCGGCTCGAACACGCCGGTCGCCGTCGACATCGACTTCCGAGGCGTGACCCAGTTCGGCGGCGAGAGCAACGTCATGACGACGTTCAACAACGGCTTCTCGGCCGGTGCGCTCGTCTCCTTCACCGTCGGGCCGTCGGGTGACATCACCGGCATCTTCTCCAACGGCACCAACCGCACCATCGGGCAGATGGCGCTGGCCGGGTTCACCAACCCGGGCGGCCTGCTGAAGTCCGGCGCGAACATGTACGAGGAGAGCGCGAACTCCGGCACGGCCTCGATCGGCACGCCGGGCACCGGTGGCCGCGGCCAGGTCGGATCGGGCGTCCTCGAGGCGTCGAACACCGACCTCGCTCGCGAGTTCACCAACGTCGTGATCGCGCAGCGGGGCTTCCAGGCGTCGAGCCGCATCATCTCCACCGCGGACGAGATGCTGTCCGACCTGGTCAACCTCAAGCGGTAGTCCAGAGGGTCGTCGCCCGGCTCGCGTCGAACGAGTCGGGCGTCGGCCGCGTCGATCCTGTGAGGCGTGCCATCGCGTCGATGCTCCAGCGGCTGCGCTCCGACCGTCCGGCGCTCCTCGCGTGCGCCGCGCTCGCGCTGGTACTTGCGACGTTCGCGGCGCTCTCGCTCGAGGGCGCGGACGCATCCGTAGGGGCTCGCCTCGAGGGGCGACTCGCGGTCGCGGACCTTCGAGGCCACGCGCTCGTGGTGGTGGACCGCGCGACGCTCGAGGTGGATCGGCGCATCGCGTTGCCGGGCGGGCCGCACGAACTGGTGCGGCTGCCGGACGGACGGATCGGGGCGTCGCTTGAGCAGCGGGGCGCGCTGGCGTTGATCTCTGTCGATACTGGATCAGTGGAGATCGTCGAGGTTGGCGGCGCACCTCACGGTCTGGATGTCAGCCGTGGCATACTTTACGTAACAGACCGGTCCGCCGGTTCTATCCGCCGGTTCGAGCTCGAGGAGTGGCGCGAGTTCGAGCCGGCCGATGGGGGCACGACACCACACTCAGTGGCTGTCATGCCGGACGGCGGACTGGTCGTTGCGAGCGCGGGCGCCGATGCGCTTTCACTCAACAGCGAACCTCTCGCGCGGCTCGCACTGCCCGAGACCGTCGCCGTATCGACTGACGGCACACTGCTCGCGACTGCGGGCGCCCTCGATGGCCGGGTGGTGGTGCTCGATGCGACCGGCGCGGCGGCCGTCGATGTGTACGCCGGTCGCCGCCCGGTGCGCGTCGCCTTCAGTCCCGACGGTTCGCTCGCCGCTGCGGCACTGTCCGCGGATGCGGCGGTAGCGCTGGTCGAGGTCGAGACGGGGGACGTGCGGCGGATCCACACTGGCGGCGTCCCCGATGGCCTCGCGTTCTCCTCGGACGGTCGCTACCTGCATGTCTCCGACCTCCATGAGGGGCGCGTACTGACGCTCGACCTCGAGGCGGGCTTGGTCGTTGCGGAGGCCGATGTCGGCGAGAGCGCGGGGGCGCTGATGCCGCTCGACTGAGGCTCGAGGACGGGGTGCCATCCGCGGCTGCTGACGCTTCCGGTCCCTATGCGACAATGCGTCGCATCCCGGTTACCCGATTGCACTGGACGGAATGGACCGCCTGGCGTGACCTCGATGCACGGCGAGACGTGCGAGACGGCGATGGGACTGCTGCGCCGCGCTTGCGGCCGTACGGCGGTCACCTCCTGCGTCTACTGCGGCAAGGCGTTCTGTGAGCGTCACGGCGAGCGCGGCGCGGACTACATGGACGTCTGCTGGCGTGCGGAGTGCCGCGGCAAGCTGCGGGACATCGAGGAGCACCAGTCGTGGCGCCGTGCGGGCCAGGGCTCGAACTCGGTCTCCGTCTGCGCTGAACCCGACTGCGGCGAACGCCTGCAACACCAGTGCTACCAGTGCCGCCTCGGGTTCTGCGACGCGCACCTCAAGGAACACGACTTCACCGACCGCAACCGCACGCCGCCTCGCCCAGTCAAGGCGCTGATCTGCGCGCACTGCCTCGCCCGTGCGAAGGTGTGGGGCTAGGGCCGCCGTCTCGGAGATGAGGGCCGCTGGTGAACCGATGAGAGTCACGCTGGACATCGATGATGACCGGGTGGACCACCTCCAGTCGGTCTCGGGAAGCCGCATCCAGACGATGTCCTCCATTGTGGAGGAGGCACTCCGGCTCTACCTCGAGCGGCGGTGGGGTGACTCTCTACCTCCGCTCCCGTCCTTCGAGGGTGGTGGGTACCTGGTCGACATCGCTGATCGCGATGCGCTCAACGGGCTGATGGACAGACCGTAAGGCTCCGTGCGCACCAGCGGTTCCCTAGACCGTGATCAGGACGCGCCCTCGAGCGCTGCCCGATGCGAGGTACTCGATCGCCTCGGCGACCTCGCCCAGCGGGAACGTGCGGTCGATGACGGGGGTCAGTTTGCCGTCTTCGAGCAGTTGGCGGAGGAACGGGAGTCGCTCGGGGTTGGTGCCGGCCCGGCTCAACGGTCGTAGCTGCGGGGTGAAGAGCGAGCGAGCCATCAGCGGCGCGATGGTCCGCATGCTGCCGATCCAGCGGCTCGCAGTCCCGTACCCGTCGTGGCCGATGATGACGTACCGGCCGTCCGAGGTCAGCGCGCGCTTCAACTCCGCCCACGGACGCCCGCCCGGGATGTCGACGATGAGGTCGTAGCGCTCGCCGTTCTGGGTGAAGTCCTGCTTCGTGTAGTCGAGGACATGGTCGGCGCCGAACGAGCGGACGAGGTCGAGCTTCTCCGCGCTGTCGACGCCGGTGACGGTTGCGCCGTACGACTTCGCGATCTGCACGGTCATTGAACCGACGCCGCCACCGGCTCCGTTGACCAGCACGTGCCGTCCCGGCTGGACGAGTTCGTTGCCCCAGACAGCCTGCAGCGCGATGAAGCCCGCCGTGGGCACGCTCGCGGCGACCTCGAAGGAGACGTTCGCCGGCTTCGGCTCGAGCGCCTGCTCACGGACCGCGACGTACTCCGCGTAGGCGCCACCGCTCTTCCACTGGTGGCCGCGGATGGTCTCGCCGAACACGTCGTCACCCGGCTTGAAGCGAGTCACGGCGCTACCGATAGCCTCGACGGTCCCAGCCATGTCCGTGCCGAGCGGCGCGGGTTTCGGGCGTCGCGGTCCGTTCCCCATCAGGCGGAGGAAGTATGGCCAGCCTCGGATGACGTGCCAGATATCGGGGTGCACCGAGGCGGCGCGCACGCGCACCAGCACCTCGTCGTCGGCGATCGCGGGCACGCGGACGTCGAGGAGCCGCAGCACGTCGCGAGGCGCGCCGTAGCGTTCCTGGATGACCGCCTTCATCGCTCGTGGCCCATGACTCGTCATCGGAACAGCGGGGCGAATGCCTCGATGGGGCGGTTGAGGATGGGGTTGGTGTGGGGCGCCATGTCGTTCCAGCGAGCGAGCGCCCGGTTCACGTCGGCGCTCGCGCCCATCTGCTCGTCCTCGAGCGCCTCGCCGAGGGGTGCGCCGTTCGGGTCGACGACGTAGCCGCCGCCCCGCACGTCGGAGTAGCCCGCGACCACCGCGTAGAGGCGGTTCTCGACGGCGCGGGTGCGCGCGAGGACGCGCAGCGGCGCGCCGACCGTCCCCGCGGACCACAGCAGGAACTCCGTGCCACGCAACTTCAGCGAACGCGCCAGCTCCGGCACCAGCCCCTCGCTGCCGAGCAGTAGCCCGAGGTACCCCACGGCCGTCTCGACGACGGGCGGCGGCGTGTCGCCGGCCGAGAAGCCGGCCTCCCGCTCACGGGCATCGAGGTGCGTCTGGCGGTGGGTCGCGAGCAGCGTGCCGTGGTCGAGCAGGTAGAGCGTCTTATAGGTGGAGCCGTTGTCGCGCTCGGCGAGCCCGACGGCGAGCAGAGTCCCCGTCTCCTGCGACAGCGACTTGAACTGCGAGAGGAACTCCTGCTGGGTCACGGCGCGCGTGTCGCTGCCAGCGAAGTCGGGCAGCACGATGAGCGCGCAGTCCTGCGCCGCGAGCGCTCGCACGATGGCGCGGCAGCGTTCCATCAACTCGACGGCGGATGGCGCGGGGTCCAGCGCGACGGCGCCAACGCGAGCGGCGGCGTCCTCGATGGTCAGTGGCTCGCGCGCCAGTCGCACGGCCTCCGACTTCGCGCCCGGCATCGAGGCGTCCGCGTACAGCACGGGGCGCCGCGCGACGGGGGGCCCGCCCGCCTCGTCGAGGTCGAGCTCGTGAGTCACGATGCCCGGCTGATCGCTCGGCGCCTGCACGACCCACTCTCCCCGCGGGTTCACGACGCCGCTGCGGCCGGCGTAGACCAGCGTCCCCGCCTCCACCCCGACCTTGTCCGCGGCCACGATCCACACGCCGTTCTCGATGGCGCGCGCCGGCAGCAGCGCGTCGACCTGAATCGAGCCGAGGGCGTCGCGACGCCGCCCCGCCGCGACCCACGCGGTTGGGTCGACCAGCACGCGCGCGCCTCCGACGGCGTACGTCCGCGCGATCTCGGGCAGGCGGCCGTCGGCGCAGATCAGCATGCCCGCGCTCGCCTCGCCGATCGTGCTGAGCGGGAAGCGCTCGCCGGGCGTGAACCAGGTCGTATCGAAGTGCCAGAGGAACGACTTGGCGTAGCGCTCGCGGACCTTGCCGTCGGGGCCGAGGTGCACCGAGGCGTTCACGAGGCGGCCGTCGGCGCCGCGCTGCACGAGGCCCGCGACGATGGAGCAGCCGATGCGCTTCGCGCGCTCGCCGAGCGCCGCCTCGACCTCGGCGTCGGGGCGCACGCCCGCGGCGTCGTAGGCCTCGCGCGAGCGGAGGAAGTACGCGGGGTATGAGGCTTCCGGCAGCACGATGAGGTCGGGCTCGCCGGCCGCCGTCACGTCGATGGCGGCCAGCAACTCCTCGAAGGCCAGGTCGTGCTGTTCGAGGTCGCGCGCCCGCAGTTGCAGCAGGGCGACCTTCAGCGTGGTGCTCAAGGCTCGCTCCTCGGGCTCCCCCGCCGCGAGTCGCTGCCGACAGTCTAAGCCGTCGCGCCCGGGTGCGGACGCGACGCGCTCCGAGGCGCGGCTACGAGGCGCCGACGACCGGGTTTCGGAGCACGCCGATGCCCTCGACGCTCACGTCCGACGTGTCGCCGGGCTTGATCTGGCCGGTGACGCCCGGCGTCCCTGTGAACACGAGGTCGCCCCGCTCAAGGGTCATGTGGCGGCTGATGAACGCGATGCACTCGGCAATCGAGAAGACGAGGCCGCTCGTGTCGCCGGCCTGCTGCGACTTTCCGTTGATCAGTCCCTCGACGGCGATCGGCTCGCGCAGCTGCGTCTCGATCCACGGACCGACGGCAGTGAAGGTGTCGGAGGACTTGGCGCGCCACCACTGCGTGTCCGCGCGCTGCCAGTCCCGCGCCGAGACATCGTTGCCGCAGGTGTAGCCGAAGACGACGCCTGGCACGTCGGCCTCGCTGATGTTGTGCGCGCGCCGCCCGATGACGGCCACGATCTCTGCCTCGGCGTGCACGTTCTCGGTTCCGTCCGGGATGACGATCGGCTCGCCGTGGGCGATCAACGATGACGGGGACTTGAGGAACGCCTCGGGCTTGGCGGCGAGATCGCGGTCCCCGGCGTGGCTCTTGTAGTTCACCGCCATCGCGACGATCTTCGTCGGCTGCACCGGCACGAGGAACTGCACCTTCGAGAGCGGCGCAGTCTCGCCCGTCGGCTCGAGCTTGCCGAAGACGTTGCCGCTCACGAGGTGGGCGGTCCGTCCCTTGATCACGGCCGTGGATGCACGACCATCGAAACGAACGCGGGCGATGCGCACCTGCAACTCCTCTACCCGCGCGCCTCGAAGGGACACCACGGACTCGACGGGAAATCGAGCGGGAGCATAGCACTGTCCACATTTGTGGATTGAGCGTGGACAGATGGCCGATACTCCGCCGCTCGACCGCCTTGCGCCTCACACACCTTGCGAGGAAAGTCGTGCGTTTACTAATTCGTGATGACAGTGCCGCGTCGTGATAACGAACCGCATACACCGTTGTTCGGTGGTGGGTTCCCGGGGTCGACTAGCGTTCCAGCGCCTCACGAATGGTGTCGGCGTGCTGGGCGTCATGCAGCGCCTGCGCGATCAGGTGGCCACGAACGAGGTCCTCGGCACCCCAGGGTGGGGTGACGGTCTCGTTGAGGATCGCGTCGTCGAGCGCCCAGATCGCGTCAAAGAGGGACTGTCGCGCCGCGTCGAGGCGCTCGAGTCGCACGGCCACGGTCTCGCCAGCGCTCGCTTGCACCTGTGCGTCGTTCCATGCCGACCAATCGTCCGTCGGTGCTGCAGTGAGTTCGAAGTCGCGGACGCCGGCGGCGAGGTCGCGGAGGAACGCGGCGACCATCTCGTCCCACGCGGCGATGTGGGTAAGCAGGTCGTGCACGCGCCACTCACCGTGCACGACCTGCTCGGCCGCTGCATCGTCGACCCCGTCGAGGGCCGCGAGCAGTTGTGCACGCCCATCCTGGAGAGCGATCGAATGATCTACCAAGGCCAGCGGATCGATCACGACGTTCGGCTGGTCCTCGCGGACGACGCGACTGCTCACGTCGGCCTCTCCCGTGGGCGCGGGGCCTGAGTGTAGCGCGACCTCGGCGTCGGGGCCATCACGCGCGTACCACCGAAGCCGTCAGTCGCGGCGTGTTAGGATGGCGATCCACCCTCGCGAGCTGCCAACAGGGGGGCTCGGCTGCTCCAGGTCTACAACACCCGCACTCGTTCCCTTGAGCCATTCGCCACCGTCGAGCCTGGTGTCGTGCGCATGTACGTGTGCGGCGTCACCCCGTACGACGTCGGCCACCTCGGGCATGCGCGCACGTTCGTCGCCTTCGACACCATCCGTCGCTACCTCGAGTTCAACGCGCTCGAGGTGCGCCACATCCAGAACATCACCGACGTCGACGACGACATGATCCGCAAGTCACGCGAGCTCGGCACGACCATCGAGGCGCTCACCGAGCAGAACCACGCGATCTATCTGCGAGAGATGGACGCACTCAACGTCACGCGCCCCGAGGCGTTCCCGACGGTCACCTCATGTATCAGCACCATCGTCGAGATGGTCCAGGGACTGCTCGACGGTGGGTTCGCCTACGAGGCCGCGGGCGGCTACGTCTTCTTCGACACGACGAAGACGCCCGACTTCGGCGTGCTGGCCGGCCTCGACCGCGAGGCGCTGCGCACGTTCCGCAACGACTCGATGCCCGCGGAGCCCGAGCACCTGAAGCGCGACTCGCTCGACTTCCTCATTTGGCAGCCTTCGGATGCGCCGGGCGCGACCTTCGACTCGCCGTGGGGGCCGGGGCGGCCGGGCTGGCACATCGAGTGCTCGGCGATGGCCCACACGCACCTCGGCGACCGCATCGACATCCACGGCGGGGGTAAGGACCTCGCATACCCGCACCACGACTCGGAGATCGTGCAGTCCGAGTCGGCAACGGGGCAGCGGCCGTTCTCCGGCTGGTGGCTCCACGCCGGCACCGTGCAGCTCGACGGCGTGAAGATGTCGAAGTCCCTCGGCAACCTGGTCAAGGTGAGCGACTTGCTCTCCGAAGGCCACACCCCCGACGCGATCCGCCTCTACCTCCTGTCGAAGCGGTATCGCGACGATCAGGACTTCAAGTCGGCTGAGCTCGACACGTGGGAGACGCGGGCCGACGCACTGCGTGCGGCCCTCGAAGCGCCGGGCGGCGAGCCGGACGCGCTGCGCGTGCAGTCGTTCCGCAACAGGTTCATGGACGCGATGGACGACGACTTCGACACGCCCACGGCGATCGAGATCCTCCTTGAGATCGCCGACGGGCTGCGGGACGGGAACCTCGACGCTACGACCGCAGCGCCGACGCTGATCGAGCTGGCGGGTGTCCTCGGACTGACACTTGGCCGCGAGGGGTAGCGACGCCCCTCAGTCCGCGAGCGGCACCCGCGTCACGCGCCCAGCGCGGAGGTGGACCGGACGCCCGCGCACCTCGACCTCGAGCGGGTCGCCGTTGCGGAGCCGGAACGTGATCGCGACGTGGGTCAGCTCGACCTCGAACACCTGACCCCTGAAGGTCAAGACGAAGGCGAGCTGCGTCCACGTGGCGGGGAGGTGCGGCACGAAGTTGAGCTGGCCCTCGGCGTCACGTAGTCCGGCGAATCCGTAGACGAGCGCGAGCCAGACGCCTCCGGTCGAGGCGATGTGCACGCCGTCCTGGGCGTTCCCCGCCCAGTTCGCCAGGTCCATCAGCAGGCCGTACTCGAAGTGGTCGATCGCGAGGACGTCATCTCCGATGTCCGCGGCGATGATGCATTCGATCGCGTGCGACAGCGACGAGTCGGCTGTGGTGATGGGCTCGTAGTAGAGGAAGTTCGCGCGCCGCTGTTCCTCGGTGAACCGGTCGCGGAGCAGGAACATCGCGAGGACGACGTCGGCCTGCTTCACGATCTGGTGCCGGCGGAGGACGAGCGGGTGGTAATGGAGCAGCAGCGGGTAGGACTCCGGTGGGGTCTTCTCGAAGTCCCACGGCTCCTGGTTCAGGAAGTCGTGGTCCTGCGGGTGGATGCCCAGCACCTCGTCAAAGGGCACGTACATTGAGAGCGCTGCGCGCAGCCATCCGTCGGACTCGTCGGGACGCAGCTCGACGCGATCGACGAGGTCGACGTACGCGCCGGGGCTCTCTCTGCGGAGGCTATCGATGATGCTCGCGGCGTACGTCAGATTCTCGGATGCCATCAGGTTCGTATAGACATTGTCGTCGACGATGACCGAGTACTCGTCCGGGCCGGTGACGCCGTGCAGGTGGAAGCGGCCGTCTCGCGCCGAGTAGAACCCGAGGGTCATCCACAACCGCGCCGTCTCGACCAGGATCTCCGCGCCGAACTCCTTCAGTGCCTCACCGTCGCCGGTCTGATCCACATAGTGCTTGAGCGCATGCACGATCGCGGCGTTGATGTGGTACTGCGCCGTGCTCGTCGGGTAGTGTCCGGACGCCTCGCGACCGTCGATCGTGCGCCAAGGGAAGAGCGCCCCTCCCTCGCCGATCACCTCGGCATGGACGCGGGCCGCGTCGAGCATCCCGTAGCGGAACGTCAGCAGCCGGCGCGAGATGCTCGGATGCGTGTACGTGAGGAACGGCTGGACGTAGATCTCCACGTCCCAGAAGTAGTGGCCGTCATAGCCGCGGCCGGTCAGCCCCTTCGCCGGGACGCCGCTGCCGTCCGTCCGAAGGGTCGCCTGCGCCAGTTGAAAGAGGTTCCAGCGCACCGCCTGCTGCACCGCCGGATCGCCTTCGATCCGCACGTCGGCCCGGTCCCAGAACTCGTCGAGGTACTCCCGCTGCACCTCCGCGAGCGTGTCGAAGCCGATCGCGAGCGCGTGATCGAGGCCCGCGGCCACCTGGAGACGCAGGTTCGTCGCCGTCGACTCGGACGATGTCTGGTACGAAGCGAACTTCTCGATCCGCAGGACCGGCCCGGCTCGATTCCGGATCGTGTACTCGATGGAGCGGTCCGCGCGCTCGCTGGTCCGGGTGATCAGCGGCAGGTCCGGGTCGAAACGGTGATCGATGCCGCACACCACGCGCATGCCGGTTTGCCGGGTGCGGAACGAGAGCAACAGGCGCTGATCGTGCTCCTCGGCCGCCTCGAGCGCGAGTGCGTCCTCCATCTGTCGAGGCTGCCGCGGGTCGCTCGTCTCGGACGTGCGTCGCGGGCGCGCCGGCGCGTGGGGGTCGAGGAGCCCCGACACCAGCGTCAGCGGCTGGCGGCCCTCGAGAACGGCGACCTCCATGCGGTAGGCGGCGAGGTGCCTGTGGACGAACGAGACGAGGCGCTCCGTGCGCACCCGCAGCCGGGTGCCGCCCGGCGACTCCCAGTCGAACTCGCGAGTGACGACGCCGGCCCGCATGTCGAGTTCGCGTCGGTACGAGTACACGCGTCCACTGGTGAGCCGTAACGGCTCGCCGTCGAGGTGGAGTGTGAGGATCGTGGAGTCGGGGAGCGTGACGATGCTCTGGCCCAGTTCCGGGAGCCCGTACGCCTCTTCGGGGTAGTTGATGGGCCACGTCTCGTAGAAACCGTTGACGAAGGTGCCCGGCTCGTGCGCCGGGGCGCCCTCCTCGAAGGAGCCGCGCATCCCGAGGTAGCCGTTCGCGAGCGCAAACAGCGTCTCGCCGACCGGGACGCGTTCGGGGTCGAAGCGCGCCTCGATCAGCCGCCAGGGGTCGACGGGGTGCGCCTCGGGGTCGAGCGGGGCGGGGCGGATGCGCAAGGACTACGCCTCCGCGTGTGGCTCTGGAAGCAGCTCGGTCATCTCGCGCACCACGATATCAGCGCCCTGCTCGAGCAGTCGCCTACCGTCGCCCGAGCGGTCGACGCCCACCACCAGACCGAAGGCGCCCGCGCGCCCCGCTTGCACGCCGGCTACGGCATCCTCGATGACCACGCACTGTTGCGGAGTCAGCCCCAGCAGCCGCGCAGCATCGAGGAAGGTGTCGGGCGCGGGCTTGCCGAGCAGCCCGTCGCGGTCGGCCACGTTGCCGTCGACGATGACGTCGAACAGGTCGTCGATGCCCGCGGACTCGAGCACCGGCACGGCGTTGTGGCTCGACGAGACGACGGCCGTGCGGACGCCCTGCGCACGCAGCCAGCGGACCAGCTGCTCGACGCCGGGGAACGCCTCGACCTCGCCGGCCGCGAGGCGCTGTTTGAAGAGCGCGTCTTTGGCGTTGCCGAGACCGTACACGGTGAGCGTGCCCGGAAGATCGCCCGGCGCGCCCTCGGGCAGGATCAGCCCGCGCGACTTGAGGAACGTCCGCACCCCAGTCGCGCGCGGCATCCCGTCGACGTAGAGCTTGTAGTCGACGTGCTCGAACGGCCGCGCGGCGCGTCCGGTGGCGTGCTTCGCGAGGAAGGCGTTGAACGTCTCTCGCCACGCCCCCTCGTGCACCTCGGCAGTCGGCGTCAGCACGCCATCCAGGTCGAAGAGCACGGCTGCGAAGCCGGCCAGCCGGTACGCAAGCGCCCTACTCCGCGACTCCGTCGGCATCTCGCTCCGCCCCGCCCGACTCGCACGCTGTGTGCGTACCTAGCGTACGTGCGCGGGCAAGGCGGGGCCGAAGCGGTGCCCCAGCCGCGCGGATGCGTGCCGCCTCAGGAGAGCGCCGCGCCTCGGCGGACGTCGTTCGCCCGTGTGCTCCCGCGGGTCTGGATCGCAAGCCAGATGAGCACGAAGCCGAGGGCGATCTGCGCAGCCTTCGTGACGACCGTGAACGCGTCGACAGTCGCGTTCCCACCCACCGCCGAGGCGAGGAACGCCAGCAGGACGAGCGTGTTGATCACCGCGCCGAGGATGAGCAGCCTCCGGTCGGCGAGCAAGATCAGGCCGCCGCCCACGAGATAGGCGATCCCGGCAACGACCATCGCCCCCGTCGGCGGCGACTCGAAGCCCTCGGCGACCCAGCCCAACGCGATCGCGAAATACCCAACCCCCACGACCGCCGCCAACGCCGCCCCGACGTACAGCCACGTCCGCGTGTTCGGCGTCGCGCCCGATGAAGCAACCATGTGAGCCTCCTCGGCTACCTGCACATACAGGGTAAGGACGCCGCGCGCCGCCAGTACGGACCTTGGTCCCGCGAGGACGCTGACGTTCGGGGAGCGATGGTGGCGGAGCATTGGAGCATCGACCAAGGCAGGCAACCGGCAGCGCCAAGTGCCCTTTGACACGGGCGCCGGAAACTCAGTACAAGGCTCTGCCGCAGCACTGCGTCCCGGAGGATCCCCAGCCTTCCGGCAGTATCTGATAAAGTGCATTATCGCGTTTATGGTTGGGGGCCAAACAGTGCGACCTCTCTCCGAGTACCGCGTCTCGACCGAATTTGACCCTGACGCGCACTTCTCGTCCTACCTGGGCGACTGCCTCGATTTCCTCCGGACACTCCCGGACGGCTCGGCGCGCCTAATCGTGACGTCGCCTCCGTACAACATCGGCAAGGCGTACGAGCGGCGGTCGCCTCTTGATGAATATTTGGAAACTCAACGCGCGGTGATCGAGGAGTCGGTTCGAGTTCTCGCGGACGACGGCTCGATTTGCTGGCAGGTAGGCAATCACGTCGACAAGGGTTCCATTATCCCACTCGACGTCCTGCTGTTCCCGGTCTTTCATGGCCTCGGTCTGAAGATGCGCAACCGGATCATGTGGCACTTCGAGCACGGTCTACACTGCCAGCGGCGGTTCTCGGGACGCTACGAGACGATCAATTGGTTCACGAAGTCGAACTCGTACTACTTCAACGTTGACCCGATACGAGTTCCTCAGAAATACCCGAACAAGAGGCACTTTCGAGGTCCGCGCCAAGGGCAGCTCTCAGGCAATCCGCTGGGCAAGAACCCGGGCGACGTCTGGGTCTTCCCAAACGTCAAACATAACCACATTGAGAAAACTGAGCACCCATGTCAGTTTCCTGTGGAACTGGTCGAGCGACTGGTGCTCAGCATGACGGAGCCCGGCGACCTGGTCGTCGATCCGTACATGGGGGTGGCATCGACGGCGGCAGGGGCACTACGACACGACCGCCGGGCTGCAGGAGCGGAGACTGACCTCCTGTACCACGACATAGGACTCGAGCGAGCACGCGACGCCTTTATCGGAGTGTTGCGGACGCGGCCGATGGACCGTCCTGTGTATGCGCCGCCACCAGTCGTCCAGAACCTGCTCCAACTTGAGAGTGCCGCTGGCGGATGAAGATCGTATTTGAGTACTCGCATCTCGGCGGCGCCGAGATACTCGCCTCAAAGTATCCGGATATCGACGTGGCGATATCCGAGACTGTCGAGGCTATCGGCTCGGATTTCAGGACGTTCGTCAGCAAGGAGAAGGGTTGGCGGCAGGGGCAGTTGCTCTACAACCCGACGCAGATGAATCGTGCCTTCAAGGAGCAATTTACGGCACGCGGCTTCACAGAACTGCGGCGCTATTTTGATGTCGACGTACCCGACTGGAAGAAGCTCCCGGACCGTGGTTTCAAGCAAATCGACTTCGCGCGCGACCGTGTCTTGGTCGAGGTTCAGCTTGGGAAGTACTTTGCCATGTTCTACGACATGGCAAAACTGGAGTACTTCTACCGACAGAACCTCGCCGACGTTGGCGTGGAGATTGTGCCGTCTCACGCGCTCCAAGCGCAGATGTCCACCGGTGTCGGACGAGGCGAGATGTTGCTCGTCGACATCATCGCGCTGCAACGGTCGTTCCCGACGTTCCCGGTGAAGGTCATCTTGATCGAGCCCGATGCGATCGAACAGCCGTCTGAGCCGGATCTTCTCGAGGAGCCGCGGGACGATCTGGCGGTCGACGAGCAGGACGGTTAGCGCTCACACCCCCGCCTTCGCCCCCACCGGCTCCTCGCTGACCTGGTTCACGATCTCGATGATGCGGCCCAGGGTTTCGAGGCGGTCCGCCAGCGTCTCGCCGGCGGGGTCGACGCGGAGGGTGGTGATGCCGGCGTCGCGGTAGACGCGCACGCGGTCGCGGATCATCGAGGCGTCGCCGACGAGGTGGGTCTTCATGATCAGCTCGTCGGGGACGGCGGCGCGGGCGTCGTCGCGCTTGCCGTCGAGCCACAGCTCCTGGATGCGCTGCGCCTCCTCCTGGAAGCCGGCGCGCTGGTAGGCGCGGTTGTAGAAGTTGTGCGCTCGCGAGCCCATCGCGCCCATGCTGAAGGCGGCGCCGCGCTTCATCGAGGAGACCGCCTTCTCGACATCGTCCGTGAACCAGACGCGGCCGCCGGCCTGCAGGTCGAAGTCGGCGAGCGTGCGGCCGGACTTCGCTGCGCCCTTCGCGATGCTCTCGAAGATGGGGCCGGCCGCCTCCGGGATGAAGGACGCGCCGAGCCAGCCGTCGCACAGCTCACCGCAGAGCTCGAGGTTCTTCGGGCCGAGCGCCGCGAGGTAGATCGGCAGGTTCTCGGCGGTCGGTGCGCCGGAGCGCAGGGCCTTGCCCTCGGTGTTCGGGATCGGCAGCTGGTGGAACTCGCCCTGGTACTCGACGACCTGGCCGCGCGTCACCATGCGCACGATCTCGATCAGCTCGCGGGTGCGCGTGATCGGCTTGTCGAAGCGGACGCCGTGCCAACCCTCGATGACCTGCGGGCCGCTGGTGCCGAGCCCGAGGATGAAGCGGCCGTTGGACATGCGGTCGAGCGCCAGCGCCGTCATCCCGACGAGCGACGGCGTCCGCGTGCCGATCTGGAAGATGCCGGTGCCGAGCTTGATCTTCGAGGTCTTGGCGGCGAGGTAGGCGAGCGGCGTCGCGGCGTCGTGCGCCCACGCCTCGGCAGACCACGCGCTGTACGCGCCGAGGCTCTCCGCCTCCAGCGTGTAGCTGGTCAGCTCATCCCAATCGAGGATCGCCTCGCGGTGGAACCCGATCGACACGCGCACGGCCCGCCTCCATCTCTCGTGGTCGCTGTGATTACCGAGGCCGGACGATAGCAGGCTCGGGGAAGGGGAAGGAAAGCCCCCACCCTAACCCTCCCCCTAAAGGGGGAGGGATCGGAGAAGATCGGCGGAGCGTGTGCGAACCTGGCTACGTAGCTCTGATCCCTCCCCCGCTTGCGGGGGAGGGGAGGGTGGGGGGCCCCGCCCACGCCTCCGCTACCCCGCGTCCTCCAGTACCGCATCGAGCGCGCGCCGTCCGATGCCGGCGAGCACCGGGTTCGTCTGGTGGTAGTAGGGGATGGCGCCCACGGCGAGCGAGAGCGCCCAGCCCTTGCTGCGCGCCCACGTCGCGTCGTCCACCTCGAGGGCCGCGCGGAACACCTCCCGCGTCTCGCTCCGCAGCAGGATCCAGGCCGCCGCCACGTCCACCGCCGGGTCGCCGATGCCGGTGCAGCCGAAGTCGATGACGGACGAGAGGCGGCCGTCGACGACGAGGACGTTGCCCGACTGCATGTCGCCGTGCATCCACACGGGGGCGCGATCCCATGCCGGTGCCGCCAGCGCCGCGTCCCACGCGCGTCGCACTGCCTCGACGACGATGCCGTGCGAAGCGAGCTGAGGGATGCGGTCGCCGACGTCCTTCGTCTCGAGGGGGACGCCGCGACCGTACGGCGCCGGCGGCCCGCCGGTCGCGTCGATGCGCTGCATCGCGGCGATGAACGTCGCGAGGTCGCGCGCGAACCGGTGCGGGTCGCCAATGCGGTCGTCGGTCGCGTTCTCGCCCTCGAGCCAGCGGTAGACCGACCACTGGTGCGGGTAGCCCTCGGCGGGCTCGCCCAGCGCGAGGGGCGCGGGGATGGGGAACGGCAGCTGCGGCGCGAGCCAGGGCAGCCAGCGCTGCTCGTACTCGACCTTGTCGACGGCCCAGTGGATGCGCGGCAGCCGCGCCACCAGGTCGTCGCCGATGCGGTAGAGCGCGTTGTCCGTGCCGGCGGACGACACCCGCGCAATCGGCAGACCGGCCCACTGCGGGAACTGCCCGGCGAGCAACCGGCGCACGAGGTCCGCGTCGGTGTCGACCTCGTCGGCGTGCATCCGGGTGGTGGCCATGCTCCTCCTCGGAATCGCGAGCGCAGCACGATCGTAGTCGCGGCTGGCCGCTGACTCGACCCGGCCCTACGCTTCGCGACTCACCGGCCACGGCACACCGGACGCCTGCGGGCGACCACTCGAAGCGAGGCGTGCCCTCGATGGACGCTCGGCAGTCCGACGTACTCGCGTCCGGCGGTGCGCTCGGCGCGCTCGCCTCGAGGCTGCCGTTCCACTACGGCTGGGCGCTGCTCGTCGCGGGCATCCTCTGCAACACGTTCTCGAACGTCGCCACGTTCTGGGTCGTCACGCTGTACGTCCCGGCGATCTCCGACGACTTCGGCGTGCCGCGCTTCCCCGTGGTGCTCGCCTTCATGGTCGGTCAGACCGTCTACGCCGCAGTGGGTCCCCTTGCGGGGTCGTTCATCGACAGGCAGGGCGCGCGACGTGCGCTGCTGATCGGCAGCGTCGCGATGCCGGCTGCGCTCGTCCTGACCTCGCGCTCGACGGAGTTGTGGCAGCTCTTCGTTGGCTGGTCGCTGGTCGGCGCGACGCGTTCGCTCGTGCTGCCGATCCCTTTCAACTGGCTGATGACGCGCTGGTTCCAGGGCCGGCGGCAGGCCGCACTCGGCGTGCTCACCGTGGGCTTCGGCCTCGGCGGTGCGGCGATCCTCCCGTTGCTCGCGGTGATCGAGGAGCGCGACGGCTGGCAGGCAGCGATGGTCACGAGCGCGGTGCTGACCTGCGCGGTCTGCGCCCTGGTCGCGCTGCTGCTCGTGCGCGACCGCCCCTCAGACATCGGCCTCGGGATGCAGGGCGCGCGCCCGCTCGCGGCCGGCGAAACGGTGAGCGCCGAGGCGGAGGGCGGCTTCACGCCTCGCGAGGCCGTGCGGCTGCGGACGTTCTGGCTGGTCTCGGTGGGGATGCTGTTCTTCTTTACCGGGCAGGGCGCCGTCACCACGCTCGCCGTCGACTTCTTCGAGAGCCGCGAGGTGCAGGGCGGTGCCGCGATCATCGCGTGGATGGCACTCGTGCGGACCATCGGGCGGCTGCCGGCCGGCCTCGCGATGTCACGCGTACGCCGCGTCTTCGGCCTGGCGATGCTCGCCTCGATCTCGCAGGCGGTCGCTGTGAGCGCGCTCATCGCGTCGACGGAGCCGGTCGGCATCTGGACGTGGGTGCTGCTGTGGGGCATCGGCGGCGTGTTCGCGCCGATGCTCGAGCCCCTGCTGATCACGCGCTCGTTCGGCGTGCTCCACTTCGGCGCGGTCAGCGGCGCCGTGACGATGATCTCGTTCGGTGGCCAGATCATCGGCCCGATCGCCGGGGCGGCCCTCTACGACGCGACGAGCTCCTACACGATCCCGTTCAGCCTCTACGCGCTGGGCTTCCTCGTGTCATGCGCGCTCTTCGGACTGTCGTCGCTCTCGGTGCGCTCGGCCTCGCATCGCGCGGCCGCCGCCCGCGCCGGCATTCGCGACGTGTGAGGGGCTACGAGGCAGAGCGGCTGGCTCGCCGACACACGAGGCCGGTGATCGCGAGCGCGCCGAGCAACCACGCGAGGATGCCGCCGCCGATGACTGCCGACTCCACGCCCCGTGACTCGCTCGGCCCACTGCCGGTGAAGAGATGCTGCATCTCCTCGGGGACGCGCCAGGAGCGGAGCGTCGGCGTGCCGGAGCCGGGGTCCACCGGTGTGAGGTCGACGAGGTAGCCAACTTCGGGAAAGTACGTGTAGGTCTCGTCGCGACCCTCGGGCAAAACGAAGCGGACATCGAACCAGCCCGGCGAAACGTCGCGCGGGTCGATGCCACCCATGCCGAACATCTCGATGTCGAGGCCGAAGGCGTCCGGCGTGAGGTACGGTTGCGAGCCACTCGCGAGGTCCGGTGCCGCGGCCCAGAACGCGACCGCGTCCGTGCCTCGCAATGCGCGCTCCTCGGGATGGGTACCCATCCCCGGGTCGACGCGGTTCGCGTTGTGGAGGCGAGTGTGCTCGGGCCCGACGTGGACGGCGATGCGCTCGCCGGCGTCGTGCCTCGCGACGACGGCGTCCATGAACGTCGGGTCGTTCGGAAGTGCGCCCGCCCGCCCCAGCTCGATGTAGCGGTTGAGCAGCCCCGCTCGCCGCTCGTCGAGGCGGATCCACGCGACATCGCCCGAAGCGGACTCGAGCGAGGCGACGGACGCAGCCGGATAGTACGTTGCGAAGACGGAGCCCTCGCCGAGCTCGAGCGTCGACGCCGCCTTCTGCCAGTAGACCGACTCGACCTCGTACGCGGTTCCGAGGTCAGCCGGTGGACCGTCGAGCGCGACCGGCTTCGCATCCCACCCGGGCCACGCGCCGAACGAGATGCCGTAGAACGCGGTGTCATCCTCAAGGGCAAGCGAGACGCGACGCGGCAAGTCCGGCCCGTCGATCGTCGACGCTTCCCACTTGGCACGCGCAGACTCGGGCTCCGCGAGCATGAGCAGCGCGGCAGTCAGTGCCAGGACAGCGGACGCGATTCGTCGCATGGCGGGGCCTCGGCCAGATATTACACGCGACGGACATCGCGAGGACTTCCCTCGCGATGTCCGTCGCGTGTGGCAGTCACCTTCCACGCCGCCCGTCCACGCTCCAGCGCCCGGCGCCGCGCCACAGCACATAGGCCGCGCACGCTGCGACGACGAGCGGCAGAGCGAGTGGCGGCTCGCCCTCGGCGTTGGGCCACGCGTCGATGACGATGTGCGCGCAGACGGCCACGGCCATCGTGACAATCGCCAGCGCGGCGCCGAGGCGCGCCCATGCACCGAGCAGCAGCGAGGCGCCAGCGGCCAGCTCGGCGGCGACCGCGAGCGGCGCGAGGAGCCCCGGCGCGGGGAGGCCGGCCGCCTCGACGAGCGGACGCATGCCCAGCCCATCGACGAAGACGTGCATCAGCCCGATGCCGAGCAGCGGCACGGCCGCGACGAACCGCGGCACGATGACGTGGCGACCGGCGTTCGTCGCGAGACCGAGCCTCCGAGGCCGGGCGGTCGTGGTTGCGTTCATCTCTGTCTCCCCGAGTGCGTCCGAGTGGTCGGACGTGAGGAGCATCGTTCCGCCGAGGGTCGCCGCCATCGGTAGGACTGCCCATCCTGCATATGATCGGCTGGCCTCTGTAGGAGGGATGTGCGCGCAATGCCGGAAGCGACCGCCGAGCCGCTGCGTCTCGCCGAGTTGCTCGTGCCGCTCTCGCTGATGACCGACCTCGGGATGGGCGCGCCGGACGAGGAGGCCGCACGTGCCTGCCTCGTGGCGACTGGGCTCGCGCGCTGGCTCTCGCTGCCGGAGGCCACCGTAGCGGACGTTTACTACACGACGCTGCTGAAACACCTCGGTTGCACGGCGACGGCGCACGAGGAGGCGGCGCACCTCGGCGGCGACGAGCTGGCGACGCGCCCGCTCTTCTCACGGACGGACGAGCGGCGGCCGGGCGAGATGCTGTCGCTGCTCGCGTCGATCGGCTCGGACCGGCCGCCGCGCGAGCGTGCCCGCATCGTTGCGAACACCGTCGGCGGCGTGCGCTGGGGCGCCGATGTTCAGCGCGCGGTGTGCGAGGTCGCGTCGCTGGCCGCGGCACGTCTCGGGATGCCCGAGGCCGTGCAGACGGCCCTCGGCCAGACCTTCGAGCGTTGGGACGGCAAGGGCCCCAACAAGCGCAGGGAGAACGACATCGCGCTGGCCGCGCGCCTCGCAGCCGTCGCGTCGCGAGCGGTGGCGCATCAGGCCCTCGGAGGCGCCGACGCTGCGGTGCGCAGCGTGCGCCAGAGCGCCGGAGGCTGGTTCGATCCTGAGATCGCACGCGCATTCACGGAGTGCGGCCGGCAGCTGCTCGCGGACCTCGATGGCTGCGACCCGCTCCAGGCGGCCATCGACTCCGAGCCGCGTCCTGTGCGCCGCGTCGCTCCGCGCGACGTCGAGGGAATCGCGCGCGCCTTCGCCGACATCGCCGACCTCAAGTCGACGTTCACGCTCGGCCACTCGACGGGCGTCGAGCGGCTGGTCGCGCGATCTGCCGAGGCCGTTGGGCTCGACGAGCGCGAGGCATCCGACCTGCGACTCGCGGCGCTGCTGCACGACCTCGGCCGCGCCGGCGTGCCCACGGGGACGTGGGAGAAGGCGACGCCGCTCGGGAGCGCCGAGCAGGAGCGCATCCGCCTCCACGCGTACTACACCGAGCGTATCCTCGCGCGCAGCGCGCCGCTCGCGTGGGTCGCGGCGATCGCGGGACGCCACCACGAGCGGCTCGATGGCTCGGGCTACCACCGCGGCGCGGCAGCGCGCGACCTCTCGATGCCCGCGCGTCTGCTCGCGGCCGCCGACGCGTACCAGACGAAGATCGAGGCGCGCCCCCACCGCGAGGCGCTGGCGCCGGAGCAGGCAGCGGAGTGGGTCGCCGCGGAGGCAGCGGCGGGACGCCTCGACGCTGACGCGGTGCGCGCCGTCCTCGACGCCGCCGGGGCGTCGACCGCCGCGGTGCCGCGGACGGTGCCGGCCGGACTGACCGAGCGCGAGCTCGAGGTGTTGCGTTTGATCGCGGACGGCTGCTCGAACCGCGAGGTGGCGGAACGCCTCGTGATCTCGCCGCGCACCGCCGAGCACCACGTGCAGCACATCTACGAGAAGATCGGCGTCTCGACGCGCGCCGGAGCGGTGATGTTCGCACTCGAGCACGATCTCCTCCCGCCCCGCTCGTCCTCCTGACCGCCGGTTCGCGAGCGAGATGGGCAACTCTGCCCATGCGGGTGCGTGCCGTCTCGGCGCACGCTTGCCTCGTCAGCAAGTCGGTGTCGAAGGAGATCGAGATGTTCGCTCGCGTGAACACATTCCGCGGTCCGGTCGAAGGGATGGACGCCAGCCTCGAGGACGCGCGTGCGCAGGCGCTGCCCGCCCTCGATGCGGTCGATGGCTATGCCGGCATCGTGGTGCTGCTCGAGCGGGCCACCGGCCGGTCCATCGCGATCACGTTCTGGGAGAGCGAGGAGGCGATGCGTGCCAGCGAGGCCGCCGCCACCGAGATCCGTAGTTCGAGCACCCGGCGCAACGACGAGCAGATCGTCAGCGTCGAGCGCTTCGAGGTGGGGCTCGTGACGCTCGGGACTGCCGTGGGGACTCGGTAGGCGTCGGAGCGTCCGGCGGGAGGCCCCCACCCTTACCCTCCCCCGCCATGCGGGGGAGGGATCAGAATGGAGGGGTTGCGGGGTGCGCAACTGAGTCGGGCGGCTACCGATCGGACTCCGGCCTCTGCTCCCCCTGGGGCCCTTCGACAGGCTCAGGGTGAGCGGGCGTGGGGTAGGGGGCCTGATGCGCCGGGCGGTTGAGCTCGGAGTCGAAGGCGTCGACGACGGGGCGGAGATGGATGGGCGTGGCGGTGCGTGCGGCGATGCGGGCGGAGGTGACCGCCGCGCGCCGCAGCTGGTCGTCGTGGGCGCGGACGTAGGTGCCGGCGCCCCGCGCCGCACGCTCCACCTTGGGCGCGACGACGCGGGCGGTCCGCTCCGCGCGTCGGGTGATGCGCTCGACCTCGGGGCGCGCGGCCTCGAAGGCGGCGCGGGCGCGCTCCGAGGCGCCGCGAGCAGCGTCTCGCGCGGCCTGCTCCGCCGCCGGGCGTCGTGCCTCGGCTTCGCGCAACGCGACCTCGGCGCCGCGGCGCGCCTGCCGCGCGAAGCGGCCGAGCGCGCCGCCGATGCGCCGCGCGGCAGCCTCCGCCGCGGGGTCGAGCGCCGTCTCCGCGCGGTCGGGCGCCTGCGCTCCCTCCGAAGCGGGGGCGTCCTCGGGCGGAGGCGTGTCGTCGGGATGGTCGTTGGTCATGGACTGCTCCGGGAGGCCCGGAGGGCTGGGCGCCCTAGCGGCGGGCGCTCGCACGCTCCAACGCGCGCACGATCATCCCCTTCTCCGGGAAGGGCTTCCAGCCGGCCGGGGTGTTGTAGTAGCGGCAGCCGTTGCTGCTCTCGTCCGGCTCGCGGTCGGCGTATTCGATGTCGACGCCCTCGACGCGGATGGTCGGGGAGCCGATGACGTTCGCCTGCTTCGCGTCCTCGTCGGTGCGGACGACGATCTCCTCGATCTCCGCCTCGGTGCCGGTCTCCTCGAGCGCTTCCTTGAGCAGCTGGCGCGCGGTGTCCTTGTGCGAGCAAGACTCGGACAGCATCAACGTGATCTTCATGACTCCCTCTCCGAGCGCGTCGTTTCGGTGTTGGTGGCGATGGGTGCGCCCGCGCCGTCAGGTGCTCCCTCCGGTCGCTGTGCCGTCAGGTGCTCCCTCCGGTCGCTGTGCCGTCAGGTGCT
>CAYZJO010000001.1:568122-590044 GCA_964479165.1 uncultured Dehalococcoidaceae bacterium
GCCGTCAGGTGCTCCCTCCGGTCGCTGTGCCGTCAGGTGCTCCCTCCGGTCGCTGGCGCGCGTCGCGTGAGTGCGCCGCGTCGGGCAAGCCGGGCGACTCGTCGCGATCGTCTCTCGGCAGCAGGGTATAGCGAAAATCGCAGAAGGGCGCACCCTGCATCAACGTCTGCGTGCGCTCGAGGTGCAGCCGCGACGAGTAGCCCTCGGACAGCGTGAAGTCGCGGCTGCACGACAGCAGGAAGCCGAGGTCGCGCGCGCCGAGGCGGTCGTACAGCTCGGCGAAGCGGCAGCGCGTCACGTTGAACTCGAGGTGCGTGCCGTCTTCGCGGAGGGTGGTCAGCTCGAGGTCGCCGCCCGCGCCGCCCCATGAGTCCTTCACCTCATGGAAGCCCTCCAGGTCGTCCCGGCCCAGGGCCTGCGCCACCACCTCGCCCTGGTGGCGTGCGATCGCGGCGATCTCCTCGCGTGCGATCGCGTGGGCGCGCTCTTTCCCGAGTTCGCGCTCGAGGCGCCGGATTAGCGGGATCAGCACCTCCGCCTCGATGCCGCGCCGTTGCAGCAGCGAGACCGGCGGTCGCGGGTCGGGGGTGGGATCGGTCATGGGATCGATCATGCACCGGGAGCGGCGTCCGCGCGACGCCAGTCCTCGATGATCTCGACGTCGCGCTCGAAGGCGAGCGGCGGGAGGTCCTCGGGGGCGAACCAGCCGACCTCGAACGCCTCGTCCCCGGCGACGGGGTCGGCGTCTGCGGGCGCAGCAGCGGCGTAGACGATGAGCACCACCGGGTCGCCGGGGGCGCTGTAGACGCCGACCAGCCGCTCGACCGCGACGTGCAGGCCGACCTCCTCGAACGTCTCGCGCTCGGCGGCGGCTTCGACGAGTTCGCCGCGGTCGATGAAGCCGGAAGGGAAGGACCAGCGCCCGAGGCCGGGCTCATGGTTACGGCGCGTCAGCAGCAGCCGTCCGTCGCGCTCGAGGATGACGGCGGCGGCGACCTTCGGGTCGGCGAAGAGGACGTGGCCGCAGGCGGGACAGCGCGGTCGCCCTCCGGGCCCAGCGCCGGCCTCGAGGGCGGCGCCGCAGCGCGGGCAGAAGCGGTCGGCGTGCCGGTCGTGCTCTTCGGAGCGCTGATCGGAACTCGATGTCACGGCGCTAGCGGAAGAGCACGACGCGGCGGAAGCGCTCGAGGTAGCGTCCGTCGGGCTCGCGCCAGAACTCGCGCATCTGCTCGACGATGCCGCCCTCGGCAGCGAACTGGCTCTCGTGGGCGAGCAGCGCAGCGATCTTGTCCTCGACGACTGCTGTGATGTCCGCGTCGAAGTTGGGCGTGTTCGAACTCCAGAGGTAGAGCTCGCGCACCTTGTGCGCCTCGAGGCCGGCGCGCTCGTGCTCGGGGAAGTTGAGGCGGTCGCGCGCCGTCGGATAGACCGCGTCAACGGTCGCGAGGCCGGTGACGCGGTGGTCGCTGTGGTTGACGAACCGGTCCTGCACGATCACCGGTTCGGGATCGTGGGTGTAGACGGCGTAGGGCTTGAACTCGCGGATCTCGCGCGTGATCGCGCCGAGCAGATCTCGTGAGTACACCAGCTCGCCGTCGGTGTAGCCGAGGAAGCGCACGCTCGGGACGCCGGACCGCGCCGCGGCCGCCCGCTGCTCCACAACGCGGGCACTCGCGAGGGTGAATGGGGTGTAGCGCGGGTCCTCGGAGCCCTTCGAGCCATCGGTGACGACGAGGTAGCGCACCTCCCAGCCGGCGCGCGCGAGCAGCGTCGCCGTGCCGCCGGCGCCGACGTCGGCGTCGTCGGGGTGCGCGGCCACGACGAGCGCACGGCGCAGCTCGCCGGCCGCCTCGTCCGGCTCGCCGGGCCGCTCGTTGCCGAAGAGGTCCTCGAGACTGCTCGCCACTTTCCCCTGGTCCTCTCGTCCACGGCTCGCCTCGGCGCTAGGGCGCGTCGGCGGCCTGTGTCGCGCGCACGATCGAGGGTAGCGCGACCGGCCTCACCGGGACGCGGTCGAGCGCCGGGGCGTGGTTGACGAACGGAGCAGGAGGCTCGTACGCTCCGAGTGGTTCGCAGAACATTTGTGCCGGACGAGCGTTCGATGACGTGCAGCGGACGGTCCTCGGCACGCGGCGGCGGGTAAGGGCGAGAAGAGCATGGCCGACGGACTGTCAGAGAAGCAGCAGCGGATCATCACGTTCCTGCGTGACTTCCTCGAGGAGCACGACTACCCGCCCTCGATCCGCGACATCCAGCAGGGGTGTGACATCTCCTCGACGTCCGTCGTGGACTACAACCTCAAGCGCCTCGAGGAGAAGGGGCTGATCCGCCGGGACCGCGAGGTCTCGCGCGCCATCGAGTTGCTCGACGCCGGCGGACGGCGCGCCCGCACGGTGCGCGTCCCGCTCCTCGGCAAGATCGCGGCGGGTTCGCCCATCCCGATGCCGCCCGAAACTGCCGACGCCGGCGAATACGACGACTACGTCGAGATGACCGAGGGCCAGACGAACGGCCGCCGCAACGTCTTTGCCCTGCGGGTCGAGGGCACGTCGATGATCGATGCGCTGATCAACGACGGGGATATCGTCATCCTCGAGCCGACGGGCTCCTGCGACGACGGCGACATGGTCGCGGTCTGGCTGCGCGACGAGAACGAGACCACCCTGAAGAAGTTCTTCCACGAGGGCGCTCGCGTGCGACTGCAGCCGATGAATTCGACGATGCAGCCGATCTACACCCGCCCGGAGAACGTCGAGGTGCAGGGCCGCGTCGTCGCCGCGATCCGCAACTGGTAGCGCGCCAAAGCGCAGCGTTACGCGGCTTCGCCCGAGGCTGTAACCTAGCCCGGTGCAGGCGGCGGACTCTCCTATCCTCAGCGTGCGCGGATTGAGCGCGCACTACGATGCCGCCGGGACGATCGTCCCGGCTGTCCGCAATGTCAGTTTCGACCTCTTCCGCGGCGAAACCCTCGCCCTCGTCGGCGAGTCCGCGGCGGGCAAGAGTTCGGTCGGGCTCGCCGTACTCGGTCTGCTCCCTGAGAACGCGACCATCGAGGCGGGCGAGGTCCGCTTCGAGGGGGACGTTCTCTCACCCGACGACGTCCCGCGCCTGCGACAGGTACGTGGCGCCGAGATCTCCGTGATCTTCCAGGACGCCCGCGCCGCGCTGACCCCGACGCTGCCCGTCGGCGAGCAGGTCGCGGAGGTCTATCGAGCCCACCTCGACGTCTCGAAGCGCGAGGCGCAGGCGATGGCCCTCGAGACGCTGGCGCGCAGCCTGCCGGACGGGGCGCGCATCGCGCAGGCGTTCCCGTTCCAGCTGTCGGGCGGCATGGCGCAGCGCGTCATGATCGCGATGGCGACGGCACTCGACCCGAAAGTGATCATCGCCGACGAGCCCACCGCCAGCCTCGACCCCGCAGTGCGCAACGAGACGATGACGGCGCTCGAGCGGCTGCGCGACGACCGCGGCGTCGCCGTGCTACTGATCACGCACGACTTCGGCGTGGTGGCGCGGCTCGCAGACCGGGTGGCCGTGATGTACGCGGGCGAGATCGTGGAGACCGCGGAGGTGCGGACGATCTTCCGGCACCCGCGCCACCCCTACACCTTCGGGCTGCTCTCGAGCCTGCCGACCCTGCGTGGCGAGCGCGGCACCCTGACCCCGATGCCGGGCCAGCCGCCGGACCTCGCGTACCTGCCCCCGGAGTGCCCGTTCCTGCCGCGCTGCAACAAGGCGGTGATGGTCTGCCGCACAGATGCGGCCCCACGCCTGGCCGAGGTGACCGACAGCCACACCGGCCACGTCGTCGCCTGCTTCAACCCGATCGCGGTACCGCTTCGGGACTAGCGCCTGGTCGCCCGACGCCGCGGCGTGCTGCTGCGACGGAAGAGCGCGGACAGCTCCACGATCAGCAGGTCGAGCGCGAGCTTCTCGTCGAGTCGTCCGGTCTTCCAGGCGTGGTCGGCTTCCTCGACCAGGCGCAGCGCCGCCTCCGTGCTCTCGCGCGTGGTCGCGCGTGCCTGGCGCAGCAACTTGTTCAACGGGAAGCCGGCGCGCACGCCGGTCGCCGACGCAACCGCCTCCTGCGACGCGTTCGCCTCGAGGAGCTCCGCGGTGCGGACGAGATGGCGCACCTGCCGCCCGATCATCGCCTGGATGCGCGGGGGCTCGTAGGAGCCGAACTGGAGGAGGCGGCGCGCGACCACGAGCGCGTCCGCCCCCCGGCCCTCGACCACCGCGTCGACGATGTCGAAGATGAGGTCCTGCTCGCCCTCGGGGGTGAGCAGGCGCACGTCTGCTCGAGTGATCTGGCGATCCCCTGCGAAGCGAGCGAGCTTCGACAGTTCGTTGTCGATAGCGCGGAGGTCCGTACCCAGCAGGTTCACGAGCTCGTCGATCGCGGGCGCCTCGATCGCGATCCCTCGCCTGGCGGCACGCGCGGCGACCCACTCCGGGACGCTCGGACCGTCACGCTGCCCGTAGATCGACAGTTGCGGGAAGGAGCGGATGTCGGCGCCCGGCACGTCCTGCAGCGCCTTGAGGAACGCGGAGCGCCCGGCATTCCGCGCCTGGTCATAGTCGGCGTACTGCTCGAGCAGCACGAGGTGGTTGGTCGGCGGGACCTCGGGCAGCACGTCGAGCAGCGGCTGCCACTCGGCGACGACGTTGCGCCCGGTTCCGAGGCTCCGCACCAGCCCCTCGACGACGATCAGGCGCGCCCCTGCGAGGAACGGCACCGTCGTGACGTGCTGGACGAGCAGGCCGGGGGTGAGGCCGCGTGGTGCGAGGACGGCCGTGTTCGTCTCGAGCATGCCGTCGGTGTCGAGGGACTCGCGCAGCTCGAGGAAGGCCTCGCGAAGGCGAAACTCGTCCTGGCCGCTGTAGAGGTGCAGCACTGCGCGTCTCTCAGATTCGTCGGCGGGCCGCTCAGTCGATGTCGAGCTGCCATCCGAAGAAGGTGACCAGCGTGCCGAGGATGAACATCGCGGCGCCCGGCCAGAGCAGTTGTTCGAGGAAGGCGCCGCCGGCGGTCGCCTGGTACGCGGCCCACGTGAGGGCGATGACGGCGCCGGGCACCGGGAGCCACCACGGAAAGCGGGGGTCCTCGTCGTCGACGAGGGCCGAGCGCAGCAGGTCCCGCGCCGTTGGCGGCTCAAGCTCGTCGTCTGCCTCGTGATCGCGGTTGATCGCCACGGTCCACCCCCGCGCACGATGGTACGCGGCGCGCGGAGGCCGGGCCAGCCGAGGCCGGCGGCGCCTATTGCGGAGGTGCGGTTGGCTCCATCCTCGTGTCGCCGGCGCGGCGCCAGACGAGGAAGACCGCCAGGACGAGGCCGAGCAGCACCGCGCTCGCCACGCTCAACGAGCTGCCGGTACCCCATCGGTCGACGGCGTAGCCCAGCGTCAGCGTCACGGCGATCGTCCCGAACTGGGCCGTGAGCTGATTGATCGAGAGCATCGTCGCGCGCTCGGCGTCGGGAGCGCGGCGCGCGAGGTAGTCCGAGACGTGTGGCTGCACCACCGCCCACGCGAACTGCGGCATGACGAAGAGCGGGAACAGCGCCATGATGCCGCTCGCACCTGCGAGCGGCGCCGCGGCAGCGACGACGGCGCCGCCGAGGAGCAGGCGTGCGAGCGTCGTGCGACGCGCGAGCGGGCCGGTCGACCAGCCGCCCGCGGCGTGAGCGAGCATGGTGACTGCGGAGAACAACCCCAGCGTCCACAGCGGGACGCCGTACGAGAGCACGGTCGGCTGCAGCGTGATGTAGACGATGGCTGCGGCGCCCTGCACCGTCGCGAAGATCGCCATCGTCCAGAACAGCGAGGGGTGACGACGGACGCGTCGCAGTGCCTCACCGCCGGTCCGAAGGTACGAAGTATGGCGTTCGGCGCGCGGCGGTTCCGTAAGCGTCAGCGCCGCGCCCGCTGCGATGATCGAGGGGACGACACTGATCACGATCGGCCACGACAGCGGCGTCCAGTTCACCATCGCGCCGCCGATGACGGTGAACCCGGCCACGCCGACGCCGGTAATCGCGTTGAGGCGCCCCGCGCGGTGGGCGAACTCGCGTCCGCGGCGCAGTGCCTGGAGCGTGTCGAACAGCATCGCGTCATCGGCCCCGCTGAACAGCGACTGCCCGAGCGAGAAGAGCACGTACGAGCCGAGCAGCACGGGGGCCGTCTCGCCGAGGCCGAACACGAGGAAGGCGCCCGCCCACGCGATCGAGCCCGCGGCGAGGATCGGGCGGCGTCCCCAGCGGTCGGCGGCCATACCGGAGGGCACCTCGGCCACGACCAGCATCGCCGCAGACGCGGCCTCGAAGTACAGCACCTGGCCCAGGCTCAGGCCGCGGTCCTCGATCAGGTAGATGACCCAGATCGCCTCGCCGAGCCAGGCCCAGCGCAGGACCCACCACCACGGCAGCAGCCTCAGGTTGCGCTCCATCAGGCGCTCCCGGTGGGCCTGCGACTGCGGGTCGAGGATCTGGGTCGTCATGTGCCCGTGCCGGCCACCGCGGAGCCGGCCCGCGGACTAGATGAAGAGGTCGTACTCCAGTGGACGCACGAGGTCGCGCGCCGAGCCCTCGCCGGGGAGGTAGGCGAAGCCGCGGACGATGGCGGCGGGGATCGCGTCGAGCTTCCCCATCACCATCTCCGCCGTGCCGGCGATCTCATCCGCGTCGCAGATCGTAGTCACGCGCAGCTCGCGACCGTCCATGTCCGGCTGGCCGACGTACGAGCGCAGCGGCTCCATGCCCGCGACGCCGATTGCGATGTTCGTGTGGCCGTCCCGCCAGGGCCGCCCGAAGGTGTCGGTCATGACCACCGCGATCTCGAGGCCGCGCTCGCGGGCCGTCTCGCGGATGCGCTGGCACGACAGGTCGGGGTCGACCGGCAGCAGCGAGACGAGCTCTTGTCCGCCGACGTTCGACCCGTCGACTCCGGCGTTCGCGCAGATGAACCCGTGGTGCGTCTGCGTGATCAGGACGCCGCGCACCTGCCGCACGATGCGCTGCGACTCGCGCAGCACCGCCTCGACCACGCGCGGGTCCTTCTCCCAGCGCTGCGACCAGTCACGCGCGAACCGCGACGGCTCGAACAGGTCGAGCGACACCACACGCCCCTCGACCTTGGAGACGACGCGCTGGGTCACGACGAGCACGTCCCCGCTCTCGACGGGTGTGCCCTGCTGTTCAGCGCAGTCGAGGATGATCGCGGCGAGGTCGTCGCCCTCCTGCACCAGGGGGATGCCGGTGATCCCGATGACGCGGATGTCCGGATACGGCTTCGGCGCTTCCGAGGTGCTGGCGTCGGAGGATGCAGGGTTCACTTGGGGAGTCCTGTCACGCGCACTCCGCTGTGCGTCTTGTAACGGCCGTTGATGCCGATCAGCAGTACGGTGAGGCCCTCGACGAAGCGCGAGAAGCGCAGCGGGCCTGCGTCGACGGCGCGGACTCCGGGGATCTGCTCGGCGAGCGCCGAGACGATCGACTTGTCCTCCGCGTTCCCGCCGGTGATGAGCACATCCGCTTCGACCCGTCGCTCGGGGTTCAGCAGTTCCTCGGCCGCGAGGTTGTGGAACGCGCCGACGACGCGCGAGTCAGTCAGCAGGGCGGCCGCCTCCTCGGTGGCCGAGCCCGCGGCGA
Source organism: uncultured Dehalococcoidaceae bacterium (assembly GCA_964479165.1). Taxonomy (GTDB): domain Bacteria; phylum Chloroflexota; class Dehalococcoidia; order UBA2979; family UBA2979; genus CAYZJO01. The sequence goes on from CAYZJO010000001.1 coordinate 575,772, forward strand.
CGTCGATCGGTCGCGGGCCGCGGTCGAAGCGGACCGGCACGACAGCGTCGATCACGAGCTTGCCGGCGAGTCGCTCCTTCAGCGGCTCGAGCGTGCTGACGTGGGCCTCGTAGGGGACGACCACGACGACGATGTCCGCGTCGACGATGGCGCCCGCGTTCTCATCGCCGGCGAGGTCGCCCTTCCCGAGGGAGGCGCGGAGTTCCTCGGCGACGGACACGCCGCGATCAGCCTGGCGGCTGCCGATGATGACGCGATGGCCGGCGAGCGCGAACCGCGTCGCGAGGCCGCGGCCTTCGGGTCCGGTGCCGCCGATCATCGCGATCGTGTGGGTGGTCTGGGATGTCTGCGGTTCGGTCACGATGGTCCTCGGGGCGACCGCCGGCCGCCGCATTACAATGCTCGGGAGGGTGCCTCCTGGGCGCCGGCCGCATTCGATGGGCCGCGCGCAAGGTTAGGGCGCGCCCGTCCGCGCCATCAAGCCACCCGGACTCGGAGCGTCGCCTGGCGAACCCAGCAGTCACCGTCCGCGGCCTGTCGCATCGCTTCCCGTCGGACGCGGGCGAGGTGCTCGCGCTCGATGATGTCGCGCTCGACATCGCGGAGGGAGAGTTCGTCTCGATCGTCGGTCCCAGCGGCTGCGGCAAGACGACGCTGCTGCGGGCGGTCGCCGGTCTGATCGAGCCTTCCGAAGGCCGCCTCGAGGTGCTCGGCGGCTCGGCTCGCGATGCTCGTCGCGGGCATGGCCTTGGCATCGTCACGCAGGAGCCCGGCCTGTTGCCCTGGCGCACTGTGGAGGCGAACGTCGCGCTCGCGCTGCAGGTCACCGGGCGCTCCGCCGATGTCCGCGCGCTGCTGGCACGCGTCGGCATCGAGCGATTCGCGGCCTATCACCCGAAGGAACTGTCCGGCGGCATGCGCCAGCGGGTCGCGCTCGCCCGCGCGCTGGCGCACGGTCCGCAGCTCTTGCTCATGGACGAGCCCTTCGGCGCGCTCGACGAGCTCTCGCGAGAGGCGATGCGCTTGGAGCTGCTGCGCATCTGGGAGCGTGACCGCATCTCGGTGCTCTTCGTGACGCACTCCATCCGCGAGGCGGTGCTGCTGTCCGACCGCGTCGTAGTGATGAGCGGGTCACCCGGGCACATCGTCGCGGACGTCCCCATTGCCCTGCCGCGCCCGCGCTCGGAGTCGCAGGAGACGGCGCCGGCCTTCCTGAGCGCGGTCGCGCAGGTGCGCGACGCCCTGCGGCTCCGCTTCGCGGCGCTCGCGGGGGCACTGGCGGAGGCGGAGTGAACGGATGAACCGCGCTGCCACGCAGACTGTCGCGCCGGACCTCGAGGACCTGCTCGAGGGCACCGAGTGGGTGGCCGAGCCGCCGCGCCTCCAAGCGCACCAGCGCGCGCTGCCCTCCGGGCAGCAGCTCCTGTCGACGATGCTGCCGCCGCTCGCGGCCGTCGTGACTGTGCTTGTGCTCTGGGAGGTTTGGGTGCAGTGGCGCGACATCGCACCCTACCTCGTCCCCGCTCCGAGCGCGGTCGTCGAGGCGCTGTTCGGCCAGCCCGGACGCTACGTGGGCGCCGCGCGCATCTCTCTCGGGCACGCGCTCGGGGGGCTGGCGCTCGGGTCGGGGGCCGCGTTCGCCCTCGCCGTGGCGATGGCTCATTCGAGGACGCTCGAACGGGCGGTGTACCCGATCGCCATCCTTGTGAAGGTGACGCCGGTCGTCGCGGTCGCGCCGCTCTTCATCATCTGGTTCGGGTTTGGGGCGATGCCGAAGGTGCTCGTGGCGGCGCTGATCACGTTCTTCCCGATGCTGGTGAATGCCGTGACCGGTCTCCGTTCGGTGGACCCGGCGGCGCTTGAGTTCATGCGGACACTCGACGCCTCGCGCTGGCGGGTGTTCTGGTCGCTGCGCGCGCCGTCGTCGCTGCCGTACGTGATGGCGGCGCTGCGCATCTCGGTGCCGCTCTGCCTGATCGGCGCGGTGGTCGCCGAGTGGATGTCGGGCGACACCGGGGTTGGGCAGTTGATCCTCATCTACAACGGTGAGTTCAACACGCCGGGCCTCTTCGCCGCGGTGTTCGTCCTTGCGGTGGTTGGGGTTAGCATGACCGGCGTAGTCGCCTACATCGAACGACGCGTGCTTTTTTGGCACGAGTCTTCATCCGGCGTGTAGTGCCCGCGTCCACGTCGCGGATGCACGCCGTAGAGCACCTGGACCGCGTGTAGCGCCCGCGACCGCCTTGTCTCGGATGCACGCACCGAGCCTCACGGAGGTCTGACGATGCCCGCCCGGACGTGTTCCGCCCGGACTCTGCTGCTGCGTGCCCTGTGCAAGGCCGCGCTCTGCGCAGCGGTCCTGCTCACCATCACGCTCGCCCTCGCCTGCGCCGACGAAGACGTGACCGGGGATGGTGGCACCGGTGGCACGGGAGGCGAGGTGACTCCCGTCACGTTCATGGCCGGCTTTCGTCCCCAGGCCAACCTCGCCTTCGTCGCGGTCTACGTTGCCGTTGATCAAGGGTTCTACGCGCAGGAGGGCCTCGAGGTGGCGGTGCAGCACTCTTCTGGACAGGACGAGCACCTCAAGCTGCTGCTCGACGGCGCCATCGACTTCACGACGGGGACGGCGGCGCAGGTCATCCGGCGGCGCGCCGAGGACCTCCCCGTCCGCGCGGTCGCGCTCTACGGCCAGCGCGGAGAGCAGGGCTACGTCGCCCTCGCCGACTCTGGCATCGAGGGACCGGAGGATTTCCGCGGTCACAGCGTCGGCTTCAAGGCGGGTGTCGTCCCCGCCGAGCTGCACGCGCTCCTCGCAACGGCCGGCTTGTCGGCGGACGACGTCGAGCTGATGGGTGTCGGCTTCGACCCGCGCGTCTTCATCGAGGGCCAGGTCGATGTGTATCCGGTCTTCCTGAACAACGAGCCGGACACGATTCGGCGAGCAGGTGTCGAGATCAACGTCATCGACCCGCACGACTACGGGGTACCCACGCTCGGGCTCACCCTGCTCACCCACGCTGACACCGTCTCGCAGCGGCCAGACGTCGTGGAGCGCTTCCTCCGTGCCACGCTCCGCGGCGCGCAGTACGCCGCCGAAAACGTCGACGCGGCGGTCGAGATCGTCGGGCAGTACGCGGAGGCCGCCGACCCGGAGCACCAGCGTTTCCTCCTCGAGCGCGACCTCTCCGATGCGGAGCGCGCCGACGGCGTCGGTCGTGCGGACCTCGAGCAGTGGGAGGCGCTCCAGCAGTTGCTGCTGGACTACGCGGTCATCGAGGACGAAGTCGATCTCTCGACGGTGTTCGACGGCTCGTTCGTGGACGCGCTGTACGACGAGGACGGGATCTTGCAGGTCGGGAGGTAGCACCGGGCCGCGGCGGGTCGGCGGGCATCCTAGAAGAGCTGGACGCTCATCGTCCCGGCGAGGACGTTGTCGAGATAGACCTCGATCTCCCAGGTGCCCGCGCCGATCGGGTTGGGGCTCGAGTAGCCGAGCCACCACGTGCCGGTGTCGCCTCCGCGCCAGTCCAGAGAGGGCGACTGGTACACGATCTGGTTGTCGCGGAAGACGATCCAGCGGTACTCGCGCACGGCGCCCATGCTGCCGTAGTCGAAGAAGCCGAGCACCTGGTGCGCGCTGCCCGAGGGCGCGGCGCCGGGCTGCTGCTCGGGGGAGACGGTGCTGGCGAAGCGGAAGTTGAGGATGCCCGGGCCCTCGGGAGCGGGCGTACCCACGTACGCGTTGCTCGCCGCCCGCAGTGTGCCCCCGACCCACACCTCGAGCCTCCAGATTCCGGGAGGCACCCCTCGAGGGTTGGGGGCAATCAGCCGGTCGGTGAAGATGGCGAACGCGCCACGGTTCCATGTGAACGAGGACGACACGCTGTCCTGCAGCACGTTGTCCAGGTACCACCGTTCTTCGACGACCGACCCGTTCGCGATCCCCTGCGCCACGAACTCGTAATGGAGCGCGCCCAGACCCTCGGGGAAGGTGCGTGCGTAGTCGAACAGGTCGCCGGCGGGGCCTTCGAGCGCGTTGGCCGCGAAGACCGGTCCGTGCACCACCACGCCGTCTGCGGGGATGATCGGCGGCCCGCCCGTCGGGCCGGTGGTGATCGGCGCGGTGATCGTGCGGGCGAGCGGCGCGGTGAACGAGGCCTGCCCGGCGCTTGCCGATACGCGCGCCGCATCCAGCAGGTCCGCGGCGAGCTCGATCGGGCGCACCTGGCCGAGCTCGACCCCCTCGGCGTAGGCCAGCTGGGTTGCGACCCCCACCAGCGTTCCCTGTCCATCGAAGACGGGCCCGCCGCCGAATCCATAGGGCAGCCGAGCATCCGTCTTGATCCAGGCGCGACCCTCGGCGATTGGGTCACCGCGGAAGCCCCCGACGGTCGCCGTCGAGACTTCGACGGGTTGGCCCTCCGCGGCCTCGTTCGTGTCGAGTCCGGCGAACCCCGCGAAGCGCAGCGCGTCGCCGCGGGCGAGCCGCGTGCTGTCGCCTGCCGAGATCGCGGGCAGGTCGAAGTCGTCCTCGCCGATCGGCTCGCCACCGGCGAGCCGGTTCACGCGCAGCACGGCGAGGTCACGGTCGGCGTCCGCCGCCACGAGATCCGCCTCGTACTCGAGCTCTGCCGGCGCGCCCGGTCGCGGCACCGCGCCGAGAGCGATGGTCGTGTACGCCCGCGTCCCGTCGGCGCGGTACGGGTCGACGACGAGGTAGCTCGTGAGCACGAGTCGCGCTTCCGCATCAACCACGACGCCCGCGCCGTTCCGTCGGAGGACCGGCGTCCCCGACGACGCGTCGAGCGCGTGGACCTGCACGACGCTTGCGGCGAGCTGCTCGTCGGGAACCGCACCCGGCGCGGTGGTAGCGGGAGTCCCTAGGTCGAGGCCGCCGGGCGGCAAGATCGGCGGTGCGATGACGGGTGTCGGCGTGGTTGGTGCGCTGGAGGACGACTCACCTCCGTCGCCGGGGATCATCTCGCCGACGCGTTCGCAGCCTGCTGCGAACACGGCAAGAATTATCAACATCGGCAAAAAGCGTCGGCTGAGGCGCACGGTCGTGGGAAGGTAACGCGCGGAGGGCGGTGAGGCCAGCAGCGACGCCTCCAGCGGCAACCCGCGGCAGCGACGCGCGCCGCTGTCGTACACTCGGGCACCGCGAGGAGGGACGGCCGATGACGCTCGACTCAGCCGCAGCGGAGGTCCTCTACGAGGTCGAGGACCACGTCGCAACCATCACGCTGAACCGACCGGAGCGGATGAACTCGTTCAGCAACCCGTTGCTTGCCGGGTGGGCCGACTCGATCCGGCGAGCCGCCGAGGACGACGACGTCCGGGTGGTCATCGTGACCGGAAACGGCCGCGCCTTCTGCGCAGGCGCGGACCTCCGTGCCAGCACGGCCACCACGGATCCCGCCGAGAACCCGGACTACGCTGCCGCCGCCGAGCGCAATGCCGGTGAGCGCCGCAACTCGCTGCGCTTCTCGGTGCACCGCGTCCCGCAGGCGCTGCAGTACCTCGACAAGCCCTACATCGCTGCGGTGAACGGCGCCGCCGTCGGCGCCGGCATGGACATGGCGTCGATGGCCGATATCCGTATCGCCTCGGACCAGGCGCGCTTCGCGATGTCCTACGTCAACGTTGGACTCGTGCCCGGCGACGGCGGAGCGTGGCTGCTGCCCCGACTCGTCGGGACCGCGAAGGCGCTCGAACTGATCTGGTCCGGCGAGCTGTTCGACGCGCAAGCCGCGCTGGCGATGGGCTACGTCCAGCGGGTCGTGCCGCACGAGCGGCTGATGGAAGAGACAATGGACTACGCGCGACGGCTCGCTGCCGGCCCGCCGATCACGATGCAACTGGCAAAGCGCCTCGTCTACCGCGCCGAGAACCAGACGTTCCTCGAGGCGCTCGAATCGGCGCAGCTGGCGATGTCGATCGTCCAATCCACCGAGGACTCGAAGGAAGGCCCGCGCGCCTTCCGCGAAAAGCGACGGCCCGACTTCCAGGGCCGCTGAGAGAGGCACACCACGTGCTCAAGCTGCTCGAATCGCTCCGGCCGGCGGGCATCGCCGTCGTCGACATGCACGGCCAGATCGGGCCGAGCATTCGGCCGCTCGACTACGCGCGGCTGCTGACGAAACTCCGCGAGGACAACGCCGTGAAGGGGGTCGTCCTCAACATCGACTCACCCGGCGGGACCGCGACCGGGTCCGACCTGATCACTCGCGCCGTGGAGCGGCTTCGCGAGGAGAAGCCTGTGGTCGCCTTTATCGGCGGCCTCGGTGCATCCGGCGGCTACATGATCGCGTCGGCCGCTGAACGGGTCGTCGCGCTGCCGTCGGCCATCGTCGGCTCCATCGGTGTCATCTCGTACCGTCCGATGGTGTACGACGCCCTGAGCCGCATCGGCGTCTCGATGCGTGTCGGGAAGTCGGGGCGGCTCAAGGACATGCTGTCGCCGTTCCGCGAACCGACCGAGGAGGAGCAGCAGAAGGAGCAGCACCTGCTCGACTCGATGTACGAGCTGTTCATCCAGAGCGTCGCTCGCTCACGCGGCATGTCCGAGGAGCGCGTCCGCGAGCTCGCGACCGGCGAGGTGTTCCTCACGAAGGAAGCGCTGTCGAACGGCCTCGTGGACGTCGCGGGCGACATCGACGACGCGATCGACTGGGTGGTCGAGCGCAGCGGTGCGCCGCGACGGCTGCGCGTCGTGCGGCCAAAACGGACGCTGCGCGAACTGCTGATGGGCCGCGGCGCCGGATCGACGACGCTCGCCAGCCTCCTCCTCCTCGCCGAGCTCGACGCGGCATCGGGCGCCCACTCGCCGTACTCGTACATCTACACGGGTCCGACGGGGGGTCGGTAGTGCTGCTGCCGTTCGAAGGGAAGGTCCCCCAAATCCAGGAGAGCACCTGGATCGGCCCGGGCTCATTCGTCATCGGCGACGTGGTCATCGGCGAGCGATCGACCGTGTGGCCGGGCGCCGTGATCCGAGGTGACTTCAACTCGATCCGCATCGGTGATGACGTCCACGTCGAGGACAACGTGGTCATCCACTCGGGCACTGGCATCGTGCTCGGCAACAACATCACGATCGGACACTCTGTGGTCGTGCACTGCGCCGAGGTGCACGACCACGTCCTGCTGGGCAACAACTGCACCGTCCTCGACGGGGCGATCATCGGGGAGCACTCGATCATCGCGGCCGGCGCGGTGGTCGCCCCTCGTGAGGTGGTGCCGCCCTACTCGATCGTGATGGGCATCCCAGGCGTGATCCGCCCGGCCCGGCGCGACCAGGTCGAGGCCCGGCGTCAGCGACAACAGTCGGGTGGCGGCTATCACCAGAACGCCATGCGGTATCGCGCGGCCGGCATCGAGGAGCGCCACGTCTGGGGTGAGCGCTAGCGCTCGCCCATGTGGTAACCGGCTCCGCGATCCATGGCTCCGTTGGGTACGGTTGGCTCCCGTCGCCGAACGGGCGCATCCTGTATGCGGAGTCAGAACGCGACGGACGGCGGATCACCCGGTCGGCGGGCGTCGAAACGCACTGTCGCCGCCAGCGTTAGCAACTTCTTCATACCTGCCACACGGCGGCTTGACGCGTGTGGGGGAGACTGGAGCCGTCGGAGCGACGCGCTCCACCTGGATCAAGGAAGCAATGCCGCGCAACGCCTTCGCACAGGCTGTCCTGCTCGCTAGCACCATCGTCGTCTCGATGGTCGTCGGGGGCTTCCTTGCGGTGAACCTGACCGACGAAACCTCGACGCCGCCGGCATCACTGCCCGCGACGGCTGAATCCACTCCATCGGCCGGGCTGACGGTCGCGGACACTCCTCAGACTCCGCTCGCGGCGCCGGGCGACTTCGTCGCTGCCCTCCCGCAACTCGTCGAGGAAGTGCGCGCCTCAGTGGTCCGCGTCAGCACCTCCGCCGGGCAGGGCATCTTCAGTGCTGAGGGCCTCGGCTCGGGCGTGGTGGTCGACCAGGACGGACACATTCTCACGAACTTCCACGTGGTCCAGGGAGCGAGCAACGTGACCGTCCAGCTCGCCGACGGCACCGTCGGGCAGGGCACCGTCGTCGGAACCGATCCGGCAAACGACCTGGCGGTCGTTCGCACCGACATCGCGCGAGACAAGCTTGTGCCGGCGGACTTCGCGGACTCCGACAAGGTTCGCGTCGGCGAGCCCGTGTTCGCCATCGGCAACCCGTTCTCGCTCGACTTCTCGGTGACGAGCGGCATCGTGAGCGCAGTGGAGCGCGAGCGCCAGGGTGACCTCGGCCGTTCAATCCGCGGGGTGATCCAGACGGATGCCGCGGTGAACCCCGGCAACTCCGGCGGTCCGCTCTTCAACGCCGCGGGCCAGGTCATCGGCATCAACACTTCGATCGAGAACCCGACGGGCCAGCGAGTGTTCGTCGGCATCGGGTTCGCGGTCCCCTCGAACATGGCGCTCCGCTTCCTGCCGCAGATGATCGCCGGCGAGACGGTCCGTCACCCACAGCTCGGCATTTCCGGCGTCACGCTGACGAACGCGATCGCAGAGGACGCCGGGGTCACGTCAACGGAGGGCGTCTACGTCACGACAGTCGCCGCGGGTAGCGCCGCCGACATCGCCGGTCTGATCCCTGCGACCGTCCCGGATGCGGGCGGCGACCTCCTCGCCGGCGGGGATGTCGTCACGCACATCAACGGCGAGAAGGTGCTGACGATCGGCCAGCTCGCCTCGATGGTGGACCGCTACGACGTGGGCGAGACGATCACGCTCAGCGTCGTGCGCGACGGACAGCCGATCGAACTCGTGGCGACGCTGCAGGAGTGGCGTTAACAGCCTCGATGCGCGGAACCGGATGCCGGCGGCTGTGGCGCCCGCCGACTCCGTGGACTCATGGGCGGCCGACTTGAACTCCCGGTCGCTCACGCAAACGGCCCCCGGACTCCGGGGGCCGTTCGTTGCCTCGCGTCGCCGCTATCGAAGGAACGCGACGAGGGCTGCCGCGATGCACGCCGCGACGACGGCGGCGAACGCGCCTCGCGCCCGCTGACGAGGAAGGACGACCCAGGCGACAAGAAGCAGCGCACCCGCGCCCGCAGCCATCAGCACCGCGTTGTCGATCGCGGTCAGAAAGAGCAGAGCGAGCACGGTCAGGGTCGTGATCGACCAGTTCCGTTGAGCCTCAGTCATCACCGTGCCCCTTCCGCCCGCCGTCAATCGCTCTCGATCTTCGCGCTTCGCGTTGTCGAGAGAATGGCCGAAGGTCCCGACGGCTAGATGCGTTCAGTTCGGTGGCAGCTCCAGCGCCCGCCCCGCTACGAGCATCCACGCCCGTGCCGCCCCGGCCACGACGCGCTGGTTCGCCCGTCCGAGGAGATCGCGGTAGGCGCGGCCGAGCGGTGTTTCCGGCACGACGCCTGCTCCGACCTCGTTGCTCACGACGATGAGCGCGCCCTCTCGTGCCTCGGCGACCTCGAGCAACGACGCGAGCTCAGCGTCGAGGTCAGCCTCGAGGGCGTCGACCGCCTCGAGCGAGGGTGAGTCACCCAGTGGCATGAGGCGGTTCGAGACCCAGAGGGAAAGGCAGTCGAGGAGCACGCACGCGCCGTCCTCGATGCCTCGCAGCGCCTCGACGATCGCGAGCGGGGCCTCGACCGTCGCCCACGAGGCCGGGCGGTCGGCGCGGTGCCGCGCGACGCGCAGCAGCAGCTCCTCGTCGAGGGGCTCCATCGTCGCGAGGTAGACCACGGGTGACCCGGCCTCGGCGCGTTCGCTCGCAAGGCGTTCGGCGAAGCGGCTCTTGCCGCTGCGCGCGCCACCTGTGACGAACAGCACCTCACCCATCAGCCGCGCTCCGGCAGGGCCAGCATCGAGCGGATGCGCTCGACATCGAGGTGCGAGCGCACGTGCTGCGCGAGGCGGTCGAACTCGCGCTCGCGGTCGAAGCGATGCGCGGGTGCCTCGCGACGTCCGAGGCTGGCGAGCAGCGCGTGGCGGAACGCGTCGTTGTGGAACAGGCCGTGGACGTACGTCCCGGCGACGCGCCCGTCCTCGGATACGGCGCCGTCCCAGCGGTCCTCGATGCGGAGCAGTGGCCGCAGCGGCGCCGAGTCCGGGATCGGCAGCGTGCGACCCATGTGGATTTCGTAGCCCTCGACGGGCGTCCCGGCCGCCTCCGCCCAGGGACCGACCGCTGCTGTCGTCTCACCCACAACGCGCAACGTCGACTTGTCCCCGGCGAAGGTCGTGATCATCCGCAGCAGGCCGAGTCCCGGCACGTCCGCGCCGGGCTCCGCCTCGACGCCATCAGGGTCGCGCACGCTTGCGCCAAGCATCTGATAGCCGCCGCACACCCCGAGGACGGTTGCACCGGCCTCGTAGGCTGCGGTCACCGCGCCAGCGAGCCCGCTACGGCGCAGCCACTCGAGGTCGGCGATCGTGGCCTTGGTCCCGGGCAGCACGATGAGGTCGGGGGTGCCGAGGTCATCCGGGCGCGAGACGTAGCGCAGGCGCACGCCGGGCTCGTCGACGAACGGGTCGAAGTCGTCGAAGTTCGCGATGCGCGGCAGGTGGATCACGGCGATGTCGACGCTGTCCTCAGCGACGCTCGCGTCCCCGCCCGGCGCGCGGCGCTCGAGGGCGACCGCGTCTTCCTCGGCGACCCGCAGGTCATCGAGCCAGGGCACGACGCCGAGCACCGGGACGCCGGTGCGGCGCTCGAGGTCCTCGATGGCGGGTGTGAGCAGGGAGGGGTCGCCACGGAAGCGGTTGATGACGAAGCCGCGGATGAGCGCGCGGTCCTCCGGCTCGAGCAACTCAAGCGTGCCGAGGAGATGCGCGAACACGCCGCCCCGATCGATGTCACCGACCAAGAGCGTGACCGCCTCGGCGTGCCGCGCGACGCGCATGTTCACGATGTCGCCAGCGCGCAGGTTCACCTCGGCAGGGCTGCCCGCGCCCTCTGCGACGACGAGCTCGAACTCCTCGCGCAGCGTCGCGAGGGCGCGGGCGACGTGCGACCAGAGGTCGCGCTTGCGCTCGATGAAGTCCGCCGAGCGGAGCAGGCCGGACGGTCGCCCGTCGACGACGACCTGCGACGTGCGGTCACCCTGCGGCTTGAGGAGGACGGGGTTCATCTCGACGCGCGGGGCGAGGCCCGCGGCGGCCGCCTGTTCGGATTGTGCCCGCCCGATCTCGAGGCCGTCGGGGGTCACGTCGGCGTTGTTCGACATGTTCTGCGCCTTGAAGGGCGCGACGTGCACGCCGTCCTGGCGGAAGATGCGGCACAGCGCAGCCACGAGCACGGACTTGCCGACCGACGACGCCGTGCCGACGACCATCAGCACGGGCGCGGTCACGTGAGGCGCTCCTCGCTGAGGCCGTCGCCGGTCCCGGCGAGCGCCTCGAGAATCGCGGGGAGCAGCCGTCGCGCCGCGGCGTCCGGAGGCACCGCGATGCGCACCCAGTCCGGCATCCCGAACGAGGCGCAGTCTCGCACCGCGAAGCCACGGCGCAGCAGGCGGCGCCGAAAGGCGGGCGTCCCGCCGTCGCTGCCGCCGACGTTCACGAGGAAGAAGTTCGCCAGCCCCTCGGTGACCTCGACGCGCGCGCGTCCGAGGCGCGTGCAGAGCCACGTCCGCGTCTCGCGGATCTCGGCGGCGGCACGGCGCTGGACGCCGTCGACCTCGAGCGCGGCGAGGCCGGCGGCGATCGCTGTGGCGCCGACGGACCACGAGGGCTGGAGCGCGGCGACTCGACGGATCAGCGGCGCGGGCCCCGTCAGGTAGCCGAGGCGCAGGCCGGGTACCGCGTGGAGCTTGGTCATCGAGTGGACCACGAGCACGCCGAGGCCCGCGCGGACGAGGTCGTTCGCATCCCAGGCGTCGACGACGAACGGGTCGTACGCCACGTCGAGCAGCAGCGGGCCGCCGATCAGCGGTAGCAGCGCCTCGACGTCGTCGCGCTCGAGGTACTCGCCCGTCGGGTTGTTGGGGTTGCAGAGAATCGCGAGTCGCTGCGCAGGCACATCCGGCCTCGGGATACGGCGCGCGCCTCTGACCTCCGCGAGCGTGTATCCGACGACGCGGGCGCCGGCGTTGTGCGCGGCGGCGGCGTACTCGCCGAAGGTCGGCGGGAAGATCCAGCACTCGTCGCCCATCGAGAGCAGCGCGCGCGCCGCGAGGTGGATCGCCGCCGTCGCGCCCGGCGTCACGAGCACCTGCGACGGGTCGAGGTTCGAGTGCCGCGCGATCGCGTCTCGCAGCGAGGCGGCGTCGGGCTCCGGGTAGTAGCGGAGGTTCGCGGTCGCGGCGGCCACGAGGACGTTCGGGTGCGGACCCGACGGATTGAGGCTCGCGGAGAGATCGAGCACGTCGACGGGGTCGATGCCGAGCGCCTCGAGCTCCTCGTGTCGCAGCCCCCCGTGCACCACGCCGCCTTCCGAGGCGCCTCGACTCGTCATCGCCGCACCTCCGACAGCAGTACCGCCGCAAAGAGCGTGGCCGCCACGAGGCGCGCCGCCATGCTCGCGACGGCGTTGGCGCGCTCGATGTCGGCGGCGGCCGGCGGACGCAGCGCAGGCCCGAGCAGGTAGTCGCCCCGCTTCTCCAGGTGGACGCCGAGCGCTCCGGCCATCGACGCCATCGGATGCCCGGCGTTCGGGCTGGCGGTGCGTCCTCGGTCGGCGAACCACACCTCGAGGGCACGTTGTGGATCGATGTCGGGGCGTCGCAGCGCGGAAGCTGCCGCAATGATCGCGAGTGCAGAGAGGCGCGCCGGCACGAGGTTGAGCGCGTCGTCGAGACGGGCCGCCGCCTTGCCGAGCTGCTCGAACTCGGCGTCGCGGTAGCCCCACAGCGCGTCGAGCGTGTTCGCCGCGCGGTAGGCCATCGCGCCGGATGCTCCACCGAGGGCGTACGCCAGCGCGGGCGCGATCACGCCGTCGGACAGGTTCTCCGCAACCGACTCGATGGCGGCCGCGGCGACGCCGGACTCGTCGAGGTCGGCGGTGTCACGACTCACGAGGTGGTAGCCCAGCAGCCGCCGCGCGTGCGGCAGATCGCCTTGCTCGAGCGCGAACGCGACCTGGCCGGCACGGTCGAGCAGCGTCGTGAGCGACATCGTCGACGAGAAGAGCGCGGCATCGAGGACGAGCCGGAGGGCTGGATGCATGCGCTCTGCCGCTCGCAGGAGGGCGCTCGTGCCGAGCGCGGCTCCGAGCGGCAGACCCGCCGCGACCGCGACACCGAAGCGGAACCGCGCACCGTTCTCGCGAGGTGCGTACTCGCGCAGGCGTCGCGCGGCGAGGCCGGCGAGGCCGACCGGGTGCCACCGCGTCGGCGGATCGCCGAGCAGCTCGTCGGCAGCCCACCCCAGGCCGAGCGTCAGCGCGCGACTCATCGATGCATCCCCTCGCGACTCACTTGAGGAAGGGCGGCTCGAGCCAGCCGTTGAAGCCGGCAGCCACCGTGGAGAGCAGCACGGCGGCGAAGGCGACCTCGATGACCGCGCCGTAGGTATCGCCCGTGACGCCGTCGAGCATCCTCGAGGCGGACCACGCGACAGCGATGCCGAAGACCGCAGCCACGAGCACGAGCACGAGCCCGCCGATGCCGCAGAGGAGCAGCGCGCCTCCGACGGCGATCGTCGTGGCGATCGGGGCCGCGGGCCGCGCGCCCTCGTGAAGCGCGTGGCCAAGGCCTCGAGGGCGCGCGGGCTTGAAGAACAGGACGACTGGCACGACGGCCCACCTCCCGAGGGCGGGCGCGAGCACGATCCCGGCCGAACGTACCGGGTCCGCCAGCGACACGAGGCCGGTCCACTCGATCAGCAGCACAAGGACGAGGGCCATGACGCCGGCGGGACCGGTATTGCCCTCGGACATCACACCGAGGCGCTCGGCGCGGTCGCCCTGCAGCGCCATGCCATCCGCCGTGTCCGCGACCCCGTCGAGGTGGAGGCCGCCCGAGAGCAGCGCCAGCCCCGCGAGCAGCAGCGCCGACCTCGGTCCGACCGGCAGCAGCTCCTCGAGGATGAGGTCGCCGACGAGCAGCGCGAAGCCGATCAGCAGCCCGACCACCGGGTACCACGCAAGCGCCGCGCCGAACGTGCGGTCGTCCCATCGCCGCACTCGACGCAGCCGCAGCGTCGTCAGGAACTCGAGCGCAACGAGCGGCGAAGACCAGAGCGGGCTGGCTGAAGAACGTGGTGGCGGCGGCGGGTTCGTCACTCGCGCAGGTTAGCCTGAGGGGAGCCTGCGACGGTAGGAGCGTCG
>CAYZJO010000001.1:590144-758977 GCA_964479165.1 uncultured Dehalococcoidaceae bacterium
GGAGTTGCTGCGACGGTAGGAGCGTCGGGAGTTGCTGCGACGGTAGGAGCGTCGGGAGTTGCTGCGACGGTAGGAGCGTCGGAGGTTGCTCCGACGGGAGGACGGTCCGAGGGTGCCTGCGTCGCGTCCTCGGAGTCTGCGACGCCGGCTTCCTCGAACGTGGCCATCTCGTCGAGGAGGCGGGCGGCCGAGACGCAGAGCGTCATGCCGAGGACGGCGCCGGTCCCCTCGCCGAGCCGCAGGCCGAGGCCCAGCAGCGGCTGCAGCCCCAGGCGATCGAGCGTGGCGAGGTGCCCGGGCTCGACCGAGAGGTGCCCGGCGATGAGGTAGTCGACGACACGCGGCTCGATGGCGACGGCGACGAGGGCCGCGGCGCCGGAGATCAGGCCGTCGACCACGGCGGGCACGCGGTGCGCGGCGGCGCCGAGGTAGCAGCCGGTGAGCACGCCGATCTCGAAGCCGCCGACGGCAGCCAGCAGGCCCACTCCGTCGGCGAGGTCGGGACGGTTGACCTCGAGCGCTCGCCTGACGGCGCGCACCTTCTCCTCGAAGCGTTCGTCGTCGATACCGGTGCCACGGCCGGTGACGGTGCCAGGTGGGCGGTCGGTCACTGCACTGACGATGGCGGCGGCGGGCGTCGTGTTGCCGATGCCCATCTCGCCGAGCGCGACGATATCGACGCCCTCACCTGCGCGCTCGGCCTCGAAGAGCGCGATGCCGGCCGCGATTGCGCGTTGTGCGAGTTCGCGAGACATCGCCGGACCCCGCGTGATGTCCGCCGTGCCGGGACCGAGGCGCAGCCGGAGCAGCCGCGGGTCCTCGGGCGTCTCGCCGGCGACGCCGGCGTCGACGATCCGCAGCCGCGCGCCAGCCTGTCGCGCGAGCACGGAGATCGCCGCGCCTCCCGCGAGGAAGTTCGCGACCATCTGCGTCGTGACTTCCTGCGGGTACGCGGACACGCCCTGGATCGCCACGCCGTGGTCGGCCGCCGCGACCACGACCAGCCGCCGCTCGAGGCGCGGACGCTCGAGGCCGGTGATCGCCGCGAGGCGGATCGAAAGCTCCTCGAGGCGCCCGAGCGCGCCGGGCGGCTTCGTGAGGCGGTCCTGCCGCGCACGCGCGGCCCCGGCGGCGCGCTCATCGAGCGGCCCGATCGCAGCGGCAGTGCGCGCGATCAGCGCAGCCGACGCGGCAGCGTCGAGGGTGAGCGGGTCAGGGAGGGGGGCCGGCATCAGAAGTCGATGCCCGGCTGGGCCTTTACCCCGGTCTGGTAGACGTGCTTGATCTCGGTCATCTCGGTCACCGTGTCGGCGAATTCGATGAGGCTCGGGTGCGCGTCGCGCCCGGTCATGATGATGTCGACGTCCTTCGGGCGGTTGCGCAGCGTCTCGATGATCTCGTCGACATCGAGCCAGCCGTAGGTGATGGGGTAGGTGATCTCATCGAGGACCACGAGATCGTACTGCTCGGAGTTGATCTTCTCGCGAGCGAGTTCCCAGCATTCTTGCGCGAGCGCGATGTCTTTCTCGATGTCCTTCGACAGCCAGGTGAAGCCGTCGCCGAGCGGGATCATCTCGATGCCCATGCGGGCGGCGGCTCGCGTCTCACCGTAGTTGCTGGTCTTCGACTTGATGAACTGCAGCCAGCAGATCTTCCAGCCACGGCCCCACGCGCGCATCGTTACCCCGAGGGCGGCCGTCGTCTTGCCCTTGCCGTTGCCGGTGTTCAGGACAACGAGTGGGTGCTTCTTCGGGAACAACCCCTCCCACTTGCCCTGCCACTGCTCGACGGCGTCGTCCGGCTCGACATACTTCTCTGTGGCGCGCTCGGGCTTGCTGGTCATCGGGGCTCCTCCGGGAATGCGGGCACCACGATGGGCGCGCCGGTGTGGGGATGTGGGATGACGGCAACGCGCTCGCCGTAGACGCGCGCGACGTTCGCGGCCGTGAGCACCTCGCGAGGCGTACCCAGCGCCACGACACGCCCGGCGTCCATCAACGCGAGGCGATCGCAGTATGCCGCCGCGAGCGTGAGCTCGTGCAACACGACGAGCACCGTGATCCCCTGCAACGCCAGCGACCGGAGCAGCGAGCAGACCTCGGCCTGCGCCTGCGGGTCGAGGTTCGCCGTGGGCTCGTCGAGCAGCAGGATCGCGGCCTGCTGAGCCAGCGCCCGCGCGATGAAAACGCGGCGTCGCTGGCCGCCGGAGAGCGTGCCGAGCGGGCGATCCGCCAGGTCGAGGCAGCCCGCTCGCTCCATCGCCTCGCGCGCGATCTCGAAGTCGCGCTCGGTCTCACGTCCGAGCAGCCCGAGGTGCGGGCTGCGCCCGAGCAGCACGAGCTCCGCGACGAGCATCGCGGCCGGCGCCTCGGGGAGTTGCTGCACGACGGCAAGCCGCTGCGCCAGCGTGCGGCGCGAGATCGAGGCGAGGTCGCGGTCCTCCACACGGACGCGGCCCGCCTCGAGCGGGACGAGCGCGGTCGCGGCACGCAGCAGCGTGCTCTTGCCCGCGCCGTTCGGCCCCACGAGTCCGAGGACCTCGCCCGCCCGCACCTCGAGGTCGACGCCGTTCACGACGGGCTGGCCACCGAGTCGTACCCGTACGGCCTCGAAGGCGAGCGGAGCGACGGCCGCCGAGGCGGCGCGTTCCGCGTCGCGGCGGACGTCGACGACGCTCATAGGTCCGCCATCTTCCGCGTGCGGAGGAGGTAGAGGAAGAACGGGCCGCCGGCGATCGCGGTGATGATGCCGACCGGGATCTCCTGCGGCGCGAGCAGCGTCCTCGCGAGGATGTCCGTCACGATGAGGAACGACGCGCCCAGCAACGCCGAGAGCGGCAGCAGCAGGCGGTGGTCGCCGCCGAAGAGCAGCCGCGCGGCGTGCGGCACGATCAGCCCCACGAATCCGATCACTCCTGCCACCGAGACGGCCGCCGCCGCCATCAGCGACGAGCCTGCGAGCACGATCAGCTTCGTGCGTCGCACGTCGACGCCGAGCTGGCTCGCCTGGTCCTCGTCGAGTTGCAGCACGTTGAGCAGCCGCGCGTGCACGAGCACGACTGCGCTTCCGATGGCGAGGTACGGCAGCGCGAGCACGATGCGTTCCCACGTCGCGGTGTTCATCGTGCCGAAGAGGAACGCGAAGATCGGCTGCGCCTTCGTGCCGCCGGTGAGCAGGATGAACGACGTAATCGCGGAAAGCACCGCCGACAGCGCCACACCCGCGAGGATCAGCGTCGTGTTCGAGAACGCGCCGCCGGTCTGCGAAAGGAAGTAGACGATCGCGATCGCGACTCCCGCGCCCGCGAACGCGAACACGGGCACCCACCCGAAGCCGTACGCCCCAGACTGCAGCGGCGAGATGATCGCGATCGCCGCTCCGAGCGCCGCTCCCGAGGCGACGCCGAGCAGGAACGGGCTCGCCAGCGGATTGCGGAACACGCCCTGGTACGACGCCCCCGAGAACCCCAGCGCCGCCCCGACGACCCCGGCCGCGACCACCCTCGGGAGCCGCACGTCGAAGACGATGCGGTTCCACGTCTCGGGCAGCGCCTCCGCGGAGACGAACGGCAGCGGGTCGAAGAGGACGCGCAGCACATCGAGGGCGGGGATGCCCGCCGCGCCCTGCGTCGCGCCGAGTGCGGTCGTCGCAACCAGCAGCGCGGTCGCGAGCGCGATCGGTCCGAGACGCCGTGAGGGCATCCGAGGCACACGCGCACGCGCTACCTCGAGCGTGGTGTCGGCGAGTCGTTCGCTGCGGGCGTCTGCCATTGCGCCATCCTCGGGCACTCGCGAGGACGGAGGGGCGGCAGCGTGGAGGTCGGCAGGAGGGCCGGGCCACGTGCCAACCGCCCAGTCCTCGCTGGCGGGTGACACCGGGCGCAGGCCGGTGATCTGGCTCGCGTGCGCAGCTCCGAGGAGCGGCACGCTCACAGTTGCGGGACAGCGCCGGAATCACACCGGCTTCCCCGAACTCTGCGCCGAGTTGCCTCGACGGTAGCAGGTGACTCGGTAGGCGGGGAGACAACGCGATCCGGCGCCAAGCCCGCGGTCGCGCAGAGCGTCCCTCGGCGTTGACACCCCGCCATGACACTCGTAGATTCCGCCAACCATGCAGCAGCCTCACAACCCGGCTTCGTACGACGCCGCCCCGCGCGAGGCGCGGGCCGGGAGTGCTGCCTGCTGATTCCGCCAGACTCAGGCACTGCGCACTCCCGGCCCGTCGAGAGACGGGCCGTTTCGTTGCCTGGTGGCGACGGTTCGAGGAGGTTCCGATGCTCCGAGGCGAGACCACCGTCCTGCGCGCCATCGAGCCTTCCGATGTCGAGCGCGACTTCCGCTGGGTGAACGACCGAGACGTGACCGAGCATCTCGCCACTGGGCGCTACCCGATCTCGATGGCCGCCGAGAGTGAGTGGGCGGCCTCAGCGACGCGGCGTGGCAACTACTCGGACGCCGGTTTCGCGATCGACATCGCGGCGACCGGGGAACACATCGGCAACTGCGGGTTGCACAAAGGCGACCCCATCGACCGCACGGCCGAACTCGGGGTCATGATCGGGGCGAAGGACCACTGGGGCGAAGGTTACGGCTACGACGCGTTGCGTACGCTGCTGACGTTCGGTTTCCGCGACATGAACCTGCGCCGCATCTCGCTCACGGTCGACGCGGACCATCCCCGCGCGATCGCTCTCTACGAGCGACTCGGCTTCGAGCACGAGGGGCGCTGGGTCGGCGCGCGGCACGCCCGAGGTCGTGTGACCGACGTCCTGACGATGGCCATCCTGCGCGAGCGTTTCGACGCGCTGTACGGCGCGGCGTTCGGAGTAGTCGAGGAGTTCGGCGATGTTCCTCGAGGGTGAGCGCGTCCGCCTCCGACCGTTCGATCTCGCGGACGCGCCGACGACTCGCCGCTGGGTCGATGATGCCGAGATCGTGCGGCTCACCGGCGGCGTGCCGTACCCCTTCTCACTCGCCGCCGAGGAGGCGGCGATCCGCAACGAACAGACGAACGACTGGGACCACGGTGTGCATCTCGTCGTCGAAGCGACCGGCGGGGAGATTCCGACGCCCATTGGCACAATCAGTCTTCGGAACCTGCACGCCGCACATCGACGCGCACTCCTTGGCGTCCTCATCGGCGAGCGGGAGTACTGGAACCGGGGCTACGGTGAGGACGCCGTCCGCACGATCTGTCGTTACGGCTTCGAGGACCTCGACCTGCACCGCATCGGCCTGGAGGTGGGCGCGTTCAACCGCCGCGCCGTGCGTTGCTATGAGAAGGTTGGATTCACCATCGAGGGTACGCTGCGCGAGCACTGGTACATCGCGGGGCGGTACCGCGATGTCCTCTGGATGGGGCTGTTGCGCGAGGAGTTCGAGGCCCGCGAGGCCGCGAGGACCGAGGGGGCTACGGCATGACTCCACCCTTCGTGCCTCCTGACGAGTTGCCCGTGCGGGACCCCTACTACACCGACTTCGCTATCGAGTACGACCATCACACGCACGGCGTCCGCGGAGATATCGAGTTCTATCGCGAGCTCGCGCTCTCAGCCCGAGGACTCGTGGTCGAGCTCGGTGTCGGTACGGGTCGGACGGCTATCCCTGCCTCGCTCGCGGGCGCCGAGGTGCTCGGGCTCGACCTTTCGCCGGAGATGCTCGCGTTGTGCCGAGGCAAGGCGCGCGCTGCTGGCGTCACGACGCTCTCACTCGCCGTCGCCGACATGCGCTGCTTCGCGCTCGCGAGTCCGGTGGACCTCGTCGTCATCCCGCACCGCGCGTTCCTCCACAACCTCACGATTGAGGACCAGCTCGCGACGTTGGCGTCGTGTCGTGGTGCGCTGCGGTCGGGCGGCCGGCTCGCGCTCAACGTGTTCAACCCTGACCTCGCGAAGATGGTCGAGTGGATGCTGCGTGGCCCCGAGGATTGGGAGGAACGGTCGGCTGGCCCCGCGGGATCCGTCCAGCGCCACGACTACGACCCCTCCGATCAGCGTTGCGACAGCACCATCATGTTGCCCGGCCCGGACGGCGTCCGGCGACGCGTCACGATCCATCTGCGCTACGTCTACCGGGCCGAGCTGGAGCACCTCCTCGCGCGATCGGGGTTCGAGGTGGAGTCGCTTTACGGGGACTTCTTCGGCGAGCCGTTCGGCCCGCTGTCGAACGAAATCGTGTGCGTGGCACGGGCGATCTAGATTCGCGAACGGTCTGCCGTTGGCAGTCATGGCAAGATCGATCAGGCAAACCGTTAACCCCAATTCAATCAAGGCGTTTTCGGAACAAGCCCCGCCGGGCGACCTGTGGACAGGAGCACTGTTACGGAAGGTTGACAAAGCGGGATCGGCGGGTATGCTCTTGTTGTCACAATCACGATTCATTCGTGAGCGTGATAGCGGTGGCGCTTCGGCGCTCTGCCTAATCTTCGCCGCATGGGCGGTGGAGACCGGGGGACCCACTCTCTTGGGGTGAACTCTCGCAGGTGCGAGAGCGGGTAGCCTGCAGACCCGAACCCGTCAGCTAACCCCGGCGGCAGCAAGGCAGGCCCCGATCGGTGGGTGACCGATCGAGCCAACCTGCGAGGATTCCATGATCTCCAGCGCCCCTCCGCGCAATTGCCCGCGTTGCCGCGGCCTCATGATCATCGAGGACGACTGGTACGGGAAGTTCGGCACCTGCATCGCCTGCGGCTTCGTACACGAATCGCAGAAGGCCGACCCGAGCGAGATCCTTGAAGAAGAGCGCCTGGCCGCCGGCAAGCAGCGTCGCCGTCAGCCGTCCCACGGCAAGCTCCGCCTCTAGTCAGCACTACCCCAGAGCCAGCACACGCAGCGCCGGCGTCGCGTTACGCGACGTCGGCCCCCCTGCGCGTTCCCCGTGATAGCGGAGCGATCGGGCTGCGTGGATCCCCGACGGGGACGCCGCCGAGCAGCACGATGAAGTCGCGCAGCAACTCGGTGCGGAAGCCCGCCTCGACGTCTGCGCGCATCTGGTAGAGCGCCGCGAAGGGGCCGGTCAGGTCGGACTCACCGGACTTGTTGGTCAGCCGGTCGAACGTGTCCGCGATGTGCACGATCTGCGCCGCCAACGAGCCGCCCCGGTTCGCCGGTTCGTGATGACGCAGCGCGACGTCGAGGACGACGGCGTCGCGTACGCCGGCCCGCTGTAGCAACTCGTACCCCCGTCGCGGATGGCGCGCCACGATGTCCCGTTCGACGTCGGTCCACTCGTCCTCGCGGCCGATGAGTGGCACGTGCGCCGCGAGGCCGATGTCGTGCACCATCGCGCCCACGCCCACCGAGTACAGATCTTCATCCCGCAGCTCGCGGCGCCTCGACGCGAGCGCGACGGCGTAGGCCGTCACGTTCATCGCGTGCGTCAGCAGACGCTCGGTGCCCTCGGCGAGGGTCACGAGGTCGCCGACGAGCGCAACGTCGTTCACGACGCGATCGACCGTGACGCGGGACACACGGTGCACACGCTCGTAGGACTCCTCGTCGTCGAGCCGGGAGAAGACGCTGCGCAGCGTCGCCTGGCCGGCCTCGCGCAGGACGGAGGCCCGCTCGTGCCGTGTTTCGGCCCGCTCGAGGAGCAGGTCGAGGTGGCGGTCGAGGTACTGCTGGAAGTCGTCGGCCTGCGCGCGGTGGACGTGGAATTCGTCGATGTTGCGCCGGAGCAGTTTGTCGATGGCGACGGTGTCGAGCGGCTGCTCGGAAGAGCGGTAGAGCACGTAGCGACCTGCGACGCGCACGAACAGATCGAGGCCGGTGGCGACGCCGGCGGCGATGGTGCCGCGGGGCACGGGGAAGTATGAGTCGCGTTGCGGCGACTCATAGTCGTCAACGGGTCGACGGCCCTCGGGCGTCATTGCGCCGCACTCCCTGCCACGTCGCGCCTGCTTCCTGCAAGCCCCCAAATCATCGGCCGGTGAGCGTCCGTAGCGCAGGGCAAGGTGGACATCGCATCGGCGAATCCCTGATCCGGGATCGGGAATGACGCACGTGAAACTAAGGGAACTGCCTATGTGGAGAGTTCGCTGGCCTCTCCTAGGCTTCGCCGTGCGCTGGTCCCTCATGGCAACCGGCGCGATCCGTAGGAGAAGAAGCGCGAGAGAGCGCGGAACAGGCGAACGAGGATGGCGGACCTGGAGATCGTGACGGCGGAGCGTGCGCAAGGCTGCGTGCACCACTGGGTGCTCGGGGACCCCGTCGCTGGCCAGATCCTCGGCACTTGCCGCCGCTGCAAGGCGACACGCACCTATCCAGCGTCGCCCGAGTCCACACAGCGGTTCGATGACTACCGCGAGCTGATGTCGCCCGCGTCGTACAACGAGCGGCTCTCTGCGTAGCGATTCGGAGCGCGCCTTCACGGGTGCTCCGAATTACGTCACTGCATATGCTCACCTCGGCGGTGGCTCAGGAGGTTCTATGACCAGCATCGACCGCGCCCGCGACATGGCCCCCGTGACGCGCTCACGCCCCGCTCCGGGAGGCAGTCATCGGCTGCGCCTGTTGGTCGTTGACGACCACGCGCTGCTCCGCCAGGCGCTGCGAGCGCTCCTCGACGGCCAGGAGAGTCTCGAAGTGGTCGGCGAGGCCACGAACGGTCGCGAGGCCGTCGATGCTGCCGAACGGCTGCGCCCAGACGTGGTCTTAATGGACATGGTCATGCCCGGCCTCAACGGCATCGAGGCCACGCGCCAGATCATCAAGCGCGTCCCGAACTGCCGCGTTCTCATCCTGACCGCCTACCTCGAGGACGAGCGACTACTCCAGGCGCTGCGTGCCGGCGCCTCCGGCTACGTGGTCAAGAACTCTGAGCTTGACGAGCTGGTACTCGCCGTGCATTCAGTGCACCGAGGCAACACGTACTTCTCCTCGGTCGTCTCCGAGGAGATCTCGGTGAACGAGGTGCTGCTCCAGTCAAAGCAGCCAGAGGCGCGGACCGGGTACGACCTCCTGACCGCGCGCGAGCGCGAGGTGCTCCAGCTCATCGCCGAGGGCATGTCCAACCAGCGCATCGCCGACGAGCTCGTCATCAGCGTGAAGACGGTCGAGGCCCACAAGGCCCACATCATGAGCAAGCTGCACGCGCAGAACCGTACCGACCTCATCCGCTACGCGATCAAGCGCGGCCTGGTCGGCCTCGAGTCGCCGGACGCCGCGCCCGCGGACAGCGAACGGCGCGTCGGCTGAGCGCGCTCTCCCGGGCGGTCCTTCCACCGCGTAACGACAGGCGGAGGCGAGCGTGACCGGCGACGCCGGCGCGGCTCCGCCTTCGCCTCCGCTGATCCTCTTCGCCGAGGACGAGGCGCCCGTCCGCGACATGCTCGTCGTGGCGCTGCGCCTGAGCGGCTACCGCTCCATCCCCTGCGTCGACGGACAGGACGCCGTCGAACGCCTTGCGACTGAGCCTGACGTCGCCCTTGTACTCGTCGACTTGCGCATGCCACGCCTCGACGGCCTGGGGGTCATCCGCCACGTCCGCGACGAGCCGTCGCTCGCGGCGCTGCCGGTGATCGCGATGTCGGCGTACAGCGACGAGCACCAGGAGCGCGAGGTCACGGAGGCTGGCGCGAACGCGTTCCTCCCCAAGCCCTTCACCGTCCAGCAGCTCGTGGCCGCCCTCGAACGGTTCGTCCCGCGCCCATAGCTCGAACCCCTTTCCTCCGCAGGCGACCCCCACCCGATCCCTCCCCCGCAGGCGGGGGTGGGATCGAAGTGGCTGCGTGGGGCGTCGGCGGCTGCGTCCCGTGTCATCAACTGTTGAATCTCTTCGTCGCGCACCTCCTCCCGGTTCCCGTCGGACTCCTTCCCCGCGTGCGGGAGGGGAGGCCGGGGCTGCGTCCCGGCCTCAGGCGTGGTTGAACCTCTTCGTCTCGCGCATCCCCCATGCCCTGTCTGTCTCTTCCCGCGCCTGCGGGGGAGAGGGGATCCCGCACTCCTCGGCGCGCTCACCTCTGACGTTCGGCCGCCGGCGCTTCACAGACCGATGTGGGGGATCGGATGGGGGCGTTTCGGGAGTCCCCTGATACGGGTCGGCGGCGTGGGGCCGAACAATGGGCTTCGTCCGGTGCGAGGACCGCGCCGGCACGAGGACGGAGCCCGGATGATCCGCGTCACTCGCCTCGACGGCAGCGAGCTCTACATCAACGCGGAGCTCGTCCAGACGGTCGCCAGCACTCCCGACACCCACATCGTGCTCACCAACGGCGCGTCCTACGTGGTGACGGAGCCGGACCACGAGGTGGTGCGGCGGATCGTCGAGTACCGGCAACAGGCCTACGGACCGGACGGCCGGACAACGCACCTCCGCGTGGTCGAGGGATAGGCGGGGGTCCTGGTGGATATTGCACTGCTCATCGGCCTGGCGCTCGGCGTCATCGGCATCCTCGGCGGCTACATCATCGAGGGCGGCGCGATCGGCGGCCTGATCAACCTCCCGGGATTCATGATCGTGATCGTCGGGACCGCTGGCGCCACGTTCATCTCCTTCCCGCTCGAGCAGATCATGGGCGCGCCTCGAGCGGCCATGGCCGCCATCTTCAACCGGCTGCAGGTGCACGCTCGCCACATGTCGGTCGAGCTGGTGCGCATGGCAGACAAGGCCCGCCGCGAGGGCCTGCTCTCCCTCGAGGAAGAGGCGCAGAGCATCGATGACCCCTTCGCGCGCAAAGGCCTGATGCTCATGATCGACGGCACAGACCCCGATGCCCTGCGCTCGATCATGGAGATCGATATCGACTCATTCTCGCGGCGGCACCGCGAGAACGCGCGCGTCTTCGAGGCCGCGGGCGGCTACGCGCCGACGCTCGGTGTGCTCGGCGCGGTCATGGGCCTCATCACGGTGCTGTCGCACCTGGGGGGCGATCCCAGCGCGCTCGGGCATGGGATCGCCGTCGCGTTCGTCGCCACGTTCTACGGCGTCGGCGTTGCGAACGTCCTCCTGCTGCCCATCGCCGAGAAGCTCAAGGTCCGGTCAAAGGAAGAGCGGGTCGTCCGGGAGATGATCCTCGAGGGCATCCTCTCCATCCAGGCCGGCGATAACCCGCGGATCGTCAAGGAGAAGCTCGAGTCGTTCCTCTCGCCTCGTGAGCGCAGCAACCGCAACCAGCAGCAGGACGCTGAACTGCAGGAGGCCGCGTGAGCCACGAGGAGGAGGGCGGCGGGCACGACGAGCGCTGGGTCATCTCCTACGCGGACCTCGTCACGCTGCTGCTCGGGTTCTTCATCATCCTGTACGCCAGTGCCGAGGTGGATATGCAGCGCTTCGAGCAGCTGTCCGCCGCGTTCTCGCAGGCGTTCAACGTCGACATTAGCGAAGGCTCGGGCAGCGACGACGGTTCGACCGTCTTCGACGCCGGCAGCGGCTTCATGCCGAACGGCTCGCTCGAGTCGATCCTCGAGGACGACGTCCTCCGCATCCGCGCGCAGATCGAACAGTCGGCGCTCGAAGCGGGCATCCGCCCCGGTCAGGTCGAGGTGATTCGCGCCCACGAGAGCGTGGTGCTGCGGCTCTCCGACAACCTGCTCTTCACCTCGGCGAGCGCCCAGGTGCGGCTGGAGGCGCTCCCGCTGCTCGACGTGGTCGCGGAGGTGGTCCGCAGCCTGCCGAACGAAGTGCGCGTCGAGGGGCACACGGACAACGTGCCCGTCGGCACGGCCGCCTACCCGACGAACTGGGAGCTGTCCTCGGCCCGTGCGACGGCGGTGCTGCGGTACCTCGTGGAGGAGGCAGGCGTTGAGCCGTCACGGATGGTGGCCGCGGGCTATGGCGAGTTCGCCCCCCTCGCATCGAACGCGACGCCCGAGGGCCGCGCGCTGAACCGCCGCGCCGACATCGTCCTCGTGTACACGCCGCAGCCGGACGAGGCGCCGATCGCGCCCGCCACCCCGGCGATCGACGAAGTCGTGCCTGCTGGTACGCCGACGGGCCTCGGAGATGGAGTTCCGCAGTGAAGCGTCTGATGAAGAAGCCGGTCCTCTTCGGCCTCGGCGGCCTGGTCGTCGTGGGGCTCGTGGGGGCGGGCGTGTACTTCTTCGTGCTCGGTCCCTCGGGAGACGCGGAAGCGGGCGGTGAGCCCACCCCGGGTCCCTCCGTGCAGGTCCCGGGCCGCCTCGGTCCTCGCATCACGCTCGAGAGCCGCGTCTTCAACCTGCTGGCGGTCGCCGGTGAGAAGCAGACGTACCTCAAGCTCGAGACGGTCATCGAGTTCGAGACGGCCGATGTTGCCTGGGCGGACGTCATGCTCGGCTGCCCCTCGGACCCGCACAACTGCGGCCCCGCGGAGGAAGCACTGCTCGAGGAGTTCGAGCACCACATCGGGTCCGGCGTAACGCTTATCGAGGATGCGATCACCAGCATCGTCAGCGGCAAGTCGCTGAGCGAGGTGGCGATGCCCGAGGGTAAGGAAGCGCTGCGCGAGGAGATTCGCGAAGCGATCGAGACCCTCATTCCCCACCCGCACGTGCACCGCGTCCTGTTCACGGACTTCGTCACCCAGTAGCCGGCGCGGTGCTGCGTGCGCCGCCGAAGGTCGAGGACCATCGTCGATGGCTGAATCCCGAGCGCTATCCCAGTGGGAGATCGACGCCCTCCTGAATCAGATTCCGGAGTCGGGCGAGGCGCTCGATCCTGGCCTCACGCGGCCCGCACGGCCGGCCTCCCGAGCGGAGCGATCGTTCGGCAGCGCGATCAAGCCGTACGACTTCCGCCGCCCGGACAAGTTCTCGAAAGAGCAATGGCACACGCTGCAGTCGATGCATGAGACGTTCGCGCGCCTCGTGAGCAGCGCCTTCTCCTCACGGCTGCGGTCGCTGGTCACGGCGCGGCTCTCGAGCATCGATCAGGAGTTGTACGAGGAGTGGCAGTCGCAGGTCACCGGCCAGACCGTGTGCTACGTCTTCGCGATGCCCCCGCTCGAGGGCAACATCGTCCTCGAGTTCAATAGCGAGGTCGCTGCCGAGGCCCTCGATCGGCTGCTCGGCGGCAACGGGATGCTCGTCGACCGCGGCCGCGAGCTCCGCGAGATCGAGATCAGCCTCCTGCGCTCCTTCGGCTCGTCGCTGACCAAGGCGCTCGCCGAATCGTGGGCGGTGGTCGCTCCGGTCGCGCCGGAGCTGAAGGACCTCGGCCTCGACGCGGCGCTGATCCAGATCGCCGGTCCGAACGACGTTGTGGTGACCGCGTTCTTCGAGGTGAGCCTCGGCAGTCAGCTCGGCTCGATGTCGATCTGTATCCCCTACACGCTGCTCGAGCCGATCGCGAACCGGCTGTCACAGGGGGTGTGGCACCTCACCGCCAGCCAGCGGCGTTCGGCGACACGCAGCAACCGCGTGCTCCAGGCGTTGATTGCACCCGCTGAGCTCGAGGTCACCATCGAACTCGGCACCGCCGCCGTGCAGGTCGAGACGATTCTCGACCTCGAGGTCGGCGACACGCTGCTGCTCGACCAGCGCATCGACCGGCCGCTGCCCCTCCTCATCGAGGGAAAGCCGCGCTTCTGGAGCCGGCCCGGCCAGGTCGGCAACCGTCTCGGCGTGCAGGTCGGAGACCAGATCCGCGAGCGCGAGTACGAGTTCGACGAGCGCGACCTCGCCGATGTCGGCATCGGCATCTCGCCGGTGTTCATCCCCGCGGCACGCCCGGAGCCAGTGTCGCACGTCACGCCACTTCCAACGCCGCTCCCGATCGTGGAGCCGGATGTCGCAGCCGAACGCCAGGAGGCCGCCAGTGCCTGATTCCCAGTATCTGCCCCAGTCCGACGCGGACGCGCTCGCCGAGGTGGGCCAGCACGCCATCGGTGCGCTCGCCGTCGGCATCGAGAGCGTCACCGGGCGTCCGGTCGAGGTGCTCGCGGCGGATGCGCAGGCCGACGACTTCGCCGTCGTGCTTCATGAGTTCGACTCGATCGAGCACCTCGGAGTCGATATCCGCATCGCGTTGACGCCGGAGGAGACGTATCCCGGCGCGCTGCTGCTCCCCCTCGAGGACGCGGGGCTGCTGCTCGGCCTCGATACGTCCGCCGAGCAGATGGCGGACGCCGCGTTCGCCCGAGGCCAGCTCGACGCGATCTCGCAGACGCTGCGGGAGCTGCTCGACCTCCTGAGCCTCACGATGTTCAGCGGCGGCCTCGCGGGAGCCGAGGTCACCCTCGCGCGGGTGCGCCGCAGCGAGGCCGAGCAACTCCTCGCGCCCATCGCGGCGGAGGCCGGCGTGGCGCCCCTCGGCCGCGTCGACTTCGTCCTCGCGCTCGCCGACGGCCGTCACGTCCCACTGACCCTCGTTGTGCCGCCCACCCTGGCGATGCGCGTCGCAGCCGCCTACCGCGGCGACGCTGGCCAACCGAACGTCGCCGGCAGCGACGCCGAGGCTGCACCCTCCGACCTCGACGCGTTCGGCTCGTTGCCGCGCGAGGAGGAGACGCCTGAGTCGCCTCCGAACATCTCGACGTTTGCACCTCGGGCGGCAGATCCGCCTGCTGTGCCCGCGGCTCCCGCACCCGAGCCACGACGTGCAAGGGCAGCCGAGCCGTCCGTCCACCCAGTGCGCTTCCCATCGCTCCCGGAGAACGACCAGATGACCAATGGCCCGCGTTCGATCGACCTGCTGATGGATGTCTCGATGCGCGTGAGCGTCGAGCTGGGCCGGTCGCGCCTGACGGTGGAGGAGGTGCTTCAGCTCGGCCCGGGTTCGGTGGTGGAGCTCGATAAGCTCGCCGGCGAGCCCGTCGACATCCTGGTGAACGACCGCCTCATCGCCCGTGGCGAGGTCGTCGTCGTCGACGAGAACTTCGGCGTTCGCGTCACCGAGATCGTTTCGCCTCGCCAGCGTGCGACGGCCATGGGCGGACGCGGTCGATGACACGCCTCGGACGGCCTGGCCGCCGTCGCCTCGGCGGCCTCGCGCTCGGAGCGCTCGCGGCGCTCACGGTGGCAACCGTGCGCGCTCAGGAACCCGCGCTCGATGGCGTCGGCTCAGGCGTCGGTGGCTTCAGCGCCGGCGACTGGTTCAACCTCGGCTGGCGCCTCGTCCTAGTGGTGGGCGTCATCTGGGGGGCCGTCTGGGTGATGCGGTGGTACGTCCAGCGGATGAACGGTTCGGCCGCCGCGGCCGGCCGCCAGGTGCAGATCATCGAGACGCGCGCCATCGGCCCGAACCGCTCGCTGCAGCTCGTCCGCCTCGGAGGCCGCGCCGTGCTCCTCGGCGTCACGCCGGACCGCATCAACTCGCTGATCGAGATCGACGACCCCGAGGAGGTCGAGCGCCTGGCCGAGGCATCCGCGGCGACACAGGCGCGCCCCCGCCCGGTCGCCGGCGTCTACGGCGTGTTCAGCCTCATCGGAGCTGCGTTCTCGATGCCCGCGCGGCTGCGCGAGCGGCGACGCCTCGCCTCCGCCGTCGGGGCGCTTGAGGCTGCCTCCGAGTCTCCGCCCGCCCGTCAGCGCACGCCGCGTCCCGAGGCTGGCCCGCGTCGACCCGAGCGCTCTCCGGCCACCTCTCCCCTTGTGGGAGAGGGAGGGGGTGAGGGGCTGCGGCACCCCGCGCCCGACCTCACCCCGCTCGCGGCGCAGCAGCTGCAGGCGCGCGCCGGCTACGGCAGCGGCACGCGCGCCGAGCGCATCGCCGAGTTGCAGCGTGCCATCGCCCGTGCGAGGCAGGAGTCGCCGCGTTGACCAAGCGACGTCGCGTGCGGCTCGGGCTGCTCGCGCTCGGGCTCTTCGTGGTCGCGCTCGGTTCGGGCTGCGTTGCCGCCGATGGCACCGTCACGGTGCCCGGTGCGCAGGCAGCCGCCACGGAGGGCGCAGCGCCCACGAACGGCGCGACGGGCGTGCAACTGCTCGTCCTGCTGACCGTGCTCTCGATCGCGCCGGCGCTGATGGTGATGGTCACCTCGTTCACGCGGATCGTGATCGTGCTCTCGCTCGTGCGGACGGCGATTGGCGTGCCCTCGTTGCCGCCGAACCAGGTCCTCCTCGGGCTGGCGTTCCTGCTCACGATCTTCGTGATGGCGCCCGTCTGGAAGGTCGTCAACGAGCAGGCGGTGCAGCCGTACCTCGCAGGTGAGCTCGACCAGGGCGCCGCGATCGACACGGCCGAGGCGCCGGTGCGCAAGTTCATGCTGGCGCAGACGCGCGAGGCGGACCTGTCGCTGTTCGTTGGCTTGTCTCAGGAGGAGCGGCCGCAGACGGTCGAGGACGTGCCGACCTACGTCGTCATTCCCTCGTTCATCGTGAGCGAGCTGAAGACCGCCTTCCTCATGGGCTTCATCATCTTCGTCCCGTTCCTGGTCATCGACATCGTCGTCTCGGCGGCCCTGCTCTCGATGGGCATGATGATGCTGCCGCCGGTCGTGATCTCCTTGCCGTTCAAGATCCTGCTGTTCGTGCTCGTCGACGGGTGGGGGCTGATCATCGGCTCCCTCGTCTCGAGCTTCGTCGTCTGACTGAGCGTCGTTTTCACGCCGCCTCGAGCCTGTCGAGGACGGCGAAGGAGTGGTGCTGACATGACGGATGCGGCTGCGCTGAGCCTCGCGGGCGAGGCGCTGATGACGGCGCTCATGGTCTCCGCGCCGATCCTGCTCGTGAGCCTCGTGATCGGCGTTGTTATCTCGATCTTCCAGGCGACGACGCAGGTGAACGAGGTCACGATGACCTTCGTCCCGAAGATCCTCGGCGTCTTCGCTGTCTCTGCTGTCTTCGGACCGTGGATGGTGGGCACGATGGTGAACTACACCACGCGCCTCTTCGCCACGCTGCCGCTGCTGGTCCGCTAGCCGACGCCTCGAGCGATACGAGAGGGACGCGCGCGCGTGCTCGCCGAGCTGTTCAACGTCTCGCCGGAGTGGTCGGCGAACTTCCTGCTCGTGCTGGTACGCATCAGCTCGGCCATCTTCGCGATGCCGATCTTCGGGACGCGGAGCATTCCGCCCCAGGCCAAGATCGGTCTCGCGGTCCTGCTTTCGCTGATCGTCCTGCCGATGCACCAGGGGCCGGTGCGGCCTGCACCAGAGAACATGCTGGTCTTCGCTGCGGCCGTCGGCGCCGAGGCCCTCGTGGGCTTCGTCGTCGGGATCGCGGTCGCGTTCGTGTTCCAGGCGCTCGAGATGGGCGCGTCGCTCATCGGCGTGCAGATCGGCTTCGCGTTCGGTGAGCTGGTCAACCCGATGACGGGCGGGCAGTCGGGAGTGCTGGAGTCGTTCTACCGGATCCTCGCGACGCTGGTCTTCTTCTCGATCAATGGCCACCACCTCGTGCTCGCGGGCCTGCTGCACACGTTCGAGGTGGTACCGGCGGGGACGGCCGACCTCACGCTCATCGCGGGCGACCGCGCCGTGCCGTTCTTCATCGCGCTGTTCAGCATCGCGGTGCGTGTCGCGCTGCCGGTGACGGCGGCGCTGCTGCTGACCGACCTCGCGCTCGGCATCGTCGAGCGCGCCGTGCCGCAGATGAACGTGCTCGTGGTCGGGATGCCGCTGAAAGTCGGCGTGGGCGTGTTCGTCCTCGCAATGTCGATTCCGATGGTCACCGCGCTCATGGGCGCCGTGTTCGGAGACGCGCTGGTCTCGGCCACGGCGTTCGTGGGGCCGTAGGAGAGCGCGATGGCCCTGTCACGCACCGAGCAGCCCACGCACAAGCGTCTCGAGGACGCGCGCAAGAAGGGTCAGGTCGCACGCAGCCGCGAGGTCGACACGGCCGTCGTGTTGGTCGCCGCGATGCTAGCGCTCTGGTTCCTCGGACTGCGCTTCTGGAACGGCCTGCAGGACCTGATGCGCGACTCCTTCTCCGTGCTGAACAAGAACCCACTCACGATGGACCTGACCACTGAGGTCGGCGTCAGCCTCGTCGGGCGTGCGGTGCTGCTGCTCTTCCCGCTGATGGGTGTCGTGCTCGTCTTCTCGTTGCTGGCGGGCTTCGGCCAGACCGGGGCGAACTTCTCGTCCCAGGCGATCAGGCCGCAGCTGTCGAGGCTCAACCCCCTCAAGGGAGCGCAGCGCACGTTTGCCTCGAAGCAGGCCGCGATGAACCTCGCGAAGAGCCTGTTCAAGGTGGTCGCGCTGAGCGTCGTCGTCGGAGTCACGCTGCGGTCGCACCTGCCGGAGCTGACCGCCATCGGACTCACGATGGACCTCGTGCCGTCGCTCGGGGTGGTGGCGCGCGTTGCATTCGACATCGCGATGAAGGCGACCATCGCGCTGATCGTCCTCGCGGTCATGGACTACGCATTCCAGCGGTACGACTGGATGTCGCAACTGAAGATGACGCGGCAGGAGGTCAAGGACGAAAGCCGGCAGACCGAGGGCGACCCGCAGCTGAAGGGCCGCATGGCCTCGCTGCGACGCTCGCTGCTGACGCGCGTCCTCCAGGCCGTACCTCGTGCCGATGTCGTGCTGATGAACCCGACGCACTACGCCGTGGCGTTGAAGTACGACGCCGCGAGCGATCAGGCGCCGCGCGTCATCGCGAAGGGCGAGCGCCTCATCGCGCTGCGCATCCGCGAGGTCGCGATGGAGCACGGCATCCCGGTCATCGAGAACCCGCCGCTCACCCGCGCGATCTATCGCGCGGTCCCCGTCAACCACGAGGTCACGCCCGAGCTGTACGAGGCCGTGGCCCAGGTGCTGGCGTTCGTCTACCGCCTGCGCCACCCGCGCACCGGCGCGGCGTAGCAAGGAGCAGTCCGCATGGCGATGCAGCCGGCCAGAGGTGGTCGTCCTCGAGGGGCGTCGAGCGCCGGGAGTGCCACAGGCACCGGAGGCCTCCTCGCGGTGATGACGCACAACTCCGATGTCCTGATGGCGGTTGCGCTGGTCACGACCGTCCTGATGATGGTCATCCCGCTGCCACCGACCATGATCGACCTGTTGGTGGCGACCAACATTGCGCTCGGGATCACCATCCTGCTCATCGCGATGTACACGAAGGACGTGCTGTCCTTCAGCGTCTTCCCGTCGCTCCTGCTGGTCGTGACGCTGTTCCGCCTCGGCCTCAACGTCTCCTCGACGCGGTTGATCCTGCTGAACGGCGACGCCGGCAAGATCATCGAGAGCTTCGGGCAGTTCGTCATCGGCGGCTCGTTGGTCGTCGGTATCGTCGTCTTCCTGATCCTGTTGATCATCCAGTTCATCGTGATCACGAACGGTGCCGGCCGCGTCGCCGAGGTGGCCGCGCGCTTCACCCTCGATGCGATGCCCGGCAAGCAGATGGCGATCGACGCCGACCTCAACGCCGGCCTGATCAACGAGACCGAGGCACGCGAACGCCGGAGCACCGTGACCCGGGAGGCCGACTTCTACGGCTCGATGGACGGCGCCTCGAAGTTCGTCAAGGGCGACGCCATCGCGGGCCTCATCATCACCGCGATCAACCTCATCGGCGGCATTGCGATCGGCGTGATGCAGCGCGGCCTCGAGGTGGGGCAGGCCGTCTCCGAGTACTCGCTGTTGACCGTCGGTGACGGCTTGGTGTCGCAGATCCCCGCGCTGCTGATCTCGACGGCCACGGGCCTCATCGTCACGCGAGCTGCCTCGGACACGCACCTGGGTGCAGACGTCGGGAAGCAGCTCTTCTCGAACCCCCGTGCGCTCTTCACCGTGGCCGGCGTGCTGGCGGTGATGGGCCTCGTACCGGGGCTTCCCCGATTCCCGTTCTTCGTGCTCGCGGCAACGATGGGTGGCATCGGATACCTGATGCGCGAGCGCCTCCGCAACCAGGCGGACGAGCAGGCGCTGGCCGCCGAATCCGCCTTCGAAGAGCGCGAGGCGAGCGTCGACTCCGTCCTCACGATGCTGCAGGTCGATCCGCTGGAGGTCGAAGTGGGCTACGGCCTGATTCCCCTGGTCGACGAGGAGCACGGCGGCTCGCTGCTGAACCGCATCTCGATGATCCGACGCCAGGTCGCCCTTGAGCTCGGCATCGTTGTCCCGATGATTCGCATCCGCGACAACCTCGCGCTGTCGCCGAACACCTACGTCGTGAAGCTGCGCGGCATCGAGGTCGGACGCGGCGAGCTGCTCGCTCACCGCTTCCTCGCGATGAACTCGGGCGCGGCCACCGAGCAGATCGACGGCGTCGACACGGTCGAGCCGGCGTTCGGCCTGCCGGCCATCTGGATCGGCGAGGCACAGAAGCAGCGCGCCGAGCTGGCGGGCTACACCGTCGTCGACCCGCCCTCGGTGCTGACGACCCACCTCAGCGAGCTGATCCGCCGCCACGCGCCGGAGCTGCTCTCGAGGCAGGACACGCAGGCGCTGCTCACCAACCTCAAGGCGGACTACCCCGCCGTCGTCGAAGAGCTGGTCCCCGGCATCCTCACCGTCGGCGAGGTGCAGAGCGTGCTGCACGAGCTCCTGCGAGAGGGCGTCTCGATTCGCGACCTGGTCACGATTGCCGAGACGCTTGCGGACCGCGGCCGCCAGACGAAGGACATCGACGCACTGACCGAGGCGACGCGCCAGGCGCTCGCTCGCCAGCTCTCGATGCAGCACCGCGCGGCGGACGGCCGCCTGCACGCGATGACCCTGCTGCCGAAGCTGGAGCAGACGCTCGCCGCGTCGCTCCACCAGACCGAGACGGGCCCGGCGCTCATCGTGGAGCCGGACCTGCTGCAGCGCCTGCTCTCCGGCATCGCCGGGGAGATGGAGCGCGCTGCCTCGCGCGGACACGAGCCGGTGCTGCTCTGCTCCGCGCGCATCCGGCGTCCGCTGCGCCGGCTGATCGAGCGTTCATTGCCCAACCTGCCCGTGCTTGCCTACGCGGAAGTCGCCGGCGAGTGCGAGGTCGAGGCTGTCGGCATGGTGGAGGTCCACGTCAATGCAGCTTAAGCGCTTCCAGGCTTCGACCATCGCGGAGGCGTATGAGCGCGTTCGCGAGGCGATGGGCGACGACGCCGTCATCGTGTCGACGCGGACCGCGACGGTCCCCGGCCTCCTCGGCCGCGCCCCCGCGAAGTTCGTCGAGATCGTCGCCGGCATCCCGGACGACCTCGCCGAGCAGGCCGCGTACGCCGACCCGGGCTACGAGGACGAGCGAGAGCTTGCCCCGCCCTTCGTCAACGACTTCGCCGGTTCCTTCGACTCGCCGCCGTTCGAGGACGAAGGGCTGCCCACCGGCGACCCTCACCCCCTCTCCGCTCGCCCTGAGCTTGTCGAAGGGCCCCGAGGGGAGAGGGGACAGGAGTCGAGGGGTCTCGGAGCGATCAGCGATGTGAGTGAGATCGATGCGCTGCCGGAGCCGCGGAGCGAGCTGCTCAGCGCGATCATGCAGGACCTGTCAGCCGTGCGCGGCATGGTCGAGCGCATCTCGGCTGAGCGCGCGAACGCACTCGTCGACGCCGGTCCCAAGACGCTGCGGGAGGCGCGGGCGCGCCTCGCCGAGCAGGGCGTCAGCGCGAACGTCACACAACGCCTCCTCGACCCGCTCATCGGCAACACGAAGGCACAGGCCACCTCGGCGCAGGTGCTGCACCAGCTCGCCCAGAGCATCGAGTCGCAGCTGTCGCCGGTCGTCACCATCCGCCCGACGCAGGGCGCGCTCGCCATCTTCGTCGTCGGGCCGAGCGGCTCCGGCAAGACGTCCGCGGCCGTGCGCCTGGCGCAGGAGCTGGCGGAGCGTCGCGGCGCACGCGTCGTGCTCGCCGGCATCGACGTCACGCGCGCGGGCGCGCCCCAGGCGCTCACCGCGTGCGGCGCGGCTGCCGATGTGCCGGTGGAGTTGTGCTACACGCCCGCCGAGCTGAAGGCCCTCATCGAGGGCGGCACGGCCGATGTCGTGGTCGTCGACACTCCCGGCCACAACGGGATGCGCCGCGACCGCATGACCGAGCTCGGCGCGTACATGCAGGCAACGCCACGACGGCTGACGCTGCTCGCTCTTCCTGCCTCGATGAAGACCGACGACGTGCTGCGTCTGTCGACGGCCTTCGGGCCCGTCGGCGTCACCGGACTCGTAGGGACGCGCTGCGATGAGACCTCCTCCTACGGCGGCCTCCTGAGCGCGGCGATCGAGTCTGGCATCGGTATCGCGTACACCACGCACGCCGAGGGCATTACGCAGGGCCTCCGGGGCGGCGACAACCGCGCGCTGGCGGCAGCGGTCATCTCCGGGCAGTGGCCGGAGCCCGTGGTCGCGCAGCGCGTCGCGCGCGCCGGCTAGCCAGGTCGAGCGGAATCAGGGCGATGAGCGGACAGGAACAGGCGAAGCCGGCGGCGCCGTCCTTCGCCGACCTTGGCCCAGGGGTTCAGATGAGCGTCATTCCTGCCGATGAGTCACTCGCGACGTCCTTCGACTCGTCGTTGCGGCGTGTCGCGGAGGATCACGTGCGGATAGACGTACCCCGTCGCCGCGGCGACCGCCTCCACGCCCGCGCGGGCGATCCCCTCACGCTGGTCGTCCAGGTGCGCGGCCGCTCACACCTCTACACCACCACCGTCCGCACCAGCGCGAGCCGCGAGGCCGAGGAGCTCGAGCTCGAGCTGCCGGCCCCGCTCGTGCATACCGACCGCCGGCAGATGTACCGCATCCTCGTCAGCCTGGTGGCGCGATCCGCCGCGATCGTCGACTCGGACGGCCGCGAACTGGCGCGACTCCTCGAGCTGCGCCTGCTCGACCTCAGCGGCGGCGGCGCACAACTCACGACGCGCTCGAAGGTCGCGGCGGGCGACCGCATCCGCTTCGTATTCCCGTTGCCCGGCGACACGCCTCCGTCCGAGGACGTCGAGGTGACTGCCGAGATCGTGAGCGTCGACCCGCCCGACCAGCGCCGTTCGCGCTACCGCGCGCACGCCCGTTTCGTCGACCTCGACCGTGCGGTTGAGCAGAGCATCGTGCGCTTCGTTTACCGGGAGCAGCGACTGCTGCAGCGAGGACGGGCGGCCTGATGCACGTCTTTCGAGCGGGGCTACTGCTGTCGTTCGTTGTCGGCGTCGGGGTCACGTGGGCGGCCTGGGACGCTGGAGACCTCGTGGAGATCGCGCTGGTACGCGGACTCCTCGGGATGATCGCAGTTGCGTTCCTCGGCTACGTCGGCGAGTTGGTGGTACTGACGGCGCCCGGCGACCTCGCTGCCGAGTCGGAGCTCGAGGCCCGTCGCCGCGCGCGCGCCGGCGGCGGTCAGCCCGGCCAGGCACAGGCGGAAGCAGCACTCAACGCAATGATGAGCGGCGTTCGCACGGATGCGGATGCCGCGGAATCGGGGTCCGAGGCCGAGGCCGGCGAGAGCCGGCAGGCAGCATAAGTCGTGACGTCAGAGCAGGAAGCGCACCGTCGTGGTTGATCAGATGGAACAACAGAAGCTGAACGCGGACCTGTGGGCTCGCTACGAGCAGTCGCGCGACCCGCGGCTGCGCGAGCAGCTGATCCTCCAGTACGCACCGTTGGTGAAGTACGTGATGGGTCGGCTGGCGATCAGCCTGCCGGCGATCCTCGATTACGAGGACGTGCTCTCGTCGGGCACGATCGGCCTGATCGAGGCGGTCGAGCGCTTCGAGCCGTCGAAGGGTGTGAAGTTCGAGACGTACGCCATCGCGCGCATCAAGGGCTCGATCATCGACACGCTGCGCGCCCTCGACCGGCTGCCGCGCTCGGTGCGCCAGAAGGCGCGCGCGGCCGACAAGGCCACGGCGCAGCTCACGATCGACCTCGGCCGCGATCCGACCGACGCCGAGGTCGCCGAGGCCCTTGGACTCACGCTCACCGAGTACCTCAAGCAGATCGTGGACGCCTCCTGGGTCACGATTTCGCTCGACACGATGGGTCCTTCGGACCCGGATGAGGAGGGCTCGAGCGGCGAGATCTCCGTCGCCGATCCCGACGACGAAGGGGTGATGGCTGGCATCGAGCGCGAGGAGTTGATCGGGGAACTCGCGGCTTCGATTCGGGAGCTCCCCGAGCGTGAGCAGCTCATCCTGTCCCTTTACTACAAGGAAGAACTGACGATGCGCGAGGTGAGCAAGGTGCTGGGCATCTCCGAGTCGCGCGTCTGCCAGCTGCACGCCCGAGCGCTGACGCGGCTCCGCGTCTCGCTCGCCCGACAACAGGGAGAGGCCGCGTGACCCTCACGTCCGAGTTGCTGGTCCCGCTTTCGATCGGCGGCCCGCTCACCCTGCTCGCGATAGGCGTGCTCGCACACGCCGTGCTGCTCGCTCGCCGTCCGAGGCTCATGGGCCTCGAAGGTGTCGACGATGTCCTCGAGGCCCTCGCGGCCGAGCCGGTCGAGGACCTGTTCGCCGAGCTGCACCAGGAGATCGACGACCTCCGCACGCAGCTCGCGGGCCAGCGCGGCACGCTCGAGCAACTGCTGTCCGAGGGCTCACGCCAGGCGCGCGCTACCGCCGCCACCCAGCCCGCCTTGAGGCCGAGCGCGTCCGCAGCCACCGGGTCGCCTCGCGAGGCTCGCCCGAGCGCTGCTGCCCCCGCACTGGCCACGAACGGGCGGCCGATGGTCATCGGCGCTCGCCCCGCTCGTGCGGCGCAATCAGCAGCGGTCGAGGCGTCCCCGACGTCTGAGTCCGCGCCAGCCGTCGGTGGCCTCCGTGCTGCCGTCTCCCAACTCGCCGCCGAGGGGCTCTCGGACCGCGCCATCGCTCGTCAGCTGCACGTCGGCCTCGAAGAGGTGCGGGTCGCGCGGCTGCGATCGGGGCTGGCCCAATGACCGCTCTCAGTCTCGCCTCGGTGCGCCGCTGGTCACTGCCAGCCGCCATCGCCGTCTTCGTGCTGGTGTCCCTTTCGCTCTTCACGTCATCCGAACGCGCCGAGGCGAACGGCGTTCCGACGCTCGTCGAGCTGCGCTACCTCGAGGACCTCTCGAACTGGGGTCCGAAGGACGCGACGGGCGAACTCGAGCTGTCGTTCGCGGAGGGCTTCGCCCGCGTCAAGGCGACCGGCCTCCAGCGGCTGACCGGCGAGTCCTACCAGGGCTGGCTTGTCAACTCCGAGACCAACGACGCGATCTCGATCGGCCGGTTCAACGCCGGCGCCGCCGGCGCCGTGAGCTACGAGGGCACGCTGCCCCCCATCGCCGACTTCGGCTTCGACCTATTCATCGTGACCGTCGAGCCCGACCCGGACGACGCGCCGCAGCCGCACTCGCAGCGGTCGATCGGCGGCTACTTCGACATGGTCGGACCGTCCGCGGCGGACGGGTCGACCCCCTCGGATGTTTCGACGGCGCCGACACAACTCCCGAACACGGGCGCGCCGGACCTGCTGTCCGACATCGGGCGGATCTCGCTGCTCTTCGCGGCGATGGCGCTGTCGATCTTCGTCGGTGTGCGTCTCGGACGGAGGAGCGCATGATCCGCGGCCTCTACACCGCCGCCTCCGGCATGCTCGCGAACCTGCGTCAGCAGGAGGCCGTGGCGAACAACGTCGCCAATGTGAACACGCCCGGCTACAAGGCGGAGACCTCGTCGAAGAGCTCGTTCGGCGACGTGCTTGCCACGAGCACCGGCAACGCGCCTGTGCCCGTGCCGCTCACGTTCCGCCGCACGATCGGCGCCGTCGGCACCGGCACCTACGAGGAGCTGCGCGCCACCGACCTGCGTCCCGGCTCTGCGAGGGCGACCGGCCTCCCACTGGACGTCGCGATCGTCGGCCGTGGCTTCTTCGTCGTCGCTGGTCCGGATGGCGGGCCGCTGTACACGAGGAACGGCCACTTCTCGCTCGACGAGCAGAATCAGCTGGTCACGCCGGACGGCTTGACCATCCTCGATGTCGACGGGCAGGCGATCACCCTCGACCCGGACGCGCTCGATTCCGTCGAAATCCTACAGAACGGCAACATTCTCGTAGGCGAGACGCCGCTCGCGACTCTTCAGATCGTCGATATTGCCGACGATCAGATCGCGAGGCATGACGGGACGCTGTTCGTCGCCGTCGGTCCCGTGCAGCCGCTCGCCGCTGGAGGCGAGACCTACGCGCAGCAGGGCGCGCTCGAGGAGGCGAACACCGATCTCGCCAGCGAGGCCACGAAGTTGGTCAGCATCGCGCGCCGCTACGAAGCGAGTCAGCGCGTATTCCGCGAGATCACGGCGAACCTCGAGCTTGCCGTCCGCGACGTCGGAAGGGTTGGCTAGCGCATGTCGCTCTCACTGGACGCCGCCCTCAGCGGGCTGCTCGAGCAGCAGCGCAACATGGAGCTGATCGCGAACAACGTCGCGAACGTGAACACCACGGGCTACAAGCGCGCCCAGGTGCACTTCCAGTCGCT
This sequence comes from uncultured Dehalococcoidaceae bacterium, assembly GCA_964479165.1. Classification (GTDB taxonomy): domain Bacteria; phylum Chloroflexota; class Dehalococcoidia; order UBA2979; family UBA2979; genus CAYZJO01. The sequence goes on from CAYZJO010000001.1 coordinate 616,349, forward strand.
GCTCGACAGTGCCCAGATCCTCGCGGCCCTGCGCGGCGAACTGCCCCCGGGCACCTCGACCACTGCGTCGGGCGTCGAGCTCTCGCTCGTCGAACACGGCTTCGAGCAGGGCACGCTGCGTGAGTCCGGAGCGCCGCTCGACCTCGCGATTGTCGGCGAGGGCCTGTTCCGCGTCCTGCGCGAGGACGGCGCGCCCGCGTACACCCGTGATGGCTCGTTCCGGATCGACGCAGAGGGGCGCGTCGTCACCTCGGACGGGCTGCTCCTCGACCCGCCGGTCACGCTGCCGAGCGGCACCACGCACATCAGCATCGGTGGCGACGGCACGATGTACGCCCGCCGTCCGATGACCGAGGCGGAGCTCGCGGCCCGCGAGCCCGGCGAGACCGTGACGGACCTCGACGACCCCGTCGGCACGATCACGCTCGTCCGCTTCGACCAGCCGGAGGCGCTCGCCTCGATCGGCCAGAACCTCTACATCCCGACGGACGGCTCGGGCGCGCCGATCGAGGGCGCCGCCGGGTCGGAGGGCTTCGGGACCGTGGTGAACGGCTTCCTCGAGGCCTCGAACGTGGACATGGCCGAGGAGATCACGAACCTGATCGCGGCCAGCCGGGCCTACCAGATGAACCTCACTGCCTACCGGACCATCGAAGAGATGCTCCGGCAGGCCGGCGACGTGACGCTGTAAGCAGCGGAGCAAGACGATGGCAATTCAGCCGATTCGCCCGCAGGATGCCAGCGGCATCTACCGTCAGACGGCCGTCAGCACCGGGGGCGTGGCGCAGTCCGCCGCCGAGCGGCAGCGCTCCGCCAGCGCCTCGGGCGGCGGACGCAAGGCCGACTCGGTCTCGCTGTCCCAGGAGGCGCAGGAGCTACGGCGCGTGCTCGCGGCCGTCCGCGACCTGCCGGACACCCGCGAGGCCCGCATCGGGCACATCCGAGAGCAACTGGCGAACGGCGTGTACAGCCGCGACGTCGCCACCATCGCCGAGCGCATGATCGAGGAAGGCGTCATTTGATGATCGACCTGACCACCCCGGCACACGCGCTCAGTGAGGCGCTCGCCGAGGAGCACCAGCTCTACGCTGCGCTGCTCGAACTCGCGGGCCGCGAGGAGCGCGCGATCGTCGGCGGCGATGTCCGCGCGCTGACCGAGATCACCGAGGAGAAGGAGCACCTGCTCGAGACCCTCGCCGCCCTCGAGACCGAGCGGATGACGGCGCTCACGGCGTTCGCCTCCGTCACCGGTCGCAGCGCGGACGAGATCACGCTGACGGAGGCCGCGAGCACCCTCGAGGAGACCGAGCGCGCACTGCTGACCCGAGCGGGCGAGCAACTGCGTACGCTCGCGCTCGAGCTGCGCGGCGCCAACGAGCGGAACGCGGCGCTGCTGCGGAGCAGCCGCGACATCGTCGACCGCTGGATCCAGTACCTCCGAACCGTGCTCACCGGCGCGCTCGCGTACAACGCGGAAGGCGGCCTCACCGACGCCGTCGGCCGCCGCGTGCTCGACCGGTCGGCGTAGTCGAGGCAGAGCGAGACACCGCCGTGGGCATGATGGTGACCCTCAACACCGCGCTGAGCGCGCTCATGGCCCACCAGGCAGGCGTCGACACGGTCTCGCACAACGTCGCCAACGTCTCCACGCCCGGCTACACGCGCCAGCGCGTGACGCTCCACGCTGTGCCCGGCACCTACACCCCGGACGGCATCCCGCGCCCGGGCATGGGCGTGCAGGTCGTCAGCGTCGATCGCGTTCGCGACCTCTTCATCGACTACCAGGTGCGCACACAGAACCACGCCGCCGGGAAGTTCTCGATGCAGGCGCAGTCGCTACAGCAGGCCGAGGCGGTCCTCGCGGAGCCGACCGACTCCGGACTGCGCGCGAGCCTCAGCTCGTTCTTCAACTCGTGGCGCGACCTGTCGAACAACCCGGAGTCCGCTCCGGCACGGACCGCCGTCATCGAGGCGGGCAGCACGTTCGCGCTCACCGCACGGCGCATCGACGCCGGCCTCGGGCGGCTGCGCGACGACGCCAACGCGCGCGTGCGCGGCGCGATCGACGAGATCAACGGGCTGGCGAGCGACGTCGCGCGCCTCAACGACGCGATCCAGAAGTTAAGCGTCGGCGGACAGAACCCGAACGACCTGCGCGACCAGCGCGACGCCGCCCTCGACCGACTCTCCACTCTCGCGAACGTCCAGTACATCGAACGCAGCGACGGCATGATCGACGTAGCCGTCGGCGGGCATCCGCTGGTCACGGGCCAGCGCTCGCACGCGCTCGTCGGAGTGGCGAACGCCGCGAACTCGAATTACGTCGACGTTGAGTTCCAGGATGGCCAGCCGCTGAACGTGACCGGTGGCGAGATCGCCGGGTTGCTGCACCAGCGCGACACCGACCTGCCGCAGCGCCTCGCCGACCTCGACACGCTCGTCGCGAGCGTGATGACCGAGGTGAACAACGCTCATGCCGCGGGCTTCGGCCTCGATGGCGTCGGCGGGCGCCCGTTCTTCACCGGGACCGGCGCCGCTGACCTCGAGGTCGACCCGGCGATCGTCGCCGACCCGCAGTTGCTGGCCGCTTCTGCGAGCGCGGCCGGAGTGCCGGGCGACGGCTCGAACGCCCTCGCGATTGGCGATTTGCAGTACGCGCGGCTGATGGCTGGTGGAACGGCAACTTTTGACGACTATTACGGCAACTACGTTGCGAGCCTCGGTGTGGCGTCCCGGGAAGCGCAGTCTCGCGAGGGGACGCAGACGCTCGTGTTGCAGCAGTTGGAGCAGCAGCGGCAGAGCGTCTCGGGCGTGAACCTCGATGAAGAGATCGTCTCCCTGACGCAGTACCAGCGAGCCTACGAGGCTGCCTCGCACCTGGTGCGGAAGGCCGACGAGATGCTCGACACGCTGATCAACCGGACCATCTAAGCAGGCAGTGGCGATGCGCATCAGCAACCGCGGCCAGGTCGACCGGACCCTCTACCAGATCGCCACGGCGCAGCAGCGCATGGCGGAGGAGCAGGGCCGCGTCACCAGCGGCAAGCGAGTGAACCGTCCGTCGGACGACCCGCTTGCCGCGAGCCGCATCATGGCCGGCCGCACGCAGCTCGACCGCATCGCGCAGTACCAGCGCAACATCTCGATGGCGCGCGCGGAGATGACGGCCGCCGAGTCCGCGGTCACCGAGGCAAACGACCTGCTGACGCGAGCCGGCGAGCTCGCGACGCAGGCCGCGAACGGCACACTGACGGCGGAGCACCGAGCCAACATCGCGATCGAAGTCGGGCAGCTCCTCACTGCGGCGACCTCGCTCGGGAACTCGCGCTACCAGGGCCGCTATATCTTCGCCGGGCACCAGACGGACACCGAGCCGTTCACGCCGGATTTCCCGGCTGCGCCGATGACGATGGCGTACAACGGGGACGACGGCGCGATGCAGCGGGAGATCGAGCAGGGCGAGCGGCTGCAGGTGAACACGCCGGGCAGTCGCGCGTGGCCCCAGGTCTTCGACGCCCTCATCGGTCTGCGGAACGCGCTCCAATCGAACGACCTCGCGGGGATCCAGGCATCCACGGGGACGATTGCCGAGGCGTCGAGCGAGCTGCTCGAGGTGCGCAGCGAGATCGGCGCGCGGATGAACCGCATGGACCTCGCCGAGCAGCGCTTGCTCGATGAGGACCTCATGCTCAAGACCGTCGTCGCAGGGTTCGAGAACGTCGACATGGCGGAGGCCATCGTCGAGCTCGAGGCCCGCGAGACCGCGTACCAGGCGGCGCTCGCCGTCACTGGTCGCACAGCCAACGTTAGTCTTCTGAGCTTCCTCCGCTAGGAGAGAGGACGTATATGCAGCAGGTCACCACGTATCGCTTCGGTCACGAGGAAGTCGTCGAGGTTGACGACGACCAGGTGTTCGACTTCCGGCCGGGCCTCACCGGCTTCGACCAGTACCACCGCTACGCGCGGCTGGTCGACGGCGAGTCGCCCATCGAGTGGCTGCAGTCGCTCGACCACCCGAACGTCTGCTTCACGATGATGGAGCCGTTCCTGTTCTACCCGAACTACGGCTTCGAACTCTCCGACTACGACTGCCAGGACCTCGGCGTGGCCCAGCCGCAGGACGTGCTCGTGCGCTGCCTGCTCACGCTGCACGACACTGCCGAGGAGACGACGGCGAACCTGATGGCGCCGATCGTGCTGAGCCGCAACGGCCACCGGGGCCGTCAGATCGTGCTCCAGGATTCGCACCTGCCGCTGCGCTTCTTCGTCTTCGAGGCGATGCGCGTGCCGATGGCGGCATAGCCAACGAGACAACGCGGGGGAGGCGTCGCGGTACGGACGCCCTGACCCCAGGGGGAGACCGAAGTGCTCATCCTCAGCCGAAAGGCGGAACAGGGCATCGTCATCGACCAGGTGACGGTTGTCCGCGTCCTCAGCATCGACGGCGATCGGGTGAAGCTCGGTATCGAGGCTCCCCCGAGCATCTCCATCCTGCGGGAGGAGCTGCTCCAGGACGTCGCCGACCAGAACCGTCAGGCGTCGCAGCCCCGCGATCCTCGCGTGGTGAACCGCATGCGCGACCTCAGCCGCGGCGACTCGACCCCGGAAGCCCGCGCGCAGCACCTGCCCCCACCCGACGCAGATGCGGAGGATGGCCCAGCCTCGGGGTCGAATCTGGCGTAACGCGAATCTGGCATACGCGGCGTCGAGCGACGCCGCGCGCCCCATGTCCGCCGGATCACACTTCGTTTACACTTCAGTAGCGGGATGCCAACGGCTGTCTGAAACCATCCTTTGTGGACGGGGCCGGATCGCCCGGTAGTTCGTAGAAACAGTCAGTGGTGGGAGCGGTTGCGAACAGCCCGGACGTCCTCTCGAGGACGCGACTCGGCCCCGTCCTGCACTCCCCGCCCCGGTAAGCTCCGCTGAATGCCCGCCAAAATCCTCGTTGCGGACGACGAACAGAACATCGTGCAGCTCCTCCGCATGTACCTGCGCGAGGCTGGCTACGACGTGGTGGCCGCCAGCGACGGCCGCCAGGCCCTCGACCGCTTCGCCAGCGAGTCCCCAGACCTCGTAGTGCTCGACCTCATGATGCCGGAGATCGGTGGGTTCGACGTCTGCACGGAGATCCGCAAGAAGTCCGACGTTCCGGTGATTATGCTCACCGCACGTTCGGATGACATCGACAAGATCGTTGGCCTCGAGATGGGCGCCGACGACTACGTGACGAAACCGTTCAACCCTCGCGAGGTGGTGGCGCGCGTGAAAGCAGCGCTGCGCCGGCGCGACTGGGACGTCGCGTCCGCCACGACCGCTGAGCGCGGACCTGTCGCCGTCGGCAACGTCACCCTCGATCCCAGTTCCCGCGACGTGACGGTCGCCGGGCAGCCGGTGCGCCTGCGCCAGCGCGAGTTCGACCTGCTCGAGGCGTTTCTCCGCCACCCGAACGTAGTCCTGGACCGCGAGCGGTTGCTCGGAATGGTCTGGGGGCCCGATTACTACGGCGATCCGCGCACTATCGACGTCCACGTCGCGTGGCTGCGGGACAAGCTGGCAGACGGCGACGCAAAGATCGAGACGGTCTGGGGCGTCGGATACAAGCTCGTGCCGGCCGGCGAGGCAGCCGGGGCCTCCTGATGCTCCCCAGCCTGAGCCTCCGGCTCGTGGTCGGCTTCGGCATCGCGATCGTCTTCACGCTCGCCCTCGCCTCGATCGGGACGATGGTGCTGCTGCGTGACCAGCAGATCGAGAACGCGCAGCAGCGCTACGGCCGCCTGGCCGACCCCTTCGCCTACCAGGTCCAGCAGATGGAACTCGTCGGCTGGCCCACGTCACGCATCCGCGCGGAGTTGCTGGACCGCGCGCGCTACTACGACGTGCGCCTCGTGCTGCTCGACAGTGAGGGCCGCGTCGTTGTCGACACCGATGAGGGCGAGGAGCTGCTCGGCAGCACGATCAGCGTCCCTCCGCGCGAGGAGGCGCTGGACGACCTGACCAGCGGGATGCAGCCGTTCATGTCGTGGCAGGATTCGTGGAACGGCCAGGACGTGTACGCATTCACCTCGGTCTCCCCGCCCCCGATCGTGCCTGCCGGCGTCCCGCTCATTCAGCCCCAGGCGAAGCTGATCGTGGCGGTACCCGCAGGCGACGTCACGGATGCGTGGGCCCAGTTGCTTCCTGGTCAGGCGGCTGCCGGCGGTGTCGCGCTCGCGTTCGCTGCCCTCTTCGGCATCGTCCTCGCCGAGCGCATCACGCGGCCGGTCCGTCAGATGACGCGCGCCTCGATGGCGATCGCACGCGGCAACTACGACCAGCGTATCGACGCGACGGGCAGCGACGAGATTGGACAGCTCGCGCGCGCGTTCAACGAGATGGCGTCCGAGGTGGGCCGCTCCCAGCGCGCGATGCGGCAACTTCTCGGCAACGTCTCCCATGACCTGAAGACGCCGCTCACCTCGATCCAGGGGTTCTCACAAGCGATCATGGACGGCATGGCGGCGGACGCCGAGGAGACGAAGCAGCTCGCGAGCGTCATCCACGACGAGGCGGAGCACATGGGCGCGCTCGTCGAGGACTTGCTGTACCTGTCGCGCATCGAGTCCGGCGAACTGACGTTGCAGACCGATCTCGTGGACCTCGACGCGCTGCTGACTGCCTCGGCGCGACGCCTCCGCTTCCAGGCGGAGAGTAACGAGGTCACCGTGCGGCTTGCGGTCGGCGCGGGCACCATCCAGGCTGACGGACGGCGCCTCGAGCAAGTTTTCGCCAACCTCCTCGACAACGCGATCCGCTTCGCGCCTGCGGGTACCGAGGTCCTGGTGCGGTCGTACCGCGCGGGCGCCCGCGTCGGCGTCGAGGTGCACAACGGCGGCGAGCCCATCTCCGAGAAGGATCTGCCGCACGTCTTCGACCGGTTCTACCAGGGGGACCCATCGAGGAAGCGCGGCCACGCCGGCCTCGGCCTCGCCATCGTGCACGAGTTGGTGCATGCGCACGGCGGCGAGGTTGTCGTACAGTCGGCGAAGGACAGCGGCACGACATTCACCGTGTGGCTGCCGCAGGGCGCCGATGGTCCGGAGAGCGTCGTCGTGACGCCGCCGCGCTCGCGAGTGCCACGCGCAGGCCGCATCGCCTCGCGAGTGCTGCATCGGGAGAGTGAGGCACCGAGTGCCCCGCTCGCGCCCGGCGAATCGGAGCGCGCGGGCACGTAGGCGGGATTCGGACCATAGACTGGGGGACGAAGGATGGCGTTTCTACGCCAGCACTGGCAGGCGCTGCTGATCACGGTCGTCACGCTCGGCCTCGCGACGGCTGCGGCGGGCTGGATCGAGGCCGCCATCCGCGGCCTCGGTGACGAAGCCGAGGCGACGACCGCCACCCATGACCGCGGCGACCACCCCAGGGCCGTCCGGCTCACCGGCTCGTACCTCGGTGTAACGCTCGAGGAGACCGAGGATGGCCTCGTCGTCAGCGAGGTGCTCGACGGGAGCCCTGCGGACGACGCCGGCATCGCCACCGGCGACCGCCTCGTGAGCGTGGCGGGGACGGATGTCGCCACGATCGACGAGGCGCGCGCCGCGGTCGCGGCCGTCGAGGACGACTCATACGACGTGGAGGTCGAGCGCAACGGCGAGGCGCGCACCGTGCAGGTGCAACGTGCCGCCGAGCCGAGCGTGCGCCAGGTACCCCGACCTCGTCGCGGCTTCGACATGCCGGGGCTGCCGTTCCTCGATGGTCCGATGCTCGGCATCTCGGTCGAGCAGACCGATGAGGGCATCCGCGTGACGAGCGTGGTGCCGGGCTCCGGTGCGGACGAGGCCGGGCTCGAGGCCGGCGACATCATCACGGAGGCGGACGGCGCGCACGTCGCGACCGTCGAGGCACTCCGCGAGGCCGTCGCCGCTCATGAGCCCGGCGACACCATGGAGCTTGTGCTGCAAGAAGGCACCGAGCAGCGCGCCGTCGCCGTCGAGGTGACCGAGGGTGCACCGATGGCGAGCGTGCCCTCCTTCGGCTTCAACGCCCCGGACTGGTTCGAGGACTTCCCCCGCTTCGAGGGCTTCGACTTCGATTACTCGGAGCTCGAGCGCCTGACCGCCGACCAGCTGCGCGAGCTGCGCGATGGGCTGGCAGCGGCCATCGAGGAGGGTCAGGCACGCCTCGGCGAGCTGGGTGACGAACTGCTGCGTCACCTCGACGAGCTGATCGAGCGCGCGACCGCGCGCGACGGGGGTGGGTCGAGAACCGGGCTCGACGCTTAGGCGTCCTGCGGGCTTACGCCTCGCGGCCCCAGTGGAGGACCCAGTACTCGTACGCGTCCTGTAGCGCGAGCCACGACGCCTCGATCACGTCGGTCGAAGCACCCACGGTGCGCCACAGGTGCAGCCCATCTGAAGACTCGACGAGCACACGCACCGCGGCATCGGAGCCGCCCGCCGGGTTGATGATGCGCACCTTGTAGTCGACGAGCCGCACCTCATCGAGACGCGGAAACGACTCACCGAGCGCTCGTCGCACGGCGGCGTCCAGGGCGGACACGGGACCGTTGCCATCGGCGGCGGTCTGCGTCAGGCGTTCGCCGACGCGTACCTTCACCATGGCCTCGGCCTGCATCTCGCTTCCGCCGTTGCTCGGCCTCGCGTCGGTACCGCCGGGCTTGAGGTGACGCCGACGCTCCACGATCAGGAAGTCGTCGAGCTCGAAGGGCGGGACGTAACCGCCGATCGAGCGGCGTACGAGCAGCTCGAACGAGGCCTCGGAAGACTCGTACTGGTAGCCGCGAGCCTCTTGCTCCTTCACCAGCTCGAGCACCGCGATCGCCTGCTCCTCCGTCAGGTCGAGATCGACGCCCTGCTCGCGCAGCTTCGCGAGGATGCTGCGCCGCCCTGCGAGTTCGGAGACAAGGACGCGTTCGGTGTTGCCGACGGCCAGCGGATCGACGTGCGTGTACGAGCCGGGCGAGCGCGTGATCGCCGCTACGTGCAATCCGGCCTTGTGCGCGAACGCACTCGTGCCCACATACGGCTGGTGCGCGTTCGGCATCAGGTTCGCCAGCTCGTCGGCGAAGCGCGACACCTCGGTGAGGCGCGCCAGCTGCTCATCGGTCACCACGTCCAGGCCGAGCTTCAGCTTGAGGTTGGCGATAACCGACACGATGTTGGCGTTGCCGCAGCGCTCGCCCCAGCCGTTCATGCAGGCTTGCACCTGGGTCGCGCCAGCCTGGACAGCGATGACGGTGTTCGCGACGGCCATGTCGCCGTCGTTGTGGACGTGGATGCCCACCTCGCAGCCGAGCGCCTCGACGGCGTCCATCGCCGCGGCGACGCCCTCGACGATCGCCTCGGGCAGCGCGCCGCCGTTCGTGTCGCAGAGAGCGACGGCCGTCGCACCCGCGTTCGCGGCCGCGCGGAGCGTGGCGAGAGCGTATGCGGGGTCATCGCGGTAGCCGTCGAAGAAGTGCTCGGCGTCCAGCGTCACCTCGCGGCCTTCACCCACGAGGTAGGCGACGGAGTCCGCGATCATCGCGAGGTTCTCCTCCTCGGTGGTCTCGAGGACTTCGCGTACCTGCTTCGAGGAGGACTTGCCGACAAGGGTGACGGCTGGCGTGCGCGCTTCGAGGACCGCGCGGATCGCGGGGTCGGTCGCCGCGTCACCGCCTGCGCGCCGCGTCGAGCCGAACGCGACGAGCTTCGCGTGGCGCAGGTCGAGGTCGCGCGCGCGCTGGAAGAATTCGGCGTCTTTCGGGTTCGAGCCCGGGTAGCCGCCCTCGATGTAGTGCACGCCCAGCTCATCGAGCTTCTGGGCGAGGACGAGCTTGTCTTCGAGGGACAGCGAGAGCCCCTCCATGCCGAGGCCGTCGCGGAGCGTGGTGTCGTAGAGGCGAACCGGGCGCTGCGGTCGCGCGGGACGCGCTGCGGACGGTGCGGTGTCGGGGGTGGTGGTCATCGTGGGCTTTCGCAGTTGGTGGTGGGTACGGCGCGCGCGATGCCTGTCGGGCGTGCCGCCCGCCTGTCGAAGGGTCGGGGGCGACGAGTCAGGAGCGCGCGATAATCGAGGCCGCCGGCCCGTGGGGCCGGACGACACCTACCGCCTTCCGCGCGGAGCGATTGAGTCTTAGGGTGCTCACCGTACTCAACATCTTACGGACCGTCTCGCGACTGCCGCAATGCGGGTCACCGAGGACACTCGTGAGCGACGCTGAGCCTGCCACAGTGCCGGAGCTGCGACCGACCTCGCGGGTGCTGCTCCTCGATCCCGACGATCGGCTGCTGCTCTTCCAGGCGTTTCCGCCGGCCGGCTGGGGCAACGACCCCGAGATCTGGGTGCCGCCGGGCGGCGGCCTGAACCCCGGCGAGTCCTTCGAGGACGCCGCGCGTCGCGAGGTCTGGGAGGAGACCGGCCTCGAGTCCTTCGAGCTTGGCCCCTGCGTCTGGACCCGCGACGCCGTCTGGCATTGGGGCGAACGCCTCGTCGACAGTCGCGAGCGCTTCTTTCTGGGCCGCACCTCAGCCTTCGAAGTGCATCCCGCGGCCCTCGAAGAACTCGAACTCGAGACGATGGGCACGCATCGCTGGTTCTCCCTCGAGGAGATCGTGGCGGCGCCGGAGCTGGTCTTCGTCCCTCGCGCACTTGGCACTCTGCTCAGGCCGCTGCTCTCTGGCGACGTGCCGCAGGAGCCGCTGGTGATCGGGCTGTAAGCGCGGCTGGCGATTACCCGATTGTTCAATTAATCGACAGGTAGACCGGGCGGTGTGATCAATCGCGGAGGCTTGATTCGCACACCGCACTTCCTCGTCCTGCGGCAGCTCGATCGCTACGGCACCGCTGGGCAGGTGGTCTGCCCGGTCGGGCGAGGGCAGTCGTCGAGGAGATCGAATACCGCGACTTTGCGAAGGACGTGGAAGCAGAGTCGCCCCGCTCCGAGGGTTGGCCCGATCGAAGCGTCGCTGCTCTCCGAATGGTGCAGTTGTTCGAAAGCGTAACAAGCTCTCAATACGTTGGAGCCGTCGGGATATCCTCCGCCACTGCGGGTGAGCGATCTCCGCCTGCTCGTGAACGCTCGACTGCTCGCACGCGACGGCGCTGGCCCTTCGTCCCCATTACTTCCAGGAGCCCGGTGTCCGCACCGCGGTTGACGAGTACGTCCGCGGGCCGTGCGCGCCCTTCCCCCTACCGGCCGATCCGCTCCAGTACGGCGTCCGCCATCTCCCGCGTGGAGAGCGGGCGGTCCGAGGGGGCTGCGATGTCGGCGGTACGGAGGCCGTCCGCGACGGCGGAGGCCACGGCGCGCTCGACGGCCAGCGCTTCCTCCTCGAGGCCGCACGAGTGGCGCAGCAGCATCGCGACGCACAGGAACGTCGCCAGCGGGTTGGCGACACCCTTGCCCGCGATGTCCGGCGCGGAGCCGTGGATCGGCTCGTAGAGGCCGAGGCTCGTCCCAGCCTCGCTCATCGTGCTGAGCGATGCCGACGGCAGCATCCCGAGCGAGCCCGTGAGCATCGACGCTTCGTCGGTGAGGATGTCGCCGAACATGTTGCTCGCGATCATCACGTCGAAGTCGCGCGGACGGCGGATGAGGTGCATCGAGGCAGCGTCGACGATCAGGTGCTCGAGCTCGACGTCCGGGTACTCGGCGTGCACCTCGTTCACGACCTCGCGCCAGAGCTGCGAGACGACGAGCACGTTCGCCTTATCGACGCTGGTGAGCTTGCCTCGACGCTGCCGGGCGAGCCGGAAACCGAGATGCGCCACGCGCGCGATCTCGTCCTCGTCGTAGTACATCGTGTTCACGGCGGAGCGGCGGCCGTTCGCGGTCGTGCGACGCTCGCGCGGCTCGCCGAAGTACAGCCCGCTCGTCAGCTCGCGGATGACAATGAAGTCGACCCCCTCGATGACCTCACGCTTCAGCGTCGAGGCATCCGCCAGCGCGGGGTCGACTTTCACGGGCCGCAGGTTTGCCCAGAGGCCCAGGTCGCGGCGGATGCGGAGCAGGCCCTGCTCGGGACGCACGGTCGCGTTCGGGTCGTTGTCAAAACGCGGGAGGCCCACGGCCCCCCAGAGCACGGCATCCGAGGCCTTGGCCGCCTCGATGGTTTCGTCGCGGATGGCGACGCCGTGTGCGTCGATGGCGGCGCCCCCAACCAGGTCCTCGGTGATCTCGAAGACGTGCTCGAAGCGCTCGCCGACGGTCTGCAGGGCGCGCACGCCCTCGGCCGCCACCTCAGGGCCGATGCCGTCGCCCGGCAGGGCGAGCACCTTGAAGGTCGCCATCACGGTCTCCGTTCGAGCGTGCCTGGAGTCGGGCTACGGACGCGAAGTCTACAGGCGCGTCTGCACTCGGACGAGGTGGGAGCTGCCCGCCCCTCGGGGGAGGTCGCTGACGGGCTGCGGCCGGTCTCGTACGATGGATGGATGAACGACGCACGCGAACGCCCGTCTGTTGCCGCCTCCCTGCCAATCGGTGAGCGTCTTCGGGCCCTGTTCCCGGGCATCGAGCCGTACCCATGGCACGATGGCTGCTGGCTGGCGATGGTGATGACTCGCTCCCCGGAGCACCACCCGCCCCTCTACTGGCTCGGTCGTGCCCTCGATCGGATCGCCGAGGGAGAGGGTCTCGAGGAGATCGTTGCGCAGATCGAGGCGGTGCACGGGCCGGACGCCTGCGGCGGCTGGTCGCCGCAGGACGAACGGGCTCAGGACGTGCTGAGCGAGACGTGCGCTCGCGCGTGGTCGAGTAGCGCCCTCAGCAGCCAGCCGGCGGAGCGCCTCGAGCTCAACGAGGGCGTCGGCAGCGGCCCGGTGCTCACCGTTCCGGGGCTCGGCTTCCGGATCGCACCGCGCCGTCTCCGGCCCGTTCGGACCTTCGATGACCTCGTCCGGCAGGTGCAGCGCCTCTCCGGTGAGGCGGCCGCAGACCTCGGTCCGGCGCCCGGCGGCATCCTCTATCTCGACGTGCCGCTGAACCCACAGGGCTGGGCCCACGACGTGGGGTACGCCAATGACGTCACGGAGCCGCTCAAGGACGTGTTGCGCCACTTCGGAGCAGAGCACCGCATCGGATACGTGTTGACGCGGCCCTTCCAGTGGTACGCCCCCATCGAAGCCGCGTACTGAGCCGCCACCGAGGATCGCCCCGCCTCAAGGCCAACTCCCGCCGCTCGCACACCCATTTGAGGTGCGCAGCGCTACATTCCGCGCGCTGGACGGAGGGACGATGCTGCAGATGGCTCGGCTCGGTGGGTCCGCGCTCTACGGGATTGCGCGCGACCTTCGCCAGGCCCGCATCCGCCGGAGGGACGAGCGCGAACTGCTGGCCTCATTACCTCCGTGGGCGTTCAGCGACTCCGAGCGCGCCGCCGCGCTCGACGTCCTCGCTCAGTTCTCACCCCGCTATCGCAACCTCGACAACCACGCTGTCCTCGCGTCGGTTCGCGGCCGCTTCGAGGCGAACGTTGTTCCGGAAGACATCTTCTACATCGCGATCCACCGGGCATTGAACCCGCCTGCACGCCTCCCCGCCATCGGCGACAAGAACCGCTACGACCGGCTCGGGCTGCCGTTTCAACTCCCGGGGACGGTCGGCCGCATCGTCCGAGGGCGCCTCGTGGACCCGGACTTCCGAGCGACCTCGCTCTCCGACCTCGCGCGCTGCGTGAGCGAGAACGGAGACGGTGAGGTGGTCCTGAAGCGGGCGCTGGGAGGCAGCGGCGGCAAGGAAGTCCGGTTTCTCACGGTCGACGAGCTGCCAACGGTGCTGACGCCATTGCTGCGCCACCGGGGGCTGTACGAGGACTGGATCCTCCAACGCCCGGTTCGCCAGTGCGACGCGCTCGCCGCGTTCAATCAGAGCTCGGTGAACACGCTCCGCGTGATGACCTACCGCTCGAGCGAAGGCGTCCGCCATCTCTCCTCGTTCTTCCGGATGGGACGCGCCGGTCAGCGCGTCGACAACATGTCCAGCGGCGGCCTGTCCTGCGGCGTCGACCCCGAGACGGGGACGCTTCGACGCTACGGGCGCGTGTACGAGTCGTTGCATGCGCCCGTCGAGCATCACCCGGACTCCGGCATCGCCTTCGAGGGGTTCTGCGTTCCGTCGTGGGAGGAGGTGCTGGCGGCGTGCACCCGAGGCCACGAGTCGATTCCCGCGCTCGACCTGATCTCGTGGGACATCGCGGTCGACGAGGACGGGCGCCCCACGTTCATCGAGTTCAACATCGTTGAGCAGGACATCCGCGTGCACCAGGTCGAAAACGGCCCCTTCCCGGAAAGCGTTGTAGCCGAGTGGGCGCAACGAATCGACATCTGGGCGCCGGGGAGCATCGTCGTTCGCAAGCCTCGACGGGAGTGATCCCCGCGTGACCCGTTGAGGCGCTTCGTTTCACTTCGTTTACGAAGAGCCCGCTACATTCACGGACCACCACCCTCTTGGAGGACCAGTTGTTGAGGACGCCGCGGCGGTTTGCTGAGGCTGTAATCGCGATCCTGCGCGACGTGCGTGCGGCGCGCTTCCGTCGTCGACTCGAGCGCGAGGCGCACGCATCATTGCCAGCACTCTATGAGCCTTCCGAGGAGGAGCGCGAGGCCGGGCTGCGATTCGTTCGCCAGTTCCACCCTCGGTACAAGAACCTCGACTGGCACATCACCCTCGCGTCGGTCACCGGCCGCTTCGAACCGGGGTACGTCCCGGAGGATGTCTTCTTCGTCGCAATCGAACCGGCGTTGAACGACCGTGACCGAGAGATCCAGGTCACCGACAAGAACAGCTACGACCGCCTCGGTCTTCCGCTCCCCTTGCCCGAAACCGTCGCTCGCATCGTTCGGGGGCGGCTCGTCGGTCCCGACTTTCGCGACCTCTCGATGGAGGCGCTGGTGGAGAGCGCCGCGCGAGACGGGGCCAGCGAGGTTGTCCTGAAGCCGACGCTCGGGGTGGGGGGCGGCAAGGACGTGCAGTTTGTCGCCCCCGCGGACCTGCCGAGGACGCTCGTGCCGCTGTTCTCGCATCGCGGCGTCTGGCAAGACTGGATCATTCAGCGGGTCTTCCGTCAGTCCGAAGTCGTAGCGAGCATCAACCCGGACTCGGTGAACACGCTTCGGATCATGACCTACCGCACCGCGAGCGGCGGCGTACGCCACCTCTCGTCGGTGCTGCGGGTCGGGCGGCGTGGCAGCCGCGTGGACAACCAGACGAGCGGAGGCCTCACTTGCGGGGTCGACGACGGCGTCCTGCGACCGGTCGCGCACCTGATGTACCAGCCCTTCGAGGCGCACCCGGACACCGGCGTGCCGTTCGCCGGCTTTCGCGTTCCCGGCTGGCACGAGGCGGTACGCCTCTGCATCTCCTCGCACGGGATGATGCCCCAGATGGACCTCATGTCGTGGGACGTGGCGATCGACCCGAACGAGCAACCCGTCCTCATCGAGTTCAACACCTATCAGCAGGCGCTCTTGATGCACCAGAAGGAGAACGGCCCGCTACCTGCAGACGTCGTCGCCGAGTGGGCCGCGCGAGCAGACTTCTGGGTCGTCGGCGGGCTCGTCATCCGAAAGCCGCAACTGAGGTGACGTCCGCGCCGGGCGCCGTGTACGCCGAGCTTCGTCGCGTCGCGCTGGCCGGGGTGACGGTATGGCGGGACGCGAGGCGTTCGCGCTTCCGGCAGCAACTGACACGGAAGAACCTCGCCGCACGGCCCGACAGGCCGCTGACGAAGGCGGAGCGTGCTGCCGCCCTCCGCTATCTCCGCCAGTTCCATCCCCGCTACAGCAACCTCGACTGGCACGCGATGCTCACGCTCGCCACCGGCAGGTTCGAGGCGGGCTACCTCCACGAGGACATCTTTTTCGGCGCGATCGAGCCTGCGCTCAATCCGCCGGACCGGCAGGAGGCCATCGCTGACAAGAATGGGTACGACCGTCTCGGCCTGCCGCTGATCGTGCCGGAACCGGTCGCGCGGGTCATTCGAGGGCGTCTCGTGGGTGCGGATTACACCCCGATGAGCATCGAGCAAGCCACGGAGCGCGCGGAAGAGCGTGGCGAGACGGAGGTGGTGCTGAAGCAGGCCGTCGGGAGCTTGGCCGGCCTCGCGGTTCGCGTCGTCTCGGTTGGAGGGCTGGCGGACGCTATCCGGCCGCTGCTCGACCGAACCGAAGTGTACGACGACTGGCTGATCCAGCGCCTGGTCCACCAGAGCGACGCCCTTGCGGCCTTCAACCCGACGTCAGTCAACACCCTGCGCATCATGACCTACCGCTCATGGGCGGGCGTCGTCTGCGTCTCCTCCGTACTGCGTGCGGGTGGCCGCGGCAGCCGCCTCGACAATCAGAGTCGAGGGGGGATCGGTGTCGGGATCGTGGACGGCGTGTTGCGGCCGATCGGGTACTCGGGCGCGGATCACCTCGGGTACACCGCCCACGAGGCTCACCCGGCGTCTGGCGTGCGCTTCGAGGGGTACCGGGTCCCGGGATGGCGAGAGGCGGTTGCGGAGTGCGTTGCGAGCCACGAGCGCATCCCGAGCCTCGACCTGCTCTCGTGGGACATCGCGATCGACGGCGAGCACCGGCCGGTGCTGATCGAGATCAACACGGCGCACCAGAGCCTGCTGTTGCACCAGATGTGCAACGGTCCCCTGCCGGCCAGCATCGTTGCCGAATGGGCCGAGCGGGCGCCCTTCCGGCTCGTCGCGGGCCTGATCGTCCGCAAGCCGCCTCGCGAGTAGCGGCGCTCCGTCTACTCGAGGGAGCGCAGGATCGACGCGGCCCGCTCCAGCGTCTCGATCTCGTCCCGGGAGAGGCCGCGGAGCTGGCCTGCGAGGCGTTCGACGCGCAGCCGCCGCCCCTCGTGGATGAGCTCCCGCCCCGCCTGCGTGGCCTCGATGACGACTGCACGCCGGTCTGCCGCGGCGGGACGGCGTGTCACGAGTCCGGCGCGCGCGAGCCCGGCCACTAGTCTCGACATCGTCGGCGGCGTCACCTGCTCTGCCGTTGCAAGCGCCCCGAGGCTCCGCGGCCCGCCGAAGACGACGACCGAGAGCGCCGAGAGCCGCGACGGGCTCACCCCGAGCGTCGCGTCCGACTCTCGGATCCGACGGAGGAGGTGGATCGCGACCGAGTTCAACTCGGTGGCGAGCGCATCGAGGCGGTCCGCGCCCATCGGACGGTCGGTCGTTGACATGCGAGCATATATTTAGCATGGCTAACGAACGGCTGTCGCTCCAAGGAGCACCGGCGTGGTTCAGCTCGATGTGATTCACCAGGTCGCAAGCCGCGTCACCGATGTCGAGCGCGCTGTCCGGTACTACCGGGACGTCCTCGGCGCGAAGCACATCGCTACGTTCGACCCGCCCGGGATTGCGTTCTTCGCCTTCGGTGACGTGCGACTCATGCTGTCGAAGCCCGAGTCTCCCGACTCCGATCATCCCGGTTCGCCGCTCTACTTTCGGGTCGGCGACATCCATGCCGCCTTCGAGGAGTTGAAGGCGCGCGGAGTCGACTTCGTCGGGGAGCCGCACATGGTGCATCGCGATACCGAGGGCGTCTTCGGGCAGCCGGGAGCCGAGACCTGGATGGGTTTCTTCCGAGACCCGGACGGGAACCTCCTCGCGATCACGAGCGAGGTCCTGCCGGCGTAGCGGCCTAGTGCCGCCCGTTCCCGCGCCGCGGCCTCGCGCGGTTGCGCCCGCCCTCGAGGTGCTCCACCACCGCTGCGGAGAGCGACGCGATGCCGCGAGTAGCGAGGGTGAGCCGCTTCGAGCTGTACTCCGGCCTCATGAAGTGCGTCGAGACCTTGTGCGCGAGCTGGGTACCGCCCCAGACGACGACGACGTCCGCCCAGGCCACCCATTGATCCGCACGCGTGGACGAGACGGCCACGGTCCCGTCGACGAGCTGCGTCTCGACGCCGGTTCCGGACAGCAACTTCTCAAGTTCCCGCCGGGCATTCGGAGAGCCTCCGACCACGAGCAGCCGAGGCCGCCCCGCGCTGACGAGCGCTGCCGCCATAGCCTCGACGGCTGCCGTGTTCGTGCTGCCGCGGCAGATCTCGCAGGCGAACCGCTCGACCAGCAGTTTCGGGCGGGGGTCACGCTGGATCACGCGCTGGCACCGCGCATCGGCACAGACTCGGGCGAAGCGCTGATTGATGACCGCGATGGCCTCATCGCGCTTCCGTTCGGCGATGTTCTGTTTCCGCGCGTTCGTCAGGCCAGCGTCCTGCAGCGCCGCTCGCGCCGCTTCTCGTGACTCGGGCGATGCGCAGCCAAACTCGGTGAGGAGAGCGTCGATAGAGGTCGTCGGCTCGGTTGCCATGGATCAATCGTAACCGCGACGCAAGCGGCATCTGTCCGAATCTGGCGAACTCTGCGGATGCGAAAGCGCCCTCCTTCGGGAGGGCGCTTTCGGTGTGTGGGAAGTTGGCGCTCGCTCTTAGGCGATGAGCTGCCAGCCGGTAATGAGGGAGCGGCGGTAGTCCGCCCAGGCCTCGTCCATCTTAGGAGCGCGGTTGGCCTTCGCATTCAGTAGTAGGGCGTTGTAGTAGTCGTCGCGTCGCAGCACAGTCGATCGTCCTCCTCCGGTTCGCGCCGACGTGCCAACCTGGCGGTTCCGGTCGCGACCTCTGGCGACATTTTATGCGAGGATGTTCGAAACGTCAAGTACCCATAGGGGGTATGGGCATACCTGAACGACAGCACGTCTATTCCGCACCTTCGGGATCGTGCGCGACCACCAGCGCCGGCTGCCACTGGCCGTCCGTGTCGACCTCGACGCGCTCGACTCCCGGGGGCAGGTATGCGAGCGCCATGCCTGTTTCGAGGGCCGCTGAGAATCCCGCCGCGACGCACGCGCCGATGTCACGGCCGTCCAGCCGCACGCGCGAGCCCGGCTTCGCGAGTCGCGGTCCTTCGAGGCGGAGGCGGGTGGCGACGCGCTCCGGCGGACCAGCCGAGCGGAGCACCGAGGCGCCGGGGAAGTCGCGAGGTGTGTCGTCGGTTCGCTCGAAGTGGACGAGTTCGCCCAGCCCGGCGGCGAACGGAGTCGCAGGCCTTGGCGTCTCATGCGGCGCCTCGAGGACGCCCGCCTCCAGCCGCAGCGCGTCGTGGGCAGCGAGGCCCGCGGAGGTCGCGCCGTCCTCGACGAACGGCCGCCACAGCGCCTCGATGTCCTCAGGGTTGCCAAGCAGCCAGTAACCGTCCTCACCGACGCTCGAGGTGCGCGCGAGCGCCGCGCGGTGCATCCCGAGCAGCAGCTCGCGGCAGCCGCCGGGCTCGACGGACGCGGCCAGCGGCTCGCCGAGGACCTTCGACATCACCTCGAACGCGCGCGGCCCCGCGAGTTCGACGAGCGCCGTCATCCCCATGCGGTCCGTGACAACGACGTCGCGGCCGCCGACCGCCTCCTCGAGATGCGAGACGAGGTGGTCGCCGTTGCGTGGCCCGGCGACGACAAGCCAGCGCCCCTCGTCGAGGTGGCAGAGCACCGGCAGCTCGACGATCGACCCATCCGGCTCGCACGCGACCGCTCGGCCGACGGCACCCACGGGGATGCGCGAGACATCGGTGGCGAAGACGGCGTCGAGGACCTCGGAGGCCCGCTCGCCGGTGACGTAAAAGCGTCCGAGGTGCGAGCGGTCGAAGAGCCCCGCGCCCTCGCGAGTCGCCACCTGCTCGTCGAGCGCGCCACTTCCGTACCACAGCGGCATCGACCAGCCGTGCGCCGGCGCGGGGTGGCAACCGAGGGCGACGTGCAGCCCGGCCAGCGGGAGCACGTTCGTCTGCCGGAAGTCCGCGAGCCTGCCGATGCCGGGCAGCGGCTGCGAGTTGCCCGCGCCGTGGTCGTGCCCGTGGCCGTGGTCGTGGTGCTCGTGCCCGCCGTTCGTCATCGGACGTGCGTCACTGAGAGTCGGGTGGGACCGGCGCGAGTGAGCGGAAGCCGCGGTCGGTCCTCGTCATGCGCATCGCGCCGGGGTACTCCGCGTGACAGACGAAGAGGAGCGCGTTCTCGTCGATGCTGCGGTCCATCAGCGTCTTCTTCGTTTCCATCGAGACGAGCGGCAGCACGTCGAGGCCGGAGACCCACGCCGTGCGCTCGAGCTGCGCCGGGTGTTGCGCGAGGTCGCCGGTGAACATCGCCCATTCGCTCCCCGAGCGGATGACCACGACACCGTGCCCGTGCGTGTGTCCGGGGGCGCCGAGGAACCGCACCTCCTCCGTGATCTTGTGCTCGCCGGCTGCCTCGTCGATCAGTTCGACGTGGTCCGCGATCGGCGCGAGGTTGCGCTCGAGGTAGGTTGCGCGCGTGCGTTCGTTCGGATGGTTCGCGTCGTCCCACTCGACGCCGGCGACGTAGTAGGTCGCGTTCGGAAAGGTCGGCCGCAGCAGCGGCTCACCGTCGCGCTCCTCGTGGAGCACGTTCCAGCCGCAGTGGTCCGCGTGCAGGTGCGTGTTCACGACGATGTCGACGTCCTCGGGCGACACGTCGAGGGCCTCGAGAGACGTGATCAGCGTCCCCTCGGAGGCCGGCGACGCGTTGTCGCGGTCGCCGGGCTTGCCGCCGACGCCCGTTTCGATGAGCACCGTCTTGCCCTCGGAGCGCAGCAGCAGGCAGTTGAGGCCGAGCGTCAGCCGGTGCATCGCGTCGAGCGGGGGCACGACGCGCTCCCACATCACGCGGGGCACGATGCCGAAGACGGCGCCCGCGTCGTAGCCGAAGGTCCCGTCGTTCACGACGGCAAGCTCGACGTTCCCCACTCGGTATCTCGCCCCGCTCGGAATCGGCATCCGGCCCTCCACCGTCGAGTCTGTCACACGCGGCCGGAGTCCGCTGCTCAGACGGGACGGGTGCGGTCGATAGTCAGGATAGGCGGCCAAGAATGGCAGCCGCACAGGAGCTACCGATGGACGTCGAGTTCAAGGGCAGTACCGCCGGCTTGCTCGCGACTGCGGTCGGCTTCCTGGCGATGGTGGCGTTCGCCTTCGCCTGGGGCGTCCCCGAGATGTTCGGCGTCTCACTTGGCTGGGGCTGGGGCACCGTGAACAGCGGCCACACCGAGGTCCACGCGTTCACCCCGAAGATCCGCGACGTCGAGACACGGGACATCTTCCTCTCGGAGGGCGAGGAACTCGTCGCGACCTACGACTACGACGTGGAGTCGGGCAGCGCGTGGCTCAGCGTGCACACGTACGGCTGGGTCGCCGCAGTGGGCGACCTCGAGTTCTTTCACATGGACACTGGCATCCGCGAACCAACGCGCCAGGAAGTCCGTGTCGTGGCGCCGCAGAGCGGCTTCTACTCGGTAGGCGGAATGATCTCCAGCGCCACGGGGACCTTCACGATCGACTGGCGGGTCGAGCAGAGGCAGGTGGACGGCCAGTCGTTCCGGCTGCTCTCCCTCATCTGGGGAACGTTCTGGCTGATTCCCGCAGCCATCATCGTGGTGGCGGTCGGAGCCGCAGCCGTCCTGAGGATTCGAGACTGAAGGGACGCGATCGAGGATCGGTTACGCCGTGCCCCCGCGGGCGAGGACCGCGGCCGTGAACACGAAGTACGAGGTGAAGAGCAGCGCGCCCTCCGTCCGGCCGATGCGGAAGCGACGCCACGCGAGCGGCAGCAGCACGAGCGACGACACGAGGAGTATCGGCATCTCGAACATGTAAACGTCGCGGCTCACCTCGATCGGGGCGATCACCGCCGCGAGCCCGAGGACCGCGAGCAGGTTGAAGATGTTGGAGCCGACGACGTTCGCGACGGCGATGTCGTCCTCCCCCTTCCACGCCGCGACTGCGCTGGTCGCAAGTTCGGGCATGCTTGTGCCGGTCGCCACGATGGTCGCCCCGATCGCCAGCTCGCTGAGTCCCGCGGATTCGGCCAGCGTCACCGCTCCGCGCACCAGCGACTCGGCGCCCACCGCCAGCGCGGCAATGCCGAACGCAACGAGGCCGGCCTGCTTCAGCACGGCCTGGGCACCACCGGAGTCGGCTTCCTCGATGCCCTCGGCGGCTTCTTGCGCAGTCTCCGGCCAGAGGCGGAACGACAGCACGACGAACACGATCAGCGCGATGAACATCGAAGCGCCCTCGAGTCGTCCGAGGGTGCCGTTGGACATGAACAGCATGAAGACCAGGGTCGTCGCCAGGAGTACCGGCATCTCCCAGCGCAGGAGCCGCTCATTGATCTGCAGCGGCACGATGATCGCGGAGAGCCCGAGGATCAGCGCGACGTTGGTGATGTTGGAGCCGACAGCGTTCCCGTAGGCGAGTTCGGGCGAGCCGCGCACCGCGGCCAATGCCGATACGAGGAACTCGGGCGCTGAGGTGCCGAACGCGACGACGGTCGCGCCGATGACGACAGGACTCAGCCCGAGCAGCGCCGCGAGCGCGGAGGCTGAACGGACGGCAAGCCAGGCGCCGAAGAGGAGGATCGCGAGGCCAGCGATGACTTGCGCCGAGGCAACTAGCAATCCGACTCCCACCAGCGCAATCCGTTGGCGGGTCAGGGTACGGGCAGCCGGCGGTTACGGGCGAACGCTAATCGCCCTCGGCGGCGTAGTCCCACGAGGTGATGCGGCGTGGCCTGAGCCGAAAGAGCACCGTCTGCGGCCGCGGACCGAGGTACTCGCGGGCGAACTCACGGCCGCGCTCGTCGCCGTAGTAGCGGGTCGCCATCGCCAGCACGAACTCGTGCAGCCGCGACTGGTCTGCCTCCTCGATGTCCCCATCGAGGATCGCGGCGGCGTACGGAACCGTGCGCCGCTCGATGCAGAGCGACGCCGCCGGATTCCGCTCGAGGTTGCGCCAGTTGAGGCTGCCGCGCCCCGTGAAGACGTAGGCCGCGCCGTCCTCCCACTGGAACCACACTGGGGCCGACCTCGGCCGCCCCTCTGCGTCGACCGTCGAGAGCACCGCGAGGTGCGGCTGGGTCAGGAACTCCTCGAGCTGGGCCTCGGTCATCGGCATACGCGAATTGCCTCCGGACTACGCGAACGTCCCGTGCTCGGCGGGAAGGCTCTGACTCCTCCCCCGACTGCGGGGGAGGTTAGGGAGGGGGCCCGTTCACACCGCTTCCCAGCGGTACCCCGTCGCAACTCGGCGCACGCGGCCGAGCGTCAGGATCGGGAAGTGGCCGCCGGTGACGAGGGCGTTCCGCTCGACCGCCAGCGCCGAGAGCTTCTCGCGAGACCGCTTCGACTCCGCAGGGTCGAGGTCGACGCCGGGCAGCCAGTCGTGGTGCTCGAAGTGGACCGGGTGGTGCGCCGCGTCGCCGACTATCAGCAGGTGCTCTCCCTGCGAGGCGAGCATCACCGAGGAGTGGCCGGGCGTGTGCCCAGGCGTGGGGATCATGGTGAGGAAAGGCGACACCGCGAACTCGCCATCGAACGTCCTCAGGCGGTCGTGCTCGATCACCGGCAGTACGCGAGAGCGGCTGTACTCCGCCTGCGGGTTGCCATCGGACGCATCGGTCGTCCAGTAGTCGAGCTCGCGCTGATGGACGTAGACGGTCGCGTTGGGGAACGTCAGCGCGTTGCCCATGTCCTCGGTGACGTTCCAGCCGCAGTGGTCGCCGTGCAGGTGCGTGTGCACGATCGTGTCGACCTCTTGCGCCGTGATGCCGAGCTCCGCGATACGCCGAGGCAGCTCGCCCCCGCCCTCGATGCCCTGCCCGCGCAGCCTCGCGCCCTGCCCCGTGTCGACGAGGGTGACGTTGCCGTCGCCGCGGATGAGGAACGTGCCGAAGTTGAACGGCAGCGGCTGCTCGGCGTCGGTGATCCCGAGCGCCTGCGTCCACTCGGCCGCCTCGATGCCGTGGAAGAACCCACCGAGCGCCCGCTCTGGCGCCCCATCCGACAGCGCTGCGACCTGCAACCGCCCGACGTCGAACGTCTCGCTGAGCTTCGCCATGGCTCGCCGCCTCTCCGCCGCGCGACCACGCGCCGCGCGCGTAGGATAACGCGCATCGGACGCATGCCTGGTGACCCGGTGATCGTCGCGGCGTGGGGTTGGGGTTCGAGGATGACGGACGATGGCGATCGCGGTGACTCCTGACTCCGCAATCACCGACTGGTTGATGGCCGGCGACCCGGCGATTCGATGGCAGACGCTGCGCGATCTCCTCGACGCACCGGTCACCGAAGTCGAGGCCGAGCGCTCTCGAGTCGAGACGGAGGGGTGGGGAGCCGAGCTGCTCGGGCGTCAGGATCCAGAAGGCACCTGGGCAGGGGGGCTCTACTCCCCGAAGTGGACCTCCACCTTCTATACGCTGCTCCTGCTGCGCGGGCTCGGGCTGCGCGGCGGCAACGAGCAGGCGAGCCGCGGCGCGCTCATCCTCCTCGAGCGCGGCGTCCGCCCCGATGGTGGGCTGAACTACCTCGCCTCAGACCGCGCGCAACGAGGACCCTCGGAGACGTGCATCTCGGGGATGGGACTCGCGATCTGCTCGCGGTTCCTCGAGGACGCATCGGCCGCGAAGCCGATCACCGACTACATCGTTCGCGAACAGGTGGAGGACGGTGGGTGGAACTGTCAGCGTCCCCGAGGCGCCACGCATTCCTCCTTCCACACGACCATCAGCGTGCTCGATGGACTCATCGAGTGGGAGCAGCGCTCAGGCTCGCTCGAGCCGGACCTAGCGGAGGCTCGCGAACGCGCTCACGAGTTTCTCATCGTCCACGGTCTGTTCCTCTCGCACACCACAGGGAGGGTCGCTCACCCCTCGTTCACCCGGTTCCCGTATCCCCCACGCTGGCACTACGACGCTCTGCGCGGGCTCGACTATCTGCGCGAGATCCACGCGACGCGAGACCTCCGCACTCAACCCGCAATCGACCTATTGTCGAAGGCACGACTCAAGGGCGGCCGCTGGCGGACATACTCCCCGTACTCGGGCCGTGCCTGGTTCGAGATGGAGCGTCCGCGCGAGCCGAGCCGCTGGAACACCCTCCGGGCACTGCGTGTGCTGCGGTGGTGGGGAGAAGTCGGCGTAGCCACGCCCGCCGTCGTAAGCCGCCCGAAGCGAGTTCACGTGCGTCGGTAGCGCTACCGCCGCACCACCATGTGTGTCGTCGTCACCACCGCGAGCAGGCGGCCGTCCTCGTCGGTGACCTGCGTCTCGACGACCTGCATCGAGCGGCCGCCATGGCGAGCCACCGCCGTCGCCGTGATCCACCCGTGATCCGTGTTGCGGAGGATGTTCGCCGAGAGCTGCACGGCCAGCGGGAACCGCTCCGGCGCGCGCGTCATCGAGGGGTCGGTGAGCGTCATCGCGGCCCACGTCGCGGTGGAGTCCGCCACGGTGACCATTGCGCCGGTGTGCACGAGGCCTCGGGACTGCGTGAGCTTGAGGTCGAACGGGACGCGTCCGACGCAGCGGCCGGGGCTGACCTCGAGGATCTCGTAGCCCATCGCCACGTTCATGTTGTCGCCCGAGAGCAGCACTTCTCGGATGCGCTCGGGCGTCCAGAGGAAGGGCTCCTCGGCGTTGTCGCCTCCGCCCGCTGCTGTGCCGGTCGTCATCGCCGCCTCCTGCCGTGCCCGGCGATGATGGCGGGGGAAGGCCCACGCGGTCCACTGAGCGGGAGCCCCTCTCCCCAACCCTCTCCCACAAGGGAGAGGGGGCCGGAGTCCTCGGCGATCGTCTTCCCAGTCGGACCTCCTCTCCCTTCATGGGAGAGGACCGAGGAGAGGGTCGTGTTGCCGCCGGATCGATGGCCCGCCTATCATCCGTAGCAACTCGCGAGGCGCGCCCGCCCGGGCGCGCATGTGCTGTCGCAGCCGAAACGGAGCTGCCGGATGCCCACCCCGACCGCGTTCTTCCAGGGAGAGTTCGTCCCGCTCGAGCAGGCGAAGGTCGGCGTGATGACCCACGCCTTCAACTACGGCACCGCCGTATTCGAGGGTGTGCGCGGCAACTGGAACTCCGAGGACGAGCAGCTCTACCTGTTCAAGGTGCGCGAGCACGTGCAGCGTATCCGGCAGAGCGCGACGATCATGCGCCTCTCGATCCGCTTCAGCGACGACGAGCTGGTGGAGATCATCCACAAGGCGGCCGAGATGAACGGCTACCGCGAGGACGTCTACATTCGCCCGCTCGTCTACAAGTCCTCCGAGGTCGTGGGTGTGCGCATGCACAACCTCGAGGACGACTTCCTCGTCTTCGTCACGCCGTTCGGGGCCTACCTCGACATCGACGCCGGCGCGCGCTGCATGACCTCGTCGTGGCGGCGCGTCGACGACACCGGCATTCCCGCCCGCGCGAAGGTGACCGGCATCTACGTCAACAGCGCGCTCGCGAAGACGGAGGCGCAGCTGAACGGCTTCGACGAGGCGATCCTGTTGAACCACGACGGCCACGTGTCGGAGGGGTCCGGCGAGAACATCGCGATCATCCGGCGCGGCAAGATCATCACCCCACCTCCGTCGGACAACATCCTCGAGGGCATCACCCTCGACACGGCGCTCGAGATCGCGCGGAACGAGCTCGGCCTCGAGGTCGAGTCGCGCTCGATCGACCGCACGGAGCTGTACGTCGCGGACGAGGTCTTCATGACCGGCACGGCGGCGCACATCACGCCGGTCGTCGAGGTGGACCGCGTGCCGATCGGTGACGGGCGACCGGGGCCAATCGCGAAGCGGCTGCAGCAGCGCTACTTCGCGGCGATCACGGGCCGCGTGCCCGAGTACCGCGACTGGCTGACGCCGGTGTACTCGCGTGAGGCAGTGGGGGCCTAGGCTGCTGCGCCTCGGACAGCAGTCCGCGGCCGGTCTCGAACCTTGTCGAAGGGCGCGTCCTGAGCGTCGCCGAGCGGCCGAGCGGGTCATCGGTGGCGAGTGCCTGACCGCGCGGGTCTGAGGCAAGGTTCGTGTTCTATCAGCCGCCGCGCGCGCTCGGATTGAGCATCGGGGCGATCCTGACGCTCTGGTCGCTCGGCATCGCACTGCTGCTCCTGAACCTCGGGCTCTCCTCGTCGGCGAGCGTGCTGACGCTATTCGTCTACCTCGGCGCGCTGGTGACGGGTGTCCTTGCGGTGCTCTTCGCCTACTGGACGTTCGCGCTCGCGACGCTCTCCTACGAGGTCGACCGCAACGGCCTCCTGATCCGCTGGGGCGCCACGAGGCAGGTCATCCCGCTCGGCGCCATCGAGAAGCTCGTGCCTGGCGAAGCCGTTGGCGTACCGAACGTCCGGGGAGTCTCGTGGTGGGGGCACCACGTCGGCACCGCCACCATCGACCGTATCGGGGACGTGCTCTTCTACTCGACGCACCAGACGCCGGAGCAGGTGCTCTACGTGATGACGCCCCAGCAGAACTACGCCATCTCGGTGGACGACCGCCAGGAGTTCGCGCAGGAGGTGATGACGCGCCAGGACCTCGGTCCCACGGCAACCGTGGAGCACCACGTCGAACGGTCGGGCGCGACGCTCCAGGCGTTCTGGCTCGACCCACTCGCACGAGTGCTCGCGGGGGTGGCCGTCCTCGCGACGTTGGCCGTGTGGGCGCAGGTGCTGCTGCGCTACGGCTCGATGCCTGCGACGCTCGAGCTGCACTTCCCTCCCTCGGAGACGCTGGCGCTCGTTACGCTCACCGGTCGCGAGGCGATTTTCGAGATCCCCAAGGCCGCCACCGCGATCACGGCGCTCAACCTCGTCGCGAGCGTCGCGCTGCACGCGTGGGACCGAGTGGCTGGCTATGTGCTCCTGATCGCGGCGGCCGTCCTGCAGGTGGGCTTCTTCGCGGCGGTCGTGATCGCGCTGGCGTAACTTCGCCGGTGACGTCTCCTTCAGGCCCCCGGAGGACCAATGAGCAGGAACAAGGATGTCGTCAGTGCGTACATGGACGCGTATGCACGCTGGCGCCACGAAGACGTCCTGGCCTGCCTGACGGACGATTTCGAGTGGATCGTGCCCGGCGCTATCCATGTGAGTGGCAACGAAGCGTTCGATCGGGAGATCGAGGGGAAGGGAGCGGCCGGACCGCCAGTGATCGAGGTCACCCGCCTGGTCGAGCAGGATGACGTGGTCGTAGCCGAAGGCGCCGTGCGAAACGCCCTCAGCGGCGGTGGCGTCTTGAGCCTCGTCTTCTGCGAGGTGTTCGTCATGCGGGGCTGGCGGGTACGCCAAATCACCTCGTACCTGATGCCGGCTTGAAGGCTTCATCGCTCTCGCGCGGTGGAGCCCCTACTCGCGCGCTGTCGTAGCATCGAAGTCCGTGGATACCGATGTCATCGTGGTGGGGGCAGGGCCCGGCGGCAGCACGGCCGCGCGAGAGCTGGCGGCGCGCGGCCTCGAGGTGCTGATGCTCGACCGCGCGCGCTTTCCTCGAGACAAGCCCTGCGGCGGGGGCGTCACCATTCGCTGCGCGCAGCTCTTGCCGTTCGATATTTCGCCAGTCGTGGAGCAGGTGGTGACCGGCGCACAGGTGCGCTTCCGCACCGGCCGTAACGTCGCTCGTAACTTTGACGGCGTGCTCACGTACATGACGCAGCGTCGCCGTCTCGACGCGTTTCTCGCGGAGCAAGCGCAGGAGGCCGGCGCCGAGTTCCGAGACGGCCAGCAGGTCAGCCGCGTCGCGCGGATGCCCGACGGCTCCTTCGAGGTAGATGCCGGCGGCGAGATCCACCGCGCGCGTGCCCTGGTGGGCGCGGACGGCGCGAACGGCGTCGTGGCCACGAGTCTCGGCTTCGAGCGCCCCTTCGAGGCGGCGGTCGCCCTTGAGGGGAACATCGCAACGCCGGGCGGCACGCCGCGCTGGCTGCAAGGGCGTGTCGCGCTGCAGTTGGGCGGCATGCCGGGCGGTTACGGCTGGGTCTTTCCCAAGGGTGACCACGTGAACGTCGGCGTGGGCGGCTGGAAGGCCGTCGCGGGCAGCCGCCTCCGTGAGGAGTTGGAGGCGACCTGCCGCGCGTATGGCCTCGACCCCGCCAAGCTCACAAATCTCCGCGGCCACCACCTGCCGATGCAGCGACCGGGCGCACCGATCGTCGCCGGCGGCGCGGCGCTCGTGGGGGACGCCGCCGGCCTCGTGGACCCGCTGTCGGGCGAGGGTATCTACGCCGCGATTGCGTCTGGGACAGCCGTCGCACCGGCAATCGAGGACTACCTCGAAGGTCACGTTTCCTCGCTGGTCGGCTACCAGCACACCGTGCGACGCGAAGTGGTGCGAGACATCGAGGCGTCGCGCGCGCTGATGGACATCTTCCACGCGTGGCCGGCGCCGTGGGTGTTCCTCCTGCAGCGCTCCGGGATGTTCTGGCGCACGTTCTGCCGTACGGTCCGAGGCGACACCTCGTACGACGGCCTCGTGCACTCCTTCGGCCCGCTGTACTACACGCTCGCGCCGCTTGCCCGCGCCGGCCGGGCGGTCACCGGGCGCCGCTGGGGACCCCGGATGGAGGCGCCGGCTCCGCCGAAGCGTGCGCAGACCCGCACCGCAACCCTCTCCCCCGCAGGGGAGAGGGGCCCGGACCCGGACTAGGAGTGGGTACCACGCCGCTCCCTGGCCCCGTCGTCCGGGGCGAGGGGCTGGAGGCGAGGGTTCTCCCGAGTTGACGCTCAGCGCCAGACCTGCCGATACTTATCGAACGATGCCTCGATCAACGATCGGCACTGGTTCCGCCTCCGCACTGCGCGCAGCCTCGCGTCGCAGCCTCCTCGCGCTCCTCGTACTTACGTAGGGCGGCGCTGCGTCACGCAGCCGTCGCCGCTCGCCCGCGTGCCGGGCGACCGATACCATCACCCCGGCGACAGGGGCGTGACGGTCGATGACCGCACGAGACGGACTTCCTGAGCAGCGCGAACGGTTCGGACACTGACATGAGAATGAGCGGCGCGGACATCGTCCTCGAGTGCCTCAAGCGCATTGGCGTGGACACCATCTTCGGCTACCCCGGCGGCGTCGTACTACCTCTGTACGACCGCTTCCCCGCGCACCCCGAGGTGCGACACATCCTCGTGAGGCACGAGCAGGGCGGCGGCCACGCGGCGGACGGCTACGCGCGCGCCACCGGACGCCTCGGCGCGGCGCTGGCGACCTCCGGCCCGGGCGCGACGAACCTCGTGACTGCCATCCAGAACGCGATGATGGACTCCGTCCCGACGCTGTTCATCACGGGGAACGTCGCACGGAACCTGCTCGGGAAGGACGGCTTCCAAGAGGCCGACATCACGGGCATCACGACGCCCATCGTGAAGCACAACTACCTCGTGATGCGCGCCGAGGACCTCGCCTACACCTTCGCCGAGGCCGCCTACATCGCGACGACCGGCCGCAAGGGACCGGTGCACATCGACATCCCCAAGGACGTCTTCATCGAGGAGGCTGAGTTCAACTGGCCGGAACAGGTCTCGATTCGAGGCTACCGGCCGGTCACGAACGCGGAGACCACGGAGGTCCAGCGCGCCGCCGCGGTGATCGACGGAGCTGAGCGCCCGATCATCATCGCGGGCCACGGCGTGATCCTCTCCGGCGCGTCCGAGGAGTTGCGCCTCTTCGCCGAGAAGTCCGGGATCCCCGTGCTGAACACGCTCCTCGGGCTCGGCGGGATCAGCCGCGACCACGCGCTGTCGTACGGCATGCTCGGCATGCACGGTTCGTACGAGGCGAACCATGCTGCCTCGAACGCCGACGTCATCATTGGCATCGGCATGCGCATGGACGACCGTGCACTGGGGCGCTTCGCCGACTTCAACCCGACGGCGAAGGTCGTCCACATCGACATCGACCCGGCCGAGCACAACAAGAACATCGTGGCTACGGTCCCGGTCGTTGGCGACGTGAAGTACGTGCTGCCAGAGCTGACGAAGGCCGTGCAGCAGCGCTCGCATGCCGACTGGCTGCGCTGGATCGATGACCTGCGGGCGGCGCACAGTCACTCGATGGCGATTCCCTCGGGGCCCGAGCTGAGCGTGCAGCACGTCGTGAATCGCATCTCGCAGCTGACGCCCGAGGCGATCGTGGTCACCGGCGTGGGGCAGCACCAGATGTGGGCGGCCCAGCACATGAAGTTCACGCGGCCGAATCAGCTGATCACCTCGGGTGGCCTCGGCACCATGGGTTTCGAGGTGCCGGCTGCACTCGGAGCGCAGGTCGGCTGCCCGGATCAGACCGTGTGGTCGATCTGTGGCGACGGTGGCTTCCAGATGAACCTGCAGGAAATCGCGACGATGGTGGACGTGAACGCCCCCGTGAAGATGGCGATCATGAACAACGGCTACCTGGGGATGGTTCGCCAGTGGCAGGAGCTGTTCTACCAGGACAACTACGTGGCGGTGGCGATGGCCCAGCCCGACTTCCTGAAGCTCGCCGACGCCTACGGCATCCACGCCCTGCGTGTCACGTCGAAGGACCAGGTGGACGCTGCCATCCAAGAGGCGAACGCCCATCCCGGCCCCGTGATCATCGACTTCCAGGTCGAGGCTGAGGGCAACGTCTGGCCGATGGTGCCGGCGGGCGCCGCGCTGAAGGAAACGGTCGAGGCGCCGAGCCAGCCCTCCGAGGTGACCCGATGAAGCACACCGTTGTCGCGCTCGTCGAGGATCGCCCGGGCGTCCTCAACCGCGTCGCCTCGCTGTTCCGGCGTCGTGGCTTCAACATCGACTCGCTCGCCGTCGGCACGACGGCAGAGACGGGCATCTCGCGCATGACGATCGTCGTGGACGGCGCCGAGGGCGTGGTCGACCAGGTCGAGAAGCAGCTCTACAAGCTGATCGACGTGGTCAAGGTCTCGGACGTGACGCGCGAGGAAGCGGTCATCCGAGAACTGGCGCTGATCAAAGTGGACGCGACTCGCGAGACCCGCCGAGACGTGCTCGACGTGGTCGACATGTTCCGCGCGCAGGTTGTGGACGTGTCGCCGACGAGCCTGATCGTGCAGACCGTGGCGGACGAGAGCAGCCTCACGGCGCTGGTCGAGAACCTGCGCCCGTTCGGGATCCGGGAACTGGTGCGCACCGGCCGCGTCGCGATGGTGCGCGGCGCAAGGACGACGGCCGTCAACGAGCCTGAGTCCGCTGAGGTGGAGCGCTTCCACCAGGAGTCCGGGCGTCTGCCCGAGGGCGATCTGCCCTACGTCAGCAAATAGCGGCGGAGGATTCGCGCATCCATCCGCCGCACGCCGGCGGTCAATCGAGGATGAACTCAAGGGACAACTAGAGACCGCTGGGGGGAATCGGCACGTGGCGAAGATCTACTACGACGCGGACGCGGACCTGAACCTGCTCAAGGGCAAGAAGGTCGGCGTGATCGGCTACGGCTCGCAGGGGCATGCGCACGCGCTGAACCTGAAGGAGTCCGGGGTCACCGTGTCGGTCGGCCTCTACCCCGGTTCCCCCTCGTGGGAGAAGGCGCAGGCAGCCGGGTTGCAGGTCGGCTCCGTGTCGGACGTCGCTCGTGACTCCGACGTGATCATGATGCTCGTGCCGGACCAGGTGCAGAAGCGCGTGTACGACGATCACATCGCGCCGCACCTCGAGAGCGGCAAGACACTGATGTTCGCCCATGGCTTCAACATCCACTTCGGCCAGATCGCCCCGCCCGAGGGCGTCGACGTGTCGATGATCGCGCCGAAGGGCCCCGGCCACCTCGTACGCCGCGTGTACACCGAGGGCGCCGGCGTCCCGGCCCTCGTCGCCATCCACCAGGACGCGAGCGAGAGCGCGCTGCAGATGGCGCTGGCCTACGGCAAGGGCATCGGCGCCGGCCGGGCCGGCATCCTCGAGACCACGTTCCTCGAGGAGACCGAGACCGACCTCTTCGGCGAGCAGGTCATCCTCTGTGGCGGCGTCACGGCGCTGATCAAGGCCGCCTTCGAGACGCTGATCGAGGCTGGCTACCAGCCGGAGTCCGCCTACTTCGAGACGTTCCACGAGCTGAAGCTGATCGTGGACCTGCTCTACGAGGGCGGCATGGAGTACATGCGCTACTCCGTCAGCGACACCGCCGAGTACGGTGACTACACTCGCGGCCCGCGTGTCATCGGTCCGCAGGTGAAGGCCGAGATGCAGCAGGTGCTGAAGGAGATCCGCGAGGGCCAGTTCGCGAGAGAATGGATCCTTGAGAACCAGGTGGGCCGGCCTCACTTCAACGCCATGCGCAAGATCAACGCGGAGCATCCCGTCGAGCACGTCGGCAAGGAGATGCGCGCGATGATGGCCTGGCTCGACCAGAGCAAGCGCACGCAGTAGCAGGAGACGCAGCGTCCGATGACCGTCGCAGCTCGCGCCCGGAGCACCTCGAACGTCGCCGTACGCACGGACGGCCGCCGCGGCGCGCGCGCAATCGAGGCCGGTCAGCGGCCTCGATTTGTGTCCGGCGTGACGTCGCTACGGTCGCTGCTCGCGTTGGCCGGGCTACTCCTCGTGCTTCCTCGGCCCTCCGCCGCCGCCCCGAGCGGTGGATGGGAGGGCCGCCCCGAGGAGACGGCACGAGACGACGCAAGGACGAGAACGACATGAGCGACAAGGTCTACATCTTCGACACCACGCTGCGCGACGGTGAGCAGTCCGCCGGCATCGGCTTCACCCGCGAGGACAAGCTCGAGATCGCGCGCCAGCTCGGACGGCTGAACGTCGACATCATCGAGGCGGGCTTCCCCGCTTCGTCACCGGGCGACCTCGAATCGGTGCAGCTCATCGCGTCCGAGGTGAAGGGGCCGATCATCGCCGGCCTCGCGCGCGCGGTGAACCCCGACATCGACGCTGCCTGGGAGGGCGTACGCGGCGCCGAGTCGGCGCGCATCCACGTCTTCCTCTCCTCGAGCGACATCCACCTGGCGCACCAACTGCGCAAGAACAAGGAAGACATCATCGAGATGGCGCGGAACGGCGTCGCGCGCGCGAAGGGCTACGTCTCCGACGTCGAGTTCTCGCCGATGGACGCCTCGCGCTCGGACGTCGAGTTCCTCTACCAGATCGTGGCCGCCGCCATCGAGGAAGGTGCGACCACGATCAACATCCCGGACACCGTCGGCTATGCCGTGCCCTCGGAGTTCGGTGCGCTGATCCGCTCGATCCGGGAGACGGTGCCCGGCGCGGACAACGTGCGCTTCTCGGTGCACTGCCACAACGACCTCGGAATGGCGACAGCGAACTCGCTGGCCGGGGTCGCGAACGGCGCGCGCCAGATCGAGGGCACGATCAACGGCATCGGCGAGCGCGCGGGCAACACCTCCCTCGAGGAGGTGATCATGGCGATCGCGACGCGGGGCGAGCTGCTCGGCGGCGTCTACACCGACGTGAACACGCGCGAGCTCTATCAGACGAGCAAGCTCGTCGAGCGGCTGTCCGGCATGTCGGTGCAGTGGAACAAGGCGGTCGTCGGCAAGAACGCCTTCCGCCACTCCTCGGGCATCCACCAGGACGGCGTCCTCAAGATGCGCGAGACGTACGAAATCATGGACCCGCGCATGGTCGGCGTGCCGATGGGCGACACGATCGTGCTGACCAAGGTCTCGGGCCGCCATGGCCTGCGCGCGCGCCTCGACGAGATGGGTGCACACGTGAGCGCCGAGGACTTCGAGCGCGTGTTCGAGGCGTTCAAGGAGCTGGCCGACCGCAAGGACGAGGTCGATGACCGCGACCTGATGGCCATCCTCGCCGAGCAAACCGCCTCGCAGATCGACGACCACTGGAAGCTCGACCTCGTGCAGGTCTCGACGAGCGACCACGGCTCGCCGACGGCGACCGTGCGCCTCATCGGGCCAGACGGGGAGCCCCAGGAGGACGCGGCGATCGGCTCAGGCCCCGTCGACGCGATCTACAAGGCGATCAACCGCGTCACCGGCGTGGCCTACCGGCTGACCGAGTTCAGCGTGAAGTCGGTCACCGAGGGCATCGACGCGCAGGGCGAGGTCTCGATCCGTATCGAGGCGGACGGGGCAACGTTCCTCGGCCGCGCCTCGGACACGGACATCCTCGTGGCCAGCGCCCGCGCGTATGTGCACGCGTTGAACCGCTACATCCACAGCGCGGCGACCTCGCCCAAGGTGGCCGTGACACCATAGACAGCCGCTCGCACTAGTCTCTCTCCTCCCCTCTCCCTGCTTCTGGGGAGAGGGGCCGGGGGTGAGGGAGGACTGCCGTGACCAACCCGATGACGCTCTCCGAGAAGATCTGGGAGCAGCACGTCGTTCATCGTGAGGAGGGCAAGCCCGACCTCCTCTACATCGACCTGCACCTCGTGCACGAGGTGACGTCGCCGCAGGCATTCGAAAGCCTGCGCATGACCGGGCGCCCGGTACGCCGCCCCGATCTCACCCTCGCGACGGTCGACCACAACGTGCCGACGATCGCACGGAACGAGCCGAACCCGGACCCGCTCTCCGAGCAGCAGATCAACGTCCTCCGTGACAACACCAAGACGTTCGACATCCCGCTGTTCGACATCACGGATGTGCGGCAGGGCATCGTGCACGTCATCGGGCCGGAGCAGGGCCTCACGCAGCCGGGGATGACCATCGTCTGCGGCGACAGCCACACCTCGACGCACGGCGCCTTCGGCGCGCTGGCGTTCGGCATCGGCACGTCTGAAGTCGAGCACGTGCTCGCCACCCAGACGTTGCCGCAGTCGCGCCCGAAGACGATGTCGGTTGAGGTCACGGGCTCGCTGATGCCCGGCGTCACGGCGAAGGACGTAATCCTCGCGATCATCCAGAAGATCGGCGTCGACGGTGGCGTGGGCCACGTGATCGAGTACCGCGGCGACGTCATCCGCAGCCTCTCGATGGAAGGCCGGATGACCATCTGCAACATGTCGATCGAGGGTGGCGCACGGGCCGGCCTGATCGCACCGGACGACATCACCTTCGAGTACATGAAGGGCCGCCGCTTCGCACCCCAGGGCGAGGAGTGGGACCGCGCCGTCGAGGAGTGGCGCAAGCTGGTCACGGACGAGGGCGCGCGGTTCGACACCGAGGTCGTGCTCCGCGGCGAGGACATCGCGCCGACGGTCACGTGGGGCACGAACCCCGCGCAAAGCGTCTCGGTCACGGCCGCGGTGCCGGACCCCGCCTCCTTCGAGACCCCGCAAAAGCGCGAGACGGCTGAGCGCGCGCTCGTCTACATGGACCTGAAGGCAGGCACACCGATCCAGGAGATCCCGCTGGACCGGGTCTTCCTCGGCTCATGCACCAACTCGCGCATCGAGGACCTCCGCGCGGCCGCCAAGATCGTCGAGGGCCGCAAGGTCGCGTCGAACATCCGGGCGATGGTGGTGCCTGGGTCCGGCCTCGTGAAGATTCAGGCGGAGAGCGAAGGTCTCGACAAGGTCTTCCTCGACGCTGGCTTCGAGTGGCGCGACGCGGGCTGCTCGATGTGCCTCGGCATGAACCCGGACATCCTGCTGCCCGGCGAGCGCTGCGCCTCGACGAGCAACCGCAACTTCGAAGGCCGCCAGGGCGCCGGCGGTCGGACCCACCTCGTGAGCCCGGAGATGGCCGCAGCCGCCGCCATCGCCGGCCACTTCGTGGACATCAGGGAGTGGAAGTAGCGAGGCGTGGCAGGCGATGCGATCCGCGCAAGCGAGGATGCGGTAGCGATGGTCGTGCGTGTCTCGGACGACGCACTCGCCATCGAGCTCATCGACGGACGCATGCTGACCGTGCCAATCGTTTGGTTTCCCCGGCTCAGTTACGGGACTGTGGCTGAGCGCTCGAATCACCGTCTGACCGGTACGGAACCGGGATCCACTGGCCAGACCTCGACGAGGACATCAAGGTGCAGCACCTGCTGGGGACGGAAGTCAGGCGAGAGCCAACGCTCACTCCAGCGCTGGTTGAACGAACGCGCGAGCAAGTCGAGCCACCGGACGTAGGCCGTTGGCTCCAACGTTCCGCTTCGGGCCGTATCGCGTGCAGTTCCGCGTCAACGATCGGGGGGAACCTCCGCACGTACACGTTCAGCGCGATAATGCGAGAGCGAAGGTGTGGTTGGAGCCAATCTCGGTAGCAAGAAGCAGCGGCTTCTCAAGGCGAGAATTAGATCAAGTCGAGGCACTGATCGCCGAACAGCGAGACGTGTTGCTGGAGAGTTGGAATGACCTCTTCTCCTGACGAGCAGTCGCGAATCGCGCGCACGCAGGCGCTCGACGAGGCTCGCGCCACAAACGTCGAGTTCACTGGCGATTCGCTCGTAGTAACGCTCCATGACGGTCGCGTCCTCTCGACACCCCTGTCGTGGTTCCCACGCCTCGTTCACGCGTCGCCGGCCGAACGACAGCGGTGGCGTCTCGAAGACGACGGAGAAGCGATCTGGTGGGACGACATCGACGACGGCGTCGAGGTCGGACATCTGCTGGTCGGCTGGGGTTCCGGCGAGAGTGAGCGCTCGCTCAATCGCTGGCTCGAGGAGCGGCGCGCTAAGCGGAAGGTTGGATAGATGAACCCTGTGAGCAATGTTCGCGGCAACGCGATCCCGCTGAACCGCGCCGATGTCGACACCGACCAGATCATCCCGAAGCAGTACCTGAAGCGCATCGAGCGCTCAGGGTACGGGCCATTCGCCTTCGACGACTGGAAGAAGGACCCGGACTTCGTCACCAACCGGCCCGACTACCAGGGCGCACCGATCCTGCTCGCGGGGCCCAACTTCGGCTGCGGTTCGAGCCGCGAGCACGCCGTATGGGCGATCGAGGACATGGGTGTGCGGGCGCTCATCGCGCCGACGTTCGCCGACATCTTCAAGAACAACTGCAGCAAGGTCGGGCTCCTGACTATCGAACTGCCTCAGGAGGACGTCGACTGGCTGATGGCGCGCGCCGAGGAGACTCCGCACGCCGAGATCGAGATCGACCTCGCATCGCAGACCGTGCGCGCCGGCGCGGGCTGGGAGCGTCGCTTCGAGATCGACCCGTTCGTGAAGCACCGCCTGCTCAACGGCCTCGACGACATCGGCCTCACGATGCAGTACGAGACCGATATCACCGCCTTCGAGGCGACGCGTCCCGAGCTCAAGCCCGAGACCACAGGCGCCGCGGTCGCCTGAATCCCGGGGGAGTCGACGGAGTGTGACGCCGACTCCCTCACCCCCGGTCCCGCGCAGAACCCGCATCGGTATTCAGCCGGGCGCGTCCGCGCGGCTGTCGCCCGACGTGCAGGCGGCCGTCATCGAGGCATTGCCGGGCGCTGAGGTCGAACGTGCGATGCCCCTCGGCGAGGGCTGGGCCATCCTCGCGTACCGCGTGCTCGACGCCAGCAACGATCCGTGGGCCGTCCGTGTCCCGAAGCCCGGTTCCTCCTGGGCCGTCGCAGATCTCGAGCGCGAGGCGCCGCTGCTCCCCGCCCTCGAGGCGTGGGGCATCCCCGTTCCGCGCGACGCGCGGCTGCTCCGAGCCGACGACGGCGAGTTGCTCGCCTCGATTCAGCGGGTTGTGCTTGGCAAGCAGGTCAAGCGTGCGCCACGAGGCCGCCAGGCGTCGTCCCGTCTCGCCGATGGCCTGGGGCGGGCTCTCTCACGCCTGCACGCGTTCCCGCTCGAACAGGCGCGCGCGCTCGGCGTCACGGACCGGGAGATGTGGACAGGGCATTACGAGCCGCTGATCGACCAGGCCAAGGCGAAGCTGCCTCCGGTCAGCGCCGCCTGGCTCGACAGTCGCGTTCGCGAGTTCCTCGATGCCGGCGGGACCTCGGAGGCGGCGCGCCTCCTCATTCACGCGGACATATCAGGCGAGCACATCTACGCCTCCGAGGATGGCTCGCTCGAGGGCATCATCGACTGGGCCGACGCGATGATCGGCGACCCCGCGCTCGACTTCGCGGGGCTGCTCAACAACTACCCGTGGCGCTTCCTCGAGGCGGTGCTCGCCGCCTACCAGGCGGACGGTGGCGCCGTCGACGGCGACGCGCTGCGCCGCGCGCGCTTCTACATCGACGTCGCGCCGATCTTCGGCGTGCTCTGGGCAGCCGAGTCCGGCTTCCCGGAGGTCGAACGGAAGGATCGGCGCCGACTCGCGGCGCGGGCGGCTGCGGCACGGTCACGGGGGTAGCGCCCGACTTCGTCGCGGGGGCCGCCGATCGTTAACATCTTCTAAGCGCGCGTAGTCCGAGGCCGCACTAGCCTCTGCGCGATGGATTCGGCGAGCGAGTACCTCCAGGCCGTGCTCCTGGGCCTGGTCCAGGCGCTGACCGAGTTCTTGCCCATCTCCTCCTCCGGCCACCTCGTGCTGGCGCCGGCCGTCATCGGCGATGACGTTTCGTCGCTCACGTTCGACGTCGGTCTTCACCTCGGCACGACGGCGGCGGTGCTCACGTATTTCTGGCGAGACTGGGTCGAGATCGTCCGCGACGGCCTCGGGGACCTCGCGCGTCACCGGCTCGAGGTTCGACGCTGGGGACCGCGGTCCCGCCTCGGGTTGTTCATTGCGGTCGGCACGATGCCGGCGGTCCTCGTTGGGTTGTTCTTCCGCGACGCCATCGAGGCGAACCTGCGGGAGCCAGCGTTCGTCGGGGCGATGCTGATCGTGTTTGCGCTGGTCATCGGCTATCTCGACGAACGCGGCGGCAAAGAGCGTGTGTTCAACGACGTAACCGCCCCCGTCGCGCTCGTGGTGGGGGTCGCGCAGGCGATCGCCCTCGTGCCGGGCGTCTCCCGCTCTGGGATCACGATTGCCACGGCGCGCGGACTGGGCTTCGACCGGCCCTCCGCGGCGCGCTTCTCTTTCCTGTTGTCGAGCCCGGCGATCGTCGGGGCGGCCATCCTCACGCTCTCCGACACGGCGCGGAGCGACGAGGCTGTGGCGTGGGGACCGATGCTGCTCGGTGGACTGGTCGCAGCGACCGTTGGCTGGCTGGTGATTCGAGGGCTCCTGGCCTTCCTCGTGACGAACACGTTGCGGCCGTTCGTCTGGTATAGAATCGCGCTCGGCCTCGTGGTCATCGGCGCCTCCCTCACCGACGCGCTCTAGCGCGGGGAGGTCCCGCCGGGGCGCGCGAGGCGCCTCGCAACGAGCGCAGCCCGCAGGAGGCCGGCCGATGGTCCTCGAAACGCTCCGACTCGATGGCCGCACAGCCGTCGTCACCGGCTCCGGTCGAGGCCTCGGCAAGGCGATGGCGAAAGCCCTCGCCGCCGCCGGCGCCGAGCTCGTCTGCGCCGCCCGCACGCCCGACCAGATCGAGGAGACCGTCGCGGAGATCCGCGAGACAGGCGGGCGCGCCATCCCCGTGCCGACCGACGTCACCGACTCGAAGCAGGTCGACGCACTCGTGGCGGCCTGCGTCAAGGAGTACGGGAAGATCGACATCATGATCGCCAACGCCGGCGGCGGAGGCGGCGTGCAGGCGGAGTTCTGGGACTACCCGGACGACGCCTTCGAGCAGGTGCTCGCGACGAACCTCAAGTCCGCGTTTTACAGCGGACGCGCTGCGTCCCGCGCGATGGTCGAGCGCGGCGAGGGCGGCGTCATCGTGAACGTCGCCTCCGGCACCGCGCTGCGCGGCAACCAGCAGTTCGCGTATCCCACGGCCAAGGGCGGCGTCATCTCGTTGACCAAGTCCGAAGCGACGATGCTCTGGAAACAGAACATCCGCGTGAACTGCATCGTGCCCGGCTACATCTCGCAGCGACCTCCGAAGGACGAAGAGGAGCGCCAGATCAGGATGAACCGGGGCCAGTTCGTGCCGGTGCGCCGCCTCGGCGAGTGGTGGGAACTGGGGCCGCTGGCGGTCTACCTTGCCTCGGACGCCTCGCGCTACGTGACCGGCGAGGCGTTCATCATCGACGGCGGCGGACTCGCGGGCGGCCTCGCGCCCGTCGCCTTCGCCCCGACGCACGAGCTGTAGGGAGCGCCGCCGATGCCCGACGCAACCCAGATCCCCGAGCACTTCGAACTGACCGGGAAGCGCGCACTCGTCGTCGGTGCGGATAACCCCGCGGGCGCTGCCATCGCGCGCGCCTACGCCGAGGCCGGCGCCGATGTCGCGCTCGCCGTACCCCGTCCCGACGAGGGCGTGATGGCCGCGAAGCGGCTCCAGCGGGAGATCGAGGCGGCAGGACGGAAGTCGGCCGTCTACGTCATGGATGTGACGCTCGGCAAGAACGTGCAGGTGACGACGCGCCAGATCGCGAAGGAGATGGGCAGCGTCGACATCGCCGTGTGCGCGACGGACGCCTTCCTCGGGAAGCCGATCGCGAAGACGAGCGACGCCGAGCTGCAGCAAGTGTTCCAGCAGAACTTCAACGCGCACTTCTTCGTCACGCGCTCGGCCTCCGAGGAGATGCGGCGGCAGGGTGAGGGCGGCCGCATCGTCCTCGTGAGCAGCCTGCTCGGCGAGCGCGGACTGCCGAACACCGCCGCGTACGCCGCCGCCCACGCCGCCACGCAGAGCCTCGTGCGTTCGCTTTCGCAGGAGTTCGGCGCGATCGGCGTCACGGTGAACGGGATCGCGCTCGGGTGGATGGACTGGATGACGGACCGCCTCGATCCTGCGGACGAGAACGCGGGCCGCGCCGTGCGCTTCACGATCATGAAGCGCGCTGGCACCGCCGAGGAGGTCGCGCCGCTCGCGGTGTATCTCGCGGGCAGCGGGACGGGCTACGTGACCGGCCAGGTGCTGAAGGTGGACGGAGGTCTCGCCCAGCACCTGTAGCGCAGGAGAGCGGCGGGCGCGCCCTCGATCAGCGGCGCGCCGGAAGGGGGCACCACCGTGGCCGTCACCACCGAGTACGAGACGATCCTCGTCGAGAAGGAGCGGGGACGGGCGCGCATCACCCTCAACCGCCCGGAGAAGCTGAACGCGCTGTCTCGCAAGCTGCAATCCGAGCTCGCGACCGCCCTCCGGGACGCCGACGAGGACAACCGCGTCCACTGCGTGATCCTCAAGGGTGCGGGCCGGGCGTTCTCCGCGGGCTATGACCTCACTCCCGAGCGGCGCCTCGAGGGTGAGTCGGTCGACGAGCGCGACCAGTACGCGGAGGTCTACCGCCACACCCAGGCGTTCGACGACGACGTCTTCCGCATGGAGGGCGCGCAGCGCGACCGCATGACCATCTTCGACATGCACAAGCCGGTCATCGGTCAGTTGCACGGCTACTGCATCGCGGGAGGGACGGACCTCGTGTTCCTCTGCGACATCGTGGTCGCGCAGGAGGACATGCAGATCGGCTTCCCGCCGGTGCGCGCGATGGGCGGTCCGCCCGCGCACATGTGGACGTACCACGTAGGTCCGCAGTGGGCGAAGTACATGCTGCTCACCGGCGACCTGATCAGCGGCAAGCAGGCGAAGGAGATCGGTCTCGTCTGGGACGCCGTGCCCCTCGACCAGCTCGAGGAGCGCGTCGAGGAACTGGCCGACCGGATGGCGATGATCCACCCGGACCTGCTGGCCGGGAACAAGCGCTCGGTGAACCTCGCGCTCGAATTGATGGGCGCGCGTACGATGCAGCGGCTCGCGGCGGAGATGGACGCGCGGATGCACACCTCGCCTGCGATGGAGGACTGGCGCAGCCGCAACCGCGAGCAGGGCCTGAAGGCCGCCCTCGAGTGGCGCGACGGCCGTTTCAACAACCCGGAGGCGCGCCGCGCCTGGCAGCAAGAGAACTGGCCGGAAGGCCCGAGGTCGTAGCGCCTCGAGCCGAACGGCACCTCGAGACGAGCGGAGCGGAGACGGTCGTGATCCTGGACAAGTTCAATCTGAGCGGGAAGACCGCCATCGTCACCGGCGGCGGCACCGGCCTCGGTCAGGCGATGGCCTTGGCCTTCGCCGACGCCGGCGCGGACATCGTGGTCAGCGGTCGCCGCCCCGAGCCGCTCGAGGAGACGAAGCGCATCGTCGAGGGGAAGGGCCGTCGCGCCCTCACCATCCAGTGCGACGTCACCGATTCGACGCAGGTCAACAGCATGATCGAGCAGGCCATCGCCGAGTTCGGCCGCATCAACATCCTCGTCAACAACGCCGGTGGCGGCGGCGCCGGCCGCGGCAAGACGCTCCCGGAACTGACCGACGAGGACTGGCACCTCGGGATCAACACCAACCTGTCGTCGGCGTTCTTCTGCTCCCGCGCCATCGTGCCGCACTACCTCGACAACGGCGGCGGCAAGATCATCATGGTCACCTCGGGCTGGGGAATGCGCGCACGTCGCGGCGAGTTCATGTACTCGATCTCGAAGGGGGGCGTGATCCAGCTGACGAAGACCCTGGCGATGACTTACGCGCGAGACAACATCCAGGCGACGTGCATCGCCCCCGGCCTGATCCCGCACTTCGAGTCGCCCGAGCGCGCGCAGCGTGACCAGCTGCAGCCCATCGGCCGCACGGGGCAGACCTACGAGGTAGGCCCGATGGCGGTGTACCTCGCGTCCGACGCCTCGAACTACATGTCTGGCGAGACGGTGCTGATCGACGGCGGCGCGATCGCGGGCGGCGTAACACCAGCCGGCTATGCGCCGGTTGCCGAG
Source organism: uncultured Dehalococcoidaceae bacterium (assembly GCA_964479165.1). GTDB lineage: Bacteria > Chloroflexota > Dehalococcoidia > UBA2979 > UBA2979 > CAYZJO01. The sequence continues at coordinate 659,713 of CAYZJO010000001.1, forward strand.
GGGTAGCGCGCGAGCACTCCCCCTGGAGTCCAGGTGGATCGGATCCCTCCCCCGCTTGCGGGGGAGGGATGAGGGTGAGGGTCCGCCCGGCGTGGACACATCCGCTCCAAGCGTAGGAAGCGAGCAATAATGACGACCGATGCACCGCGCGTGCGGGTGAAGTTCGACAACGAAGGGAAGAACCCCTTCGACCTCAGCGGGCGGCACGCCCTCGTGACCGGGGCGACGCGGCCGCTCGCACGAGCGATGGCCGTTGCGCTCGCCGAGTCCGGCGCCGACGTCTCGACGATGACGCTCCGTGACGACGCCACCGAAGAGGCCGAGGCGAACTCCATCCTCAACGAGGCTTGGTCGATGGGCCGCAAAGGCCAGGCGGCCCGCGTCGACCTCACCGACCCCGCAGCCGTTGAAGCGGCCGTTGCTGCCATCGAGCGCGACATCGCGCCGATCGACATCCTCGTGAATGCGACGCACGAGGCGAACATCAAGCCCGTGCTGGAAGCGTCGGCTGAGGAGTGGCGCAGCGAGCTCGAGCGCAACGCGACCTCGTGCTTCGTCGCCTGCCAGGCGGTGGGGCGGCGGATGGTCAGCCGGGGCTACGGCCGCATCATCAACGTCGTCTCGATCCTGCACGACCGCGGCGTGCCCAACGCGGCGCTCTTCGGCGCGTCGCAGGGCGCCGTTCTCGGCCTGACGAAGTCGCTCGGCCTCGAGTGGGGGCGCAGCGGCGTCACCGTGAACGCGATCGGCCTCGGCTTCTTCGACGACGTGCCGGGCGTCCAGAACGATGAGGAACTTCGCGCCGTCCTCGAGCGCTACATCCCGCTGCGCCGCCTGGGGAAGCCCGAGGACGTGCAAGGCGCGGTCGTGTACCTGGCGTCCGAAGACGCCGGTTTCGTCGACTCGGAGGTGTTCGTCATCGACGGCGCCATCGTCGCGCACGGATAGTGGCTTCGCTCGGAGGCGAGCCGAACGGGGAGCGCAGGGGCGGCGAGCCAGCCCCGCTTGGTCATCCCGGCACGCGCTGGGAGGGCCGGCGAGCCGACCCAGAGCCGGCTCCCGCTCCGGACGTCGGGCGCAGCCGCGGTCTGCGACGTCCTGCCGCCGAGGTGGATCCGGTCGTGCTCGCGGCGCCCGGCGTGCTGCGTATCGCGGGCCGCGAGCGTCCGCTCGGCGACATGCGCAGCCGGGTGGCCGCCTACGTCCTCGACCTGCTGACGATCTTCGTCGGGCTCGTCATCATCGCCGGCGTCTTCGGCGGCAGCATGGAGGCGCCCGACCCCAACAGCCCAGACTTCAACGATGCCGCCTCCGGGACGTACCTCATCGGGGTCGTGTTCCAGGTGGGCTTCTACTGGGTGTGGAACTCCCTCGGCTGGTCTCCCGGCAAGCGGCTCCTTGGCCTCCGCATCGTGAACGATCGAGGTGCAGCGCCCGGGGCGGGACGGGGTTTCGCGCGGACCGTTGCTCCGATGCTTGCCGGCGTCGTCTCGGGGATGCTGGCGGTCGTATTCGCGGTCGCTCTCCCGCCAGAGCTGGCGCTGCTCCTCGGGATGACGCCGCTCTACCTCAACTACCTGTGGCCGTTGTGGGACACTCGACGCCAGACGTGGCACGACAAGCTCGCGAGCACCTACGTCGTCAAGGCGGAAGCGGACGGCAGCGAGCACCCAGCAGGCGCTTCGCCGGACAGGACGTCGCGATGACCCAGAGTCTCCCTCTCGAGGAACGCCGGCAGCGCCTCCAGGCCGTCGTGCAGGCGGAGGTGGTTCGTGGCGCACGCATCGAGTCGCAGACCGACACGCTCGCGGTCATCGTCCACGGCCGCCGCGTGAACCACCTGCTGCACTTCCTCGTTGGCGTGTTCACCATCGGCGCGTGGTGGTTCATCTGGCTGCTGCTCGCCGTCCTCGGCGGCGAGAAGCGCTACCTCATCGCAGTGGATGACCATGGCAACGTGAGCACGCGGCGGGCGCGGTAGACGCGGCACCCGGCCGGAACGTGGAGGAGTGCCACAGGAGGTTCCGTGCCGCAGGCCTGCGAAGTGCGGAGACTGGGCATCGAGGACATCGGTCTCATCGCGAGGATCGATCGCTCCGAGCACGTCGAAGTCGAGTACACAGTCATCGACGGCCGCCTCACGGAGCGGCCGGTGTCCATGCCTGACATTCCCCCGTGGGACCCTGAGGGGGACGGGCCGCACAGCGTGGCCGTCCTCGTCGACGAGAACCGACCGCTCGTTGCTGCCGGTGCGGCGCTGTTCGGCGCCTTCGACAGCGATCGCTTCCTCGGACTGGCGGTGGTCGATCCCGCGTTCAAGCCACCCCTTGCGTGGTTGGCGTTCCTCCACGTGAGCAGGCCGGCCCGGCGTCGAGGGGTCGCTTCGGCGCTCTGGGCCGCCGCCGTCGGTGTGGCGGTCGACGCAGGCGCCAGGTCGATGTACGTCTCGGCGACGCCGACCGGCTCCGCCGTTGGGTTCTACCTCAGTCGCGGCTGTGTGCTGGCGGACCCGGTGCATCCGGCGCTCTACGCGAAGGAGCCCGACGACATCCACCTCGTCTGCCCGCTGGGGTAGTCAAGACGAGCCGGGCGCGCCGACTGCTGAGGAGCAGCGCTGTCCTACTCCGCAGCCAGGTCGCGCCGGTAGAGCAGTGAGCCCGTGGTAGTCGCGGCGAAGCCCTCGGCCTCGAGGGCGGTCTTGACGCGATCCATGCCCGGAGGCAGCACGGTCTCCAGCATGCGGTAGCGCTGGCCGCGGGCGTACCGCACGCTCGCGTTGAGCAAGGCGTACATGCTGGCACCCGCGAGGCGGCGCACCACCGCCGTGCCCTGATCGCCTCGGTCGATGGCCACGCAGCCGACGACGCGCTGCTGCTCGTCGTACGCCACCCAGAGGCTGCGACCAGGCGCCTCGTAGTAACCGGGGTCGTCGAGATCGGGGTCGCGGTCGCCAGTCGGCGGGTCGTAGCCGGACTCGAGCAGCGTGCGCGTCACGAGCAGGCGCACCTGCACGAGGTCGTCGGGGTTCGCGGGGCGGACGCGAATCGCGCCGGTCGGATTCTCCATCGGTCTCAGCGTTCCCAGGGGAGCTGCCGCGGCTGCAGGATCTGCCGCCCGCGGCCATCGGCGATCAGCGTGATGAGATCAATGTTGGCATACGCGGTCAGCGCCATGCCGCGCAGGGCCGAGGTCGCCAACTCGTCCTCGATACGGCCCAGCGCGCCGAGGATCACGAGCACGCTGAACTCGACGCTGTCGCCGGCCGCGACGCGCTGCTCGGTGGCGCGTCGCGCGGCGGCGCGCAGCGTGCGGCGCACGACCGTGCCGTCCTGTGCGTCGTGCGAGGGAGGGGCGCCGATGACCGTCAGCCCCGCCGGCGAATCACCCGGGAGCCGAGACACCAGCCAGTAGTCGTGCACCTGGATGTCGGTGACCTCCTGCGGCTCGAGCAACGCCGCGCGGTCCTTCACCCGCGACATGATGATCTCGAGCTCGGCGGGCTCGGTCGGGAGGCGGTGGATCTCGCGAGAGTCGAGGTGAAACGCGCCCTGCACGGCGGTCGAGAGGACCGTCCACTGCGAGGACAGCCCGCCGGTTACGGAGATGTATGCGCCCGCGGCGTCGATCTTCGCGAGGCGCAGCGTCGCCGGGAGGCGAATCTCGCGCCGCTCTGCCGGGTCGAGGCCCGCGACGCCATGTGCCACTCTTACGCGGAAGTCGGAGCTGTACGGCTCGTCGGTTGGCAGTGTCGCGCCCGGCGGCACCCAGAGGACATAACCGCGATCGTCCTCGACGTCCTCCGAGACGAGCTCCTCGAGCTGGCTCACACCCTCGAGCGGGGGAGCGTCCTCGTCCCACAGCGTGCCGATCGTGACGCCGACACGGCGGTCGCGCTGGCGGAGGATGGCGTCGAAGGGTGCGGGGTCGTCCTCGGCGAGGCGGAAGGTGCGGAAGTAGCGCTCACCCATCCATGCGGCGGCGAGATCGAGCGCCGCCAGCCGGTCACGGGTGAGGTGGCTACCCATCGGCACTCACTACTCGGCGGCGGCCGCCTGCTCGGCCTTCCTGCGGGCGTCGCGGCGGTCGAGCATCGGCAGGATGGCGTTGTTGAGGATCTGCAGGAGCACGGCGACGTTCAGCAGTAGGAAGGCGATCACGCCGACCCACTTCAGGATCGTGGCGAGTGCCGTGCCGTCGTTCCCGGACTGCTGCGCCCAGATGACTCCCGCCACGGCTGCGAGCAGCACTGCGAGGAGGGCCAGCGGGATGTCCCAGTTGCGGATGAACCGCGAGAACGCCGCCGCGAGTCCGCCCCCGATCGCGATGTTTGCCGACATCGCACCGAGCAGCGGCGTCCCGTGGTGCTCCCACACGTCGAAGGAGGCGAGGAACAGGACGAACAGCGCGGGCGGAGCGAGCGCCGCGATCGCGAGGCCGGGCAGGTCGGCACGGGTGAATCGCATCGGTTCTTCCCTCTAGAGCACGTTCGCAGAACCGGCTCGCGGCTCGACTGTCACTCGATCGTCAGATGTTGGAGCGGGACTGGCCGCCGTCGACGTTGATGGTAGCGCCTCGGACCCAGGAGGCACGCGGGGACGCGAGGAAGACCACCACCTGCGCGACCTCCTCGGGCGTACCGAAGCGGCCGGCGGCGATGTTCTGCGCGATGAACACCGCCATCCCCTCGGGGTCCTCGACGAGCCGGCGGCCCCACGATCCGCCTTCGAACGCGATCGAGCCCGGCGCGACGTTGTTCACGCGCACGCCCGACTGCGCCCACTCGAGGGCGAACGCCTTCGACATCGCAATCTGCGCCGACTTCGTGGCGTTGTACTGGGGCGGCCCCCCGGACTCGCGGCCGTAGATCGAGGACACGTTCACGACGGCGCCCTCACCTCCGGCCGCGCGCTCCAGGTGCGGCACAGCGAGTTCCATCAGCCGGACGGCGGCGAGCACGTTGATCTCGAACGAGGAACGCCAGCGCTCCTCCGTGTTGCCGTCCCGTACGGCGGCGCCGGCGTTGTTGACGAGCACGTCGATGCCACCGAACCTGGCCGCCGCACGCTCGATCAGGCGCTGGCGGCCAGCCTCATCGGTGACATCGGCCGCGACCGTCTCGACCTCCGCGCCCAGCGCCACGATGGCGGCCGCCGCCGCGCGCAGCGAGTCCTCGCCGCGCGCGCACAGCGTGAGGTGCGCGCCTTCGGCGGCGAACGCCTTCGCGATCGCGAGGCCGATGCCGCGGCTCGCTCCCGTGATGACTACTGAACGGCCGGCAAGTTCGAGGTCCATAAAGGCATGCTCGCAGGGGCCGCCGAAGCGGTCCAGTGCTGCCATCTGCTCAGCTGCTCCCGGGCGGGGTACCCTGCCACGAGAGCAACGGCGAGGATCGAGGTCGAATCGTGGCGATCACGGCCATCAGCATCGAGGCGGGCGTCGCGACGCTGACGGTCCACTTTCCCGGCGGTGCCCCCGATCGTGCGTCTGTCGATGCGCTCGCGGGGGTCGCGGCTGAACTCACCGCGCGCGTCGAGGAGGTGCGCGCTGTCGTGCTCGCTTCGACGGGTGCGGACCTCGCGCACGCGTGGGCGCCCGAGGTGCTTGGCGACCCCGGCGCGATCAATGCCGCCGCTGCGGCCGTCGACGGGATCGCGGCGCTGCCGATGCCGGTCGTCGCGGCCGTGGTCGGGCGTGCGCACTCCGCGGGCTTCGAGTTGGCGCTCGCGGCCGATATCCGGGTGTGTGGCGAGAGCGCGAGCTTCGCGCTGCCAGAGACCGAGGGCGGGCGCCTGCCGTTCGCCGGGGGCACGCAGCGACTGCCTCGTGCCGTGGGCCGTGCGCAGGCGCTGCGCCTGTTGCTGACCGGAGATGTCATCGACGCCGCCGAGGCGAGGCGCATCGGGCTGGTGAGTCGGGTAGTTCCGGACGCGGGGGTCCTCGGAGCGGCGCAGGGAATCGCGCAGGTCATAGCCTCGCGAGGTCCGATCGCGACGCGGCTCGGCAAGGAGGCGGTGCACCGCGGCCTCGAGCTGACGTTGGAGCAGGCGCTGCGCTACGAACTCGATCTCACCGTGCTCCTCCAGACCACCGCGGATCGCGAGGAAGGCGTGCGGGCGTTCGCCGAGCGCCGTCCTCCCAACTTCACCGGGCGCTAGCGCCGTAGCGGAGGCCAGCCAGCGTCGTTGCAGCGAGCGCATCTCGGCGGCATCGTGGACAATGAGTCTCAAGCAGAGACTGATCGGGGGACGCACCAGTGAACGTCGTGCTCAACGTGGACGAGGTCCACGCCGTGCTTACACTCGTGACCTCGCAGGTACTCGATAACGTCGACCTCTCGCCGGAGGCGAAGGAGACGATTCGCACCTGGCGTCGGGACCGCAACATCGGCTCCAAGGAGCTCGACGCGTTCGCCGAAGTGATGAACCAGTCGATCGGCACCTACATCGACGAGAACACGACACGGATGCTGCGGCGTCGTGGAGGTCTGCGCGTCTCGGCGGCGGAAGGGATGCGATCGTGAAGGTCGAGTTCAGCGTCGAGGAAGTCTGGCAGCTGATGAACTCGGTCCTCGATGAGGTCGTGGAGCTGAAGCTGGACCGCAAGGACGCGGCGGCGATCCGGCGCTGGCGCTCGGAGGACATGACGCCCGCCTCGCCAGCAATGCACCTCCTCGCCCAGAAGGTGAACGCCGAGATCCAGGGCACACACGACCGAAACCAGGTGTCACCGATCAAGAAGCCGGACTGGCTCTAGACGCGAGCCGCCCGTGTCGTTCGTACTCGCGGATCGCGAGGGCGATGTCCTCTGGCTCACGCTCAACCGCCCGGAGCGGCTGAACGCCGTTCACCTCGAGATGCGGGACGAGCTGTGGACGATGCTCGAACTGCTGCGCGTCGACCCCACCGTGCGGGTGTGTGTGATTCGAGGCGCCGGTGAACGCGCCTTCTCTGCGGGCGCGGACATCCTCGAGTTTGGTACCGCGCCCTCGTACTTCGAGGCGCGGGACGCGAGGCTGAATCGCGACCTCTGGGGTGTCATGTCACGCCTCGATGTGCCGCTCATCGCGGCGATTCACGGGTTCGCGTACGGCGCCGGCCTCGAGATGTCGATGTACTGCGACCTGCGCGTCGCCTCGGATGACGCGCGATTCGCGCTGCCGGAGGTGACCCTGGGCTATATCCCCTCGGCGGGTGGCACCCAGACGGTGGCGCGGCACATCGGAAGGTCGGACGCGTTGCGGATGGTGACGACCGGCGAGCCGGTGACGGCTGCCGAGGCGTACGAGATGGGTCTGGTGCATGCGCTCGTGCCGCGCGCGGACCTCGAGGCCACGGCGCGCGCGTGGGCGCAGCGAATCGCGGGACGGGACCCAGAAGCGACGCGCGGGGCAAAGCGCGCCGTGATCGACGGAATCGACATACCGCTGGAGGATGGACTTGCGCTCGAGCGTCGGCTCGCGCTCGCCCTCGCCGCCAGCGCCAGCCACGGAGAAAGCACCTAGTGCGAACGACTCAGCAGGACAGGCGGATGCGCGATCAACTGGACCGTCCGGAACCGCAGCCTCGGCGTGTACCGCTCGACCTCGAGGCGTTGACGCCGATCGCGCTCATCGTGGTCGCGATCGTGAGCATCGGCGCAGTGTTCTGGGGCTCGCTTGTCGCCAACCCCGAGATCCACGTGATCAACTTCGACGCCGGCCCGGTGACCGACCTCGCGATCGGTGAGGTGAAGGCATTCGAGGAGCTCGACTTCTACCTCGTGGGGCTGCCTGATGGCCGCGTGCGAGCGGTCGACGGCAGGGTAAAGGGGAACGAATGCCACGTGGAGTGGCTACCGGACGATCCGCGAGGCAGCGCGGCGAACCCCCTCGGTAACCCCGGCATCTACGTGGACCCCTGCAGCGATGGGACATGGGCGATGACCGGGGACGCGCTCACCGCCGGGCCGGACGGCCTCGAGCCGCTGCGCACGTTCGTCGTGGAGTTCCATACACTCGAGGACGGTCAGCAGCACGTGTTCGTCGAGGTCATCGGTCGCGACCCGGCGCTTCTTGCGACGCCGGGGGAATAGGCGAATAAGCGAACATAGGAGCGACCGGGATCGAGGGCGTGTTGCAGATGGGACGCGACGTACATCACGGACGTTGAGCGCGTCAATTAGCGCGTGCCTAGCGCTCTCGGAGCGTCTTGTTTATAGTGCGAACCGCTCTGGGTCGGGGAGGTGCGTGCCTGTGGCGTCCTGCCGGAACGGGGCGGCGATCGGTGGGTCGCGCCGGCGGGTGTCTACATTGCCGGAACGCCCGGAGGGAGATCCCGCGTTCGCCTGTTCGTAGTGAGGCTCGAAGACGGTCGGTCGTTCTTGAGTTCCGATCGACTTCAACCATCCGGGTGCCACAGCCCCGGGTGACATCGCCCAGACCTTGCCGAGAACGGCGAGCCCGGGCCGGTCGTCGGGTGCACACTCCGGTGGATGCGGGACATCACCGGCGGGCACTGGAGGACGAAGGTCTCGACCAGTTGCGGTTCGAGACCGGATCCGCCGAGGGGGCGGGTTGCGCGTTTGGCCGGAGGAGTGAGGCCGCGCCGCCCACAATGGGCGCACAGAGGGGGTAGTGCAGGATGAACACCGCAGACTTCCTGACCATGTCGGCAGCGATCGTTCCGGATCGGGTTGCCCTCGTCGACCCCGACGAGCGCGTCACCTACGCCGACCTGCAGTCCCAGGTCAACCGGCTTGCGCAGTCGCTGCAGGCTCGCGGCGTTGCGAAGGGCAAGAACGTCGGCGTGATGGCGGTGAACTCCGCGAAGTTCGTTGCCGTGTACTACGCGACGGCTGCCCTCGGCGCGACGTTCGTGCCCCTCAACTTTCGGGCGAAGCCCGAGGAGTTGACCTACATGATCAACACCGCGGACGTGAACGTGCTCTTCATCTCGGAGCGCTACTACCCGCTCCTGGAGGAGATCCGCTCGACGCTTACCGTGGACCACGTGTTCACGCTCGGCTTCGAGGTCGCGGGCCACGAGACGTTCGAGGGGCTCGTCGAGGCGGGCGAGGACATCCCCGTCTTCACGGAGATCGAGGAGGACGACGCGTCTCTCCTTATCTACACCTCGGGCACCACGGCAATGCCGAAGGGCGTCGAGCTGTCCTACCGCGCGCTGACCGCCCTCGTTGTCAACACGCAGAACCCGCCGGACCCGACGAGCGAGCAGGAAGTCATCCTCGCCTCTGTACCGTTCTTCCACATCGCGGGCGCCTCGCCGATGGCGAGCGCGGTCTTCTCGGGCCGCCGCCTCGCGATCCTGCCCGCCTTCGACCCGGCCGCGTGGCTGCAGATGGTCGAGAGCGAGCGCGTGACTCACGCCTTCGTTGTCCCGACGATGCTGAAGCGCATCATGGAGGTCGACGACTTCGACAAGTACGACATCAGCTCGCTGCGGGCGATCACGTACGGCGCAGCACCGATGCCGTACGAGGTCGTCCGGCGCGCCGTCGACGTCTTCCCCACGGTGGACTTGATGAACGCCTTCGGGCAGACCGAGGCCACCGGCTCGATCAGCTTCCTCGGCCCGGAGGACCACCGGCTGGACGGCACCCCCGAGGAGAACGAGAAGAAACTCGAGCGTCTGCGCTCGGTCGGTAAGCCGATGCCCGACATCGAGATCGGCATCATGTCGCCGGACGGCCGCCTGCTGCCGGTCGGCGAGGAGGGCGAGATCTGCGTCCGTGGCGACCGCGTGATGCGCGGTTACCGGAAGCAGGAGGAGGCTACCGGCTCCGCGATCGTCGAGGGATGGCTCCACACCGGTGACGTCGGCAAGCTCGACGACGACGGCTACCTCTTCATCACCGGTCGCATCAAGGACATGATCATCCGTGGCGGCGAGAACATCGCGCCGGCGGAAATCGAGCAGGTGCTTGAGGCGCACCCGGCGGTTGCCGAGGCAGCGGTGATCGGCGTGCCGGATGCGGACTGGGGCGAGATCGTGAAGGCGGTCATGATCCCGGTCTCGGGAGCCACAGCCAGCGACGAAGACCTGACGACCTACGTGAAGACGCGGCTGGCGTCGTACAAGGCGCCGGCCATCTACGAGTGGGTCGATGACCTGCCCCGCAACCACCTGGGGAAGGTGCTGAAGAACGAGTTGCGAGAGAAGCACGCAACGAAGACCGGCGCGTCGGCATAGTGCCGGCACTGCATCCGGGGCGGAGCGCAACGTGAGCGACACTCTGCCGGCGCCGCGACGAGAGCGGCCGGCGAACGTCAGACTGGTCGGCGCATGGTGGACGCCGGCGATCGCGCTTGCGGGACTCGGCATCGTGGCGCAGGAGGCGGAGCGAACCGCCCCGCACCGCGAGTCGTTCTTCAACGTCGACCAGCCGTGGTCGGTGTACGTCTTCATGGCGGTACTCGTCGGCCTCCTGGCCTACGGGTTCGTGCGCCACGCCTCGCTCTGGATGATCGGCCGGCCCACCCCCGGCGCGCTCAAGGACATACCCCACCGTCTAAAGAACGCAGCGCGCCTCGGCCTCGGGCAGGACAAGCTGCGCCGGGACCGCTACGCCGGGATCATGCACTGGTGCATCTTCTCGTCGATCGTGATGCTGACGTTCGTCACGGCGCAGGTCGCGGTCCAGGACGACTTCTCGCTGAACTTCCTGAGCGGGAACTATTACCTCTTCTTCTCCTTCTACGGTGACCTCTTCGGCCTGATCGGCCTCATCGGCGTCGGCATGGCGCTGTACCGGCGCTACTTCGACGAGTACCACCGCATCCGCTGGGATGAGCGTCTCGAGGACCACCTCATCATCTGGGGCCTCGGACTCGTCCTCGCCACTGGGTTTGCCGTCGAGGCGCTGCGCATCACCGTCACCGAGCTCGATCAGCACCCCGATTGGGCTCGCTGGTCGTTCGTCTCGTGGCCGATCGCTGAGTTCCTGTCGATCTTCAACCTCACAGAAGGCCAGTACCTCACCGGTCACACCTGGTCCTGGTGGATCCACGTGGCTGCGGCGTTCAGCTGGCTCGGGCTCATCGTTTTCACGAAGCTCGACCACATCTTCTTCGCGCCGATCAACGCGTACCTGCTCCGCACGGATCTGCCCGGTCGCCTCGCCCCGATCGAGAACATCGAGGAGCGCGAGGTCTTCGGCGTCGGGCAGATCCAGGACTTCACCTGGAAGCAGCTGTTCGAGCTGGACGCGTGTGTGCGCTGCGGACGCTGCACCAACGTCTGCCCAGCCAACCTCGCGGGTCAGCCCCTTTCTCCGATGCACCTCATCCAGGACCTGAAGAGCCACCTCGCGACGGTCGGTCCGGACTTGCAGCGCGTCGGCCACGAGGGAGGCGACCAGCGGTCGGTTTCGCCGGTGGCGATGGTCGGGGAGGTCATCCACGACGAGACGCTCTGGGCCTGTCGCACGTGTGGCGCCTGCGTACAGGAATGCCCCGTGATGATCGAGCACGTCCCCACGATCGTGGACATGCGCCGGTACCTCGTCATGGACGAGGCGCGCATCCCAGCAAGCGCCCAGCAGGCCCTCGAGAACATGGAGGTCCGCGGGCACCCCTGGCGCGGGACCTCGCTCGAGCGAACCACGTGGATGGAAGGCCTCGGGGACGTGCCGATCTTCGATGGCACGCAGGAGTACCTCTACTGGGTCGGCTGCGCAGGGTCGCTCGTGGAGCGCAACCTGCCGATCACGCAGGCGGTCTTCCGGCTGCTGCGCGAATCCGGCAAGACGTTCGGGGTCCTGGGTCAGGAAGAGACCTGCAACGGCGATCCGGCCCGGCGCCTTGGCAACGAGTACCTCTACCAGATCCTCGCGATGCAGCTCATCGAGACGTTCAAGTCGAAGAACGTGCAGCGGGTCATCACGAACTGCCCGCACTGCTTCAACACGTTCAAGAACGAGTACCCGCAGTTCGACGGGCACTTCGAGGTGCTGCACCACACCGAGTTCCTGGCGACGGCGTTGCAGGACGGCAGCCTGAAGGCCCGCCACCAGGTCGGCGCCATGATGACCTACCACGACTCGTGCTACCTCGGGCGCCTGAACGGCGTGTACGACGCGCCACGCCAGATCATCGAGTTCCTGCCCGGCGCGCAGTTGCAGGAGATGCAGCGCAACCGCAGCAACGGGCTCTGCTGCGGCGCCGGCGGCGGCAACATGTGGCAAGAAGAGATCGGCGAACGCCGCGTGAACCACGTGCGGACCGAAGAAGCCACGAACACGGGGGCGCAGAATCTCCTCTCGAACTGCCCGTTCTGCATCCAGATGTTCGAGGACGGCATTCCGGCGATTCAGCCGGACGAGGAAGGCCGGATGCGCGCCTTCGATATTGCCGAGGTCCTGCAAGAAGCGGTGCTCGGCCCCGTAGCGACCGAGCCGGCCAGCGCGGAGGGCCAGTCGGTGTGAGTACTCGGGCGGCGTCCGGCGGACGTCGACCCGTTCATCATCCGGATATTGGTCGGGGGTGAACCCCGGTGATGGAGGTACGAGCATGCATTTCGTTGTCTGCGCCAAGCAGATCCCGGACCCGGAGACGCCACCCTCGGCGTTCCGCATCGACGAGACGAAGAACGAGGTCATTCCGGCCCAGGGCATCGCGCCCGTCCTGAGCCAGTTCGACGGCATCGCCGCTGAAGCGGCCCTCCGCATCAAGGAGGCGGGCGCCGACGTCAAGATCACCGTCATCTCGATGGGCAAGGCCGGCGCGGCCGCGGCCATCAAGCAGGTGCTCGCGATGGGCGCCGACGAGGGGCTCCTGCTCGAGGACGACGCCTTCGAGGGTGGCGACTGGTACACGACCTCGACCGTACTCGCGACCGCGATCCAGAAGCTCGGTGACGTGGATGCCGTCTTCTGCGGTCGCCAGGCAGCGGACTGGGACATGGGGCAGACCGGGCTTGGGATCGCCGAGATCCTCGGTTGGCCGTCCGCCATCATCGCCAAGGATGTCTCGGTCGCTGACGGCAAGATGACCGTCCAGCGCGTGCTGCCGGACGGCTTCGAGACCGTTGAGATGCCGCTGCCCTCGGTCGTGACCGTCTCCAACGAGCTGGGCGAGCCTCGCTACCCCAAGCTGCAGCAGATCATGCAGGCGGCGAAGAAGACCGTGAACAAGTGGACCGCCGCTGACCTCGGACTCGACCCATCGACGGTCGGCGCCGCCGGTTCCCGGTTGAAGCTCGAGAAGCTGTTCATCCCGAAGTCGGATGCGCAGGTCCAGCTCATCGAAGGCGACACGCCGCAGGAGCAGGCGGCCAACCTGGTCAAGGCTCTGCGCGACGCCAAGGTCATCTAGCAGCCGCGGATCCGAAGGGACCGCGAGCACGGCACTGCGAGCACAAAGGAGCTGCAGAACATGGCACAGGATGTCCTCGTCATCGGCGAACTGGCCGATGGCGCGATCACCTCGACGACCGCAGAGTTGCTGGCGGCGGCGAAGGGCCTCGCCGACGGCGGCGCGGTCGGCGTGACGCTGCTCGGCACCGGCGCCGATGGCGCTGCCCAGGGGGCGTTTAACGCCGGCGCTTCGAAGGCGTTCGTGAACGCCGACGCTGGCTACGACCAGTTCGTCTCCGACCAGTGGGTCGCTGCCGCCGAGGCGGCGCTGGACCAGCTGAACCCGGCGGTCGTGCTGCTCGCGCAGTCGACGGTCGGTCGCGACCTCGGTCCGCGCCTCGCCTTCCGCCGCAACACGGCGGCGGCGATGGACTGCGTCCGCGTCGAAATGGACGGGGGCACCTTCAAGGCCACGCGCCCCTGCTACGGCGGTAACGCGCAGGCGGTGTACTCGTTCACCACGTCGCCGGCGATCGCCACGGTTCGCGCGAAGTCGTTCGACCCCATCGAGGGCGGTAGCGGCTCCGGTGAGACCGTCGCGCTGCCTGCGCCGGGCTCTGCACGGTCCTCAGTCGCGGGCTTCGAGCCCGTCGTCTCCGAGGGGCTTCAGATCGAAGACGCGCAGATCGTCGTTTCCGGCGGCCGCGGGCTCGGCGATCCGGAGGGGTTCCGCGTCGTTGAGGAGCTCGCGGCTGCGTTCGGCAAGGACAAGGCGGCTGTGGGCGCCTCGCGTGCGGCGGTCGACCTCGGCTGGTACCCGACGAGCCAGCAGGTGGGACTCACCGGCAAGGTGGTGACCCCGGACCTGTACATTGCAGTCGCCATCTCGGGCGCGAGCCAGCACATGGCCGGCTGCAGCGGCTCGAAGACGATCGTGGCGATCAACCGCGACAAGGAAGCGAACATCTTCAAGTCGGCGCGTTTCGGCATCGTGGGCGACTACAAGACGGTAGTCCCGGCGCTGATCGAGGCGGTGAAGGCGTCCTGACGGACCGCGAGGCCCGCAATTCGCGTGCAACGGAGCCCCGCGCGAGCGGGGCTTCGTGTATACCGGCCGAGCGTGAGGCGGCACTAGACGTGTTATCGTGTTCCTTGCACCGGGCACGGCAGCACAAATACAATCCGAGAATCGGCTCGGCACGCACCTGAGCGCGACCGGGCGAGTCCCCTCGGGGACCCCCGCGGGAGAACGGCCTAAGATGGTAGTCATCGGTCTCACCGGGGGCATTGCCTCCGGCAAAACGACCGCTGCCGAAGAGCTGCGCAGGCTCGGGGCAGCGGTGATCGACGCGGATCGCCTCGGACACCGGGTCTACGAGCCCGGAAGCCCCGGCTTCGAGAAGGTCGTGAACGAATTCGGCCACGACATCGTCGCCGAAGACGGGACGATCAACCGGCAAGTGCTGGGGGGCAAGGTCTTCGGCGACCCCGCCCAGATGCAGCGCCTGACCGATATCGCCTGGCCGGAGATCCGGCGCATGGCGCAGGAGGAGATCGAGCGGCTGGGGAAGGAAGGCAACGAGGTCATCGTCCTCGAGGCCGCCGTGCTCATCGAAGCCGAGTGGACCGACCTCGTCGACGAGGTCTGGGTCGTGTGGGTGAAGCCCGAGGTCGCGCGCGCGCGCCTGATGTCGCGCAACAACCTCAGCGAAGAGCAGGCCCAGGCTCGAATCGACTCGCAGCTCACGAACAAGGAGCGGCTCGACCGCGCCGACGTGAAGATCGAGAACTCCGACACGCTCGACCAGTTCGTCAAGCGCGTCGAGCAGCAATGGAAGAAGCTACAACGCCGCGGCGAGCCGGCAGCGAAGCAGTAGTAGCAGCACACAGCGGGGATCAACCTTGACCACGACTGAAGAGCGCACCGGGTACAAGCAGATCCAGGTCGAAGAGTTCCGCATCACCGAGGAGCCCTTCTACCTGCCTGTCGGCAACGAGGTCGAGCTGTTCGAGACGGCCTACGAGCAGCAGATTCCTGTGCTGCTCAAGGGCCCGACCGGCGCGGGCAAGACGCGCTTCGTCGAGTACATGTCCTGGCGGCTGCACCAGCACCTGGGAGACCGGGACGTCGAGGGCGTTCCGCTGATCACCGTCGCCTGTCACGAGGACCTGACCGCCTCTGACCTCGTGGGCCGGTACCTGCTGGAGGGGGACGAGACGCGCTGGATCGACGGACCGATTACCCGCTCGGTGAAGGTCGGTGCGATCTGCTACCTCGACGAGATCGTTGAGGCGCGCAAGGACACGACGGTCCTCATCCACCCGCTGACGGACTACCGCCGCCTGCTGCCGATCGACAAGCGCGGCGAGCTGCTCGAGGCAGCCGAGGGCTTCCTGCTCGTCATGTCCTACAACCCGGGCTACCAGTCCGCGCTGAAGGACCTCAAGCACTCCACGCGGCAGCGCTTCATCGCGATCGAGTTCGATTACCCGCCGCGTGACCTCGAGGCGGAGATCATCGCGGTCGAGTCCGGTTGCTCGAAGGAAGTCGCACAGGACCTCGCCAAGCTGGCGGAGAAGGTGCGCAACCTCAAGGAGCACGGCCTCGCCGAGGGCGTGTCGACCCGTCTGCTCGTCTACGCGGGCAAGCTCGTTGCGAAGGGCATCACGCCCCGGGCCGCCTGCCAGACGGCCATCACCTGGGCGCTCACGGACGACATCGAAGTGCAGCGCTCCATCGAAGAGGTCGTCACGTCCATTTTCGAGGAATAGCAAGGAACGCCGCTCGGGCACATCGACCGATGTCGCCGTGCGAGATGGCGATCAGAGAGCGATCCAGCCCATGAGCCTGGCTGATGACCTGCTGACGCGATACGCCGGGGACCTCCGCGGCTTCGGAGCGTCGCTCCCCGACGAGTTCGCCGCGGCAGCGCGCGCCCTCGAGCCCCAGCTGCCGCCCGAGGAACTCGACCGCTGGGCGGCTGCAGGCGTGGCGCTGGCACATCACTCCCTTCGCTCGTGGGAGGCGGCGGCGGAGTACTTCCGCGCCAGCCCCGCGCTTGTCGGGCGCATCAGCTCCGACGAGATGCGCGAGTGGGCGCAGGAGGCGACCGAGCTTGCGACCGCGTCGGCGCTGATGTCCGCGGCCTACCTCAAGGCGACGCCACTGGTCATCGACCAGATCCCGCCGGCGGACCTCAGCCCATGGGCACGCCTTGGGGAGCGCCTCAACCGAGGCAACTGGAAGTCGATCGCGCTAGCGGCGCTCTTCTACACGCAGAGCCCGCGCCTGCTCGAATCACTGACCCTCCAGTCGCTCGACCGCTTCGTCGATGTCGTCGACACGCTGACCGAGCGCTCTTACGAGCTCGCGACGGCGGTGCTGGAGTCGGCCGGCGAGATCTTCGCCCGCCTCGATCCCGGCGATCGCGCGCCGTTCCTCGCGTTCGCCCGCGCCGTCACCCGCGCGTCGTGGGCCGATACGCGCCTCTACTTCGATCGCGGTCCCCGGCTACTCGAGCACATCGACTCCGAGCAGCGCTCGAGCTTCCTCGAACTGGCGGCGCGCGTGACGACCGAGGTAGGCCGGCAGGGCTACCCGCTGTTCGCCGAGGCGGCCGAAGCGTTGGGGCGCGTTGATCCCATCGATCACGCCGAGTTGATCGCGTTCGCCAACCGGCTCGCGACCGGCAGCGCGACGGCGGCGATGGAGTTCCTGCGCTCGGCGCCGTTCGTGCGTACGCGCCTCACGCCTGAGCAGATGGAGCGCTGGAACGAGGAGGGCGCCGACATCCTCTTCGTCGAGCGCAACGCCGAAGGCGCCGAGGCGTACTTCCGCCTGGAGTCGACGCGCGCCGAGGAGCGGCTGTCCGCCCTGTCCGCTCGGGTCGAGCTGTCGTCCGTCGGTAGCACGCTCCGTCTCTACGCGAAGGCGCTGACCGGCGAACAGATCTCGATCCACTCCACCGAGGACCTCGTGGACCATGGGATCGGCTGGGTGACGGAGTCCGTCGCGACGACCGAGGGCACCTCGATCTACCTGCCGCCGTTCGTGAACGCGTTCGAGGACCAGCCGGAGAACTTCCAGGCGTACAAGGTCTTCACGACGCACCAGACGGGCCGCCTCGAGTTCGGTTCGTTCCGCTACCAGTTCGGCTCGGCGGGAATGCACACGCCGGAGACGATCGTGGCGCGCGAGGCAGCCGCACGGCGCTCGGAAGGCGAGAACGGCCAGCGCTCGCCGGTCACCCCGATGCAGCGCTACTTCGACGTCTTCGAGGACCGGACGCTCGCGGCTGCGCTGTTCACCGTCGTTGAGGACACGCGCGTCGACGCCGTCGTGTCGCGCGAGTACGGGGGGATCCGCCGCGCACTCCGCGCGCTCCAGTCGACGGAGGCCGGACGGCGTCCCGACATCCGCGAGATGGGCTTGCGCCAGGCGTTCGTCGAGAACCTGCTACGCGGGTCCCTCGGGCGGACGGACACCATCCTCTGGCCGATGTCGCTGCAGGGCCTGATCGGATCCGCCCTCAGCGCGCTGAAGGTTGTGGAGCAGGCGGGCGCTACCGTACAGGACTCCGCCGAGGTGGCCGCCGTTCTCTACGACCTCGCCGAGCGGATCCCGAACATGCCCGCTTCACTCGTCGACGACGAGTGGATCCAGGCGGAAGAGGACTGGATCTCGGTCAATCCGATGATGCCCGGCGGCGCAGGCGAGGGCGGTCAGCCTCAGCCGATGCCGTCCTCCAGCGAGGAGATCGCGTTTCAGACCCCCGCACAGCCCGAGTTCCGTGGCGACTTCAAGCCGGAGCTGGTGCAGCTGCTGATGAAGCTAAAGCTCCAGCAGCAGGGCCAGCAGGCCGATGGGGTGACCGCGCCGCTCACCCCCGAGCAGCTCAAGGAGCTCCTCGAGAACTCCGTCGAGATCACCGTCAGCGAGATGGCCGAGGGTGACCTCGCCTCGAGCATCGGCATGTTCCTCTCCAACCTCGAGAAGGAGGGCGGCACGCCGACCAGCGACCAGAAGTCCAAGTCCGGGGAGAAGGCCGGCGGCGACGAGGAGCCGGAGCCCGAGGAGGGCGAGCTCCCCGTGGAGGTGACCTGGTCGTACTACGACGAGTGGGACTTCCGTGCTGCGGACTACCGGCCGCGCTGGTGCCGCGTCGGAGAGCGCCCCGGCGAGGAAGGCGACCTCGAGTACTACGAGGAGACCCTCCGCAAGAACCACGGCCTGGTGACGGAGACGCGCCGCCAGTTCGAGATGATGCGTCCCGAGTCCTTCCGCAAGATCAAGCGGCTCGAGGACGGCGAGGACATCGATCTCGACCAGGCGATCGAGTTCATGGTCGACAAGAAGGCCGGTGTCGGCCCGCTCGGACGGGTGTACTCGCGCCGCAACAAGGTCGAGCGTGACGTCGCGGTCGCGTTCCTCCTCGACATGTCCGCGTCGACGGACGAGGAGATCGAGAAGCAGCGCCCGAAGTACGACGAAGAGGACGACTTCGACGACGACCCGCGGAAGTACTTCCAGTGGCTCGCGCAGCGCCGTGCCAAGCAGGCGCTCGAGCCGCCGAAGCGCATCGTGGACCTCGAGAAGGAGTCTGCCGTCCTCATCATCGAGGCGCTCGAGGCCATCGGTGACGCCTACGGCATCTACGGCTTCTCCGGCTACGGCCGCGACAACGTCGAGTACTACGTCGTGAAGGACCTCGACGAGGACCTGACCGACCGGGTGAAGCGCCGCATCGACAAGATCGAGCCGGTGCGGTCGACACGGATGGGCCCGGCGATCCGCCACACGATCGACAAGCTGAACAACTACACGGCGAAGGTGAAGATCCTCATCCTCGTCTCCGACGGCCGGCCGCAGGACCACGGCTACGGGCGCGACCGCACCGAGAAGGAGTACGCCGTCCACGACACGCACCAGGCGCTGATCGAGGCGAAGCGCGCCGGCATTACGCCCTTCCTCATCACCGTCGACAAGGAAGGCCACGACTACCTCAAGCAGATGTGCGACGACGTCGGCTACGAGGTGGTGGGTGACATCGAGTCGCTGCCCCAGCGCCTGCCGTCGCTGTACCGCGTGCTGGCTGCGGACTGAGCCTCGGAGCCCTCACCCCCCGTCCCCTCTCCCCACCTTGTGGGGAGAGGGGAGTTGGAGTCCTGAGAGTTGGCCTCTTCCCGTTCGTCCTGAGCCTGTCGAAGGGCGCATCTGTTCGCGCGCCAGACTCACGAACGCTTGATGAGCCTCGCGATCCCGCCTTCCTCCTTCGCCTCCCGGGAGGCCGCAAGCACGTCGATGTGCCCGATGACCTCGACCATCGCCTGGCCCAGTCGCACCGGCGGCAGCCGCGGAAACATACGTCGCGCGACGCCGTAGGCCGTGTCTGGCCGCTCCTCGAGGAGAGTGCGCACCTGTACCGCCCGCCTGGCGTGGTGCGCCTCGAAACGCGCGAAGAGGCGCTCCGGGTCTTCGACCGGTTCGCCGTGGCCGGGGAGGATGCGGCGGACCGGCAGCCCGCGGAGGCGCGCGACGGAGTCGAGGAACGGCGGCAGCGACGGCCAGCGCGGCCCGTCCGAGCCCTGCGGCAAGTGCAGGCCGGGCGTTGGGACGGTCGTCGGCAGCAGGGTGTCGCCGGAGAACAGCGTCCCGTCCTGCGGTCCGCCCTCGATGTACGCGACGAGGTTGCCCGGCGTATGACCCGGCGCGGCGAGGACTCGCAGCGTGCCGCCGTCCGCGAGCGCGAACGTCGCGCCGTCCTCGACTGATTCGACGGCGGGGCAGCCGGTCCAGCGCAGCCGACCACGCGGCCTCGCGATGAGCGCGTCGAGGACATCCGGCGGGCAGCCCTGCCGCAGCAGTTCCTCGCGCCGCGCCTCGCGACGAGCCGCCGACCAGGCCTCGCCCCCGCGCACCGCCTCGCGGTCCGCGCCCCCGACGAGCACGCGTGCTCCGAGCGCGGCCCAGCGGTACGCGAGCCCGGCGTGGTCGATGTGACCGTGCGTCAGGAGGACCGTGCGCACCTCGCGGGGCTCGACGCCGTGCGCCCTCGCCAGTGCCTCAAGGTCCTCCCACGCCCCCTCGTAATCCGGCCCGGCATCGACAAGCAGCCACCCGCCCTCGGCAAGCCGCAGCGGGTAGAGGACGTTCGCGCCGAGGGGGAGGGGTGGGATCAGCACGCGTGCGATTCCTGTATGATCGGCGTCACTATGGTGCGAGATCGGCAGTACTATCGCTACCGCCGGGGGGCAGAGCCGGATCGACTTACGCTGGATCAGCTCGTTCGACTAGTCAGCAACCTCTATACCGAGCTGGACGACAAGGGTTGGTTCCAACTTATTATGGGGAAGAACTGCGTCGACGATTCCCGCGATGTCGGTGCGTACGCCTTGGAAAGGCTAGGCTGGGACGCGTGGCCACTTGAACGCGCGATCCTGGATGCCGACGAGGACGCGCTATTCACTATCGTCGAATTCCTCTATGACTCCGTAGCTGAGCCCACAAACTCATATTGGCACAACTGGTCGCAGTGTGGGATACACGTCACGTCGGCCGACATCGACTCGGGGCGAGCAGAGTTCAGGACTCGACTCAACAGCCTACTCGGTCGATACGAACGGTCCTTTGAACTCCGCGAGAACGGAGAAGTCTGGGAGTCGACACCGACTGGTCTGGAGGACTTGGAGCCGCCTGCCTCTGGGGACCAGAGCATCGACGATCGTGTCCAGGCAGCCATCTCTTCGTTTCGGCGGCACGGCGCGTCCGACGATGACAAGCGTCGAGCAGTACGCGACCTCGCGGACGTTCTCGAGTACTTGCGCTCGACAGGGGGCACCCAATTGCCCTCGAAGGACGAAGGGTATCTATTCGACATCGCGAACAACTTCGGCATTCGACATCATAACCCGCAGCAACGCACTGAGTATGACAGCGGCATATGGCTTGACTGGGTCTTTTATGCCTTCCTGAACGCGATCAACATGGCTGTCCGTCTGCGTGCGCGCGCTTCGGCCTAGTCGGTAGTCGCGCTCTACTTCGCCGCCTGCTCCTCCGCGCGCTGCATCAAGTACGTCCGCAGCAACGTCAGCGCGTTGAGGACGGCGCGGGACTTCGCTGCCTGGCGGCCTTGGTAGTAGCGCGTGTACGAGTACTCGACGCGCTCGCCGTCGGCGAGGGCGATGTGCATCGTGCCGGGGGGCTGGCCCTCGACCTCTTCGCCGCCGGCGATTCCGGTAATGCCGATACCGATGTCCGCGTGCAGGCGCTCGCGGGCTGCTTTCGCCATCGCCTCGGCGGTCTCGCGCGAGACGATGCCGTGCATCGCGAGGATCTCCGGCGGTACCCCGTTGTCCACCTTCGCCTGCGCCGTGTAGGTCACGAGGCTTCCCACGAAGCTCGTCGATGCTCCCTCGTGGTCGGTGATCGCGTTCGCGATGGCGCCGCCCGTAGCCGACTCCATCAGAGCCAGCGTCAGGCGTTGCTCCGTGATCATGCGGCCGACCGCGGAGGCAATCGACTCGTCGTCCGTGCCCCAGATGTAGTTCCCGAGGATCTTCCGCGCTTCCGCCTCGACGGGCTCGATCAGCAGCCAGGCCTCCTCGAAGGTTGCCGCCTTCGCGGAGATGCGCGCGTGAACGCCGTCTGAGCGGTGGTAGATGCCGATCGAGGGATTCGTGCCGGAGAGGAGCGGCGTCATCATCTCGTCGACGGTGGACTCGCCGAGGCCTGTCGTCTTGAGCGTGCGCGACACGAGGATCGAGTCGGCGAGCGCCTCGAGACGCGGGACGACCTCGTGCTCCCACATGCGCGTCATCTCGGAAGGCGGCCCCGGCATCATCACGATGCGCTTGCCGTCGCGCTCCACCCACCAGCCGGGCGCGGTGCCTCGAGGGTTGGGGATGGCGACGGCCGAGGGGATCAGCATCGCCTGCCGGATGTTCTGCGGCGGCATCGTGCGCCCGCCGCGCTCCATCATGGCGCGCAGGATGCGCTCCTGTTCCTCGTCGACCGTCTGCTCCTCGCCGAGGACCTCCGCGATCATGTCGCGGGTGATGTCGTCCTGCGTCGGACCGAGGCCACCGGTGACGAAGATGATGTCCGAGCGTCCCCACGCCCGGCTCATGACCTCGCGCATCCGGTCGGGGTTATCGCCGACCTGCGAGACGTAGAGCATGTCGATGCCGAAGTGCGGCATCTGCGAGCAGATGAACGAGGCGTTGGTGTCGGTGATCTCCCCGAGCATGATCTCGGTGCCGACGGAGATGATCTCAGCGCGCACGCGGCTCTCCTCCTCCGACGCGGCGGCGCGGAGCTCGCGCCAGCCGAACGCGGGGAGAATAGCACTGGGTTGCGCAACTCGCGGGTCGATACTCGGCCGGGCAGCACTCAGCGACCTGCCGTCACTGCGAGCCTCGTGCCGCGGCCTCTCGCAGGTGTCGGATGGTCCGATCGAGCGCGAGGGCGGCGGCATCCGCGTCGTACTCGGGACGACCTGGCTCGGCGAACCAGTGCTGTGTTGCGGGGTAGTCCTGCTCCTCGAGGGTGAGGCCCGCAGTTCGAATCCCGCGGCCCATCGTGCGTCGTGCACTCACGCGCACCCAACTGTCGTGCTCCGCGTAATGAGCGAGATAGGCAGAACCGCTTCGGGAGAAGTCGCCGCCGCGCGCAGCGTAGTAGAGGACTGTCCCGGGGATCGCGGGATCGTGTTGCGACAGCCAGACCACCCAGTGCCCGCCCATCGAGGAGCCGACCACTCCCGCGAAAGGCTGCGGGGAGCGCGTCCTGAGCGCTGCGATATCTCGTTCCAAGATCCGGTAGAGGGGTTCGCGTCGAGGAGCTGCTCGCAGCAAGCGCGCCCTCGGCCTCGGTTGCTGCCGTGCGCCCGGCGAACAGGTCAGCGAGTCCGGCGGTGAGCCTATGCTCCGCGAGCAACGAGCCGATCTCGCGAATCGAGTCGGTGAGCCCCCACCACGAGTGGATGACGAGGACGCTGCCGATGCTGCGAGCGGGCTGCACCAGTTCCACCAGGTCCCCCGTTCCCCGAGTGGATCACCGTCCGTCTACCCCACCCCGCGCCACCAGCGGCGGCCGTCGGCGATGACGAAGCGGCCGAGGTTCGGGACGGGGTGGCTCGCGGCGACGAGGGCATTCGTGGCCTCGATGCGCTCACCGAGCATCCGGCGGGTGCGGCGCGTCGCCTCGTGGTCGTCGTCCCAGACGGTGGCCCACTCCGGCTCGGCGACATCGATCGCGCTGATGAACGCGTCGCCGAGGACGTAGGCCGTCTCGCCCTGCGAGCGGACGACGAACGCCGTGTGGCCAATAGTGTGGCCGGGCGCGGGCAGCGAGGTCAGCGACGTGCTGAGCGTCTGCTCGCCGTCGATCAGCTCGAGCACGCCCAGTTCCTCGAGCGGCGCGACGTCGCGGGTGAACGTCCGGGGCGGGCGCGGCTGGCGGTTCGCGAGGAAGTCCCAGTCGATCCTTGGGACGTAGTAGCGCGCCTTCGGGAAGAGCGCCTGGCCGGTCTCGCGGTCGAGGTTCCAGCCGGTGTGGTCCCAGTGCAGGTGCGTGAACAGCACCTCGTCGACATCGGCCGGCCCGACCCCCGCCGCTTCCATCTCCTTGAGGAGCGCGCTGTCCCGCTCCGGCCCGCCGCCCGTGTCGACGAGCACGGTCTTGCCGTCGATGCGCAGGAGGAACGCCGCATAGTTGAAAGCGAATTTCCCGTCGGCGTCGAGCAGGTCGGCGTATTGGCCGAGCGCTTCGCCGGCCGTGGCGTAAACCTCTGAAGCCGTGGGGTCGCCGGTCAGATCGAGAAGCGCGACGATCTCGACATCACCAACCCGCGCGCGCTCCATCCTGCCTCTGCTCTAGCGACCCTTACTCGGGCCGCGACTCGTCCAGCGTCGAGAGGTACTGGTTGATCCACGTGGCCGCGCGCTTGGCGTCGGCGATGGCGGTGACCACGAGGTCTGCGCCGTTCACGACGTCGCCGCCGGCGAAGATGTAGGGGACGTTGGTCTGGTGGGTGCGCGGGTCGACGCGCACGAGGTTCCAGCGGTCCGCCTCGACCTCCGCGTGGCGCACGAATTCCTCGTCGACGTTGTAGCCGACGGCGATCACCACCGCCGATGCCGGGATCGTGAAGTTCGAGCCCTCGATCGGCTCGGGGCGGCGGCGGCGCGAGGCGTCGAGGGCGCCGAGCTGCATGCGAATGAGCTCGACCCCGGCGATGTTGCCGTCCTCGTCGCCGATGAGGCGGATGGGCGTCGTCAGGTACTCGAAGTTGACGCCCTCCTCGCGTGCATGGCGGCGCTCTTCCTCGCGGCCCTGCATCTCCGCCTCGGTGCGGCGGTAGACGAGCGTCACGTTCTCCGCGCCGAGGCGCACCGCCGTGCGGACGCAGTCCATCGAGGTGTCGCCGCCGCCGACGACCACCACGTTGTTGCCGACGTATGGCGGCTCGCGCAGGTCGTCGGGGAGCTGGTGTTCCTCGAGGTTGCCGCGCACGAGGAAGTCGGTGGCGCGGTAGACGCGGCCGAGGTTCTCCTCCCCCTCGATGCCGAGGCGGCTCCCGACCCACGCACCCGTGCCGATGAAGATCGCGTCGAAGCCCTCGACCTCGTGCAGGTCGCGCAGCGTCAGGTCCTGGCCGATGCGGGTGTTCGTGCGGAACTGCACGCCGAGGCGGCGGAGGTACTCGATCTTCTCGTCGAGGATCTCCTTGCGCATCTTGAAGTTGGGGATGCCGTAGAGCAGGACGCCGCCCGGCTCGGGCCACGCCTCGAACACGGTGCACTCGTGGCCGCGCCGCTGCAGGTCCTCGGCGACGGTGAGACCCGCCGGACCCGACCCGATGATGGCGCACGTGCGGCCGCTCGCCTCCGCCTGGGCGGCGGGCATTGGGAAGCCTCCGTGACGCTGGCGCTGCTGGTCCGTGAGGAACGCCTCGAGGCGGCCAATCGCGACGGGCGGGTGCTTGATGCCGTCGGGGCGAATAGCGAAGCCGACGACGCACGCGCCCTCGCAGAGGTGCTCCTGAGGGCAGAGACGTCCGCACATCTCCGGCAACGTCGAGGTTTCGCGGAACTTGTTCGCCGCCGCTTCCATCTCGCCGCGCTCGAGCAACTTGAGCGCGGCGGGGATGTCGTTGCTCACCGGGCACGCCTGCATACACGGCGCGGATGGGCAGTCGATGCAGCGCTCTGCCTCGACGATGGCCGCCTCCAGATCGAGAGACCGGTAGGTCTCCTCGAAGTTGCGGATGCGCTCCGTCGGCGACTGCTTCGGGATCGGCTGGCGCGGGATCGCGAGCCGGCTCTGGATCGCCTCGGACTGCGGACTGCCCGTGGTGGTCATGCTGCCTCCCGTGCGGGATGAAGCCACCCGGCGGGTCCCTCCCGCCGGGCACAGATTCTACGGTACCTGCTCACGCTGGGATTCGAGTGTGCCACGCGGCGCAAGGAGGTGCAGCCCCGGGGGATCGTCCTCGGGTCGTTCGGACGTCACCGGATCTCCGTCGAAACTCCTGGAATCCGCTGCGTCGACCCTGTGGGGTCAACCGGACCGGGCAGTCAGCCTGGGCGAATTCGGAGGACCCCCGTGAGCGAACTCCTCGAAGGCCTCGCGCTCTACGACCTCTGTCGAGGTCGGCGGCAGCGACCTGGTAACGGTCGGCGAGGTGTCTAGTCGACCGGGCCGCGAGTGGCGCCCTGTGCAGCCCTCATGAGCTACCTCGTCTGATGTGACGACTATGGCTAAGAGCACAGGTGTGTCGCTTGCCCCGCCTCACTACTCTCGATCGATGTCGCCAGCGACATGCTGAATCCCGATGCTCGCCTCGTGTTCGGCTGGCCGATCAGGCGTCGAGAGGTGTCGCGCTCATGGACCGTCCACCGTCGGAGACGCTCTTCCGCAACGTCCGTGTCTTCGATGGCAAGTCGGCACGCCTGTCTGACCCCTCGCATGTTCTGGTTCGCGGCAACGTGATCGAGTCAGTCTCCACGGAACTCCCCGAGAGCCTCGGCAGGGATCAACGCCTCGAATTCGACGGTGGGAACCGCGTCCTGATGCCTGGGCTCATCGATGCTCACTGGCATGCCATGTTTGCGGCAGTGCCTCTGCAGGTACTGCTGACAGGCGATGCTGGCTACCTCAACATCCTCGGGGCAAACCAGGCAGAAGCGACGCTGCAACGCGGATTCACAACGGTGCGTGACGTCGGAGGACCGACGTTCGGCCTCAAGCGTGCTATCGATGAGGGCATCGTGACCGGCCCGCGGATCTATCCGGCAGGTGCCCCGATTTCACAGACCTCGGGTCACGGCGACTTCCGTTTCCCGTACGAGCTGCCTCGAGGAGTACGTGGCCATCTCACGCACAGCGAGCAGACGGGGACCGCGGTGATTGCCGACGGTGTCGACGAAGTGCTGCGCGGCGTCCGCGAGCAACTGATGCTGGGTGCATCGCAAATCAAGGTGATGGCTGGTGGTGGTGTGGCATCGTCGTACGACCCGATCGACGTTACCCAGTACACCGAGGCTGAACTGCGTGCTGCGGTCGACGCCGCAAGCGATTGGGGCACCTACGTGACGGTTCACGCATACACCCCGCATGCCGTCCAACGGGCGATACGTGCCGGAGTGCGTTGTATCGAGCACGGTCACCTGCTCGACGAAGAGACCGTGACGATCCTTGCTGAGCAGGAGGTCTGGTGGTGTCCGCAGCCGTTCCTCGACGATGAGGATCTGTCCCCGGTGCCTCCCGCGAGCCGGCCTAAGGTGATGCAGATAGTCGAAGGTACCGAGCGCGCCTACGAACTGGCCAGGCAGCATGACGTCAAGCTGGCATGGGGCACCGACATCCTGTTCGACCAGAAGTTGACCAGACGCCAGGGAGCCCAGCTCGCCAAGATGACGCGTTGGTTCACCCCGTCCGAAGTCCTCGCGATGGCGACGCACAAGAACGCCGAGCTCTGCGGTCTCAGTGGTGAGCGCAACCCGTACCCGGGCACGCTCGGTGTCGTCGAGCGTGGAGCGCTTGCCGACTTGCTGCTCGTCGATGGCGATCCCCTCGACGACCTCGGACTCCTGGCCGATCCGGCCAGGAACCTCCTCGTGATCATGAAAGACGGGGTTGTCTACAAGAACGCACTCGGAGAGGTCAGCGCGGGAGTGCCGTAGCTCGAGCGGCTAGCGATCTGCTCCACCCAGCAGGTCGAGCAGTGCTCCCAGCCGGGCGCGTTGCGCAGCCGCGAGATCCGCGGCGGAGCGGGCATCATGGTCAAGCACCGCGATGGGGTGGGCGGCGACATGGGCGTGCTCGTGGAGCGTGCGCACGAGGAGGTCGCCCTGCTCCTCGACGTGGTCTACGAGTGCGCGGAGCCGTAGCTGGACCAGCACCTGCAGCGCCTCCGCACGCCGGCGACGCAACTCGAGGACGACCGGAGAGGGACGACGCCGCACCTCGATCAGGACGTGCGCCAGCTCGGCGTCGTGCGCGGCGACGAGCGCCAGCTCGTGCTTCAGCGTCCAGCCCGGCCGAGGCGTCGCACGGTAGGCCTGCGACTCCGGCATCTCACGCAGTCGGGCCACCAGCGCGGACCGCACCGCCATGAGTTCCGCGGCGAGCGCCTCGATGTCGAGTGCGAGGGGGGCTTCCGGGGGCTCGGGCGGCATTTGGGGAACGTACCGCCGCGCGTGGGTGGCGTAAAGCGGTACGGCCCGCGCACCTCGCTCCCGAAGCGAGTCGCGGGAACCCGAATGGCACGATGGTGGTGGTAGAATGGAAGCCGACGGCACGGACTGGCGGAGAGATGAGTAAGTTGATGGCTGCTATCCGGGTAAGCGTCGACCGCCAGGGGCGCGTCGTAATCCCGCTGCGCGAGCGTGAGCGACTGGGCGTTGCGGGGGGCGGGACCCTCGAACTCATCGCGACGGCGGAGGGCGTGTTGCTCGAGCGGCACCGCCCCGCCGAGGTGCGGACGGGTGACGATGGCCTCCCAGTGATCGTGATCAAGGAAGCCGAGTCCGTCTCGAACGAGGAAACCATCGAGGCCATCCACCGTGAGCGAGAGCGGCGTGATTGACACGTCTGTGCTCGTCGCGGGTCTCGCTGCGAATCACGAGTTCCACGAAGTGGCCCGACCTGCTGTGGTGGCAGCAGCCGGCGGCCGCGTTCCGGGCATCGTGCTCGCCGAAGCCTGGTCGGTCCTCCGACGGGCGCCGTGGAGCCTCGCGCCGGCGACGGTCGAGGCAGCGTTGCGTCCTTGGATCGTTGATGAGCGTATCGTCGCGACGCCTGTGGGAGCGTACGTCACAGCTCTACGAGAAGGCCGCGCCCTGAACCTCGGGGGGAATATCCACGACCTCCTGATCGCGCTGACCTGTGCATCCGCGGGTCTGCCGTTGACTACGCTCGACCGACGGCAAGCGACGCTGGCGAGGACCTTGCCGGGCTTCGAAGTCACGTTGCTGTTGCCTGAGCCCTCGGCGTCTGCGCACTCGGAGAATGCATAACGGCGCGGCGGCGGCGCTGCTATGCTCCTCCCTCGACTGTCCGTGCCCGACAGAACAGAGGGATGCATGCAGGCTGCGGACGAGGCGTCACGACCAGACGGTGCGGCCGCCGCCGAGGCGATTCACCGCGCGGCGAACCTGATTCGCGACAACGTTGGTCGCGTGATCGTCGGCGCCGAGGACACCGTCACGCTGGTCCTCGTGGCGCTGCTGGCGCGCGGACACGTGCTGCTCGAGGACGTGCCCGGCACCGGCAAGACGACGCTCGCGAATGCCATCGCGAAGTCCATCGGTGCATCCTTCCGGCGCATCCAGTTCACGCCCGACCTCATGCCTTCGGACATCCTCGGCATCAACTTCTACTCGATGAAGAGCGGGGAGTTCGAGTTCCGCGAGGGGCCGATCGTCGCGAACCTGGTGCTCGCCGACGAGATCAACCGCGCCACGCCTCGCACGCAGTCCGCGCTGCTTGAGGCGATGCAGGAGCGCACGATCAGCGTCGACGGGGTGACGCGACCGCTGCCACAGCCGTTCATCGTGCTGGCGACCCAGAACCCGATCGAGCTCGAGGGCACCTTCCCGCTGCCTGAGGCGCAGCTCGACCGTTTCCTGCTCAAGCTCAAGGTCGGCTATCCGGACGAGCGCGGCGAGATCGAGGTGCTGCGTCGCCTCGAGGACCGCGCGCCGCTGGAGGACCTGCGGCCAGTCGTCGACGCGGCGGACCTGCTGCGGCTGTCCGAGCAACTGCCGGCGATCCACGTCGAGGAGGAGGTCGCCCGCTACGCCGTGCGCCTCGCACGAGCGACTCGCGAGCACGCGGCGTTCGACCTCGGCGCGAGCCCCCGTGGCTCGATTGCGCTGTTCCTGGCATCGCGAGCGCTGGCAGCCATCGAGGGACGCGACTACGTGCGGCCCGACGACATCAAGCGCCTCGCGCTGCCGGCACTGACGCACCGCCTCGTGCTCACCTCGCAGACGCGGTTGCGCGGGCGTAGCGCCGAGGACGTGCTCGGCGAGATCCTGCGCGAGCTGCCGGTCCCGATCGCGGACCGGGCCGACCGCCGCTAACGCCGAGGGCGGCGGGCCGCCATGCGCGCACTCATCGGCGAGAGCTGGCTCTACGCCTCGGGGGCGATCATCGCCGTCGGCTTCCTCGCCGACTCGGCCGTGCTCCTGCTACTCGGGATGCTGCTGCTCGGCACGGGCGCCGTCTCGCGGCTGTGGTCGCGCGTCGCCCTCGAGGAGGTCTCGTACACGCGGTCGCTGAGCGAGCGTCGCGTCTTCGTCGGCGAGCAAGTCGATCTGCGACTCCGCCTGGTGAACGGCAAGGTCATCCCGGTTCCCTGGATCGAGTTGCGGGACCAGCTCCCGAGGGACCTGCCCGTCCGCGGCGGGCGCACGCACCCTTCGGGCATCCCGGGAGTGTCGTTCTTGTTCCGCAACACCTCGCTGGGTTCGCGCGAGCACGTCGATTGGCCGCTCTCGCTGCATCCGGAGCAACGAGGCTACTACCGAGTCGGTCCGGCCCGGATGCGTGCCGGGGACCTGTTCGGCTTCTTCGAGCGTGAAGTCGAGGTGCCGGGCTGGCAGACGTTGACCGTGTACCCGAGGACGGTCGCGCTCGCCGACCTCGGCATCCCGGGGCGGCGACCGTTCGGTGAGCAGCGAGGCGGCTCGCGGTTGTTCGAGGACCCGTCGCGTGTCATCGGTGTGCGCGACTACCAGCCGAGCGACCCGCTGAAACGCGTCGACTGGAACGCGACGGCGCGCACCGGACGACTCCAGTCGCGGCTCTACGAGCCCTCGCGCACGCAGGCGACAGTGATCGCGCTCAACATCACGACGATGGAGCGCTCGTGGCAGGGCTTCGACCCGATCCTCCTCGAGCGGTCGGTGGCGGTCGCTGCGTCGGTCGCGGTGCATGAGGCCGACGCGGGGGCGGCCGTTGGCCTGATCGCGAACGGCTCCTTCCCGGACGCGGACCGTCCGATCCGCCTCGGCGCCAGCAACAACCCCGACCAGTTGATGCGCGTCCTCGAGGCGCTCGCCATCGTCGCGCCATTCACCACCTCGACGCTGTCGAGCGAGCTGGAGAGCCACACGCACCCGCTCCCCGCGGGTTCGACGATCGTGGTCGTTGCCGCGCTGCTGCCCGCCGACCTCGTGGCGACGCTGCTGCGGCTGCAGTCTGAGGGGCACGCGGTCTTCGTACTGAAGACATCAGCTCGCGAGTGGGAGCATTCGCTCGGGCGCATTCCCGTGCACGATGCCGATCCCTACCTCCGCGCGCTCGAGGACGAGGTGCGGTTTGGCCTTGTGGAGACGGTGCCATGAGCCGGCGGCTGCGAATCACCTCGGAGTTCTTCTTCGTCCTCACGGAGGCGGTGGCGTGGGCGCTCGTCCTCGGGGTCTGCGCGGCCCTGGTCGAGCGCAGCACCATCGACGCGTTGCGCGCGGAGTTGGAGGCGGGACTCGCGGCTGAGTCGTTCTCGAACCTGGTGGGTGCGGCTCAAGCGCTCGACCTCGTCAGTGACGCATCTCGGAGCGCCTTCGACGAGCGGCTGGTGGTTGCGGTGATCATCGCCGCGTTCGCTGCCTTTGGCATCGGCCGGACGGTGACGCGGCTACGCCTCGGTGCCGTGGGTACTGTCCTCGGATTGCTGCTCTCGATTCTCGCGCTGAACGCACTGCTGCACCTGGCGCTCGCGGGCGACCTGCGCATCTGGGATAGCAGCGGGTTCGCGCGCTTCATCGATGACCCGCAGTCGCCATTCGTCGGCGATCTCCAGGTGGAGACGTTCATCGAGGACCCCGACATCTCGAGGTTGCAGGGCAGTTCGTTCCTGGTCGTGATCGTGGGCCTCTTCGCCGAGTGGTTCCGCTTTCTCTGGGCGGGACGTGGGCGCATCACGTTCGAGCGCGTGCTGCGGTCGTTCACGGTGAGCTTCCCGCTCGTGCTGTTGGCGGCCTTCGCCGCCTCCGCCGCGGGAA
Organism: uncultured Dehalococcoidaceae bacterium; assembly: GCA_964479165.1. Lineage (GTDB taxonomy): Bacteria > Chloroflexota > Dehalococcoidia > UBA2979 > UBA2979 > CAYZJO01. Next base: position 691,513 of record CAYZJO010000001.1, read on the forward strand.
TCGGGGTGGGAGCGCTCGCGCTCGCGTACTTCGTGCTTGGCGTCGTCGGGCTGGCCGTCGCGAACGCGGCCCGCGCGGTGGATCAAGGTGACGAGGTCACGCGCGCCGCTCCGTGGGCGCTCTCCCTTCTCGGATCGGTGGGCGTGATCGGGGGCGTGGCGGCGGCATTCGCGCTGCTCGCGTTCCTCCAGGTCGACGCCGCCCTGGCGCCGATCGCGGACGCGGTGATCGGCGTCGTTACCTGGGTGCTCGTGTTGATCCTGACGCCGATCTTCTGGGTGGTGGAGGGAGTCGTGGGATTCCTCTTCGGAGGCGCCGACCTGACCTTCCTGCGCGAGGCGATGGAACGTGCGCAGCAGTGGAGCCAGCCGCCTGACAGCGAGCGGCAGAACGACGGGCTCCTGCCCGGGTGGGTACGGGAGCTCGCCCGCCTTGCGGTGCTCGCCGTCCTTGCGGCCGGCGTGTACTTCCTCGCGCGGTTCATCTTCCGCCGCTTCGATGCCAGGCCGGACGACGATTACTCCGAGCTGCGCGATCGGGGCGACGAGGCCGCCGGGATCGGGAGGCTGCTGCGCAACCTCGTGCCGGGGCGCGACCGCACCGCGGATGACGCGCGCTGGATCGAGCGCCACGCCGTCTACCGATTGTTCGCGCGCTCGGTCGGCGACGCCGAGGATCGCGGCTTCCTGCGACGCCCCGGCGAGACGCCCATCGAATTCGCGACCGCAGCGTCGAGGCGCCTCGGCGCCCCTATGCTCGCCCCGATTGCGGAGGAGTTCGATCGCGCGCGCTACGGTCGGCACTACACACCGGACGCTCAGCTCGTTCCGCTCGCGCAGGCGCTGATGGCCTGGGAGCAGGACCTCCCGATCACCGAGCAACTGCGCCGCGAGATGTCCCGCGACATTGCGCCGGAGATCCGCCAGGAGCCCGACATCGAGCGCCCCGACGACGACATCACGCGGATGGAGCAGGCCTAACTCGGCCGGCGTTCGCTCGGCCGAGGCAGCAGCGCCCAGCCGTCCGGGGTCTCCGTCAGCGCGCCGGCGATCGCGTAGCGGTCCGTGCTCGCGCAGAACTCGAGGTCCGGTTCAAAGCCGAGCCGCACGAGGTTGCCACCGTGCTCGGTCAGCCGGAAGGCCGCCGCGAGGTCGTCGGCGACCGCCTCGTAACGTGCGATGAGGTCGCGAGCCTGCGCGGTCGGTTCGAGGCCACGCGCGACGAGACGGCTCGCGAGTAGACCGACAGCCAGCGAGTCATCCTCGGCCGGGACGCCGCGCAGGCCCGCGCTCACGACGAGCACGTCGTGGGTCGCCTCGATCGCGGCCTCGATGACCGCGGCGGCGTTCAGCGGCGCCGCCGACATCACGAGCGGCGCCTCGCGGCAGGCGAGCAGCGCCGGCGTGCCGTTCGTCGTCGCGACCACCACGCGCCGCCCCTCGATGACGCTGGCCTCGAGGTTGGCGAACTCCACGGCGGAGTTGCCGTAGTCGAAGCCGTCGGGCGGCAGCGCGCGTACTTCGCCGCAGAGCAGGACATCGCCAGCCAGTTGCTCACGAAGCGCTCGTGCCGCTTCGATGGACGGTGCCGGGTAGACGGCCGAGGCGCCGCGCCCAAGTAGCACGGCCATACAGGACGTCGCACGCAGCACGTCGACCACGAGGCACGTCTCGTGGGTGGGCGACTGCGGAGGTGGTACCAGGGCGACATCGACGCGCATCGCGGCAGTCTAGCGCCGGTAACAGCGCCCCGGCCCTGCCTCGTGCGTTCCGCATCGCGTACCCTGAGTGGTGGCGGGTCCAGACCCGATGGGGAGCGAGCATGGCCACGGACTCGGCAAGCACGACGGTCGGGGTCTTCGACTCCGGAGTCGGCGGACTGACCGTGGCCGAGGCGATCCACCGCCTGATGCCGGCTCTCCCCGTCCGTTACATCGCTGACACCGCGTACTTCCCCTACGGCGACCGCACCGACGAAGAAGTTGAGGAACGCGCGCTCGCCCTCGCGCGGCGGCTCGTGGACGAGGGTTGCGCCCTCGTCGTTGTGGCGTGCAACACCGCCTCGTCCGCGGCGCTCGAGCGGGTGCGCGCCGCCGTGCCCGTCCCGGTCGTAGGGATGGAGCCGCCGCTGAAGCCGGCCGTCGAGGCAACCCGCAGCGGCCGAGTCGCCGTCCTCGCGACGGTCGGCACGGCGCGAGGGGCGCGCCTCGCGCGGCTGCACGAGACGTATGCGCGCGGCGTCGAGGTGGAGACGCTGCCCCTGCCCGGCCTTGCCGACCTGGTGGAGTCCGGCGAGGTCGAGGGTGCGAGAGTCGAGGCGATGCTCGAGGCGGCAGTCGAGGCAGCCGATCGAGGCGCGGACGGCGTCGCACTCGGTTGTACACACTACGGCTTCGTGAGGCCGCTGCTGGAGCGGATGCTGCCAGGCGGCGTCGCAGTCTTCGACGCCGCCGACCCGGTCGCGCGCCGCGTTCGCCAGCAGCTCGAGGCGCATGGATTGCCGCTGCCGCCAGCCAACTCCCCCGAAGTTACGGTCGAGGTGGCAGCGACGGGCGACGCAGCCGGCCTCGAGGCCACGCTCGAGCGCTTGTGCCGATCGGGCGCCGCGCTGCCGCCGTTGCAGGTCCGGAGAGAGGCGGGGGTGTGAGCACAGGGTCGACATTCCGCGAGAAGTACGAGGCGGCGGTCGAGCGCAACGACTCGATGCTGTGCGTGGGCCTCGATCCCGATCCCACCCGGATTCCCGCAGGCGTCGCGCCGATTGACTTCCTCCGTGCGATCATCGAGGCAACGTCGAGCGTTGCCTGCTGCTACAAGCCCAACGCCGCCTTCTTCGAGGCGATGCCGGGCGGTGGGTTCGAGGCGCTGCGCGCCGTCGTTGAGGCGGTCCCCGACGACATTCCTGTGCTGCTGGACGCGAAACGAGGAGACATCGGGAACACCGCCGCCTTCTACGCGAAAGCGGTCTTCGAGGTCGTCGGTGCGGATGGGGTGACGGTGAACCCGTACCTCGGCCGCGACGCCGTCCAGCCCTTTCTCAACTATCCTGATCGCACCTCGTTCATGCTCGTGCGCACGTCGAACCCTGGCGCCGGCGACCTGCAGGATCTGCCGATCGGCGAGGGGGGCGGCCGTCTTTACGAGCACGTCGCCCGCCTGGCGGACGAGTGGAACGAGGCCGGGAACGTCGGCTTGGTCGTCGGAGCGACCTACCCGGAGGAGGGTCGGCGCATTCGGGAGATCTGTCCCGACCAGCTCATCTTGGCGCCGGGCGTCGGAGCACAGGCCGGCGACATCGAAGCAGCGGTGCGGGCACTGATCGATGCGCGCGGTGGGGGCGTCCTCGTGAACGCCTCACGGGGCGTGCTCTACGCCTCCGATGGTCCAGGCTTCGCGCAGGCGGCACGCGACGAGGCGACACGACTGCGCGACGCGATCAACCGCGCGCGCCAGCGCTGACGAACCGCGTCGCTGGGGCTCCGTCCCCCTCCCGTCTCCCGTTCGTCCTGAGCTCATCGAGGGTTCCCGCGGTCGGAGGCCGGAATGTGCTTCGACACGCTCGGCACGACGGTGGGAGGCGCCGTTGCTGGCGAGCGGTCCGGTTCGACAGAGGGTGACCATGCGGGCGTAGGATTGATCATGGTCCTCGACCTGCGCGTGGGCGACGTTCTGCAGATGCGACGCAAGCATCCATGCGGCGGCTTCGAGTGGGAGGTCGTCAGGGTGGGTGCGGACATCGGGATGGTCTGTCGCGTCTGCGGCCGGCGCGTCCTCATGGACCGGCCCACCGTCAGGCGCCGCGCGAAGGCCGTGCTCGTACGCGGCGCCGCCGTGGACGAGGCGGTGTGGCAGGCGCTTGAGGGAGCAGCCGCCGCGCCGGATCGCGAGGACGCATGAACCGGGAAGCCCGTTCGTTGACGCCTTTTCCGGGCCAAACCTACACTCGGCCCGAGACTCGCGCGCAGGGAGCCCAGCCGTGATCGAGCTCGTGATCGACAGCATCAGAGTGAATCTGCGCAACTACCAGCGCGTCGTCATCCTCAAGGAGAAGGACCGCGACCGGTACCTGCCGATCTGGATCGGCATGACCGAAGCGGACGCGATCGCCTTCCGCCTGCAGGAGGTCAGCGTCGCACGACCGCAGACGCACGACTTGCTGTCGAACGTCATCGGTGAGCTCGGCGGTGTCGTCGAGCAGGTCGTTGTGAACGACCTCAGCAACGACATCTTCTTCGCGCGCATCCGGCTGCGGCAGGACGGGCGCGAGGTTGAGATCGACTCCCGCCCGTCTGACGCCATCGCCCTCGCCGTCCGCGCCCAGGTCCCGATCTACGCCGAAGAGGAGGTCCTCGAGAAGGCGGGCGTCGTGCTCAACGAGGAGGGCGAGGTCGAACTCGGCGACGAGACCGAGCGCCAGCGCGTCACTCCGGAGGAGCTCGAGCGGCTCTCCGCCTTCCGCGACTTCATCTCCGGCCTCGACCTCGACGACCTCGGCAAGCGGGACTGAGCGACGCGACGACGCGGGCGCCGAGGCGTGGCAGGGCTACCGACCCGTAGCCGCGCCTTCCTCGACCACTAGCACCCGTCCCGTCATGCCGCCGTGAAGCGTGCACTTGTAGTCGAAGCGGCCGGGCGTCGTGAATTCATGTTCGAACGTGCCGTTCTGCTGGACGTCCGACACGAACCCGTCGCCGACCACGTTGTGCTGGTGGTTCCCTTCGAAGGTCCAGGTCACAGTCGTGCCGGCGGGAACCTCGATGACCCGCTCCTCGAACTTGTTGTCCCTGACGAAGATCGCGGTCGTCCCGCGCACCGGCTCGGCGTCATCCGCGAGCGGCGCCTGGCACGCCGCGAGCAGCAGGCCCGCGCCGAGCGCGATGGCTCCGAGGCGGAGGGTGGTAGTCAGTCGTTTCATCTGAACCCCTGCTTCGCGGGAGGCGTGCGCCGTCGAGGGGCGCGTTTCGCCGCGCCGCATGCCATGCTCGAAACGTTGATTGGTCAGGGGAAGGCGGACGCGCCTCCCCGCAGGTCAGCCGACTTCGCGGAGCAGCTTCTCCATCGAAGTCACGCGGTCACGCAGGTCGGCCAACTCGCGGGCGATCTGCTCCTCAACCTCGACGGTGCGCTGTTGCGCGGCGGCGGCCTGTTCCGCGACCTTGCGGTACTGCTCGAGGCTGGTCGCGGTGGCCTTCGCCTCCCAAATCCGCGAGCCGTACTTCATCACGAAGACCAGCACGATCGCCGCGAGCACGATCAGGCCGAGGCCAAACCCCAGCCCGAAGATCACCTCGCGCCAGAAATCCTCACTCACTCTCGCTCTCCCTCTTCACGCCCGTTGCACCGCCGCTGTCGGCGTCCTTCTCCTGGTCGGTCAGCGAGCGCACCGCCTCGACGACGCGCTCGGGGGTGAGGTGCAGCACCCAGGGGGTCACCTCGAAGTACTTCATGGCTTTGCCATCGGCGGATAGCTCCAATGTCCCGGCGACGAGCCCGGCTGCCTCCAGGCGCTGAAGGTGCATGTGCAGCAGCGGCCGGCTCATCCCCACGTCGCGTGCGAGCTGGCTGACGTAGTTGCGCTCGCCAGTCAGCGCAGCGAGCACCCGAAGACGGTGCGGATTCGCCAGCGCGGCGAGGACTCGCAAGAGCTCGTCACCGCTGCCGCCGCCCAGGTCCACCGTTGAGTGCTCTGTCATGTGTAAGGAAATTCTTACACGTGTCTGCAACTGTTGTCAACGTCGCGGTGGCATGATGATGAGGAAACGACGGGCCGCTAACGCGCGCGAGCAGGCTATCGAGGCCTGCGCGGCAGTCCAGCACGAGGGTTATGGCGAGTTCGTGCCAACGCTCACAATTGGTTGATCGACAGATCGGCCCATGCTACTGTCCCCGCGGTCCGCGCTCCGGATGGGGTTGATGGACGTCTGGAAGTCACCCGCGATCGGACTGCTCGGCATTGGGTCGTATCTTGCGACCGCGATCGTCGGGCTGACGCTGGTGGGGCACTGGCTGGACGGGCGTTTCGGCACCGAACCGGTGCTCACGCTCGTGTTCCTGGTCCTTGGCCTGGTGGTGGGGTTCTACGGGGCCTACCAGCAACTGCGTGATTTGATTCGCCGGCAGCCAAGGTCGCCGGGCGGGGGGAGCAAGTAATGCGCGGACTGGCGATCGCCGCCGTCGTCCTCGCCGTGCTCGTTGTCGGCTTCCTGTTCCTCGGTGGACCGACCCCGGCGATCATCGTCGCCCCTGAGATCGTCTTCCATCACCCGTTCGGTCTGCCCTTCGACGTCACGAACACGATGTTCACCTCCTGGATCGTCGTGCTGCTGCTGTGCCTCGTCGCCGTCGTTGCGGGACCGCGGATGAGCCTCGTGCCCTCCGGCTTCAGCGGGTTCATCGAGGCGCTCATCTCGGGCTTCTACGGGATTGTTGAGGGCGTGGTCGGCGAGGCGAACGCGCGGAAGTTCTTCTGGGTCGTGGCAACGATCTTCTTCTACATCATCACCTCCAACTATGTCGGCCTGCTGCCTGGCAACTTCTTCGTCGGTCTGCCCGAGCCGGGTCACGGCGACCCGCAGGTGCAGTTCCAGCAGACGACGGTCGCCGGCATCGACGTGGCCTACATCCCGCTCAACCCCACCGAGGCGTCCGCCGCGGAGCTGGGGCACGGCGGAGAAGAGGAGCACGCGGCTGAGGGCGGCACCGGCGCCGAGACGGAGCACGCCGCCGAGGAAGGCACTGCCGCTGCCGACGAGCACGCCGCTGAAGTCGCCGAGGACGGCTCGTTCTACGGCATCCTCGCGCCATACTTCCGTTCGGTCATGACCGACATCAACGCCCCGGCGGCGATCGCCATCTACTCGTTCATCTTCGTCGAGTTGTGGGGTTTCCAGGCCCTCGGCATCGGCTACCTCGGAAAGTTCTTCAACTTCGGGCGGCTGCTGCGCGGCAATCCGATGGGCCTCATCGACGTGTTCGTTGGATTGCTGGAACTCGTGTCGGAGTTCTCCCGCATGGTCTCGTTCACCTTCCGTCTCTTTGGGAACATCTTCGCCGGCGAGGTGTTGCTGGCGATGATGGGCTTCCTTGTGCCGCTGCTGTTGATCAACGTGTTCTATGGCCTGGAGCTCTTCGTGGGCGCCATCCAGGCCTTCGTATTCGCGATGCTCACGCTGGTGTTCGCGCAGACGGCGGTCGCGCATCACGGCGACGGCCACGAGGAGGGACACGGCGAGGCGCATCACTGATTCGGCCGGAGTAGCCGGCACATCAATCCGAGGGTAATCGCTGGCAGTGACGTACCCGGTGGGGACCGGGGCGCACCAGGGAGGAACACAGATGATCGCACGAACGCTTGCCCGTCGCGCGCTGACAGCGGCGGCGATTGGCGCCGCGCTGTTCCTGGCCGCCACCGGGGTCGCCGGGGCGCAGGAGGTTGCGGCGGCGGACAACGAGTTCAGCGCGACCGCGATGAAGTACCTCGCTGCATCGCTCGCCATCGGTCTCGGCGCACTTGGCCCGGCCATCGGCATCGGCATGCTGGGCGGCAAGGCCATGGAGGCTCTGGGCCGCAACCCGGAGGCCGCTGGCGCCATCCAGACGAACATGATCCTGGCCATCGCGTTCGCCGAGGCCATCGGTATCTACGCGCTGGTCGTCGCCATCCTGATCGGCTTCGTCTTCTAGCGAGGTTCGAACACCGGTCACCCGTCGCGACTCGTTCCGACCGGTACGGGTAGCGAGGTGGGGTGGCCGGGTGAACGTTGGCGGGAGCGCACTATGACGTTGACCAGATCGCGTCACGTGCTGGCGTTGGGCCTCGGCCTCGCGCTGGCCCTGGCTCCGGCGGTGGTCGGCGCGCAGGAGGCCGAAGAGGGCGGCGGCATCGCGGCCCTCGGGTTCAACCTGCCGGGCCTCATCGCCCAGCTGATCAACTTCGGCATCCTGCTGCTGATCCTGCGCCTGTTCCTCTTCAAGCCGGTGCTGCGCATCATCGATGAGCGGAAGCGGCGCATCGAGGAAGGGCTCAACCGCGCGGAGCAGGCCGCCGAGCAGGCGTCCGCCTCGCAGGAGGAAGCGCGTCGCGTCATCGACGAGGCGCGCACCGAGGGGCGCGATATCGTCGCCCGGGCGCAGCAGACGGCAGACCGGCTCCGTGCCGAGCTCGAAGAGCGGGCGCGCGCCGATGCCGAACAGATCGTCACCCGTGCTCGCGAGGAGATTCAGTCCGAGCGCGATCTGGCGATCCAACAGCTGCGCAGCGAGTTCACGGATCTCACCATCACGGCTGCCGAGCGTGTCATCGGCCAGTCGCTCGACCGAGACGCTCACCAGCGCCTGATCGACGAGGTGCTGGTCAACAGCGAGTTCGGTCAGCGAAACTAGAGGAGCAGTCGCTCGTGGCCGTTCGGGAAATCGCCGGCCGTCGCTACGCGCTCGCCGTACTCGATATTGCGCGCGCGAACGGGACGCTCGATCACTGGCGCGAGGCGCTCGACTCGCTCGAGGCGTTGACCTCGAACTCCGCGTACGTCGAGGCGCTGCAGGCCGACGGCATGACTGACGAGAAGTTCCAGGCGATCGTCCGTCAGGTGATGCCGGGCATATCGCCGGTAGAGATGAACCTCTTCCGGCTGTTGCGACGCAAGGCGCGGCTCTCGCTCGGACCGTCGATCGCCTCGTACTACCGCGAGCTGCTCGACGTGGAGCGAGGAGTGGCGCGCGCGACCGTGCGAACCGCGGTCGAACTGACCGAGGAGCAGGCCCGCGCGCTGCGCGAGCGGCTCGCCCGGGACACGGGTCGCGACATCGAGCTTGAAACGGAAGTTGACCCATCGATCATCGGAGGCGCCGTCATCCGCATAGGCGATCAGATGCTCGACGGTTCCACCCGTCGCCGGCTGCTCAACCTGCGTGAGCAGCTGTTGCGCACGGGCGCGTAACACCAGGAGGCAAGAGCGATGGTGATTCGTGCTGAAGAGATCGCGTCCATCCTCAGGGCGCAGATCGAGGGCTTCGACGTCGGCGCGGAGCGAACGAACGTCGGCACGGTCATCGAGGCCGGTGACGGTATCGCGCGCATCCACGGCCTCGGCGAGTGCATGGCTTCGGAGCTGGTGGAGTTCGCGAACGGCGTGCGCGGGCTTGCGCTGAACCTCGAAGAGGAGACGGTCGGCGCGATCATCCTCGGCGAGTACACGGGCATCAAGGAAGGCGACGAGGTCCGCACCACGGGCCTGGTGGCCTCCGTGCCGGTCGGCGAAGCGCTGCTCGGTCGCGTGGTGAACCCGCTCGGTGACCCACTCGACGAGCGGGGCCCGATCAACACCAGCGAGTCGCTGCCCCTCGAGCGCATCGCTCCCGACGTGGTCTCGCGCGTCGAGGTGAACCAGCCGGTCCAGACCGGCATCAAGGCCATCGACTCGATGGTGCCGATTGGCCGCGGGCAGCGCGAGCTCATCATCGGCGACCGCTCGACCGGCAAGAGCGCGATCATCATCGACGCCATCATCAACCAGAAGGGCGGCGACCTGATCTGCGTCTACGTGGCCATCGGCCAGAAGGACGCCAAGGTCGCCCAGACCGTCAAGGTGCTCGAAGACGCCGGCGCGATGGATCACACCATCATCGTTTCGGCGTCCGCCGCGGACTCGGCGGCGTTGCAGTACATGGCCCCCTACGCCGGCTGCGCGATGGCCGAGTACTTCATGGCGAACGGCAAGGACGTGCTGATCGCCTACGACGACCTGACGAAGCACGCGTGGGCGTACCGCCAGGTCTCGTTGCTCCTCAAGCGTCCTCCGGGCCGCGAGGCGTACCCCGGCGATGTCTTCTACCTGCACTCCCGGCTGCTCGAGCGATCCGCGCGCGTCACGGAGGACCTCGGCGGCGGCTCGATCACTGCACTGCCGGTCATCGAGACGCAGGCGGGCGACGTGTCGGCCTACATCCCGACGAACGTCATCTCGATTACTGACGGGCAGATCATCCTCGAGACGGACCTCTTCAACGCGGGCCAGCGTCCGGCGGTGAACCCGGGTATCTCGGTCTCCCGTGTGGGCAGCAAGGCCCAGACGCGCGCGATGCGCGCCGTGGCGGGCACGCTCCGCCTCGACCTGTCGCAGTACCGCGAGCTGCAGGCGTTCGCACAGTTCGGCACCGAGGACCTGGACCCTGCGACGCGGCGTCAGTTGCTGCGTGGTCAGCGGCTCACCGAGTTGCTCAAGCAGCCCCAGTACCAGCCGCTCACGGTGGCGCAGCAGGTCGCGATCCTGTACGCCGGCACACGCGGTTTCCTCGACGACGTGCCGGTCGACAAGATCGCCGACTTCGAGCGGGCGTTCCACGAGTTCATGGGAGCCAACGCCCGCGAGACGCTGGATACGATCCAGAGCACGGGCCTGCTCGAGGAGGCTACGGAGCAGGCACTGCGGGCGGCCGTCGAGGAGTTCAAGGGCACGGTCGCGTACTAGCGGCGCTGGTTGAGTTGGCGCGGAACGGGATGAGGGACTAGATGCCGGGTGGCGGCGCAGTACGAGCGATCCGAGGCCGGATCCGCTCGATCCAGAACGCTGCGAAGGTCACGAAGGCCATGGAGCTCGTCGCATCCTCCAAGATGCGACGAGCCCAGACACGTGCACTCTCTGCCCGGCCGTACGCCGAGCAGATGCGCGCGGTGCTGCTCCAGCTCTCGCAGTACGCAGAAGGCCGCGACGTCAGCGAGCTGCACCCGCTGCTCCAGCGGCGCGAGGTGAAGCACTTCGCCTTCATCCACATCACGGCCGACCGTGGTCTCGCCGGCGGTCTCAACTCGAACATGAACCGCGCCGGCGCCGCGCTGGCGCTCGAGCACCAGCCCCGGGTCGAGCGCGTCTCGGTGGTGACCGTTGGACGCAAGGGCCGGGACTTCTTCCGCCGCGCGGGCTTCCCGACGCTGGCGGAGTTCACCGCGCTGGGTGATTACCCGGGCATGGAGGCCGTGCGGCCCATCGCCCGGCTCGTGATCGACGACTACACGAGCGGCGCGATCGACCAGGTGTTCATCGGCTACCAGGGATTCGTGAACACGGCCGTGCAGCGGCCCGTGGTGCGGCAGTTGCTGCCCGTCGCCGCCCCCGAGGGTGTCGCCGCGGAAGGCCCCGCGATCGACTTCATCTTTGAGCCGTCGCCGGAAGCGCTCCTCGAGACCTTGCTCCCGCGGTACGTCGAGATGCAGATCCTCGAAGCGCTGCTGGAGGCTTCGGCGTCGGAGCAGTCCGCGCGCATGGTCGCGATGCGCGCCGCGACGGACGCCGCGAACGAGATGGTTGCGGACCTCACACTCACCTACAACAAGGCGCGCCAGGAGATGATCACGAGCGAACTGCTCGACATCGTCGGCGGCAAGGCCGCACTCGAACAGGGCTAGAACCGGCGGGCCCGCGCTCGAGACGCGGCCGCGAGGAGGATAGGCATGGCAACCGGAGTCGTTCGGCAGGTCATCGGCACGGTCGTCGACGTCGAGTTCCCGGCGGGCGACCTGCCGGAGATCTTCAACGCGGTCAACATCCAGATGAATGGCGGCACCCTCGTCACCGAGGTCCAGCAGCACCTCGGGAACAACTGGGTGCGCTGCCTCGCGCTCGACTCGACGGACGGGCTGCGACGCGGCGCCAGCGCCGAGGACACAGGCGCTGCCATCTCCGTCCCGGTCGGTCCGCCGACGCTCGGCCGCATCTTCAACGTCATCGGCGAGCCGCTCGACCCGGGTGAGCCGATCCCGCCCGAGGCGACGCGCTGGCCGATCCACCGCGAGGCGCCCGAGTACGCGGACCAGGAGACGACCGCCCAAACGCTCGAGACGGGCGTGAAGGTCATCGACCTCATCGCTCCTCTCGCGCGTGGCGGTAAGGTCGGCCTCTTCGGCGGAGCGGGAACCGGCAAGACGGTCATCAACACCGAGCTGATTCGCAACCTCGCCACGGAACACGGCGGCCTCTCCGTGTTTGCCGGTGTGGGCGAGCGCTCGCGCGAGGGGAATGACCTCTGGCACGAGATGGAGGAGTCGGGCGTCCTCGATAAGACGGCGCTCGTCTTCGGCCAGATGAACGAGCCCCCCGGCGTGCGCCTGCGCATCGCCTTCACCGGCCTGACGATGGCTGAGTACTTCCGCGACGAGGAGGGCCGCGATGTGCTGCTCTTCGTCGACAACATCTATCGCTACACCCTCGCCGGTATGGAAGTGTCGGCCCTCCTCGGCCGGATGCCCTCCGCCGTGGGATACCAGCCGACGCTGTCCACCGAGGTGGGTGAGCTCGAGGAGCGCATCACCTCCACCAAGAAGGGCTCCATCACCTCGTTCCAGGCGATCTACGTGCCCGCGGACGACTACACCGACCCGGGCGTGTCGACGACCTTCGGTCACCTCGACTCGACCGTTGCGCTCGACCGCGCGCTCGTGGAGCAGGGCCTCTACCCGGCGGTGGACCCACTGTCCTCGACCAGCCGCCTGCTCGACCCGAACGTCGTCGGTCAGCAGCACTATGACGTGGCGAACGGCGTCGTGCGGACGCTGCAGCGCTACAAGGACCTGCAGGACATCATCGCGATCCTCGGAGTCGAGGAACTGTCGGACGAGGACAAGCTCGCTGTGGCGCGAGCGCGGCGGATGCAGCGCTTCCTGACGCAGCCGTTCTTCGTCGCCGAGCAGTTCACCGGCACTCCCGGTCGCTACGTACCAGTCGGCGAGACCGTGCGCGGCTTCGCGGAGATCCTCGAGGGCAAGCACGACGACCTACCCGAGAACGCGTTCTACATGGTCGGTACGATCGACGAGGCGGTCGAGAAGGCCGCCACGATGCGGGAGTAGTGCATTGCCGCTGACGCTGACGATCGTCACCGCGGAGCAGACCGTCCTCGAACGGAACGACGTTCAGCGACTCATCGTGCCCACGATGGAGGGGCAGATCACGATTCTCCCGAAGCACGCGGCGCTGATGGCGGCGCTTGAGTCGGGCGAGATGATCGCGCACACCTCCGAGGGCGAGGTGGATCTCGCCGTGCACGGCGGCTTCATCCAGGTCGCGCACGATGTCGTCACCGTCCTCGCGGACGCCGCCGAGCGCGTCGAGGACATCGACGAGGAACGCGCTGAGGCCGCCCGCCAGCGTGCACAGCAGCGGCTCGCGGGACAACTCCCGGGGGAGGGGCCGATCGACATCGGTCGCGCCCATGCGGCCCTCCGGCGTGCCACAGTACGGATCAACATCCGCCGGCGACGCCGCACCGGCGCCCCGTCCCCCGCCCCGCCACGCTGATTGCCTGATCCACGTGACTCGACGAACGCCCGCCGGAAGGCGGGCTTTCTCTTGGCCAACGGGATATCGAAGTGATATCATGACGATATCGCGTTGAGTGGAGGCAGGGGTTATGCAGGTCAGTACGGAGCGGACGGCGGAACGGGCTGGCTGGGCCATCTCGGGAGTCGCGGGTCTCGCGTTGATCCTCGGGATGACGCTGCTGGGCGCGGCGCTTGCCGTCCTCGCGTTCGTCGGGGAGTCGCTCGCGCTCTTGTTCGCGGCCGCGCTCGTTGGAGTAGTCGCGTTGGTGATGGTAGGCGGGTTCCTGGTGCTGCAGCCGAATCAGGCCGTGGTGCTGATCATGTTCGGCAGCTACCAGGGGACACTGCGCGAGCCCGGATGGTGGTGGACGAACCCGCTGACCAGCGTTGAGCGCAAGAAGTTGTCGCTGCGCGCCCGCAACTTCAGCAGCCAGACCTCGAAGGTGAACGACGCGAACGGGAACCCGATCAACATCGCCGCGGTCGTCGTCTGGCGCGTGGTCGACACCGCGCGCGCGGTCTTCGACGTCGACGACTACGAGCACTTCGTCGTTGTCCAGAGCGAGACGGCCGTGCGCCACCTCGCGCGCTCATATCCGTACGACGACCATGGCGACGAGCAATCGGCCCTCACGCTCACCGGCAACGAGGACTCGATCGCCGCCACGCTCACCGACGAGCTCCAGGCGCGCCTCGACTCCGCGGGCGTGCACGTGGTCGAAGCACGGCTCACGGACCTGGCCTACGCACCGGAGATCGCCGAGGCGATGCTGCGCCGCCAGCAGGCGAGCGCGATTGTTGCGGCGCGCGCGCAGATCGTTGCGGGTGCGGTCGGCATGGTGCAGCTCGCCCTCGAGGCCATCGAGCGTGGCGACATGGTGGAGCTCGACGACGAGCGCAAGGCGACGATGGTCTCGAACCTGCTGACCGTGCTCACGAGCGACCAGCCGACCACGCCCGTCGTCAACGTCGGCACGCTGAACCGCTAGGACCACGTGTTGCCCGAGCGGAAGCGATTCCTGCTACGCCTCGATCCGGCGGTGTTCGACGCCCTCGAACGCTGGGCAGGCGACGAGCTGCGTAGCATCAACGGGCAGATCGAGTACCTGCTCGAGGACGCGCTGCGCCGGGCAAGGCGCCATCCGCGGCAGCGAGGGCGGGGTGCGGACGAAGGCTCGGACGGCCCCCCACCCTGACCTCCCCCGTAAAGGGGGAGGAGTCGGAACTCGGAGGGCGGCGGGCAGAGGAGGTTAGCCCTACTCGGCTGCGTGGGTCGTGTCGATGACGCAGAAGCGATTGCCCTCGGGGTCCGCGAGGATCACGTAGTCCGCGTCCGCCGGCCTCTGTGCCCAGTGCACTTCCGTCGCTCCGAGGCCGAGCAGTCGCTCGACCTGGGCAGCCTGGTCCTCTGTGTAGAGGTCGAGGTGGATGCGAGGCGGGTTCCGGCGGCCGGCACTGTGGAGGTCGAGGGAGAGGCTCGCGCCGTTGCCGTCGCGCGGCTCCAGGAGGACGAAATCGTCGCTCGCCTCGTCGCGCGGCACGTAGTCCAGTGCCGCGCACCAGAACGCGGCCTGGCGCTCGAGGTCGTCGACTCGGAGCACGATCGATCCGATGCGCAACACGTCCGGATCATCGGCTTCGCTCGCGCGGCATGACGCCGCCGTCTATCCTCGCAGCGAGGCGGAGGAAGGACGTTCCGTGACCGTCGCCCTCAGCGAGCGGCTGATCATCGAGGGTGGCCGCCCCCTGCGTGGCCGGATCACCGTCTCCGGGTCGAAGAACGCATCCCTCTACGCCCTCGCGGCCCCGCTTCTCACCGCCGAGCCCATCACGCTGCACAACGTCCCCGAGATCGCCGACACGGGTGAGGTCGCCGAGTTGCTACGTGCGCTGGGTGCCGGGGTCGAGATCGCGGGGACGGACGTCACGATCCGTGCCGCGGAACTCACGAGCTCGTTCGCCCCGCCGGAGCTCGTCGCCTCCACTCGGGCGTCCTTCCTCGTGATGGGGCCGCTGCTCGCACGCCTCGGCGAGGCGGGTTGCCCGCCGCCCGGCGGGGACGCGATCGGCGTGCGGCCGCTGGATGTGCACCTGGCGGGCTTCCGCGCGCTTGGCGCCGAGGTGGTGCGCGAAGGACCGGCGTGGGTCGCTCGCGCCTCGCGGCTGCGCGGGACGCGCATCTTCCTCGACTACCCGAGCGTCCTCGGGACGGTGAACGTGCTGTTCGCCGCCGTGCTCGCCGAGGGCACGACGACCATCGTCAACGCCGCCGCCGAACCCGAGGTGCAGATGGCAGCGGAGCTGCTGAACGCCATGGGCGCGCGCATCAGCGATATCGGCAGTAGCACCATCACCATCGAGGGCGTCGAGCGCCTACACGGCGCGGAGTTCGACGTCATCCCCGACCGCATCGAGGCCGGCACGTACCTCCTCGCGGGCGTCGCGACCGGGGGCGACATCGAGGTTGTCGGCGCGGTCGCGACGCACCTCGACAGCCTCGTGGCGAAACTGCGCGAGGCGGGCGTCGAGGTGACGCCGACCGAGGGTGGCCTCCGCGTGGCCGTGCGTGGCCCGATCGCGCCGATCCAGGTGCAGGCTGTGCCGTACCCCGGTTTCCCCACCGACCTCCACGCCCCGATGGCCGCGATGCTGACGCAGGCGCAGGGCGTCTCGCTGGTGCATGAGCGCGTCTTCGATAACCGCACGGCGTACGTGGCCGAGCTGCGCTCGATGGGCGCACGGCTCACGAGCGCCGGTCAGACGGTAGTCATCGAGGGGGGCGCTCCGCTCATCGGCACGAGCGTGCGTGCGCACGACGTGCGCGCCGGGGCGGCAGTCGTGATCGCGGGGCTGTGTGCCGAGGGCGAAACTGAGGTCCGCGAGATCGTGCACATCGACCGCGGCTACGCCGACCTCGTCGATCGCCTGCGTTCGCTGGGCGCAGTCATTGATCGGCGCTAAGGTATCGCCGCTCCCCGTAGCCCATTGGTTATCAACGCTACAGCACGAGCGGCAGCCGCGTCCGCAGTGGGGCGCCGAGGCCGCAGGATAGCGTCATGGCCGTCCTGACAAAGCGCATCGGGATCGACCTCGGAACCGCGAACGTGCTCGTCTTCGAGCACGGCCGTGGCATCGTCCTCGACGAGCCCGCCGTCGTCGCCATTGCCCACCGCGACAACACCGTGGTCGCAGTGGGTGACGAGGCGCGCGCGATGATCGGCCGCCACCCCGAATCCATCCAGGTGATTCGCCCGATGCGCGACGGGGTCATCGCCGATTACCTCATCACCGAGGCGATGCTGCGCTACTTCATCGGACGCGTGGTCGGCCGGTTCAACCTCGTGCGGCCCGAGGTGATGATCTGTGTGCCCGTCGGTGTCACGGGCGTCGAGCAGCGCGCGGTGCGGGACGCCGCCGAGGCCGCTGGTGCGAGGCGTCCTGCCCATCTCATCCCCGAGCCGCTCGCTGCGGCCATCGGCGCCGAGATCCCCGTGGGTTCCCCGCGCGGACACATGGTCGTTGACATCGGGGGCGGACGGACCGAGGCAGCGCTGATCTCGATGTTCGGGATCGTTGTCAGCGAGTCCATCCGCATCGCCGGGGACCGGCTGGACGACGCGATCGCCCAGTACATTCGCCGGCGGCACAACCTCGTGGTGGGGGAGCGCACGGCCGAGGAGGTGAAGCTGGCGATCGGCTCGGCGCTCCCGCTCCCCGAGGACGAGATGGCCAGCGTACGAGGCCGCGATCAGATCACGGGTATGCCGCGCACCATCCAAGTGCGTTCCTCGGAGGTCACGCAGGCAATCCAGGAGCAGTTGTCGGCAATCGTGCAGGTCATCCGTGCAGCCCTCGAGCGCACGCCGCCTGAGCTCGCTTCCGACGTCATCGACCGTGGGATCGTACTCACCGGTGGCGGCGCGCAGTTGCGCCACCTCGACGAGTTGCTCGTGCAGGAGCTGGGGGTGCCCGCGCAGGTCGCGGACAACCCGCGACAGTGCGTGGCGAAGGGCGCAGGCGCTGCGCTCGACTACGTCGAGGTCATCGCGCGCTCGCTACCCACCGAGGAGGAATCGCTGATCACGGACGGGCGCGGCTACTGAGCGATGCGGCTCCATTAGACCCCGCGTTCGGCTCGCCAGCGGCGCAGCCAGCCGGTGTGCTCCTCCTCGTGTCCGCTGCGCAGTCCGGCCTCGCCGTAGCGTGACGGCTCGAGGCCGAGCGGGGTGGCGGAGGCGATGGCGTCGAGCAGCCGCTGTCGGGAAGCCTCGAACTCGAATATCGCCTGGTCCACAGACAGGTGCTTCCGCAGTTCGTAGCCGAGCGCGTTGAACGCTTCGTCCTGCTCGCCGGTCATCCGCCACGTTGACTCGTGGCCCGCGGAGATACGCTGGACCTCAGCGGCGCGGATGTCATCCCACAGCGCGAGGTGCAGGAGGTGGTCCTTCACCGACCAGCCGTCGATCGAGGGCTCAGCCATGAGCTCGTCGCTGAGGCCATCGATCGTCGTAAGCAATTCCTGCCGCGTCTGGCGGTAGTGTGCGAGGAGTTCATCTCGGTCTTCTGCCATGCCGCACACCGTCCGTTTCGGTTGGTTGAGCGAGGCGATGGTACCGGGACTGCGGTCTTGAGGGGTCAGTCGGCGAAGCGGCGGCGGAGGTGGTACGTCATGCTCTGGAGTTGTAGCACGGGGTCGACCTGGCGCACCTCGACCTCGGGCGGAACCTGCAGGGCGATCGGGGCGTAGTTGAGGATGGCGCGCACGCCCCCGCGGACCAGCGTGTCGATCACGTCCTGCGCGTGCGTGGCGGGAACCGCGACGACGCCGATGTCAGCCGGGTGCCGTTTCAGGTCCTCCTCGAGCTGGGCGACGTCGCGCACCTCGATGCCGATGACCTCGGTGCCGACGAGCGTCGGGTCGGCGTCGTAGAGCCCATCGAGGTCGAAGCCCTGGGGTTCGAAGCCGCGGTACGTGGCGATGGCCTGCCCAAGGCGTCCCATGCCGATGAGCACCATGCGCCAGCGCCGATCGAGACCGAGAATCAGGCGCAACTCCTCGGAGAGTCGCTGCACTGAGTAACCGCGCCCTTGTTTCCCAAAGCGGCCGAAGTATGAGAGGTCCTTGCGGATCTGGGCGGGCGTGATTCCGAGTGCATCGCCGAGCTCTTGCGACGACACCACCATCACGCCATCGTCGTTCATCCGACTCAAGAGCCGGTAATACACCGGAAGGCGGTCGATGACGACCTCCGGGATGTCCAAGGGCACAGCGCGCTCCAGGCCTCGGGGGGTTGTTGTGTGGGCTGGTGCTGGCATGATAACCGGTGGAGACGTTGACGCAAGGATTTGTGGTATTTCGCACAATGCCATCAGGACCCCCACGGACTCCCTAGAATCGCGATGAGATGACTGCGGAGCGCATCAGCCGACTGCTCGCCGAGGGCCCTCGCGCCACCGTTTTCGTTCCGCTGGCTGGTGGCACGTTCCGCATGGGAGCCACCGTGCGCGTCGACGAACAGCCCATCCGCGAGGTTACGGTCGGGCCCTTCGCCGTCGCATTCACGCCCCTGAGCAACGTGGAGTACCGCCACTTCCTCGAGGCGACCGGGCACGAGCCGCCGCGCTTCTGGGACGACGAGCGCTTCAACCAGCCCGACCGCCCGGTCGTCGGCATCAACTGGTTCGACGCCCTCGCGTACTGCGAGTGGCTTTCCGAACTGCTGGGACGGCATTGCCGCATGCCTACCGAGGCGGAGCGCGAGTTCGCGGCGCTCGGCGGTGTGTATGACGGCCGGGCGTACCCCTGGGGCGAGGAGCCGTGGTGCGAGGGCGAGTTCGCGTTCGGGGCCGCGGGTGCGGACCGTCCGCATGTGATCGGCTCGACGGAGCCTAACGGCTACGGTCTGTACCACATGGCCGAGAACGTCCACGAGTGGTGCAGCGACTGGTACGCACCGGACGCCTACGCCTCGGGCGAGACGAACAATCCGCGAGGTCCGGCCGAAGGTGAACGGCGCGCCTCTCGAGGCGGCTCATGGAGGCACCGGATCAAGGTCTCGCGGATCGCTTCGAGGTCATCGCTGGCGCCTGACCGCCGCTACAACGATTACGGCTTCCGCGTGTACGCGGGACGTCTGAACTCGCGCGTTAGCGACGTCGACGGCGCCGGCGGGTGCGGCCGCCTCCGGGGCCACGCTCGCGACCCTGCGATTGAAGACGCTCCTCCTGCGTGGGGACGGACTCGATCAGCTGACCCCCGAGCAGCAGACGGAGGAGCACGCTCCCGACGAGCAGCCCGAACACACCCCCTGCCATGTCAGCGGCCCAGTCGGTGAGGGACGCCTCACGGTCGATGTAGCTCTGCCCGATCTCGGTGACGGCCGCGAAGATCCAGAGGACGAGGAGGAGCATCACCAGCGCTCGGCGGGGGGACTGCCTCGCGAAGTTACTCGTCGCGAACAGGCCGGCCAGCGCCACGCCGAGCAGCGCGAAGACCCCGAAGTGCCCCACGACGCAGGGAATGCCGAACGCGCAGTTTCCGCTGCCTGCAGGCTGACTTGCGCTTCCGGAGCCGGGGCCGAGCGTAGCGAACAGGA
Source organism: uncultured Dehalococcoidaceae bacterium (assembly GCA_964479165.1). Taxonomy (GTDB): domain Bacteria; phylum Chloroflexota; class Dehalococcoidia; order UBA2979; family UBA2979; genus CAYZJO01. The sequence continues at coordinate 711,423 of CAYZJO010000001.1, forward strand.
TATAGCTACCGATGGCGAGGACGCCGAGCCACGAGATCGAGCGGAGGGTACTCGCCGTCAGGGTCGCCTCCTCGCGCGTGGCCGCGATCGCAGCCCTACTATGTGAGTTCGGGATACGTACACCAGCATAGGGGCGGGGCTCCGATGAGGCAGCGGCCAGCGGACGTCGTCGTGGAGCCGTGGGATGGCCCGTCGCCTGCGGATGCCGCCCAGCGCCTGTCGAGGCGACCCGGTCTCGCCTGGATCGACTCCGCCCTCCCGACTTCTCTCTATGGCCGCTGGTCGATCGTCGCGAGCGACCCGCGCTGGACGCTTGTCGCGAAGGGGGCGAACCTTCGCTTCGGAGGTGACGCTGCCCGCGTGATGGCCGCCGATCCGCTCGCCGCGCTTGCCGCAGCGGTGAAGGCCGAACCGAGCGTCTCGAGGGTGGTCGCGCCGGACGGCACGTCGCTGCCCTTCGCGGGCGGTGCCATCGGCATCCTCGGGTTCGAGGCGGGACGCTACATCGAGCGGCTCCCGGTCTCGACCGCCGACGACGCGCGGGCGCCCGACCTCGCGTGGGGCTGGTACGACGCGGCGCTCTGCTGGGATGGTCACGCCGGCCGCGGCTGGCTCGTCGGTAGACCGCCAGCGATCGAGGCGTTGCGCCATCGGCTCTGTGCGCCGAGCACTGACGAAGCGCGGCGTCGGCGCCTCCCGTCCCGGTCACAGGGTGTACTCGAGTCGAACTTCACGAAGGGGGACTACATCGAGGCGGTCGAACGTGCTCGGACGTACATCGCCGCTGGCGACATCTACCAGGTGAACCTCTCGCAGCGATTCACCGTGGAGGTGGAGGCGGACGGGCTCGACCTTTACTGCCGCCTGCGTGAGGCCAGTCCCGCGCCGTTCGCCGCCTACTTCGATCCCCGCTCGTTCGAAGCGCCTGCCCAGACCGCGCGGATGGAGGTGCTGTCGTCCTCGCCGGAGCGCCTCCTGCTCATCGACGGCGGCCGGCTCGAGACGAGACCGATTAAGGGCACAAGGCCTCGTGGACGGACGCCGGTGGCGGACGTGTGCCTCGCCGAGGAGCTACGCGCGAGCGTGAAGGACAACGCGGAACACGTCATGATCGTCGACCTCGAGCGGAACGACCTCGGTCGGGTTTCGGAGATCGGCACGGTGTGCGTCGAGGAGCTCGCTGTGCTCGAGACGTACGCGAACGTGCACCATCTCACCTCGACGATCAGCGGCCGCCGGCGGCCGGACGCATCGCTCGATGACGTGCTGCGCGCGGTCTTCCCCGGCGGCTCGATCACTGGCGCCCCGAAGATCCGCGCAATGCAAATCATCGACGAACTCGAACCGACGGAGCGTGGCGTCTATACGGGATCGATCGGGTACATCTCCGCCTGCGGCCGCGCCGACCTCAACATCGCGATTCGCACGATTACGCTCGCGGATGGGGTTGCGCGGTTCCAGGTCGGCGGAGCGATCGTGCACGACTCCACGCCGGAGGCTGAGTACCGCGAGACGCTCGACAAGGCCCGCGGCATGGCGCGAGCGGTCGGGGTGCGCCTCCCGGATGAGCCGGTCGAGGCCCCCGTCAGCCTGTGAGCGCCTTCGTCTGGCTCAATGGTGGACTGACGCTGCGAGAGCAGGCCAGCGTCTCGATCGACGACCTGAGTTTCCTCTACGGCGCCGCCTGCTTCGAGACGATGCGCGCGCATCGAGGCGTCGTCTTCCGGCTTGGCCGCCACCTCGACCGCCTCGAGCGCGGCCTCGCGATGCTCGGGGTCGCGATGCCGGCGCGCGAGATGCTGCTCGATGCGATCGTCGCGACGCTCGAAGCGAACGCGCTCGGAGAGGACAGCGAGGCGCCGTACGGCGCGCGCGTTCGTCTGACGGTCACGCCGGGCGCGGGGAGCGGGCGGCCCGATCTCGCCTCGGCCGCGAGCCCGACGGTTCTCATTTCGGTCGAGCCGCGCAGCGCCGCACCGCCAGCGGCACGCCTCGGCGTCGCGAGCCACCGCCTCGACGAAGAGCGGGTGATGCTCGGCGCGAAGCACGCGAACTTCCTGCCGCACCTCCTCACGCTTCATGAGGCGCGGGCCGCCGGTCTCGACGACGCGCTGCTCCTGAACACGCGCGGACATATCGCGGAAAGCGGCGTCTCGAACATGCTCGCCGTCCTCGGGAGTACGCTTGTCACGCCGCCGCTCTCGGATGGGGGGCTGCCAGGTATCACACGCGAGGCGGTGCTCGAGTGCGCTCGAGCAGCCGGGGTGCCCGTCGAGGAGCGCTCGCTCACCCTCGAGGCCCTGCGTGAGGCCTCGGAGGTACTGCTGGCGAACAGCGGCTACGGGGTACGGGGAGTGCTCTCGGTGGTGGGGTGCTTCGAAGCCGGCGCGGATGTCACCCCGGGACCACGCACACGCGAGCTCGCCGCGGCCTACGAGTCGCTGGTGTCCGAGGAATGCGGCTTGTAATGCCTCTCGCGGCGGTGTACAAGGCCGCTGTTACCGACGCAATCACCCGCCGCGAAGGGGAGACGACATGCCGAAAGCCGACCTGGGCGAAGTCACCATCCACTACGAGGAGCGCGGCAGCGGACCGCTGACCTACGTCTTCTGCCACGGACTCGGTGGCAGCGGCGAAGGGTTCGAGCGCGACGACATGGAGTGGTACGCCGAGCGCTTCCGCACGATCTCCTGGGACAACCGCGGGCTGGGCCGGTCCGGCGCCGCCCAGAAGTACTCGCTCCCGAAGTACGCGGAGGACCTCGACCGGCTGCTGACGCACCTCAACGTCGACCAGGCGGTGGTGTTCGGCGTGTCGTGGGGCGGTGTGGTCGTGCAGCGGTTCGCTCTCGACTACCCGGAGCGTTGCGCGGCGATCATCTCCGACTCGTCATCGAGCGAGGTGAATTCGCTGGCGAGCGAGAACTGGTACATGCGCGGCGAGGTCGCCCGTCTTGGCGCGGAGAAGGCGCTCGTGGGCCGGCAGTTGCATCCTGCGTTCGCCGGTCACGCCACGGTCAGCGAGGCGACGCCAAACGCGGTGAAGCCCGAGCACATCGACTCGTACGTCGCCGAGGCACGCGCGACCGCCAGTCTGCGCGAGCACCCGATGACGCCGTACCTCCACCGCATCGAGTGCCCGGCGCTCATCGTCGGTGGCGGCCGAGACACGGTTGCCGGCGCTGGCGGCTGTGTCGTCATGGCGCGCGCCATCGGTTCGAACGCGCGGCTCGAAATCCTGCCCGAGGCCGGCCACGGTGTATACCGCCAGGCTCGCGAGGACTACCGCAAGCTGCTGCTCGAGTGGCTCGGCGACATCGGGTTGCATCGCGAATAGGAGCCGGTAGAACGGCGCCCGGCGCCGGACGGGAAGGGTCCCGTGCCTGACGTGTGGTCTGCTGTTGGTTCACTGGATGACGCGGCGCAGGAACGGCTCGCCGATGTCCTCGAGACACGGGGCGCCGACTCACAGCAGCAGGCGATGCGCCGTGCGTTCCTGGGTGACCTTCCGATTCCCGACGGCGCGTGGCTGCTGGAGGTAGGTTGCGGCACCGGCGTCCTCACGCGCGTGCTCGCACGCCTGCCGAACGTAGCGTCGGTCGTTGGTGTCGACCCTGCACCCGCACTCATCGCGCGCGCTCGCGACCTGGCGAGCGATCTCTCCAGGGTTGAGTACCGCGAAGCCGATGGTCGTGAACTCCCGTTCGAGGATGGCACGTTCGACGTCGTGGTGTACGACTCGACGCTCTGTCACGTCCCGATGCCTGAACGCGCGCTGGCCGAGGCGTTCCGCGTGCTCCGCCCGGGCGGACGGCTCGCCGCGTTCGACGGGGACTATGCGACCGCGACGGTCGGCCTCGGGGACCAGGACCCGCTCCAAAGCTGCGTCGTCGCGATGATGGCGAACTCCGTGAACGACCGCTGGCTCGTGAGGCGCCTGCCCTCGCTCGTGCGAGACGCGGGGTTCGAGATCGAGTCGTTCCGGGGTCACAGCTTCATCGACCGGGGGGACGGCGGCTACATGCTCACCGTCGTGCAGCGCGGCGTCGACATCCTGCTCGCCAGCGGTCAGATCAGCGGTGCGACGGCGGACGCGCTGCTGGCGGAAGCGCAACGGCGCATTGACGAAGGATCGTTCTTCGGGCACATCGCCTATGGCAGCCTAATTGCGACGAAGCCGGCGTCGTCGACCTAGTAGACGAGCTCCTCGGGCGGTTTGAACTCGATCGTCTCGGTGGCGACGACCACGGGCTCGACACGGGTGACTCCGCGCCGCTGGAGGTCTTCGATAATCGGATCCAGCAGCTCGTCCGGCACGGACGCCCCCGCCGTGAGGCCCACGATACCCACGCCCTCGTACCAGGCGGGGTCGATGTCCTCAATGCCATCGATCCTGTAGGAAGGAGTGCCGGTCGCCGCGGCGACCTCCTGTAGGCGCACGGAGTTGCTCGAGTTCTGAGAGCCCACGACCAGCACGAGGTCGGCGCGCTGGGCGATCGCGTGGACGGCCGACTGGCGGTTCGTCGTCGCGTAGCAGATGTCGTTGCGGACCTCGGCGTTCGGGAAGCGCTCCCGGATCTCGTCGATGACGCCGGCTGTGTCGTCCACGGACAGCGTCGTCTGGGTGACGACGAAGACCGGGCGTCCGGTGTCGGGGAGGTCGTGCACCTCCTCGCGGTTGTCGACAACCGTGGTGCGGTCAGGCGCCTCGCCGAGCGTCCCCTGCACCTCGTCGTGCCCGCGGTGCCCGATCAGGAGGATGTCGTATCCGTCGGCAGCCGCCTTCTTCGTCTCCTTGTGCACCTTGATCACGAGGGGGCAACTGGCGTCGATCACGCGGAGCCGGCGGCGCTTCGCTTCCTCCACGACTCCCGGCGAGACACCGTGCGCGCTGAAGACGATGCGCGAGCCCTCGGGGACCTCGTCGAGCGAGTCGACGAAGACGGCGCCCCGCCGACGAAAGCCCTCGACCACGTGGGCGTTGTGCACGATCTCGTGGAACGCGTAGACCGGCGGCGGTTCGGAATCGAGGACGCGGTTCAGCACCTCGATCGCCCGCACCACGCCGGCGCAGTAGCCGCGCGGCTCGGCGAGCAGCAGGGTATGCGGCATGCTTGACGACCTCTCGCACCCAGTCTACCGAGGCTGGCGGATCGAGGCGAGCCACGCGAGTTGCCACGAAGTTCACACACACTCGCGACCACGGTTGTGTATTATCGCGCGGCTGTGCGGGGAGCCCAATTATCTCGGATGCGCCGCCGGGGCGCTCAATTAGCCCAGGCGCGCCCGCGGGGCGCGAGGTTCCTGGTGCTCGCGGCCGTCTTCGTGGCGTGCTCCGCTGCCTCCGCGCAGTCCCCCGACATCCTCGTCGACGGTGGGTTCGAGGCAGGGGGTTCGGGATGGATCGCCTACCCCGGCGCGGACCTCAGCGTGGACGCCGGCCAGGTGCACACTGGCAGCGCCGCCGCTCGGATCGCCGCCTCGAGCCCCGGGTCCTTGCGCGTCGAGACGCAGTACTGGCTCACAACGGTGGTCCCGAGCACGGCATACACGCTCCGCGGCTGGGTCGCGGACGACGATGCGGCGATCGAAGCGGTGGCCATACGCCTGCGCTTCCTGGATGCCGACGGCAACATGGTGGACGAGTGGTCGGTCGGGCTGAACGGCGACACCTCGGGCTACCGCCAGCTCATCATCGGCCCCGCCAATTCCCCCCAGAACGCCGCCTACGCACAGGTCGTCGTAGTGGCGACGGCCCTCGATGCAGGCGCGGCTTTCCACGTCGACTCCGTGACCCTCGAGCAGGGCGCTCCCCCGACACCCTCGCCGACCTCGACAGCGACTGCTGCGGCCACGGCCTCGCCGACCGCCTCGGCGACGCCCACCACAACGCCCACAGTTGCCCCGACGAAGACCGCGACTCCCTCTCCGACGCCAACGAAGACGCCGACACCGCCTCGAGGACCCGTCGTCTTCGACGAGTTCACGAACGGGGACTTCGCGCTCGATCTGTTTGGTTGGAGCAACCAGGGCGGTGAGCTGTATGTCGGCGGCGGGTACGTGAACCAGAGCGCCGGCGCGGTGTTGATGTCGCAGAGCAGCGCGACGAAGTGGCTCTACCAGGTGGTGCGCGTCGAGCCGGGCGCCTGGTACGACGCGTCCGGGTGGGTAGCGAGCGGTGGGGATGCCGCGGCCGTCTGGCTTCGTATCGCGTGGTATGGGTCAGAGGACGGGAGCGGCTCGCAGCTCGCCGTGGTCGACTCGCTCGAGGTCGTGGGCGGTCCGCACTTCCTCGCGACAGCCGCGACGCAGGCTCCACCGAACGCGCACAGCGCCGCGATTCGTGTGGTCCTGCGACCGGCCTCGGGCGGGTTCGCGTCGGTGGCTGCGGACGACCTCGCGTTTTCGCGGGTGCCCCCGCCCGCGACCGCGACTCCCACGGCGACACCGCTGGCGACTGCCTCGCCGGTGGCCACGCCGCTTCCGCTTCCGACTCAGTCGCGAACGGTTGCACCGACCTCGAGCGCGCGACGCACGACGCACGACGCGCCGCGCTCCGCACCTCCGGCGGACGCTGCGCCCGTGACGGGTGGCGGCACGTCCGCGCAGCTCGCGTTCGCGGCGGGCGCGCCGGTCATGGCGAGCACCGCGACACGCGGCGTGCGTGCGTCACCCCTGATCCGCATCACCGAGGTGCTACCCGACGCGCTTGAGCCCGGGCTCGATTCCGACTTCGAGTGGGTCGAGCTTGCGAATCTTGGTACGGAGGGTGCGTCGCTCGTCGGACTCGTGCTCCGCGACAACTCCGGCGAAGTCGTGCTCCCGGACACCGTCGTACCGCCCGGCGGCGCGATGCTCGTCGCCGCCCCGCTTGCCGACATCGCGAGCGCGCTCGCGTTGCATCGCGTGCCACGGGTCGGCAACGGGCTGGGGAACGCGGGCGACCGGCTCTCGCTCGAGACGGAGTCCGGCGCCGTGCTCGACGCGTTCTCGTGGGGGTCGGATTCGACCTACCGCGACCCGGAGTCGCCGATCCCCGCGCCCGGCGCAGGACGATCGATCGAGCGCCGTTTCGCCGATGACGGCTCCTACCTCGACTTCGCCATACTCGACGTACCCGCGCCCGGCGTTCCTCCCGAGCCGGTCACCATCGCGTTCGCCGACGGACCGCTCGCCTCGAACCAAGCACCCGCGAGCCAGGTCGTTGCCGCGCCGGGCGACGACCGCACCGGTTGGCTCGTGCTGCTTGCGGTCGCGAGCGTCGCGCTCGTTGCCGCCGCCATCGCGCGACTGCGCGAGGTCATCGCCCAGCGGCAGAGGTAGGGCGGCGGGCCGCTCGCCCGCTACTCCGGCGCCCAGTCCTGCGCGTTCCGCAGCCGGATGCCCGAGGCGTGGAGCGTCGTCGACCAGACATCGCGCAGCGGAGTCAGTCGCTCCATCAGCCGCAACTCGACGTTTGCGCGGCGCAGCGCCTCGAGGAGGTCGCCCACCGGATCCACGGCCAGCGGCTCGAGGGTGGCGCGGCTGACGTGCATCCCCGCGTCATCGAGGCTCTCGAACGTCTCCTCGGGCAGCGTGTAGCGATAGACCGCCGTCGAGCGCATCCGCTCGAGCCAGTCCCACTCGATGTGCGCCAGCATCCGTGCGCCCGACGCCCCGAACCAGCGCTCGCGGTCGGCCTCGGAGGTCGTGGGTAGCAGCCAGAGCAGGATGCGCGGGCAGTCTCGCGGGAAGTAGTACATCGGCTGGTGCCACTCATCGATGGCCCAGACCAGCGGCTCCACCTCCGGCCGGTGCTCCATCGCGTGCGGCGCGAACACCTCGATGCCGGGGTCCTCGGAGAAGTGGTAGAGGGGCACAGCCGTGGCGATCCGGCTGCGCCCCCGAGTCGCTACTCGTTGCTCAGCACAAGCGTTGCCCCGGCCGAGAACATGCCGCCTGCGCCGTGCACAAGGCCGGTATTGAGGTTCTGCACCTGGCGCTCGCCGGCCTCGCCGCGGAGCTGAGTGACCGACTCCGTCATCGCGAACATGCCGTACATGCCGGTGTGCGTGTAGGAGAGGCCGCCGCCGTTCGTGTTGATCGGCAGCGTGCCTCCGGGCGTCGAGCGGCCCTCCTCGAACATGTGGACGCCCTCGCCGGGAGCGGCGAAGCCCAGCGCCTCGAGCATGTAGACGGGCGTGTGGGTGAAGGCGTCGTACAGCATCAGGTGCTGCATGTCCGACGGACCGAGGCCCGACATCGCGAACGCGTTCTCGCCGGCGGTGCGGTAGGCCTTGCTCTCCTCGAAGTCACGCATGCGCGAGACCGAGGCGTGCTCGACCGACTCGCCCGCGCCGAGCACCCAGACCGGCGGCTTCGGGAAGTCGCGCGCGCGCTCCTCGCTGACGAGGACGAGCGCGCCGCCACCGTCGGTGACGAGGCAGCAGTTCAGCAGGTGCAGCGGCCACGCGATGATCCGCGACGACAGCACGTCGTCGATGGTGATCGGGTCGCGCATCATCGCGCGCGGGTTGAGCGACGCCCACTGGCGCGTCGACACGGCGACCTGCGCGAACTGCTCCTCGGTGGTCCCGAACTTCTTCATGTGGCGCACGACGGGGATCGAGAACATCGAGGGCGGCCCGGCGACGCCGAACGGCGCCTCGAACTGGCCCGCGGGCTGCGAGGGCGCGCCGGCAGGGCGACCGACGCCCACCCTCGAGCGGCCCGACTCTCCGTGCGTGACGATGACGACGCTTGCCATCCCCGCGGCGATCGCGGCGACGGCGTGGCGCACGTGGATCAGGAACGAGCAGCCGCCGACGGACGTGCCGTCGACGTAGCGCGGGATGATGCCGAGGTACTCGGCCACGAGCGCGGGCGACGGTCCCGCCGTCGCGACGCCGTCGACGTCGGAGGGCCTGAGGCCGGCGTCGGCGAGCGCGTTGAGCGCGGCCTCGGCGTGGAGCTGGATCATCGAGCGGTCGGGCAGCACGCCGACGGTGTCGGTCTCGCTGCAGCCGACGATGGCGACCTTGTGACGCAGGGCGCTCGCCTCGGGCATGGGTGGCTCCTCTCGAGCGGGTGAGTATCGAGGACGGCTGTCCTCGACGAAGACGGCTAGCGGACGGGCTGGAACTTCGGAAGGGTGACCTCGTCCGTCACGTCGTCGTAGACGATCTCGACGGGCAGGTCGGCCGGCAGTGCCGACGGCTCCGGCTCGACGTTGACGAGGTTCGTCATCAGGTGCGGCCCCTCATCGAGGCTCACGATCGCGATGACGTACGGCGCGTCGTCCTCGAAACCGGGCGCGGGCCGGTGGTTGATCACGTAGGTCTCGAGGCGGCCGCGCCCGGAGACGGTCCGCCACTCGACGTTCTTCGAGGCGCAGTTCGGGCAGAACGGGCGCGGGTAGAAGTAGTACTGGTTGCAGTCGTTGCACTGCTGGATGCGCAGCTCGTGCCGCTTGAGCCCGTCCCAGTACTCCTGGGTCTCGGGCGTCGCCTGCGGCAGCGGCTTGCGGTAACCGGCTTGCGAGGTCATCGCCTCGCCTCCCCTCACGTGCGCGTTGGTCGCGACGGATTCTAGCGGGTGGGGCCAGTCTGCACCCCTCACCGCAACGCTGCGCATCCTGAGTCTGTCGAAGGGCCACAAGGGACGAGAGGACCGGCATCGGACGCTACCGCAGCGAGGCCAGCACTCCGAGGACCATCGCCGCGAGCGTGACGGCGAACACGGCTCGCACAAGCGGCCGCACCCACGCCCGCCTCGGCGGCTCCCACGCCGAGTAGCCCGCTTCCTCGGTCAGGTCAGGGTCGAGGTCGCCCTCGGTGGAGTACGCCCAGCCGTCGTCGCGCTCGTCCTCGGCGGGGCGCTGGTTCATCGAGTCGTACGCGCGAGGACGAGCGTCGTGCGCGACTTCGCGTTGAGCTCGCCGGTGCCGCCGTCGCGCACGTCGACGTCGACGACGCAGAGGCGTCCGCCCTTGCGCAGCACCGTCGCCTCCGCGACCGTCTCCGCCCCGACGGCAGAGGTGATGTACGAGAGGTTCGTCTCCTGCGTGCCCTCGATGACCTCGCCGTCCGCCAGCAACGTCCGAAGCGCGCAGTGCGCGGCAAGTTCGGCGAACGCCGCAACGACGCCGCCGTTGATCGAGTTGCGCACCCCGCCGACGGTCACGTCCGTCCGCTGCATCGTGAGACGGACTCGCCCGGAGGCTCCTGCTCCTCCCCCTTCACGGGGGAGGTCAGGGTGGGGGTCGCTCGTCGATGGAAGCACCTCGACCCGCGTCGCGAACACCTCGAGCAGCCCGTCCAGCGGGAGCGGCGAGAGCGCGCGTGCCTCGGAGGTCACTTCGCCACCGCCCGCTTCTGGCGCACGGCGTACGAGCCGCGCCCCCGCGCTACGACGCGTTCGTCCTCGTCGGTTGCCGTGATCTCGAGGACGCGCAGGTTGCGACCGTGGTGCACCACCTCGCCGCGGACGAGCACCGCGCCGCGCGGCTGCTCGAGGTAGGTCATCGCGAGGGCGGCGGTGCCGTTCGTTTCCTCGACCGCCTGGTCGAGCGTCGTCACGACCGCGCCGAGTACACAGAGGTCCGCTGAGACGGTGATGGCAAAGCTGAGGACGGAGCCGCGTCCGTCGTCGGAGACAGGCGTTGGCGCGATGCGCTGCTCGACGTACCCGAGGCCGTAGTCGTGCCCGGTAATGCCGAGCGCGCGCGTCAGCGGCCGGTTGTTCGTCGCGGCGATCCACGCCTGCCGGCGTTCCTCCAGGCTCACGCGCTCTCCCTTCGCCCTGCCTCGATCTAGGGGGCAGCGTAACGGAGCGCACCGATGCGCGGCAGCGCGTGGAGGGAGCGCCGCGCTATCCTCGGAGTGAAGGGGGTATCGCCGGTGACCATCCTCGTCCAGCGCAAGTTCTTTATCGACGCGGCCGACCGCGCCGAGTTCGAGCGGCAGAGCCGCGAAGGGCTGTGGCCCGCCTTCCTCGAGATGGGCGCGCCGATGCTCGCGTTCGGCTCGTGGTCCCTCGGCGGCGGGCCCGACGACGGCGTCGTGACGAACACGGCCTACGAGGACTTCGCCCACTGGGAGGCGACGCGGCGCGGCGAGGGTCCCGGCTCGCTCTACTCGGACCCCTTCATCCGCCCGCTGATCGAGCAGTACCTGCCGGTCTTCGCGAATCGCGGCGCGCTGGTCCGCACCACCGAATCACGCGTGATCGACCTCAACGAGGAGGTCTCGAAGACCGGCGCGTTCTTCCGCCGTCCGGGCACCGAGGCGTTGCCGCCACCGCTCACGCTGGGGCGCGGGTCGAACCTGTCGCAGCGCACCTACCAGCTGCACGACCGTGCAGAGCCCGAGTTCCTCCGCCTCTCGCGCGACTACGTCTGGCCCTGGCTCGAAAGTGTCGGTGGCCGTCTCGTGGCGTACGGCCAGGATCCCCTGCGGCCGGCCAACGAGGTGACCACGATGTTCGCCTTCCGCTCGCTGCAGGACTGGCACCGGCTGTCTCGCCCGACCATCGACCTGGCGCCGCCGCCCGAGGTTGCGCAGGCGTGGAGCCTCCGTGCGAACCTCATTCAGACGCATACCGGACGGCTACTAACCATCGACACGGACTTCGGGACGCCCGTGTGACCGCATTGCGTGGGCCGGAGGCGCCGCTCCCCGACGAGTCTTCCCTCGCTCAGATCGAGGCGGTTGCCCTCGATCTGGCGCGCGAGGCGGGGGCGGAGATCACGGCCGCGCTGTCGCGCGCCGTCACCGTCGAGTACAAGACGAAGGCCCGCCGCAACTCCGAGCCGACGGACCCCGTCTCCGAGGTCGATAGCGCGATCGAGGCGAAGCTGCGCGAGCGCCTCGGCGAGCGGTTCCCCCACCACGCTGTCGTCGGCGAGGAGATGGATATCCATCCGAGCGCGGACGCCGAGTTCGTCTGGGCGGTGGACCCGGTCGACGGCACGACGAACTTCATCAACGGCTTCCCGCTCTTTTCGTGTTCGATCGGCGTGCTGCATCGGGGCAGGCCCATCGCCGGCGCGATCTGGTGCTCGACGAGCCACGCTCTGCGCCCGGGCGTGTACCACGCACACGCCGGCGGCCGTCTCCGCTTCGAGGAGGAAGTCCTCGATACCGAGCGTCACAACGAGGGTGTGCGGCGCCGCCTCGCGGGCGCGCCGGGCGGGTCTCCGGGCGGCACGAGGACGTGGGACCACCGCGTGACCGGCTCTGCCGCGATCGAATCGGCGTTCACCGCGGCGGGCATCTTCAACTCGTCCTACTTCCGAGGGCTCGCCATCTGGGATGTCGCCGCGGGCATCGCGCTGGTCGATGCCGCCGGCGGCGAAGCGTGGCTCCGCGACTCGCGAGGCTGGCGTCCGTTCGAGCGCTTCGAGGCGCCTTCGAAGGTGCCGGCGAAGCGTGAACCGTCGCTTCGTGACTGGCGGATGCCGTTGCTCCTCGGCGAGCGAGATGTCGTCGCGGTGCGCCGGGGCCTCATCCGCCAGCCGAGCGCGCTATCGAGGCTGGTGCGGAAGGTCGGCGGCGGGCGGTAGGGGCTTCTTCCGTTCTTCCTGAGCATGTCGAAGGACGCCCCCGCTCGGGATACCGGCAGGGCGTGGTTCGACAGGCTCACCACGAGCGGATGACAGGCTCACCACGAGCGGATGACAGGCTCACCACGAGCGGATGACAGCCTCACCACGAATGGGAATGGCCTCCTCGCCTCCCGACCACGCCCTCAGATCAGCGGCCAGGGCGTGCAGCGCCACGGGTACATCTCCGGCAGCACCGGGTACGACAGCAGCGCATCGGTGCGACGCACGACTGCCGCACGCTCAGCCTCCGTGAGCCGCTCGAGCAGCGGCTGGAGGTCGGCGTCCTCGGCCTCGAGGCAGTCGCGGACACGACACAGGTCTTCGAGGAGTGGCGCGGGCACCTCGGTTCCGGCGAAGTCCCAGATCACGGTGCGCAGCTTGTCCACCGAGTGAAAGCACAGGCCGTTGTCGATGCACCAGATGCGCCCCGACTCGTCGCGAAGCAGGTGGCCGCCCTTGCGGTCGGCGTTGTTGGCGACGAGGTCGAAGACGGCGATGCGGATGAACTGCTCCGCGTAGCGCTCGTCCTCGTGGAGCGCGAAGTAGTGCTCGGAGGGGTCGTGGCCGATGAACAGCTGCATCGAGCCGACACCCTCGGGCCCGTCGCGCTCAACGGTTGGCGGCACGATGTCCCAGCCGAGGGCGCGCGAGAACTCGTAGGCTGCGACTTCGCGACGGTAGAGCGTGTGCGGGGGGAAGTCGCTCAGCGGGCGTTCACCCCGTGCCGGCTTGTAGATGCCTAGGCCATCACCGTGCTCGGGGTGGTGCAGGTCCGCGAGAAAGACGTAGTTCGAGGAGTCGTAGATCAGCCGTAGCCGCGCGACCTCGGAGTCGCGCAGTGCGTCGAGGACGTGCGGATCGGCGACCCTCCAGCCGTTCGCGAGCTCGGTGATGGCGTCCGCCACGGCGCGCCTCCGGCCTCGATTGTAGCCATGCCGCTCGGTGTAACATCCGCCCCGAGGCCGTGGCCCACCCGCAACCTGGACGAGGAGAGTCCGCTGGCGTCGGAACTCAAGCCCACTGGCCGGGCCTGGCTCCGCCGCATCGGCGAGCACAAGGTCGTCACCGGCGCCGCGTCGTCGGTGTTGGCTGCGTCGGTGCTCGGGACCTGGGGTCTCCTCAGCGGCTGGATTGGCGGCGAAAACCCCGCTCCCACGGCTACCGTCGCCAGTACCGAGCAGGCCGCGAACTTCGAGGGACTCGGATTCGGTACCGCGCTCGGCGTCGACAACTTCCGCGCCGGCAGGTTGGCCGAGCCCGGACAAACGCTCGAGGTGTGTCCGGAGGAGCCGCTCATCGGCTGGCTTCGGCACGACCTTGCGCCGGGTGGCTCGATCCGCCTTCGCTGGCTCCACGAGGGCGAACCCATCCGTGAAGAGCGGTACGAGGTCGGCACGGGCAATACCTGGTATCGAGTGGACCCGCCGCTCGCCCCCGGCAGCTACGTCCTCGAGGCGGAGGCGGGTGCAGACGAAAGCGCTGCGTGGAACGTCTTCGTGCAGACGCTGGACGCTGCGGACCCGCAGTGCGCGACTCCCGAGCCGGCAGCTTCGCCTGCGACAGACTGAGCCCCGTGCAGCAACCGCTACGACTCGCGCCCTCCCGACAGGAACGCCGCCGGCGCGTCGATCAGCATGGCGTCGATGTCTCGCGCAGAAACACCGAGGGCGCCGAGCTTTCGGCGCACTTCGGTGGGCACGTAGGTGAAGACGCTGGGGCCGGCGTGCCGCGGATGCGGACGCCAGTCCCATTCGGGGACGTGGTCGTGCGAGAGCATGATGTGGCCCGCGTGCCCCTCGGCGCAGAGCGCTGCGATGGCCTCCAGGACGCCGTCCTCACCCTCCCTACCCGGCTTGAAGTTGTCGATCGACAGGTAGCGCCCGCCCTTCAGCACCTCGCGGAGGTAGACGACGTCCGAGGTGAACGAGTGGCCGATCGCGAGCAGGTGCGGCGGGAGTCCGGTGTCGTCGAAGACGCGAATCTGGTCCCGGCCGACGTCGTAGGGGCTCGTGTGCGTGGTGATCGGGACGCCGGTGCGCATCGCCGCTTGGGCGGCGCCACGCAGCACCTTCTCCTGCACCTCGCCGATGCCCGGGTCGCGGTTGTTCGCGACCTTGATGATGCCGGCACGGATCGTCGTGTCCGCGATGCCGGTCTCGATCTCGCGTGCGAAGACGCCCGCGATCTCATCGACGCTCGCGGTCGAGAACCAGCGTGGGATGTCGATCCAGATGCCGGTGCACGCGACGACGTTCACGCCGGAGGCCTTCGCGATCGCCTCAAGCAGCCGCACGTCGCGCCCGAGATCCGGCGGGCTCACGTCCACGATCGTGCCAACGCCGGCGGCCTTCGCCTCAATGAGCTCGGCGGCCGCGTGCTCGACGAGTGCGTCACGGTCGTAGAGCCACGGGTACTGCTGCGGCAGGCCCGGCGAGGCGAGCACGAGGTGCTCGTGCGCCAGCGTGACGCCGAGCGCTCCGTGCTCGACCGGCCCGGTGACGGTCTGGACTGCGGTCATCGAATCCCCCGTCCGCGCTCGGCTACGCCGGCTTCACCACCTCGCGCGTGGTGATTCCGAGGCCGACGCGCATGGCAGAACAGTGCATCATCATCATCGCGAGCGTCGGTAGCGCGGCATCGAGGGCTGCCTTCACCTCGTCGAGCGCGACGTCCGCGATACCCTGCGCCGCCAGCTCCTCGCGGCTCACGGATACCGGCTGCGCGAGGAAGCGCGAGGACGAGCGGGCGTAGAAGTAGAGCGCGCGCCCCCGCTGCCGGAAGAGCGGGTACGCGACCATGTGCTGCAACTCGTCCCAGGCAGCCTCGAGGTAGCCCGGCCACACGGCGACGGCGCGGTACAACTCGGGCGGGGTATCCGTCTGCAGCAGCTCGGCGATCTCCGGCAGCGGGCCGGCCGACGGCGACGCGAACTCGATCGCGGTCTCGAGGTGCTGCAACTCACGGTCCGAGTCCGAGCGCTCCTCGAACCTGCCCTGGCCGCCGACGGTGGGCTTGTCCCAGCCTTCCGCGAGCGCGGAGAGCAGCAGGAGTAGCTGAGGCTGTACCCAGTGGAACACGTCGAGGACTCGCTCGAGCTGGGCCAAATCGTCCTCGGAAAGCGCTCCCCCGAGCAGCGACTCGCGCGAGAGGATCGGGCGGTACACCGACTCGACCGCGTCGGCGGCCATGTCCGCCATGTAGAGCGCGCTGCCGAGAAAGCCCGGCGTCTCAACGCACGGCTGCAATTGCGGCCACACGGCCTCGAGGTAGCCGGCCGCGCGACCCAGCCGCGCGAGGGCCTCCGGAACGTAGGGACTGCGGAGCGTGCGGGCCGCCTCGGCAGCGAAATCGGTCCCGCGGTTTGTGGTCATCGTGCCCGAGGATAGCGGATCCCCCCAAGGCGACCAGCGGGATGGGACGGTACGATCGACGGGTCGGGAGGACCAGGCGGCATGAGCAACCTGAAGCCGGACGTGCTCGGCGACGAGTACCAGCGCGAGTCCTGGCGCATGTTCCGGATCATCTCCGAGTTCGTCATGGGCTTCGACGTGCTCGCGCAGATGCGCCCCGCCGTGACCATCTTCGGATCCGCTCGGACCCCCGAACACCACGAGATGTACCGTAACGCGATGGAAGCGGGTCGTCTGCTCGGCGTGAACGGATTCTCGGTCTTCACGGGCGGCGGTCCGGGGATCATGGAAGCGGCGAACCGTGGCGCCCTCGAGGCGGGCGCGAGATCGGTCGGCCTCAACATCCGCCTGCCCGAGGAGCAGGACCCCAACGAGTACACGACGCTGTCGCTGAACTTCCGCTACTTCTTCGTGCGGAAGGTCATGCTCGTGAAGTACGCGACGGCGTATATCCTTTACCCGGGCGGCTATGGCACTCTCGACGAGCTATTCGAGACATTGACGCTCATCCAGACGGGGAAGGTACAGCACTTCCCGATCATCCTCGTGGGCTCGAAGTACTGGCACGGCTTGACCGACTGGATCGACGGCTGCCTCGTTGGCGACGGCTTCATCGCGCCCGAGGACCGCGCGCTGTACCACATCGTGGACCACCCGCATCAGGTTCTCGAGATCGTGAGCAATGAGCGTATCCGCCGAGGCCCTCACATCGACAACGTGCGGCTGGCCTGAGGCGGCCGGGTCCGGTCCACCAGCAAGAGGCAGGCTGGTCGGGTGTTACGCCGCAGGTGCGAGGCACGTGCGGTGACCGCAGCGGCACTCGGGCTCGCCCAGGCTGCAATCGCACGCCGGCCCACACTCGCCGCCGCCGAAGAAGCGCCGGGCAACAGCGGCGGCCGCTACGCCGACGACAGTGAACACGGCGAGGCGTCGGAACAGGCGTCCCATGGTCGAAGTCCCTTCGAGCAGATCTCCGCGAGGAGCGCACCGGGTAGCGGCCTAGGGTTGGGCCTCGACGCCCGCCGCAAGTTTGCGTCGGTCGAATAGTTTGGCAGCCGTCGAGAAACCGCGCTAGCGGTAGGGCACACCTACGGGACGTCGCCCGCGACGGCGGCTGGCGAGTCGAGCGGGGCCTCGAACTCATCCTCCGGCGCAAACTGCTCGAGGTAAAGGGACGCATAGAGGCCGCCGAGCCGCAGCAGCTCGGCGTGCGTGCCGCGCTCAACGATCCGTCCGTGCTCGAACACGAGGATGCAGTCGGCCGCGATCACCGTCGACAAGCGGTGTGCGATCACGAGCGTGGTTCGGTCCTGGGTCAAGCGCTCGGTCGCCGCACGGATCTCACGCTCGAGGCGGGAGTCGAGAGATGCCGTGGCCTCGTCGAGGATGAGGACCGGCGGATCCTTCAGGATCGCGCGCGCGATCGCGACTCGTTGCTTCTCGCCGCCCGACAGCCGGTAGCCGCGCTCGCCCACCACGGTCGCCAGGCCATCCGACAGCCGCGCGATCATCTCGTTCAGGCCCGCAGCCGCCGCGGCCTCCTCGATCTCCGCGTCCGAGGCGTCGAGGCGTCCGTAGCGGATGTTGTCGGCGAGGGAGGCGTGGAAGAGGTGCGAGTCCTGCATCACGGCGCCCACCGTGCGTGCCACCGACTGCAGGGTAAGGTCGCGGAGGTCGTGGCCGTCGAGGAGCACTCGGCCCTGCTGCGGATCGTAAAAGCGCTGCAGGAGGTAGGTCGTCGTGGTCTTGCCGGCCCCGGAGGGACCGACGAGTGCCACCATCTCACCCGGTGACACCTCGAAGCTCACGTCGTCGAGCGCAGGAGCGGCACCCTCGTTGTAGGCGAAGGTAACGCCCTCAAAGCGGACCTCGCCGCGCGGGTGCGTCAATGCGACCGCGTCGGCTCGCTCGTCGACGTCCACCGGCAGGTCGAGGTACTCGAAGATGCGCTCGAAGAGCGCGAGTGACGAGAGCAGCGTCGTGTTGATGCGCGCGATGGCAGCGAACGGCGTAAACACCCGCTGCGTGAGCACGGCGAACGCGACCACGGAGCCCATCGTCAGTTCGTCGCCAAGAACGGCGCGGCCGCCGAACCAGTAGACGACGCCGGGAGCGAGCGCGCCGAAGAGGCCCGTTGCCATGTTGAACCAGCGCCCTGCCATCATCCGCCGGATCGCCAACGACCTCAGGTGGTCGTTCGACCGCTCGAACCGAGCCGCCTCGTGTTCCTGGCGTCCGAACGTCTTCACGAGCATTGAGCCGGAGACGGAGAGCGTCTCCTCTAGGTGGGCGGACATGTCCGCGTTCTCCTCGTGCCATTCGCGCATGAGCCGCCGCTGGATCTCACCGACCTTGATGGTCGGGTAGATCCACAGCGGAAGGAACAGCGAAGCGAGGAGCGCGAGCCTCCACTCGAGCGCGAACATCAGGCCGACCGCAACCGTGAGCGTGATGCCGTTCTGCAGGAACTCGGTGAAGGTGCCGGTGACCGCCTGCTGGATGGCGTTCACGTCGCTCGAGACGCGCGCGAGAATCTCGCCGGTGCGCGTCTGGGTGAAGAAGCGGACGGACAGCCGCTGGAGGTGTCCGTGCAGATCGCGGCGCAGGCGGTACATCACGCTCTGGCCGATCGTCTGGTTGACGTATCCGAGCAGGACGCCCAGGAGCCCCGAGGTCAACGTCACACCGAAGAGAACGCCGAGCAGCACGTCGATCCGCGAGAAGGCGCCGTCACCCTCGCCCGTCGCGGCATCGACCATTCCCTTCACGATCAGCGCGGGGACCAGGTCGAGCGTGGCCGTGATGGCGATCAGTGCGATGAGGAGAATGAACAGGACGGCGTGAGGGCGAAAGAGCGCGGCCACACGTCGGAGAATCCGGCGTTTGGACCCGCTCGGGCGATTCGGTGCCTGTGCCTGTCCCCACCGCATGTGTGACCATCGTAACTCGACGGACGCCTTCGCACTCCGAAGCACGTAAACGTAATTGCGCGAATTCCGATTGAAACGCGCGAAAGAAGGGGACGACGATGGCCGACCGCACCGAGCGCATCGGGTTCATCGGACTCGGCATCATGGGGGCGCCCATGACCCGGAACCTGATCGGCGCGGGCTTCGAGGTCGTCGCGTGGAACCGCTCGCCGGCGCGCCTCGAGTCAGCGGTCGCAGGGGGAGCCTTGCATGGGGAGTCTCCGGCGGACGTCGCGAGGCGCAGCGACATCGTGATCTCGTGCGTTACGGCGAGTACGGACGTCGAGGAGGTAGCCCTCGGCGAGGAGGGGATCGTCCACGGCATCCACCCGGGCGCGCTCTACATCGATATGTCGACCATCGCGCCGTCCGTCACTCGCGAGGTCGCGCGCGCCATCGAGGCGCGCGGCGCCCAGATGCTCGATGCGCCGGTGTCGGGGGGCGAACAGGGGGCGATCGCCGGAACGCTGTCGATCATGGTCGGCGGCTCGGACGAGGCGCTCGAGCGCTCCCGTCCCGCCCTCGAAGCGATGGGCAAGACGATCACCCACTGCGGACCGATCGGCGCCGGTCAGACAGTGAAGCTCTGCAACCAGATCGCGGTTGTCCTCAACAACCTGGCGATGGCGGAAGCGCTCGTGTTCTGCGAGCGGTCAGGCGTCGACCCATCGCTGATGCTGGCCGCGATCACACAGGGCGCGGCGGGCTCCTGGCAGCTCTCGAACCTTGGACCGAAGGTTGTGGAACGCGACTTCGCGCCGGGGTTCAAGGTGGGACTGCAGCAGAAGGACCTGCGCCTCGCACTGGAGGCGGCGGGGCAACTGCAGGTCGCGTTGCCCGGCACGTCGCTGGTGCACCAACTCTTTGCGGCGGTGGAGGCGGCTCACGGCTCGGATGTCGGGACGCAGGCGCTCGTGCGTTCGCTCGAGGCACTCGCCGGCGTCGAGGTCGGGCAGGGGCGACCAGGCTAGGCGGCGTCGAGCTCCTCGGCCAGTGCGACCTCAGCGCCTCGCTCTTCGCCGGTGACGCCCTCCTCGAGGTCGGCTACCGGCTCGCCGTACTCGGCATCCCGTTCGCCCGCGTCCCCCTCGTCCGTGTCCTCAACCTCGTCGGCGTCCGTGTCGTCCTCGGACTGGGAGCGCGCGAGGAGGAGGACGAAGGTGCGGAGGAGACGCGGGTCGAACTGGCCCTGTACGCGGGCCATCTCGCTGAGCGCCTGGAAGGGCTGGACCCGGACGCGATAGGCGCGGTTCACAGTCATCGCGCTAAACGCGTCAGCGATGGCGACGATGCGACCTTCGAACGGGATCTCATTGGCGACGAGTCCGTCTGGGTACCCGCTTCCATCCCAGCGCTCGTGGTGCGTGGCGATGCCGAGGAGTGCGCCCTGCGGCGCTGCACCGACAGCGCGCTTGAGCAGGCTGAGCGAGGCCAACGGATGGTCTCGCATCAGCTGCCACTCGCGGTCGCTGAGCGGGCCGTCGCGATGCAGCAGCTCAGCGGGCAACAACAACTTCCCCGCGTCGGCGAATGCGCCGCCGAGTGCGAGCCCGGCGAGTGCCTCGATGCCACGCACGCCGGCAGCCGCGGCGAGGGCGACCGAGTAGAGCGCCGTCTCCACCGCGTGGGAGACGGGCGTGTACTCCTGGCTCACGATGTGCGGCAGGAAGTGGAACGACTGGCGGTCACGGAGCTGGAACTGCGCGAGCTCGCGGGCGATGCGGGCCAGGGGCAGCAGGCTCAGCCGTCCCTCGAGCACCGCGAACGCGTCGGTCAGCTCCCACGTCAGCAGGCGGTGCAACGCCCATGCGCGGTCCTCCCGCGCGATTGCCTCGTTCTGGAGCAACTGGTGCTGCTCGAGGTAGTGGCGGAGCGCGGGTAGGTCGCCCGTCCCGACGTACACCTGCTCGAGGTTGCGAATCGCGGCGCCCGGCGTGAGCTCGACATCATCGGCGTCGTAGAGCCGGAGGGGTAGGCGGCGCGCCCCCGCGAACAGCCGCGCGGGGACCGCGAGGCGCGAGCGACGCTTCAGCTCTTCGAGCGTGCCGATCTCGAGGGTGGTCACCTTGCCTCCATGCGTGGTGAGCGTGGGGAGCCGCTGGGCGTGATCATCGGCAGATGTCGCGCCGCTCCGTACGCACGGGAGGTTGGGCGGCTGGATACGTAGTTCTGCGAAATTATTGCTCAGGTGTTTACTCACGTTCTTCTTTGTGCAACAGTTGCCGCGGCGCGGCGGGGTGGGCGCCGGAGCGAAGGTTGCCAAACCGGCTATCGCACCGTCCGCACCTGCTCGCGCTTGCGAGCGTGGTCCTGCTCGCCGCTGCCGCTCTCCCCGGGGCGACGAGCGCCGCCACTGCACCGGTCCCCC
Organism: uncultured Dehalococcoidaceae bacterium; assembly: GCA_964479165.1. Taxonomy (GTDB): domain Bacteria; phylum Chloroflexota; class Dehalococcoidia; order UBA2979; family UBA2979; genus CAYZJO01. Next base: position 732,752 of record CAYZJO010000001.1, read on the forward strand.
CGCCCTCCGCCGACTCCACCCTCGACGGTCCGATGCCGAACTGGATCCCCCGCCCCAGTCCGGGCGCGGCCAGTCCCGAGGCCGCTCCTCGACTCCTCGTCAACAACGCACCTCGGTACCTGCCGACCGGCTCGTTCTTCGACGACGCGACGGTCGTCGCCTTCTACGGCTATCCGGGGGTGCAGGCGCTCGGCGTACTTGGACACGGCACGCTCGAGGAGATGGCGGACTCCCTCGATGCCATCGCTGCGGAGTACGACGCCGCCAACGGGCCGCGACGCGTGATTCCCGCGCTCCACGTCATCGTCGCGGTGGCGCAGCGCACACCCGAGGCCGACGGGTCCTACCTCGACCGGATCACGCGCGACGAACTCGAGCCGCTGATCGAGCTGGCACGCGAGCGCGCCTACCTCGTGTTCCTCGACATCCAGATTGGCTGGGCGGACCCGCTCGAGGAGGTTCGGCTGTTCGAGGACCTGCTGGCCGAGCCGTTCGTGCACCTTGCCCTTGACCCGGAGTTCGCGACGAAGGGCGCGGGGGCTGCGCCCGGCCGCGTCATCGGTACGCTGGGCGCGGACGATGTGAACGCGGTGCAGGACTACCTCGCTGGCATCGTGCGCGAGCACCGGCTGCCGCCGAAGGTGCTCGTGCTCCATCAGTTCGTCCCGTGGATGCTCGAGGGTACCGAGGACTACGAGTCGCACCGCGAGGTCGAGATCAGCGTGGACATGGATGGCTTCGGTGGGCCGGGTATCAAGCTCGACCACTACGCTAAGTACGCGCTGGCCGAGTACTCCGACCGTCCCGCCATCAAGCTCTTCTTCGACTGGGACACCCCGCTGATGTCCGCGGCAGACGTGATGGGACTCGAGACGCCTCCGGACCTCGTCATCTACCACTGAGCGCAACGTCACGCCGCCCGTTGACCGCACCTTCGATCTGCACAATCCTCTGCCCCCGTTGTGAACCCAGGGAGGCCGAGGGATGACGTTCGATGAGGCGAAGCGCGATGCGCTTGCGGAGCGCTTGTTCGAGACGACGATCGCCACCCTGGAGGCGGTATCCGTGTACCTGGGAGACCGCCTCGGGTTGTACGACGCGCTCCGCGAGGGCGGATCGCAGACGGCCGGCGAGCTCGCCGTGCGAAGCGGCACCGCCGAACGCTACGCCCGTGAGTGGCTCGAGCAGCAGGCGGTCGCCGGTCTCATCGACGTCGAGGACGCCACCGCTGAGCCGGACGCCCGCCGCTACTCGATCTCGCCCGAGCACGCGGAGGTGCTGACGGACCCGACGAGCCTCGCGTACATGGCGCCGTTCCCCCGCCTTGCGCTGAGCGCCGCAGCCCGCCTGCCGGCCCTCGCCGAGGCGTACCAACGCGGTGGCGGCGTCGACTGGGCGTCATACGGTCCGGACGCGTACGAGGCGCAGGCCGACGCCAACCGCCCGCTGTTCATCGGCCCCCTGGGTACCGACTGGCTACCCTCGATCCCGGACATCGACGAGCGCCTGAAGAAGACCGGGGCGCGTGTCGCGGACATCGCGTGCGGCGGGGGCTGGTCCAGCATCGGTATGGCGCTCGCCTATCCCAGCCTCCGCGTGGACGGCTACGACCTCGACGAGGCCTCGATCAATCTGGCGAAAGGGAACGCGCTCGCCTCAGGCGTGGCCGACCGCGTCTCGTTCTACGCGCGCGACGCCGGGGACATCGCGAACGCGGGCACGTACGACCTGGTGACGGTCTTCGAGGCGCTGCACGACATGTCGCTGCCCGTCGCCGCCCTGTCCGCGATGCGCCAGCTCGCGAACGATGGCGGCGCAGTGCTCGTCGTCGACGAGAACGTCGCCGAGCACTTCACGGCGCCCGGCGACGCGGTCGAGCGGATCATGTACGGCTGGAGCATCGGGATGTGCCTGCCGAACGGCCTCGCGGAGTCGCCGAGCGCCGGCACGGGGACGGTCATGCGCCCGGCCACCCTCGAGGGTTACGCCAAGGACGCAGGCTTCGCCCGCGTCGAGATCCTGCCGATCGAGCACGACTTCTTCCGGGTGTACCGGCTGTACCAGTAGAAGCACCCCCACCCCAACCCTCCCCCGCGATGCGGGGAGGGATCGGAAGGGATCGGGGAGAACTGCTGGGCACAAACCGAATTCGCACCGCCTCGGATCCCTCCCCCGCGCGATGCGGGGGAGGGTGAGGGTAGGGGTCTCGCCTCCGACCAGAGCCCGCCTACGGCAGCTCGGTCATGCCCTCGCGAGGCGCGTTCACGAGGATGGACATGTTTCCGGGCGGGTGCGCGTTCTCGTACATCAGCTGGTGGCTCTCGCCGACCTCGTCGAACTTGAAGACGCGCGACATCACCGGGTCGATGCGTCCGTCCGCGACCCACTGATTGAACTCGGCGCACTGCTGCGTGTTCGCGAAGTGCGAGCCCTGGAAGCGCTTCTGGCGCATCCAGAGGTAGCGCAGGTCCACGTCGGCGTTGTAGCCCGAGGTGCCGGCGCAGATCACGACCATTCCGCCGTTGTCGACCATGAAGATCGAGGTCGGCACGGTTGCCTCGCCGGGGTGCTCGAAGACGAGCTTCGGCGCCTTGCGCTCGCCGAGGACCTCCCAGAACTTCTGCCCGAACGCGCGTGCGCCCTGCATCCACGTGCCAAACGCCTCGGCGTCGTCGACGTCGGGGAGGCGGCCCCAGTGGTTGAACTCGCGGCGGTTGATCACGCCCTTCGCGCCAAGCTGTAGGCAGAATTCGTACTTCGACTCCTCGGAGACGACGGCGATCGGAATGCCGCCTGCCTCTCGGACGATCTGGATCGCCATCGAGCCGAGGCCACCGGCGGCGCCCCAGATGAGCACCGGGTCGCCCGGGTTCACGATGTGCGGCGGCCAGCCCATGAGCATGCGGAAAGCGGTTGCGCCGACGAGCATGTAGGCGGCGGCGGCTTCCCACGTGAGCTGCTTCGGCTTCGGGAAGCACTGGTAGTGGTCTACGAGCGTGAACTGGGCGAACGAGCCCCAGTTCTCCTCGTAGCCCCAGATCTTGTTGCTGCTCGACATGATCGGGTCGAGGCCGGCCTGGATGTCGGGCGCATTCTCGTCCCACATGCCGCAGGAGAGCACGACCTCGTCACCGACTTTGACGTTCGTGACTTCGTCGCCCACCGCCCAGACGACGCCGGACGCGTCCGAGCCGCCGATGTGGAAGTCCTCGGTGGCGCCCTGCCGCTGGCGCGCGCCGATCACGTTGACCGGCTTGCCGAGGGCAGCCCAGACGTTGTTGTAGTTCGTGCCGGCCGCCATCACCCAGACGAGGACCTGCTTCGGTCCCGGCGTGGGCACGTCGACCGTCTCGATCTGGAACGCCTGTCGAGGCTCGCCGAAGCGCTCCGGGCGGATGAGCGAGGCGTACATCTGCTTCGGCACGTGGCCGAGGGGCGGCGTCTCGCCCAGCTCGTACAGGTCCTTCGTCGCGGCAACCATGAGTCCCCCTCACCGTGTCGGATAGAAGGCGGCCCGTGTCGCTCTGTGGCCTCGGGAGTGCGCAACTCACCCCTGCCGAACCGCGCGAGTATGCTACCACCTACCTCTGACGGCTCAATGTCGCGGGAGCACTCGGCGTGACATCCCCTGAGGCTGCTGTCGCGATGTCCTCGATCCGCGTCGTTGCGCGCGGTGTTCTCGTGCATTGCGGCCACGTCCTAACGTGCGAAGGCCTGCATCCGATCGACGGGCGCCTCCGCTACCTGCTCGTGGGGGGCGGTGTCGAGTTCGGTGAGCGCGCGGCGGACGCCGTCGTCCGCGAGTTTCGCGAGGAGATCGGGCGCGAGGTTGTCGTCGAACGGCTGCTCGATGCCTTCGAGAACATCTTCATGGTCGGCAGCCGCGTGGGGCACGAGGTCGTGTTCGTGTACGCCCTCGCCTTCGCAGCAGGCCAAGAGCCCCCGGACCTCGAGCCAATCGATGCTCGCGAGAGCGGCGAGAGCAGCTATCTCGCTCGGTGGCTGCCGGTCCACGACGTTGCCGCTGACCGGTATCGCATCTACCCGGACGGGCTGCCGAGGCGACTCGAGCAGTGGCTCGCGGCGAGGCTGCTCGAGCCGGCGGCGGCGGGATGACGGTTCCCCCAGCGCCGCGCAGGCCACGCGTCCTCGCGCTCGGCCTGCTGCTGCACCGCGACCACGTCCTCCTCGCGGAGGCGTACGACGAGAAGAAGGACGAGCCGCTGCGTTTCTACCGGCTGATCGGCGGCGGCGTCGATTTCGGTGAGCACGCGGCCGACGCCGTCGTACGTGAGCACCTCGAGGAGTTCGGGCTGCACGTCGAGGTGCTTGCCCCGCTCGGCGTCGTCGAGAACCTGTTCGAGTACGAGGGCCGCCCGAGGCACGAGATCGTGTTCGAGTACGTGCTGCGCTTCGCGCCCGGCTCCGAGGCAGCCGACCTCGAGCCGCTGCGCACCCTCAAGGGTGAGACGCCGCAGGTCGGTCGCTGGGTGCCGCTAGCGGAGGCGCTGGGCGGGCTCTACGCGCTGAAGCCGGACGGCCTCGAGGCGCGGCTGGCCGAGTGGGTGAACACGCTCTGAAGCTGGGCTGCGGGCGGGCCCCCTCCCCCACCCTCCCCCGCTCGCGGGGGGATCGGATCCCTCCGGCGGGGGACCGGCGCGATGCTCTTAGCCCGGCGTAAGACTACGCGGACTCGGAGACGACGCCTTCGTCGAGGGCCGCCACGGCCGCTCGGACGCGCCGCACGATGCGCTCGATCTCGTCCGCGTCTTCGACGCGCCGCCCGTTCTCGCGCAGCACGTAAAACGCATCGACGACCTCCGCGCCGATCGTGTCCACCTTCGCGAGGTGGATGTCGAGCGACAGGTCGTGGAGCGCGCCGGTGATCGCGTAGAGCAGCCCGAGGCGGTCTGCGGTCGAGACCTCGATGATCGAGTAGCGCTCCGAGTCGTTGTTATCCACGAGGACGACCGTGTCCATCTGGACGCGAGGCACCGCGTGGTACGCGGCGCGCGTCTCGGCGAGGCGCTCATCGACGGGAAACTCGCCGGCGAGGGCGTTTGGGATCGCCTCGAGAATGCGCGCCCAGCGGCGCTCGTCGATCTCGTGGCCGAGCGCGTCGTTGACGTGCATCACCTCGATCGCGACTCCGTCGGCGCGGGTGAACGCCGTGCCGCCGAGCACATTGGCGTTGTGCACTGCCAGCGTTCCCGCGACGAGCGAGAGGATGCCGGGGCGGTCTTCGGTGACCACCGTCAGGCGATCGACCCCATTGAGGTGGTCGAGGCGGACTGCTGTGTGCCTCGGCTCGGTCGCTGACTCGCGGATCATCTCGAGGTGCTGCCCGATGACCTCGGGGGCCGTGCCGAGCACGTAGTTCGGCGCGAGGCCATCAAGGTGCGCCACGACCTCCTCGGGGTCGTGCTCGTCCGCGAGCTCGGTCATGGCGCGGGCGCGGAGGGCGCTGAGGGCGGTGGCGGCGTCCGGAGCCTCGGAGCTGAGCACGTCGGCCACGCGCAGGTACAGCGTGCGGATCAGCTGCGCCTTCCACGGGTTCCACACGTCCGGCCCGGAGGCGCGCGCGTCAGCAACCGACAATACGTAGAGCAGCTGCAGCATCCGTGCGTCGCCGACGCGGTCGGCGGTCTCGCGGATGACGCGCGGGTCGGCGATGTCGCGCCGCGTCGCCACGATCGGCAGTAGCAGGTGGAGTTCAGCCGCGAGCGAGAGCCGCCGCCCTACCTCGGCGTCGAGGGCCGCGCGCGCGGCGAAGCGCTCCGCGATGACGGCGCCGAGCGCGCTGTGGTCGCCCTCACGGCCCTTGCCGATGTCGTGCAGCAGAGCTGCGAGCAGCAGCTCCATCTCGTCGAGGTCGCGCGCTGCCTCGACGGTGCCCGAGTCGTCCTCGTCGTCCCGCAGCGCGTGAGCGACCTCGCTGACGGTGCGCCAGACGTGGACGTCGACGGGGTGGAGGTGGAACGGCGCGATATGAGGCAGCCCGCGCAGCACCTCCCACTCCGGCAGCAGCCGCTCGAGCCACGGCGCCTCGGGCAACGGGTCGAGGCCGTTCGGCCCCGCCGAGCGCAACGCCGCTAGCAGCGGCTCGAGGTCCGCGTCTGCGCCCGGCGGCGGGGCGATGGGTGCGGACGCGGCTGCGCTCGAGGCGAACCGCGCGCGCAGCCGTCCGACCAGCGACTTCGGCGGTGGCGCGTCGAACTGCCGCGCGACCGCCGCATCCGCCGTCCGCATCGCGTCGAGGAGCTCGCGCTCCCAGGCGGTTCGGTCGACGCCGAGCCAGCGCGTGGCAGCGACGGCGAGTTCGCGGACGTAGCGGTCGTGGCGGCGCTCAGTCTGCGCGTGCAGCGCGTGGCGAGTGGCGAGGAGCGTCGCCTGCGCGGCCTCGAGGTGTCGCGGAAGTGCCGGTGGCTCCTCAGCCCGCGAGAACGCGCGCGCGGTGTCGAGCCAGTGCAGCGACTGGATGCAGCGCAGGCCGCCGCGACCCTCTTTCACGTCGGGCTCCTGGAGTTGCCACGGCTCGCGTCGGCGCATCTCCTCGTAGCGCTCGCGCAGCCCGCGCTCGAGGGTCTCGAGTGAGCCGGAGCAGAGCCTGCGCCGTGCCTCGACGAAACGGTCGTAGAGCGTGCGGTCCCCGGCGACGAAGCGGGCATCGAGGAGCGCCGTCAGCGTCTCGATGTTCTCGCGGCTTGCCGTGACGGCCTGCTCCACCGTGCGCACCGAGTGGCCGACCTTGAGCCCGGCGTCCCACAGCGGATAGAGCAGGGTCCCGACGCCCTCGCTCGCGCCGGGCGGGATGAGCAGCATCACGTCGATGTCCGAGTGACGGAACTGCTCGCGACGTCCATAGCCGCCGACCGCGACCACGGCGAAACGGGGTGCGCCCTCGGGTGCGGCGACGGCGAGTCCCGCGAGCGAGGCGTCGAGGGCGTCGCTCAGCGCGTGGCACGCGGCGATCGGATCGAAGGGAGCGCCGGACGCAGTGGAGGCGCGCACGGCTGCTGCCGCACGCGCCTCCAGGTACTGCTCGATGCCGGTCGCGGTGGTGGACACCGTCTGACCTCGAACGCTCGCCAGCCGGGGCTAGAGGGCGTCCCGTCCGCGCTCGCCGGTGCGGATGCGGATCACGTCCTCTACGGGGAGAACCGCGATCTTGCCGTCGCCGATGGAGCCGGTGCGGGCCGTCGACTCAATGGTCGAGATGACGCTCGGGGCGAGGGTGTCGTCCACCAGCACCTCGATGCGCACCTTCGGCACGAAGTCGACCTCGTACTCGGCGCCGCGGTACGTCTCGGTGTGGCCGGCCTGGCGCCCGAAGCCCTGGATGTTGCCCACCGAGAGGCCGGTGACGCCCGCCGCCTTCAGCGCGTCGCGGATCTCTTCCAGCTTGAATGGGTTGATGTACGCGATGATCAGTTTCACGAGGTGTCCTGTTCGTTCAGTCCCTGTCGCTGCCGTTCGGCGTTGCCTCGGCTACTCAGAGAACACGTACGACTGTTCGTCGTGCTGAGAGAGGTCGATGCCGCGTCGCTCGGCGTCCTCGCTGACGCGCAGGCCCATGGTGGCGTCCAGAATACGCGCGAGGGCGTACGAGATGATGAACGAGTAGACGATGGCGATGACGACTGACAGCGCCTGCCGCCCGAGCTGCTCGACGCTGCCGGCAACCCCTCCAATGGCCTCGTCCGCCAGGATCCCGAGGAGCAGCGCGCCGATGACGCCGCCGACGAAGTGCACGGCGACCACGTCCAGCGAGTCGTCGAACTTGAACATGAACTTCAGCTGCAGCGCGAGATAGCAGATCACGCCCGCCGCGAGTCCGATGATGACCGCGCCGATGGGATTGACGAACCCGGCTGCCGGTGTGATGGCCACGAGGCCTGCGACAGCGCCGGAGGCGACGCCGAGGGTCGTGGGCGACCCCTGGCGAATCTGCTCCATCAGCGCCCACGCCGTGGCCGCAACACCGGCCGCGACCTGCGTCGTGACGAAGGCGTTGCCCGCGGCCCCATTCGCGCCGAGCGCGGAGCCGGCGTTGAATCCGAACCACCCGAGCCACAGCATGCCGGCCCCGAGGAGCGTCAACGGCAGGCTGTGCGGCCGGATGACGCTCGTGCGCCATCCGAGGCGCGGGCCCAGGACCATCACCAGAGCGAGCGCCGCCACACCGGCGTTGATGTGCACCACGAGGCCACCCGCGAAGTCGACAGCCCCAACGTCGGTGGCGATGAGGCCGCCACCCCAGACCCAGTGGGCCGTCGGTGCGTAGACGAGGATCGACCAGATCACGATGAAGACGACCCAGGCGGAGAACTTCATGCGCTCCGCGACGGCGCCCGAGATCAGCGCCGGGGTGATGATGGCGAACATCATCTGGAACACCATGAAGACGGAGTCCGGGATGGTGTAGCCGTGGATTCCGTTCTCGAGCCCCATGTCCCCGAGGGCGACGAGGTCGAGGTTGCCGAGGATGTTGAGGCCGCCGATGTTGACCTCGCCCCCGAATGCGAGGCTGTAGCCGAGGAAGAGCCACACGATGGTGATGACGCCCATCGAGATGTAATTCTTCATCAGCATGCCGAGCACATTCTTCGCTCGGACCATGCCGCCGTAGAACAGCGCCAGCCCCGGCGTCATAAATAGGACCAGCGCTGCGCTGGTCAGTACCCAGGCGGTGTCGCCCGTGTCCATCCGTCGTCCTTCCGCTACCCGCGTTTGTGTGTGAGGAAGACTCGCAGCGCCTGATTTCCGCCGATTTGCGCGAGCGTTACGACTGGATTGCGGTTGTGTTTCCGTGACGTTTCGCGCGCGGACCAACACCCGAGGCGCTAGCGCCGAGAGCAGGCGTGGTGTTGGCTCGGGGCATCTCCACCGACTCTTCGCCCCTCCCTCACACCGCCCTCAAGCCCGCCTCTCGCCGCCTCCCTAGCGTGTCGCTCACGAACTGACGCACCGCAAGGAGGCCGCCGAACGACACAGGCACGAGATGCGACCGACCACGACGACATCACCGAGAACTGATCGCGAGGAGCAACTGAAGTGACCCAGGCCATCGAGCGGGAGCACGTGATTCGCAACGGCATCGACACCACGGCGCTGTTCGCCACCATCAACGTCGTGAAGGAACGGCCGGCGCTGGCGCAGTTCCAGTTCCGCGCGACCAACCGCTGGATTCGCGGCACGCACAGCCAGAGCCGCATGGGCGGGTTCTACGGCGCGGGGCAGGAGCACAGCCGCGAGGGTGACGGCTTCGCTGCCGACGCTGACCATCCGAGGGTGCTCACCGGCCAGGACAACGCGCCCGCGCCCGTTGAGTGGGTCCTCCACGCGCTTGCGGCGTGCCTCACGGCCGGCATTGGCAATATCGCCTCAGCGCGCGGCGTGAACCTCGACTACGTCGAGTCGACTCTCGAGGGCGACATCGACCTACTGGGGCTACTCGGGCTGTCCGACGAGGTGCGCAACGGCTACCAGGGCATCCGCGCCCGCTTCCGCATCGCTGGCGACGCGCCTCCCGAGAAGCTGCGAGCGATCGTCGAGCAATCGCGGCGTCGCTCGGCAGTCTTCGACATCATCACCAACCCCGTGCCGGTGAAGATCGAGATCGAAACGGCGTAGCGGCCCCACGAGGATGCCGGCGGCTGCTAGCGGTCGTCGGCATTCTCCGTCCTGGCGGCGCTTCGATGAACGCGAGGGACCGATGGATCAGGAGTACGACGCGGCAATCATCGGCGGCGGGATCGCCGGCTCGGCGCTCGCGATCGCGCTGCGCGGGGCCGGCGCGACCGTGGCCGTCGTCGAGCGCACGACCGAGTTCAAGGACCGCGTGCGCGGGGAATGGCTCGCGCCGTGGGGCGTTGCGGAGGCGCGACGCCTCGGCGTCCTGCCGGTCCTGATGGCGGCCGGCGGTCACGAGGTGCCGTGGAACGTCAGCCGCTCAGGCAAGCCGCGCCTCCAGCAGACGCCCGAGGGCGACCCGTCGCTGACGTTCTTCCACCCGGACGTGCAGGAGGCGCTGCTCGCAGCCGCCGCCGAGGCGGGCGCGGATGTCCTCCGCCCCGCCGTCGTCGAGGAGGTGGGTGGCGGTAGCGCTTCGTCGGTCCGTGTACGCGGCCGTGAGGGGGCGCGCGTGCTCCGGGCGCGGCTCGTCGTCGGCGCGGACGGGCGAGGCTCGGCGGTGCGGCGACTCCTCGGTCGCCCCGAGCTCGAGCATCGGTCCGAGCGCTCCCTCGCGAGCGTGCGGGTCAGCGGGCTGCGGGGTCGCGAGGACCTGACGCACTTCCTGATCTCGCCGGGCGTGGGGGTCGCGATGCTGCAGCCGCAGGGCGGCGGCTACGGTCGCGCGTACTTCCTCCTCCCGGCGACCGACGCCCAGCGCTTCCAAGGCGTCGACGGTTTCCGGCGGTTCATGGATGCCCTCGTCGACTCCGGCGTCCCGGCCGAGAACGTCGAACACGCGCAGGCTGCCGGGCCCCTCGCCGCGTTCGTCGGCAACGATTCCTGGATCGCGCGTCCGTACGAGGATGGGCTGGCGGTCGTCGGGGACGCGGCCGGCATCAGCGACCCGCTGTGGGGCATGGGCATGTCGCTCGCGCTCCTCGATGCCCGCACGCTGGCCAGCGCGTATGCCGAGCTGGGCGACATCCGCTGCGCTGCCGCTCGCTACGCACTCGAGCGCGACCGCTACTTCGACACGGTGCGGGCGGTCGAGAACTGGCTGTCGGAGGTACTGTTCGCCGAGGGCGCAGAAGCCGAGGCACGACGCCGCCGAGCGGCAGCCGCCTGGTCCGCCGACCCCTCGCGCGTCCCGGACCTCAGCGGCCTCGGCCCAGCGGTGGACGCCAGCGGGGACGCTCGCCGCCGCCTGTTCGCCGAGGATGTTGTTAGCGGGCGGCACCCGGGCCAGACTCAGGCGGGCACTCGTCTTGTCCCGGCGGTCTGATCCCTCCCCCGCATCGCGGGGGAGGGGAGGGTGGGGGCTGCCCTCGCTACGCCTCGAGGCGCTCCGCGAGGAACGCACGGGCTTGCTTCCGGCCCTCCTCAGGCATGTCGCCGTGCGCGCCGAGGTGGGCCACGAGCCGCTTGTCCTTCGAGCCGAACAGGTCGAAGAGCTCGATCGACCCGTCGCGGGTGAAGCGCTCGTCGCTCCACTGCACCATGAAGATGAGCGGGATCTCGATGGTCGGGGCGACGCGGCGGAAGATGTCCGCGACGTTGCTGCGGCTTGGCGTCTCGCCGCCGGTACCGCACAGACCGAGCGCAGCCGCCTTGATCCGCGGCTCCGCAGCCACGTACGGCACCCCGATGAGCGAGCCCATCGACATGCCGGACCAGCCGACGCGCTCGGCGTCGAAGCGCCCGGTGTCGAGGAGCGCGGAGAGCACGAGCTTCCAGTCGGCAGTCGCATTCGCGGTCATGACCTCGGCGTCTGCCCAGAGGGCGTAGTACTCGGGTGACCGCGCGGGCACGCCGCCACGCTCGCCGTGACCGGGCGCGTCGATGCAGACGGCGGTGAGGTTGTGCTCCAGGACGAAGCCGCGGGCCGTCGGGACGACCGTCGGCGCCTGCTTGTTGCCGCCCCCTCCGTGCCCGATGAGCACGAGCGGCGAGTTGGGCCGCTCCTCGACGGGCGCCCACATCATCCCGGTGATCGTGTCGCGCTCACCCTCGACGGTGAACCCGCGCTCCACCACGCCGTCCGAGATCGCGCCCTCGTTCCGCCAGGTCAACGTGCTCAACCCGCCACCTCCTCCGAAGCGCCGCGAGTCTACCGCCGTTCGGACGCTTGCGGTTGCCCGCGGTCGAGTGCGGGTGCTTGAATGCGTTCAGCGCCACATCCAACGGGCGCCACGCGGCACTCTCCCCGCCGCGAGCCGGAGGCATGGGCGAGTTGCAGGCATCCCCGCAGGCATCCCCGGACGTGGTCGAGGTCGCGGCCCTCAAGTCCGCGCGCCCGTTCCTCAAGTGGGCCGGGGGGAAGACGCAGCTGCTGCCGCGGTTGCTCGAACGCGTGCCAGCCGGCATCCAGACCTACTACGAGCCGTTCCTCGGCGGGGGTGCGCTGTTCTTCGCGCTCGCTTCCGACCCCGAGCGCGCGCCGCGACGGGCCGTCCTCGGTGACCTGAGCGCCGAGCTGATCACGGCCTACACGACGGTGCGCGATCGGCTGCCCGCGCTGTCGAAACTGCTTGCCGAACTCGAGTTGCGCTACCTCGACGTGTCGCACGAGGTACGCCGCGACGTGTACTACGAGGTGCGCGCGCAGGAGCCGGACGATCCCGTCGAGGTGACGGCGCGGATGATCTTCCTCAACAAGACCGGCTTCAACGGCCTCTACCGCGTGAACCGGCAGGGCCGGTTCAACGTGCCGCACGGCCGCCACAAGCGCCCCCGCATCCTCGACTGCGAGGGGCTCGAGGCGGCGTCACGGGCGCTGCGCGGCGTCGAGTTGCTGAACGCAGACTTCGTCCAGGTGTGCGAATCGGCCAAGGCGGGCGACCTCGTCTACTTCGACCCTCCGTTCCATCCGCTCTCGGAGACCTCGAACTTCACCGCCTACACCTCGACGGAGTTCGGCAAGCGCGACCAGCTGCGCCTCAAGTTCCTGATCGACGACCTCACCGAGCGCGCCGTGGACACGATGCTGTCGGACTCGCCACACCCGTGGATCGTCGGGCTCTACGAGGGGTCGCGGTACGACGTCGAGCAGTTCCCCGCGCGCCGCGCGATCAACTCGCGCGCCGACCGCCGCGGCGCCATCGACGAGCTGCTCGTGACGAACTACGCGCTGGCGGCAGCGCGGCGGGAGGGCTGAGCCGCACGCCCCGAGCGGTCGATGATCCCCATAGGGCGTCGCAGCACGCTTCGGTGCACTCGCCCCGTTCGTGTATCCGCTCCCTCCCGCTCGTGGTGAGCCTGTCGAACCATGAGCGCGTTCGGATCTGGGAGCGGCTCGCCCTTCGACAGGCTCAGGACGAGCGGGGGAAGCCCGTGCGCTGGACCGATACCCTGCTGACCCGGATCGCGGACGCGCACCCCTCGGGCGCGTCGCTGCCGCTCGTCGTTGTCGCGGTGAACGCGGCCGCCGCCGCGCTGTTCCTTGCGCTCGGGCGCGCTGAGGCGAGCACGGCCGTCGATACGGTCGTCGGCTGGTGCCGTGTCGGCTGGTAGCGCGCTGCTAGGCGTCACCCGCTGGGGTCGCGGCGGTCATGCCCGCTCGCACCGCCGCGAGGTCCGCCGCCGACTGGCGTGCCATGAAGCCGCGGTCCGCCCCCAGCATCACCGATTGGAAGCCCATCTCGAGGTACTTCGAGGTGAACTCGACGCTCGCCGTGTGGATGCCTGGCGCGACGCCGTGCCGCTTCGCCGTCTCGAGGACGGTGCGCACCGCCTCCTCGTGCTTCGGGTCGCGGTTGTCGCCGGTGGGCTGCAGGCCGAGCGCGTACGCCAGGTCGGACGGTCCGATGTAGGCGCAGTCCACGCCCGGCGTCGACATGATCTGGTCGAGGTTGTGGAGTGCCTCGGTGGTCTCGATCATCACGATGCAGGCGATCTCGTCGTTCGCGCCCTGCTGGTAGTCGCTGCCGGCGTAGAGCGGCGCGCGCGTGGGACCGGAGGAGCGGATGCCCTTCGGCGGGTAGCGCATCGCCTGGACGGCCTTCTCGGCCTCGAAGCGGTTGTTCACCAGCGGCACGATGACGCCGTACGCGCCGGCATCGAGGACCTTCATGATGATCGCCGGGTCGTTCCACGGCACGCGGACGAACGGCACCGTGTCGGTCGTCGAGATCGCGAGGAGCATGTTCACGCAGTCGGCGTAGTCGATCTGCCCGTGCTGCATGTCGATGCAGAGCCAGTCGAAGCCCTGGTGCGCCAGCATCTCCGCGCTCAGCGTCGAGTTGAGGGTGAGCCAGCCGCCGATGGTCTGGCGACCCTCACGCCAGGCTCGCAGCACGGGGTTCGGTCGCATGGGCGGTCCTTTCGGCGGTCTCGATCCGGCGTCTGTTGCGAGTGACAGTAGCGCCTCTCGCCGGCCTCGCGAGCGCAGTATGCTGCGAGCCATGAGTACAGCAACCCTCGAATCCACCCCCGCAACGCAGACGCCCGTGCGCACGGCGGGCCGCTACGCCGTCGTCGACTCGCCGCTCGGCTCGGTCTTCCTTGGCGTCTCGGACGCCGGGGTGCACCGCGTCGACTTCATCCGCGACGGCCGCGAGGAAGCGCACTTCGCCTCGATGCTCGCGGTCGACGCGGGAGGTGCCGCGGAGCGCGTGGACCTGGCGAGCGACGCGCTGCTCGCCGAAGCCGCGCGTCAGCTCGCGCAGTACTTCGAGGGCGCGCGCCAGACGTTCGACCTGCCGCTGGCGCCTCGCGGCACCGAGTTCCAGCGCGCGGTATGGGACCGCTTGCTGACGATCCCCTTCGGCGAGACTTCGACGTACGGCGTCATCGCGAGAGACCTCGCCCGCCCCAGCGCCTCGAGGGCGGTGGGCGCGAGCATCGGCCGCAACCCGATCGGCGTCGTGATCCCGTGCCACCGTGTGGTCGGCTCGACCGGCGCGCTCACCGGCTACGCCGGCGGCCTCGACCGCAAGCGCCAACTGCTCGACCTCGAGGCGCAGGCCCTGCGCGGGGTGTAAGGGCTTGAACGAGGGACTGAAGGAACGGCTAGGACCTGGGTCCGGAGAGTCAGCGCCGTTCTCGGCATGGTCGTCCGAGTCCGTCCCACGTGCTCCCGGCGTCTACACGATCTGGCGTCGCGACGAGTTCCTCTACGTCGGGATGGCCAGCGACCTGCGCGAGCGCTTGAGGTCGCACGCCAGCGGGCGTCGCGGCGGCGATCAGTTCAACGTTTACGTCTGCGACCGCTTCGTCGTGCCACATCTCTCACCCGACGAACTGGCGGCGCTCGCCTCGGGTGACCGCAGCCTCGATGACCGCACGAAGGCCTACGTCCGGACTCACCTCGGCTTCCGCTACGTGGAGATGGCTTCCGCCAGCGAGGCCCGTCTGCTTGAGGTGGATGTCCGGATGCATGGACTCGCTGGTCACGGCCGCCCGTTGCTGAATCCCCACGCCCGAGCCGGCCCGGACGACTAGCCCCTCGCCTCCTTGCTCGGTCCTGCTACTCTCCGCGACGGCACCGCACACCCGTAATCCCGAGGCGCTGCCCAGCGCCGAGCGGGAGCCGTGGAGGAGAGACAGATGACGCTCGAAGGACACGTCGCGCTCGTCACCGGGGCCAGCCGCGGCATCGGTGAGTACATCGCGAAGCACCTCGCGCAGGCGGGGGCGAAGGTCGTCGTCGCCGCGCGCACCGAGGAAGTCACCGACCCCCGCCTCCCCGGCACGATCCACACCGTCACCAAGGAGATCACCGACGCCGGCGGTGACGCCATCGCCGTGCGCATGGACATGCGCGACAACGAGAGCATCAAGGCCGGCGTCGAGAAGACCGTCGAGCATTACGGCAAGCTCACGATCATCGTGAACAACGCTGCCATCCTCATCCCCGGCGACATCAAGACCGCGCTCGACCGCCATATCGAGCTGATGTGGGCGGTCGACCTTCGCGGGCCGGTCATGCTCATCAAGTACGGGGTCCCGCACCTCGTCGAGGCGGGCGGCGGGCACATCATCAACATCTCCTCGGGAGTGGCGGTGTTCCCGGGGCCCGGCCCGTACAAGGAGAAGCGCGGCGGCGGCATCTTCTACGGCATGGTGAAGGCCGGCCTCGAGCGCTTCTCGCAGGGCCTCGCGATGGACCTCCAGGAGGACAACATCGCGGTGAACGTGCTCTCGCCGTCCGGGCGCATCAAGACGCCGGGCAACATCTGGGCGCAGAACGACCCGGCGAACCCCAACCTCGAGTTCGAGCCCGCCGAGGAGATGGGTAAGGCGGCAGTCTGGATCTGTGAGCAGACCCCGCCGCAGTACACCGGCAACATCGTCCGCGACATGGAGATCGTCGAGGCGAACAAGCTCTAACGTCGCCTCGAAGCGCCACGCCCTCGCGAAGCGCCCGGCACGACCGGGCGCTTCGTTCGTTATCCTCGGGGCATGGGCCACGCAGTTGCTCGCGACGCGACGCGCTCGACTGGCGCAGGCAGGCGCATCGTCCTGCTGTCGATGCTCGCGCTCCTCGTAGTGCTGGCCGTCGCCGTCGGTGTGGCCGCGGTCATGCCGCAAGAGGTCGCGGGCACTCCCGAGCGCTGGATCGAGGCCGGGAGTGCCGAGGACTTCCCGCCGAACACGATCACGTCCTTCCCGCTCGGCCCGGTGGATCCACCTGCGGCCGCACTCGTTCACATCGTCCGCCGGGGGGATGGCGGGCTCACAGTCATCGCGGGCAGGGACCCGATGGGCTGTTCTGTCCCCTGGCGCCCCCACTTCCGGTTCGATGGGACCGAGGGCTGGTTCCGCGATCCCTGCCGCGGCTCGACCTACGACGCCGAAGGGCGGCGGGTCTTCGGTCCGAGCCCGCGGGACCTCGACCGGCTCGCGTTCGAGGTGGCGCCGTCCGGAACCCTTCGCGTCGAAGTGGCCCATCCCATCCAAGAGCCGATCGGTGGCTGGGCGCGCTGAGCCGCGGGATCCGCTTCAGGAATCGCGCCACTCCCCCGATCCACGAGACCGCCGCGGTCGCGTACGATCGGTACATGAGCCGGTACATCGACGAGATGTCGCGCGAGGAACTTGTGCGGGAGGTCATCGACCTCCTGAAGCGCGGGGTCTTCGAGCCGCACGAGGTGGGCGATCCAACCATCCTCACGACGCGTGCGCTCCGCGAGGGGCTGCGGCGCGTGCGGCTCTGCATCCTGCGCGAGGGGCGCACTGGAGACGGTGAGGGCGCCTCGTCGGCGCCCTCGATCGCTCCGATACCCGCGGGCAACGACGCCCCCGAGCTCTAGCTCGACTGCTGCTCCGCCAGCAGCTCCTCGGGCGTCGTCTCGAGGACGCCCGACGCTCGCAACTCCGCGATTTGCTCGTCAGTCTTCCCGAGGATCGTCTTGAGGATGTAGTCCGAGTGCTCGCCGAGGTTGGGCGCGCCCCAGCGGACGCCGCCCGGCGTTCGACTGAACTGCCACGACGGCCCCGCGATCTTGTGCCGGCCGACCGAAGTGGTCTCGACGTCCGGCCAGAAGCCGCGAGCGACCAAGTGAGGGTCCTCGATCACCCGGCGATTGTTCGCGACCGTGCCCGCCGCGACACCGTGTCCCTGCAACTCGCGCATCGCGTCGTCGGCGGCTCGCTGGGACGTCCACTCGGTGATGAGCGCGTCGATAGCGTCGTGGCGCTCGCGGCGACTCTCCATCGTTGCGTACGCCGGGTCGTCGGCCAGCTCGGGGTGCCCGATGGCCGTCGCGAGGCCGTGCCACTCCTCGAGGCTGCCGACCGCCAGCGCGACCCAGGCATCGTCACCGGCGCAGCGGTAGGTGCCGGATGGCGCCATGAAGATGTCGCGGTTGCCGATGGGCTGCTCGATGATCCCGCTGGTCTCGTAGGCGACGATCTCGTCGCCGATCCAGGTGATCGCCGCCTCGCGCTGCGACATGTCGATGAACGAACCTCGGCCGGTGCGGCGGCGGTGCAGGAGCCCGGCCATGATGTAGCCGGCGGAATGGATGCCGGCGATCGGGTCGCCGTAGTTGATGCCGCTCTTCATCGGCCCGTCGCCCGGATAGCCCGTGCGGTGCACGAGGCCGCCCAACTGCTCGATCGCGACCCCATAGCCGACGTACTTGCCCTCCGGCCCGCCGTTGCCGCTCGGCGGCATCGAGATCATCACGAGGTCCGGGTTCACCTTCGACAGCACCTCGTAACCGAAGCCCATACGCTCGAAGACGCCACCGCCGAAGTTCTCGATGACCACGTCGGCGATCGCCGCCAACTCGAGCAGCACCTCGCGGCCCGCGGGCTGGAGGATGTTCATGCAGATACCGAGCTTGTTCCGGTTGAGCTTGTTGAAGTAGCCGGCGCGGTTCCACGGCTTCTCGCCGGGATCGCCGTCGGGGTAGATGCCGACCGCGGTTCCCACGACCGGACGCACCAGGCCGCGCACGGAGTCGAGTTGCCGGTTCGCCTCGACCTTGATGATCGTCGCGCCCATGTCGCCGAGAAGCTTCGTCGCGTACGGCCCGGCCCAGACCATCGAGAGGTCGAGGACGATGACATCGGACAGCGGCCCGCGACGCTCGAGCGGGTCGCTCACGCCGTTCGATGCCTGCCCGGGATTCGCACCGTTCGTCGTCATCGTGCGTCTCCTGTCATAGCGCCGAGCTCGGCGAGGATTTCGTCCGTGTGCTCGCCGAGCAGGGGCGCCCGCCCCAGCGACCAGAGCCCGTCCGTGAAGCGCGCCGCGCTCGTCGGATAGCGGATCGGCCCCGTGGCGGGGTGGTCGATCGTCTTGAAGAAGCTGCGGTACTGCAGTTGCTCCACCTCGAAGAGGTCGGGCGGCGTCGCCACGTAGCCGAAGGGGAGGCCGAGCGCCTGCGCCCGATGGTAGATGTCCTCCTTCTCGTGCGTGATGAGCCACGGCAGCATGTGTGCGTCGATTTCGTCGCGGAGGAGGGTCTGGGCGCCGCCGCTGAGGTAGCGCTCATCCTTCAACTCGTCGTTCTCCATCAACTCGCCGATCATCGCCCAGCGCCTCGCGGGACCGGAGACGACGCCGACGTAGCCGTCGGCCGCCGGGTAGAGACCCCACGCGGCGCGCGCGCCATTGCCGGAGCGCGGGTAAACCTCCTGCGTGTAGATCCAGGCCATGTCGGTGTGCTCAAGCAGCGAGGCGACGCACTCGTGGATCGAGATGTCGATGTGCTGGCCGAGCCCCGAGGCGCCGCGCTCCCAGAGCCCGACGAGCGTCGCGTCGAAGGCGTTGTGGCCGGCTCCGTACGAGCCGAGGTAGCCGCCGTTCTTCAGCGGCTCACGACCCGGGTCGCCTGTGATGTGCATCAGCCCGCCGAGGGCGTAGGTCGTGATCTCCCAGGCGGCGTAGTCGCTATACGGACCGGTCTGGCCGAAATCAGTGATCGAGACATAAAGCAGATCCGGGTGCGAATCCGCGAGTTGCTCGTAGCCGAGGCCCCAGTTCGCCATCGTGCCCGGCTTGAACGTCTCGACGAGTACGTCCGCGGAATCGATCAGGCGGGAGAGCGTGGCGCGACCTTCGTCGGTCTCGAGGTCGAGCGTGAGCGAGCGCTTGCCCTGGTTCAGGTAGAGGTGGAACGAACCTGCCTCCGGGTCCGGCCCGCTCGAGGGGAAGCGCCCCCAGTGCCGGATTGGGTCGCCGGAAGGGCGCTCCACCTTGATCACGTCGGCGCCGAAGCCGGCAAGCCAGCGGGTGCAGAACGGCCCCGCGATGTATTCGCTCAGGTCGAGCACGCGCACGCCCGTCAGCGGGCCTTCCATCGACACACTCCTTCGCCCCCGGTGAATCGGCGCGATTGTAGACGGGCGACGTAACGGACACCAATCGGGAGCGATCGACGCGCCCCGGCTCATGTCCCTCGTCCGGCACGTGGGCCCGGTCTACACTCGGGTAGTCTCGTGGTTCCGGTCTGCTGCTCACCAGGAGGTCCACGGATGCCGCTCGATGCGACGTACCGCGATCACGTGCTCGAACTGCTCGCACCCATCGATGGCATCACGACCGGCCGCATGTTCGGCGGGATCGGCCTCTACCACGAGGGCGATATCTTCGGGTACCTCGACCGGTACTCCACGCTGTACTTCAAGGTGGGCGACTCGAACCGGGCAGCCTACCTCGAGGCCGACTCGATCCCGCTGACGAATGAGCGAGCCACGATGCCGTACTACACCGTCCCCGGGGACGTCATCGAGGACCCGGGCGCTTGCCTCGAATGGGCGCGTGCCGCGATCGCGGTCGGGCATGCGACCGCGAAGAAGCCGAAGCGAGCGCGGGCATGACTGCGGGAAGTGCACCGACGACCGGGCGGCGTTCAGTCCCACGCGCCCTCGTTCTGGCCGATGCGTGGTTCCGAGGCTGGGGCGTGGTGACGCTCGTTGGGCTCGTCGCGACCGGAATGCTGCTCGCGGGGGGCGCCGAAGCGTGGCGGCCGGTCTTCGCGCTGTCGCACCTCGCGGCGCTGCTCGCGCTCGTGCCACTGGGCGTCGTCCTTGTCGCGACGCACTACTCGACGGCGCGCGCCGAGGCCGCAGGGCCGCTCGGTGGGCTGCGACTGCTCTTCGCAAAGCACCGCCTCGAAGTCGCGCTCGTGGCGCTTGCCTTCGCCGGTGTCGCGATTACGCTGTGGCAGTTCGAGGGGCTGCGCGAGGTCCGGCGCGTCTCGAACGTGGTGACGGTCGCGTCGGTGGTGACGCTGGTGGTGCGCTACCTGCGGTCGGGCTCACCGAGTAATCAGCCCTGACCTCCACCGTACGGGGCGCGGAATGGTGCTCCAGCGCCAAGCGACGTAGCGCCACGAGAGCCGCCACAAGCACCACCGTCCGATCACACCGCTCCCACCGTAGATGCGCGACCCGCTCTCGGGGAGATGAGCGACCTCGCCCTGGGCGAGGCCATCGGCGGCGTCCGCATGCGGGTCGAAGCGCGCGTGTCCACGGTCCATCCGAGCAGCGTCGCGAGCGCCTCGGAGAGGACGAGTCGCGCGGGTGCGTCGCGCCGGATCTGCCGGCCGCGCTCGGGAGATGGGCGTCGACTTCGCCGGCGCGGCGGCCTTGAGGGTGCGTGGAGCGGGTTGCGCACCACGGGGGTGGCCGTGGCGACGATCTTCATGCCCGGCCGCGTTCTTCTTCTCCTCGATGGGCGCCGGCCGAATCCCCGAACCGCTGGATCGTTCTGGTGCGGGCCGGTGCGGTTGCGCTCGCGTTCGGCGTGGCGACGCTTGGGATCGGGCTGCTGACCGTATAACGCACCGCCCTCGACGGGTTGCCGCTTCGCGCTACGATGCGCGCCGTGACGGCCTCCGGCCCCTGCCGGTGGAGGAGTGAACGAGGGCACCATGGCGAAGCATCTCGAGGGGAAGTCAGCGATCGTCACGGGAGCCGGACGCGGCATCGGCCGTGGCATCGCGCTCGCGCTGGCGTCGCAGGGCGCTCAGGTGATCGTGAACGACTTCGGCGGGTCGGTCGAAGGCGAGGGCCGCGACCAGACGCCAGCCGCCGAGGTCGTGCGCGAGATCGAAGCGGCTGGCGGCACCGCGATCGCGAACTACGCAGACGTCTCGGACCACCGTGAAGCGGAGGGGCTTGTCAGGCAGGCGCTCGACGAGTTCGGGAAGCTCGACTGCCTCATCAACGTCGCCGGCATCCTGCGCGAGCGAATGATCTTCAACATGACCGAGCAGGAGTGGGACGACGTAATTCGCGTACACCTGAAGGGCACGTACAACACCACCCACTTTGCCTCGATCCACTGGCGCTCGGAGCGCCGAGGCGGCTCGCGGCTGCTGAACTTCACCTCGACCGCCGGCATCAACGGCTCGGCCGGTCAGCCGAACTACGCTGCCGCCAAGGCCGGGCTCATTGGCTTCACCAAGTCCTGCGCGAACGCGCTCGCGCGGTACGGCGTGACCGCGAACGCGATCGCGCCCGGCGCGGCGACTCGCATGACCGACCGCGGGCTCGCGAACCAGGAAGCGACGCGCGAGGGCCGTCCGCCCAGCGAGAGCGCCGAGGGCCTCGAGCGTGACCCGTCGAACGTGGCGCCGATCATCGTGTACCTCTGCTCTGACGAGGCCGCGAACGTGTCGGGGCGCGTGATCGGCGCCAGTGGCTACCAGATCACGCTGTACCGCGACATGGACATGCAGCGCCAGATGTTCTCGCCGGGTCCGTGGGACATCGACGACCTTTGGGAGCGCTTCCCGCGGCAGATCGGGCAGGGCCTCGAGCTGCCGCCGCAGCGCGCCCCGGGCGGCGGCGCATAGCCAAGGCCATTTCGACGAGCGACCGACAGAACGGGGACATCGATGGCTGTGAAGCATCTCGAAGGCAAGACGGCGATCGTAACGGGCGCAGGGCGCGGCATCGGCCGTGGCATCGCGCTGCTGCTGGCCGACCAGGGCGCGCAGGTGGTCGTGAACGACTTCGGAGGGTCGGTTGAGGGCGAAGGCCGCGACCAGTCGCCTGCCGCTGAAGTGGTACGCGAGATCGAGGCGGCGGGCGGGGCCGCCGTCGCCAACTACGCCGATGTCGGTGATCACAAGGAGGCCGAGGACCTCGTACGGCAGGCGCTCGACACGTTCGGCAAGCTCGACATCCTGGTGAACGTCGCCGGCATCCTGCGCGAGCGCATGATCTTCAACATGACGGAGCAGGAGTGGGACGACGTGATCCGGGTGCACCTCAAGGGCACCTTCAACACAACCCACTTCGCCTCGATCCACTGGCGGTCGGAGCGCAAGGGCGGCTATCGGCTGATCAACTTCTCATCCGGCGCAGCCTTCGGGTCCGCCGGGCAGCCGAACTACGCGGCGGCGAAGGCCGGCCTCATCGGCTTCACGAAATCCTGCGCGAACGCGCTTGGGCGCTACGGCGTGACGTCGAACGCGATCCTCCCGGGCGCCGCGACGCGCATGACCGACCGCGGGCTCCGCAACCAGGCGGCAACGCGCGAGGGCGACCCCGAGAGCGAGCGTGTCGAGGGCACCGAGCGTGACCCGGCGAACGTGGCACCGACGGTCGCCTACCTCTGCTCCGACGACGCAGCGAACATCTCGGGACGCGCGTTCGGTGCGCGCGGGTTCGAGATCGTCCTCTACCACGACTACGTGCCGGAGCGGCAGATCTTCAACCACGGGCCGTGGGACATTGATGAGTTGTTCGAGATCGCGCCGCGGACGCTGTTCGCCGGCCTGGAGCCCCCGAGCGGCGACCGTCCCGCGAACGCGCGCGTGACGTCCGATGCGTAACCTCGACCCTTCCCGGCGCTGAACAGGAATCGAGGCCGGCAGCCCGCCGGCCTCGATTTGCCAGTCCGGAGACAGCGCTTAGTCGAGCCTGATGTGGACCGACTTCGTCTCCATGTACTCGTCGATGCTGTCGGGTCCGAGCTCCCGGCCGAGGCCGCTCTGGCGGTAACCGCCGAACGGCATGTTCGAGAGACCGGCGCCACCGTAGGCGTTCACGTAGACGGTCCCCGCCCGAACACCCTTCGCGACCTTGATCGCGGCATTGATGTCACGCGTCCAGACCGCCGCGGCGAGGCCGTACATCGTGTCGTTGGCGACTCGCACGACATCGTCGATGTCCTCGAACGAGAGCACCGAAAGCACGGGGCCGAAGATCTCCTCGCGGGCGATCGTGTCGGTCGTTTCGACCTCGTCGAAGATGGTCGGGACGATGAAGTGGCCACGGGCGAGCTCCTCGTCGGTGGCGCGGTAGCCTCCGGTCACGAGGTTGGCCTCCTCCTTGCCGCGCTCGATGTAGCCCTCCACGCGCGCGAGCTGGCGTTCGTTGACCACGGGGCCCATCGTCGTCTCAGGGTCGAGGGGGTTGCCGAGGCGCACCGTCTTCGTCATATCGACGAGGCGCTCCATGAACTCATCCCGCACGCGGTTGCTGAGCAGCAGGCGGCTGCCGGCGGAGCAGACTTGGCCTGTGTTGCCGTAGATGCCCGTAAAGGCGCCCCGGACGGCAGCATCGAGCGGGGCGTCCGGCAGGATGATGTTCGGCGACTTCCCGCCCAGTTCCAGCGAGACCTTCTTCACGTTGCCGGCCGCCGCGCGCATCACGGCTTTGCCCGCCTCGCCCGATCCGGTGAATGCAACCTTGTCGACGAGGTCCGAGCTCGCGAGGTACTGCCCTACGAGGGCGCCGTTGTCCTTCGCCGTCGTGACGACGTTAAAGACGCCGTCGGGCAGGCCTGCCTCCGCGAGGATCTCAGCGAGGAGCAGCGCGGCGCCCGGGGTGTAGTGCGACGGCTTCGAGACCATCGTGCAGCCGGCGGCGATCGCCGGGCCCACCTTCCAGCCGATCAGGCTCAGCGGGAAGTTCCAGGGCGTAATCATCGCGACCACGCCGACCGGCTCCTTCAGGATGAGCCCGAGCGCGTTCGGGTTCTGAGCCGTGATCGCGTCGCCGCGGAGGTCGAGCGTCTTGCCCGCGTAGTACTCGAAGAGAGACGCCGTACTGAGGACCTCGCCGGAGGACTGCGAAATCGGGCGTCCGAGCTCCTCCGAGATGCTGCGGGCCAGGTCGTCCCTGCGCTCACGGATCAGGTCGGCCGCGCGGCGCAGGATCGTGGCGCGCTGCGCCGCCGGTCCGGTCGGCCAGCTCGTCTCGTCGAACGCGCGTCGGGCAGCGCGGATGGCGCGTTCTGCGTCCGCGACGTCTGAGTCCGGATACGTCGCGAGCACACGCCCGTCGTAGGGACTCGTGCGCTCGAACGTTTCACCGCTGGCGGCCGGCCCCCACTCGCCGTCGATGAACTGCTGCCGCTGCGCTACTGATGGAAGGACGGACGTCATCGGTCCAACTCCTCGATTTCACCGCTCGTTCCCTGGTCGAATGGTACCCCTCGACCCCGTCCTGCCGTTGCACGATGTGCGCGGTAGCCCGCGCTGTCGCCTCTTCGCGGGCGGTGGTGTATTGAGGCAAGCCCGCACATCCCGTCCGTGTTAGCCTGAGGCACCCGCCCAGCCCTGACTGAAAGCGCGCGACATGGAACGCCGCGTCATCGTCTCCGCGTCTCTCGCCCACGCGATCACGCACGGCCTCGAGCTGACCTTTGCCGCGTTGCTGGTGCGCATCGGTCTGGAGTTCGGGGCGACCCTCGCGACGCTCGGCGTCGTGGCGAACGCGGGCACGTTCACTTTCGGCGCTACGGCGCTGCCCGCTGGCTTCCTCTCGGACCGCTTCGGGCCGCGGGCGATGATCACTGGCTGCCTTGCGCTGGCCGCGGCCTGTTCGATCTTTGTCGCGGTCTCCCCCAACCTCGCGGTGCTCGCCGTATCGCTCGCGGTCCTTGGGGGCGCGATCGGGCTCTACCACCCGCCCGGCACGGCGATGGTTTCGACCGTGATCGAGCGACGCGGAATGGCGTTCGCGTTGCACGGCATCGCTGGCAACGTGGGCATCGCGCTCGCTCCTGCGATCGCGACGGGCGTCGCGGTGCTCGTGAGCTGGCGCGCCGCGTACGTCGTCCTCGCGCTGTTCGCCCTGGCAGTCGCGTTGACCGTCTGGAGGCTCGCACCCGACCGCGACGAGGCACTGAAGCGCTCATACGAGGCAGCCGACGCCGCGCGCGCCCGCCTCGCTACCCTCGGGCCAGGCGTGCGGGTGCGGACGACGCCGCCGGCGCAGCGGACCTGGACGTCGCCGGCACTGGTCCTGATCTACGTCTGCACCATCGGGACCGGTTTTATCTATCGCGGCTCGCTCACCTTTCTGCCTGCGCACCTCGAGGAGCACCTCGAGCTTTCGATCTTCGGGTGGAGCCCGGAAGCGGTCGCGGGCGCGATGTCGTCGTTGGTGCTGTTCGCGGCGGTGTTCGGCCAGATCCTCGGCGGCACGCTCAGCGATCGCATCTCACTCGAACGGGCGGCGATTCCCGTCGCTGCCTCGATCATCCCGATGCTGGCGCTGGTCGGTGCGGGTGGCGGGGTGTTCCTCCTGCTGGCCGCGTCGGGATTCGTGCTCTTCAACTTCGCAGGGCAACCGATCTTCAACGGGTTGACGGCGGACTACGCCCCGGTGAACGCCGCCGGCCGGGCGTTCGGGATCCAGTTCTTCCTCTCGTTCGGCGTCGGCTCGTTCGCCGCCTCGGGTGCGGGGTTTATCGCGGATCGAGCGGGGACCGGCGCGGCCTTCTACGCCCTCGCTGGAGTCGCGGCCACCCTCACGGTGCTGGTCGTGGTCGTCGCGCTGGGCGCGAACCGCCGGCGTCGAGCGTTGCTCGCCGAGCGCTCCGAGGCGGCAGCCGCGGGGGATTGAGCTGCATACGCAGAGGCGGGTTCGACAGGCTCACCACGAACGGGACGGGTTGGCTCACGTCGTCTCTCCCGCTCACCTTGAGTTGTCGAAGGGCGAGCGACGTTTGGAGCTGCGAGCGGCTCATGGTTCGACAGGCTCACCATGAGCGGGAGTGGGCTCACCATGAGCGGAAGGATGCGCTCACCATGAGCGGGAGTGGGCTCACCATGAGCGGGAGTGGGCTCACCATGAGCGGAAGGATGGGCTCACCATGAGCGGGAGTGGGCTCACCATGAGCGGGAGTGGGCTCACCAT
>CAYZJO010000001.1:759077-825873 GCA_964479165.1 uncultured Dehalococcoidaceae bacterium
TCACCATGAGCGGGAGTGGGCTCACCATGAGCGGGAGTGGGCTCACCATGAGCGGGAGTGGGCTCACCATGAGCGGGAGTGGGCTCACCATGAGCGGGAGTGGGCTCACCATGAGCGGAAAGATGGGCTCACCGGTGAGCGCGAGGGGTAAGCCGGCCGGAGCCGACCTCACGGCAGCACGAGCGGCGTGTCCTCGCGATTGGCCCACTCCTTCATCGATCCGTCGTAGTTGCGGGCGGCGTCGTTGCCCAGCATCGCGAGGACGAACGCGGCGAAGGCCGCGCGGATGCCGCCCTGGCAGTAGGTGACCGTCGGTGCGCTCGGGTCGATGCCGGCGTCCGCAAGCATCGAGCGGATCTGGTCGAGCGGCTGGAAGCGGCCGCGTGGTCCGGTGGCGAGTCGCAGCCACTCGAGGTTGCGCGCGCCGGGGACGTGGCCGACTCGGGCGTTGTTGCGGCTCTCGGTGCCGCGCCACTCGGCCACGCTGCGCGCGTCCCAGATCTGGAGGCTGCCGTCACTCGCGTGCGACTTCAGTTGCTCGACGGTGCACACGTCGGCCTCCGTCGCACGCGCGACATAGTCGCCGGGCTCGGGCTGCGGCGCCTCGAAGATGAGCTGGCGTCCCTGCTGCAGCCACGCGTCGATGCCGCCGTCGAGGACACGTACGTCGCCGTGGCCGTAGTGCCGCAGCACCCACCAGCCCCGTGAGGCATGCCTCGACGCGTCGTCGTCGTACACGACGACCGTGCGGTCGTTGCGGACACCCTAGGACCGAGCCAGCGCCTCGAACGGCTCGCGCTCCATCACCAACGTGCCGCCCGGGTGCGTCTTGAGGTACGGGTCCGCGCCGACGTGCACCGCCCCGGCGATATGTGCCCGGCGGAACGCCGCTGCCTCGCCGGTATCGACGATCGTCAGGTCCCCGCCATCGAGCTGCTTCTCCAACCACTCGGGCGTGACGAGCAGCGGGTGCTGGGCGTCGGCGTCGATGGG
The DNA here is from genome assembly GCA_964479165.1 of uncultured Dehalococcoidaceae bacterium. Lineage (GTDB taxonomy): Bacteria > Chloroflexota > Dehalococcoidia > UBA2979 > UBA2979 > CAYZJO01. The sequence goes on from CAYZJO010000001.1 coordinate 760,071, forward strand.
TGCAAACGTCATCCTCGGGTCTCCTCGCGCGGCGCGATTCTAGCGCCGGCACCCCAGCGATCGACCAACTCGATCAGTTCCGCGAGCCGGTCGATGACGGCGTCCGGCTCGACCTCGTAGCCCGGCACCTTCGAGTTGTAGCGCAGCACGGCGCGCATGCCCGCGCGGCGCGCGCCCGCGATGTCGTCGAAGGGCCGGTCGCCCACGAAGATGGCGCGCGCTGGGTCGCGAACCTCGAGGGCTTCGAGTGCGGCGGCGAACGCCTCCGGGTGCGGCTTCTGGTAGCGCATCTCGCTGGTGTAGAGCCGCGCGTCGATCAGCCGGTCCAAGCCGTCACGCTCGAGGAAGCGCTCGTGGAACGGGCGCGGCCAGTGCGTGTTCGACAACAGCCCGACACGCAGACCGCGTTCGCGCAGCGCCTCGAGGACCGGCCCTGCCTCGGGGTCGTGCTGGATATGCGGCGTCCACGAATCGAGGTAGTGGACGGCCGCCTGCTCGAGGACGGCCTCCCCGACGTCGAGGCCGAGCTCGTCGCTGGCCGAACGCAGCAGCGCGCCGAGCGTGCCGGACCGCTGGTGCGTCGAGGTAGTGTCCCAGAACGCCTGCTCGACGCTGGCGAGCCGGGCTACCAGTTCGTCCTCGCCGAACGGCGTGTAGGTCGCGAGGTGGCGTGCGGCCAGCCGCCACATATCGACGAGCTCGATGGCGGCGTAGTCGGAGAGCGTGCCGCCCCAGTCGAAGATGACGGCGTCGAGGCTGCCACGCGCGTCCGGGGTCACGCGGGCGTGTCTTCGAAGTTCAGTTCGCCTGCTCGGATCGGCACGTCGAGGCGGTTCTCGGGCGGGGTCATCGGGCAGACCCACTGCTCGTTGTAGGCGCAGTACGGGCTATAGGCGTAGTTGAAGTCGACGATCAGCGTGTTGTGCTCAGTGGGGTGCACCTCGAGGTAGCGCCCGGCGCCGTACGTCTCGCGGCCGGACGTCGCGTCGCGAAATGGGAGGAACAGCGAGCCCGTCGCGGGGTCGCGGAAGAGCGTCAACTCGCAGGGCGTGTCGCCAACGTGGAAGCGGATCTTGGCGAGCCGTTCGTACACCGCCTCGGTGCCGGTGCTCGTCTGCATGATGGTGTGCTCGTGGTCCTCGAAGATCTCTGGCTTCACCTCGAACACGAGCGCAGGATTCTCCTCGTAGTAGCGCAGGCCAGAGAACTGCTCGCGCTGTCCGCGGGTCAGCGGCGAGTCGTCGGAGGTCGCGAAGTATTCGTCCTTCGCGGCGCGGAAGTCAGTCAAGTCGGTCACAGAGTGCCTCGTCTCGTTCGCAGTCGATCGTACCGCTGCCGGTGGATCGAGGCCTCGCGCGAACAGGCTCGGCTACACTCCCGCGGGGTCGAAGCGAGTCACCGTGTCGAGACGAGTCATCCGGGCGCGTCGCGCCTCTGTTCGTGCACGCCGGCTGCGCTCGATGGCCGGCGCCGCCGTCCTGCTCGCGATGGCGCTCCTGGTCGGGTGTCGCGATGGCGAGCGCGTCGTCGTTGAGGAGCGTTACGAGGTCGGCGGGCCGATCGTGCTGGTCGTCGATGTTGCCGACGCCTCGGTCGAAGTCGGGTCGGGCGAGCGCACCGCGGTCAGCGTGACGGCGGAGTTCGTGGACGAGCGCTACGTCTTCGAGTCGGCCGCGGCGGACGGCACGGTGACGGTCCGGCTCAGCAGACAGGGCGGGCTGACGGGCCTGGGTGTGCGAGGCGCGGCTTCGCTCCGCCTCGCGATTCCTCGAGGTTCGCGCATCGAGATCGACTCGGCGAACGGATCCGTCGCGGTCACCGTGCCGATCGACGGAGGCAGGATCCGGGCCTCCAACGGGAACGTCGAGGTCGCCGAGTCCGAGGGGGAGCTGAGCGTGACCGCCTCGAATGGCTCGCTGTTCGTCGATGAGCATTCGGGCCCGCTCGTCGCCAGGACGGCGAACGGCTCGATCACCATCCGGCAGCACTTCGGAGGTCCGGTGGCTGCCGAGACCTCGAACGGTGCGATCGAGTACCGCGGCGAACTGGCGCCCGGCACGGCGAACCGTCTCCACGCGTCGAACGGAAGAGTGACCGTCGAGCTGCTCGGACAGCCGTCCGTGACGGTCGACGCGCAGGCCACGCGAGGCACCGTCGGCTCGCGCTACGCCCTCCTTGATACAACGCGGAGCGACGGCACGCTGCGCGGGCGCATCGGCGAGGGCGCCGCCGCGCTCGAGGTGCGCACCTCGAACGCGGCGATCGAACTGCGGTAGTCGCGCCGCCTCGGGCCTCGTCGAGGCTACAGGGCGCGGTAGGCGGACGACAGCGTGTTGCGGTCGAAGCCGAGCGGCGTCTCGCCCTTGGCGAACTCGTAGAGCGCGGCCTTGAAGATGCCCTCCATCGCCGCCACGATGCCCATCACCAGCGTGAAGAGCAACGCGCCACCGATGAACCCGACGATCGGGTGGATGAAGAACAGGAACGCAGCGACAGCCACTGCCCCGAGGAGCCCGACGACGTAGACGATCCCGAAGCCGAACGACGCGGCGACCTGGCGGCCCCACGTTTCGCGCAGCAGGGAGCCGGACCGCTTGATCGCCTCGATCGGCCCCACATCCTCCGCGACGAGCACCGGCACGACGAAGAACGTCACCACTGCCCAGGCGCCACCGACGAACGACAACAGGAGGCGGCCGAGGAAGTTGTCGGTGCGGTCACGCAGGATCGAGAGGATGAGCCCGACGGTCGCCGCGATAAGCGCCCAGCCAAAGATCGCGTGGACGCGCTTCGAGGCGTGGTTGAGCCCCATCGCGACGTTCGGGTTACCGCCACGCAGCCGCTCGAGGGCTGCTGCGACCAACGCCGAGTTGAAGAAGATGGTGATGAAGTAGCTCGCGAAGAGCGCGAGCCCACCGAGCCCGTAATCGAGCGCGGTGAGTCCAGCTTCGGCGCTCGTCTCGGCGGCCTCGAGGCGCGTCAGTGTCCCGGTGGCTGAGGCGACCACGAAGAAGACACCTATCGTGGCCAGGAGCACTGCCCCCGACATGACCGGGAAGAGCACGAGCTCGCGGTCCTGCATCAAGACGCGCCAGCTCATCTTCATCAACTCGAACGTGTGACCAATGGTCCGGAACATGGGACGCCTTCCCGCACCTCACGCAGCGCGCGATTGAACTCGATCAGCACTCGTATTGTGACGCAATCGAGGCGTTCTTGTCCGGCATGAGGGACAACTCGACGCGAAGCGCGTCTCGCCTCCGTGTCCCGTCGCCCTGATCTCGGCAGCCCGTCGCCCCGATCTGTGGGGGTACGAGGACGATCGGCACTCATCCTCGGGCGGGGGTTCTCGTAGGATGTTGGCGTGGCGCTGCCCCCCAACTTCGACGAGCCCGCCTTCAGCGCGATGCGGCGCCTCGACGCCGCGGTCGACCGGGGACAGGCGCGCGTGTTCCGTGTGCTGTGGTTCTGGCTGCCGCCGGGCTCCGTCGCGCGGGACCTCCAGTTCCAGCAACTGCTGGCTTCACGCTTCCTCAGCGACATCGCGCTCCAGGCACTGCTCTACGGCACCCTGATCGCGACCGCGCGCGCCGGAGGCAGCGCGACCGACGCTGCGCTCCTCGGGACCGCGTACCTCCTGCCGGGGGCGCTGCTCGGGATGTTCGGCGGCATCGTGGCGGACGCCCTGCCGAAGCGCGTCGCGCTCGGTGGCGCGTACCTGCTGATGGGCGCCATCGCGATCCTCGTGCCCACAGTGCTGGGCACCGATTTCTTCGCGCTGCTGCTCGTGCTGCTGGGTGTGCGGACGCTGCACCAGGTGTCGCAACCCTCGGAGGCGTCCGCGCTGCCGCTCGTCGCGAGCGAGGGCGAGCTGGCTTCGGCGACCTCGTTCCTCTCGCTTGCCTCGTCCGCCGGAGAGGTCGTGGGCAAGGCCGTGATCGCGCCAGTCCTCGTGCGAGCGTACGGCGTCGACCCCGTCACCGTCGTCGCGGGCTTCCTCCTGTTGCTGTCCTCGACGCGCGTGCTCAACCTCAACCCGACGCGCCTCGTACAGCCCGAGGACGTGCGGATGCAGCGCGTCCCGACGGTGTCGGTCATGCGCTGGATCCTCGGACAGCGCGTGATGCTCTGGATGCTGTTGCTCGGCGGGCTCGCCGCCACCGTCAGCCAGGTGCTCGGCGTGCTCGGTCCGCAGTACACCCGCGACGTCCTGAACGTTGACCCGGCGAACGCGCTTTACGTCTTCGCCCCCGCCGTGGTGGGACTGATAGCGGCGCTCGCCATCGCACCGGCGGCGATGCGCCGGTTCGGCGAACGCAAGGTCGCGATGGCCGGCTTCTCCGTGCAGGCCGTGTTCATGGTGCTGCTCGGGCTCGTCGACGTGGTGCACGACCACTTCGGATGGATCGCGCTGATCGACATCCCGCTGGTGCCGCGTCGCGTCGAGATCGCGGCGCAACTGTCGATGTTCCTCGGGTTTGGCATCACGCTCGCCGCTGCCTCCGTGCAGACCTTCATCGCGAGGCGGGTGCCGCTCGGTATCCAGGGACGGACGTCGGCCTTGCTCGGGACGCTGAAGGACGGCATGGCGATTATCACGCTGTTGTTGCTCGGCGTGCTCGCGGACAGGGTCGGCGTGCGCGTAGTGATGACGCTATCGCCCGTGGTGCTGCTTGCGCTTGCGTTCGGGATGGACCGCTTCGCGGGGCGCTGGCGTACGCCGCCGCTGCCGGACTCCGTCGTGACGAGACGCTGGCGGCGGCCCTGGCGACGGCGGTAGGCCCCCACCCTCACCCTCCCCCGCAAGGGGGGAGGGATCAAAGGTCCCCCTGCAAGCGGGGAGGGATCGGAGGTTCCCCCTGCAGGCGGCGGGGGGATCAGAGGTCCCCCCGCAAGCGGGGAGGGATCGGAGGTTCCCCCTGCAGGCGGGGGAGAGGTCAGAGGTCCCCCTGCAGGCGGGGGAGAGGTCAGAGGTCCCCTGCAGCCTGGGGAAGGTCAGAGACCCCCCAAGTGGCGGGGATCAGCGGTTCGCTCGCAGGCGGGGGAATCCTCGAAGCGGAGCGTGGGCCCGATGAGTGCTCGCTCTAGGGGTAAACCGGTGTGCGGTCGAGCCCTGCACGCTCGTCAAGACCGAACATCAGGTTGATGTTCTGCATCGCCACGCCGCTCTGCCCCTTGAGCAGGTTGTCGATCGAAGACGTCACGACCACGCGACTGCCATCGGCCGAGGTCGTCAGCGAGATGTCGCAGTAGTTCGAGCCGAGCGGGCCCTTGAGGGTCGCCGGGGTCGGCAGGATGCGCACAAACGGGTGGCCGTCGTAATACTCGCGGTAGCGCTCGAGCAGCGACTCAGCGCTGGCGGTCTTCGTGAGGTGCACGTGCATCGTCGAGAGGATGCCCCGTGTCACCGGCAGCAGGTGCGGCACGAAGTCGACCTCCGCCCGCGTGGAGCCAAGGTCCGACAGGGTTTGCTCGACCTCGATGACGTGCTGGTGTGTCAGGACGCGGTAGGGGACGACGTTGTCGTTGAGGTGCGAGAAGTGCTGTAGCGGCGCGGGCTTCTTGCCGGCGCCTGACGAGCCCGTGAGCCCATCGACGGCGATCGTGCCGGCCGCAAGGCCGTCCACGAACAGCGGCGCCAGGCCGAGGATGATGCCGACGGCGAAGCAGCCCGGGTTGCCGACGATCGGCGCCTGGGCGTGGCGGTCGCGGAACAGCTCTGGGATGCCGTACGTCGCGAGGCCGAGCAGCTGTTCCGCGCCGTGCGTCGAGTCCGCGATCGAGGGGTGGCGGTCGGCGTAGGCGGCGTAACGCTCGGCCGAGCCGAAGCGGAAGTCGCCCGAGTAGTCGATGAAGCGCACGCCGGCGTCGGCGAGCTGCGTTGCGTACCCTTGCGAGACGCGGTCGGGCGTCGCGAAGATGACGATGTCCGCGTCGGAACCCACGCCCACCTCGTCGGCTGAACGAACCACGAGGTCCGTGCGGCCGGTCAGGTGCGGGTACACGTCCTCGATACGACGACCGACATCGTCACGGGCGACGATCGAAGTCACCTCGAACTCCGGGTGGCCGAGCAGCAACTCGAGGATGCCGAGACCCCCGTAGCCGGTCGCGCCGATGATCTGCGCCCTGTGCATCTATCCGCTCCGCACGTCGTGGTGGTGGCGTCGCGTGACGCCGAGTCTGGGGAGCATTCAGGATAGACAATCCAGCCGACTCGCGGGAGCCGTGTGAGGACGCGGGATGACTCCGGATGCTGCCGTCGACGATTGGCGCGCGTTCCTCTTGCTCGAGGACGCGGCACTCCTCGCGCAGTGCCGCTTCGATCGCTTCCGCGCGAGCGGACCGGGCGGTCAGAAGCGCAACGTGACCGACTCCGCCGTGCGCTTGCGGCACGAGCCCACCGGTTTCACCGGGGAAGCGAACGAGTCACGCTCGCAGCACGAGAACCGCGCTCGTGCGCTGCGCCGCCTGCGTCTCGAGCTGGCGCTGCGCCTCCGGGCGCCGGTCGACGTCGAGGACTACACCGTTCCGCCCGAGCTTGCCAAGGCGATGCGAGGCCGGGTGGGGCGGCGCGACGGTCGCTACCTTGCCGCCGTTGCCCAGGCGTTCGACCTCCTCGAGGCGCAGGAGTGGCGCGTGTCTGACGCGGCGAAGATGGCGGGGGCTTCGACGGCCGCGCTCACGCGATTCGTCACAAGCGACGCGCTGGTGCTCCGCGCTGCGAACGAACGCCGGCAGTCGTTCGGCCACCGGCCGCTGCGCACCTCGTAACGTCCTAGGTACTCCTTAGCAGGGGTACCCGGACGCTTGCGTGAAGGTTCGCTCGCGGGTCTATAGTGCGCGTAATGGCCGGGCCGTCCGGGCCGCTCACTCTGACGAGGAGCCAGCCGATGGCGATCGAGTCTCCTACACCCGCCCCAGCCGAGGCCGCCCCGCAGGCGACGGTCGCGACCGCCAGGCGTCGTCCCAAGATCTACTACGGCTACTACCTCGTGGGCGCGGCATTCATCGCGCAACTGGTGTCCGCTGGGTCGCAGACCTACGTCGCCGGCGTCTTCCTCGTTCCGATGACCGAGGAGCTCGACTGGACGCGCTCTGAGTTCACGCTCGCGCAGACGGTTGGCCGTTTCCTCACGGCGTTCATCGGGCTCTTCCTGGGCACCCTGGTCGACCGAGGCTACGCCCGCCGGCTGATGTTCGCCGGGGCGTTCATCATCGGTCTCTCCGTCTTCATGACGAGCTTCGTGAACGAGCTGTGGCAGTACATCGCCCTTCGCGGTGTGTTCCTCGTCTTCGGCTCCGCGATGGTCGGAAACCTCGTCGTCAACGTGACGCTATCGAGATGGTGGGTCGAACGCCGGGGCCGCATGGTGGGCTTCTCTTCGATGGGGGTCTCGGCAGCGGGGGTGTTCCTGCCGCTGGTGCTGACGCCCGTCGTCGATGAGTACGGCTGGCGCGTGGGATGGCAGGTGCTTGCGGTCATCGCGTGGGTGCTGCTCTTCCCCGCGGCCGCCGTGATGCGCGGTACGCCGGAGGAGCAGGGGCTCAACCCGGACGGCAAGACGGACGAGGAGATGGCCAGCCCAGCCGGCGATCGTGTGCGCGCCGACTTCGCGAATTCCCTGACGCGAGGTGAGGCGATGCGAACGTCGGCCTTCTACCAGATCGTGCTGGCGTTCGGCGTCTCAGGCGTCGGTCTCGGGACGATCCTCTTCACGACCATCCCGTTCACGACCGACGCCGGGTTCAGCCGCACGACGGCTGCGCTCATGCTCTCGCTCTGTGTCGCGTTGCCCGCTGCCCTCTGCAAACCGATCTGGGGCTGGGCGATGGACTACGCAAGTCCGAAACTGCTCGCCGCGGGCAGCTTCATCGTGGCCGCGATTGGAGTGTTCATCGTCGTGCTCGCGGCGGCCACTAATCACGCCGTCATCCTCGGTGTGGGTTTCGTGCTCGTGGGGTGGGGTCTCGGCGGCCAGATCCCGATCCAGGAAGTGATCTGGGCCTCGTTCTTCGGACGTCGGTACCTCGGGGCCGTGCGTAGCGCCGCGCTCCCCTTTGCGCTCTTCCTCGGAGCGGGAGGGCCTCTGGCCGTCCAGTTCTACTACGACCGGGTCGGGAACTACGACGGCGCGTTCTATGCGGTCGGAGGCCTCTGGCTGCTCGCGGCCCTGCTGGTGCTTCTCGTGCGCAAGCCGCAGACGCCGCAGCGCGTCCTGGATGAGCAGGCTGCGGCGGCGAACAGCTAACGGGACAAGCCGCCGGCCGTTACAGGGCGAGGAGGCCGCTCTCGCGGAGGAGGGCGAACCGCGCCCACTTCGCATCGGCGTGAGCCACGTCCGCCCAGATCTCGAGGAGCGTGGCGTACTGCTCGCGGGTTGTCGCGTGGCGCATCGTGCTCGTGATCTCGGCGACCATCTGGGACCGGTGCTCCTCGGTGAGATCGCGGAACCACGGAAGCTTCGTCAGCAAATCGATTACGGGTGGGCCGTCGTTGTGCATCCCTGTCACCTTCAACGGCCCCGCTCCTCGGGCGCCGTACATGGATCGTCGGCGGGCTTCCCGAATCGTTGAGGGGAGCAGTGCGCGAAGTTCTCGCGGACCTGGCGCGTCGTTGATGGGGACTCAGACGCGCTCCACGGTGGCGGTGAGCTGGAACGTCGCGAGGCGGTCGCGGTACAACTCGGCGCGCTCGAGCGGACAGACGATGACCTCGGCGCGCTCGTGCAGGTGGGCTTCCAACATAATCTCGACCGCGCGCTCAACGCTCAACTCCGGCACGCTCTCGACGAGCGCGCGCACGACGTGCTCCATCGAGTTCACGTCGTCGTTGTGGAGGACCACGCGGTAGGGGGGCAGCGTCTCCTCGATGGAGCGCGTCTGCTCGACCGGCGCCTCGGCGGGGCGTACCGGCGCCACGTTGAAACGCGGACCCATCATGGCGTCGTTATGCTTCCGTGATGTCCGAGGCCGAGCATGTATCGCGTAACCTGTCGGTGGATGTGAGACTGCGCTACGGAGGTGACGGTGGCGACGGTGGCAGGAACGAACCCGGCGGAGCCCATACCGCAACCCGGCATGTACGCATCCGCGCGCGCGGCGCTCCGAGGGCTCACACCGGCCGTCTTCGTCTCGCTCGTCGGCTTCTGGCTTCCGTTAGTCCTGATCGTGCGGCGACTCCGTACACGATAGCGACCGGCCTGCCTCCACTCGACTTCGTCCCGACTGCAGGTTGGTGCACGGGCGGTAAGCACTTCCAGCACCTCCCGACGCAGCCGGACTGCGCTCGGTCGTGCGGCCGCCCGACACTCAAGGCGTACGCTCGGGACGTATCTGACGCATCTAAGGGAGCCACCACTTGGCGATGTCCCCAGACTCCCCTCCAACGGACTCCAATGCGGCGCCGCCCGTCGGCGTGATCCTGACAGGCGGAAAGGGCACCCGGCTGCAGCCGCTTACGCCCGACACGCCGAAGTCGCTGGTCCCCGTATTGAACCAACCCTTGATCGCGCACGGCCTCGAGCTGATGCGCGGGTTCGGCGTCCGTGAGGCTGTGGTGGTCGTCGGGGGCGGAGATGCACGGACGGGGCCGACGGCCCTTGCATGGGCGCCGGACGGCGTGGACGTGACGATCGCCGTCCAGGAGGAGCCGCGCGGCTCGGCCGACGCCGTCGCGTCCGCCGGCGATGTCCTTGATGGGCGCTCGGCAATCGTGCTGGCGGTCGACACGGTGCTCCGCGGTGTCGGCAGCGGGCAGGTGGACGCGTTCATGGCAGCGAAGGCGGACGCCGGGTTGCTGCTCGCCCCCGTCGAGGACCCACGCTCCTTTGGCGTCGCGGTGCTCGGAGGCGACCTTGTGGTCGACCTCGAGGAGAAGCCAAGCGTCCCGAAGTCCAACCTGGCGCTCGTTGGTGTGTGGATGCTCGGACCGCGGGTGATCGAGCGTCTGCGGCATGATCCGGTGATCAAGCCGAACGGCGAGGCGGATGTGACGTCCACGATCGCGGCAGCGATGCGCGAGCAGGATGCCCGCGTCCTCGGCTGGCCGATCAACGGCGAGTGGCTCGACGCAGGGACCCTCGATGGTCTGCTGCACACGCAGTCCCGGCTGCTCCACGATGTCCCGGAGTCGGCGCGCGGCGAATGCGAGCTGGTCCGAACCACCCTCGAGGGACAGTGGCTCGCTGGCTCGGGCGTACGTCTTGAGGACTGCGCGTTTGAGGGCGTCGTCCTCGGGGATGGCGTCCGGATGCGGAACAGCCGACTGCGGCGCAGCCTCGTGATGCCGGGGGCGCAGCTCGAGGGCCTCGACTACGAGGACGTCATCGTGCTGGCCGATGGGCGGGTCTGCGGCCCGGGTGCTCAGCGGGTGGGCGCCGCGGCTATCTAGCACTCCTCGGTCTCGGCGATGGGCGTGGCGCGCGCCAACAGCGTGTGCCAGCCCGGCCACACGGTTCGGACTGCGCCGCCGGAGAGCGCCTGCACCTCGGCGAGGAGCGCCTCGGCCTCGGCCTGCGTGAGGTAGCGCTCGGGGACACAGCCCCACTCGCAGCGCATCGTCTCGACCAGGCCCCAGAGGCGGCAGATGAGCGGGCGTACCTCGTACGCGCCGCAGAGCCCGGACTCCCGCTCGAGGTACGGACAGACCAGGTCGGCCTCGACCTCGCGCGCACCGTGTGCGCGAGTGAGGCGCTCGTGCTCGCGTTCGCTCATCACGATCGGGCCACACGCAGGGTGGCAGAGCATGCGGCAGTCGAGCGAGGGCAGCGCGGCGTAGATGGCCTCGAGGCGCCTCGTAATGCCATCGTCGTCGCCGCCTGGTGCCAATGGAGGAATCACGCTGGGATCGTACGGGACGTTCGCACTTGTCCGGCGGCGTGATTCCGCGCATGCTGCTGCACGTCCGAAGGAGGAACGAACGTGCCGCTGAACCGCTTTCGCGTCGCGGACTTCATGTATGACGACGTGCAGACCCTGCGCCCGAGCGATCCGCTGCAGCTCGTCCTCGATCTCCTGCCGAACGCCAAGTACGGCGCGTACGTCGTGCTGGACGACGAGCGGCGACCGGTCGGCATCGTGACGGAGACGGACGTGATCAAGCGTGTGCTTGTGGAGCAGCCACCAAGCGGCGCGTTCCTTCGAACCATCACGGCCTCGTACGAGGCAGCGCTGCGCTACGTCGTCGACGCCCGGCGGGCCCATGGCATCAGCGTCGGAGACCTCATGACGACCCCGGTCATCACCATCGAGGCCGACCGCTCACTGCACGACGCAGCCGTGATCTTCGGGACGCGTCCATTCAAGCATCTCCCGGTCACACGCGACGGCGTGCTGGTGGGGATCATCCGGGGCATCGACTTGATCGGGCCGGCGATTGCCGCGCTCGAGGAGGACGATGCGAACGGCGATGGCGCGTCGGAGACGGCGAGCGGCCCGACGGCTGGAGACTAGAATTTTCTCCCGCGACTTGCGTCTCACGAACTAGACAACACGACTTCCCGGTCGTTATCGTGCTCGGGTCCACGGGCCGAGCGCTGACCGTGCGTGGCAGCGAGTTGGCCACACGTAGCGAAAGCACGTCGTGTCCGAGCCCCCTTCCGATCCGGACCCAGCCGAACATCAACAGGTCGGCGTCCCGGCCCTCCTGCGTGACCGCTCCGCGGCGTTGGGCGCCGCCTGATGTCCGTCTCGGAGGACATACCTCAGCCGGTAGCCGCATCTGCGACGACCGCCTCTCCCGCGTCGCCTCGGGTAGAGGCGAACGGCGCGTCGGCGGGTGTGCAGCCGTGGCCCACCCCTCCACAGGTCGAGGCGGGCGACCTGGAAGCCGAGGCGTCTGTCGCCGCTGTCGCAACCACGGCGTCGACCGCTCGTGCGCGGCGCTGGTCGCCGCGACGCATCCGCACCTTCCAGACCATCTTCGAGGTGCCCGCGTACCGCTGGTACCTGCTCTCGATGGTCGGGAACTTCGCGGCGATGCAGATGCAGATGATTGCGCGAGGGTTCCTGACCTACGAGATCACTGGCTCGTTCGCCGCCCTCGGAACCGTCGAGCTCGCGAACACCTTCCCGAGGCTGATCTTCGCCCTCTCCGGGGGCGTCGTTGCCGACCGCCGCAGCCGGCGTGCGATCACGCAGATCGGCCAGGCGTTCAATGGAGGGGTGGCGGCGGTCCTCGCTGCCCTGCTCTTCGCGGGGATGCTGCGCTTCGAGCACCTCGTCATCGCGGCGATCCTGCAGGGCATCTCGAACTCGTTTGCGCTGCCCGCGCGCCAGGCGATGGTCCCGGAGATCGTCGGTATGGAGCGGCTGACGAACGCGCTCGCGCTGAACGTCTCGATGATGAGCACGCTGCGCCTCGGCGCTCCGGCGCTGGCCGGCTTCCTGATCGCCGCTGTGGGCGCGGGGTGGGTCTTCGCGTTGATGGCGGGGCTCTACGCGTTCTCTGTGATCACGCTGTTCAAGGTGACGATGCCTCGGAACGCAGAGTCCGAGGTCGGCGGCGCCCCCCTGCGACGACCGGCGGTTAAGCGCTCGGGCGGTCGAGGCGCGATCGCTGACATCAAGGACGCGCTGGTTTACCTCTGGCAGCTCCCCGTACTCAGGATGTTGCTGGTCGTCGACATGTTCCTCGGGATGCTGATGTTCCCGTACCAGCGCCTGCTGCCGGGCTTCGTCTCCGAGGTCTTGAGCGAGAACGCCGACCAGACCGCGATCCGGATGGGGATGCTGCTCACCTTCACCGCCGTCGGCGCGCTGGGCGGCTCCCTCTTCGTCGCGTCGCTGCCGAACAAGATGCGGGGCAAGCTCGTGATCGCGAGCGTGGTGCTCTTCGCACTCGGCCTGCTCGCCTTCTCCGCATCGACCGTCTTTTACGTGAGCCTAGGCATTGCGGTGATCATGGGCGTCGGGCAGGCGGGGCGGCAGGCGCTGAACAACATCCTGATCCAGACGCTGACCTCGAACGAGTTCCGGGGGCGCATCAGCAGCATCATGCTGTTCGAGGACGGCATCGAGTCGTTGGGCATCTTCGCGATCGCGCTGCTCGCCGCGGCGATCGGTCCGCAGCTCGCCCTCGGAGCGACGGCACTCACGCTGCTCGCGCTGGCGGCGACGATGTGGCTGCTGATGCCGAGCTACCGCCGCCTGGACTAACTGGCGGGCTCGGCGCCCTCGGCCCGCCGCAGCGCGGCCTCTCGCTGGGCTGCACGCCACGTGGTGTAGAGCGTGCGAATGCCGACGTAGAGCACCATCACGCCGAAGACGCGGCTCAACGTCGATCCCGACAGTTCACCCGCGAGCCACGCGCCTCCGAGCGCCGCGACTACCGAGAACGGCGTGACCCACAGCGCGACCTCGCGGTGCACGTAGCCGTTCCTCGTGTTCGTGATCGTCGCCGAGATGGCCGTGGGGATGATCACGACGAGGGAGACGCCCTGGGCGACGTGCTGCGGGGTGCCGAGGAGCAGCACCATCGCCGGCACGTAGAGGGTGCCGCCGCCGACCCCCAACAGCCCGCCAAAGGCGCCGCCGGCGAGTCCGATCGCGAGGGCGGCGAGATGGATGCCGTCGAGCCATTCGGGCATTCCGCTACCCCCAGATCACGAGCCGTGCGCCGACGAAGACGAGGAATACCGCGAACACCATCCGGAGGCGCCGTTCGGGCAGGTTCTTCATCGTCTGCGCGCCGATCTGCGCACCGATCACGCCGCCGACCGCGAGGCCTACGATCAGCCCCCAATCGACCTGGTCGCGGAGGACGTACTGGGCCGCCGCCGAGGCGGCAGCGAAGATGACGATCGCGAGGCTGGTCGCGTGTGCCTGGTGCTGCGTGAGGCGCAGCACGCCCGTCAGGAGCGGCACCATGACCGCGCCGCCGCCAATGCCGGTGAGGCCCGCCGCGCCGCCTCCGATGAGCCCCGTCAGCACCGACTTCCAACGCTCGGGAGCCGCCTCGTTCGCCATCCTGGCCTCCGCTCACGGTGCCGCGAGTCTGGCCCTCCGAGCGGCGCGAAGCAAATCACGCCGCGCCGAGGTTCCGGGACGCGCTAGAGGCCTCGCAGCGTAGGCGATCGCAGGGCGAACAGCGCCGCGAGGGTGCACACCATCGCGCCCATGACGAAGACTGCGAGCGGCGCGCTGAACACGTCGGCCACCGTCCCGGCGAACAGGCTGCCGAGGGGCAGCAGCCCCTGGTTCAACATGTAGATGCCCATGACGCGGCCGCGGTACTCGTCGGGCGTCGTCAGCTGGAGGACGGTCTGGTTCGTGGTCATGTAGAGCATCTGGGTCGCGCCCACCAGGACGAGGATGCCGAGGCTCAACACGAAGATCCGCGAGATCGAGAACAGGATGAGCGTGCCACCCAGGGCGAAGACGGCAGCGAGCAGCAGCCGTCCCTTGTGCTCCACGTTGCCGAGCGAGGCGATCGTCAGCGTCGCGAGCACTGCGCCGATGCCGGGCGCAGCCATCAGCAGACCGAAGCCGCTCGGGCCGACATCGAGCACGTCCTCGGCGAAGACGGGCATCAGCGAGATGTACGGCAGCGCGATCACCACCGGCACGAGGGCCAGCGTCATCTGGGTGCGCAGCGTCGGGTGGTGCCAGACGAAAGACGCGCCATCGCGGAGGCCGCCCATGACGCTCCTCGAGGGGCCCCGCGGGATCTCCGGGAGGCGCAACTGGAGCACGAGGAAAGTGACGACGCCGTACGCGGCCGCCTGGATGTAGAAGTTCTCACCAGGACCGACCTCGGCGATCATCAGGCCCGCGAGGGCCGGGCCCGCGATGCGCGTGATGTTGAACCCCGCCGAGTTCAACGCCATCGCGTTCATCAGGTCGGTCCTCGGGACGAGGTTCGGCACGATCGACTGCCGGACCGGCATGTTGAACGCCCATCCGATGCCGCTGACGATCGCGAAGAGAGCGACGTGCCACACCTGCACGTAGCCGGTCACGATGACCGTCGCGAAGAGCGCGGCGGAGACTCCGAGTCCGATCTGCGTCAGCAGCATCAGGCGCTTGCGATCGAATCGGTCGGCGGCCACACCGCCGAACGGGCCGAGGAACAACAGCGGCACCGAGCGGAGTCCGTTGATCAGACCGAGCAGGAACGCCGACCCCGTCAGGTCGTAGACGAGCCAGCCGAGCGTCACCTGCTGGATCCACTGTCCGGAGCTCGAGAAGAGCGTGCCGATCCAGAGGAGTCGATATTCGCGGTGGCGCAGCGAGCGGAATGTCTGGATGCCGCCGCGCGACCCTCCCGCGAGCAGCGGGTCGTGCGCCGCCTCGCGGGCAGGACGCACGATCGCTTCTTCGGGGTCGCGTTGTGTCTCGGCAGTCTCGGTTGCCATGCGGCCACCCTTCGAACTCGTGGCGAGCAGCGGGGATCGCAAAGCGCGGCTCCTGCTCACGCAAGGCGCCGCGTTTTGGGAATCGCCTCGTGGGTGGGTGGAGCCGGATAGTGGGAACCGGGCGCTCACTCCGGGGCCGACAACTACCGTGGCACTACCTTACTCTTGCGTCAACGTCACAAGATTCCTGATTGGGATCAGCAGGATCAGGAGTCTACGGATTGCTCGTGCTCTGGGCAGGTGCTACATCGGCTGCGCGGGGTTCGCGGCGGAGGGCGGACACCCTGATGCAACACCTCAATTGTCGTACGCGCCAGTTCGCACCGGCAGGCCCCCCGGGAGGCTGTTTTCGGGCTCGGCGGGCGTCGATGCTCTAGAGGCGCCGCCGCGGCTGGAGCGATGTCGAGCGGCGCCCCGCGGGAGGGACGGATAGGACCAAGGTGCTTCGCGGCCGGTTAGCTAGCGCGCTTGTCCTCGCCGCGATCTCGCTGCTCGCCACTGCGTGCTTCGGGGTCAGCAGCGAGACCGACAGTCCCACTGCGTCGACCACGCCGCTCCCAACCATAACAGTCATACCGACCGTCGAGCCGACCGCGCGCGTCTGCGAGCCGGGGAGCGCGGTTTCCCACGTCGTCAGCGCCTCTGTCCTCGTCATCGCCGATGGCTATGGGACAGCGTTCCACGTGGGTGACGGTGTTTTCATCACCGCCGCCCACGTCGTCGCGGGAGTCACCGCGGTCGAGCTCGAGAGCGACTGGATTGCGGTCCCCGCAACCGTTGAGGCAGTCGACGAGGTCGCGGACGTCGCGCTGCTCCGAGCCGACCCGCAGCGCGTCGGCGACTTGGCCGTGCTCTCATGGTCAGCGGAGGCGCCCGGCCTCGGCAGCCGCGTGATCGCCGCCGGGTACCCGGTCGACGTCATCGGCACGGCCTCGGTGACGAGCGGCATCGTTTCGCGCCTGTTCGAGGACAACGGGATCAACGTGATCCAGGTCGATGCCCCGATCAACCCGGGGAACAGTGGCGGTCCGCTGTTCAACGAGTGCGGTGACGTGCTCGGCGTCGTCGTCGCGAAGTGGCCGGACATCGAGGTGGAGGGGGTCGGTTTCGCCGTGGCCGAAGCCAGCGTCAAGACGGCGCTCGACACGACGGCAGCACCGCCCGTGGTCGGCTCGACGCCCGCCTCGGGCCGTCCGACGCCGCCCGGCGGTTCCACCCTCGACGTCTTCGCGCTGAACATCGGCGAGTGCTTCGACGACCCACCGAACTTTGGCGCGGGCGTCCAGGTCTTCGAACTCGACGGCATTCCCTGCGATCAGCCGCACGACAACGAGGTCTACGCGTTGATCGACTATCCCGGCGGCCGGACCGCGCCGTTCCCCGGGGACGATGCGCTCGACCTCTTCGTCGACCAGGAGTGCCTCGTCGCGTTTGAACAGTACGTCGGCGGCGACTACCTCGCATCGACGCTGGACTTCGCCGACCTCCGCCCCACCGAGGGGAGTTGGGAGAACGGCGATCGCGAGGTCGTCTGCTTCCTCTATGACGTCTCGTTCCGCCCGCTGACGGGCTCCGCCGTCGGCTCGGGCGGCCAACTGGAGCCGATAGGTACGCCCGAGGCAGTCGAGTGGGACGCGTTCAACACATTTGTCGGTGAGTGCTTCGACGACGCCGGTCCGATAGTGGACTGTGCGGCGCCGCACGACAACGAGGTGTACGCGCTCTTCCCGTACGAGGCCGGCCCGAGCGCTCCGTATCCCGGCGACGCCTCGATGGACGCGTTCGCGGAGGGCGGCTGCGTCGCAGCGTTCGAGGCGTATGTCGGGGTCCCGTACGAGGACTCGCGGTACGAGGGCTACTTCCTGAGCCCCTCAGCGGAGACGTGGGCTGCGGGCGACCGGGAAATCGTCTGCTTCCTCTACGACGCCAACCTCCGCCCGCTCCGTGGCTCCGTCCGCGGCGCCGCGCACTAGCCGCTTGACCACCAACCCCACGAGGCCAGCCGGCCGCACGTTCGATTAGCGATGGGAGCCACAGTGCAGCATCAACTCAGGTCGGTGGTGGTCGCTGCGGCCAGCGCAGCGATGCTGCTCGTCGCCGCGGCGTGTGGCGGTGATGGCGACGCGTCGGAAACCCCCACCGCCACTGGCACCGCCACGTCGACCGCCACTGCTCCGGCAGCCGGCGACGGCACCCCAGCGGCAACCAGCGCCGCGACCGTTGCAGCGACCTCGACCGGTGGGGAGACGCTCGACGTCTTCGCGCTCAGCGTCGGTGAGTGCTTCGACGACCCGCCGGGCGTCGGCGCGGGCACGCAAGTGCAGGAGCTCGAGGGCATCCCCTGTGACCAGCCTCATGACAACGAGGTCTACGCGCTCATCGACTATCCCGCGGGCGACTCGGAGCCGTACCCCGGCGATCAGGCGGTCAGCGCATTCATGGATGAGGAGTGCGTCGGCGCCTTTGAGGACTACGTCGGCGGCGACTATGACACCTCGAACCTCGCCTACGGCAACCTGCGCCCCACCGCGGGCAGCTGGGAGCAGGGCGACCGCGAGATCGTCTGTTTCCTCTACGACATCTCGCTCGCCAAGCTGGAAGGCTCCGCCGAGGGCTCGGGCGGGCAGTTCGGCCCGACCGCGGGCAGTGGTGGCGGCGCGAGCGGCGGCCTCGGCGAGTTCGACGTGTTCAACACCTCGGTCGGTGAGTGCTTCGATGACAGCGGCGTGATCGTGGACTGTGCGGATCCGCACGACAATGAGGTCTACGCCATCTTCTCGCACGAGGGCGGGGCAGCAGACCAGTACCCCGGTGACGAGGCCATGGCCGCTTTCGCCGAGGACGGCTGCATCGCGGAGTTCGCCACGTACGTCGGCATCGACCACGATTCGTCGCGCTACCAGGGTCACTTCGCCCGCCCGTCGGCGGACACCTGGGCCGACGGCGACCGCGAGGTTGTGTGTTTCCTCTACGACGCGGACTTTGCGAAGCTGACCGGCTCCGCGCAGGGGACCGCCGAGTAGGGCTATCCCTCGAGGACCTGCTGGACCAGGGCGCGTCGCAGCACCTTGCCGTTGCGCGTCCTCGGCAGCGAGTCGACGAAGCGGTACTGGTGCGGGCGCTTGTAGCCCGCGAGGTGGCGCTCGGCGTGTGACGCCAGCGCCGCCTCGTCGGTCGCGGCGCCCTCAGGTCCGTCGGCACGAACGACGCACGCCGTGACCAACGTCTTGCTCTCGTCGACAGCGACGCCGACGACCGCCACCTCCGCGACACCGGGTGCCGAGGCGAGCGCCGCCTCGATCTCGACGGGCGACAGGCGGTACCCGAACGACTTGATCACGTCGTCCGCGCGGCCGTGGAACCAGACGTAACCGTCCTCGTCGATGGCCGCGAGGTCGCCTCCGGTGAACCACTCGCCACGGAAGACGGCGGCCTCCTCCTCGGGACGGCGCCAGTAGCCGAGCATCAAGCCCGGGTCCGAGCGGTGTACTGCGAGCAGGCCTACCTCGCCGGGCGGCAGCGGCTCGAGGGCGTTCGGTGCGTCCTCGTCCTCCGGCAGGATCGCGACACGACGTCCCGGCTGCGGACGGCCCGGCGACCCCGGACGCACCGGCGTCGAGGGGCCCGACGAGATGTAGGTGCTGACCTCGGTCATCCCCAGGGACTCGAACAACTCGAGGCCTGTGGCCGCGCGCCACTCTTCGAGCAGCGCGATCGGCAGCGGCTCGCCGGCACAGAGACCGTGACGCAGTCGCGAGCCGCGCAGCCTCGAGGCGTCGCCGTACTTCAGTAGCTGGCGGTAGACCGTCGGCACGGCAACGAAGACGGTGACGCCGAGGCGCTCGATCAGCCTCGGCCAGCCAGCCGCGTCATACTCACCGCCGAACAGCACCGCGTGCGCCCCGGCCGCCCACGGGTCGAGCAGCCCCACGCCGAGGGTGTAGGACCAGTTCAGCGTCCCCGCGTGCAGCGTCACGTCCCCCGGCCCGAAGCCCTGCCAGGAGTCGCGCATGAGCGCCCGTCCTCGGAGGGCTCGGTGCGCGTGGAGGACGCCCTTGGGCCTCGCGGTCGTGCCGGAGGTGTAGATGAGGAAGGCGGGGTCCTCGGCGTCGGTCTGGCCCTCACCCCCGTCCCCTCTCCCCAGAAGCTGGGGCGAGGGGAGCGGAGTCTTCTCCGTCCGCTCACCCTGAGCTTGTCGAAGGGCGACAAGGGGCGAGGGGGTCGGAGCCTCCCGTGTTCGTTCGTCCTGAGTCAGGCCTCTCCGTTCGTCCTGAGCTTGTCGAAGGACGCCCTCCGGGGTCACCACCACTGCCGCCTGCGAGTCCTCGAGGAGGAAGTTCGCTTCCTCTTCCGTGAGTTGGGGCGAGGCAGGGATCGGGACGAGGCCGGCCGCCGTCGCGCCGAGGAAGGCGAAGGCGTACTCGGGCGAGTGGGGCAGGCGGATGAGGACTCGGTCACCGCGCTCGAGGCCCAGCGCGAGCAGGTCGCGGCCCGTACGCTCGACGCGCTCCCACGCTTCGCCGTAGGTCCACGTCGTGTCGCCCGCAGCGTCGTCGTAGGACGTAGCGAAGGTGAACGCCGGGCGGTCGCGCGTGGCGGGGTCGAGCGCGTGCGCCTCGAGGCAAGCGCGGGCGAGGTTCAGCGGATCCGCCATGGAGGGAGTCTATCGCGCCTCGCGGCCCTCACCCCCCAACCCCCTCTCCCCCGAAGCGGGGGAGAGGGGCCGGGGGTGAGGGTCCGGAGAGGATTGAGGTGAGGGTGCTCCGCTAGACCGGCCGGAAGACGGGGATCGGGTAGTCGCCCGAGTCCTGCTTCTCGAACTCGACCTTCACGCGCTGGCCGATCTTCACGTCCTTCGTCGGGTCGTTCACGCCGACGACGTTGCTCATCATGCGGAAGCCCTCGTCGAGGTCGATGTAGGCGACGGCGTAGGCGCCGAGGTCCGAGAACGCGGGGTTCCGGTTCTGGCGCACCACGGAGTAGGTGTAGACGACGCCCTCGCCCTTCGAGGTCTTCCAGTCGAGGTTGAGGCCGCCGCACCCGACGCAGATCAGGCGGGGGTAGAAGACGACCTCGTTGCAGTCCTTGCACTGCTGGTACTTGAGCTCACCGTTCTTCGCGCCCTCCCAGAAGGGCTCGGTGTTGGGCTCGGGGAAGCGGGGCTGTGGCCGGTTGGGCATCGGTACGTCTCCCTCTTAGTCGCGCGCGAGGATGGTGGTGCCGCCGGCGTGGTTGCCGCCGAGCAGGCCGCCGTTGCCGTGCGCCACCGCGAGGCTCGCGCCCGGCACCTGCGAGGTCGACTCACCGCGGAGCTGCCTCGTGGCCTCCAGCAGCAGGAAGATGCCGCGCATGCCGGGGTGGTTCGAGGACAGGCCGCCGCCATCGGTGTTGAGCGCGGGCTTGATGCCGCTGTCGAAGCGCAGGCGGCCGCCCTTCACCCAGTCCTTGTACTCGCCCTTCTTGCAGAAGCCGAGGTCCTCGAGGATGGTCGCGACGGTGATGGTGAACGAGTCGTAGATCATCGCGATGTCGATCTCGCTCGGCGAGACCTGAGCCTCGGCGAAGGCGATGGGGGCGCTTTGGGCCCCGGCGCTCGTGGTGATGTCGCCGCCGTTCTCGCGGTACTTCGTCGCCTCGCCGGTCCCGATGATCCACACCGGCGGCTTCTTCGTGCCGCGCGCCACGTCGGCGCTCGCGATCACCACCGCGCCACCGCCGTCCGAGACCATGCAGCACTCGAGCAGGTGCAGCGGGTCCGCGATGACGCGCGAGTCGAGCACGTCCTCGACCGTGATGTCGCGGATGTCCTGGAACTGCAGGTCCTTCATCGCCTGCACGGCCTCGGGGTTGCGCATCGCGTGGTGGCGCGTGGCGATCGAGATCTCGGCGAGGTCCTCGGAGGTGGTGCCGTACTCGTGCATGTGGCGGTGGGCGACCATGGCGTAGTTCGCGATCAGCGTCGCACCGTAGGGGTCCTCCATGTTGCCCTGCCAGTTGGGCTGGCCCATGCCCGTGCCGCCTCCGGTGCCGATGGGCTGCCGGCGCGTCGCGGCGTTCGAGCCGTAAGAGAGGATGGCGACGTTCGCCTTGCCAGCCGCGATGTCGCGGAGGGCGTGCGCCGCCTGGAACTCGTAGGAGGTGCCGCCCACCTGCGTGGTGTCGATGACGGTGGGCTTGAGGTTGAGGTAGTGCCCCATCCCGAGGCCGCCGCCCCCCTCACCGTCGTTGGTGTCGTAGATCGCGTCGACGTCCTTGAGCTGGAGGCCTGCGTCCTCGAGCGCCTTCGAGATGGACTCGGCCTTGATCTGCATGGCCGAGCGTCCGGGGGCGACGCGCAGCGGGTACTCGTAGATGCCAACGATCGCGGCGTCGCGTTTCTGGTTCGCCAAGGCGTCCCTCCCTCGCTTGCCGCCGCCCGAGCGGCCGGCGTGCGCGGGTGAAGTAGCACCGCGCACCCTCGCGCGTCAAACACGGAAGAAATGGGAGGGTCGGACTGGTCAGTCCGCCTGTGAGGCGAGGTCGATCAGCAGCTCCGCGACGAGGTCGGGGTGGCTGAGGAACGGCGAGTGCCCCGTCTGCCACTCGACAGCCTCGGACGTGTGAGCGGCCATCGCGCGCTGGCGGCTGGGCTCGACCACCTGGTCCAGGGCGCAGACGACGTAGGTCGACGGCTTGAGGCGCCAGGCCTCGTGGCTCGGTGGACGCGGCGTTGGGTCGACGAACTGCGGACGGAGTCGCTCGAAGGCCCAGTCGACGACGTCGGGTGGGCA
Organism: uncultured Dehalococcoidaceae bacterium; assembly: GCA_964479165.1. Lineage (GTDB taxonomy): Bacteria > Chloroflexota > Dehalococcoidia > UBA2979 > UBA2979 > CAYZJO01. The sequence goes on from CAYZJO010000001.1 coordinate 782,197, forward strand.
GCCGGTGTAGAGGCGCGGCGCCTCGGAGCGGTCGGGTAGCGTCGTGCCGTTCTCGAAGGGCTGCACCGCCAGGTCGAACGTCGGGCGCGGGATGCCTGGCGCGCGCAGGCCCGCCGTGAGGAACACGAGGTGACCGACGCGCGGGCGAACGCCGGCCTCGGAAATCACGGCCCCGCCTCGAGAGTGGCCGAGGAGCACCGCGGGCTCCTCGCCCGGCAGCGCATCGAGGGTCGCCTCGACAGCCGCGATGTCCTCGGCGAGTCCGGTGCCTTCGGACGCCCGCGCGCAACTCGGCAGGTCGACGGCCGTCCACGGCACTCCCGCGGCGTCGAGGAGCGGCGTCACGCGGTCCCAGCACCACGGCCCGTGCCACGCGCCATGGACGAGGACGACAGGCTTCACTCGGCGGGCGCGAGATGCCGCTTGAGGAACACGTCGAAGATGGAGGCGCAGAGGCGTCCGTAGTCGGAGGCTCCGTCGAAGGCGTGCGGCTGGCCATCGAAAATGTGCAGCTCCACGGGCGCGCCGATGGCTGAGAGCTCCCGGTGGACTCGCAGACTCTCCTCGACCGGCACGAGCGCGTCACGGTTGCCGTGGACCAAGAGCGTCGGAGGCCAGTTGGGCCGCGCGTAGCTCAGCGGACGCGCCGAGGCGTAGTCCGACTCGCTCGCACTCTCGCCGAGGAGTCTGCCGACCGCGCCTTCGATGGCGGTCGGTCCCTCAATGAGCGCTGGCGGATAGATGGCGATGCACGCCGCCACCTCGGTCTCCACTCCGGCGTTGCCGCTGTTGCCCTCGAACTCGGACAAGCCCGCCGTTGCCGCGAGCATCAGTGCGAGATGGCCGCCGGCGGAAGCCCCGAGAACCGCGATCTTCGAGGCGTCGACCTCGAGTCGCGCGCTGTTCGCGCGGAACCAGCGGAGCGCCGCCTTCACGTCGTGGAGGTGGGCCGGCCACTTCGCCTCGTCCGAGAGGCGGTACTCACAGGCGATCGAGGTATAACCGACGCGCCCAAGCAGGATGCCGTAGCCGCGGAGCTGACTGCGGTCGCCTCCGCTCCACGAACCGCCGTGTACCAGCAGCACTCCGATGCCGTTCGCGGTGCCGGGCGGCGGCGAGTACACGTCGACGCTCAGGTCGCGTCCACCACCCGTTCCGATGACCACGCCTTCCTCGACGCTGACTCGCCCGCTCGTGCCCGTCGTCATTCGGTACCTGCTCTCGCTGTCTACGCGTCCGAGTGCCGTGCGATGAAGTCGCGCATGAGGCGCACGAGGTCGTCCGTCTCCGGCGACTCGCGCTGGCCGAAGCCGTGCGGCATCTCCGGGAAGTACGCGTACTCGATGTGACCGCCTCGGGACTGCCACGCGCGGAGGAGATCGAACGTCATCTCGACGGGGACGTTCGAGTCCTCGCCGGGCTGGACGACGAGCGTGGGCGGGAGCTGGCGTGCCTCTCCGGCCACGACAAGCCTGGGGATGCTTGCCGCGTGCATCGTCTCCTCGTCGCCGAAGTAGGCTTCGCCGCCGGCCATCAGCCGCTCGAGGCCGGCGCGCTTCGCGTAGCGGTAGCGGTAGTACGGGTCGGTTCGGGCCACAGCGCGACGACGTAGGCCGCGACTTCCTCGTGCGCCGTGGTCGCGGCGAGGAGTCCGAGGTGGCCGCCGGAGGAGCTGCCGATGACGCCAATCGAGTCCGCTGACGCGCCGAGAGACTGCGCGTACTCAGGCGCCCACGACAGGGCGCTGGCGATATCTTCATTCGCGGCGGGGTGGCGGGCGGTGCGGCCGTCGCGGAAGTCGATGCTCGCGACGGCGACGCCGGCGTGCGCGAGCGCGCGGCAGTAGACCTCGCCGCTGGTGCGGTCGCCGGCGCTCCACGCGCCGCCGTGCACGTTCACGATGAAGGGGGTCGTGGCGCCGAGGTCAGCCGGCCGGTAGATGCGGGCGAGCAACGGTTCGCCGTCGCGCTCCGCCCACCTCACGTCCTCTTCGACGACGCTCGCTTGTGAGGTGTCCTGGACGCTCGTCATCGGAGTTCCTCATGGGTTCGGCGTACGCGACGCGCGGCATCATACTCCGATCGTGATGCGTCCGAGTTGCCGGGCGGCAGGCGCGGCGGTAACTTCGGCTTCTATGCGCATCGGTCTCATCACGGACACGCACCTGCCCTCGCTCATGAAGTCGCTCGACGAGCTCGGGCCACAGGTGGGCGAGTTCTTGACCACCGTCGACCTGATCCTGCACGCGGGAGATGTGGTCGTGCCCAGCGTCCTCGATTGGGCGGAGCAGTTCGCGCCGCTCGTCGCGGTCCGCGGCAACCACGACGTCTTCGACGACTCGCGTCTCAAGGACCGCCAGGTACTCGACCTCGAGGGGTGGCGTCTCGGTATGCGCCACGACCTGCGTCCCGAGGACCGGCCGATGGCGCAGATCATCGCTCGCGACTTCAGCGACGTGGATCCACAAATCCTCATCGGCGGCGACACCCACGTTGATCGCCTCGAGTTTCGCGACGGCGTGCTGCTGATCAACTCCGGCAGTCCCAACCTGCCCCATCACAAGGAGACACGCCTCGGCACGGTGGGGCTCCTCGAACTGTCGCCGGGCCGCCTCCGCGCCGAGATCCTCTGTCTGGGCCCCTCCGAGGGCACACGCAACCCGGGCACGGCGCGCCACATCGAGCTGATCGAGGGCCACGTGATCTCGGCTTCGATCAACGGCGAGGCGATCGCCGTGCCGGAGCCGATGGAGTAGCGCCACCGGTTCAACCGCAGAGGCCGCCGTGTCCTCCGGCGAACCCGCGTGCGGCATAGCGATAGTCCTGCGACCAGGCGATGTCGACGCCGTCCGGGTCGATGACGACGCTGTACTCGAGTGTGTCGAGGTCGAGCAGCGCACGCGGCCCGAATTCTCCGATGCCCAGCTCGTCGCGCTCGGTGAGCACGACCCACTCGCCACGGTCGAACGCGATGAGCCGGTCGGTAGCGCGGTCGTAGACGAGGGTGCGGGAGGGACCGGCGTCCGGCAGGTTGCAGAAGTTGTCGGCCCAGGCGTTGTAGCGGCTCGACTCGACGAATGGCGTGGTCGGCGCTGTCGCCATCGTCGTCGCCATCACTCGCGCCCCCGCGGTCTCGATGTCGATCTCGAAGACGTTAGCCAGTCCCGTCTCGAGGTGTGGACCCATATTCGCGGGCGGCCCGCTCGGCTCCGGCGGCGGGGCAATGACGAACAGCCGTCCTCCGGAGGTCAGCGCGGCCTCGGTCGCCTCGAACTCCAGCGGGCGAGCCCCACCCCGGAGGTCCCTCAGTCGGAAGATAGAACGCCAGGACGGGTACCCGCTCGTCCGGAATCGATCGAGACGATACGAGCCGCGCACGATGGTCCCGCCCGGTGCTGCGGGGTCGGGTGGCAGGTCGTCCGGGCGGCGTTCGCCGGTCGCGACCTTGATGATCTCGCGCGGGTTCTGGTTCGGTGGCTGGTTCGGCAGATGCACGATGACCTCATCGTTGCTCAGCCAACGGATGGTGCGGGCGGGCCCAAGTGAGCTCGGTTCGCCATCGGGCAGTTCGAGGAGGAACGCCTCCTTCCCGAGACCCGGCTCGCCGGCGACCCATGCGAAGCGGGTGCCATCGGGGCTGAACCCGGCGAACTGACCAGGACCGAGGTTCCGCTCGGTCATCTCGACCACGTCGTAGAGCATCATGCTCCGGCCGTCCCACGGACTGAACGAGGACGCGGGCATTTCCGGGAATGGCAGCGTGTCGACCCGGGGCAACTCACCGACTGGTGCGTCGAGGCCGGTCACCTGTCGCGCTTCGACCTCCGGGCTCGCGGTCGGCCCGGGGGTTGAGGTGACAGTCGAGCTCGGAACCACGGTCGCAGTGGAGGTCGGTGTGGCCGTTGCCGTCGAGGTAGGCGTGCTCGTCGGAGGTGAGTCATCGTCGGAGCACGCGAGCGCGAAGCTGCCGAGGAGCAACGCGGTCGCGACGAGCAGTGAGTGAAGGACGTGCGGCCTCAACTCGGGGCGTCCGCCTCCTCGATGATCGCGGACATCGAACCCTTGCTCTGGGGTAGGCGGTGGTCGGGGCCGTACGAATGCACCTGGCCCTGGTGCGTGGTGACGCGCTCGAGGCTGGCGGTCTCGAGTATCACGCGGCCCTCGCCGTCGACCATGCGGGCCAGCGCGAAGGCCTTCTCGCGGCCGTAGCCGAAGATGTCGCCCAACATCTCGATGACGTAGGCGTAGGTGTGGTGGTCGTCGTCGAGCAGCACGAGGTGATAGAGGCGGTCGAGCGCCTCATCCGTCTCCTCCTCGGGAAGCATGACGGGTGCGGACGGGGTGGGTTGCGTCGTCAGGCGCGGAGATATCACCGGCATTGGCGCCATTGTCTAACGGGCTGTCCACCCGGGACCTCGGCAAACGGGGCGCCGGCGCTCACTCGGAGAGAACGTCGTCCGCGAAGATGTGCGGGTCGCGCCGCAGCCCCAGCGCGATCGGTCCGGCGGCGACCAGCCGCTCGTGTGGTGCGACGCGGATGCGCAGTTCGCTGTGGTCATCGAGGCGCACGTGCAGCACCTGGTCGTGGCCGTAGTACTCGCGCCGCACCACCTCGCCGGGCACGCCTCCGGGCATCACCTGCAGGTCCTCGGGCCGCAGCACCAGGGCCACGCGCCCCTCCTCGACCGGGGCTTCGAAGTCGCCGAAGCGGGTCTCTACCCGGCCAGCGTGCGCCTCGAGGCGGACCACGTTGGCGTCGCCGATGAACTCGGCACACGCGAGTGACGTCGGGTTGGAGTAGATCTCGTCCGGCGTGCCGACCTGGAGGATGCGGCCGCGGTCCATGAACGCGAGCCGGTCGGCGATGGACAGTGCCTCTTCCTGGTCGTGCGTCACGAGGATCGCCGTCGTGCCGGCGCGCTTCACGATGTCACGCACCTCGGCTCGGACGCGTGTGCGGAGCGCCTGATCGAGGTTCGAGAACGGCTCATCGAGGAGCAGCAGGCGGGGCCTCGGGGCGAGCGCTCGGGCGAGTGCAACGCGCTGCTGCTCGCCGCCCGACAGGTCGAAGACCGAGCGCGAACCGAACCCCTCGAGTCCGGTGAGTGCGAGCGCCTCGGCCACGCGCTCGGCGCGGCCCGGCTTCGGCAGCCCGTAGGCCACGTTCTCGGCGACCGACATGTGGGGGAAGAGAGCGTAGTCCTGGAAGACCATGCCCACCCCGCGCCGTTCCGGCGGGACGAACGTGGTGGCGCTCGCGACGAGTTCCTCCCACAGCCGCAGCGTGCCGCCGTCGGGTCGCTCGAACCCGGCGAGGAGTCGCAGCGCCGTCGTCTTGCCGCAGCCCGACGAGCCGAGGAGGGCGAACAACTCCCCCTCGAGCACATCGAGGGTCAGATCCCGCACGGCCTCGACGTTCCCGAAGGCGACGTGCAGCCCGCGGGCCTCGACGGCAACCGTCGCTGCCGGCCTGGAGGGGGGAGGCCTCGAGGGGAGGCGAAGCGGCTGCGGGCTGCGCTCACTCATCGCTGCGCCACAGCTGCGGCAGGAGCAGCGGGATCGCGGAGAGCGCGATCAGCAGCAACGCGGGCAGCGCGGCGCGCGCGAAGAACGCCTCGCTCGAGGCGCTCCAGATGCGCGTCGCGAGCGTCTGGAAGCCGATCGGTGCGAGCAGCAAGGTGGCTGGCAGCTCCTTCATCGTGGTCAGGAATACGAGCGCGGCGCCGGCGAGGATGCCGCGGCTCGCGAGTGGCAGGGTGATCGTGCGGAGTACCTGCGACGGCCGTCGCCCGAGGCCGCGCGCCGCTTCCTCCATCGAGGGTCGCACCTGGAGCAACGCAACGCGAGTCGCGCCGACCGCCTGCGGGAGGAACAACAGGGCGTACGCCACGACGAGAATAGTCAAGGACTGGTACAGCGAGCCGAGGCGCAGCGAGAGGAAGACCATCGACAGCGCGACGACGAGTCCCGGCAGCGCGTAGCCGGTGTAGCTGAGCACCTCGATGGGCCGGCTCAGCGGGAAGCGGCGGTAGCGGGCTGCGAGCAGCGCGACGGGGAAGGCGGCGGCTGCCGCGACGATCGCCGCGAGTCCGGCAGCGGTGACCGAGCCGCGCATCGCGTCGCCGACGCCGCGCAGCACTTCGCCCGCCTGGATGCCGCGAACCAGCCAGTACGCGAGCACGCCGAAGGGCAGCACCAGCGCAACCAACACTACGGCGAGCGCGAACGCAAACGCGGGCCAGCGCCACCGTCCGAGAGGCACGTGGCGCGCCGACCTCGCGACGCCGTGGGCGCTGTGATAGCGCCGACGTCCACGCGTCCACACCTCGGCGGCGACGATCGCGAGTGCGAGGGCCGCGAGGGCGAGCGCCAGCGCAGCGGCGCCGGTGCGGTCGAAGACGCTCTGGTAGCGGATGTAGATGACGTAGGTGAAGGACTGGAAGCGCAGCAGCGAGACCGCCCCGAAGTCCGAAAGCGCGTACAGCGCGACCAGGAGGCCGCCCGATGCGAGCGCGGGCCGCAACTGCGGGAGGATCACCTTCCGCAGCGTCGTCAGGCGTCCGTGCCCGAACGAGCGCGACAACTCCTCGAGGCGCGGGTCCAGCGTCGCGATGGCCGGACGTAGGGTGAGCAGGATGTAGGGGTAGGTGAACACGCCGAGGACGGCGACCGCGCCCCAGAATCCGTAGATCGACGGCAGCCGCTCGACACCCAACGGTTCGAGCATGCCCTGCAGCAATCCCCGCGGTCCGAGGGCGGAGGTGGCGACGAACGCCCCCACGTAGGAGGGGATCGCGAGCGGGAGCGGCGCGAGCACAGCGAAGACGCGACGTCCCGGCAGGTCGGTTCGCGCGGTTAGCCAGGCCATGGGCAGGGCGATGGCGGTCGCGAGGACGGTCACGGCCAGCGCGAGCACCAGGGACCGCCCGAACAGCGAGAGCGTGTTCTGCGACGAGAGGACCGCCCACGCCCGCTCGGGGTTGTCGAGGACGCGCACCGCAAGGTACAGCGGGGGCACCACGCAGACGGCGGCGACGAGCGATCCGCCCAGCCAGAGTGGCAACGGAGGCACCGTGCGCCGCAGGGCACGTGCAGGCGCGTCGAGGCGCGCGGTTCGGGTGAACCGTTCTACTGCGGTCACCGGCATCGTCCCCCGGTACCCGGCCCGACGAGCGGCGCGTTTGCGCCAGCATCGACGTAGAGGGGAAAGCAGGCCTACCTAATCGACGTATCCAGCGTACCAGCGTGACGCCCGGAGCGCTGCCCTTTCGAGACGTAAGTCCGCTCGACGTATCCACGCTCAGCCCGGCGGCAGCTGCTCCATCGCCGCGCCCGAGGCGAACAGTGCGTGGATGCGCGTTTCGTCGTACCCGAGCTCCGCGAGGACGGCGCGGGTGTGCTCGCCGGCGAGGGGTGCTGGTGCGCCGCTCGGCCCGCTCGCGGCATCCGAGAAGTGCAACGGCGACCCGATGGCGCGCACGCTGCCGTCGAGCGGGTCCGACGCCTCGACGACCATGCCGCGCTCCTCGAAGTACGGGTCGGCGAGCGCCTCGGGCAACGAGCGCACGACGCCGTAGGGCGCGTTGCTGGCGCGAAGGCCGGCCGCTGCTTCCTCGACCGTGAGTGCGGCGATCCAGTCGCGCTGGAGCTCGGTGCGGTCCGGAGGCGGAGCGCCGTCGTACTCGGGATGCCCGAGGCCGGCGGCGATGCGCGGCCAGTTGCGAGGCGGACCGTCATTCATCGTGAGGTAGCCGTCCTTCGCCCGGTAGATCGGATGGCGGAACGGCTGCCACTCGGCGTCGGGGTCGCGCAGCGGCGCACTCGCCACCTCGTAGAGCATCGCGAGCTGGCTCTCGACAAGCGTGACGTCGATCCACTGACCGCGGCCCGTACGCTCGCGGTCGTAGAGGGCGGCGAGGATCGCGGAGAAGGCGTTGGTGCCCGTGACGATGTCGGCGACGGTGACGCCGGGCGCGAACGGCGCCTCGCCGCCCTGTGCCTGCTGCTGCACCCAGAGCAGCCCCGACTCCGCGTGGCCGGTCGAGCCGTACGCCCGCCGCTCGGAGTCCGGGCCCGTCTGCCCAAAGCCGGAGATCGAGGCGTAGATCAGGCGCGGCTGCGCCTCGGACAGCGCCTCGTAGCCGAGACCGAGCGCGGCGAGCGCGCCGGGCCGGAAATTCTCGACCACCACGTCCGCACGCTCCGCCAGGTCGCGCGCCACTGCGACGGCCTCGGGCTGGCGCAGATCGAGGGCGATCGAGCGCTTGCCGAGATTCGTCGCGACGCTGCCCTCACCGCGCACAGGTCCGCGCGAGGTGTCCGGGATGCGGTCGACCTTGATCACCTCGGCGCCGAGGTCGGCGAGCATGCGCGTACACAGCGGCCCGGCGACGACCTGCGTCAGGTCGAGAACGCGCACGCCCTCGAGGATGCGGCGCTGGGCAGAGGTCATCGGCAGGTCTCCTGTTCGCAGCCGGACGGTACCCCCTCCCTGACCTCCCCCGCGAGCGGGGGAGGAGTCAGAAGGTCTCCCGCGAGCGCGGAGGAGGTAGGAGGTTCCTAGCGATTAGTTGTCGTGGGTCCTCGCGATCTGCTTCACTGCGACGGTCATAACGTGACGAATCAGAGGAGAGCGGCATGGGGCGAACGTCGTTGGCCACTCAGCAGGTGTGTATCACCTATCGAGAGGACACGACGCGTCGTGCGCACGCTCAACCTCGGGATTCTCGCTCACGTAGACGCCGGTAAGACCAGCCTCACCGAACGACTTCTCTACAACGCCGGGGTCATCGAGGCCGTCGGCAGTGTTGACGCCGGTAGTACCCAGACGGACTTCCTCGCGCTGGAGCGCCAGCGCGGGATCACGATTAAGTCGGCGGTCGTCTCGTTCGCCATCGGCGACATCACCGTCAACCTGATCGACACGCCGGGACACCCGGACTTCATCGCGGAGGTCGAGCGCGTGCTCAACGTGCTCGATGGGGCGGTCCTCGTAATCTCCGCGGTCGAAGGCGTGCAGGCACAGACCCGCGTGCTGATGCGCACCCTGCAGCGCCTCGGCATCCCCACATTGTTCTTCGTGAACAAGATCGACCGCGGTGGTGCGGACGCCGAGCGCACGCTCGCGGCCATCGCCGGGAGGCTCACGCCCTCGATCATCGTGATGGGCTCCGTCGATGACATCGGGGCGCGAGGGGCGTCGTTCTCGCCGTTCGACCTCGATGACCGCGACTTCAGCGCGAGGTTGGTCGACCTCCTCGTCGAGCACGACGCGGCGTTGCTCGACGCGTACGTCGCCGACGAGGCGTCCGTGTCGAAGCGGCGGCTGCGTCGCGCGCTCGCCTCGCAGACGCGCCGGGCGCTCGTGCATCCGGTGTTCTTCGGCTCCGCGATCACTGGCGCGGGTGTCGATGCGGTGACCGCCGGCATCCACGACCTGCTGTCGGCGCGCGAGGGCGATGCTAGCGGTGCTGTCTCGGGCACCGTGTTCAAGGTCGAGCGCGGACCCGCTGGCGAGAAGATCGCCTACGTCCGCCTGTTCTCAGGAACGCTGGCAGTGCGCGACCGTGTCGAGTACGGGCGAGGCCTCGAGGGGCGGGTCACCTCGATCAGCGTCTTCGAGGACGGCTCGACCGCCCAGCGTCCGTCCGCCGTCGCGGGCCAGATCGCGAAGGTTTGGGGGCTCGCCGACATCCAGATCGGGGACACACTCGGTGAGGCGCGCGCGCCCTCGGAGCGTCACTACTTCGCGCCGCCGACGCTGGAGGCTGTCGTCGTCCCCTCGGACGTGGCTCAGCGCGGTGCGCTGCACGTCGTGCTGACCCAGCTGGTCGAGCAGGACCCGCTGATCAACCTCCGCCAGGACGACGTGCGGCAAGAGACGTACGTCTCGCTCTACGGCGAGGTGCAGAAGGAGGTGATTGAGGCGACGTTGGCGACCGACTTCGGCATCGAGGTCGAGTTCCGCGACACCACGACGATCTGCGTCGAGCGGCCGGTCGGCGTCGGCATGGCGGTCGAGTTCATGCGCATCGCTCCCAACCCGTTCCTCGCGACGATTGGGCTGCGAATCGAGCCTGCGGCGCTCGACTCAGGCGTCGAGTACCGCATCGCGACCGAAGTGCTGGGCACGATGCCGCGCGCCTTCTACAAGGTCGTCGAAGACACGGTGTACGAGACGTTGCGGCAGGGCCTCTGCGGCTGGCAGGTCACCGACTGTACGGCCACCCTGACGCACACGGGCTATTCGCCGCGGCAGAGCCACCGCCACCAGCGCTTCAGCAAGAGCATGTCGAGCACCGGCGAGGACTTCCGCAAGTTGACCCCCCTCGTGTTGATGGAGGCGTTGCGGCAGGCGGGCACCGTCGTGTGCGAGCCGATCCACCGCTTCCGCCTCGAAGCCCCCGCCGACACGTTCGGAACTGCGCTGCCGATGCTGACGGCCCTCGACGCCGTCCCGGGCGTGCCGTCGCTCCGGGACTCGGTCTACGTGCTCGAAGGCGACGTGCCCGCGGCTTGGGTGCACGCGCTTCAGCAGGCTGTGCCGGGGATGTCGCGCGGTGAGGGCGTCCTCGAGTGCACGTTCGACCGCTACGAGCCGGTGCGCGGCGGCTCGATCCCGACCCGACCTCGGACGGACCACAACCCCCTCGATAGGAAGGGGTACCTGCTGCACGTCCAGCGGCGCGTGTGAGCCCTCACCCTCACCCTCTCCCACGAGGGGAGAGGGGGCCGGACTCGGACAGGGTCGGCTGAGATCAGACGAAGTTCTGTGGTTCCTGCATTGACGGCGCAACGCTTGCGCTCGCACAGTCGATAGTCGGGATCGAGGGTCCGATGGAGGAACGATGACCGCGAGCGACTTCGACGCGGATGTGGCCGTCATCGGGGGCGGCGTGGTGGGGTTGGCGGTCGCGGCCGAGCTCGCGCGCTCGCGTTCTGTCGTGGTCATCGAGCGGCACGAGGGCATCGCGCGCGAGACCAGTTCCCACAATAGCCAGGTGGTGCACGCTGGCATCTTCTACCCACAGGGCTCGCTGAAGCACCTGCTCTGCGTCGAGGGCAAGAACCTGCTCTACGAGTGGTGCGAGTTGCGAGGCGTGCCGGTGAAGCGTTCCGGCAAGCTCATCGTCGCCACGCACGAGAGCGAGCTCGGCGGGCTCGACTCCGTTCTCGCGCAGGCCGAGGCCAACGAGGTCGGCGGGATGGAGCGGCTGACCGCAGAGCAGGCGCGCGCCATCGAGCCCGCGGTGCCCGCCGCAGGGGCCCTGCTGTCGAGAACGACCGGCGTCGTCGACGCCTTCGCCTACGCGCGCTCCCTCGAGGCCGATGCTCGCGCCTCAGGCGCGCTCTTCGCGATGAGGCACGAGGTCACGGGCGTCACCCGTGTCGAGGGTGGCTTCCAGATCGAGGCCCGCGGGCCTGACGGCGAGGGGACGACGCTGCGCTGCGCTGCCCTCGTGAACAGCGCCGGGCACGGCGCGCCCGCCATCGCGGAGTCGCTCGGCTACCCCCTCGACGGCGGTGAAGGCGTGCCGGTGATGCGCCAGCGCGTGAACCGAGGGCGGTACTACGACCTCGTGAACCCCGACGCCAGCCGCAGCGTCTCGATCCCGGTCTACCCCTTGCCGCACGAGACGGGGATGGCCGAGCACCTGCGCACGGCCGGTGGCCTCGGTGTCCACATCACCGTGGACATCGATGGAGGGGTGCACTTCGGTCCCGACACGGAGTGGCTGGACGACGGTGTGCCGCTCGACTACCGCGCCGACGACATCCGTCGCGCGGAGTTCCTGGCGGCGGCGCAGCGGCTGCTGCCGTTCCTCGAGGACGCCGACATCGCGCCGGGGCAGGTGGGCTACCGTCCGAAGATCCAGCAGCCGGGCCAGCCGCCCCCGGACTTCCTCATCTGGCCGGACCGGGGCTACGTGCACCTCGGCGGCATCGAGTCGCCGGGGCTCACCTCGTCGCTCGCGATCGCGCGTCGGGTGGCGGCTCTCCTTTAGCCGCCTCCGGCGGCGGGGCTGCTGTAGCCGCCTCGGCTGGCGGCCCGTATCCTGACGCCATGAACCTCCTCGAAGACCCGGGCCGCTTCTACTGGAAGTGGATCGCCATCGCGGTCGGCCTGCTCGTCCTCTACGGCATCGAGCGCGCGATCCGCACCGGCGGCATCTTCTAGCCACCTCGAACTCCCGCTCGCCGACCGGCCCGGGCCGATGGTCACTGGCCGACTCTTGGCGCGCCTCGCTACGATGCCGGCGCTTCAATCCCGATGCGCTGAAGCGTGGAAGAGGTTGCTGATGGCTGCGAAGCGGTTCCCGGTCGAGGCTGGGCACATCATGATGTTCGCCCGTGCGGTGGGTGATAAGAACCAGATCTATTACGACGAGGACTACGCGAAGACGACGGAGCCCGGCGGTATCATCGCGCCGCCGACGTTCGTCCAGGCGAGCGCGCAGTTCGACGAGGACTACGGCCTCCGTCCCAAGATCGGCGAGCCGTGGTTCGGCTCCGGCGCTACGCCGACGGGCGTGCAGCGCACGGGCGGCGGAGGCGGGGGCAGCGGGCTCCACGCCGAGCAGCACTACGAGTACCACCGCCACCTGCGCCCCGGAGATGTCCTGACGGCCACCTCGAAGCCAGGCGAGACCTGGGAGCGCGAGGGTCGGCGTGCCGGCAAGCTCACCTTCCGCGAAACGATCACCGAGTACCGCGACCAGAACGGCGAGCTCGTGATCACGGCGCGGTCGGTCGGCGTCCAGACCGAGCGCGCGGTCGACCAGTAGGCGGGGTACCTAGACAGGGGACTCGAACGATGGCCCTCAAGGCAAGCGAACTCAAGGTCGGCGACACTCACGAGGAGGTCGTCGTCGACAACCTCACGCGGACCCAGATCGTCCAGTACGCCGGCGCGTCCGGTGACTACAACCCGCTACACACGGACGAGACCTACTCAAAGGAAGTGGCGGGGTACCCGACGGCCTTCGCCCACGGCATGCTCAGCATGGGGCTCACGGGCACGATGCTGACCAACTGGGTCGGCGACGGCCGGCTGACGAAGTACGGCGTCCGCTTCTCGCGGCAGGTCTGGCCCGGCGACACGCTGACGGCCAAGGCGACGGTCGAGGCGCTTCGCGAGGAAGGCGGCCAGCACTTCGTGGACCTCGCCGTTTCGACGACGAACCAGAAGGGCGAGGAGGTCGTCACGGGGAGCGCCTCGGCCCGCATCGACCCGTAGTCCCTCGGAGGGGCGCGGAGCCGCCGATGAGCATCGAGCTGCCGGGCTTCCCGGCGAGCCACCCGCCCGAGGCGCTGCGGGCCGAGACCGAGGCGATGAGCGAGGCCTGGACCGAGGTGCTGACGCAGCGCCTCGGTCCAGGCCTTCGCGGCATCTACCGCAAAGGCTCCGCGCAGAAGCGCTGGGACACGCGCATCGACTACGTCCCCGAGGTGTCGGACGTCGACATCCACGTCTCCCTCGTCTCCGATGCCGACATCGCGAAGGTCGACAGCATCGAGGCCGCGGTCGAGATCAACGACGCCGTGCTGACCGCGTACCGCCGGCGCATCCCCGAGCCACTTCACGTGCCGAAGCCGCAGTTCGTCATCTCGAACCAGCTCGACGCGCTGCCCGACATCGCGCCGTCGCCAGCAGAGACCGTGACGACGCTCTGGGGTGAGCCGTACCACAGCCGCACCCTGACCGACGAAGAGCGCGCGACCCAGCGCGTGCGCAGCCGCGAGCAACTCAGCGTGCACGGCGACTTCCTCGACGCCTTGCCCGGCCGAATCATCGATCGCCTCGGCGGTCTCGCGGCGCCGCTCGTCGGCGAGGTGAACTGGCGGGTATCACCTACCGCTGCGCGTGTCCTCGAGGTGCTCGGCGTACGGTACGAGGAGGCGTGGTCGCTGAACCGCACCGGTCTCGTACGAGCCCTCGAGGAGCGCGGGCTCGACGAGCTGGCGCAGGCGTACGCTGCCTACTACCTCGCGGGGTGGGAGGCGTTCCTTGCTGGCCCGGAGGGTCGCGAGTCGGGCTCGGCGCTGCCTGTTCTGCGCGCAGGCACTCGCGTCGTCGAGCTGGGCGCGGCGTTCGCCGCCAGCCTCGAGGCCACGCCTGCCTCGTGACGCTGCCGCTCACCGGGGTCGAACGCTGGCTCGAGGAGCACGCGCCGCCAGAGCGTCTCGAGTCGGCGCGGGCCATCTACGAGCTGATGCCGAGCCAGAGCGACCGCTCGCTGGCCTGGGTTTACGTCCCGTATGACGCCGGCAACGAGTCGCACTGGTCCGACGCCGCCCGCATCGCCGACTACGTCGCGCACATCCCGGAGGGAGCGCGGCGCGTCCTAGACATCGGCCCGGGCGACGGCTGGCCGTCGCTCCCGGTCGCCCACGCGCTTCCAGACGTGACCGTCGTCGGGGTCGACCCGTCGCCGCTCCGGACGGCCGTCTGTCGCGAGAACGGGGTGCGCCTCGCGCTGCCGAACGCGACGTTTGTCACGGGCGACGCCGACGCGCTGCCGTTGGCGGACGGCGCGTTCGACGCGGTCATGGCCGCCAACTCGCTCGAGGAGGCGTCCGATGCCGGCTCGGTCTTCGCAGAGCTGCATCGAGTGCTGCGGCCGGGTGGCACGCTGCGCGCGTCGTACCAGGACTGGCTGCTGCCCGCGCCGGAGCTCGAGACGGTGATGCTCTGGGACGGGCGCGAGCCGTCGAGCGGGGAACGGGTTCTCCTCTACACCTACGTCCGGCGGGTGCAGGAGCCAGCCCTTGAACGTCGCTACACGCTCGTCCTCGACGCGGGCGAGGCGGCCGAGGCGGTGCATCGAGACGGGCTGATCGAGGCGGCAGGGGGACGCCGCGCGTACGGCGAGACGCTGCTCCCCCCAGGTCTCGGCCCGCCGCTGCTGGAACGGGTGCTGCCGCACGTCCGCCGCTCGACGGTCGTCGAGATGCGGCGCTGGACGACGGAGTGGCTGGTCGAGGCGTTGCGCACTGCGGGCTTTTCGAGCGTCCGCCCGACGGTCTTCCCCGGCATCGCCGCGCGCCTGGCGGGGCGCGACCTGATCGCGCGGGGTACGCTCGCCTCGGAGCCCGCGCGCTTCCTCGAGGTGGCGGAGGCGATCGGCCGCACCGCGGGCTCGCTGGACGGTCGCGGGATGGTCGAGGCGGTGCGCTGACGCGGCCGTGCCGGGGCGTCAGCCGTCTCGGTATTGCCCTCAAGGGCTAGGATTGTGCCCGTAATGACGCCGGTGCGGCCTCGCAACCCTCGAGCGGCGCGAAGGCGCACGGTGGAAGGAGCGACTCGTGGCCGGGCCTCTCGACGGTTTGCGTGTAATCGACCTCAGCAGCGGCCCCGCCGGTGGCCTGGCGACGATGATCCTCGCCGACTTCGGGGCGGACGTGATCAAGGTCGAACCGCCCGACGGCGACCCCGAGCGCGCGTTGCCGAACTCGCCGATGTGGCTGCGTGGTAAGCGCAGCGCAATCCTCGACCTCGCGCAGCCGGGCGACCGCGAGCGGCTGCACGACCTCGCTAAGACCGTTGACGTCGTCGTTGCGTCGTACGAGCCGGGCGAGGCCGAAGGCCTCGGTGCCGACGCCTCGAAGCTTCGCGGGCTGAATCCCGCGCTCGTTTACTGCTCGATCACCGGCTGGGGCACGACGGGCCCGTACGCGCACTACCCGGTCGATGAGCACCTGATCCACGCGAAGTCGGGCCGCATGCTCTCGATGCAGGGCATCCCGCTTCGCGACGGCCCGGCGTACTCGGCGGTGCACGTCGCGACGCACGGGACCGCCCACGGCGCACTCCAGGGCATCGTTGCGGCGCTCATCGCGCGCGACCGCACGGGCGAGGGACAGGTCGTCGAGACGAGCCTGCTGCACGGGCTGCTGCCGTACGACATGGGCGGACTCATCCGTGAGCAGCTCGCAGCGCGCGACCCCGACGCCTACGGCGCCGACCCGCTGGCCGAGCGCGGCCGGATGCCGACGCTGAACTACCACCCCATCCTCGCGAAGGACGGGCGCTGGATTCAGCTCGGCAATCTGCTCGAGCACCTCTTCTACTCGTACGTCGCCGCGGCGGACCTCACCGAGATCATCATCGATGACCGCTTCCAGGGGCCGCCGGCGAGCTGGTCGAACGAGGACCGCGAGTACGCGCGCGACCTGATGCTGACGCGCATGCAGGAGCGCACGGCCGACGAGTGGATGCAGGCGTTCCACGAGAACGGGAACGTCGCCGCCGAGATCTTCACCACGGCCCAGGGAGGCCTCGCGAACGCCGACCTCCGCGCGAACGACGAGATCGCGGAGGTCGACCACCCGCGGCTGGGGCGGCTCACGCAGCTCGGCCTCGTCGGGCGGCTGACCGAGACACCCGGCCAAGTCGGTGGCCCCGACCCGCTCGTCGGCGAGCACACCGCGGAGGTCCTCGCGGAACTCGAGGCGCCGCGCCGTTCACAGGTGAACGAGGGTCGTGCCTCCGACGCTCCGAAGTCGCCGCTCGAGGGCGTCACGATCGTCGAGCTCTCGACGATCATCGCGACGCCGCTCGCCGCCTCGCTGCTGGCCGACCTCGGCGCGCGCGTGATCAAGGTCGAGCCGATCGGCGGCGACCCGTATCGCGTGCTCGGCGCGGGAGCCGCGGCCGGCATCGGCGCGGCGAAGACCAACACGGGCAAGGAGAGCATCTGCGTCGACCTCAAGAGCGCCGAGGGCCGCGCGATCATGGACGCCATTCTCGCGAAGGCGGACGTGGTGATGCACAACTACCGGCCGGGCGTGCCGGAGCGGCTCGGCATCGGCTTCGAGGACGCGAAGCGGAAAAACCCGCGTATCGTCTACGTCTCGGCCAACGGCTACGGGCCGGACGGACCCAGTGCGATGCGTCCGTGTGCCCACCCGATCCCCGGCGCCGCTATCGGTGGCGCGCTGTTCCAGGCCGGCGCGGGCCAGCCGCCTGAGCACTACGAGAGCCTCGCCGACGTGCGCGAGACCGCGCGGCGGCTCATGCGCGCCAACGAGGTGAATCCCGACCCGAACACCTCGATGGTCATCGCGAGTGCGGTGGTGCTCGGCCTTTACGCGGCGAAGCGCCTCGGTGTCGGGCAGCAGGTCTTCACCGACATGATGCTGGCGAATGCATACGCCAACCACGACGACGCGCTGTCGTACGACGGCAAGGCGCCTCGCGCCACGCTTGACGCCGACTGCTACGGCATCGGGCCGACCGTCCGCCTGTACGAGGCCTCGAGCGGCTGGGTCTTCCTCGCGGTCCGTACGCAGGAGGCGTGGGAGAACTTCTGCGCCGCGACGGCTCGCGACGATCTCGCGGCGGACGCCCGCTTCGCCACGCCCGAGGCACGCGAGCAGAACGCCGACGCGCTCGCCTCGGAGCTGGCGTCCCTCTTCGCGACCGACGACGCCGACGCGTGGGAGCGGCGGCTGATCCCGGCGGGCGTCGGTTGCGTGCGCGCCGACGGCGCCTCCGTGGGCCAGTTCTGGGCGAGCGACCCGCACGTCCTGGCGAACGGCATGAACCCCGAGGTGAAGCACGCGACGTGGGGCACCTACCGCCGCCACGGTCCGGTCGTCACCTTCGACCGCATGCCGCGCGAGTACGACGGTGCGTGCCTCGGCGGCGAGCACACGGACGCCCTCCTCGCGGAGATCGGCTACGACGCGGCGACGATCGCGGACTTCCGCGCGCGCAACATCGTCGGCTCGATCTCGACGTAGGCGTCGAGGACCCGTGACGCTCGTCCTCCACAACACGACGGTCGTCACCGCCGACGCAGGGCGGCGCGTCCTGTTCGATGCCGCGTTAGCGGTCGAGGGCGATCGCATCGTCGCCCTCGGCCCTCCGGACGAGGTCTTCGCCGCGCATCCCGAAGCGGAGCGGATCGACGGGCGCGGCAAGGCGGTGATGCCCGGCTTCGCCAACTGCCACACGCACTTCACGCTCACCATCTCGCGCGGCATCCAGGAGGACTTCTCGTTCCCCTCGACGCTGCGCTTTCCTCGAGGTGTCGCGGAGTACATCACTGACGACGAGCGCATCGTGTTCGCGCAGCTCGGCGCGCTGGAGTCGATCCGCTCAGGGACCACGGCGCCGTTCGAGATCGGGCGCAACCTCGGCGTGTACGCCCAGGCGCTCGCCGACAGCGGGCTGCGCGTTGTCCTCGGTGAGACCGCCGCCGACCTCGATCAGCCGAAGGCGGCGCGTGAGCACGTCTTCGAGTTCGACGACGCGCGCGGCGAGGCCGGCATCGAGCGCATCGAGGCGCTCCACTCGCGCTTCCACGGGGCGGCCGACGGGCGTGTCAGCGTGGCCATTGCCGCCCACGCGCCCGAGGCGGTGTCGCCTCGGCTGCTCCGCCGGCTCCGCGACCTCGCCGACCGCCTCGACACCGTGGCCACGATCCACCTCAACCAGTCCTGGTGGGAGGTCGAGGCGGTGCGCGAGACGCGCGGGGTACTGCCGACGGAGTACCTCTTCCAGCACGACTTCCTCTGGGACCGCCTCGTCGCCGGACACTGCCGCTGCATGGAGACGCGGGAGATCGAGCTGCTCGGCCGTTCGCACGCCTTCGCGTCGTTCAACTCGGCGATTGCGGCGCGGCGCGGCAACAGCCCGCGCGTCGCCGACCTCGAGGCTGCCGGGTGCACCATCGCGATGGGCTCGGACAACATGGCGGAGGACATGGTCGAGGTGATGCGCACCGGCCTGTTCATGGAGCGCGTGCGCACCGGCGACGGCGAGCGCCCCACGCCCGAGGACGTCCTCCAGTGGGCGACCGCGAACGGCCACCGTGCCCTGCGCCTCTATGAGTCGGGCAGCCTGGAGGTCGGGAAGAAGGCGGACTTCATCGTCGTGGACGTGCGGAAGGCGCACCTCGTGCCGGTGCTGCGCTTCGTCTCAGCGTTCGTGCACCAGGGCCAGCCCGCGGACATCGAGGGGATGATGGTGGACGGGAGGTGGGTGATGCGGGACCGCGAGGTGCTCACCCTCGACGAGCCGCTCATTCTCCGCGAGGCCGAGCGTATCGCCCGCCGCGCCTGGCGCCGCCTCCTCGAGGACTACCCCGACGTGCCGTTCCCGATCCGCCTCGACACTGCCGAGCCGGGCTGGGAGTAACGCGTTAGCTCGCGGTCTTCATCGCGCGAAGCGTCTCGTCCTGCAGGACTTCGAGGATGAGACGGTTCGTCTCGTCGCGACCCAGATGCCCGGCCGACTCCTCCGCTTCGCGGAGAACGATGGTCCCCGAGAGTCGATGGGTGAATGTGTCTTGCTCACTCGCCGGCAAGTACATCAGTACATCGAGGGCGATGTCGTAGAGTTCGCCGAACGACGCCGTTCCGGCGAAGTAGCGGTACGTGGCCTTCACGAGTTCGTCAGGAGTATACATGGCCGAGCGTCCTACCTGGCCCGGAGACTACGAGTTAACGGGCGACCTCGGAGCCTTACGTCGCGCATTCAACGAGCAGCGATACTTCGAGCGCGCTCAGTCCGGCGATCTTAGCATCGAAGTTCAGCGCGATTCGCATCCCGAGCCTTCACCAGTTGGCCACCCGGGCTGCACACGATCGCAGTTCATCTTCTTCATCGAGTCAGGCGACACGTACGTGGCCGCTGCCCACTGTTACCTCCTTCCCGATGGCTCGTTGGGAGGGAGTGGACGACCGGACCCGCGCATCGTCGTCACCGAGGATGCGCGGGTCCTGAAGTGGTCGGTGCGCCTCGCGCAAGGCTGACTACTTCGGCAGCACCTCCGAGAGGAACGTGTCGAGCTCGCGGGCGAAGTCCGCGGGGTTGTCGCTGTGGACGTTGTGCGTCGCGCGGGGGATGACCACGAGGCGCGCGTTCTGCATCGCTGCGACGGTCTTCTCCGCCGTGTCGAGCGCGAGGATCTTGCTGTTCTCACCCTTGAACAGCATGGTTGGCTTGTTGATCGCCTTGATGTCCGCCCAGAGCGCCTCGGCGTTGCGCTCGCGCTGAGCCTTCTGCTGCTCCTCGGTCAGGCCCTCCATCGAGGCACGGCGGCGGTGGTCCTGCTTCCACGTCCAGCCGTCGTCCACCTGCTTGAGCGAGTGCGTGAGGCTGTAGCGCAGGTGCTCGACCGCGCGGTGGGGCATGAACTTGACGGCGCGGTTGAGGAAGTCGTCGAAGGCGGAGAGCGTCTCGGTCTCGTTTCGGAAGGCCTCCATCTCGAGCTGGCCCTCGCGCATCGTCTCCGGCGCGATGTCGACGATGCCCACCGCGTCGAGGCGCTCCGGGTGCCGTGCCGAGTAGCGAATCGTGTTCATGCCGCCCATCGACATGCCGACGAGCGTGAGGTGGTCGTAGCCGAGGTACTCGATGAAGTGGCGCGTGTCCTCGAGCATGAGGTCGCTGTTGTCCTGGTCGAGCTGGTCGTCCGGGGTCCACTGCGTGTCGCCGTGGCCCCGCTGGTCGAGCGCGACGAAGTGGTACTTGTCGCGCAGCAGCAGTACGGCCATGTCCCAGGTGTGCGCCGTCAGCGAACCGCCGTGCAGCAGGACGACGTGCGGTAGGTGGTCGTTGCCCCAGTCGAGGTAGTGGAACCGGATGCCGTTGAGGTCCACCCAGCGGTCCTCCGGGACGACGATTGCGGGCGGGTTGAGGCCCGCGGCCTTCGCCGCGTCGGCCATCAGCTGCTTGTAGTCCTTGGTCGTGGTGTCCGTGGCCATCGAGGTCCTCCTTGCGTCGCGGCCGTCGAGGTCTGCGCCGACGGCAGCATAGCGCGTGTAGTCGAGGCTGCCGATCTCGGCAGGCGAGACCTACTGCTCCGTCCCACCGTTCGTGGTGAGCCTGTCGAACCACGCCCCCTCTGGCTCGTCCTGTGCCTGCCGAGGCACGTTCCGCTCCGAGCGTCCCGAACGTCCTTCGACACGCTCAGGGCGAACGGGACGAGGGTCGCCGAGGCAGCTATCCAGCCGCCGCTGCCGAGGGCTCGCGCTGCCTCGGTGTTGCGTCCGCGGCCGCGTCGATGCGACGGCCGTAAGCGCTCACGACCAGCGCGAGCAGGGTGGCGCCTGCACCAGCAGCGAACAGCGTCTCCCGGATGCCGATGAGGTCCGCGATGTAGCCGATGGGGAAGGCCATGATGCCGAAGAGCGCGAACGAGATCAGGAGCAACGCCTGCACCCGTCCGAAGTAGGCCGAGTCCGAGAAGCGCATCGCCAGCGCCTGGTTCAGTGTGAGGAAGCCGATCTCCGCGGCTCCGAGCGCTACTCCGAGGACCACGCCGACGACGAACGTCGGCGCGACCGCGAACGCCATCAACGCGATGCCGAAGCCGAACGCAGCGAAGGTGTGCATGCGCCACGCGTTCGGGCCGTCGGCGATCGAGGCGGCGCTCACGGCGGCGGTCAGCGCACCGACCGCCGTCGCCGAGGTCATCACGCCGAGGTGCACCGAGCCGCCGTCGAAGACGTCGGCGGCGATCGACGGGATGAAGGCGAAGTAGGCCATCGCCGTCATCGCGATGCTGAAGCACATCAGCACGAGCGTGAGGATCGCGGGACGGCTCCGCACGTACGAGAGGCCCCCGACGATCGCGCTCACCGGCGACTCCTGCAGTGCGGCGGACCTCGCGGGGACGGTCGGCAGCCGGAGGACGATCAGCACCGCCACGACGAAGCAGAGAAGAGCGGCCGCGTACGTCCCGCCGACGCCGACCGCAGGTACGGCAATGAGTCCCCCCGCGATGAGCGGCATCACGATCCGCGCCGTGTTGAACGAGACCTGTTGCAGCGCCATGGCATTGCCCAACCCCTCGTCGCTCGTGACGAGGTCACCGACGAACGCGGCGCGAGCGGGGATGTAGAAGGCGACGACCGTCCCTTCGAAGACCGAGGCGATCACGAGGTGCTCGTAGCGGATCGCGTCCGTGAAGATCAGGCCCGACACGATCCCGTACTCGACGGCGAAGATCGAGAGTGCGCTCGCGACGACCCACTTCCGCGGCAGTCGGTCCGCTGCGACCCCACCGAAGAGCGTGAAGACGAGCTGCGGCACTCCGAACGAGATGAAGATGCCGCCGAGCGCAGCGTTCGAGCCGGTGAGGTCGAAGACGAGGTAGCCGCGCGCGACGAAGCCGAACCAGATCGCACCGAAGCTCGCGAGCAGCGCGAACCAGTAGGTCCGGTAGGCGGGGATGCCGAGCGCGGCGAAGCTCCTCGCGAGCCAGGGCGGGAGCATCGAGGCAGCCCCGCTCGCCCTCAGCGCGCCCGAGCAACGCGGTCGCGAGGGAGGCGTGCGACGGCGGCGATCGTCCGTCCGACGAGCGGCACGCCCTGCTTGAACGGCGCGGTGCGCACCCACTCGCGCTCGGTGTGCGCCTCACCGCCGGTGGTCACGCCGATGCAGGTCGACGGGTAGCCAGCCGCGAGCGGCGCGTTGGCGTCGGTGGAGCCGGCATTCAACTCCGGCGCGGGCATACCGAGTCCCTTGCGCACATCGAGGACGGCCGTGAACAGCGGCGAGTCGGCCTCGGAGGTACCGCCTGGCCGCTGGCCGATGCGCTTGAAGCCGAGCTCGGTGTCTCCGGCGACGGCGCCCTGCATCGCCGCGCGGGCGGCGCGGTAGAGGCGGTCGAGCGCCGCCGGGTCCGCCGAACGCATGTCGAGCTCGAACACGGCGTCGGGGGCGATGGTGTTGACACTGCGCCCGCCTCGGATGACACCCACGTTCATCGTTGTCTTCGGCTGGATGCCGACCTCCGGCATGAGCGGCTCGAGGGCGGTGATGGCGCGGGCGAGGAGCGCGATGGCGTTCGGCCTGCCGTACGCGCCCCACGAGTGCCCGCCATCGGTCTGCACGCTCACCTCGTAGCGCAGGGAGGCGACGCCGATGCTCTGCAGCCGGTTGAGCGCGTGGCCCTCGATGGCGAGGAAGCAGTCGAAGTCGCCGGCGTAGTCCTTCACGAGGCGGCGCACGCCTCGGAGGTCGCCGCGACCCTCCTCGCCCACGTTCGCCGCGAGGATCACGTCGCCGATGCCGCGCGGCGTCGCGCCCTGGAGCGCCTCGGCCGTTGCGAGCAGGGCTGCTACGCCCGCGCTGTTGTCGCCGATGCCGCGTCCCGTGAGCTTGCCGCGCTCGCGGAGGACGGGTGTCTCGTCGTCGGGGAAGACCGTGTCGAGGTGCGCGGCCGCCATCACGCGCGCCGCCTTCGGGTCGCCGCGCCGGATGGCGACTACGTTCGAGAGCGAGTCGATCGCGAGGTGGTCCCACCCGCCGATCGCGTCGAGACGTCCGTGCACGTACTCGGCACGTCGCTGCTCGCGGAAGGTCGGCGCCGGGATCTCACAGATGCGCACCGCCTCCTCGATGACTCGGGGGACGGCGCGGTCGAGCGCCTGCTCGTAGGCAGTTGGCATCGTAGGTGTCCTCGGACCTTCGTCAGCGCGGGCGTTGCGGGGCCGAATCATAGGCGCTGTCGCCACGCGGGCGCACGTTCGTGATAGAAACGCGTGCAACGACTGGCGATGGAGGCCCTCGATGCCCGGCTTCACCGTCGACGACATGGTCCGCGTCGAGAGCGCGCTCGACCCGTCGTTCTCGCCGGACGGCGCGCGGGTGGCGTTCCGTGCGAACCCGCCGGGTGTGCCGCAGGTGTACGTCGTGGACGCGAGCGGCGGGGAGCCGCGACAGCTCACCGACACCGGCGGCGTGATCTACGGCCTCCGCTGGCGGCCCGGCCACGACGAGGTGCTCTACATCGCGGACGACGGCGGCGACGAGCAGTTCCAGCTCCACCTCGTCGACGTAGACAGCGGCGCCGCGAGGCCGCTCGCGTCGGCGCCGCTCGTCATCCACAACCTCGGCGCGTGGTCCGCGGATGGTCGTCACGTCTCCTACGCCTCGAATAAGCGCGAGCGCGCGTTCTTCGACGTCTACGTGCTCGACGTCGACAGCGGCGAGGAGCGCCTCGTCCTCCGGCAGGACGGGATGAACTCCGCCGGCCGTTTCTCGCCTGACGGGCGCTACCTGCTGATCTCACGGCCGAGCCTCGAGACGACCGCTGACGACGACCTCTTCCTCGCGGATCTCGAGGCTGGCGCGGGTTCGGAACCGCGGCTGCTGACGGACCACGAGGGCGTCGCGCAGTGGCTGGCGGCGCACGTCCATCCGGGCGGCGCGGTGCTCGCGCTCTCCGACGAGGACCGCGAGTTCATCGGACTGCAGCGCATCGACCTCGAGAGCGGCGAGCGTGAGTTCCTGCTCACGCCCGACTGGGACATCGAGGCGCTCGCCCTCTCGCGTGACGGCGCGCGGCTGGCGGTCGTCGTCAACGAGGACGGTTACTCGCACCTCGAGGTGTACGAGGTCACCGCGGACGCGCGTCTCGGCGATGGGGTGCGAGTGCCGGATCTGCCGCGCGGCGTGATCTCTGGGCTGTCGTGGCGGCCGGATGGCAGCGCGCTCGCGTGCACCTTCCAGGGGCCGCGGCACTTCGCTGACGTCTGGGTCGCGGACCTCGAAGCGGGCGAGGTGCGGCAGCTGACGCACAGCGCGACTCACGGAGTGCCCGTCGACTCGTTCCCGGAGCCGCGCCTCGTCCGCTTCCCCTCATTCGACGGGCGGCAGATCCCCGCCTTCTACTACATGCCCGAAGGTTCGAGGGACGGGCCCGTCCCGTGCATGATCTACGTCCACGGAGGCCCTGAGTCGCAGAGCCGGCCGACCTTGTGGGCGTCCTCGACGGCGCCGTTGTTCTACCTGCTGACGCAGGGCGTCGCGCTGCTCGTGACCAACGTCCGAGGCTCGACTGGCTACGGCAAGGAGTACGCGCACGCCGACGACGTCGAGCGACGGATGGACTCCGTGCGCGACCTCGTCGCCGCCGTCGACTGGCTGGCCTCGACCGGCGAGGTCGACCCGCAGCGCGTCGGCGTCCTCGGAGGGTCGTACGGCGGCTTCATGGTGCTTGCCGCGATCACCGAGGCGCCCGAGCGCTGGGCCGCGGCCGTCGACCTCTTCGGCATCGCCAACTTCGAGACGTTCCTCAAGTTCACGGGTGCATGGCGTCGCAAGCAGCGTGCCGCGGAGTACGGCGACGATCCCGAATTCCTCCGCACCATCTCGCCGATCCACAAGGCGGACCGCATCCGCGCGCCGCTCCTCGTGATCCAGGGCGACCACGATGTGCGCGTGCCGCAGGAGGAGTCCGAGCAGATCGTCGAGACAGTCCGGCGCAACGAGGGCGTCGTCGAGTACGTCATCTTCCCGGACGAGGGGCACGGCATCCAGCGGCTGCCACACCGCCTCGAGCTCGCGCGTCGTACGGTCGCCTTCCTCGAGGAGCACCTCGTGCGCGGCGGGGTCAGGCGGGAGTAGCGTGATGTCGCTCCATGCTGGCACAGGAAACTCTGCTGGACGCGAACGACGGTTGCCGGTGCGCGTGATGGACGCTCTGCTTCTCCTGGTCCTTGTCGGTGCGCTGCTCTCGCTGGCCCGCTTCGCGCTCGAGGATGACGACTCCACCGTCGGCGTGGTCTACGACTGGGCGGAGGACTACGAGAGCCTCGAGGAGTTGCTGACGATCCCGAACTCGATCGCGGTCGAGGGCACCGTGACCTCGGTCCACGAGACGTTCCCGGAGTCCGTCGTGACCATCGATCAGGTACTTGTCGGGCGGGACGTGTCGGCGGGTGAGGAGCTCGTCGTGCTCCAGTTCGGCGCACGGAGTGGCGCGCTCGCCCACGAGCCGCGCGACGCCCGCCACCTCGACCTCGGCGAGCGCGTGCTCCTCGTGCTGGTCTACGAAGAGATGCACAACCGCTATCGCGTCGCCGGTGGCCCGCACGGTCACTTCACGATCGACGGAACGCGCATCGCTCACGCAAACTTCGGCTCGCGTGAGTATGGATTGTCGTCCGATCATCCCGAAGGCCAACCGCTGGCCGAGCTTGCGGACTCGCTCACTCTCGACGAGTTCAAAGCGCGGGTAGTCGGCGCGGCCACTGACTGAGCTGTCCGATCCCTCCCCCGCTTGCGGGGGAGGGTGAGGGTGGGGACCGAACCGGAGGGAGCTGGAGATGAAGTGGGTACGACTTGCGGGCACGGCCGTCGTGGCGATCGTGGTCATCGTCGCGGTGATGGCGCTCATCCAGTCGATGTAGGGCTACCTCTCGGCTTACACGAAGATGCTGCCTATCGTGAGCGCGCCGAAGACGACGAAGAGCGCCGCTGCCACCTGACCGATCAGGCGCTGTGGCAGGTTCTTGCCCGCGATCAGACCGATGGCGATGGCGAGAGCGTCCGCCAGCACCATCCCGAGCGTCGAGCCGAGCCACACGCCGACGAACGACTCCTCGTTGCCCGCGATCGAGACGGTGGCGAGCTGCGTCTTGTCGCCCAGTTCCGAGATGAAGAAGGCGACGGCAACGACGCCGAACGCCCCAAAGAACGGCATCGTGCGCTCTCGCTGGTCGTCCTCGTCGATCGTGTCACCGCGCAGGCTCCACCACGCGAAGCCGAAGAACGACAGCCCGACGACGAGGCGCAGGATGTCCTCCGGGATGAGACCGTCGAGCGCGCGTCCAGCGGCTACGGACCCGAGGTGCACCACGAGTGTCGCGGCGGTGACGCCCGCGATGACGATCCACCAGCGGTAGCGCGTCGCGAACCACAGCGCGACGAGCTGTGACTTATCGCCAAGTTCCGCAACGAAGATGAGGAGGGTGGAAACCAAGAAGGCCGACATCGCGACTCCCTGCAAGGGCGCTGCGATGTCGGGGAGGAAGCGGTCTCGCTTGCGAGAACGTTCGGCCCGACACACGCAGCACAGCGTGTGTTCAGGCCGAAGGTCTCGCCCGTCCTCAGTGAGGACCGCGCCGCCGTCCTCCCGCAGGAGGAAGCATGTCGACGGACGCGCGAAGGACTACTCCCCCTCGGTCACGAGTGAGGGTACGGGCGGCGGGCGATAGAGGCTAGAGGGGCTCAGGCATCGGGCATCTCGCGGTCGCGACCGTGCACGGTGGAGATGTCGACTTCGTTGCCGGCGGCGTCGGCGAGCGTCCACCACGACGGCGCGAACCGGTCTCGGACCATGCGGCCACCGGCTGCGAGTGCAGCCCCGACGCGCGCCTCGGCCTGCTCGTGCGGGAGCCAAACGGCGACGTGGATGGCGCCGCCGCCATCCCCACGCGGCTCCTGCATCGACTCGAACCAGAACCCGGCGCCGCGGTCCTGCGGATCAACGAGGTCCTCGTCGGGACTGTCAGGGCGCGGTACGTAGCCGAGTGCCGCCTGCCAGAACGGCACCACCTCGCGGATGTCCGGAGCGCCCGGGACAACGAGCAGGTACTGCAGCCTCGACGGGTCGGCGCTCAGCCTGAGGTCGCGCGCCGCCTCCGAAATGTGACGCGCGAGCGCCACGTCCCGTTCGGTCATCCCCATGTACTCCTCTGTGAGCGTGACGAGCCGGACCGTGACACCGCCGCCCCGCACGTCGACGGCTGGTGGGTGGTCCTCGATGCCTCGGATCTCGCTGATGGCCTGCAGGAGTCGAGCGCACTCCGCGAACGAGCGGGTGGCGAAGAAGGCGTTCGCGCCATCTCCGAGGACACGCCAGTCCTCGAGGCCGGGCGCGGCCTCGAAGTCAGTGGGAGTGACGGGGATCATGTCGGGCATGGGTGGCTCCGGAGAGTCAAACGGGGCGGCCCGAACGGCCGCCCCGTCGAAGAGGCGTGGCCCCGATGCTGCACGCCTACGTCGTGGCGGCCGCCTGCTGTTGCTGCTGAATCGGGGCCGGGTTCGGGATGCCGGACGCGAGGTGGTTCGGCACCGCGTCCATCAGCTCCTCCACCGACCAGCGGGTCGGACGCGAGATGCTGCGGATGGTCTGGCGCATCGAGTAGCGCGAGGCCTGCCAGCCGGACGAGCCGATGACCTGGCCGCTGACCTGACCGCCAGCCTCCGAGCAGAGCCACACCACGGTGGGTGCGTTGTTGTTCGGGTCGCGAGGCGTGCCGTCGGCGGTGTCGGGCTGGATCGCCTGCTGCTCCGGCGTGCGCTGAGCCGCTCCACCACCGCCCGGCGCGATCCCGGCGCGAGCACGCAGCTCACGCGAGGCCTGCGGGACGGAGGCGGTCATGCGCGTTGCGCCGCCGGGGTAGATGGCGTTCACGGCGATGCCGTACGGGCCGAGCTCGCGGGCGAGCGCCCTCGAAAAGCCGACCATGCCCTCCTTGGCCGCGCTGTAGTTCGCCTGCCCGGAGGAGCCGAGACCGGAGCCCGAGGAGAACAGCAGGATGCGCCCGTAGCGCTGCTGAATCATCGGCTCGATGGCGTTGCGGACGGTGTTGAAGGCGCCCTTCAGGTGCACCGCCAGCACGGCGTCCCACTCTTCCTCCGTCATGTTGAAGACCATGCGGTCGCGGAGGATGCCCGCGACGTGGCAGAGGATGTCGAGCCGCCCGTACTCGTCGAGCGCCTGTTGCACCATCGCGCGCGCGTCCTCGAACTTCGAGACGTCGCCTGCGTTGGCGCTCGCTCGGCCGCCGGCCGCCTTGATCTCCTGTACGGTCTCGGCGGCAGGGCCCTGATCGCCGCCCGTGCCGTCGAGGTTGCCGCCGAAGTCGTTGACGATGACCGCGGCGCCTTCCTCGGCCATCAGTTTCGCGATGCCCTTGCCGATCCCCCGGCCGGAGCCGGTGATCAGTGCGACGCGGCCTTCAAGCCGGTTGCCCATCGTGATCTCTCCTTCTCGCCGTTCTCGATATGAGCGGCGGCGCTAGACGGTGACCGGACGCGGGATGCCGAGCGCGATCGTGCGCGGCATCTGCTCGTCCAGCTCGTCGAGGGTGAAGCGGCGACCGTAGGTCACGATCTGCCGATCGATCGTCGGGTTCGAGTAGAGGTAGATGTCCCCGCCGCGGACGCCGAAGACTTGGCCGTTGATGTTCTCGGCAGCGTCGGTGAGCAGGAATACGGCGAGCGGCGCGACGCTCTCCGGGTCGTCCACGTGGCCCGTGTCCTGCCACTTGAAGGCCGGGTTCGGCCGGCCGATGCGCGCGACGTCGTTGGCGCTGATCACGCCTGCCGGCGGGCGAAGGTCCTCGGCGATGCCGCCGGAGAGCCGGGTGCGAGCGAGCGGTGAGATGGCGTTCGCTGTGATGCCGTAACGGCCGAGGTCACGCGCGAGCGTCCTCGTGAGGCCGATCGCGCCCTCGCCTGCGGCTGCGTAGTTCGACGAGCCGACGGCGCCGAGGCCCGCGTCGTTGACCATGTTGACGATGCGGCCAAAGCGCTGCTGCCGCATTGCGATCGACGCGAACTTGCCGGGGACGAAGATCGACTTCACGTTGCCCTGGATGACCGAGTCCCAGTCCTCCTCGGTCATCTCCCAGATCGGCATGTCGCGCCGCTGGCCGGCGGACGTCACGAGACCGTCGATGCGGCCGAACGAGTCGAGCGCCGCCTTGATCGCCTCCTCGCCGCCGGCGAACGTGCCGACATCGCCGTAGGTGGCGACCGCCTTGCCGCCGGCGTCGGTGATCGCCTTCACCGTGGCGTCGGCGGGTGCGTTGCTCTGGCCGGTGCCGTCGGGCTCGCAGCCGTTGTCGGCGACGACGACCGATGCGCCCTCGGACGCCGCGAGGATGGCGACGGCGCGCCCGATGCCGCGTCCGGCCCCTGTGACGACCACCACTTTCCCGTCGAGTGCTCCCATACTCATCCCTCCGCACATGCCTCGATGCCCTGGTACCGCTCCGAACTGGCGGCTTGGACGCCCTCCCGGCCGATCCGTGTACTGGGCGGCGGCGAGATTCTACACCACGTGTGTTAGCCGGGCGGCGCAGCTTTCGCGAGGTGTGCGGGGAACGTTGCGTGGAGAGAGCGGACCCCCCGGGCCCCCCCGCCAAAGGGGGAGGTCAGGGCAGGGGGGAAGGTGGGAGGTTCCGCTGACCCTGAGCCTGAGGGGTGAAGCCGGGCGTTTGGAGCTGTGACCGTACTCGTGGTTCGACAGGCTCATCACGAGCGGGGACTTCCGGCCCCTCTCCCTTGGGGCCCTTCGACAGGCTCAGGACGAGCGGGGTTGGGGTGGGGGGTGTCCCTGCTCAGCTCGTCCCCGTCGCCACGCGCTCCGTCAGCTCCGCCATGTACGCCTCGTCGTGGAAGCGCGGGTCCCGCTTCTCGCGGAGGGCGAGCAGCGCCTCGCGGTGTTCCGCGGTCTTGCGTGCGTCGGCGAAGTTCTTCGACGAGCGGCGCTCGACGATCGTGAGGTCGTTCGCGAGCAGGTCCTCCATCATCATGCGCTTGATGATGCCCAGCGTCGGCGTCGGGTTCGCAGCGATCTCGGCGGCGAGCGCGATGGCCTCGGGCAGCAGCTGGTCGGGCTCGACGACGCGCCGCACGAGACCGAGGTCCTGCGCCTCCGCCGCGGAGTAGATGCGGCCGGTGAGCATCATCTCCTTCGCCCGCTGCACGCCGATCAGCTTCGGCAGCATCCAGGCGGAGAGGAGCTCCGGCGTCAGTCCGATGCGAGCGAAGCGCGCCGAGAACCGCGCTTCCGTCGAGGCGATGATCGTGTCGAACCAGAGCAGCGAGGTGAACCCGACGCCGATCGCAACGCCGTTCACCGCCGCGATCGCCGGCTTGCCGTCCGCCATGTACCACGGCGCGAACGGCGGATGCGCGGCCGGCTCGGGCGGTGGTGGCTGCTGCTCGTTGCCTCCGGTGAACGTCCGCTCGAAGCCGCCGATATCGGCGCCGGAGGAGTACGCGCGGCCGTTCCCGGTGGCGACCACCGCGCCGATGCTCGGGTCCGCGTTGAAGGCGTCGTAGGCCGCGATCCACTCGCGGTACATCGTCTGGTTCATCGCGTTGAGCTGGGCCGGGCGGTTCCAGCGGACGATACCGACGCGCCCCTCGCGCTCGACCTCGATGGCTTCGTACTCGGGCATGTCACTCTCCCCCATCCCGTTCGCCCTGAGCTTGTCGAAGGGCGTACCCGCTCGCAGCCGGAACGTGCTTCGACGGTCCTTCGGCAAGCTCAGGACAGGACTCAGCACGAACGGGAGCGGTCGCGCGGGATTCTAGGGGGTGTGGCGAGGCGCGTGTTGGACGGGGCTCCCGCTGCCCTAGATCCTCGAGGTGCTGAGCTCCACGCCGAGCACGCGGACGAGCCACTGCGAAAGGTCGCGTGCGCTGTCCGGCCCGATGGCGTGGCCCATCGAGTACTCGTGGTACTCCGGCTCGACGCCGAGGGTGCGGAGTCGCTCCTGTGTCTCGCGCGCGCGGTCGACCGTGATCATGGGGTCCTCGAGGCCGTGCTGGACGAGGACGGGCAGCTCGCCGATGCCGTCGCCGGGCGTGAGGTCGGCAGCCATCTCCTCTGACAGCGTGGTGCTGAGGGCGGCGAGGCCGGACCAGCGCTGTGGCTCGGCGAGCGCGAGCCGGTAGCCGAGCATCCCGCCCTGGCTGAATCCGAGCAGCACGACACGCTCCGGGTCGACCGGGTAACGCGCGAACGCCTCGTCGAGGAACTCACGAACGACGCCGAGCGTGCGCTCCGGCTCGCTCGAGGCGCGCTGTCCGTCGGGGCCGCGCTGGAACCAGGTGAAGCCGTAGTAACCGGGCTCCACCTCGAACTCCGCCTGCGGGCAGATCCAGAGGAGGCCGCCTCCGGCGATGTGCGGCGCGATGCCGATCAGGTCCTGCGCGTGCGCGCCGTGTCCGTGCAGCGCGACGACGGTCGGCAGCGGCTCGGCGCCTCCGGGGTGGACGACGACGTGGGAGAGGTTCGATGGCATGGCGGCGAGGATAGCACTCGTTCAGGTGCGGACTCCCCTCCACTTCGCCTCACGATGGTCGCACCGGTGCGCGGTCCTCGAGCGCGGACCGGACGTACCAGGCGTAGGCGACGGCAAACATCAGTCGCTGGAACAGACCAGCGAAGTCGGGGAGGAACGTCATCCCGAGGGGGAGCACGACCGTTGCGACGACGGCTGCCGCGTCGAACCACCGAACTCGCTGCTCTCGCTTCCCGATCCTGATCGCCACGAACACGACGCCGAAGGCGAACGCGAACCCCATCGCGGTCGCCGCCACGGAATGCAGTAGGTCCTCGGTCGCGTCGAACGTTGCATCCGGGAACCATGGGCGAGTGGAGAACGCAGCGACGGCGAGCATCGCGAGGCCGAACACCCCGTGCGCTGTCCTCGCAGAGACGCTCCACGCCGACGGCGGAAGCGCGGCCATCGCCAGCACGGCGACGCCGAACAGGACGAAGCCGGTCCGAGCCAACCACGCGCCCTCGACACCCTGAGCACCAGCCTCGCTCGTGGTGTGCTCGACCCAGGAGTAGCTTTCGGGCAGGACGGAGGGCGCCAGCACCAGCGCGAGCGCCGACGCCGCGAGGCAGCCGAGGACGAACGCGGCTCGGACGCCGGTGCGGGGTGGTGTAGTCGTCACGGCGTGCACAGCGGGCCCTCGTCGCGCGGCGCCGGGGCGTGGTCCCCGGCTTCCGCCCAATCGTCGTCGGGCATCCCTACATCCGGCGGACCGACGCCCAGAGCGCGGTCACGAGGACGAAGGCGACGGTGGCCGTCACCATGAACGAGCCGATGCCAAGCTGCGGACCGACGGCGGCGATCAGCAGGCCCATCGGGAACGAGCCGAGCGGCTGGAGGCCCTGGGTCATCTGCCAGACCGCCATCACCCGCCCGCGCATCTCGTTGCGCACGGCAAGCTGGATGAGGGTGTTGTTCAAAGCCATCGCGATGGAGTGGAAGATGCCGGCCGTCGCGAGGATGCCGAGCGATAGGTAGAGATTCGTCGA
This sequence comes from uncultured Dehalococcoidaceae bacterium, assembly GCA_964479165.1. Lineage (GTDB taxonomy): Bacteria > Chloroflexota > Dehalococcoidia > UBA2979 > UBA2979 > CAYZJO01. Next base: position 815,012 of record CAYZJO010000001.1, read on the forward strand.
CCATGAGAAACCGATGAGCATCGTCGTGTAGATGAGGAAGCAGCCGAGCATGATCCAGCCCTTGTGCGGCCGGTTGCCCATGAACGCCAGCAGGAACAACCCGACGATCGAACCCCAGCCCATCGCCGAGGAGAGGAAGCCGAACTCGGTCGCCCCGCCCCCGAGCACGTCCTCGGCGATGACCGCGAGGAAGGGGATGTACGGGTACACGAGGAAGGACGGGACGGCGTGGACGACGATCAGGCCGAGGATTCCCTTCTCCTGCCACGAGTACTTGAAACCCTCGATGGTCTGGGCCAAGGGGTTGCCGCCACTCACGCGCTGCTGGCGGGTCGCACGGCTGATCATGAAGGTCATCGCCGTGGCGATCGTCTGGACGAAGACGATGAAGATGAACGGCGACCAGAGCCCGATGAATCCGATCATCGCGCCCGTCAGAGGCGGTCCGGTGATGCGCGACACGTTCTGGACGATCGAGTTGAGGGCGATCGCATTCGGCAGCGTCTCGTCCGTGGTGACGTCGTAGACGAAGGCCTGGCGCGCGGGTTGGTTGATCGACTGTAGCCCGCCCGTTGCGAGCGTGATCGCGTAGATGTGCCACAGCGCGAGCGAGTCGGTGATGACGAGCGCCGCGAGGATCGCCGCGAACACCGCTTCGGCAAAGGTCGAGGCAAGCACGATGATGCGGCGCGGGTAGCGGTCGGCCAGTACCCCTCCGATGGGCGCGATCACCGTGCCGATGATGCCGCGCGTGCCGGCCACGAAGCCGAGTTGTGCCGCGGACCCCGTGAGGTCGATCGTCAGCCAGAAGAGCCCGATCTGCTTCGCCCACTGGCCGAAGCCGACGGCGAGCGTGGAGAGCATGAGGTAGCGGAAGTCTCGGAAGCGGAAGGCCTCGAAGGTCTCCGCGAGCGTCGGCTTGGAGCGCTTCGGAGGAGCGCCCGAGGGCGCGGGCGCGGCGACCTGCGCGACCGCCGTCGCGGGCGATTCGACGAGGGCGGCGGGCGCAGCGACGCTCGAGCGATGCCCGTCGCCGCCGTTCTCGCTCGGCTGGCCGACCTCCCCGCCTCGGCGGTCGGGTGGTACCTCGGTGGCCATTCGCGCTCGATTCCAAGCCCTCCACCGGGGGTGCGCGACACGCCTCCGGCGGATTGACCACCGCTGTTATAGTCCATTCGGCGCGCGAGATGTGCGGCAATCTCGCGAGAGCCGATTCCGACCCTTCTGCACGAACGACCGTCGCGAGAGCACGGAAAGGAAGAGGGCATGACGTCCGAACAGGCCGAAAAGCTCGAGACGCTGGTCACCCAGGACATGCGCGATCGACAGGGAGTCTGGGGCGACGAGCGCGTGTCGCCGCCGGTCTCGCTGTCCGACATCCGGAAGTGGGCGATCGCCGTCTACTGGCCCGAGAAGCCGCCCCAGATCTTCTGGGATGAGGAGTACGCGAAGAACACCCGCTGGGGCGGCATCATCGCTCCCAACGAGTTCAACCCGTTCGCGTGGCCGCTCGAGCGCGAGATCGCGGCCGGTCGTGCCACCCCGCAGGGAGCCGGAGTCGGCACGCGCGGGATGAACGGCGGCCAGGTTGAGACCTTCGGCGTGCCGATACGGCCCGGTGACGTGATCACTTCGCGGACGCGGCTCAAGGAGTGGAACGAGCGCACGACACGCCTCGGCCTCACGCTGTTCACCTTCACCGAGACGGAGTGGCGCAACCAGAACGACGAGCACGTCAAGACGCGCATCTCCACCGGCATCCGCTACTAGTTAACCTTCCGCACGAGGGAATCGAGAGAAGAGGACTCCTGTGGTCGTGAACGTTCGCTACGGAGAAGTCAACGTCGGCGACGAGATCCCCGCGTGGTCTCGGACGACGGACTTCATGCACTGGAACCGCTACGCCGCGGTCAACGACGAGTTCGTCTACATCCACATGGATGACGAGGCCGGCCGCGCCGCCCTCAACGAGCAGGGCGCGTTCGGCATGGGCAACCTGCGCTACGCGTACATGATGAACTCGCTCCGCCAGTGGATCGGGGACGAGGCCCAGATCCGCGAGGTCGGCTGCCAGTTCCGCGCGATCAACCAGAAGAACGACACCCTCACTGTCACTGGCAAGGTGACGAAGAAGGAGGTCGTCGACGGTGAGAACCGCGTCTACCTCGACATGAACGTCGTCAACCAGAACGGCGAGGCAACCTGCCCCGGTCACGCGGTGGTGGCCCTGCCCGACTAAACATCGCCGGATCCACGATCCGGCGCGCGAACCCTCGAGGGCTGGCTCGGAGCGGAGCTCCGGCCAGCCCTCATCGTGTCCCGGTCCGATGCGCGCCCTACCTCCGGCGCGTCCCGACGGTTGTCCTCGATATGCTGGATTCGGCAGCGGCCGACGAGCGGAGGTGAACGTGAGCCGCCACGTCCTGATGTGCGAGCCGGTCCACTTCCGCATCGCGTACGAGATCAACCCCTGGATGCACGTGTCGAACGCCGTGCAGGGCCCCCTCGCGCTTGAGCAGTGGCACGCACTGCGGGCAACGCTCGAGGACCTCGGGGTGAAAGTGGAGCTCGTCGATCAGGCGCCCGAGGTGCCGGACATGACCTTCACCGCGAACGCCGGTCTCGTCATCGGCAAGCGCTTCGTCCCCGCCAACTTTCGCTTCGCCGAGCGTCGCGCCGAGTACGGCTACTTCGTCGACTGGTTTGCTGCGCGCGGTTACGAGGTCGAACCGATCCACGAGCCGCATTACTGGGAGGGCGAGGGTGACGTCCTCGCCGTGCCGGGCGATCCCTCGACCGTCCTCGCGGGATGGAGCTTCCGCACCGAGCCGAGCGCGCTCGACCACCTCGAGGCGATGCTCGACACGCCGTTGCTGCGCCTCGAGCTAGCGGACCCGCGCTTCTACCACCTCGACACGTGCCTCTGCCCGCTGGGCCCGGGGTGCGCGCTGTACTTCCCGCCGGCGTTCAGCGACGAGTCGCGCGCTCTCATCGAGGCGACCTTCCCCGACGCGATCGCGGTGCCGGAGGCCGACGCACTGCGCTTCGCATGCAACGCCCTCGTCGTTGACGACGCGGTGGTGCTCAACACCGGCTGTGACGCGACTTCGGAAGCGCTCACGCAGCAAGGCTTTCACCCGGTCGCTACGCCGACGGACGAGTTCATCAAGGCAGGCGGCAGCGTGAAGTGCCTCGTCATCCAGCTCGACGCGTTCGACAGCGAGCCGCCAGCGCGGGAGTAGTCGGTCGTACCCACGGAGGTCTTCGCGATCGTCGGTGTGGAGCACAGATGGGGCGATCACGCTGAAAGATCAGGGGAAATCCTGCCTCACGTGGATCGATCCGTGAACTATTCAGGTAACCACCGCGTTATCTTGATAACGGGTCCCTGGCGCCAGGAACTCACCCGCACACGTGTGTTCGAGAAAGGACACGGAGCTGGCCACGACGACGAAGAAGGCCCCTGCGAAGGCGGCGGCGCCGGCTAAGGCCCCGGCGAAGGCCGCTGCCGCGGCGAAGACGTCCGCCGCGAAGACCACCACCAAGGCCGCTGCCGCGAAGACGCCGGCGAAGGCAACCGCCACCAAGGCAACCGCCACCAAGGCAACCGCGAAGGCCGTTTCGGCGAAGGCCCCCGCGAAGGCAACTGCCGCCAAGGCGAGCACAGCGAAGGCCGCCGCAGCGAAGGCAACAGCCGCGAAGGCGCCGGCGAAGAAGCCGGCAAGCCCCAAGGCCGCCGGCAAGAAGTAGCGCCGGCCGTTCGCTAGACTGCGCGAAGCCGCCGGGGCACCGGCGGCTTCATCGTTTATCGACGACCTGGATCTGGCGCACGTCGACGGCCGATTGCTCCGGAGCCTCGATCGTGCGCCCGGCACGCATCAGCACAGCCAGCGCGAGGAAGCGCCCGAGGCCGGAGACGATGAAGGCCGCGCGCACGCCGTACGTCGCGACGATCGCGGTTCCGATGAATGGTCCGACGAACGAGGACATCAGCACCGCGATCTGATGACCCGCCGCGTATCGCGGGACGTTGTCCTCCGGCGCGTACTCCAGCAGGAGGTTGAACGCGGCGAGGTTGAACATCGCCCAGGCGGCCCCGCCGAGGGCGTTCGGGATGGCGGCCTGCCACGGTGACCCGATAGCCGACCAGATCAGCGGCAGCACCGGGACGATGAGGCCGCCGATGAGCAGCAATCGCCTTGAGCCGTAGCGCATCGCGAGCACACCCGCGAACGCCTGCCCCACCACCGCCGACACCGCGTCGATCGAGCCGAGCGTGCCCACCTGCTCGGGCGAGGCGTCCAGCGTGCGCACGAGATACACGGAGAAGAATGGCCCGGCGATCATCACCGACGTGTGCAGCAGCACGGTGCCCGTGAGGTACGTCCGAAAGCCCGCGTCGCTCAGCATGCGCCGGTAGGAGCCGTGCGGCTTCGGCGCGCCGCTGGCAACGGCGGGCTCCCGGATGCGCGCGTACGCGAACGTCGCGCAGAAGCCGAGTACCGCCGCGACGAGGAGGGCGGCCTGGAAGCCCTCGATGCCCCCCACCGCGCCGATCAGCCATCCGAAGAGCGGACCGGCGATCACGACGACGACGCTGGCGCCGAGCAGGCGTCTCGATGTGTAGAGCCGGCGGATGTCGAGCGGGACGAACTTCGTCAGTAGCGACGTCCACGCCGGATGCGACGCCTGGCCTGCAAAGGACCGCAATCCCGCGAGCGCGATCAGCGGGTACACAGCCTCGGTGCTGTCGAAGACGAGCGGCAGCAGGGCGAGCAGCACGAGAATCACGCGCGCGCCACCGCCGCCGCCCAGCAGCACGATCCACTTCAGCGACGGCGCTCGGTCCGCGAGCCATACGCCGACGGGCAATCCGAGGGCGCCCGCCAGCCCCGAGGCGATCGCAATCGCGCCAACCTCCGCCGCCGACGCCCCGAGCGCGAGTGCGTACACGGAGAGGAACTGCAGCACCACGATGTCGGAGGCGCTCGAGAAGAGGCCGTCGACAAAGAACGCCCGCAGCGACGGCGTCCCGAGCACCCGGTTCTGGAACGAGGTGCGCGGGTGGTTCGTCGGCAGCTGGTTGCGGAAGCGCCAGCGTTGGCCGGACTGTCCGAGAGGCAGAAAGAGGTTGTGGAGCGGCGGCAACTCGGGAGGGCGCACGAACTTGTTGTCCCGTTCGACGGACGTGTCCGGACAGTGATCAGGCTAACGGCGGCCGCGTTGTAAGCCAGCGCGGACCCTCTGATTCACCTAAGGGTTACTGAGCGGGACGCGGGTCTACCCATACCCCCCGGGAGGGGGTATCCTGAACCGGAGCGAGCGAGGAGAGACCCACATGCTGCAAGTGACGCTGTCGTCCGCCGAGATCAGTTGCGACCACTGCATCGCCACCATCCGAGAGACTGTCGACGCCATCGATGGCGCGCGCTTCCTCTCCGGCGACCCCACCTCGAGGCAGTTCGCGATCGAGGTCGCGGGGGGCGCAGTGCTCGACTCGGTCAGCGTCGCGCTTACCGAGGCAGGCTACCCGCTCGGCGACGCCTCGGCCTCACCCTCGGTCCCCGCGCTGCCCGTGGTCGCCGGCCTCGAGTTGGCGGGCGAGTCGTGGACACCCCTCTACCGCGTGACGAAGACCGACGTGGGTGCGGACGTGAACTACGCCTGTCCCTGCTCCTGCGAGGCCGGCTTCGCCCTCGACCGCTCGAAGTCGCACCAGCCGCCGGAGAGCTGCTGCTGTGGGCGGCAGATCATGGTCGGCACGGACGCTGAATCGCGGCTGCGCTCGGCGCTTGGTAGCCCCGAGGCGTACGCCTACGACCTCCAGACCGTGACGATGCCGTGGGGTCAGCCGCTGCCCGTCGCGCTCGCCATCCCACGCGAGGGCGCCGAGCACGGCACGCACGCGGTTTAACCACCTCCGAGGAGACAGCGATGGATGATCACACTCGCGGCGATGTGCTCAAGCGGCTCGCCTACATCGAGGGCCATCTCGCCGGCGTGCGGCGGATGATCGAGCAGGACACCTACTGCGTCGACGTGCTGAAGCAGACGTACGCCGTCCGCCGCGCCATCGAGAAGATGGAGTCGAAGATGCTGGGCGGACACCTGCATCACTGTGTCGTCGACGGCATCGAGCGCGGCGACTCCGGCGTCCTCGACGAGCTCGTTGAGCTCTACGAGCTCGCCAACCGTTAGCACCGCCGTTTCCTTCACGAAGGGAGACTCCGGCCCCCTCTCCCTTGAGGGGAGAGGGCTGGGGTGAGGGGCCACGACATGACCACCGACACCGATCAACGCACTTCCGAGGCAGGCGAGGCCCTGAGCGGCCAGCTGCGCCTCGGCATCCGCGGGATGACCTGCGCCTCGTGCGTCCGCCGCGTCGAGCGGGCGCTCTCGAACGTGCCCGGCGTCGAGCAGGCGGCAGTCAACCTCGCGACGGAGGAGGCGACGGTCACGGCCGCCGGCACCTCGCTCCTCGCCCTGCGCGCCGCCGTCGAGAAGGCGGGCTACGAGGCGCGGATGCCGGGCGATGCCGAGGACGATGGCGACGCGCGGGACGCCCTCGAGGCCGAACGTCGCATCGAGTACCGCGACCTCAAACGCCGCACCGTCTTTGCCCTCGCGATCGCCGCCGTCCTCATGGTGGGGATGCTGCTCGTCGAGTGGCGCGCGTCGCGAGACGGCTTCGACCGCGGCCCCTTCCACGTCGCATTCTTCCTCCTCGCTACCCCGGTGCAGTTCTGGGCGGGCTGGCGGTTCTACGAGGGTGCGTGGAAGGTCGGCCGGCACGGCTCGACCGACATGAACACGCTCATCGCCGTCGGTACCACCGCCGCCTACGCGTACTCGGTCGTCGCCACCTTCGCCCCGCAGGTCTTCGAGGTGGTGCACGGCATCCACGCCGCCGTCTACTACGACACCTCGGCGGCGATCATCGCGTTCGTGATGCTCGGGCGGCTATTCGAGGCGCGGGCCAAGGGCCAGACGCACGAGGCGGTGCGCAGCCTCGTCGCGCTCCGGCCGAAGCTCGCGCGCGTCCTCGAGGACGGCCAGGAGTACGAGATTCCGATCGCGGCGGTGCAGCCCGGCGACACCGTCATCGTGCGTCCCAGCGAGCAGATCCCGGTCGACGGCGAGGTGCTCGACGGCGAGTCCGCGGTCGACGAGTCGATGCTCACGGGCGAGTCGGCGCCGGTGGCGAAGGTGGCGGGCGACTCCGTGTTCGGCGCAACGGTGAACACGACCGGCCTGCTGCGCATCCAGGCGACCGCTGTTGGTGCGGACTCGGCGCTCTCGCGCATCATCCGACTGGTCGAGGAGGCGCAGGGCTCGAAGGCGCCGATCCAGCGGTTGGCGGACCGCATCGCCGCCGTCTTCGTGCCGATCGTGCTCGTGATCGCGGCGGTGACGTTCGTCGGCTGGTGGGTCTTTGGGCCGGAGCCCGCGCTCACCTTCGCGATCCTCAACGCCGTAGCGGTGCTGATCATCGCGTGTCCGTGTGCCCTCGGGCTCGCAACGCCGACGGCAATCATGGTGGGCACCGGCCGCGCGGCGCGCCTCGGCGTGCTGGTACGCGACGCCTCCGCCCTCGAGCTCGCGCGCCGCGTCGACACGGTCGTGCTCGACAAGACCGGCACGATCACGGAAGGCCGCCCCGAGGTGACCTCGGTGATGACGCTGCCGGGCGCGCCGGGCGAGGACGAGCTCCTTCGGCTCGTCGCCTCCGTTGAGCGCGGCTCGGAGCACCCGTTCGCGGAGGCGATCGTTCGCGAGGCGGAGCGGCGCGCGCTGGCGCTCGAGTGGCCAGCGACGTTCCAGGCGGTCGTGGGGCAGGGCGTGGTCGCGACCGTCGAGGGCCGCGAGGTCCTCGTCGGCAACGCAGAACTGCTCGCGAGCCGCGGCATCGACGCGCAGCCGCTCGCGGACACGGCAGTCGAGGCGGAGGCGCGCGGCGAGACGCCGTTGCTCGTCGCCGTCGATGGCCGCGCGGCCGGCGTCGTCGTCGCGGCCGACCAGATGCGCTCGAGCACGCCCGAGGCCGTCGCCGCACTGCGCCGCCTCGGGGTGGACGTGGTGATGCTCACGGGCGACCGCCCGGGTCCGGCGGCGGCCATCGCGCGGCAGGCCGGCATCGAGCGCTTCGAGGCCGAGGTCCGGCCCGAGGACAAGGCGCGCGTGGTCCGCGAGCTGCAGGAGCAGGGCCGCAGCGTCGCGATGGTGGGCGACGGCATCAACGACGCGCCCGCCCTCGCCACCGCCGATGTCGGCGTGGCCATCGGGACGGGCACGGACGTCGCGATGGAGGCGGCGCCGGTCACGCTGATGCGGCCCGACCTCGGAGGCGTCGCCTCGGCGATCGGCCTGTCGCGCGCCACGATGCGCACGATGTACCAGAACCTCGGTTGGGCGTTCGGCTACAACGTCGCGCTGATCCCGGTCGCGGCGGGCCTCGGCTACGTCGTGTTCGGCGTGCTGCTCGACGGCGCCGAGGTGCCATGGCTGCTGCGGCCGGTCTTCGGCGAGCGAGGGTTCCTGAACCCGATCGTCGCGGCCGTCGCGATGGCGCTGTCGTCCGTGTCCGTGATGGCGAACTCGCTGCGTCTGAGGAACGTGCGCATCGGCTGATGGCCGGCGGAGCCGCGCGAGATCGAATCTGACGTACACGTCAGACTCGATCTCGTGTAGCATCGACGTGATGGCGCTCAGCCCTGCTGCCCACGACGCGACGACCACCTACAAGCGCTGCCGCACCTGCGGTCGTGCTACCGAGTCGTGGCGCAACCGCTGTAACCACTGCCTCAACGACATCGCCGATGTGCCGGTGCTGCCCCCCGAGGAGGCGGAAGTCCTCCTCGAGCGCGACCGCGTCATCACCGAGGAGCGCGAGCGCCGCTACGCCAGGCGCCGCCGCATCTGGCGTCGTATCCGCTTCGTGCTGCTCGCCGTGGCCGTCGTCGCGTTCGCGTGGTGGTTCTACTCGACGTGGATCTACGAGCCACCGCCGGTGCCGCTGCCGACCTCGACTGCGCGCTCCATCGTCGCGAGTCCCGACACGTGGCCGATCGCGGGTGGCGACCTCGGGCAGACGCGCGCGACGAGCGCTCCCGCGCGACTGGGCGCCGAGGTCGCCTGGACCTCCGAGCTGGGGTCCACGACGTTCACCGGCATGGTCGCCGACGCGGAACGCGTGTACCTCGCGCTACGCGACGGCCGCATCGTGGCCGTCGATGCCGCGAGCGGCGAAGACGTGTGGGAGCGCCAGCTCCAGAACCCGCCCTTCGCCGCACCAACGCTCGCAGGGGACCGCCTCTACATCGCGCAGCGCCAGGGCGTGATGGACGTTGTCGACGCGCGGACCGGCGAACTCATCTACCAGACCGAGGAGACGCCGACCTCCTTCGGCACGTCGCCCATCGTCCTCGGCGGTGTGGTGTACCTCTTCGGCACGGGCGAGATCGTTGGCTTCGACGCCGAGACGGGCGAGCGGTTGTGGCTCAGCGAGATCGACACCCAGTGGCTCTTCGTCACGCCTGTCGCGCACGAGAACTTCATCGCCGTGGCGACCGGCGACCAGACGCTGGTGTTCGACCGGTTGCGCGGCATCCAGACCTACTTCTACGACTTCGCTCGCGCGCAGCCGTACTCGATCCTCTTCGATGACGGTATCGTCTACGCGCTCTCGAGCCGCCTCGGTGTCGCGATGGAGATCGACTCCGCGCGCCCGTGGTGGGAGGGGCTGCGCGCGGTCTGGACGCAGTTCTGGATCTGGGGCATGGCGCCCGTTCCGACGCCACCCCCCGCCGTGTGGGGGACCGTGCGCCCGCCGGGTCAGGCGTGGCCCGCGGCCCTGAGCGAGGACGCCCTGCTCCTCGCCAGCGTCGAGGGCAACCTCAGCGCCCTCAGCCGCGCCGATGGCAGCGTCCTCTGGGAGCGCCGCGAGGCCGGCGCGGTCACCGCTCCCCCCGTGCTCACGGGCGACGGCTGGCTGCTCACCCAGCCCGATGGCCTGACGCTCGTCGACCCCACCAACGGCGAGGAACTCGAGCGCCGCGACCTCGACGCCCCCCTCAAGGACACGGTCGTCACCACCCACGGCGTGTACGTCACGACGCAAGACGGCCGGCTGCTGGGGCTTCGGTAGGGCAGCTCTCGAACGCGCCATTCCCTCATCCTCGCTCGCCAGCACGAGGCGTAGACTCCGCCGTCTAGCGCGGGCGGAGGCCTGCGCGCGGCGGGTCGAGGAGGACGCGGACATGCCGCATCCAGTCGTGCATTTCGAGATCATGAGCGGGCCCGGCGAGCAGGGGCAGGCTCTCCAGCAGTTCTACCGCGACGCCTTCCAGTGGGACGTGGCCGTCAGTCCCGAGTTCGGCGACTACGGGCTCGTGGCCCCACAGGACGGCAAGGGGATCGGTGGCGGCATTGGGCCGTCCGACCTCGGGCCGTACGCCTCGGTCATGATCGAGGTGGCGGATCCCGCCGAGGCGCTGAAGGCGGTGCAGCAACACGGCGGCAGGGTGCTCGTCGACGTGACGGAGATGCCGGGGGTCGTCACCTTCGCGATGTTCCAGGACCCGGCAGGCAACACCGTCGGTATCGTGAAGGCGGCTGAGCAGTCGTAAGGTCGACGTCCAGCAGTTCGAACGTCAAGCGCCCGGCGAACAGCCGGGCGCTTTCTGAATCCGCTCACCCTGAGCCTGTCGAAGGGCGAGCCCGCTCGCAGCTCCGAGCGCGCTCATGGTTCGACAGGCTCACCACGAGCGGGAAGAGGGCTCACCACGAGCGGGAAGAGGGCTGCCCACGCGCGGGAAGAGGGCTGCCCACGCGCGGGAAGAGGGCTGCCCACGCGCGGGAAGAGG
>CAYZJO010000001.1:825973-895410 GCA_964479165.1 uncultured Dehalococcoidaceae bacterium
GCTCACCACGAGCGGGAAGAGGGCTCACCACGCGCGGGAAGAGGGCTGCCCACGCGCGGGAAGAGGGCTGCCCACGCGCGGTACCGGCGCAGAGCCTACGAGTCCCCTGCCTCGACCTGCTCGGTCGCGGGCGTGGTCGCATCGAGGGGTGCGCCATCCACGAGGACGAGCGTGCGGCCCGGGATGGCGGGGACACGCGCGCCCGGGAGGACGACGCCGGTGAGGTTGAGCGGGTCGCAGGCGCTGATCGTCACGCGCTCGCTATCGCGGGGTTCGCGGCGGACGCGGCGCAACGAGTCGACGGCCTCGGGCAGCGCGTACTGCTCGCCGACGAAGCCGGTGACGAAGCGACCGCCTCGGACCGTGCCGCGCGCCTCCATGCGGCGCAGCGCGCGGAGCACCTCGCGCCACGGCACGGCGAAGGACTCGCGGGCGACGGCGTCGCGGAAGACCACGCCGTAGCGGCGCAGCATCACCTCGGCTACCTGCTCCGCAAGCGCCTCGATGTCACGCTCCGCCTCCACAGGCGCGGGTGTGCGGACGAGCGCCCAGCGTCCCGCGGGGCTCATACCAGCGAATAGCCCGCCGGGCGTCGTGACGCGGTGTCCGAGGCGCCGGCGCGTCCGGTTCTCCCCGCGACTACGAGCGCGGCCCGCGACCTGGCGCAGCCCCTGGAACCCGTCCGAGGCCACGAGTCCGCCCGCGATCAACTCCCGGAGGCCCCGCTCGACGTCGGTCGGCAGCCGCCGCGTGAGGGCGACCAACTCGTCGAAGAACAGCGCGCCGCGGTCCCGCAGTAGCTCGTACACCTCGGCCGCCGCGCCCTTTGCCGGCGGCGCCGGTGGCTCCGCCTCGGCGCGCGCTGCGGATAGCAACGTCGCGAGCTGGGCACGCGGTGCGAGCGCGACCGGCGTCGAGCGATTCGCCGACGGCGCGCTCGACTCGGTGGCGGAGCGTCGAGGCGAGAGCCGTGCCCACGCTACCTCGCCGCCGAGGCACAGCTCGTCGAGCCACGCGGGCACGTAGTCCTCGACGCGCGCGCGGAGGATCGACTCCTCCCACTCGGCCGCCGGCGCCTCGAAGCCCTGCAGCAGCTCGACGGCCTGCCGCACGCCCGCGCGTCCGAGCAGCGTGCGTCCGTTCGGCTTCGACGTGCCGTCCGCCTGCGGAACCTGGCCCGCGAGGTGGTGCCAGCGCAGCAGGAAGCGCATGTAGTCCTGCGCCGTGACCGGCTCGATCTCGCTGCGCAGCCGTTCGAGGGTGTAGCGGTGGATGCGCGCGAGCAGTCGACGGTCGCACCATTCCTCGGGAGCACCCGTCGCCGCGCCGGACTGCGTGAAGCGTCCGCGCAGCACGAACCCGCTCGCCTCGAGCTGCCGCAGCCCGCGGTCGGCGTCGACTTCCTCGAGGCCGGTGCGCGCCGCGAGGTCGGCCGCGGTCACCGGGCCGAGCACCTCCATGTGGCCGCGGAGCAGACGCCGGCGCGCCTCGTCACGGTCCTCGACCTCCACCGCCGCGCCCGGAGGCAGCGGCAGCGCCCGCTCGATGGCACCGTCGCGGTAGAGCAGCGTCGCGAGGGGCTGCGACTCCGCGGCGATCCAGAGCCGACCGCGCGGACTGGCGACCGTGGTGGCACGTCCGGAGTTAGCGAGCGCGTGGAGGTGCTCCAGCCACAGGCGAGCCTGCTCCTCGTGCACGGCCACGAGGTTCATCAGCGTGTCATGCACCTCCTCGGCGTCGCGCGGCGCGGGCCATGCCTGCTCGCGGACGAGCACGATCGCCTGCGGGTCGAGCCGTCCGAGGTCATTCGCGCTGCTCGGCAGGCCGCGGCGGAGCGTCACGGCGCGCGTCCGGCGCTCCTCGATGGGCGCGTCGTCGAGGTAGGTGTACGGCCGGCCGCTGACGATCTCGTGCGCCATCGGCGAGGGCTCGGTGGTGTCGCGTGCGTGCACGCGGATCTCGCCCGCCTCGATGCGGTCGAGGATGTCGAGCAGTCCCTCGATGTTCATCGCCTCGCGCAGGCAGTCCTCGACTGCCTGGCGGACGTACGGGTGGTCCGGGATCTCGAGCGGACCGGTGACGTTCTCCTGGCAGCCAACCTGCTCCGGAAACACCGCCGCGAGCAGGTCGTCGGCGATGCGGCGCTGGAGGAACGGCTGCACCTTCTTGCCGCCGCGCTGCCTCGGCACGGCGAGCGCGCGCGTCGTCACCCAGCGGAAGCGCGTCGGGAACAGCGGCACGTAGAGGATTGACTGCCGCACGGCGTCGGTCGCGTTGGCCGGCGAGACGAAGGCGAAGGCGTCCTCAAGCGGGAACGAGTGCTGCGGCCCGAGCGAGAGCAGCATCGCGTCGTCGTTCGCTGCAGCCTGCAGCTCGAAGTCGAAGTTGACGCAGAAGCGCTTGCGCAGCGCGAGGCCCCACGCGCGGTTGATGCGCTGCCCCCACGGCGCGTGAACCACGAGCTGCATCCCGCCCGACTCGTCGAAGAAGCGCTCGAAGACCACGTCGCGATCGCTCGGCACGACGCCGAGCGCGTCGAGCGTCGCGCCGACGTAGGCGACTGCCTGGCGCGCTCCCCACTCGTCGAGGCCGCACTCTGCCTCAAGGGTCGCCGCGACGGCCTCGGTGTCCTCGCCGCTCGCGAGGCGGTCCGCCATCTCGCGGCGCAGGCGGCCGACCTCCTCGGAAAGCTCGATGGTGCGCCCGGGCGCCTCGCCGAGCCAGAACGGGATGTTCGGTGGCGCGCCGTGGGCGTCCTCGACGCGCACCACGCCCGAGTTGTTCTCGACACGGCGGATGCGCCAGGAGGTGGAGCCGAGGAGGAAGATGTCGCCGACCATGCTCTCCATGGCGAAGTCTTCGTTGATCGTCCCGACCTGGGTGTCGTCGGGGTCAGCGAGCACGCGGTAGTCGCCGAGCTCGGGGATCGTGCCGCCGTTCGTCAGCGCGGTCATGCGCGCGCCGCGGCGGGCGCGCAGCATGCCGTTGATGCGGTCGTGGTGCAGCAGCGGCCGGGCGCCGCCGGCACCCTCGCCGACGCCATTCGCCAGCACCGACACGACCTCGTCGAAGTCCTCGCGGCGCAGCGACTCGAACGGCGCTGCCTCGCGCATGAGGTCGAAGAGCGCGTCCTCGCTCCAGTCCTCGGCAGCCGCCTCCGCGACGACCTGCTGCGCCAGCACGTCGAGCGGCGCGACCGGCTGGACGATGCGGTCGAGGCGTCCGGCGCGCACCGCTCGGACGAGCGCGGCGCACTCGATCAGCTCGTCACGTGTCGTGGCGAAGAGCCGGCCGTGTGGCCTCAGGCCGAGCGCGTGGCCCGAGCGGCCGACGCGCTGTAGGAACGTCGCGATGCTGCCCGGCGAGCCGACCTGGCAGACGAGGTCGATGCTGCCGATGTCGATGCCCAGCTCGAGGGACGCCGTCGCCACGAGTGCGCGCAGCTCGCCTTCCTTCAACTTCCGCTCGACGCGCAGACGGCGGTCGCGGGAGAGGCTGCCGTGGTGGCTCGCGACAGCCTCGGGACCGAGGCGCTGCGCGAGGTGGTGCTGGATGCGCTCCGCCGTGCGGCGCGTGTTCACGAAGATCAGTGTCGTGCGGTGCGCGGTGACCAACTCGCCGAGGCGGTCGTACAGCTCGCCCCACTGCTCCGAGGACATCACCGCCTCGAGGTCCGTCGGCGGCACCTCGACCGCGAGTTCGAGGTCGCGCTGGTGGCCCAGGTCGACGATGGTGCAGTCGGGGCGACCGTCCTCGCCGCTCTCTCGCGCGCCGACGAGGTAGCGCGCGATCTCCTCGATGGGCCGCACGGTCGCGGACAGGCCGATGCGCGTCGGTCGCGTCCCGAGTCCACCGCGCTCGACATCGGTCACGACGTGGTCGAGGCGTGCGAGCGAGACCGCGAGGTGCGAACCGCGCCGGTCCCGCGCGAGGGCGTGCACCTCGTCGACGATGACGGTGCGGACGTGTCGCAGCGTCTCGCGGCCGCGCTCGGCGGTCAGCAGCAGGTACAGCGACTCAGGCGTCGTGATCAGGATGTGCGGGGGACGGCGCACCATCGAGGCGCGTTCGGAGGAGGGCGTGTCGCCGGTACGCACCGCCGTCGTGATCGCGGGGAGGTCGTAGCCGAGCTCCTCGGCAACAGCGCGGATCTCCTCGAGCGGCGTCTCGAGGTTGCGCTGGATGTCGTTGCCGAGCGCTTTGAGCGGCGAGATGTAGAGGATGGCCGTCGCCGCCTCGAGTTCCCCGCGCTCGCCTCGATGCACGAGGTCGTCGATGCCGGCGAGGAAGGCGGTCAGCGTCTTGCCTGAGCCGGTCGGCGCGGAGATGAGGACGTTGCTGCCCGAGCGGATCTGCGGCCAGCCCTCGCGCTGGGCGTCGGTGGGCGCGCCGAAGCGCCGCTCGAACCAGGTCCGAACGGCCGGATGGAAGTTGCTCAGTGCGTCGTTGGCGTCGCTCACCCCGCCGCCCTCGTCGCCGACCTCATCCCCGAACATGCGTGCGAAGCACGAGTGTACGCCTCAGCCGAAGGCCTCTCAACCGGGTTTAGGGAGCTCCCCGAGTGCCGGCGACACGTCGAATCCCTAGCGTCGGAGAGGTTGGGCCGAGGAGTGCGCATGGTCGCCGAACCCCGCTGGATCGACGAGTCCGAAGCCGAGCCCGCTGCCGCTCCTCGTTCGCGCCTCGATGTCGGGTCCCTCGCGGCTGTCGGGAGCGCGGTGGTCGCTGGTGCGCTCGTGCGCGTCCTCCCGGCGACCGGCGGTTTCCCCGTGAATGACGGCGGCATGTTCGCGGTCATGATCGAGGACCTGAAAGCGGCGGGCTTCGCACTCCCCGCGTACACGACCTACAACGGTGCGGACATCCCCTTCGCCTACCCGCCCCTCGGCTTCTATCTCGGTGCGCTCGTCTCGATGTTGCCCGGCTTCGATGTGTTTCGCGCGCTCGTGTGGCTGCCGGTGCTTGTGTCGATCGCCACTCTGGCCGTGTTCTATCCGCTTGCACGCCGCTTCCTCGGCGGTCACGAGGCGGCGGTGCTGGCGACGTTCGCGTTCGCCTTCATCCCGAGGGCGTACAACTGGGAGATCATGGGCGGCGGCCTGACACGTTCGCTCGGGATGTTCTTCGCCGTCCTGGCGCTCGCGTTCCTCTACGACGTCTACGTCCGCGGCTCGCGTCGCGCGATCGTGCCGGCCGCCTTGCTTGCCTCACTCGCGATCCTGAGTCACCTCGAGATGGGGTGGTTCACCGTGTACAGCGCAGCGCTCCTGCTGGCCTTCCACCGTGATGACTTCCGAGGCAAGGTCGCGGCAACGGCGGTCATCGGGGTCGTGGTAACGGCGATTACCGCGCCGTGGTGGCTGGCGTTGTTCGCGATGCACGGTGTCGAGCCGTTCGAGGCGGCGCTGAAGACCGGCGACTGGTCGCCGCTTACCGTCTTCCGCCTACTGATTTTCGACTTCGGTGAGGCACCGCTGCTCGACTTCATCCCCGTGCTCGCAGTGCTCGGACTCTTCACCTGCGCCGCGCGGCGGTGGTGGCTCTTGCCCGCGTGGGTCGTGGCGATTTTCGTGCTCGATCCGCGCAAGGCGCCGACGCTCGCGAGTGTGCCGGTCGCGCTGCTCGCGGCGCTCGCGCTCGACGGGATCGTGCTGCCCGCGCTGCGAACGAGCGTCGCGAGGGTGGAGGCGGTGACGGAGGCTGGGCGGCGCCGCGCCGAGCGGGTGGCCGGCGCCTTCCTCGTGATGGTGCTTGCGTACTCGATGTTCTCCGCTACGGCTGCGGCAACGACGCGCGAGGTCCTCGCGTGGTCCGCGACGACCCAACTGTCAGTCGAGGAGCGGGCCGCGATGGAGTGGGTGGCGACCGAGACTCCGGAGGACAGCCGCTTCGTCGTCCTCAGCGATGCCCTGCGCTGGGCAGAGGATCGCAGCGCCGAGTGGTTCCCCGCCATCGCGCAGCGCACGAGCGTGGCGACGCCGCAGGGGTACGAGTGGCTCTCTGTACCGTTCCCCGAAGTTGAGGAGCGTTACGAAGACCTCGCGCGCTGCGGCCGGCAAGCGGCCGGCTGTCTCGCGGAGTGGAGCGCTGCGTACGACGCTCCCTTCACGCACGTCTACGTAGCCGGTCCGAGTCTCCGAGGCCTGACAGACAACTCGACTTCGATCGAACAGCGCCTGTCCTCCTGCTGCGATGTCCTGGAGGCCTCGCTTGCACGGTCGCCCGACTATCGGCTGCTGCACGATGCGGGCGACGTGCGGGTGTACGAGTACCGCGGATCTGCGCGGACGTCCTCGAGGTAGCGGGGACGCGTCAGGCGGTCCGGCGCGAAGCCCGTGCGAGCTCGTCGAGTTCAACGATGCCGCCGAGCAGGTCCGCCACGGTCCAGCCCTGATTTACGGGGTGACGCAACTCTCGCTCGAGGTCGAGGTGGTACGCGTTGCGCCGGCCGATCCTCGTGGCCACGAGATATCCCCCAACGCGCAGGTCGCGGAGGATGCGTGCGGCCGCGCGTTCGCTGATTCCGGCGGCGTCCGCCACTTCGCGAATCGTCGAGTCCGGGTTTCGAGCCACGTGAATGAGCGCGGCGCCGTGGTTCGTTAGGAACGTCCAGCGGCTTCCATCCGTCGTTGATTCAGTCATTACCGTCCTCTCTGGGTGGTGGTGCCTGCACCTTACACAGAGGCGCAAGACCGTTGCCTCACCGGACATGATGCTCGTGGCACCTGAGCGCCCCCCGTGGTTGAATCGGCGAACGCCCCGTGTCACCGCTGAGAGGACCGCATGGACGCGCTGACGACCGTACTGTTCGTGGTCGGGTTGGTCCTGCTCGTCGTCGGCGCGGAGTCACTGGTGCGGGGGGCGTCGCGCCTGGCCGCGACCATTGGCGTTTCGCCATTGGTCATCGGACTGACGGTCGTCGCCTTCGGTACAAGCGCGCCCGAGCTTGCCGTGAGCGTCTCGTCGTCGTTCTCCGGGAACGCAGACGTGGCGGTCGGGAACGTCGTCGGCAGCAACATCTTCAATGTGCTGTTCATCCTTGGCCTGGCCGCGATCGTGGCGCCGCTCGTCGTCTCGCAGCAGCTGGTCCGCCTCGACGTGCCGCTGATGATCGGGGTCTCGATCCTGCTGCTGTTGATGTCGCTGGACGACAACATCGGACGGATCGATGGGGCGATCCTGTTCGCCGGCATCCTTGCCTACACGTGGTTCGCCATCCAATCGAGCCGGCGGGAGAGCAAGCAAGTCGCCGAGGAGTACGAGGAGGAGTTCGGCGAGACCGACCGGTCCGGCGGTCGGGTGGTCTTCGACCTGTTGCGGGTCGCCGTTGGGCTCGTCCTGCTCGTTCTCGGTGCGCGCTGGTTCGTGGACGGCGCCGTTGAGATCGCGGAGGCGCTGGGCGTCTCCGACCTGGTCATCGGACTCACTATCGTCGCGGCCGGCACATCGATGCCTGAACTGGCGACGTCGGTGGTCGCGAGCATCCGGGGCGAGCGCGACATCGCAGTCGGGAATGTGGTGGGAAGCAATATCTTCAACATCCTCGCTGTGCTCGGACTTTCCGGCCTCGTGGCTCCGGATGGAGTCGCAGTTGCCGAGAGCGCCCAGCGTGTCGACATCCCGGTGATGGTGGCGGTGGCCGTGGCGTGCCTGCCCATCTTCTTCACGGGCTACATCATCACGAGGTGGAACGGACTGCTGTTCTTGGCAATGTACGCCGGTTACGTGGCCTACCTCCTATTCGATGCGACCGAGAGTGCGATGCTCGGGCCGTTCTCGGTCACGATGCTCGGCTTCGTGCTACCGATTACCGGCCTCACGCTCGTGCTTCTCGCGCTCCGCTACCTGCGGCAGGAGCGGACGGCGCGCACCTGAGGATCGGCTACCGGGGCGGCGCTGCATTGTCAGCGCGCGTACAATGCCACAGGTAATACAAGCAGCCGCTCTCCTGCCGCGCTCCCGCTCGACGAGTGAGCGGCGTTGCACGAAGAGGAGGCGCCGAGTGCCTCGATACCTCGTTGTTGCGCACCAGACGGCCACCGGCAAGTCGCTGTTGGATCGACTGCGCGAACTTGCTGCGAAGGACCGCAGCGCCGAGTTCTCGCTCCTGGTCCCGGCGACCCCGGTGAACCACCTGTTGACCTGGGAGAAGGGCGAGTCGCGAGCGATCGCAGAGGAACGCGGCGAGGAGGCTCGCCGGATGCTCGGCGACGCCGGCCTGCGGGTGCGCGCCGTCCGCGTCGGTGACGCCTCGCCGATCCTCGCCATCGAGGATGAGCTGCGCCAGCACCCCGAGGACCACGACGTGATCGTCCTCTCGACGCTCGCGCAGGGGCGTTCGAGGTGGCTCGCTCAGGACGTCCACCAGCAGGCGCTCAAGCGCTTCGACCTGCCCGTCCTCAAGATCGTCGAGGGGGAGCCGTCGCCCTTCGACGACTTCGATCCCACGACGGCGAAACGTCGGGAGCGCTCGATGGCGCCTGACAGCGAGCGCGGCGCGGTCGCGCGATTGCTCGGGCGCGTCGGCGTGCGGCACATCGTCGCGGTAATGGCGCTGTATCTCCTGGGGGCGCTGGTGCTCGCGGTCGTCTACGACCAGAAGTTCCTGTTCAACGATGCGCTCGCGCTCGCCATCTTCGGGACGCTGATCCTCGGACTGCTGGCGATCGAGCGATGGGCGCCGTCTGCGTGACCCGGGCCCCGACGAGGCCGCGCCGCGGTGTAGAATCTCCCGCGCACGAGTACGCGCGTGGTCCCGTCGCGAGGGCGGCGGAGGAAGGACGTTAGATGGTCGACTTCGCCGACTCCCCCGAACAGGCGGCGTTCCGCGCCGAGGTCCGTGAGTTCATCAAGGACCGACTCCCCGCGGAGCTGATCTACAAGCCGGAGGAAGTTCGGTCCTTCGACGAGGAGGACCCGGAGGAGAAGCGCGCTGCCATGAAGCAGTGGCGCGAGGCCCTCGTCGAGAAGGGCTGGATCGCGCCGATGTGGCCGAAGGACCTCGGCGGTGCGGCGCTCTCCACCATGGAGCAGTTCATCCTCAACGAGGAGTTCACCGAGGCCCGCGCCCCGATGATGCGCGTCCCCGACGTGGGCAGCACGATCATGGTGCACGGCTCTGAGGAGCAGAAGAAGGAGTACCTCCCGAAGATGGTCACCGGCGAGTCCCGCTGGTGCCAGGGCTACTCCGAGCCGGGCTCGGGCTCCGACCTCGCCTCGCTCCAGACCCGCGCGGTCCGCGACGGTGACGACTTCGTCATCAACGGGCAGAAGATCTGGACCTCCGGCGCCCACCTCGCGAACATGATGTTCGCCCTCGTGCGCACCGACCCGGACGCCCCGAAGCACCGCGGCATCACCTACCTCCTGCTGCCGATGACGTCGCCGGGCATCAGCGTCCGCCCGTTGAAGCAGATGTCCGAGGCCTCCGGCTTCAACGAGGTCTTCTTCGAGGACGTGCGCGTTCCCGTCCGCAACGCGATCGGTGAGATCAACCGCGGCTGGTACGTCGGCGCGACCCACCTCGACTTCGAGCGCTCGTCCATCGGCCAGTCGGTCGGCCAGAAGCAGACGCTCGACGCCCTGAAGAACTTCCTGGTCGACGAGGAGAAGGCGGGCAGCGGTCGCTCGACGATCAGCCGCAATGCCGGCGCGCGCGCCGAGCTGGCGGACCGTTACACCGAGGCCGAGGTCGCGAAGAACATGTCGTACCGCGTCGTCTCGATGCAGGCGGCCGGGCAGATCCCGAACTACGAGGCCTCGATGGCCAAGATGTTCAACACGGAGCTGTCCCAGCGCATCGCTCGCACCGCGACGAAGACGCTCGGCCTCTACGGCGGCCTCTTCGACGAGAACGACACGACCTACACGCCGATGAAGCGCCGCTGGTCGCGCATGTACCTCTCGACGGTGTCGGCGACGATCGCCGGTGGCACCTCGGAGATCCAGCGCAACGTCATCGCTACGCGCGGCCTGGGCCTGCCTCGCGGGTAGCTGTCGACGCTCGGAGTGAGGACGGAGGCCCGGCGCGAGCCGGGCCTCTTCTTCAGAAGCCTTACGTTAGGTCAGTTGGACCCTCGCTGCGCTTGGGGTGGCGGTACGAACGATCACGCTTGACTTGCAGGCGTGGGCGAGCCTGCTAGAGTGCGCGCCACACGACTTGGAATGCGACACGGCTGTATTCGGCTACTTGCTCGATTAGCTGAACTCGGAGGCAGGGATGCACCGACTAGGCCGTCCTCGATTCGTCCTTTTCGCTGGGCTTATCTCTTCCGCGCTTCTCACGCTGATGTGGATCGGTCTGAACGAAACCCGCGCATCATCTGCGTTTCTAGAGAACGTCCTTATCTCGCAGACCGTCGAGATTCACCGGCCTCCACCTGACTTTCCGGAGCCAGCGGACCCTTACCACCTTGATCGTGAGGCTTTTCCCACAGCCGTTCGGGAGCACGACACGATCGAGGTGGGAAGAGGTGGGCTAGCGGTAAGGGTCCACGTTCGGGAACTCGACCTTCAAGGCAGGCTGCTGCAAGAGGGTCTGTACGACGATGTCCTCGGGGTCGTGCGGAATCGCAACTACATTACGGCGATCGAGCTAGTCGACGACACGGAACCGCTTTCAGTCCTCGTCGAGGACGAGGAGTTGCTTAACCGTGATTTCGTTGAGTTGGGCCAACGAACTGTCGCTGGCCTGGCCGGCCGCGAGTTCGTCCGTGATCTTGGTTCGTCGTCTGGGGTGGTGCTCGAGAACAGGGTCGTCGTTTCCGCCGAGGGCCTCCTACTTCTCGATGAAACTGTGGAGATACGCGAAGGCGCCGAGGCGCTGATCGAGCGGAGGGAGGTCACGAGTCTCGAGATTCGCGACTTGGACGACGCCGATGGCACTTTCTTGCTGTCTGGGCCGCCGTTGACTGTTGTTCATGATCTCCGCACGCACGGTCCCACTGCGGCCACGGAGGTCGCAACTGTTGCGGCGCTGCCTTCCGGCCTCCTACAGATCGACGCGGCCACCCAGTCTCACAGCGCGGGCGCGTTGAGCGAGGCGGATTTGCCGTCCGCGAGCGGTGTCGGACTTGCTGCGCTGCTGAACGGTGCCTACTCCTCGCTGGTGCAGCTCAATACTGGACATGCTCTGGTCATGCAGAGTCGGTCTCCGTCGTTCGACGAGCAAGTACGCCGGTCGATAGCCGACTGGGTGAACTCACGCGTCGAGACCGTGACTCTCGCGGATGGTCGAGAACTGGACGCTTGGATAGCGGACGGGCTGGATGGCAGTTCGCTAGCCTTCCTCCGGGTCGGCGACTTGCTTGCCGTCGTCAGGTCTTACGATGCAGATATCCACGCCGTCCTCGAGTCGGCTCTTATTGCGCGGTAGTCGCTCCCGAATCACCAAGGAGTCGTCATGATTCAACGGTGGTCCACTTCCCTTCTTGTTGTGATCGTCGCAGCCTTCGCTCTGAGTACGGCGAATCCGGCTGGAGCTTGGATTCAAACTTGGACTCATACAGGCACCTGGGGCATAGGTACGCTCCAGTGGACGCACGGCTGGGACTGGTATTCGACCTGCTGCACCAAGGGCGGTGGTCGTTCTCACGGCACTCCATCCGGGTCGGCTACGTTCGACCAGATCTCCGTTACCAGCATCCAGAGCTGGACGAGTACCAACGGGGGAGCCTCGTGGACTCTCCGGGCTTCACACGGTGGGGCGACGTGGTTCAACTCCAACGACACAGGCTTGTACTGGACGGGCGGCCATGGGCTCCCACCAATGGCACCCTCCCCTAAATACCGAGTCAATGCGACTCACACGTGGAAAGACCCATCGACGGTTTCATTCACGTCGTATCACTATGAGGGTGAAGTCCCGCCATAACTCGCAAAGTCGCCGCCAATCTCGCTGCGTATCTTCGAAATGCACTGACTGCGCTATTGGTGGTGGTCATAGCATCTGCGTGTTCTGCTCGGGGCGACGAACTAGACGTAGCGTCGGTGCAGGAAGTCCTCGATGCCGACGTTCTTGCAGTGGTTGGACACAGCGGCGAGGTTCGGTACGCGTTGTTCCTGGGCACTGTCGGCGGATCCGGCCCCGCCGACGTTGTGGCTTTCGATGCGCGCGACCCGTCCTCGCAGTGCTTGCTGCAGTGGGAGACCGAGGTCCCCTTCGAAGGAAGGAGCGCGTACTTCCGCGATCCGTGTCTGGGTTCCGTCTATGCCTCGGATGGAGCCCGATTGTTTGGCCCCTCTGCTAGCGATCTGAAGGAGGTCGCCACGTCGATCTCTGATGGGCGCGTACGAGTTCTAGAAGGCGATTTGCCCCCCACCCCACCGGACGCCATGTCGCATACGCCATCCGTTGCCGTTACTCTGCTCATGGAAGCAAGGCGTGCTCAGATCACCGAGATCGTCTTCGATCTTCTCAGCGACGACCTCCTAGAGCATGCAATCGCTGGGTCGTCGGACGCGCGGCTTTTTCCCCGGAGCCGCTACTGCTGGTTCGACTATCAACTCGATGTGCTCGAGTCCCGGGACGACGCAATGTCGTTCGTGGTCCGCGTCTATCAGCACCATCTCGAAGGGGATATCGTTGGCGGCGTCCCGACGTCTTGGATCGAGGAAATCGACGTCGAGAAAGCCTCTGATTCCTGGGTCGTCACGGGGCTCCGTGTTCAATCTACTCCACGCCCCGAGACGGACGTGCGACACGGTCCTTCGCTCTCCGCGTGCGTCGCGCTCGTAGGAGAATAGGCGCTCTCGCGAGACAGCTATTCGATCTCCGATGCGCTGAACCGTCTCAGTGCCCCTCACTCGTAGAGCCTCAGGTGGCTCCCCCGCGTCACCCCGAGCTGCTCCGCGAGCCACTCCACCACCAGCGCACGCACCTCCTCCCGCACCTGGCGCAGGCTGTGGGTGGCGCCCTCGAGGAGCTCGAGGCGGCGCGGGTCGCCGGCGCGTTCGTAGAGGAGGCGTGAGCAATCGGCGGGGAGGCGCTGGTCCGCGAGTCCGTGGATGAACAGCGTCGGGATGGGCGCGAGCAGCCCGACGCGCTGCGCCCCCGCGGTCTGCGTCGCGAGCGTGGCGACGGCCGCCACGCGTGGCGCGCGGCCCTTCGTCTGCACAGCTGCCTCGATCATGACCGCGCCGCCGAAGGAGTGGCCGAGGAGTCCGACGCGCTGCACGCCCTCGGATGCGAGGTACTCGAGGCCCGCGCGGACGTCGTGGACGCCGGCCTCGACGATGCCGGGAAACCGGTGGTCGCGGAAGTCGAGGCGCAGCGTGCCGATGCCGATGCCGGCGAGGTCTTCGGCAAGGTCGGGGTACAGCGCAGACGGACCGTCGAGCCCGCCGTCACCGCCTCCGACCATGATCACGGCGGCGCTGCCAGCGGCTGACTTCGAGGGCATGTGGAGCGCGCACGAGATCGGCCCGCGCTCTGACGGTACTTCGATGAGGCGTCCCGAGTTTCCTGCCGCGGGGGTCAGCGACTCGTTCATCGGTTGGGGGAGATTATCACTTGCGAAATCGGCGCGACTACCTCGCCGTGTGGCCTCGGAGGCATGACCAGCGCCGGTGGGCGCCGCAGCGGGACCGGCAGTCGCGGCACCGCCGCGCGCGAGGCCGCCTCGAGTGCCGCCAGCATGCGCGCGTCGATGGCGGTCCACCGGAGGCCGTACGCCTCGCGGAGACGAGGCGGCAGCAGTCCGGCGGTGAACCAGGCTGCGCTCTGCAGCCCCGGGCCGAGCCAGAGGTCCGGGGCGAAGACGGCGCGAGCGAGCCGCCTCGAGACCGCACCCACCTCGAGGGTCGCGACCATGCCCGCGACATAAGCATCGAAGGCGTCGAGGTCGGGCGGGAGTGCGGAGGCGGGCAGCCCGATTAGCTCCACCATGTCCGCGATCTCGAGGTAGTAGCGCTCGGCCTCGGCATGTGAGAGGGGGCGCACGAAGCGTCGATACGCCTGCAGCGAACTGTCGACGAGCGTGGCGTGCACCCAGAGCAGCAGGGCAGGGTCGTTCGCCGTGTAGCCGGGGCCGGAGACGTAGTCGTGAGCATGTCGGATGCCGGCCGCCGCACTACGTGCCTGCCGCTCGTCGCCGAAGACGATGGCGTACGTCGGGCGCAGCGTGCGCAGCAGCCGCCCGAGGCGGTCACCCTCGAAGCCGCTGTGCTGGTCGACGCCGGCGGCCACGAGGGGATGCGCCAGCTGCATCAGCAGCGCGCGCCCGCCTCCGAGCAACAGCGCGGACTCGCCGTTGATGCGGCGCACTATCGAGTCGTCGCGGAACATCGAGGACGATCGTAGCGGGACCCTCACCCTGGCCCTCTCCCCCGAGGGGAGGGGACCGGACCCGGAGTGGGGACGTGCCGACGGACACACGTGGTTCTGCTCCCGGGGCGGCGGCTGCTGGCCTTCGAGCCTTGCGTCGCTGGCGGATAATCGGCTGGCGGCGGCATCACGGACGCAGTGTCCACCGCAGTCCGCCGCGCCTCAGGGAGGGGTGACGCGATGCCGACTGCGCCAATCAACGGCACGGACATCTACTACGAGACGCACGGCAGCGGGTTCCCGCTGGTCTTCGTGCACGGCGGCTTCGGAGGGCTGGGCACGGGGCAGGGCGGCAACGTCCCGGCTTGGGTCGACAAGTTCGCCCAGCACTTCCAGGTGATCCTCTACGACCGCCGCTCGTCCGGCCGCTCGGGCTTCCCCGAGACGCAGCACACGATGGTGCAGTTCGCCGACGACATCCGCGAGCTGCTGCGACACCTCGGGCACGACAAGGCGCACGTCTGGGGGACGAGCGCCGGCGGCCAGATCACGATCGCGTTCGGCCTGAAGCACCCCGACGCGGCCGCGAGTCTCGTCGTCGTCGACTCGGCGCCGTGGCTCTCGCGGGATCCGGACCTCCTCGGCAAGCTCAAGGAGCGCATCGGCATCATGGAGTCGCAGGGCGTCGAGGCGGCCTACGAGGCACGGCGCGAGGGTGGCACGGTTGGCCTCAACCTCTTCGCCGCGGCGCGCCCGGCGCAGTCCGAGGAAGAGGAGAAGCAGCGCGCCGAGCGTCGCGCGGCGATCCAGGCGCAGTTGGCACAGGTCCCGCGCGAGGAGCGCATCGCGAAGTACGGCAGCGAGCTGCGCACGTACTCCGCCTATGCCGACTGGGACGCCACCGACTGGTTCAAGAACCTCGCGATGCCGGTCCTCGTGGTCTACGGCACGGGCGACACCGTCTTCCCGAACGCCGGTTGGGATGAACTCGTCGAGGGCATGTCCAACGTGACGTACCGTGCCATCGAGGGCGCCGAGCACGGCGTCACCGGTGAGCACCCCGAGGTCCTCGACGAGATCCTCGAGTTCGCGCGGGAGCACACGCCCGTCACGGCGTAGGGGCTGCACCGCGACTTGAATGCGAGTCAACGCCGGGCCGGCGGCTCGAGGCGGGTGTCACCACTCGTCGCGACCGCCGGCTCAGTCGTTCCCGGGGCGAGCCGCCCAGCCGCGAGCCCGGCGAGCGCTGTGGTGATCGGAACCGCCGCCACGATGCCGATGCTCCCGACGAGCGTCCGGACAACCTCCGTCGCGATCACGTCTCGGTTGACCAGCGTCCCGAGTGGCTCGGCGCCCGACGCGAGGATGATGAGCAGCGGCAACGACGCGCCGGCGTAGGCCAGGACGAGCGTGTTCACCGTCGAGGCGATGTGATCACGGCCGACGCGCATGCCTCGGTGGTACAGCTCGCGCGTGCCGAGCAGCGGGTTCGCGCGCCGCAATTCGAAGACGGACGAGGCCTGCGCCATCGTGACGTCGTCGAGCACCCCCAGCGCGCCGATGATGATGCCGCCCAGCAGCAGCCCGCGGGCATCGATCGTCCCGGTCGACAGGATCTGGAGCGTGGCCGCCTCGTCGGTCGCGATACCCGTCAGTTTGGCGAAGCCGATGCCGAACCCCGCGAGCAGCGCCGTCAACAGCAGTGCGGCGGTCGTCCCGGCGAGAGCCACGACCGTCTTCCATCCGACACCGTGTGCGATGAAGAGCGTTGTCGACATGATCACCATCGAACCCGTGATCGCGATCATCAATGGGTCGAATCCGGCGAGGATCGCGGGCACGATGTACCGCACGATGACGAGGAATGACGCGCCCAGTCCGACGAGCGACGCCAGTCCGTGCCAGCGGCCGATCGCGAGCACCGCACCAGCGAACGCGAGCGTGAGCACCCAGAGCGGGAAGCGCCGCACGTGGTCGGAGATGAAGTAACGCGGCCCCTCCGGCGTCTCCGAGATCGAGAGCAGCACCAGGTCGCCGGGTTGCGGGTCGATCCCGACGAGGTCGTCGAGGCGGCGCGTCACGTCGATCACCGTGCGCTCCCCACCGTCGAGGGCGACCTCGATGCGCTCGTTCACGACCGTTCGGCCTGCAGACTCGAAGCGCTCGACCTCCTCGATCGAGATCACGGTGGCCTCGGTGGTGGGCAGCACCTCGAAGCCGGCGTCCGGCAGGTCGAAGGCGCCGGTTGCCGGGAGGACGACCGTCACCACGAGAAGTAGCGCGGCGATCGCGGCGTAGGCGGCCGCCCGTGCGAGGCCGCGTGAGCTCGCGATCGCTGTCAGGGGGGATGTCACTCGTGGCAGTCTCGCGGGTGGCGCGGTCCCGCGCCAGTTCGCCTGAAGCCGCCTCCGCGTTAGGATGAGGCGCAGCGGGGGCGGCTCATGCAACTCAGCATCCTCGATCAGTCACCGATCCGCGCGGGGGGCACGGCGCGCGAGGCCGTCCTCGCGACGATCGAACTCGCAAAGGCGGCGGATCGCCTCGGGTATACGCGCTACTGGCTCGCGGAGCACCACAACAGCAGCACCCTCGCG
Organism: uncultured Dehalococcoidaceae bacterium; assembly: GCA_964479165.1. Lineage (GTDB taxonomy): Bacteria > Chloroflexota > Dehalococcoidia > UBA2979 > UBA2979 > CAYZJO01. The sequence goes on from CAYZJO010000001.1 coordinate 842,831, forward strand.
AGCGCCAGCCCCGAGATCCTGATCGCACAGATCGCTGCAGTCACCTCGCGCATCCGCGTCGGGTCCGGCGGGGTGATGCTCACGCACTACGCCGCGCTGAAAGTCGCCGAGACCTTCCGCATGCTCGAGACGCTGCACCCGGGACGCATCGACCTCGGGCTCGGACGCGCTCCGGGCAGCGACGGCCTGACGGCTGCCGCGCTGCGCAACGGCCCCGGCGCTCTGCCGCTTGAGGCGTACCCGCAGCAGGTCGCGGACACTGTTGGCTACCTCGTGGGCGACCTGCCCGAGGGGCACCCGTTCTCGGCGGTGCGCGCGTCGCCTCGAGGACCCGGCGTGCCGGAGACGTGGCTCCTGGGCTCATCGTGGGACAGCGCTCACTTTGCTGCGGAGCTGGGCCTCGCGTTCTCGTTCGCGCAGTTCATCAGCCCGGACGGCGGGCCACGGGTGGTGGCGGACTACCGTAAGCGCTTCAAGCCTTCGCCGTGGCTCAGCGAGCCGCGCGTCACCGTCGGGGTGTCCGCGCTCGTCGCGGAAACCGACGAGGAGGCGCACCGCATCGGCATGAGCCGCCATCTGATGCGATTGCGGCGTCAGCAGGGCCGGTCCAGTCCCGGCGTACCCACCATCGAGGACGCGCTCAATACCGCGTACTCCGAGCCCGAGCTCGACTACATCAGGTACCAGCAGAGCCTCTCGCTGGAGGGGAGCCCCGAACGCGTCCGCGAGGGCCTGCTTGCGATCGCCGCGGAGTACGAGACCGACGAGTTGATCGTCGTGACCATCACTCACGACTACGCGGACCGCCTCAGGTCTTACGAACTGCTCGCGCAAGCGTTCGACCTGCCGGTCGACGCGGAGAGCGCCGAGATCGCGGGGCAACCCGCCGCTCCTTAGGATGACCTTCGGAAGCCCGTTGCATCCGCAACGTTAGGGCAATCCCCGATACGCGATCAGGTCGATCCGGGCCACGCTGTTCCCCTCAGTGAGATGATCTCAGTAAGAGGAGCAGCGTCATGGCTGCCCAACGACTCTACGAACCGCCCCAGCGTCCGCGCCCGACCGTAGCCGAACGTTTGTCGGGGCAACTTATCGTCCTGGAGCCGCGGGGACGCCTTCTTCGAGGCACGGCGATCGCCGTCGTCCTGTCCGTAGCGGGGTTCTGGACGCCGCTCGCGCTCCTCGCGGCGCGCCTCAGCTAGCCGCTCGTTCGCTCCGCCGCGGCTGACGCGAGCGCTTCGAGGTAGCGTCGCCGCCACTCGTGCACCGTGTTCGCCTCGACCCCTGAACTCAGCGCCGCCCAGCGCTGCCGGCGCTCCTCAAGCGGCATCGCGAGCGCCTGCTCCATCGCTGCCTCGAGTACCTCGACGTCACCAGCAGGGACGATCAGCGCCTCACGCATCCGCTCGGCAGCGCCACAACCATCGGAGAGGATGAGCACGCCGGGCCGCTCAGGGCGCTGGAGAGCGACGTACTCCTTCGCGACGAGGTTCATCCCGTCCGAGAACGAGGTCACGAGGCAGACCTCCGCGTCGCGGAGGCCGGCGGCGACGGTCTCCAGTGGCAGCGTGGTCAGCTCGAAGCGCACCGGCTCGCCGTCGTGCGACTCATTTGCGTGGTCGACGAGGCGCTCGATGGCAGCGCGCTCGGCGGCATACTCCGCGATGCCGGTCCGCGACGGGGCCGCCCACTGGACGAGGACTGCCCCAACGCGTGCGTCTGCCGAGCGCGTCAGCAACCGCTCGAACGCCTCGACCCGCTGGCCGATGCCCTTGCTGTAATCCAGGCGGTCCGCACCGAGGAGCACCTGCCTCCCGCGCCGGTACTCCTCGAATGGATCGCCCGGGTGACGCGCCGCCGAGGCACGTACGCGCTCGGGGTCGATGCCGATGGGGTGCGCCTCGATCCGTGCGCCGGGCGCGAGGCGTCGAAGGGTCGCGGCGTCGCGCTCGGTTTGGACTCCCACGAGGTTGTATGCGGCGAGGGACTCCGCGATGGCCTCGGCGCCGGGGACGAGACGCCAGCCCTCCTCGTTTACCGGGATGTGGTGGAAGTAGCCGAGCGCGCCCTCCCATCCCAGGCGCCGCAACTCCGAGCCGAGTGGGAGCAGGTGGTAGTCGTGCACCCAGATGACGTCGCCGTCTTCGCAGAGCTCCGCCACCTCGCGCGCATAACGCCGATTCACCTCGAGCCAGGTGTCGTGGTAGCCGGGCTCGATGTCCGCGCGGTCGAGGAAGCCGTGCAGCAGTGGCCAGAGGACGCTGTTGCTGAAGCCCTCGTAGAAGCCGCGGATCTCCTCGGGGGAGAGGTCGATCGTCGCGTACTCGACGTTGTGCTCGGTGCGCCGGACCGGAGTGGACTGGGCAGTGCCTTCGCGGCCGCTCCAGCCAAACCAGAGCCCGCCCGCCTGCTCGAGCGCCGGAAGCACGGCGGCAACCAGGCCACCGGCCGGCGGGGGCGTGTTGGGATCGGGCGGTGGAGGCACCCGGTTCGAGATGACGACGAGACGACGGCTCGCCGCGTCAGTCACTGCGTGACTCCGCCGCCTGGAGCCACTCCTGCAGGAACACGAGTACCTCGGGGTAGTTGAGCCGCGCCAGCGCGGCGGTGGAGCGGTCGTGCTCCGAGACGAGGATCGGCAGCCCGCGCCCGCCGGCGGCAAGGAGCGCGAGGAAGGCGTCCTCGTCCGTCTCGTCGTCGCCGAGGTAGGCGACCGGAGCGTTCGGCATGGAGTCGAGGAGCTCGCGCATGGCGTCGCCCTTGTTCCGTCCGGGGTGGCGCAGCTCGAGGCCGCCGTCGAACGGACGCAGGTCGAGGCCGACTTCTTCAGCCAGATCGCGCCAGCGCCTGCCCACGCGCGACTCGAGACGTTCCTGCTCGGCGTCGCTGAGCCCGCGCCAATGGAGGGCGAGGGCAGCCGACTTCCGCTCGAGGTGTTCGCCCAGGCCCTCCTCGAGCAGCCGTGCATACTCCTCGGCCACGCACGTGAGGACGGACTGCGGGATGACCCAGTCGTCCCGGGTCCCGTCCTCCAGACGGTGCTCCCAGCCGTGCACGCCGTACATCTCCGGCAGGGGCTCGATCTCCACCATGGTCTCGAGGTCGGCGATCGGGCGGCCCGAGACGACGACGAGGCGGGTGGCTCGGGTTCGTCTCAGTTGGCCCAGCACCGGCAGCAGTTGCGGGGATATGCGCGCTTCCATCCGTTCCGCGCGGAATGGCGCGAGCGTGCCATCGAAGTCGAGCGCGAGGAGGCTCGGTCCCGAGGCGACGCGTGGCAGGAACTCCGCGATCGCTCGCCGGCGTTCCTGCTCCGTGGCTCGCTGGTGCATCGTGACCCGCTAGATCGACAAGGGGTCGTTGACACGTGGCGAGCGCACGGTCGACCCGACCGGCAGGCTCGTCTTGTTGCGCAGTTCCTCCGCGACCATCGGCCCGATGACGGTGTTGCGCAGGATCTCGAACCTAGGCGGGATCTGCGCGCGCTTGCCGATGACGTTCACTCCGCTCCAGATCAGGTCGGGCCGCTCGAGGTTCGGCGTGAAGTCGTCGCCTGTGCCGACGCGGGCGCCCCAGCCGATGGTCACCTGCTTGTCGATGATCGATCGCTCGACGATCGCGCCCGACTCCACTCGCACCTCGTTCAGCAGCACGGAGTCGCGCACCACGGCTCCGGCCTCGACGACGACGCCCGGCGAAAGCACCGAGTGCTCAACTGTGCCGTGGATGACGCTGCCGCTGCCGACCATCGCCTGGCGCACCTCGGCGGACGGGCCGAAGCGGGCGGACGGCAGCTTGTGTCCCCTCGTGAGGATGCGCCGCCCGGGCTGGTTGAAATCGAGCGGGGGCGGGTCGTCGAGGAGTTCCATGCTGGAGGCCCAGTACGCCTCAACCGTTCCGATGTCGCGCCAGTAGCCCTCGAAGGGGAATCCGTACACCCGCGCGTCCTCAGTGATCGCGCGCTGGAGCACGTCGTGGCCGAAGTCGTGGCCGCTGCGTTCGTCCTCGGCGTCCGCGATCAGGATGTCGACGAGGAAGCCCGCCTTGAAGGCGTAGAAGCCCATCGAGGCACGCGTGCTCGTCGGATGTTCGGGCTTCTCGACGAAGGCGCGGACGCGGTCGTCCGCGTCCAACGTGACGAGTCCGAAGCGCGAGGCGTCCTCGAGCGGCACGTCCGTCACGCCCAGCGTGACATCGGCGTCGCGCTCCCGGTGGAAGTCGAGCATCGGACGGTAGTCGGTGGCGTAGACGTGATCACCCGCGAGTACGAGGACGGTGTCCGCGTTGTAGTCCCGCAGCGCGAACAGGTTCTGGTAGACCGCGTCCGCGGTCCCGGTGTACCAGTCCCACTCGGTGCCGCGCCGCTGGTACGGCTGGAGGATCGAGACGCCATCGGGTGCATCGCGATCGAGGCCCCACGGCCCGCCGCCCGCGATGTGCTCGTTGAGCGAGCGGGGGAGGTACTGCGTGAGCACGCCCACTCGTGTGATGCCAGAGTTGGCGCAGTTGCTCAGGACGAAGTCGATGATGCGGTACGAGCCGCCGAACGGCACCGCGGGCTTAGCCCGCTGTTCGGAGAGGACACTGAGGCGGTCGCCCATGCCGCCGGCCATGATGAAGGCAATCACGCGGGAGGGCATACGCGATGTCGCCACGGGTGGCCCCCTCGTCGCCGGACTCGCTACGTCGCGTTCACTCGCGACTCACATTAGCAATCGCCGTCAAAGCACGCGCGAGATTGCGCGTGAGGTGCGCGGCCTACGCCGCCGCCGTGACCGGTCGAGGACACCGCCGCTAACCTGTGACAGAGCAATGAGGAGCGGATGGAGCGAGCGTGACGAATGCGACCGGGCGCGGCGCCGCCGTCGTGGACCTCGGAGGGACGCGGCTGCGAGTCGCCGTCTTCGCCGACGACGGGACCGCGCGCGCGCGTCACGTCGAACTCACACCCGATGGCGATCCTACGGCGTTGGTGCGGGCCATTCGCCAGACCATCGAGGCGGCGGACGTGACGGTCGAGGGCGCGGTCGTCGGCGTTCCGGGCCCTGTGTCCTACATCGACGGTCGCCCCTACCGGCTGCCGAACCTACCGGCGTGGGAGGGACACTTGTCAGCGCAGGGTCTCGCGACGCTCCTCGGGCTGCCCGTCGTCCTGGCCAACGATGTCGACCTCGGCGCGCTCGGCGAGCACCACTTCGGTGCCGGGCGCGGCGTCGAGGACCTCGTCTACGTCACATCCGGAACAGGCGTGGGGGGCGGCGTTGTCCTCGGCGGACGGTTGGTCCACGGGCGACGCTCGATCGCCGAGATCGGGTGGACCACGATCGATCTCAACGGCCCGGAGGGAGAGCGTCGTGTCGAGGAACTCGGGTCGGGTTCGGCGCTCGAGCGATTCGGCGGCGACGATGGCGTCAATCTCACGGGGCGCGCCCGTGCCGGGGATCCCGAGGCGCTCGCGGCGTTCGAGCGAGTCGCGAAGTCCCTGGCCGTGGGCGTGATGAATCTCGTCTTCTGCTTTATGCCGCAGCGGGTCGTGATCGGTGGCGGTGTCGCCCAGGCTGGTGAGCTGCTGCTCGGGCCGATCCGCGACTACCTCGCGCGCGAGGGGCCGGTCATGTCGTCGATCCCCGAGGTGGTGGCTTCCGAGGGAGGCGACGACTCGGGGCTGCTCGGCGGGCTCGCGCTCTGGCTGGACCTCGCCTCGGACGGTGCATCGCTCGGACGCACGTCGCTCCCGATCGCCCGGCCATGACGGTGCAGCCGCAACGGAGCTCGCTGCTCATCGTCCGCAACCCGCGCGCGAGGCGGTCGCTGGACGAGTGGGAGCTGCGAGTCGCCGCCGCGCCCCTGCGCGACAGCGGTTGGACGGTGGACATCGAGACGACATCAGCGCCCGGCGACGCGACACGGATCGCGGGCGAGGCCGCGAGCGCGGGGATCGGTGTCGTGGTCGCGTGCGGCGGTGATGGTACCGTTCGGGAGGTCGCGAACGGCCTCGCCGGGAGCGACGCCGCGCTCGGGGTCATCCCCGCCGGTACGGCGAACGTCTGGGCCCGCGAGGCCCGCCTGCCGAGCCACCCGGAAGTCGCCCTCAGGCTGCTCACCCGCCTCCGTGCCGTGCGCATCGACACTGGCATCGTGAACGGCCAGCACTTCCTGCTGATGTGCAGCGTGGGGTTCGACGCCGCCACGGTGCGCGCCCTCGACGCCTCCCGATCGAAGCGCGTGTTCGGCAGGTACGCGTTTGCGCTGAAGGGCGCGTTCGAGGCAGTCACCACCGATGCGATCGCGGCACAGATCACCGTCGGTGACCGTACGCTCGAGCGCGACCTACTCATGGCGGTCGCCGGTAACACGAGGTTGTACGGCGGCGTGCTCCACCTGACGCGCCACGCGCGCGCGGACGACGGGTTGCTCGACCTCGCCCTCTTCTCCGGCGGCGCTATCCGCCGGCGACTGGCCCTGACTGCTCGGGCGCTCCGAGGGCAACTGGAGCGCGACGCGACTCACGGCGCCGCGGGCCTCGATTACCTCCGGGCTGCGGCCATCCGCATTGAGACGGCTCGCGCGATGCCAGTGCAGGCAGACGGCGACTACGTCGGTGAGACGCCGATCGATCTCGGGCTGGCGCGTGGTTCGCTGCTCGCACTGATCGCGCCCCAACCGAACCCTCTGCTGGGCGAAGCCTGACCGGGCGAGGCTATCCGCGGTTGCCCGCGGCAGCGCGGTCGACCACCAGCACGACGCGACCAGCCCGCACGAGCGTCGCGGGGATCGACTCGTCGCCGTCCAACAACTGCCTGACGGCTTCGCGCTTGTCCTCGCCGGTGACGAGGAAGAGGGCGACACGCGCCGCCGTGAGCACGGGCAGCGTGAGGGTGAGACGCGGATGGTCGGGCCGCTCGACGCGCAGCACGAGCCGCTCGCGCTCCTCGAGGGCTGGGTCACCCGGGAAGAGGGAGGCTGTGTGCCCGTCGCCGCCCATGCCGAGGAGCGCCAAGTCGAGGACGGGCGTCGCTCCGAGGCGCTCACGCACTATGGACTCGTAGGCCTCGGCGTTGCAGTCCTCGCCGCGCATGCGGTGGACGCGAGCGGGCACGCGCGACAGTAGCGACTCGTGAGCCAGGCGGTAGTTCGAGTCCACATGGTCGGGCGGCACGCAGCGCTCGTCCGCGAAGAACACATCGATGTCACTCCAGTTGAAGTCGACCGTCGCCATTTGGGCGTGGAGGTCCTGCGGGGTGCGCCCGCCGGAAAGCGCGAGCGTGCGGGGGCGGAGCGCACGCACCACCTCGAGCGCGAGGGCGGTCGCCTCCTCGGGGTTGGCTCCCACACGCAGTTCGATCGCCACTGGTCAGTCCGTCTCTAGTCGATCCTCCAGCGATGCGGCGCGATGAGCTCGTCCGCGGCCGGGGGACCCCAGGTGCCGGCGGCGTAGGGCACCACCGGCGGCATGTCGTGGAGCACCGGCTCGAGCACCTCCCAGGAACGGTCGACGATGTCGGACCTCAGGAAGAGCATGGCATCTCCGTCCATCGCGTCGTAGAGGAGGCGTTCGTACGCCTCGGCGGGCTCGGTCATGAACGACTCGCTATAGCGGAAGTTCATGCGGACCGGTTGCAGCGTGATCTCGGGACCAGGCGCCTTTGCCATGAAGGTGAACGAGATACCGTCGTCCGGCTGAATGCGGATGGTGAGGCGATTCGGCCGCACCTCCTCCGGAGCGATGCCGACAGCCTCGAAGAGCCGCACGGGCACGTCGCGGAAGACCACCTGCACTTCGGTAACGCGCCGGCGCAGCCGCTTGCCCGTCCGGAGGAAGAACGGGACGCCGGCCCAGCGCCAGTTGTCGATCTCGGCGCGCAGGGCCACGTACGTCTCGGTTTGTGACCCGGGCGTCACCCCTTCTTCCTCACGGTAGCCCGGCACGGGAACGCCGAGGAGACTGCCGCCCTCGTACTGCCCGCGCACCACGTCGGCGGGCTTTACTGGCTGCATCGACATCAGGACCTTGATCGTCTCGTCGCGGATTCCGTTCATGTCGAATGCAGCCGGCGGCTCCATCGTCAGGAGGGATAGCACCTGCATCGCGTGGTTCTGGATGATGTCGCGGAGCGCCCCTACCTCTTCGTAGAAGGCCCCACGACCCTCGACGCCCAGCGACTCGGCAACCGTGATCTGCACGTGGTCGATGGCGTCGCGGTTCCACACCCGCTCCCAGAGGGCGTTTCCGAACCGGAACACGAGGATGTTCTGGACGGTTTCCTTCCCCATGTAGTGGTCGATGCGGAAGATCTGCGACTCGCGGAAATCGCGGTGGAGCGTCTCATCGAGCTCGCGCGCCGACTTCAGGTCGAAGCCGAACGGCTTCTCGACGACGAGGCGGGTGCCCTGTGCGAGTCCCGTCGAAGCGATCTCCTCGACCGTTGGGGGGACCGCCGAAGGGGGTGTGGCGAGGAACACGATGCGCTGCGGGAGCGTGGCCTTGCGTGCCACTGCCGCGAAGCCGCCTTCCGACCTCGAGATGTAGGTCAGCCGGTGCTGGAGGTCGGCCCAGGCTTCGTCGTACAGCGGCCGCCGAGCAAACGTGGCGATCGACTCGATGGCGAGCGAGCGAAAGGTCTCGTCGTCACCCTCGCTGCGCGCGTAGCCGATGATCTGTCCGCGGTTTGGGAGGAGGCCGTCGAGGTACAGATCGTAGATCGCGGGGATCAGCTTGCGACGCGCGAGATCGCCCGTCGCCCCGACGAGCACGATGTCCTGATCAGGTGGGGGCTGGAGCGTGTAGGCAGCACGTCCGCCGCCGCCCTCATTGTTGCCTGCCACCGGAGGTCCGGTCATCAGCTCTCCCGGACGGCATGGCCGCCAAACTCGTTGCGCAGCGCCGCGATCAGACGCAGGCCGAAGGCGTTCGGGTCGCGCGACGCGAAGCGGGCGAAGACGGACTGGGCGATGACGCCGGCGGGTACCCCGCGGTCGATCGCCTCCTGCACGGTCCAGCGTCCCTCACCGGAGTCGTCGACGTAGGCGCGCAAGCCCTCGAGCCGCGGGTCCCGCTCGAACGCCCGCTCGGCCAATTCGAGCAACCACGAGCGCACGACGCTGCCGTGGTTCCAGAGGCTCGCGATCTGGAGCATGTCGGCCTCGAAGTCCGCGTGCGCGAGGAGATCGAAGCCCTCGGCGTAGGCCTGGAGCAGGCCGTACTCGATGCCGTTGTGCACCATCTTCGTGTAGTGCCCTGCGCCCACCGGACCGACGTGTGCGTAGCCGCCTTCCTCGACCAGCGAGTGGAAGATCGGCTCGACGTGCGCCACCGTCTCACGCTCGCCGCCTACCATCAGGCAGAAGCCGGCCTCGAGACCCCAGATCCCACCCGACACGCCCGCGTCGATGAAGCGGACGCCTTTCGTCGCGAGTTCCTCGGCCTGGCGGATGGAGTCGCGAAAGAAGCTGTTGCCGCCTTCGATGACGATGTCGCCGGCCTCGAGGAGTGCCTCAAGCGTGTCGATCGTCTGCTGCGTCGGGTCGCCGGCCGGGACCATCACCCAGACGATTCGCGGCTTCTCGAGTCGACCCACGAGAGCCTCCAGGGAGGGGACATCCGTCAGCGATGGATCGCGGTCGTAGCCGACGACCTCGTGCCCGTCGCGACGCAGGCGCTCTGCGAGCCCGCCGCCCATCCTCCCGAGGCCGATCATCCCGATCTGCATCGCGCGACTCCCGCTTCGGCCCGTCCTCGATGTCCCGGTCACCACACGCTCAGGCGGTCAAGTTCGTCAGGCGTCACGCGCGCCGCACGACGCCCTCGGGCAAGCAGTGCCGCGAGGTCGCCGTCCGCCTGAGCGCGCTTCAGCTGCCCGAACGTGAACGACTGGCCGGGGATCGGCAGGTCCTCGCCGTCCTCGCCGAGCACTTGTATGAAGACCCCGGAGTCCGGACCGCCCTTGTGCAGTTGTCCGGTGGAATGCAGGAAGCGCGGGCCGTAGCCCGAGGTGGTCGCGACGCGGAGGCGATCCCTCAGGCGGAGTCGAGCGGCCAGCAGGCGCTCGTCGAGCTCCGGCGTGCGCTGCATGTAGGCCAGGAGCGCAACGTAGTCGCCCGGCCCTGCTCCCTCGAGCACGGCGTCGAGCGTCGAGGGCGCCAGCGGCTGCCCATGGTCGCTCTCGCCCCGAAGGAAGCGGTTTGCCGCGTCCTTCGCCTCCTGCACGTTCGGCTGGTCGAATGGGTTGATTCCGAGGACGTAGCCCGCGACGGCCGTGGCGAACTCCCAGCGGAAGAACTCCGTTCCAAGGGCGTGCGGGTTGTCCTCCATCGCCAGCCGCACGACGGGATGACCAGCGGCCGCAAGTGCGTCGAGCTCCTCGTGCTCTCCGAGGGCCACGAACAGGCGGTGCTCGGAGTAGACGCCGGGTGTGCCCAGCGGCTCGCCCTCCACCGGGAGGATGCCGAGGTCCTCCTTGCCGGTGGACTCGGCGACCAGCTGTTCAATCCAGTAGCCGAGGCTGCGCGTGCCCGGAGGCAGCACCAGCGTGAGCTGGTAGCGACCCGCGAGCGCGGCCTCCCCCAGGACGGCGCCCAGCCACGCTCCCGGGTTGTCCTCGAGCGGGGCCTCCGGCAGGCACGCCGCGCGCATCTCGCGCGCGTAGCCCAGCAGTCGTTCGAGGTCCGTCCCGAGCAGCGCTGCCTCCACGAGTCCGAAGTACGAGAGCACGGCGTACCGTCCGCCGATGTTCGGATCGTTGAGGAAGACGCGACGGAAGTGGCGTTCCTCGCCCAGCTTCGCGAGCGAGGAGCCGGGGTCGGTGATCGCGATGAAGTGTCTACCCTCCGGGACCTGATCCCAGAAGAACGCGAGGTGCGACAGCGTTTCGACGGTCGTCCCGGACTTACTCGCGACGATGAACACGGTTCGGTCCGTGTTGATGTAGTCGCTCACCGCACGCACGGCAGCGGGGTCGGTCGAGTCAAGCACGTGCAACTCGAGGCCGTCTGCCCGTGTGCCAAGGACGTCCCGCAGCACCTCCGGACCGAGGCTCGATCCGCCCATCCCGAGCAGGACAGCGGTGGTGAAGCCGTCTCCGATAAGCTCGTTGGTCATGGACCGCAGCATGTCGACGCGGTGCGTCATCTCCTCGGTCACGTCGAGCCAGCCGAGGCGGTTCGCCAGTTCGGTCGGGTCGGGCTTCCACACGGTGTGGTCGCGCGCCCAGATGCGCCGGACGATGTCGTCGCGGCGCATCGCCTCCAGGCGGCCGGCCACCGCCCGCGCAAGATCGCCAAGCGAGGCGCTCGCCGCGAACTGAGGCGAGACGTCGCCGTCGAGCGCCCGCGTCACCCGCGCGCCCCCACGGTGCGCAGCGACTCGCGGAGGTTCGTGAGCAGCCCATCGAAGTCCTTCTCGAAGGCCGCGAGCCCGTCGGTAAGCAACTGGTTCGTGACGGCGTCGAGGTCGATGCCGGCCGCCTCCAGCTCGGCAATGCGCTGCGGCGCCGCCTCGAGGGTTTCGCGGGAAACGGGAGTCGGGTCCCCATGGTCCGCGAAGGCGACCAGCGTCGCTTCTGGGATCGTGTTCACGGTCTGCGGGAGGATCAGCTGCTCGACGTACATCACGTCGCGGTACTCGGGGTTCTTCGTGCTTGTGGAGCCCCACAGCGGGCGCTGGACGCGCGCGCCGAGGGCCGCGAGGTTCTCCCAGCGCTCGCCCGAAAAGATCTGTTCGAAGCGCCGGTAGGCCTCGAGCGCGTTGGCGACCGCCGCGGTGCCTCGCAGCGGCGAGCCATCGGGCAGTTGCGGATCGACGGCCGTGTCGACACGGGAGACGAAGAACGAGGCCACGCTCGTCACGGCGTCGACCGGGGCCCCGCGCTCAAGGCGCCGGTTGAGTCCGGTAATGTACGCTTCCGCGAAGCGCTCGTAGACATCGACGGAGAAGAGCAACGTGACGTTCACGTTGACGCCGGCGTCGGTCAGTAGCGCCAGCGCCTCTACGCCCGCGTCCGTGCCGGGCACCTTGATCATCACGTTCGGCCGGTCGACCAGATCGGAGAGCCGCTCCGCTTCGGCGACGGCCCGCTCGACGTCATGTTCGACTCCCGGCGGAAGCTCGAGGGAGACGAAGCCGTCCATCCCGTTCGTCCGTTCCCAGATGGGGCGGAAGGTGTCCGCAGCCGCCGCGATGTCGTCGACGGCGAGCGAGACGAACGCCTCGTACGGGTCGGTCACACCCTGCGCGGCGAGCGCCCCGAGGTCTGCGTCGTAGTCTTCGGACCCGGTGATCGCCTTCGCAAAGATCGAGGGGTTCGAGGTAAGCCCGGTGATCCACCCGTCCCGCACGAGTTCCTCGAGTCTCCCCGAGTTGAGAATGTGCCGATCGATGAAGTCCAGCCATGGGCTCTGACCCGCCTCGATGAGGCGTGCAATGCGTTCCGGCACGAGGGGCCTCCATCCAGTACGGCGCCCAGCGCGAACTATCGACTCGCATCGCCGGACGCCCTGTGCTCTTCCATCGTAGACCGCCGGGCGACTTCGGCACTGCGGAGGATCCATGACATCGCGGTATCATCGGCCCATGCCCCGATTTCCCCGGATCCTGCGACAGTCGTGGCGACGTGGTGGGAAGCTCGTACGCTTGCTGCAGGTGCCGAAGTACCGCAACGCGCTGATTCGCCACCGGGTCGCGGCTGCGGTCGAACTCGCGAACGTGCCGCTTCCCGCCGCTGCCACGGTGCTCGACGTTGGGGGCAACCGGGGGCAGTTCGCGCTCGTCGCGCTCGAGCGGTTCCCCTCGGCGAGCGTGCACAGTTTCGAACCGTTGCCGCGTGCGTTCTCCCGACTGGAAGCAATCGCTGCCGCCGAGCCTCGACTCCGCGTACACCGCTTCGCGGTGGGCACGGCGTCCGCGACGGCCACCTTCCACGTCTCCGGCCGTGCCGACTCGTCCTCGCTGCTGCCGATCACGGAGCGGCAGATCGCCTTCGCGCCCGGCTCGAGCGAACGAGGCCGCATCGAGGTGGAGGTGCGCAGGCTCGATGAGATGGCGGGCACGGCGCTGCTCCGGCCGCTGGTCGTGAAGATCGACGTCCAGGGCGGCGAACTCGAGGTCCTCAAGGGCGCGACTCGGACGCTCGAGAGCACGGACGTGTTGCTCATCGAGTGCTCGTTCGTCGAACTGTACGACGGGCAGGCGCTCGCCCACGAGGTGATCGCGTACCTTGCAGACCGCGGCTTTCACCTCGCGGGTGCGCACGACCCGGAGTACGGCCCCGACGGTCGATGCATCCAGGCCGACCTGCTCTTCGAGCGCAGCGCATCTGCCGAGGAAGGCGTTATCGTGCCGCACGACGAGGCAGGTGTCGCCACGCCACCATGACAAGGGCTGCCGGAACCCAGACGTAGCGGTCCCACAGCGGGTTCTGGAGCAGCGCCACCACGAAGTAACCGAGCCACCCGCAGGCGAGCCCCACCGCTAGCGCTAGGAACGGATCGGCGTGCCGCCTCGCGAGCGCGCGAGCATCGAGGTACCGCCGCACCGCCGTCCATCCGAGGAGCAAGACCCCAGCGAGGCCGATCACTCCCGCCCCCGCCCAGACCTGGAGGTAGACGTTGTGCGCCTCGAGCGCAGATTCGAAGCCCGCGCCGAGCAGGGGTGACACGTCGAGGCTGTCGAGGGTCGCGTTCAGTAGGAGCCACCGCTCCGCGTCCGACGCGGCCGAACCGAGCCCGTCGACGCCGACCAGCCGGCTCGCGGCGTTCGACGTGCCGAAGCCAAGGCCAGTCGTCGCCTCGAGCACAGCGACCGCGACCGCCACTCCGAGCGCGGGGATGAGGACGCGAGGGTACGCAACCGCGAACGTGCCCAAGACCGCGACGGTGCCGATGAAGCCGGCGCGCGACCCGCTCGAGACCACGCCCGTGACGAGGAGGAGTGCAACCGCGAAGGCGAGGGCGCGGACTCCTGCGTGACTTCGACCGGCTGCCAGGCCGAGCGCTGGTCCGAGCGCCATCGTTGCCGCGAGAGCGAGATGATTACTGTGCGTCGCGAGGCCCGACACGCGGCCGCCTGCGTCGTCGCTGATCAGCAGACCCCACGTGACCGAGACGCTGGCCGACGCGATCCAGGCCCACGCTAGCAAGTGCACCTCGCGCCGCTCGGGCGACCAGAGCATCGGCGCCAGCACGACGCCCCCTGCCGCCACGGCGAGCCTCGCGACGTTGAGCGCGGAAGCCGCCGGGTCCGACGACGCCAGTGATGCAAGCAGTCCCCCGAGCACGACGAGGCCGACGGCCAGCAGCAGCGGTCGAGCCGATTCGAGCGAGGTACCGGGTCGCGGGCCGGAGACCAGGAGGAGGCACGTCGCGACCACGAGGAGCGCGTCGGAGAGCGTGACCGAGGGCGCGAGCCGCACGTTGTTCAGCGCTGCGGTCGCGATGCCGGCGAGCAGCAGTGCGACGCCAGTGCCGCTCACGCCAACGCGCAGCATGACGCCCACACCGGCGATCGCCACGAGTGCCGCGACCGTGGGGCGCAAGTCGTCCCGCTGGGCCAGCAGCGCGATGCCGGCGCCCGCGAGCCCGGCTGCCGGCACGGCGAGGACGAACGCTCCGCCAATCGGGCCCCCGAGGCGCAGCGAACGCAGTGCCATCACCCGACCGCCTCCACCGGCTCTCGATCCGACGCCGCACCGCTGCCAGCCCAGACCCAAATGCACGCGACAAGCGAGCCGACGGACGCTGCCAGCATCGCGATGGCGACGCCCATGACCTCGAAGCGCGGCACCAGCACGACGATCCCGAGTGCGAAGGTGAGCCAGCCAACGAGTTCGGCGAGCGTTCCGGCGCGGGGTCGACCTGCTCCGCGAGCAGCGTCGGTTAGGGTTCTGCGGAGCGCGAGCGCCGCACCCGCGGGGAGCAAGACCCGCGCGAGGGGTACTGCCCCCTCGAAGTCGGCGCCGAACAGCCACGGCAACAGCCACCCCACCACCAACTCGAGGGCCAACACGAGGGCGCAGAGGATCGCCGCGGCGAGCAGGACGAACCGTTGCACCTCGCGCCGAGCATGTCGCGGATCCGTGCGACCCGCGACGCGCGGGTAGGCGACGACGCCCAGGCTCTGCCCCACGAACCGCGGCAGATTGGTGAACGCAACCGCGACCACGTACAGCCCGAGCGCAGCAGGCGAAACCAGGAAGCCGACCGCGGCCTGATCAAGCCGCAACGCCTCGAGGGGGACAAACCAACCGAGGAGAGAGCGACGCCCGAAGCGCCGCATGGATTGGAGGTCCGGGGGTGGGGCGTCGCTCGTACGCCGCGTCCCCCGGAGCGCGAGCCTGAGGGTCCCGGCTGCCGCGAGCCCGTAGGACGCGGCGTAGGCGACGGCGGCCGCCTCGATGCTGCGGGGCCCCGCGAACCAGATCCCGACAGCGGCGATTGCGTAGAGGGTCGGTGGTAATGCTCGGAGGAAGTTGAACGCGCCGAGGCGTAATCGTCCCTGTAACGCCGCCAGGCCGAACTGCAGCGCGATGAACGCAGGCGTCCAAGCCAGCGTTGCGAGTGCCGCGTGTACCGAAGCGCCCTCGAACGCACGGACGAAGACCGCGATCACGAGTGCGTGGGCCGTGGTGAACGCGGCAGCCTGTGCGCAGGCGGTCCTCGAGATCGTTGTGAGAACGGAGCGCGGGTCGCGTCCGTGGTGCGCGATCTCGTAGGTGACGGCGAGAGGCAGTCCGAGCGTCCCCGCGAGCCCGAACGCGGCCGCGATCAGCGCGAGAAGGGCGAGCTCACCTCGCTCCTCCGGACCCAGCATCCGCGCGACGAGCACGCCGCTCACCACGAGCATGGCCTGCGTCCAGCCGCTCGAGGCGAACGAGCCGGCGACCGCGCGGCCCGCGTGAGAGGTGCTTTCGCCCTCACGCGCGTTCACGTCAGGCCTCGGGCACGACGGCGAGCGAGACGGTATGGGTCCGGCCCTGCTTCACCTTCTCGTAGTTGCCGAAGACCTCGGTGAACGCGCGATCCACGAAGCGACGCAGAGCGGAGATCGTCACGACGTAGAACCGTCCACCCGGCCGCAGATGGGTGCGCGCGTCCTCGAAGAGCAGGTACAGCGCCTCGTTGCCCGCCTTCGCCGGCAGGTTCGAGGCGACGAGGTCGAAGGTCCGGTCCCCGACCTGTTCGAACCCGTTGGAGAGCATCGCCTCGGCGTTGCGGATGCCGTTCACCTCGGCGTTCTTGTTCGCGTACTCAACTGCCAGGAAGTCACGGTCCACGAGCAGCGTCCGCCCCCGCGGAGCGAATCGCGCAAGCGTCAGGCCGATCGCGCCATACCCGCACCCGAGGTCGAGGCAGTCGTCGGAGTCCTCGACCTCGATGTGGTCGACCAGCAGCCGCGTCCCGGCGTCGATCTCCCGTGGGGAGAAGAGCCCCCAGCGCGTGTGAAAGGTCAGGTCGTGCCCGCCGAGGTGAGCGGAGAACACGAGGTCACGACGGAGCTGTTCCACGTCCATCGCGGCATCGTCGCGACGCGCACGCATCTACGTCAACGTTCGCCGGCCGCCATCGTGTGCGACGATCGGCGCCGGCGCCGAGGCTGGCCGCCGCGAAGGAGAGCGTGATGCCCGACCCACTGATCGAGGCTGGCAAGCCGGACTACGCCGCGCTCGAGTTCCCCGACCCACCGGCGGACCGCCCTTACGTCTTCGTCAATATGGTGACGTCGGTCGACGGTAAGGTGGTGATCGAGGGGACCGAGCAGGGGCTGGGAACGAGGGTCGACCAGCAGTTGATGCGCGAGCTGCGTTTCCACGCCGACGTGGTGATGAACGGCGCGGGCACCCTCCGTGCCTCCGGCACGTCCTCACGGGTGGGCCGCGAGGACCTCGAGGAGCGGCGAGAGCGCGAAGGGCGGTCCCGGCACCCGATCGCGGCGGTCCTCAGCGAGAGCGGCGACCTGCCGCTCGACCGCGCGTTCTTCACAGCGCGGGACTTCGACGCGGTGGTGTTCGTCACGGAGTCGACGCCACCGGAGCGCCGCGCAGCGATCGAGGCGACCGGGCGTCGCGTGGTCGTGCTGCCCGACGCCGGGACGCCGCTCGCGATGCTTCGCTTCATGCGCCACGAGCTCGGGGCACGGCGCCTGCTTGTCGAGGGCGGGCCGACACTGAACGGCGCACTGTTCGCCGCCGGACTGATCGATGAGTACTTCACGACGGTCGGCCCCGTGATCGTTGGAGGGAACGGGCGTCTCACCCCGGTCCGAGGGGACGAGCCCCCGACGCTGGAAGGTGCATCCCGGCTCGCGCTTGCGTCCGCGCACGTCAACCCCGAAACCAGCGAGCTGTACCTCCGTTATCGGGTAACCGGCCGCGGCGCCGTGGAGCGGTAGTTGACTGACATCGACTTCGACGCCGCCTACCGGGAGGCCACGCCTCCTTGGGACATCGGTCGGCCGCAGCCTGCAATCGCCGCTCTCATCGAGACGGGAGCGCTCACGGGCCACGTTCTGGATGTCGGTTGCGGAACCGGCGAGCACGCGCTGCTCGCGGCCGCACGCGGGCTGCAGGTGACCGCGATCGACGGCTCAGCGACGGCTATCGCGGCCGCTCGAGAGAAGGCGCGCACGCGCGGCCTCGACGTGCGGTTCGAAGTCGCCGACGCGCTGCACCTTACCGCGCCGGGCGCGCCGTTCGACTCGGTGATCGACAGCGGGCTCTTCCACGTCTTCGATGAAGGCGATCGAACGCGTTACGTCGCAAGTCTCGCCGCCGCGATGCGGCCGGGTGGTCGCCTCTTCCTGCTCTGCTTCAGCGACCGTGTCCCCCCGATGTCAGCAGGCCCGCGCCGCATCAGTGAGGCGGAGCTCCGCGAGGCGTTCGCCGATGGCTGGGCGATCGAGGAGATCAGCGCCGCAAAGTTCGAGGTGACGGGGCTCTCCGCTTCCGAGTTCGACGCATGGCTAGCCACGATCCTCCGCGGCAGATCGGCCTGACGCCGCGCGGCCGCGCTCGGCTAGAATCGCGACTCACGTACGTCGCAGGAAAGAAAGTACAGCGCCGGAGGCGGCCGAGAGGGGACTGAGATGGAGTACCGCAACCTGGGCCGCTCCGGCCTCCAGGTGTCCGTGGTGGGCCTGGGCACGAACAACTTCGGGCGGCGGCTCGACGCCGATGCCACCCGCGCCGTCCTCGAGAAGGCCATCGATAGCGGGATCAACCTCCTCGACACCGCCGACATCTACGGTCCACGCGGGCTGTCCGAGGAGTACATCGGCCGTGCCATCGCGGGCCGCAGGCATGAGGTGGTGCTCGCGACGAAGTTCGCGGGGGCGATGGGCGAGGGGCCGATGACGAGCGGCGCCTCGAGGGCGTACATCATGCGCGCCGTCGAAGACAGCCTGCGACGCCTCGGGACCGACTACATCGATTTGTACCAGGTGCACTTCCCGGACCCGAAGACGCCCATCGAGGAGACACTGCGCGCCCTCGACGACCTCGTGAGCGCGGGCAAAGTGCGCTACATCGGCAACTCGAACTTCGCGGGCTGGCAGATCGCATCGGCGCACTACGTCGCGCAGCGGGACCGCCTGGCGCCCTTCGTTAGCGCACAGAACGAGTACAACCTGCTGAACCGCCGTGCCGAGGCGGAGGTCATCCCAGCGGCCACCGCGTTCGGCCTCGGAATCATCCCGTTTCTGCCGCTCGCGAGCGGGCTGCTCACGGGCAAGTACCGCCGCGACACCCGCCCCGAGGGCGCGCGCCTCTCCGCGGAGTCACCGCAGTCTCAGCGCCTGTTGACGGACCGCAACTTCGAGGTGGTCGAGCGCCTCGAGCAGTTTGCGCAGCAACAAGGCCACACACTCCTCGAACTTGCGTTTTCGTGGCTAGCCTCGCAGCCGATCGTCGCCTCGGTCATCGCCGGCGCGACGCGGCCCGAGCAGGTCGAGGCCAACGCGACGGCGGCGTCGTGGCGCCTGAGCGCAGACGAGTTCGCTGAGGTGGATCGCATCACGCGCGGCTAGTGCCGGCTACCCCACGAGAGCGAGGAGGGGCTGCGCGTGTTTCAGCCCCTGCCGGCGGCCGTCGACCTGCCTAATCGCAGACGAGACGCACGCGTCCCGTGCGGACGTCGTAGATGAAGCCGGCGACGTGGATCCCCGGGAAGAACGGGGAGGCGCGGAGCTTCTCTACATCGTCGCGGACGCAGCGCTCCAGATCGTCGATCGGCAGGAAGTCGATATTCGAGGCGTCGTGACCGGTCTCGGCCTCGAGGCGCTGCTGCATGTCCGAGTTGTTGACGCGGAGCAACCCGCAATCGGTGTGCTGGATGACGAAGAACTCGCGCGTGTTCAGCAGGCGCGAGGACAGGATCAGCGAGCGGACGGCATCATCGGTGGCGCGTCCGCCCGCGTTGCGGATGACGTGTGCGTCGCCGATACCGAGCCCGAGGAATCGCGGCGCGAGGACGCGGGCGTCCATGCACGTGAGGATCGCGAGGTGCTTGATCGGTTCCGAGGAGCGTCCGCCCTCCTCGAAGTGCTCCGCAAACACCGCGTTCCGGTCCAGCAGCTCCTCGACGAGGCTTGTCGTTACTCCCACCACGGGCTCCCCACTACGGGTATGCATGAATTCTTCTTCATCCGACTGTCCGGCGGACTATCGCGCATCGGGTACGCATCCGTCCACCGTAAGCGTCAATGACCATCAAGAGCGTAGGGCTCGATGCCACGTCGAACACCTCGACCGAGGAGAGTCAGACTCCTCAACGTGGAGGCCGGTCGGGCCGAGTGGAAGTCGCTGCCGCGCTCGCTCATCCGAAAACGGCTAGGCGTTCGGCGGCACAGGCCGGCTCGCCAGCGGAGTGCCACCCATCGAGTCGTCCAAGCCGAGGACGAGGACGCTGAGTGGAGGCAGCGTCAGCTCCAGCGAGTGCTCGCGCCCGTGCGCCTCGATCCGTTCGCTCGCCACCGACCGAGGTGCGGGGTAGCCGCTGCCGCCGTACAGGGTGTCGTCGCTGTTCAGCAACACCTGCCACGGACCATCGCACGGCGCGCCGATGCGGTACTCCTCGCGCGGGACGGGGGTGAAGTTGCAGACGAAGAGCAGCCGTTCGTCTCGCTCTCGGTCGTAGCGCGCCCACGACATCACGACGTTCGCGGCATCGGAGGCGTCGACCCACTCGAACCCCTCCGGCCCGAAGTCCACCTCGTAGAGCGCCGGGTGCGAGCGGTATAGGGCGTTCAGGTCTCGGACCCACTGCTGCAGTCCTCGATGCGGGGCGTACTCGAGCAGGTGCCACTCGATGCTGTTCGCGTACGACCACTCCGCCCACTGCCCGAACTCGGAGCCCATGAACAGCAGCTTCTTGCCGGGGTGGCCATACATGTAGCCGTACAGCGCGCGGAGGTTGGCGAACTTCTGCCAGTCGTCGCCGGGCATCTTCCCGATCATCGAGCCCTTGCCGTGCACGACCTCGTCGTGGGAGTAGGGCAGGATGAAGTTCTCGTGGAAGGCGTAGAGCAGACCGAACGTCATGTCGTTCATGTCGTAGCCCCGGTAGATCGGGTCCTTCGACATGAAGCGCAACGTGTCGTGCATCCAGCCCATGTTCCACTTGTAGCCGAACCCGAGGCCGCCGTACTCGGTCGGCCGCGACACCATTGGCCAGGAAGTGGACTCCTCGGCGATGGTCATCACGTCGGGATGCTCGCGGTAGACGGTCTCGTTCATCCGGCGCAGAAACCCGATGGCCTCGAGGTTCTCGCGGCCGCCCATCTGGTTCGGAATCCACTCCCCCGGCTCCCGCGAGTAATCGAGGTAGAGCATCGAAGCAACCGCGTCCACGCGCAGGCCGTCGACGTGGTACTCCTCGAGCCAGAAGAGTGCGCTGGCGAGGAGGAAGTTCGCCACCTCGCGACGCCCGTAGTTGAAGACGTAGGTGCCCCAGTCCGGGTGCTCGCCGAGCCTGGGGTCGGCATGTTCGTAGAGGTGCGTCCCGTCGAAGATGCCGAGGCCGTGGCCGTCCTTCGGGAAGTGCGCAGGCACCCAGTCGAGGATCACGCCGATCCCCTCACGGTGCAGCGTGTCGACGAGGTACTTGAACCCCTGGGGCGTCCCGTAGCGGCTGGTCGGCGCGAACAGGCTCAGCGCCTGGTAGCCCCACGACTCGTCGAGGGGGTACTCGGTCACGGGTAGGAACTCGACGTGGGTGTAGCCGAGGTCCTTCACGTACGCGGCAAGCCGTGGAGCGAGCTCGCGGTAGGTCAACCAGCGGTTGCCGTCCTCCGGGACTCGCATCCAGGAGCCGAGGTGCACCTCGTAGATCGCGATGGGGGCGTCGTGGGCGTTGCGCTCGCGCCGCGTCGCCATCCACGTCTCGTCGCCCCACTCATGCCCGCCGAGATCCCAGACGACGGAGGCGCTATGCGGGCGCTGCTCCGCGAAGAACGCGTAGGGGTCCGCCTTCTCCGCCCGGGTCACCCCGTCCCGGTGGAGGACCGAATACTTGTACCGCTCACCGGGACCGACTCCGGGAACGAAGCCCTCCCAGATACCGGCCTCCGGCCGGAGCCGCAGCCGGTTCTCGCGGTGGTCCCACCGGTTGAAGTCACCGATGACCGAGACCTCCCGGGCGTTGGGCGCCCACACGGCGAACGCCGTGCCACGGACGCCGTTCACCTCCATGCGATGGGCCCCCAGGCGCTCGAACGCACGGAGGTGCCGTCCCTCGGCGAGGAGGTGCAGGTCGTAGTCGCTCAGGATGTCCTGTGGGGCCACAGTTCTACTCTAGACCGCTGAGCAACGCGGCCACGCCCTGTAGAGGTACCGCTACCCAATCGGGCCGGTGAGCGATCTCGTACTCGAGTTCGTGCAGCGCCTTGTCGAGGAGGTGCAGGTTCAACGTTCGCTGCTGCTCGTCCGGGTCTGTTGGCAGGATGCCGTCCTCCTGCATCCCCTCGAAGTACGCCCCGAGGAACGCCGTACTGGCGCGCGCGCTCCACCGCATCACCCACGGATGCAGCCGAGCCGTCACGGCCTCGGTGTCCGGCATACGCGCCGCGTACTCGCGCAGCGCGAACAACGCGGCGTACTCGAACGAGCGCAGCATCCCGGCGACGTCCGTGAGCGGCGACTGCTTCGAGCGGCGGGCATCGAGGGGCAGGCCGACCTCTCCCTCGAAATCGGTGATGTAGAAGTCCTGACGCACCCAGAGGACCTGCCCGAGATGGTAATCGCCGTGGACGCGGATCTTGCGTCCCTCTGGCGTCCTCGGTACGAGGCGGGCGAGTCGCCGGCGGATGTTGCGAGCCCCGTCGAGTACCGCCTGGGCACTGCGAGCGACATCGGGGTCCATGTCGGGGAGCAATCGTTCGAGGGCGGCACGGGTCGCCTGAAGGCGTTGTTCGATCCGTTGCAGGACGGTGTCGATGTCCGCTCGGGTGAGCGGCTCCGGCGTGAACGCGGCGTCTGCGCCGGGCTCCGCGAGCACGCGATGCAGCTCGGCCGTCCGCGTCCCAAGCACCTGCGCGGCGTCGATGTACATCGACTCGATCATGGGCGCGTCGCCGCTCGCGAGCTCCCACGGGTCCGGCTGCAGTGTGCCGGTCGATGGAGGAGGCAGCTCACCCCAGGCCGCGGCATGCTCGAGGTAGCGCTGCAACTCCGCGAGGCTGAACCGCCAGCCGTCGGACTGGCTCCACACGTACTCGTGCAGCGTGACTACCGCCGTCGCCGCGGAACCGTCGCGTGGTGCGTACTCCATCGAGCCGGCGAGGCGCGGCGCGCGCGCGAAGCGTCGCCGCGTCAGATGGCGGCCCACCTCGATCTCCGGGTTGATCCCCGGCTCGGTCCGGCGGATCACCTTGAGCATCAGCTGGCTGCCCAGGCGCACCGAGGTGTTGCTCTGCTCGGCGCTCAGCCGTTCGACGGCGGGGCGGTCGTCGAGGGAGTCGTTCAACTCGCGGAAGGCCCCGGTGGGCTGTGCGCGAAGGGTCCCGCGGATCCCGCGTACCGAACGGCCGTTCCCGATGCTGTCGATCACTGCGAGGGTTGGACCCTCGGCGTGCGTCGCGTCGTAGAGGACCCCCCGGCCCGGAGCGCCCTCGACGTACGCAACGACCGCCGCGGGCGTGTCGTCCGCGAGGCGCCTGCCCGCACGTCCCGTCGCGATCGCGAGGGGCAGGTTGTAGGTCTCTGTCACGGTGGGACGGCCGGTGTACGTGACCTCGATGAGTGTCAGCCATGCCGGCGAGACTCCATCGACGAGACGCACTGCGTCGACGAGGCGGACGTTGCGAATGCGCCGGTCCTTCCCCGCGAACCAGCGTTGCGCGGGTAGGAAGCGCGGCAGCATCTCGCTCTCGAGCTGCGTCAGCGCGTCGCCTTCGAACAGCGTCTGCCAGCCCGCAGCGACCGAGATGTGTGCGGCCGCCTCGCGGCCTTCCTCCTCGGGCGGGGAGGTCACCGCGACGACGGGCTCGGGCTGCCGCTCGAGGTCGAACCAGAAGAACGTGTGCGGCCCGAGCGAGATGAAGTACGGCGCATCAGTGATCCGAGGGAACGGCTGCCGCCCGACGAGCTCGACGGGGGTGAGTCCGGCGAACTCGCTCAGATCCAGCTCGACCGGCTGGACGAAACGCGACAGGTTTGCGATGACCAGCACGACCTCGTCGCGGTACCGGCGTACGTACGCGAGGACGGCGCGGTTCTCCGGGTGCAGCATCTCCATGCTGCCGCGCCCGAACACCTTCCGTTCGCGGCGCAGCGCGATCATCCGGCGCATCCAGTTGAGGAGGCTCGATGGGCTCCGCTCTTGCGCCTCGACGTTCACCGCCTGGTACCCGTAGAGCGGGTCCATGATCACCGGCAGATAGAGCCGCGCGGGATCGGCGGTCGAGAAGCCGGCGTTGCGATCGCCGGTCCACTGCATCGGCGTGCGCACGCCGTCTCGATCACCGAGGAAGACGTTGTCTCCCATCCCGATCTCGTCGCCGTAGTAGAGGATCGGAGTCCCCGGGAACGAGAAGAGCAGGCTGTTCAGCAGCTCGATCGCGCGCCGGCTGTTGCCGAGCAGTGGCGCGAGCCGTCGCCGGATGCCGACATTCACGCGCATCCGCGCGTCCGTGGCGTAGACCGTGTACATGTAGTCGCGCTCTTCGTCGGTCACCATTTCGAGCGTCAGCTCGTCGTGGTTCCGGAGGAACAGCGCCCACTGGCACTCCTCGGGGATGTCCGGTGTCAGCCGGAGGATGTCGACGACCGGCAGCCGGTCCTCCTGCCGCAGCCCCATGAACATCCGAGGCATGAGGGGGAAGTGGAACGCCATGTGGCATTCGTCGCCGTCGCCGAAGTAGGCGCGGACGTCCGTGGGCCACTGGTTCGCCTCGGCGAGCAGCATCCGGTCTTCGAAGTGCTCGTCGACGAACGCCCGCAACTCCTTCAGGAAGGCGTGCGTCTCGGGCAGGTTCTCGTTGTTCGTTCCCTCGCGCTCGTAGAGGTAGGGCACCGCGTCGAGGCGCAGCCCGTCGACCCCGCGGTCGAGCCAGAACTTGACGAAGTCCTTCACCGCGCGGCGTACCCGGGGGCTGTCGAAGTTCAGGTCCGGTTGGTGGGAGAAGAAGCGATGCCAGTAGTACTGGCCCGCCACCGGGTCCCACGTCCAGTTCGAGACCTCCGTGTCCGTGAAGATGATGCGGGTGTCCGCGTACTTCGTGTCCGTGTCGCTCCACACGTACATCTCGCGTGCCGCGGAGCCTCGAGGCGCGCGCCGAGCACGCTGGAACCACGGGTGCTGGTCCGAAGTGTGGTTGATGACCAACTCAATGATGATGCGGATGCCGCGAGCGTGTGCCTCGTCGACGAATCGCCGGAAGTCCCGCATCGTCCCGAAGTCGGGATGGATCGACGTGTAGTCGGAGATGTCGTAGCCGCCGTCCTTCATCGGAGAAGGGAAGAACGGCAGCACCCAGAGGCAGTTGATCCCGAGCTGCGCGAGGTAGTCGAGCTTCGCGGTCAGTCCGCGGAAGTCACCGATGCCGTCGCCGTTGCTGTCGTAGAACGAGCGGACGTACACCTCATAGATGATGGCGTCCTTGTACCAGAGGGGATCGCGCTCGAGAGGGCTCACGCGTAACCCTCGACCCGGCGCTCGTCCGCCGAGTGACCCTCGATCACGATGACGTGGGCCGGGACAGTCGAGGCATCCGCGGGATCGATGCGCACGAAGTTCCAACTGCCGCGCCACAGGTGCCGCTGCCCGTTGAGCACGTCGTGCACCACGTACGGCTCCTGCTCGTTGAGGCCCAGCTCGCCCATCGGAAGTCCCACCCAGCCCGATTGCGGATAGCGCACGTCGAGGTTTACCACGACCAGCACGTGCCCGCCGCCCGCAGGGTCGCTCTTCATGTACGCGAAGAGCTCCTCGTTCTCAAGCGGGAGGAACCAGAGGTCGTGGTTGTACTGGAGCGCGGGCAGTTCTCGGCGCAGTCGGTTGAGGGTCGAGATCGCCGGCTTGATGTTTCCAGGAGCCTCCCAATTGCGCACCTTGACCTGGTACTTGTCGGAGTCGACGTACTCCTCGGTCCCGGGATGCGCCTCGTGCTCGATCAGTTCATAGCCGCTGTAGATGCCGTAGGCGGGACCGAGCGTCGCCGCCAGCACGAGGCGCACGAGGAAGGCGGGGCGCCCACCCACCTGCAGGTACTCGTGCAGGATGTCCGGGGTGTTCGCAAAGAGATTCGCCCGCATGTAGTCGCTGACCGGCGGTTGTGACAGTTCGGTGAAGTACTCGGTCAACTCCTGCTTCGTGTTGCGCCACGTGAAGTAGGAATAGGACTGGTTGAACCCCATCTTCGCGAGCGTCGCCATCCGCTTCGGCCGCGTGAAGGCCTCGGCGAGGAAGATCGCGTCGGGACGCTCTCGCGTGATCTCGTCGATGACCCATTCCCAGAACGGGAACGGCTTCGTGTGGGGGTTGTCCACCCGGAAGATGCGTACGCCGTGATCGAGCCAAAACGTGAACACGTCGCGGAGTGCAGCCCACAGGTTCTCCCAGTCCGCACACTCGAAATCGAGCGGGTAGACGTCCTGGTACTGCTTCGGGGGGTTCTCCGCATACTTGATCGTCCCGTCGGGCCGGTGGCGGAACCAGTCCGGATGCTCGCGCACCCAGGGGTGGTCGGGCGAGCACTGGAACGCGATGTCGAGCGCCACGTCGAGGCCGTGCTTCGCCGCCTCCGCCACGAACCAGTCGAAGTCTGCGATGGTCCCGAGGTCCGGATGGACGGCCGTGTGGCCTCCCTCTTCCGAGCCGATCGCCCACGGCGAGCCCGGGTCCTCGGGGCCGGCGTGGAGGGCGTTGTTCGGGCCCTTGCGGGCCGTGTGGCCGATGGGGTGGACCGGCGGCAGGTAGAGGACGTCGAACCCCATCGCCGCGATGTCCGTAAGCCGTGCGGCTGCCTCGCGCAACGTCGCACCGCGCTGGGGGTCTGTTCCCGCGGAACGGGGGAACATCTCGTACCACGCACTGAATCGCGCTTTTGTCTCGTCGACCGTGAGTCGAAGCTCGCGGTGGTAACGCGAGGCTCCCAGCCGATCCGCGGAACGCGAGAGCAGTTCGCCGAACGACTCCTCGAGTGCGAAGGCGGCGCGCTCGTCCACGGGGATCTCGGCGTCCTGGATCCGGTCGGCCGCGCGCGCGAGCGCGTCTCCGTCCTCTGCGCTCGAGGGGCGCGTGCGCGTACGTAGCAGCTCGGCGCCCTCCAACAGTTCGGAGGAGACATCCCAACCTGCAGCGACGCGCTTCTCGAGGTCCTCGCGCCACGTCCCGAGCCGGTCGACCCAGGCCTCGACCGTGTACTCGTACCGGCCCGGCTCGCCGGTCAGGAACGACCCGACGTACTCGTCGTTCTCGGTCGGCTCCATTGGCGACTCAACCCATTCGCCGGGCTCGCCAACCGGTGGGGCGGTGCGGTGCAGCAGGACGGCGCTGACCAGGTCGTGGCTGTCGCAGACGAGGTGTGCGGTGACTGTGATGCGTTCGCCCTCGGCCCGCTTGGCCGGATAGCGACCGCCGTCGACCTCGGGCAGGAGCTGAGCCACCACCACCCGAGGTGGCGGCGGGCTCTTCGCCTTGCGTCGTCTGCCTGTGGATGCAGCACGCGCGGCTCGTCGCTCTCTGGGCGCAGTCATGCCTCCTCGCCTCGCTCTCCAGCCGATCAGGCGTTCCGAGTGCCGAGCCGCAGGATGGCGAGCGACCGCGAATTGAGGTGGTAGCTGTTCACCGGGGTGCGGGGCACACGTCGCGCGCCGGTGTCGAAGAGGCGTTGCCAGCGGCGACCACGGCGGTAGGGCGGCAAGGTGAACTCGAGCGCCTCGTCGGTCGCGTTGAACAGTACGAGGAGCGTGTCGCCCTCGATGGGCCGGCCTGCCTCGTCGACCTCAGTCAGGGCGTCCCCGGCGAGACGCATGCCGAACACGCCGCGGCCCTCTTCCCACCACTCGTCACCTTCGAACTCGGTACCGTCAGGCTTGAACCAGGCGATGTCCGGAATGTCGTTGACTTTGCGGCCGAGGAAGAAGCTGCGCCTGCGCAGCACCGGTTGCTCCTGCCGGAGCCGCACGAGTCCGCGCGTGAACCTCAAGAGCTCCTGCTGCCACGGTTCCAGCTCCCAGTTGACCCACGAGATCTCGTTGTCCTGGCAGTAGGCGTTGTTGTTGCCCTGCTGCGTCCGACCGATCTCGTCGCCTGCGAGCAGCATCGGGACGCCCTGGGAGACGAACAGCGTGGCGAGGAAGTTGCGGATGCGCCGCCGTCGCAGCTCGAGGATTTGTGGGTCGTCCGTGTCCCCCTCGGCGCCCGAGTTCCACGAGATGTTGTCGTTGTGCCCGTCGCGGTTGTCCTCGCCGTTCGCCTGGTTGTGCTTGTCGTTGTAGGAGACGAGGTCGCGCAGGGTGAACCCGTCGTGGGCGGTGACGAAGTTGATGCTGGCGAACGGGAGCCGGCCGTCGCTCTGGTAGAGGTCGCTGCTCCCCGCGAGGCGCGTCGCCATCTCCGGCACCTGGCCCGGGTCGCCGCGCCAGAAGTGCCGCACGGTGTCGCGGTACTTCCCGTTCCACTCGGCCCAGCCGACCGGGAAGTTCCCCACCTGGTAGCCGCCCTCGCCGAGATCCCACGGCTCGGCAATGAGCTTGACCTGCGAGATGACAGGGTCCTGCGTGATGATGTCAAAGAACGAACCCAGTCGATCCACCTCGTAGAGTTCGCGGGCGAGTGCACTCGCAAGGTCGAAGCGGAACCCGTCCACGTGCATCTCGAGGACCCAGTAGCGCAGGCTGTCCATGACCAGTTGCAGCACGCGCGGGTGCCGCATGTTCAGCGTGTTGCCGGTGCCGGTGAAGTCCATGTAGTAGCGCGGATCGTCCGGCAGCGTGCGGTAGTACGAGAGGTTGTCGATGCCTCGAAGTGACGCCGTGGGTCCGAGGTGGTTCCCCTCGGCCGTGTGGTTGTAGACGACATCGAGAATCACCTCGATGCCTGCGGCGTGGAAGGCGCGGACCATCATCTTGAACTCGCGAACGGCGTCGAGTCCGCCACCCGTGGATGAGTAGCGCGAGTCCGGCGCGAGGAACGCGATCGTGTTGTAGCCCCAGTAGTTCGACAGATCTCGTTCGATCAGGTGCCGGTCGTCCATATGGTGGTGGACGGGCATCAGTTCGACCGCGGTGACGCCGAGGCTCTTCAGGTACTCGATTACGGGGGGTGTCGCGAGCCCGGCGTAGGTACCGCGCAGTTCCTCGGGCACCTCGGGATGGAGCTTTGTGAAGCCCTTGACGTGCATCTCGTAGATGACCGTGCGGTCCCACGGCGTGCGGAGCAGCCGATCGTCACCCCACGTGAATGCCGGTTCGATCACGGCCGCGAGCGGTGCGTGGGGCGCCGAGTCCAGCTCGCTGAAGCTGAGATCCCCGTCCGGGTCGCCGACCGCGTAGCCGAAGAGCGAGTCGTTCCAGTTCGTGACGCGATCCACCGCCTTGGCATACGGGTCGAGCACGATCTTGTTGGAGTTGAAGCGGAGCCCCTCCTCCGGGCGGTAGGGCCCGTGTACACGGTAGCCATACAGCTGTCCCGGGCGTACGTCCGGCAGATAGCAGTGCCAGATCATGCCGTCGCGTTCGCGGAGGAGGATCCGCTCAGACTCCTCTGTCGCCGAACGGTCGTCGAAAAGGCACAGTTCGACCGCCGTTGCATGCTCCGAGAAGAGCGTGAAGTTGACGCCGGCTCCGTCCCAGGTGGCCCCTTGCGGGAAGGGTGAGCCGGGAAGCACTCGCATACCCCCGCGTCGTGTGAGGATGGTCGACTCCCTTCGCGCGAGACGTTCTACTGCTCACGATAGCGGCGAGGGGAATGCGCAAGAAAGAGGACGAACGCCGCGCTACATCTCAGCGCCGTCGCGTTCCCGTACGGTCCCGCGATCCACCGAAGAGGGCGCGCGGGCCGCGCAGCGGGCTTGCTGCCTCCTCGTCCTCGTCGCCGAGGCCGCTGAGCGATTCGACGATCAGCGTCAGCACGATCTGGATGACCAGCGGCCCCGCGACCACGAGGACGGCGCCCACGAGGACTTCCCAGTACCAGGCGTAGTCCACGCGCATCGCGAGCACGGTGTAGAGCACGCCGCTTCCGAAGGGCAGCGCGTTCTGGATGTAGTACGCCAGGAAGCGACGCATGGGAGACATCGGCGTACCCCTGGGAACGCCCGCCGCCGTCTACGTTACACGCGCGCGGCGCCGCTGGGCCAGACGGTACGCCGGCGCCCCCGATGCCTCGGCCCCATCACTGGCCGGTCTGACGACGGAACCACTCCACGGTTTCGGCCAGGCCGTCCGCCAACGCGACCCGTGGTTCCCAGCCCCAGACACGCTTCGCCCTTGTCGAGTCGAGCGCGATCTGGGGGATGTCACCCGGACGCTCGGCAGCGTAGACGGGAGGCCGTTCGTAGCCCGCTGCCACGGCCGTGAGGTCGAAGATCTGCTGCGTACTCGTGCCGACTCCCGTGCCGACGAGGCACGTGTCGGGCTGCTGCGAGGCGGCGAGCGTGGCGGCTTCCACCACGTCTGCGACATAGACATAATCGCGCAATTGCGAGCCGTCTCCGAAGATCGTCACCGGATCACCCTTGAGCATCCGTCCCGCAAAGATGGCGATGACACCCGCCTCGCCGTGCGGGTCCTGTGCCGGTCCGTACACGTTTCCGGGACGCACCACGGAGACCTCGAGGTCCGTGGGCGCGGCGATCAGCGCGAGGTAGCGCTCCGCTGCGAGCTTCGAGGCGCCATACACCGATAGGGGCTCCGGCACTCGCGATTCGTCGACGGGGATGACCTCCGGGGCTCCGTACAGCGCGCCGCCGGTCGAGAAGAACACGAAGCGCCGCGTGCCCGCCTCGATCGCGGCCCGCGCGAGATGCACGGTCCCGGTGATGTTCGCCTCAATATCGAGAACGGGGTCGCGCATCGAGACGGAGACCGAGGCCTGCGCCGCGAGGTGATAGACCACATCCGGCCTGACCTCGGCGATCACGCGCGAGACGGACGCCGCATCGCGGATGTCGACCTCGTAGTGGCGGATCGCGCCACGCAGCGCGCGACGCGGCGGCACGATGTCGAGCCCCGCGACCTCGACGCCCTGCTCCGCGAGGCGCTCGGCGAGGTGTCCCCCGATGAACCCCGAGGCGCCGGTCACGAGTGCCGTTCCGTGCGCGGCAGATGTCATATGACAGACTCCGTCCTGACTATCCGTGCTTCCATCGACCTCTCGTCGACCTCGCGCTCAGAAATGAACCGTGGCAGCAAGGACGGTCGACACAGCGGACGACTCGAACCAGGGCCCGCGCCACCGGTGCGGCGGTAAAGATCAGCCCTGGTACGAGAAGTAGTGTGGCAGGTCCGCGAGGAGCGGCTGGCGCGTGTCCTTCTCGGACAGCACCGCCTCCGAATCGCTTACGGGCCATTCGATCCCCAGCGCCGGGTCGTTCCAGCGGACGCCGAAGTCGTGGTCCGGTGCGTAGTAGCTCGTCGTCTTGTAGAAGACCTCGGTGTCCGGAACGGTAGTGCAGAGGCCGTGGGCGAAACCGGCTGGGATCAGGAGTTGCGTCCAGTCCTCGGCGCGGAGCGTCACCTTGACGTGCTTCCCGAATGTCGGCGACCCGTGTCTCAGGTCGAGCGCCACATCGACGATCTCGCCCTTCAGCACGCGGACCAGCTTCGCGCCCTCGTGCGGCGGCGACTGGAAGTGCAGGCCGCGGATCGTGCCTCGTTCCGTCGACAGGAGGTGGTTGTCCTGGACGAAATCGAGTTCGACACCGGCCTCGGCGAGCGCGCGGCGATTGTAGACCTCTGAGAAGAAGCCTCGATGGTCACCGAACTTCTTCGGGGTGATGAGCTTGACTTCGGGGATCTCGAGATCGACGACCTGCACGCGCTTTCGCTTTCGGTCTATGCAACGGCGTCCGTTGCGGCCTGCTTACCCGAACGACGCTACGGGGCGTCGCGTTGCGGCGCGGTAAGAGGAATAGCGTGACGAGGCAGAGGGCCTACGGTCAGCCGCCGAGCCCGCGCTCCTCATCCGGCCGGGCTCGAATCGGCGTTCGCGTGTCCGCGCGTGCCTGGAGCGACGGCGGAGGCGTGGGCGCGGCGTCGCTGCGGACGCCGTAGCCGTAGCCGCTGTGCCGGCCGTCACCGGTGGCGCGGTTGAGTACCACGCCCACGATCGGCTTCCCGGACGTCGCCAGCTGCTCGATCGTCGCCCGCAGGTCACCCGTCCGAGTCTTGCCGGGCCGAACGACGACCACGAGCGCGTCCACCATCGGGGCGAGCGCCGAGGAGTCCGTGATGCCGAGGGTCGGAGGCGTGTCGAGCAGGACGAGGTCGAACTGGTCGCGCAGCTCGCTCAGCACCTCGCGCATCCGGCCCGAGCCGAGCAGTTCCGAGGGGTTCGCAGGAATCGGTCCCGAGGGGATCAGCGATACGTTTGGGTGAGCGGTGCGCTGCACCGCGCGAGCGAGCGAGGCCTCGGGAGCCAGCAGGAGGCTGGTCAGCCCCTCGCTGTTGTCGATCGAGAAGACACGGTGCAGCGTCGGCCGGCGCAGATCGGCGTCGATCAGGACGACGCGGTACCCCGCAAGTCCGAAGACGACGGCCAGGTTCGAAGCCGTGGTGCTCTTGCCCTCGTTGCGCTGCGTGCTCGTGAAGAGCACGAGGCGCAGCCCGTCGTCACCCTGCGTGTGCCGCGCGAGCATGTTGGCGAGGTTCGTGCGCGCGGCGCGGTACGACTCGGCCACGGCCGATTGAGGTCTGATCGCGGCCTGCAGCTGGTCGCCGGGCGCGTGCACCCCTCCGAAGCTCTCGACCCGGCCGATCGTCGGCAGTCCGGTCAGCTCCAGGATGTCCTGCGGCGCCTTCACCGTATCGTCGAGGTACTCGAACACCACCACCAGCACGGCGCACGCGATCAGCGCCAGTGCGCCACCGAGCATCGCGTTCAGCGACTTGTTGGGAGAGATCGGCGCTCCAGGCGTGGTTGCCGGTTCGAGGATGTTGACGACGCCGGCGCTGGCGGTCAGCAGCGCCTCGTCTGAGCTGATGAACGCCTCGGAGACCGTGTTGGCCATGTCGCGCGCGAGCACCGGGTCGTGTGCCAGCGCCGTCACCTCGAGCAACGAGGTGGCGGGAGGGTTGGCGATGCGCAGGCTGCCGCGCAGTTCGCCGACCGAGACGTCGAGTCCGCCCTGCTGGATCGCCCGCTCGAGGACGGGCCGGACCGTGATCATGCGGCTGAACGTGTTCGCGAGCAGCGCACTCGTCTCCAGGTCGTTGCGCACGACCACGCCCGGTGTCTGCTGCTGCACGACGAGTAGCGTGCTGGTAGCCGAGTAGGTCGGCGTGATCTGCGAGGAGGCGAGATAGGCGACCGCGGCGCCGATCACGGTGCTGGCGATGAAGAGCCACCACCAACGTCGAAGGATGCGGAGGTACTGCGTGACGTCCATGTGTGGGGGTGGCCCTCAGTGCCCGCGGGTGGGCGCGGTTTCCACGCGTAGCGACTAGTGGATCGAGAGTAAGGCGGTGGACCCGCCACTGCTACTGGCGAATCTGCCGTTGGGGTCAGGCCATCCAGTCTCCTGCCGCGACACCGGTCGCTCGCCGCGTCTGCAGGAAATCGGCTGGTCCGTCGTAACCTGCGCGGCTCCTCGCGAGCAGGTCGAGCAGGTAGCGCCCGTACGCTGAATTGGCGATGCGCGTCGCCTGCCGCTCGAGTTCGCTGTCGTCGAGGTAGCCGAGCCGCCAGGCGATCTCCTCGGGGCAGGCCACCTTCATCCCCTGCTGCAACTCGACGTTCTGGATGAAGTTCGCGGCCTGCAGCAGCGAGTCCGGCGTACCGGCGTCGATCCAGGCCGTCCCACGCCCGAGCTGTTCGACGCGCAGGTCGCCTCGCTCGAGGTATGCCCGGTTCACGTCGGTGATCTCGAGTTCGCCTCGCGGCGATGGCCGCAGCGACTTCGTGATGTCGACCACGGTGTTGTCGTAGAAGTAGAGGCCGACCACGGCGAAGTTCGAGCGCGGCTCGCGTGGCTTCTCCTCGATGTCCACCACCGAGCCGTCACGCGCGAGGGTGACGATGCCGAAGCGCTCCGGGTCCTGGACGTGGTGCGCGAAGATGAGGGCCCCGTCCGTCAGCTCGGCGGCGCGCTGGAGCCGCTCGCTCAGCCCGTAGGCGAAGAAGATGTTGTCGCCGAGGATGAGACAGACGGGCTCACCGTCGATGAACTCTTCTCCGATGAGGAACGCCTGCGGGAGCCCACCGGGGTCCGGCTGCGTCGCGTACTCAAGGTGGAGCCCCCACTGCGAGCCGTCTCCGAGCAGGCGGCGGAAGGGCAGGTTGTCCTCGGGCGTGGTGATCACGAGGATGTCGCGGATCCCCGCCAGCATCACCGTGGTGAGCGGGTAGTAGACGAGGGGCTTGTCGTAGACGGGCAGCAGTTGCTTGCTGACCGGCCGGGTCATCGGATGCAGCCGCGTGCCGGTGCCGCCCGCGAGCAGGATCGCTTTCATATCAGCCTGTCGCCTCAGCCTCGCTCATGATCAACGCTCGGGGCGTGGACGGCGTTGAGCGCCGCCCGCCGGTTACTCGACCGCCAGGATGCCGCCGTACATCTCGATGGCCTTGATCCGCTCGTGCCAGGCGAGCAGGTTCTTGTACCAGTCGATCGTGATGGTGTCGGTGGTCTTATCGACGAGGCCGGCATCGAGCGCCTCGCAGATCTCGCGCACGCCGTCCTCGGCCGTGCGCTGCGCGCAGTACCCCAGCGACTCGATCTTGTCGAAGGCCACGCGGTACGAGCGGTGGTCCGGGTCGCCGTACCACTCGATGGAGACGTCGCGCGGGACGGTTGCGGCCACGATCTCGGCGAGCGGGCCGAGGCGGTAGTTGTTGGTCTCGGAGCCCACGTTGAAGATCTCGCCGTTGACGCGCTCCTCGGGAGCGGTCAGCAGGAAGATCATCGCCGCGGAGGTGTCCTTCACGTGCACCATCGGCCGCCACTGCGTGCCGTCGCGCATCAACGGCAGCACGCCAGTGGCCCAGGCGCCGTAGGTCATCCCGTTGATCGCGAGGTCGAAGCGCATGCGCTTCGAGTAGCCGTAGACGGTGGCCTGCCGGATGACGGTGACGCAGAAGTCATCGTCCGCCAGCGGGAGTACGTCCTGCTCGGCGCGCTCGTTCGCCTTCGCGTAGGTGGTCAGCGGGTTCGTCTCGCTCGTCTCGTCCACGATGACCGACGGGTCCTGGAAGCCGTAGATGCTGCAGGACGAGGGGAGGATGTAGCGGTTGACCCCTGCCGCCTTCGCGAGCTGCGCCGTCCGGGCGCGCGCCAGGTGGTTGATCTGCCAGGTGAACTCCGGGTTCAGCTCACCGCTGGCGTCGTTGGACAGCGCGGCGAGGTCGATCACGGCGTCCACGTCGGTGAGCAGGTCCGGTGTGATGCGGCGCGTGTCCTCGCGGACGACCTGGAGGCGCTCGTCGTCCTGAGGGAGTCGGTCGTCTCCGAAGAAGAACCGGTCCACGGCGCGGACGTGGTAGCCGGCATCGAGCAGCATCGGGACGAGCGTGCTCCCGATGTAACCGCCTGCACCGGTCACGAAGATGCGCTTCATGTTGCGGGGACCTTCCTCGGTGTTCGCGTCCGTGCACCCTCGAGGACATCGGAGGGGCGGCCGTTGGGGTGATGAAAGAATGCCGCGAGCGCCGTAAACGCATCATACGGACTCCGTAGAGAAGGATTCCGCGGATTCCCCGTGCGATGCGAACGAAACGCGTGAGAAAGGCGTTAAGAATCCGACTGAAACTTGCTTACCCAGTTGTCGGGTATCGGGGCCGATGGCATCCTCTCTGCGTCGCGCCCCACGACGCCAGGCTCCTGGGCGGTGTGGAACGACTCCGGGCGGGACTGTTTCACTACTTCATCCAAGACTCCTACGGAACGCTAACGGCGGATCGTGGACGTTGGATGCATGCAGTCCACAGACTCTGAGCTGA
Organism: uncultured Dehalococcoidaceae bacterium; assembly: GCA_964479165.1. Taxonomy (GTDB): domain Bacteria; phylum Chloroflexota; class Dehalococcoidia; order UBA2979; family UBA2979; genus CAYZJO01. The sequence continues at coordinate 878,411 of CAYZJO010000001.1, forward strand.
CCAGAAGGGCGACGATGGCGACGCATTCCGAGGCGGTGACGGAGACGCAGGCGAGCGCGCCCACGCTGCTCGTCTCGCACGCCCGGACGCCCCACTTCGGCTACCACTTCGGAAAGCGCGCGCTCGACATCGCCGCGGCGGCGGTGCTGCTGATCGTGATTTCGCCGGTGTTCCTGGGAATCGCGCTCCTCGTGAAGCTGACGTCACCGGGGCCCGTGTTCTTCCGCCAAGAGCGCTACGGTCTCGGCGGGAAACCCTTCAGAATGCTGAAGTTCCGCACCATGGTCGCAAACGCGGAGCAGCAGGCGGAGGTGATGCGGCTGCGAGCGTTGAACGGCGAGATCGCCGCCGTCGATGCGCCCGCCTTCAAGTCCGCCGACGATCCTCGAGTGACGCCGCTCGGGCGCTGGCTCCGGCGCTTCAGCCTCGACGAGATCCCGCAGTTCGTGAACGTCCTCAAGGGGGAGATGACCCTGGTGGGGCCGCGGCCCCTGGTCGCCGCCGAGGCGCTCATCGTTCCCGCGGAGGCTCGCGTGCGACACTCGGTGAAGCCCGGCCTGACCTGCATCTGGCAGACCTCCGGGCGGAGTCGCGTCTCCTACCAGGAGCGGATGAAGATGGATGTCGAGTACGTGCAGCGGCGCTCGCTCTGGCTCGACATCGTGCTCCTCCTGAAGACGCCGCTCGCGGCCATCCGGGGCGACGGAGCGTTCTAAGGCTTGTGGGTTCGTGCCTCGAGCGGGACCTCGTCGGTCCTGCGGGCAACTGTCATCCTTGAGGCGCGGCAGGCACGGCAGGGTGTGAGTCATGTGCGGGATCGTTGGCCTGGTCGGGGAATCCTCGCACTCCCTCGATCTCGACGCCGTCGTGCGGGCGATGAACCAGACCCTCACGCACCGCGGTCCCGACGAGGAAGGCCTCGCCGTCTTCCCGACGGCCGCGGTCGCCATGAGGCGCCTCAGTATCGTGGACCTGTCCGGCGGCCAGCAGCCGATGTGGGACGAGAGCCGCGAGCTCTGCATTGTGTTCAACGGCGAAATCTACGACCACACTGCCCTGCGCGAGGAGCTCGTGGCGCTGGGCCACCGCTTCTTGAGCGACCACAGCGACACCGAGGTGCTGATCCACGGCTACGAGGAGTGGGGTTCCGCCCTGTTCCCCCGGCTGAATGGCATGTTCGCGATCGCGATCTGGGACCTGAGGCGGAACGAGCTCGTCGTCGCGCGCGACCGTTTCGGCAAGAAGCCGCTCTACATCGCAAAGGTCGGCGGTGGCTACGCGATCGCCTCCGAGCTGAAGGCGTTCTTCGCGCACCCGGGCTTCGAGGCGGAGCTGGACCCGGTCGCGCTCGACCAGTACCTCGCGTTCGACTACGTCGTCACGCCCCGGACGATGCTACGCGACGTCCAGCAGCTGCCGGCGGGGCATTGGGGCACGATCACACCTGACGGCGTGCGCACTCACCGCTACTGGACGCTGACGTTCGGCCGGACCGGCGCGAGCGAGGACGAACTCCTCGAGGAACTCGACCGGCGGCTCGATGCGGCCGTTCAGCGCCGGATGGTGGCGGATGTGCCGCTCGGCGTCTTTCTCAGCGGCGGCCTCGACTCGACCACCGTGACGCACTACATGCGCCGCCATTCGCACGACGTCCACTCGTTCTCCATCGCCTACGACGACCCGCGCATCGACGAGTCCCAGTACGCGGCGCTCGCATCACAGCACCTCGGAACCACGCACCACGTCGAGACGGTAACGTTCGATCAGATCGAGGGCGTGGTGGAGCGGATGCCCTCGCTGCTCGACACGCCGATGGGTGACCCGTCCTTTATCCCCACGTACTTGCTGAGCGAGTTCACCCGGCGACACGTCACGGTCGCCCTCGGTGGCGATGCGAGCGACGAGTTCCTCATGGGGTACAACCTCTATCGCTCCCTGCGGAAGCTGTGGACGGCGGACTACGCGCCAACCTTGGCCCGCCCGGGAATCGCGCGGCTCGCCGCGCAGATCAATGGCCGCGGAGGCCCGTTCTCCGGGGGCGCGCGTCTGCTCGCTCGGGAACTCGTCCACTCGCCGGAACGTCGCGTCCTCCGGATGCTCGGGGCATTCGAGGGGGACGGTCGCGATGCGCTTGCCCCCGCGGTTCGCGCCGCGCTGCCTGCCTCACCGTTCGACACCGGCGTCGAGGCGCACGTGGGCACGTTCGAGGGCCCACGCACCGGAGCCAACCGGACGATCGCTGCGTACGTGCAGGGCTACCTGATCGAGGACATGCTCGTGAAGGTGGACCGCGCAAGCATGGCGGCGTCGCTCGAGGTGCGCACGCCCTTCCTCGATCCCGACGTCGTCGAGCTGATGTGCCGGCTGCCGGTCTCGATGAAGCTGCGCGGCCCTGGCGGCAAGTACCTCCTGCGGCGGCTGATGCGAGGCCGTATCCCCGATGCCGTCATCGACCGCGAGAAGCAGGGTTTCAGCGCGCCACTCGGGGAGTGGCTGCGCGGCCCGCTGGCTCACCTCGTGCGTGACGCGCTCGCGCCGAGCCGGCTCTCGGCGGCCGGGCTGCTTGACTCCACCCATGTTGCCCGACTCACGGAGGAGCACCTCTCCGGCGAGCGCGATCACGCCCGGCGGTTGTGGCTGCTCCTCCAGTTCGAGCTGTGGCGCGAGCGGTGGCTCGCTGCGCGAACGGCGGCAGCGGCGTGACGGCCAGCGAGGGCATGCGCATCCTGCACGTGATTACGCGCTACCTCGGAGGCGGCTCCGAGCGCTCCCTGCTCGCCCAGATGCAGTTTGAGCGGTCCCAGGGCGATGAAGTCCACCTCGTAGTAGGCCGTGACAGCGAGGTGACCGGGGACGCGCGGGAGTTCTTGGTCGAGACCGTGCCGACGCTGATCCGCGGCGTCGACCCCATCGCCGATGTGCGCGCCTACCGTGCCCTTCGAGGCCTCATCGCCCGCAACGGCTACGACGTGGTGTTCACGCACCAGTCGAAGGCGGGCGTGTTGGGTCGACTCGCGGCGCGCGATCGCGCCCGGGGTGTCGCCCACATCGTCGCGATGTCCGCCTTTGGGCCGGGCTACCCGCGACCCGCCTCGATGGTCTTCGAGCAGGCGGAGCGGCTCTGTGCTCGTTTCACCGACTTCATCGTCCCCGTGGGACAGGAGCTCCGCCGCGACTATCTCGCAGCCGGAGTCGGCTCGGACACGCAGTATCGGGTCGTACGCTCGCCCATCAAGGTGGACGCCTTCCTCGCGACGCGGATGCTCGACGCGGCGCAACGCGGGGCGTTGAGGACGCAGTTCGCAGTACCGAATGGCGCGCGGGTCCTGGTCTCGGTCGGCGCGCTGGAACGCCGCAAGCGGCACGCGCTGCTCATCCGCTCGCTGACGCCGCTGCTCGCCTCGGGCGCGGCCGTGCTGCTGCTCGCCGGCGACGGTCCCGAACGCGACCGGCTCGAGCGGCTCGTGGCGGAACTCGGGATCGCCCGCCGAGTGCGCTTCCTCGGACACATCCCGAACGTCGATGAGTTGCTGGCGGTCGCCGACCTGTTGGTGCACGCCTCCACCGCGGAGGGCGTGCCGCAGGTTGTCGTCCAGGCGCTCGCCGCCGCCGTGCCCGTCGTGGCAACGGAGGTGACCGGTCTCCGAGAGGTCGATGGGGCGCCCGTCACGGTCGTTCCCGTGAACGGCGGCGGTCTGCTCGAGGCGGCCCAGCGCGCCCTCGAGGTCCGCCACGTTCCGCTCCCAGTGGAGTCGTTCGATCAGTGGACGCCTGCCTCGGTGCTGCGCCAGCACGAGGCGTTGCGCGAGGAACTTCGCGCGCGCGTCCGGGAACGCGCAGGCCGCGTGCCGGTCGGCTCCGGGAGCGTGAGCCGATGAACGCGGCACCCGTCGCCGGGTCCCAGGGGGAGCTGCACGCCCCCGCGCCGAGCCCGTTTTCGCCGACCCTCCCCCGCCGGGTCGTGTTCGTCTCGACGGCACTCACGTACGGAGGAGCCGAGCAGCAAGTCGCCTACCTCGCGACGGGCATGCGTCGCCGGGGCTGGGACGTCGCCGTCGTCAGCATGACGAAGCCCGAAGCGCACGTGGACGACTTGCGGGCAGCCGGTGTCACGGTCGTGTCGTTCGGTATGCGGCCAGGAGTGCCGGACCCCCGCGCCGTCATTGGCCTGCGAACCCTCTATCGCTCGTGGCGCCCCTCGATCGTCCACGCTCACATGGTTCACGCGAACCTGCTTGCTCGCGTTGCCCGGGTCCGGACGGACGTGCCCGTGCTGATCTCGACTGCGCACAACATCAAGGAAGGGCCCCGCTGGCGCGAGATCGCGTACCGCATGACGGATCGCTTTGCGGACCTGACCACCAACGTCAGCCGCGCTGCCGTCCGTCGCTACGTCGATGTCGGCGTCGCACCCGCCTCGAAGATGCGTTACCAGCCGAATGGGATCGACCTCGAGCGGTTCCAGCCGCGGCCGGAGGATCGCGAGCGCATTCGCCGCGAGCTCGGGCTCGGCGAGCGGCCCGTCCTTCTCAACGTCGGCCGGTTCGAGCGGGCGAAGGATCATTCGACGCTCCTGCGCGCGTTTCATTCGCTGCGCCGCACGATTCCCGAGGCCGTGCTGCTACTCGTGGGCAAGGGCGACCTCCTGCCCGACGTCCAGCGGCAGGCCGAGGCGCTTCGTATGGGTGAGTCCGTCCGCTTCCTCGGGACGCGCGGCGACGTGCCCACGCTGATGAACGCCGCGGACGTGTACGTGATGTCGTCCTCGTGGGAGGGTTTGCCGCTCGTCCTGCTCGAGGCGTCCGCATCCGGCCTCCCGATCATCGCAACCGACGTTGGCGGGAACGCCGAGATCGTGACGCACGAGGTCAGCGGCCTGATCGTCCCGCCGGCGAATGCGCCCGCGCTGGCGCAGGCCGTCGAGACAGTCCTCAGGCAGACGCCAGCCGAGCGCAGCGCGATGGGCCGCGCCGGCCGCGCGCGCATCGAGGCGGAGTACGACATCGAGCGAGTGCTGGACGCCTGGGAGTCGCTCTACGCGGAGCTGGCGGAACGTAGCCCGCGCGCACGGCGTGCAACGGGGATGGCGAGTGGTTTGTCGCGAAGGCGGGACGCATGAGTCAGTCAGCCACCTGGATCGAGGGCGCCCATCGCGCCGAGATCCTCACAGACTCGGAGATGTGGCAATCGGCTGCCTGGGCCGAGGCCGTGGACACGGTTCGCAACCTGCAGCAGAAGCGGTCGTGGCAGAACCGCGGAGTCTTTCTCGCCGCGCGCCTGTTCGCCCGGAGGCTGCTCGCGAAGCCGCCATACCGGGCCGTGCTCACGACCGGCAACCGCACGACGCTCTACTACGGGCTGCTCTGCAAGCTCTTCTTCGTACGCACGGAGCAAGTGGTCGCCCAGCTGTACCTCGATAGGCGGCCGGGCATCCTGAACGCGCTGCACGACGGCCTGCTGCGCTGGATTCTGCGCAGCGCCCATGGGGTCATCATCACCAGCCGTGGCGAGGCTCCGGTGGTCGAGAGTCGCTACGGAGTGAGCCAGAGTCGCGTTCGGTTTGTCGCCTATCACACCACGCTGATCGAGCCGGAGAACCTCGGCACCAACGGTGCGTACGTCTTCGCCGGTGGGCGCAACTACCGCGACTATGAGTCGCTTGTCGCGGCCGTCTCGAATCTCGATGTACCGACCGTGATCGTTTGCGGCGCAGACCAGCTGCAGGGTGTCACGCTGCCGCCCAACGTCACCGTGCACCGCGAAATCCCGTGGGAGCGCTACATCGAGCTGCTCCGCGGCGCCAGCTTCGTCGTCGTGCCGCTATCGAGCGCATACGTGCCGGCGGGCCAGGTGGCCATCCTCGAGGCGATGGGCTACGGGAAACCCGTGATCACGAACCGCGTCGTCGGCACCGTGGACTACGTGCACGACGGCGAGGACGGCCTGCTCTACGAGATGGGCGACATCGCAGGGTTGGCGCACTCCATCTCGAGGCTGGCCGAGGACCAGGAACTGCGGGCTCGACTCGGCAAGTCCGCGTTCGACGCCGTGGTGAACGAGTTCACCTTCGAGCGCCACGTGGCGGCGAAGCTCGCCGCGATCCGCGACCTCGCAGGGATGGCGGAGGGAGGGCCGACCAATAGCAACAACCCGGTTACGTTGCGTTAACGCCCGGCCTCGTACACTCGCCTCCCCGGATGGCTTCCGGCGGCCGGAGGCGGTCAAACCCCATCCATGAGTATTCGCTCGGGCCGGTTCATCCGGCCTGAAACCAGTTGCAGTCGACGGAGGACACGGCTTTGGCCAAGGTGAAGAAGAAGGTCGGCATCATCGGGCTTGGAGCCGTGGGCAAGGGCGTTCACACCCTGTTCCCGGACGCGGCCGTCTACGATGAGCCGCTCGGTGTCGGCACGCGCGAGGCGATCAACGAGTGCGACTTCGCGTTCATCGCCGTCCCGACTCCGCAAGGTGAGGATGGCTCCTGCGACACCTCGATCATCGAGGACGTCATTTCCTGGTGCGAGGCTGGGGTCATCATCATCCGCTCGACCGTGTCGGTCGGGTCGACGGACCGCCTGCGGCAGGAGACCGGCAAGCGCATCGTCTTCCAGCCGGAGTACGGACCCGGCGAGACTCCGGACCACCCTTTCCAGGACGTCCGCGACATCCGCTGGATCATCCTCGGGGGACGCCGCGAGGACACCGTGCCGGTGGCTGACCTCTACAAGCACGCCTTCAACTCGAACATCGCGCTGCACCAGACGGACGCGCGCACGGCAGAGCTTACGAAGTACATGGAGAACTGCTTCCTCGCGCTGAAGGTCACCTTCTGCAACGAGTTCTACGGGATGGCCGAGGTCCTGGGCGTCGACTACAACGAGCTCCGAGAGCTTTGGCTGCTGGATCCGCGCATGAGCCGCAGCCACACCTGGGTGCTCCCGGACGAGCGCGGCTTCGGAGGGAAGTGCCTGCCGAAGGACGTCTCCGCGATGGTCCGGACGGCCGAGCAGGCCGGCTACGACGCCTCGCTGCTGCGCGCCACCCTCGAGACCAACAAGGTCATGCGGGCACTCAACGACTAGCGGCGAGCCGCAGGCGATGCGAAGACGAGGGGGCGCCAGCCCCCTCGTTTCACGTCCGTTCGTTAGCGATGGGTGGTGAGGATCGCGCGGTACTCTTGCTCGATACGCGACACGACTGACGCGATCGAGAAGCGCTCGTCGATGGTGCGTGCAGCGGACTCGCCGAGCCGTCTGCGCAGCGCCAGGTCCGTGCAGAGCCGCCACACCGCCTCGCCGAGTTCGGCAGGCGCGGCGGGAGGTACGAGCAGACCGCTCGTGCCGTCGCTGACCACATCCTCCGCAGCGCCGACTCTCGTTGCGACAGGGGCGACTCCGGCCGTCATCGCCTCGAGCAGCACGTTCGACATCCCCTCGGAGTGTGAAGGGAGAACGAAGACGTCGGCCGCCTGGAGGTACGGACGCACGTCTGAGGCCCAGTCGCGTATCAGGATCGAATCGCGTGCCAGCGGCCGTTCGAGTTGTTCCTCTGGCGGGTGGTCCTGCCGGTACCCCACCAGGACGAGCCTCGAATCCGGCGGAGGGTTCTCATCCCAGGCCGCGATCAGATCTTGGACGCCCTTGTAGCGTGAGAAGCGACCGAGGTAGACCGCGAGCGTCCCGTCGGCCGGAAGGCCGAGGCTCGTCCGCGCTTCCTCCTTCGAGCGCGGGTTCGCTCGCAGACCGTCGACGTCGACGCCGTTCGGGATGCGCGCGATCCGCTCGCTCCGAACACCCACCGAGCGCAGTTCGCCGGCGATCTCCTCAGAGAGCGCCTGGACACGCGCCGCTCGTCGGAGACCGAAGTAGCGCGTGAACCGCGCGAAGCGACGCAGTCGCGCCACCTCACCGCTCTCGCCCCCGGCCGCGATCTTCACGTAGACGGGCCGTCGGAGCAGCAGCCCGAGCCCGACGATGGGTTCCACGTACACGCCAGCCAGATGTACGTGCACGAGGTCGAACGAGCGCAGGCGAGTGAGGAGGTAGCCGGCGAGGCTGGCGAGGAACGTCACGGTCCGGAACGGGTGCCGGTCGATGATGGGGAGCCGGCGCACGAAGACGCCGTTCACCGTTCCGCTGCTGCTCCCGCCGGCGCGAGGACAGATCACGGTCACTCGGTGGCCCCGACGCGCCAGCTCCTCGGCCTGCAGGCGTGCCTGGTGTTCGGCGCCGCCTGCGGGCACGGGGTAGTACTGCCAAGTGACGAAGAGCACCCGCAGCGGCGTGACCACCTCAGGAGCCCATTACGCTAGACGGGCAGGATGCTGAAGACGGCGTTCTGGTTAACGGACTCCAGGTCCCACTCCGCGAGAAGCGCCATTCGGGTGACGTCATAGGCCGCGACCCTGGTCGGCAGCTCGGCGTGAGCGCCCACGCGCTGGAAGCGGTGCCGCACCCACGACACGTTCCGCCTGATGTTGGTCTGTCGGAGGCGCGTGAAGCCGACGTAGGCAACGCCGTCCACGAACGTCAGCCCGCGGCACCAGCCCAGCGGTTGACCCCGGGTGTCGATAGCGTTCAGGTCGATCCGCTCGTTGACCTCACCGGTCGAGGGGTTCGCGCGGACCAGCCAGCCGTTGACGGTGGTGAACCACACCTCACCCTCGTGGACCACGCCGTCGTGCGGCATGCCCACCTCGATCGGGATGCGCAGTTCGGGGCGGTCGAGGCAGATGGCGTCACGCTGCTCGAAACGAGTGGCCCAAATGCCCTCGTCCGTGTGGAAGACGTAGTTCGGATGCGCAGCGTGCGGCTTCGTCGTGGGAATGAGCCGGTAATCGGTCTCTGGGCCGAAGCGGTCCCAGACGTCACCCTCGAGGACGTAGCGATACTCCGGCGGCTCGCCTTCCTCCGACATCACGATCACGCAGTCGAGGCCGGTCGAGACGACGTGCACGCGCCCATTGATCCGTGCTGCGTGGTGAACGTCGTTGAAGGACGGCTCCGAGTAGCGATGCCGCAGTTCGAGTGTGTTGGGATCGAGGCTCAGCACCTCGGTCTGCGTGGTCAGCAGCAGTTCATCCGGCGTGATCGACGCACATTTGAAGACGTGACTCGGGTCCTCCGGAGGGCACAGCTCGGGCGGCGTCTGGTGGCGAAGGCGGAGGGTGACGGCGCCGGTGGCCGTATCGAGTTCGGCGAGCTGAGCCTCCTCGTAGAGGTTCCACTCGCGTCGACCGAGCGTGCTCAGGCGCTGACGCCCTCCGGGGATCATGAATTTGGGCATGGCATGTTCTGTCGTTGCTAAGCCTGATTCGTAACGGAGTTCGTGTCAGAGTAACGATCACGTTCAGCCTACGCTCGCGAGCATCAATGATCAGTAACGGCGAGGAACGGGCGCGAATGGCGTCTATCGCACAGGGACCAGGGAAGCCATCCTGTGGTCGCTGCACGAAAGAGGGAACGAACGTGCATTCGACTGTCGGGCGTTTGACTGCGCCCGTGTACTACCGCTGGTTTCACCATCGCCGCGAGCCGCGACGCGATCGCATCCGTCGTGCCCTGCTGCAATCGCAGTTCTGGGGGTACGACGATCTGCGCGGGCTGCAGGAGCGCAAGCTGCGGCGGCTCTTCGCACAGGCATCGAGAACGAGCAGCTGGTATCGAGAGCGGCTGGGGGACCTGCCGGCTCCCGACCGCGTCCAGCTCGACGACCTCGCCCGCCTGCCCATCCTCGAGAAGGCCGACCTGCAGCAGCACCTTGATGAGATCACCGGCGATGGACGCCTGATCCCGGGCGTGTTCGAGGAGTTCAGCGGCGGGTCCACCGGTGCTCCGGTGCGGTTGTTCCACACGAGCGAGCACTTCGCCTACGCCAACGCCGAGATCGAACGTGACTTCTCGATGTGCAACGGCTACACGATCGGGGAGCCGCGAGCCTTCGTCTGGGGGGCCCCTCGCGACGAGCGGAGCCTCGCCCGCTGGAAGGATGCCGTGCAGAACCGCCTATGGCTCGGCGGCCTCGCCGTCGAGGGCGCGGACGTCCATGCGTACATCGCCCGGCTGCGCTCGTTCGGGCCGAGGCTGCTCGTGGGCTACGTGTCGATCCTCCTCGAGTTGGCTCGTGAGATGGACCGGCCACTCGAGGGGCTCCGAGCCGTGCAGTCCTCCGCGGAGACGCTGACCGACGAGTACCGCAAGGTGATCGGTGAGGCCTTCGGGGCTCCCGTGTACAACCGCTACGGTGCACGCGAGGTCGGCAACCTGGCGCACGAGTGCGACGAGCACTCCGGGCTCCACCTGCTGATGGAGAACAACATCGTCGAGATCGTGGATGCAGACGGCCGCCCGCTGACCGAACCGGGTGACGAGGGCGATGTTGTGGTCACGAACCTGAATAACTTCGCGACGCCGCTGATTCGCTACCGCCTCGGCGATGTGGCACGGGTGGGCGAGCGCGAATGCCGCTGCGGGCGGGGTTCGCCGTTGCTCGCGTCAATCCTTGGCCGCACGTCGGGGATGATCGTGACCCCCTCGGGACGGCGCCTCCACGGCGAGTTCTTCACCCACCTTTTCTACGGCCTCCCTGTGCGCCAGTTCCGCGTCGAGCAGGTCACCGAGACCGAGCTCGCAATCGACGTGGTGCCGGACGCGGGATACGGCGAGGATGTCCGCGACCGGGTCACGCGCTCCATCTACGATGAGGGCGACTCGCGGTTCGTTGTGGATTGGCGGGAGGTGGACGAACTGACTCCGAGTGCCTCCGGGAAGTTCCACTTCACCACCAGCCGCCTGAGCAGCGCTCCGGATGCGGCCGTGGCGACCTCCGTTGGCCACGACGGCTCGTAGCCAGGCGGGGTCCGTGGAAGATCGTCGTACCGGGGCCGGTGTGCGCGTCCTGTTCTGCACGCTCAACTACGCGCCGGGGGCGGTGGGCGGCGCCGAGCACCAGGCTCGCCTGCAGGCCGAGGAGCTGGTCCGGCGCGGTTATCGCGTCACGGTCGTCTGTCCTCGTGAACCGGGTACCCACTCGGGGACGTTGAACGGCGTCGAAGTGCGACGCCTTCCGGTGCGGTGGGTTGGCAAGTTCCGTCGCCCCTCGCACGCGGGGCTACTCTTCGCGTTCCTGGTGCGCAACCTCCACCGTTTCGACCTGGTGCACATCCACATGGCGGGACTCCAGACGGAGGTCGTCGCCCCGCTCGCTGCCCTGTTCCGCAAGCCCGTCTACGTGAAGATGGCGGCCGGCGGTCGAGGTGGCGACCTGTCGAACTTCGCTGGCATCCCGCGCCGGCTGCAGGGCGCCGGGCTGCGACGTGCCTCCCGCGTCCAGGCGATCTCCGACGAGATCCGCGGGGAGATCCTCGGGCTCGGGCTCCCGCCCGACCGCGTTGTATCGATTCCGAACGGGATCGACACCACGCGCTTCTCACCCGCCACGCCCGAGGACAAAGCCGCGGCGCGGTCGCGCCTCGGCATCCCCGTCGACGAGACAGTGGTGCTGTTCGTTGGGCGCTTCCATCCGGTGAAGGGCATCGCTGAGCTGCTCACGGTCTGGGACGACCCGGAGCTCGCCCCCGATGCGCGGCTGCTGCTCGTGGGCGGCACCGAGTGGAGCATGCTCGCCGACACCGTCAAGTCGACCGAGCGCATCGACGCCCGCGAGTGGACGCCCGCGATCGAGGACTGCTACCGCGCCGCGGATGTCTTCGTGCTGCCATCCCACACTGAAGGCATGTCGAACGCACTGCTCGAGTCGATGGCCTGCGGTGTGCCCGCGGTCGCGACTCGCGTTGGGGCCGCCGAGGCCATGGTCACGGACGGCGAGAGCGCGCTGCTGATCGACCCGCGCGACGTGCCCGCGCTATCGAAGGCACTGCGGACGCTCGTGGGCGACGCGGAGCTGCGGCAACGCATCGGCGATGCTGCCCACGAGCGCGCCCAGGCCTACTCGATCGGCTCCGTGATCGACCGGATCACAGCCCAGTATGACGAGTTGCTCGCGCGCTGAAAGCCGCCTATGGGCGCGCGACCTGCTGCTCTGTCCGGGGCCCCGCCGCGGCTGTCACGATGTCCATGACGTCCTCCACGGGGTCGAGCTCGTAGTCGTAAATCTCGTCCGCAGTGAACGCTCGTGACGGGTTCGACTCGCTGATACCCGCGCCGTTCAGCAGCAGGGGGTTCGTCACGCGGAGGAAGTTCCCGTCATCGAAGAGTCGGGCGCCGTCGCCGAAGTTGTTCGGTGGTGCGAAGGACGCATCGAAGACATCGTTCTCGGAGACCACATTCGCGGCCTCCTGGCTGTTTTCCTGCCGAGCCTGGATGCCCCACAGCCGCCACTGGATGACGTTGTTGAACGTGTGCACCGTTGCGCCGGTCACCAGCGGGTGGCGTTGACGGGTGCCGGCGTACCAGTTGTGGTGCAATGTCACCTGGATGAGGTGATTGGTCTCGTTGCCGCGATCATCGCCGATCAGGATGACCAGCTCGTTCGTGTTCTGCGGGCCACCCCGCTCGAAGCGCGTCCAGGAGATCGTGCCGACCGCTCCATGGCGGCGGGCATACGAGATGTCGATGTACTCGTCGGTCGCATCGGCCATCGCGAGGTGGTGGAACCAGAATCCGGTCGCCCCATCCGACACGCGGAGGAGGTCCGTCTGCCTTCCGCCGCTGTGCGCCATCCGAATGTCGTTGATGATGACGTTGGAATGGCGAACACCCTCGATCCTCAACCCGGCCCCGGTGATGTTGACGAGGCGGCCGCGCCCGTCGATCGTCGTGTTACCTGCGACATCGACGTTGGCCTCGAGGTCGATGTCGACATCATGGTCGAAGACGATCCAGTAGCCGCCGGCCTCGGCGGCTTCGCGCAACGAGCCGTCACCATCGTCGTTGTCGTTTTCGACGACGTAGAGGCAGCCGTCCGCTCCGCCGGTGACGTGGGCGCCGAAACCGACACGCTCGTCCAGCAGGCCGAGCAACGTGTCGGGGACTGGCTCACTCCAGTCCGGGCAGACTCCCACCCCCTGCAACTCGATGGTGGCCGGGCTGGCTTCTCCGCTGTGTTCGATCGTCAGCGTCAGGTCGTGTTCGCCTAGCGTGGTCGGGCGAAACGTCAGGCGGAGGTCGCATTCCTCGCCCCGTTCGACCACTTCCTCGCAGCTGGAGCGCACCTCGAACGCGTTCTCGTCCCGCGATGACTCGACCTCGAAACCCAGGAACTCGATGTCGCTGTCGAGGGCCTCGAGCTGGACTTCGATGACCTCCCGGCAGAAGCCGAGGCACTGCTCCCCGAAGTCGTGGTCCTCGAGGTCGAGGGAGAGCTGTCCTCTCGTCGCTTCGGGCGGAGTGGTGGGGGTGCGGGTGGCGCGTGAGGGAACGCTCGTGATCTCAACGCCCTCGCCGGGCCGCTCATCGTCCCCTCCCTGGCACGAGACAAGCGCAAACGCGAGAACGAGGAATAACGCAGCACCGATGAACCGACGCGGAGACAAATCGGCCTCCGAAAAGCGCTGATCGCGTGACCGCAGGGCCAAGGACCTCAAGTGGCCGAATCGTAGCACCCGAAACCGGCGCACTTGCTATCGAAGTGTAAGAAGGGAGGCCGAGACGGTGAGTCTCGGCCTCCCTGCTGGGGGAGTGGGGTGAGGTGCGAGCGCTAGCGGGTGGCGCCGGCGCTCGCGGTGACGGATGCGATCACCGAGGAAGCGGGATCGAGGGAGTAGGAGTAGCGGGAGGCTGGGTCGAAGGCCTGATCCGGGTTCGAGGTCTGGATGTCGGCGTTGTTGAGCAGGATGGGGTTGGTGACGCGGACGAAGTTGCCGGAGTCCTCGACCTTGACGGCGTCGTCCTTGTTGTTGGTGGGTGCGTAGGCGGCATCGAAGACGTCGTTTTCGGAGACGACGTTGGCGCCCTGGACGCTGTCGAGCTTGCGGACGTGGATGCCCCAGAGGCGCCACTGGACGTAGTTGTTGTAGGAGTGGGCGACGGCGCCGGTGATGAGGGGGTGTCGCTGCCTGGTCTTGTTGTACCAGTTGTGGTGGAGGGTGACGTGGATCAGGTGGTTGGTGGCTGCGCCGGTCTGGTCGCCCATGATGATGGCGTACTCGTTGGTGTTGGTGGTGCCGGGGTCGAAGCGAGACCAGGAGATGGTGCCGTAGAGTCCGGCCGAGCCCGACTTGGTGATGTCGATGTACTCGTCAGTGGAGTTGGAGAGGGTGAGGTGGTGGAACCAGAAGTGGGAGGCGCCTGAGCGGACCATGATGAGGTCGCCGCCCGAGCGGGAGTCGCGGACGGTGAGGTTGTGGAGGATGAGGTTGCGCTTGCTGCTGCCGTAGAGCTGGAGGGTCCCGCCGGAGATGGTGACGTTGCGACCGCGGCCATCGATGGTGGTGTTGGATGCGATGTCGATGGTGGAGTTGAGGCGGACGTGGAAGTCGTCGGCGAAGACGATCCAGCGGTTGCCCTTGGTCGCGCCGTCGCGGAGTGAGCCGGGCCCTGAGTCGTTGTCATTGGTGACGACGTAGAGGCATCCCTCGGCGCCGCCGGTGACGTCGCGGCCGAAGCCTTCCCGCTCAGCGAGGATGGAGAGGTTCACGGCTGGGATCGACGGGCAGCCGGGGTTCGGAGCCGGGGTCGGAGTCGCCGTCGGAGTCGCCGTCGGGGTGGCCGTCGGGGTGGCCGTGGGAGTGACCGTGGGAGTGGCCGTGGGAGTGGCGGTCGGGCTCGGTGCCGGGGGCGAGATGCTTGCGCCCGGGTTCGAGGGGATCGACGGCACACTGATACCGCTGCCGGAAGTGGTCACGATCAACTGAGGGGTGTTGTTCGACTCCGCCGAGGCGAAGTCCAGCCCGTTCGTGTCTGTGCTCACGAGGTAGAAGTCAACGGACCCCGCGCTGACGCCAGAGGTGACGTCCACCTCGAGCCACTGGCCGGTGAGGGCGGCGGGCAGCTTCGCGATGACGCTCCCGACGGCGGGCGCGTTCTTCCACGTCACGCTCGACTGCGACCAGCTGCCGGACACGCGGTAAACCGAGCCCGGCTTCGAGGCGCTGTCGGTGACGTAGATCCGCAGCTTCGCCGAGGTGATCTGGGTGCCCGAGGGCAGAGTGGGGACCGTGAAACGCAGCAGCGCGCGCCTGTCAGGCGAACCGTCCACCAGCAGGGTGCCTGCGCTGCCGAAGTTCGCGGACGATGAGTTCGCGTCGATGAAGGCGTCCTGCACGGCCACGAGCGACAGCGTCGAGGCGATAGGCGCCGGCATCGGTGCGACGGGGGTCGCGGTAACAACGGGAGTCGGGGTTGCGGTTACGACCGGCGTCGGCGTTGCCGCCGGGGTCGCGGTTGCGGTCGGGGTTGCCGTGGGCGCAGCCGTTGGCGTAGCGGTCGGGGTGGCGATTGGTGTCGCGGCGCGCGGTGCCGCGGACGCCGACCACGTCACGACCAGTTCTGGCGCGTTGGCAGACTCGGCGGAGCCGTAGTCCGCGCCGTTCGAGGACGAGCTCGTGATGTAGAGGCTAACCGCGCCGTTGCCGGTCACCGCAGACGTCACGTCCGCGGTCACCCATGTCCCGGCGGGTCGAGCCTCGCCGATCGACGCGATGCGCGGCCCCACCTTCGGGGCGTTGTTCCACGAGGTTGAGCTGCTCCAGGAGCCGTTTACGCCGCGCACATCGCCACCGACCGGGCTCGGGTCGACGACGTAGAGGCGGAGGCTGGCCGAGGTGACCTGGGCGCCGGCCGGGATGCCAGCGACCTCGAAACGCAGGAGCGCGTTGGTCGCGGGGCTGCCGTCCGTGCGCAGAATCGAGGAGCTGCCGAAGGACTGCGAAACGCGCGAGTTCTCGACCCAGGTGTCGACGCTCGGGGTGAACCGGGTCGTGGCCGGCCCGGCACCCTTGGAGGAGTCGGGCGCCGGCACGGGGACATCGGTGGGTGCCGGAGTCGCCGCTGGTGCCGGGGTGGAAGTCGTCGCGGGCGTGGCTGTCGGAGTCGCCTTTGGAGTCGGGTTGCTCCAGGTGATGACCAGCTGCGGTCCGTTCTTCGTCTCGGACGAGGCGTAGTCGACGCCGTTCGAGTCGTTGCTGGTGATGTAGAGGTTGACCGAGCCGTTCCCCTGAACAGCTGCAGTGACGTCGGTCTCGACCCACGTGTTGGCCGCGCGGGCGTCGCCAATCGTGGCGATGCGGGCGCCGAGCCTCGGCGCCGTGTTCCACGTGGTCGACTCGCTCCAAGAGCCGTTCACGTGGAGGACGTCGCCGCCCGTGCGGCTCGTGTCGGTCACGTAGAGCCGTAGTCTCGCGGATGTGATGGTTGCACCCGAGGGGACGCCGCTGACGTTGAAGCGTACGAGGGCGCGCTGCAGGCCGGAGGCGTCGACACGGAGGGCGGTGGCGCTGCCGAAGGCGCGCGACGGCTCGTCCTTCTCGAGCGTGGTGTCGTCGGTGGCCGCGAACGTCGCGGAGTTGCCGGCGGCTCCGGTCGGTGCGGGCAGCGCGACAAGGGCGGCACCGAGGAAGAGTGCCGCTACGACAGCGGCGATACCGACGACGGAGGGGAAGGGGATACGGAACCTGGATCGGTAGGACAAGACGGCTCTCGCCTCCTTGCGCGAGACGCCGAGACACAAGCGATCGGCTGGGACTTCCGATCGAGGGCCGAAGGTTCGGCAACCCGGCTGCCATATCGACCTGGGTCGACGTAGGTCCGTGGCTTTGCGTCGCCGCCTTTCGGCGGGTTTGCGGTGTCGGCGTCGGCACACTGCGCGCGCGGATCGATGCCCGCGCAACTTCCTGATGCTCGAAAGGTCGGCACCGCCCGAGAGCCACTTGATGGCCCAGGAGGCCGAACGGGCCTCCCTTACGACACCCCTACGCTGAAACCGCGCGCGTCTTAGATGGCGGCATGCTGCGAACAGTCGTGATAGTCGGCAGCTCTTTCGCAACGCTGAAGGGAGGCCGAGACGGTGAGTCTCGGCCTCCCTGCTGGGGGAGTGGGGTGAGG
>CAYZJO010000002.1:0-396233 GCA_964479165.1 uncultured Dehalococcoidaceae bacterium
AGATGTGGTGACCCACCAAGGACCCACCCGTCGCCAGATCTCGGGGATAGGACAGACTGGGCGGAATCAGCAGAATGGCTGGGCCCATCGCGTTCGCGAGTGACGGATTCGCACCGGTGCTGCTTCCCGCGCTGGAGGCCCTCAGTGAGATCGATCCAAGCATCGTACTGACCGATGAGCGGACCCCCACGGAGACCAGCGAGAACCCTGAGTAACTCCTACCCCTCCCCCGCCAGGAACCGCCGAGGCACGTCGCGCATCATCGTGTCGATGTCCGCCTGCGAGACGCCGGAGCTGAGGAGCGCGGGGAGGGCGGTGCGGGTGAGGTGGAGCATCCCGTCCGGGTTGTAGCCGTCCGAGGGCGCCTCGGTCATGCCGGCGGGGACGGGGCGCGTCGCCGAGGCGTCGTGGCCGAGCATGATGCGGTGCGCCCAGCCGCGGTCCACCAGCGCCTTCACCGTCGCGTTGCGCTCCTCCCAACCCGGGCGGCCGGGGCGGCCCGGGTAGCGGTCCATCGAGAGCCACACCCCCGCCTCCAGCAACGACACGAGGTAGTCGACGTCCGTCGTGTCGGCGCTGTGGCCGATGCAGATGCGGTCGACCGGCGCGCCCTCCTCGAGGAAGATGCGCAGCTGCTCGCGACCCTGCTCGCCCTTCGCCCAGTGGTGCGTGCTGATGGGGCAGCCGGTGCGTGCGCAGGCGCGGGCGGCGGCGCGCAGCACGTTCACGTGCGCCGGGCTGATGCCCTCCTCGTCGTTCGCCACCTTGATGACGCCCGCCTTGATCGACGTGTCGTCGATGCCCACCTCGATCTCGCGGACGAAGATGTCGGCGCTGGCGTCGATGTCGCGCGTGGCGAAGGAGCGCGGCGGGTCGCGCCAGATGCCCGTCGCAACGACGACCTGCACACCCGACAGCAGCGACGCCTGCTCGATGAAGCGCACGTCGCGGGCGAGGTCGGGCGTGGTGAGGTCGATGATGGTATCGACGCCGCCGGCCTTCACCTCGCGCAGGTTCTCGATGGCCCGCTCGAGCGACCGGTCGAGGTCATAGAGCCAGGGGTAGTGCTTCGTGTCCTCTCCGGCCGACGTCATGACGTGCTCATGGCTGAGCGTGAACCCCAGCTGCTCAGCCTCGATCGGCCCGAGCGCAGTCTCGACGGTGGGCATCGGCGGGTCCTTTCGCGAGCACGGTTCGCGCGTGCAGTCTAAGCGCGAACGGCCGCCCTCGCGCATACGCTCGCGAGTCGAGCGGGCATCGAGGGGGAAGCATGCGGTTCGACGTGAAGGCTGGCTTCAAGTCGGTCGCATTCGACGGTTACAGCTGGTTCTTCGTATTCGAGCACCGCACCGCCGTGCGCTATGGCGGGGGGCGCTGGCGGCATCGAGTCGGCGGGCGAATCAGCCATGTTTTCGGGCGACCATCTGCACCAATTTGGCCTACCTGCGCCGTTAAACGTGGAGTCCGAGATGTGCGACCTGCTGAGCCCCCGCCCCCTCACGGCAGTCACAGCCGACGACGTCACCGGAGACCTAGTGCTTGAGTTCGACGACGGCTCCCTCGTCGAGATGTTCACCTCCTCTACAGGCTACGAGTCCTGGGATCTGGAGGTCGGAGAGGAACGCTTCATCTGCATCGGGGCGGAGCGATCTATCGGACGACCGGCACCTGACACACAAAGACGCCGCCCGGGTGGGCGGCGTCTCTCGTTCGGGACGAAGGGCAGCGGGCCTAGTTGCCTGTCACCTTGTCCTTCAGTTCCTCGGCCTTGTCCTTGACCTCGCCCTTGAGCTGGTCCGCCTTGCCTTCCATCTGGTCGGCGCGGCCCTCGGCCTCCATCTCCTCGTTGTCGGTGGCCTCGCCCGCCTTCTCGCGGACGTTGCCCATCGCTTCCTTGGCCTTGCCCTCGAGCTTGTCCTTGGTGCCTTCGTTGACCACGATGCGGCCCCCTTTCCTTGGGGCACCAGCATCGAGGACACACCGTTGCAAACGGCTGATCGACGGCAGCGAGCCGTACGACTTCCGTATCAATCCAGGCGACTCGCCGCGCAGAGGCATGGATCGGTGGTGGCGCAAGTCCTGATGTCGAGCACACGCCGTGGGTGCCGAACAGGGCTACCGGTAATCCCCGCGCCCGGGCGCGGCTGCGACCTCGAGGGGGCCGAGGTAGGGGTCCGAGACCGGTTCCTCGAGGGTGAGAACGTACTGCTTGCCAACTGGGTCCAGGTCCGGCAAGCGCAGACTCGGGCTATGCACCAGCAAGCGAAGCCGGGCCTCCGGGAGTTCGCCCTCGAGCAACTCGTCCACCCGGGCATCGATGAGATAGCGGCGAAGCGCGTCACGCAACTGGGGATCGACCTCAACGCTCGC
This sequence comes from uncultured Dehalococcoidaceae bacterium, assembly GCA_964479165.1. Classification (GTDB taxonomy): domain Bacteria; phylum Chloroflexota; class Dehalococcoidia; order UBA2979; family UBA2979; genus CAYZJO01. The sequence continues at coordinate 2,371 of CAYZJO010000002.1, forward strand.
GATCGTCACGAGCACACGCAGCGTCACGGTGCCATCTGCTCGAGCTGGTTGAGCGCGACGAGCACCTTCTTGAGGAAGGCGATCTCCGTGTTGCGGGCCTTGATCTCATCCGGCACGTAGTCTTTGGCGTCGTCCCAGGCCGCCTCGTACTTCGCGATATCTTTCCCGAAGCGCTTCTTCAGCTCACCGCGTCGGTGGTTATGCACGCCCTCGTGTATCTGCGTGCTGCGCGTGAGAATCGGCTGCACCTTCGTCATCGGCTGCGCGACGATCGTGATCCTTCCGGAAGATGAGGTCGACCCAGCCCGCGAGGTGCTGACACCTTGCTTCCCCATCGCGGCAATCACCGCGCGATCCGTATCAGCGATCGTCTTGACGGCGGGGTTGTTCAGCGCCGCGGCGTACTCGCTGATGAACAGCCGCTGCATGGCGATCTCTTCCCGCACCGCGACGGTTGCGCTGTCGGTCGTCGCACCCGCGACATAGGACAGATCGAGGTCAATCCCATCGACAGTGATGACCACGTTCTTCCCGACGAACCGCAGCATGTCCCGCCGCTGATCGGGGTTCATCGTCGCCATGCGGTCAATCAGGTCTCGCAGCTCATCCTTCGTGATCGCGCTGCCCTTGGTCTTGAGATTCACCGTATGTACGGCGTTCTCCATGCGTGGGCCGCCACGGAACGCCGCCTCGGAGGTCACCGGTCCCCATTGACCTCGCGACTTCAGCCCTGCGAGGAGCGGCAGGAGGTCGTACATCGGCGATGAGTTCAGGATCCCCCACGCCTGGGCGACCGAGTCCGGCGTCGCCATCTTCAAGCCGTTCTCGGCGCGCTCGAGCCACGTGGTGCCGGGAAGCGTGAACGCCGGCGGCGCGGACGCGTCCGCCGGGGGCGTGTAGACCGGCGGAACCTGACGGGACAGGACACCGGCCGCGCGGGTCGCCGAGGTGGTCGGCGGACGCCCGGAGGCTGAGCCTGTAGGCGCGCCGAGCGCTCGCTGTACCCATGCGTTGCCATAACTGCGCTGGTAGAGAAGCACCTGATCCGCGACCAGGGGAGTCTCGTACGGACGAGGCGGCTGTACGTCTGGTGCCGTGTCCTCGTGTCGGAGACGACCTGAACGACGTGCAGCACCGCCGCTGTTGCCGTCAGTCAACGGTCGCGGGCGGTTGGCCATCCCCGTCCGTACCCTCCATGCGATTGCGGCGGACTCTATCACGATACTGGCGGCATGTTGGACGGCCGCCGAGCACCGCCGAGTGCCGCCCTGCTGCCCACTCCTCCTTCTCCAACGGTGAAGTCAGAGTGGGAGCGGACGGCCAAACGCCGCCCCTCGCGAGGCGGCGTTCGTGCTGCGTCCGCGTTTCCGAGGTCAGATCGGCCGAAAGACCGGGATCGGGTAGTCGCCCGAGTCCTGGGGCTCGAACTCCACCTTCACGCGCTGGCCCACCTTCACGCCAGTCGTCGGGTCGTCCACGCCGACGACGTTCGAGAGCATGCGGAAGCCCTCGTCGAGGTCGATCCAGGCGAGGACGTAGGCGCCGAGCGCGGAGAACGCGGGGTTCCGGTTCTGGCGCACGACGCTGTACGTGTAGATCTCACCCTCGCCCTTCGAGTCCTTCTGGGTGAGGTTGCTGGAGCCACAGTGCGTGCACATCACGCGGGGCGTGAAGACGACGCCGTTGCAGTCGTTGCAGGTCTGGTAGGTCAGGCGGCTGTCTTTCACCGCCTGCCAGTAGGACTCGGTGTTGGGCTCGGGGAAGCGGGGCTGTGGCCGGCTGGGCATCTCTCGATCTCTCTCGTCTCCGCTCCTCCCCCACGAGGGGAGGACTTCCGATTCCCTCCCCCGCAAGTTGGGGGAGGGTGAGGGTGGGGGTCGCTAGTCGCGCGCGAGGATGACGGTGCCGCCCGAGTGGCTGCCGCCGAGCGCGCCGCCGTTGCCGTGCGCCACGGCGAGCCGCGCGCCCTCGACCTGCGAGGTCGACTCGCCTCGCAGCTGCCGCACGCTCTCGAACAGCAGGAAGATGCCGCGCATCCCCGGGTGGTTCGAGGACAGCCCGCCGCCGTCCGTGTTGAGCGTGGGCTTCAGCGGGTTGTCGAAGCGGAAGCGGCCGCCCTTCGCGAAGTCCTTGTACTCGCCCTTCTTGCAGAAGCCGAGGTCCTCGAGGATCGTCGCGACCGTGATCGTGAACGAGTCGTAGATCATCGCGATGTCGATCTCCTCGGGCGTGACCTGGGCTTCGCCGAAGGCGATCGGGGCGCTCTGCGCGCCGGCGCTCACCGTGATGTCGCCGCCGTTCTCGCGATACTTCGTCGCCTCGCCGGTCCCGAGGATCCAGATCGGCGGCTTCTTCGTGCCGCGCGCGACGTCGGCGCTGGCGATCACCACGGCGCCGCCGCCGTCCGACTGCATGCAGCACTCGAGAAGGTGCAGCGGGTCCGCGATCATGCGCGACTCCAGCACGTCCTGCACCGTGATCTCGCCGACGCCCATGAACTGGAGGTCGGTCATTGCCTTGACGGCTTCTGGGTTGCGCGTCGCGTGGTAGCGCGTGGCGACGGAGATCTCGGCGAGGTCCTCGGAGGTCGTGCCGTACTCGTGCATGTGCCGGGTGGCAACGAGGGCGTAGTTCCCGACGGTGATCATGCCGTACGGGTCCTCCATGTTGTTCTGCCAGTTCGGCAGCCCGACGCCCGTCGCGCCTCCGGTGCCGATGGCGCGGCGGCTCGAGGCAGCCGTCGAGCCGTAGCTGAGGATGGCGACGTTCGCCTTGCCTGCGGCGATGTCGCGGAAGGCGTGCGCCGCCTGGAACTCGTAGGACGAGCCGCCGACCTGCGTCGTGTCGATGACCGTCGGCTTCAGGCCGAGGAACGCGGCCATTCCGAGGCCGCCCCCGCCCTCGCCGTCGTTCGTGTCATAGACCGCGTCGACGTCGGACCACTTCAGGCCGGCGTCGTCGAGCGCCGCCTTGATCGACTCCGCCTTGATCTGCATGGCGGAGCGCCCCGGCGCCACTCGCAGCGGGTACTCGTGAATCCCGACGATGGCAGCGTCACGTCTCTGGTTGGCCATCCTGCCCACCCTTCAAATGCGGCGGCATCATCTTGAGCACGGCGGAGGCTGTCAAACACGGGCGTGGTTGGTCGGGAGGGCCCCGCCTCGGGACCCTCACCCCCGGCCTCTCTCCCCGTTAGCCGGGGCGAGGGGAGAGAGAGATCGGGCTCCCCCTCTCCCCGGCTCCCGGGGAGAGGGGGCTGGGGGGTGAGGGCGGCCCGAAGCCGGGGGTCGGGACCTACGGCAGCGCGGGTGCGCCCGCCGCAGCCTCAACTTCGAACGCGTTGAGGATGGTGCCGACGAAGCCGTAGTACCCCACGAGGCCGGTGAGGTCGACGATGCCCTGGTCGCCGAGGCGGGCGTGCAGCGCGTCGAAGGTGGGCTGCGATACGCGGTTCGTCGTCAGCAGCTCGCGAACGTAGCGCACGATGTCCGCCGCCTCCGCGTCGAGGTCCGAGGCGTCACCGCGGTTCGCGATGAGGTCGACGGTCGAGTCGGGGATGCCGGCCTCGCGGCCGAGGCGCACGTGACCCGCCCACATCACGGCGGCGTCGTACTCGCGCGCGGCGGTGAGGATGGCGGTCTCGCGCTGCACCGCCGTCAGCGCCGAATTCCAGCGCAGGTAGTTGCTCAGCCCCGCGCCTCGGACGGCCAGCTCGGGGCTGTGCAGCAGGATGCCGTATGGCCCCGAGACGCTCCCCTGCCGCGACCCCGCGACCGTGTCGTACACCTCGTGCAGCGACTCCGGTAGCTCGTCGCGGTTGATGAGGTTGGGGAGTCGCGGCATCGGGGCCTGCTTTCGAGGTCGGCGCGGTAGGCGAACTAGTAGCCGTTGTGCTTGTCGATCGCGCCCTCGAGGGGCTCGCCGCGGCGCAGGTGTTCGACGTTGCGGCAGAAGCGGTCGAGGTTGCGCTGGATGCGGAACTGGCTCGCGCCGGCGGTGTGCGGCGTCATCACGACGTTCGGGGTCGTCCAGAGCGGGTGGTCGGCGGGCAGCGGCTCCTGCGGCGCGACATCGAGGCCGGCGCCCGCGATCTGGCCGTTGCTGACGGCGCGAGCGAGCGCCTCGCCGTCGACCAGCTCGCCGCGCGTGACGTTGAGCAGGATGGCGTTCGGCCGCATAAGCTCGAACGCGCGGTCGTTGAAGATGCGGAAGGTCGCGGGCGTGAGCGGCAGCCCCGAGGCGACCACGTCCGAGAGGCCGAGCAACTCCTCGAAGCGGTCGGCGCCCCAGACTTCGGGGACCTCGGGCGTGGGCGGCACGTCGTCGCAGTCGACGGCGATGACGTGCATGCCAAAGGCGGCGGCGCGCTTCGCGATGGCCTTGCCGGTGCCGCCGAAGCCGACGATGCCCATCGTCAGCCCCTCGAGCTCGTACTCCTCGCGCCGGTACTCCACGCGGTGCTCCCACGACGCTGGCCCATCGAGGATGGCGCGCGCGAGGCGGCGCGTGAGCGCGAGCAGCAGCCCCATCGCGTGCTCGGCGAGGTGGCTGCCGACGAGCCCCTTATCCCCCGAGAGCAGCACTTCGCTGGCGACCATCTCGTCGAAGAGGTACTCGTCGGCGCCGGCGGTGATGGCGTGCACCCAGCGCAGCCGCGGCGCGGCGGCGAACAGCCGCTGGTCAATCCGCCCGAGCAGCACCTCGGCGTCGGCGATGGCCTCGAGCGCCTCGCCGTAGCTCTCCGCCACGACGACGTTCGACTCGGGCCCCGCCGCCGCGCGGATCGCCTCGAGCGTGGCTTCACTGACGACGGGCATCGTGAGCCCGGGGACGACAAGGATGTTCATGGGTCGCGATGGTAGCGGGTGCAGCGCACGGCTGCGGCGACGAGCGCGGAACCTCGAGGCGCGCGCCCGTCAGCCGACGCGCTGCGTCCTACCGGTTCGCGTAGTCCCAGGTGGCGATCTTCGACGGGTTGAGGCGGATATAGAAGCGGTCCGGCGCGATCTCCGTCGGGAGCTTGTCCTCGGCGGTGCCGCGACGCCGCATCCCCTCGCGCGCCAGTTCGAGGCGCTCCGCAGCGTCCTCGACGAGGACCGCGTCGCCCTCGAGGACCGCGCCCTTGAGGTTGCTCATGTCGGTGCCGCCATCGATGACGAAGCCGATCTTCGGGTTGCGGCGGATGTTGGCGAGCCGCTGGCCGCGCGCGTTGATGATCACGTCTTCGCCCTGGACGAAGAAGGTGAGCGGGACGACGTGCGGGTATCCGTCACGACCGATGGTGGCGAGACGCCCCCACCTCGGGCCGTTGCGGATCCACTCGAACACTTCCTCGCGCGTCATTCCCGGCACAGTCACCTCCCGGCAGCCGTCGTTGATGGCCTCCCGAGCACGGCTCGGAGAGCGCGGGAGAATCTACAGCGCGCGCGACAGGGTTGTAAACGCTGCGGCGTGATGCCCGCGAAGCGACGCTGTCGACTCGGGCCCCGCCGCCGCGCGGATCGCCTCGAGCGTGGCTTCACTGACGACAGGCATCGTGAGCCCGGTTGACGACAAGGATGCTGATGGGCGGGTGGTAGCGAGTGCGCCCGCTACCACCCCCTCACTACTGCCAATCAATGGAAAGCGACTCGGGCGGGTACCCGAATGCCTGTACGAGTCGAGCGCTGACCTTTCGTACCGCGTCCGCGCTCATGTTCGTTTCCACGTACATCCCGCTGTCACGTACGGGAGCGGGGAACCGTAGGTCACGTTCACTCTGGCTAAAGTAGGGCTGGCGACCTTGCACACGCTCCACGACCGAGCTGAACGTTCCCGGGTGAGCCTCATAAAGCCTCGTCGCCAAACTGATGAGCAGTTCCTTCCATGTCGACACTGCGGTGCGTCGCCCACCGAAGGTGTACGCCCAGACTTCCGCACGTCGCGATCGACCGACGCTGCTCCGATGGTGAAGCCCAGCTCGTCCATTCAGCGACTGGGGCGTCGTAGCGACCACCCGACCACCCTCTGGCGCACGCGCCTCGCCTCGTTCCGCGCTCACAAGCGCCTGAAGCAGGTCACGCTTCTCCCGAAGCCCAGTTAGCGCGCGCTCATGCTCGGCGATCTCAGCGATGACCGACTGCAGCCGCTCCTCGATCGTCTCGACGTACTGATTGTTCATGACGCTCCCTTAATCGCTTATCGGCGTTAAGGGCGAAGATAAGCACTTAAGGAAGTCTAGTCAACCCCCCTTCCCTTTGCTGCCTTAGTTGCTTACGCGACTCCCAGTGCGTGTCTGGTGGCTACTCTGCCGCCACCATCTCCAGCGCTACCACTCCCGACGCCACCAGCCCATCGAGGCGGTCGGCGAGGCCGGCGGTTTCGAGGATGGAGGCGGCGTCGCGGCCGGGGGTGGCGACGGGGTTGCCGGGGGTGGCAGGCGTGCCGGAGAGGCGTGCGGGCGGGCCGACGAGCGTGACCTCCTCGCCGGTGTCGTGGACGCGCGTGACGCTGAGGCCGTGCGCCACGACCCACGGGTCGCGCATCAACTCCTCGATGCGCGCGATGGCGTGAGCGCCGATGCCGGCCGCCACGAGGCGCTCGCACCACGCCTCGGCGCTGTCGTTCGCGAAGCGGCGCTCGAGCTCCTCGGCGAGCGCGGCGTCCGAGAGCGTGTCGACGCCCTCGAGGCCGGGGATGCGCGCGAGGTCCGGCAGCTGCGAGGCGCGCGCGCCGAGGAAGAACCAGCCGTCCGAGGCGCGGTAGAGGCGCTGTAGCGGTGACCAGCCGCGCGCCTCGGGGCCGGCGGGCTCACTGCCCCACGACTTGCCGTCGTAGCCGATGAGGTACGGCGACTGCAGGATCGTGCCGGTGTACGCGAGCGCCGCCTCCGCGCGCTGGCCACGGCCGGTGCGCTTCCGCTCGAAGAGCGCGAGCAGCGAGGCAAACGCGGACATCAGGCCGGTGCCGTAGTCGTTGACGGCGAAGGGCTGGCCGGCGGGCTTGCCGCTGCCGCCCTGCCTCGCGGCGACGCCCGTCGGCGCCTGGCCGAAGGGCTCGTAGCCGGGCCGCGTGCCCCACGGGCCGCCCTCGCCGTACGCGGTCACCGACGTGTAGACGATGTCGGGCCTGTGCTCGCGCGCCTGCTCGTAGCCGATGCCCAGCCGCTCGAGGACACCCGGCCGGAAGTTGTGGATCACGAGATCGGCGTTCGCGAGCAGGCGCCAGAAGAGGTGGACGCCCTCCTCGTGCTTGAGGTTGAGCAGCATCGTGCGCTTCCCGCGGTTCACGTCCGTGTGGTAGCGGTGCACGCTGAAGCGGATGCCCGCGCCCTCCTCGTCGGGCGGGTTGATCTTGATCACGTCGGCGCCGAACTCGGCGAGCGTGCGCCCGCCCGTCGGCCCCGCGAGCACCTGCGACAGGTCGAGCACGCTCACGCCCTCGAGCGCCGCGGTCCGAGGCGGCATCCGATCACCGTGCGGCTCGTGCGTCTCCGCGCCATCGAGTTCCGCCAGGATCGCCACGCGGTCGCCGTCGTCCTCGGAGGCCGGGCGTCGCTCCTGCGGGTCGGAGGCAGAGAGACGCACGGGCGAGTTCGGCTGCCACGTCCAACCGAGCTCAGGGTCGCGCACCTCGACCACGCTGGCCGAAGCACGGGCGTGCTCGTTCGCGATCCACTCCTCGGCGGTCCGCACCTTGATCAGCGGCACGTCCGCCTCCGCGCCGAGCGCCTCCCAGTCGTCGGCGCTGCGGGTGCGCAGCAGGTCGGGCAGCATCGCGGCGAGGCGGTCGCGCTCCTCGCGGTCGGTGGCGAGCGCCTCGATATTGACGCGGTCGCCGACGCCCGCCGCCCTCGCGAAGCGCACCTGGAAGCCGGGCTTCGCCAGCGCGAGCTGCACCCAGCGGCCGTCGGCGCACTGGAAGATGCCACCGCCGAAGTCGTTCGGCCGTCCGCCCGAGGCGTCGCTCCCCTTCACCGAGAGCCCGTTCGCGCCGATCGCGGTGAACATGGCGTCGAACAGCGGCACCTCGATGTGCTGGCCGCGGCCGTCGTGCTCCCGCGAGTAGAGCGCGCTCATGACGCTGACCGCGCCGATGAAGGCCGCGAATGTCGAGGCGATGGGGATCGCCGTGAACAGCGGCGCGCCGTCGACGCCGCGGTCCTCGCGGTAGGTGCCCGTCGCCGCAGCGACGACGCCCTCCCACGCCCGCATCGCCGCCCGCGGGTCGTCCGAGGCGAACCCGGGCAGCGAGCAGTACACGAGCCGCGGATTGGCCTCGCACACCTCGCCAGCGCCGAGGCCGAGGCGCGCCATCACGCCCGGCCGGAAGTTCTCGATCGCGACGTCCGCCGTCCGCAGCAGCCGCCGCGCGACCTCGAGGTCCTCGGGCCGCTTGAGGTCGAGCACGACGCTGCGCTTCCCGCGATTCCACGTCGCGTTGGCGGGCGTGTCCCACCTCGGACCGCCGGGCGGGTCGACGCGGATCACGTCGGCGCCGTGGTCGGCGAGCATCATGCCGAGCAGCGGCCCGGCGATGTACTGGCCGAAGTCGATGACGCAAACGCCGTCCAGCGCGCCGGGCATGGCCGCCTCCCTGCCTGCGACCCCCGCTAGCGAGCGGGCGCCGCGACCAGCCCCTCGACGAACGCCGTGGCGACGGCGTTCCACCTGTCCGCCATCTCCCAGTAGGCGTTGTGTGGCCCGCCGGGGATGACGTGGTAGCCCGCCGACGGCATCACCTCGTGCAGCGCGGTCGCGGCATCGAGGGCGGTGTCGAGCTCGCCGGTGATGATCTGCATCGGCGAGCGGATCGCGGTCACGCGCTCCATCATCGAGGCGCGCTCCTCGGCGGTCTTCGCGCTCGGGCGTCGCGGGCTGCGCAGCGCCTCGATGCGCGTCGCCGTCGAGCGGATGCGGTAGTAGCGCTCGAGCATCATCGGCTGCTCGTCCTTGAAGCCGGGCGTGAACGACTCGCCGACGCCGATGAACAGCCGGTCCTCCGGCAGCGGTCGTGGCGTCTCCGGCACGGCGCTCGAGGCCGGACGCACGCCACTGCCCGAGACGATCAGCCCGACGGCGTCGTCCGGGTGCCTCGAGGCCCAGCGCAGGATCGTGTTCCCGCCCATCGAGTTGCCGGCGAGGATCGGCCTCGAGATACCGAGCGCGGCGAGGAAGCCCTCGAGCTCGTCGGCGCGGTCGGGCTCGTCCTCGTCGCGCGGTGAGTTCGCCGAGTGGCCGTGGTTCACGCTGTCGTAGGCGATGCAGCGGTAGCCGCCGAGCGCGCCGAATGCGGCGAACTGCTGCCACCACGCCTCGCCGCAGGAGCTGTTGCCGTGCAGGAAGACGATCGGCTGCCCCTCGCCCTCCTCGACGTAGTGGATGTCGATGCCGTTGACGACTACCCAGGCCATGTCCCGCCTCCTCAATGCTGCCGGCCGCCCGAGCGGGAGCGCCTTCCCCCTCCTCCGCCTGCGGGGAGGTCAGGGAGGGGGCACCGTTCAGCGCGCCAATACTAACGGAATACGCGAAGCCACCGGCCTGTACGGAGCGTGTACGATTCTCGCCGAATGCCGGGTGTGATGCGCGAAATCGAGGTGCTGAGATGACGACGCAGGTCGAGACCCAGTCCGAGACCGCGGAGCAGATCCTCTTCGAGATGGTGGGCGACGTCCTCGTGGCGAAGCTGAACCGGCCCGAGAAGCTGAACGCGCTCAGCGCCGGCATCAGCGGCGGCGTCCAGGAGATGGTCCGTCGCCTGAACAGCGGCGAGACCGGCGCGCGCGCGGCCGTGCTTACGGGCGAGGGCCGTGCCTTCTGCGCCGGCGGCGACGTCACCGGCTTCCCGACCTCGAACCAGCCCAACGCGCGGTCGAGGTCTTCGTACGCGCGGCCGCACCCCGAGCGCTCGATCGCGCGCGCGATGCACAACTGCGACGTGCCGATCATCGGCGCGATCAACGGCTACGCGGTCGGCGCGGGCTTCGGCCTCGCCCTGGCCACCGACCTGCGCATCGCGGCCGACGATGCGACCTTCCAGGTGGCGCAGATCAAGCGCGGCCTCGTCGCTGACATGAGCACCGGCCCGCTGCTGCGCGAGGCCGTCGGCAACCAGCGCGCCCTCGAGCTGATGCTCAGCGGCCGCCGCATCGACGCTCACGAGGCGCTCGAGCTCGGCCTCGTGCTGAAGGTGGTGCCTCGCGACCAGCTGCTCGACGAGGCGATCGCCTTTGCCACCACGATCGCCGCCGGCCCGCCGCTCGGCATGGCCGCCTCGAAGCACGTCGTCTACATGAACGACGACCACTACATCGAGCAGGCAGACGCTTTCGTCTCGCTGTCGGTGGCGGGCCTCTTCAAGACGGAGGACGCCGCCGAAGGTGTCGCCTCCTTCCGCGAACGCCGCGAGCCCAACTTCACGGGGCGGTAGCGCGGGCAGGTCTACCGGCGGTTGCGAAGGCGGCTCGCTACCATGCCGTCATGCCGCCCTCCATCCGCTACGCCACTGCCGATGACGGCGCGCGCATCGCGTTTGCAGCCCTCGGCGAGGGGGTGCCGCTGCTGGTGCTGCCTCCGTTCCCGTTCACCCATCTCGAGGCGGGGTGGCGGCTCGCGGGGCAGGCGCGCTGGTTCGAGCGGCTCGCCGGCGCTACGCAGATCGCGCTGTACGACGCGCGCGGGACGGGGCTCTCCGACCGCGACCGCGCGGAGTACACGCTCGAGGCGATGACCGCCGACCTCGAGGCGGTGCGGGAGCGTCTCGGGTGGGAGCGCTTCGCCGTCTGCGGGCTGTTCAACTCGACGCCGGTCGCGCTTGCGTACGTTGCACGCCACCCGGAGCGCGTGTCCGACCTCGTGCTCTGGGGCGCGTTCGCACGAGGCGTCGACGTGTATCCGATGGCGGTGCCAGCCAACGCGGGCGAGCTGCTCGGCCTCTACTGGCCGATGCTCGTCGAGACCGCCGCGCGGACGTGGACCGCGTCTGCGTCGTCGGACGAGGTGGCCGAGGTCGTGCGCTACTTCCACGCCTGCGTCGAGCCCGCGGCCGCGCTCGCGGCGTTCTCAGCGGCCCGCGACTACGACGTCTCCGCACTGCTGCCCGAGGTCCAGGCGCACACGCTGCTGCTCCACCGAGGCAGCGCGTCGTCGCAGCGCCCGGAGATCGCGCAGGCGATGACGGCCCGCATCCCGGACGCTGAGCTCGCCATCCTGAAGGGCGAGGCAGCATCGCCGTTCTCGGGCGACGTGGACGCCGCCGCCGATGCGGTGCTGCGCTTCCTCGGCCTCGAGTCCGCTGCCCCGGCACGTTCCGATGACGCACCGCCGCATGAGGCACTGACGGCACGCGAGTCCGAGGTGCTGCGGCTGCTGGCTCGTGGCCAGGCGAACAAGCAGATCGCGCTCGACCTCGGCGTCAGCGTCCACACGGTCGAGCGGCACCTCACGAACCTCTATGCAAAACTCGGCTGCCAGAGCCGCACCGAGGCCGTCGCCTACGCGCTCACGCACGGCTATTCCTAGTCCTGCCCCGTCAGAGGGACGGTTGGGGGATCGCCGGTCCTCGGACGCCGGGCAATACGAGGTTTCCGCTACACGCACTGCGCACTCCCCGCGAGGTCGCGAAAGCCGCCGCTACCTACGGTGAGTCTCGTCGATTGGCGACGAGAGGAGCCGGGGATGCGAGTGGCGATCACAGGCGGTTCAGGACTCATCGGGACGGCGTTGTCGCACCACCTCGCCAGCGGGCACGAGGTGGTGCCGCTCAAGCGCGTAAACGGCAAGCGTCGCGGCCACTACTGGAACCCCGCCGAGGGCTGGATCGCGCCGGACGCCCTCGAGGGCTGCGACGCCCTCGTCCACCTCGCGGGCGCATCCATCGGCGAGGGGCGCTGGACGGCGTCGCGGAAGCGCGTGCTGCGCAGCAGCCGCATCGACGCCACGCGCCTGCTCGTCGGGCACCTCGGCGCGATGAGGCAGCCGCCTAGCGTCCTCGTCGCGGTCTCGGCGGTCGGCTACTACGGCGAACGGGGTGACGAGGTGCTGACCGAGGACTCCGCCCGAGGCGCGGGCTTCCTCGCCGAGCTGTGCGAAGACTGGGAGCGGGAGGCGCGTGCCGCCGATGCGCATGGAATCCGCGTCGCGGCCCCGCGCCTCGGCGTAGTGCTGGCGAAGAACGGCGGGGCGTTGCCTCGCATGGTGCTGCCGATGCGCCTCGGCGCCGGCGGGCGGCTCGGCAGCGGGCGGCAGTGGATGCCGTGGGTCACCCTCCGCGATGCCGTCCGCGCCCTCGAGTTTCTCCTCACGCACGAGGTGAGCGGGCCGTTCAACGTGGTGGCGCCCGACATCGCGCGGAACGCGGCATTCACGAAGGCGCTGGGGAAGCAACTGCATCGCCCGGCGGTATTCCCCGCGCCCGCCTTCGGGCTGCGGCTTCTGTTGGGGCAGGCGGCCGACGAGCTGCTGCTCGCGAGCCAGCGCGTGACCTCGGAGCGCCTCGAGACTGCCGGTTTCGCGTTCGAGGACGAGAGGCTCGAGGGCGCGCTGGAGCACGTGTTCGGGGAGCCAGCGAGGGCGGAGGCGGCCGTCGTGGCGGTGGAACGGTGAGAGTGCCTAATCGTTGTCGTCGGTGCGGACCGGTGGGACTCCCGGAGCACCGCCCTGGGAGCCTCCACCTCCGCCTTCGAGTGGCTCGAGGGAGACCTCGATATCGAAGTCGTAGTTGAATTTGCCGTTCAGCGCCTGCTCGCGCGTCAGTCCGAACTCACGCAGGGTCGCGTTGTGCTGCTCGACGATCTTCGGGTCCGGCTCCGTCAGCGCTTCCTGGCGAGTCTCCCAGTAGTCGAGGACGTCTTTTAGCGATCCCCACTTGCCCTCCGTCACGCGGGCCGATCCCATGCGGTGCCCGCTCTGTGTAACGGCCGTTTCTTGCGAGGTGATGGTGTTCGTCCTCATCACGGCCTGCTCGCGCGTGAGCGTGGGATCCTCTGCGAGGAGCTTGCGGAGCTCCAGGATCGCACGGAGGTTCCAGACGTCTCTGACGACGAGGGTCTTGAGCGAGCCCGCCTTGACGCCGACCAGCTGCATGAGACGCATCGTGAGATAGGACGCGGTCGGGGTGCCCTTCCCCTCGACGAGCGGCGTATCCGTCTTGATCCACTTCGCCTCGGGAGGGACTCTGATCTCCTGCAATTCGATGGCCCCGGTCTTCGTGTTGACGACCCGCCGTGCCATGCCCTCGGCACCTGACGGCGACCTAAAGGTCGTCTCGGCGACCTTCACACCCGGGCCGTCTTCCTTCACGCTGTCCTTGAACTCCCACTCGGCTGGCGTCCGCGCGGGGTCAGCCGACTCGTAGAGCCCCTCCTTCTTCCCGGCTACGCGACCGGAGCTCTTCTTATCGGCGGCCTCCTTGAGCTTCGCTGACTCTTCCGCAGCAGCGTCCTGCGACTTCTTCGCGGCGTCCGCCTGCTTCTGGAGTTCTTCGGGAGTCGCCTTCGCCGGATCAGCGGTCGAGCCACGTATGCGAGCGATGACCAGCTTGACTCCCTTCAAGAGGCCTGCCAGGAGCCCAACGACCGCCAGTGTGGTGATGTCCTCGCCGATCTGCTCGGACTCCTCCTCGTGCTCTTGCCTGGTGGTGGCGCCACCCGCCTCACCCAGGTCGATCAAGAGCTTGACTACCGCCAGTGCTACGAAGATCACGCCGCACCATCCGGCCCCGGTCAGAAGCGAGGCCGCGATCCCGCCAACGGCGGCTCCGGCAGGGGCTGTCACTGTTGCGGCGCCCAACGCGAGGGCGATCACTGCCGCGAGGCCCGACGCGGCAAGGAGCCACATCCCGATGGTTCCGAAGATGTCGCGCAGCAGCGCAATCACGCCATCTGCGGAAGGGTCTTTCAGAACCTGCTCCCCGTCGGCGAAGAGCTGGAGGAGCGTGTCGAGCGGATGGATGAGGGGCCGGAGCATACCGAGAACCAGGGCGCCGGGTGAGGCATGCTCCCAGGCTGACGCCAGCCCAGACGCGATCCCACTCCCGAGATTCGAGAGGGCGGAGGCGTTGAAGACCTCGAGGTCGGCATCCAGTTCCGGGTCATGCAGCTGGCTCAGGAGGGCAGTCAGACGCAGCTTCGCGCTCTCATCGTCGATGTGATCGAACAGTCGCTGCTTCAGGCCGAGGCCCTTCACCGAGTCCATAGACTGCCCGATGCCCGAGCCGCTCGACTCGAGGATGTCGAGGATGCGGTTCTCCTCCGCTGCGTTGGACCACGACAGCTCGAGCATGATCGTGAGCAGCGCGAGGCGTTGGTCGGGAGCCGCAGCCCGCAATTCCTCGACAGGGATTCGACTAACGTCTTCGGCGCGACGCGACGTGAGAGCCGCTGCCACCGGACCGTCGCCACCCGGTGCGCTCGCGGCGCCGAGCAGGCTGTTCAGTTCCTCGTGCAAGCCGCTGTCGTCGATGCTCGCCAGCAACTTGTCGCGATATCCGAGGTTGGATAGGTGTCCCAGGACCGCGGGATGCTCGCCGCGCATCCTGATCAGCTTCATCGAGACCTACTCATCCTCGAGGTCAGTCCAGAGCTGGAGTCAGGATGCGGACGAGGCCCGCACGTTCGACGGATGTCGTCGTGGCGAGAGTCTCGTCATCGAGGGCGCGCACCGCACGTCCGTCCCCACCTCCGAGCGCTGAGCGGACGCGCTCGTCGCCTCCGCCCGGATCCGCCGTCTCGGCGTCCCATCCTCGGAGCGCGCGACCAGGTTGGCCGGTAGCACCGTCTGCCGAAGGTGCTGCTGGACCCACGCGTTGCCGAGGTGCCGTTGTAGGTGCAGGAGGTGCGAGATAGCGGGGGTAGCGCCGCGCGAGGCCTCACCCTCGACTGCCGGAACGAGTTCCGTTTGTCAGCTCGCGCGGCATCGACCTGACCGGGGAGGGGATCCTTGGGCTCCGTGGAGCGGACGTCGTGGGATCGTACTCGCTCCTCAAACGGCGACTTGAGACGATCCTCGAGAGCTGGTGACGCGATCCTTGCGTCGTCGACCATCTGTGTCCTCTTTCAGGCTTCGATGGTGGTCCGATCCTTCGGGCCCATCGGAAGCTATGGTCAGTTTGCTCCCCCTCGATTAACGAATCCTTGGTGTCGCGTTGATGCCCACGAGCTACGCCGACACAGCGAAGCGGGGCGCTTGCGCGCCCCGCTTCGTTTCGTCGCCGGAAGGCGAGGGCTAGCCGCGAGGCAGGCCCAGACCGCGGGTGGCGATGATGTTGCGCTGGATCTCGGAGGTGCCGGCCGCGATGGTCGACGGGACCGAGCGGACGTAGTTCTGTGTGAACGAACCGCCGAGCGGCGCGTACGCGTTGCGCGGGGTGTCCCACGTGTTGCGGTCGTCGTCGTCGTGGCCCCAGAACTGGGCGTACATACCGAACACCTGGGTGCCCGTCCGCGCCAGCTTCTGGTTCAGCTCCGAGTTGAACAGCTTCGAGGTCGAAGCCTCGTAGTTCGGTACCTGCCCAGCAGACTGCATCGAGATGATGCGGAAGCTGAACTGGAACTGCACCTCGGACTCGATGTACCGCTCGGCGATCTGGTGCCGCAGTGGGTCGGACTCGGCGAGTCGCGAGCGCTCCTTGCCCTCGTCGCTGTGGACGTAGTTGATCAGCTTCTCGATCGTCTTGCGGCTCGTGATCGCGCCGGTGATGTTCGACCGCTCGAAGTCGAGCAGCGTGGCCCCGACGTACCAACCACGGTTCTCTTCACCGACGCGGTTCGCAACGGGGATGCGGACATCCTCGAAGAACGTCTCGTTGAAGTGGTAGTGGCCGCTCATGTCGATCAGCGGGCGGAGCGACAGGCCGGGTACGTCGCGCGGCGTCAGGACGAACGAGATGCCGCGGTGCTTCGGAGCGTCGGGGTCGGTGCGGACGAGGACGTACAGCCAGTCCGCGTACTGCGCGCCGGAGGTCCAGATCTTCTGCCCGTTGACGACGTAGTCGTCGCCGTCGCGGACGGCGCGAGTCTGGAGCGAGGCGAGGTCGGAGCCGGAGCCCGGCTCGGAGTAACCCTGCTGCCAGTTCACCTCACCCGAGAGGATCTTCGGGAGGTGCTCAGCCTTCTGCTCGTCGGTTCCGTGGATGATGAGCGTGGGGCCGAGCTGGCTCACGCCCTGGCCGCCGACCGACGGCGCCTCGGCGAGCGTCATCTCCTGCTTGAAGATGAACTGCTCCATCGGCGTGAGACCGGCGCCGCCGTACTCCTTCGGCCAGTGCGGGGCGATCCAACCCTTCTCGGCGAGGGCGTTCTGCCAGTCGAGTGCGGCCTGGCGCTTCTCGGGCTTGTCGGACTTGCGGTCCTGCACCCACTCCCCGTGCCCGTTGCGGTACGCCTCGGGCAGACCGGTCTTGATGACTTCCTGCACTTCCTTGCGGAAGGCCGCCTGCTCCGGCGTGTCGTTCCAGTCCATACGTCATGGCTCCTTCGGTCACGGGCTCGCCCTCGAGGGCACCCCTCGGGGAGGTCTCGCTCCACGCTGATGCCGCACATCTTGCGAGCGTGGAGGTCACCTGTCAACGAACGAAGTAGACGAATAGAGGCCGTAGCCGCGCACCGGCCGGGGGTCCGGAGGGCACTGGCTCGACTTCCGTGCCCGGCCGCTTCGTGCGGGCCGAACCCTCGGACTGGCCGCGCCGGGTCTGCGCCGAGCGGCGCAGCACGGCCAGCCTGGGACAGCCGCTGGCATCGCCAGCACCGGGCACGGAACCCGGAGGCACTTATCGTCTCCAAGAGACCGTGCCTCACAGCGCTCGCGCATACGGGGGAGATGCGCGAACTGCCTGCTGCGACCCTAGTGCCCGGGGTATCGCGAAGACGCAAGCGCTATCCAAAGGGAGGTTGCGATCACGTTTAGGCTCAGGACGAACGAACCTTCACACTCGTCCGGTGCCAGCCGGTCGCCCCGTTCGGGTCCGGGCGCGAGCGCTGCGAGGTCTGCGTCTCCCCCTCGCCATCGGTTGCGCGCACCTCGATGCGGTAGTCGCCCTCGCGGGCATCCCACTCGAGCACCCACTGCCGCCAGCTGCTGTCGGAGAGCTCCTCGCTGAGGTGTGCTTCCTGCCAGTCCCCGTTCGGCTCGTCGCCGACGGGCCAAATGCGGACCTCGACCTTGCTGATCCCCCGGATACCGGCCCAAGCGACGCCAGCGACAGCGACGCGTCCGGCATTCACCGTGCTCCCGCCTCGCGGCACGTCGATCCGCGACTGCGTCTTGATCGGGCCTTCCTTCGACCAGCCCCGCGGCACCCAGTACGCGTCGAACGCCTCCCATGTGGTGAGTTCGATCTCCGTCAACCACTTGGTGGCCGAGACGTAGCCGTAGAGGCCTGGCACGACAAGTCGTGCGGGGAAGCCGTGTTCCGCCGGGAGGGGTTCGCCGTTCATTCCGACGGCTACCATCGCCATCCGGCCATCGAGGGCAACCTCCGTCGGGAAACCGGCGGTGAAGCCATCGACCGACCGCCCGACGATCTGCGTCGCGCCATCCTGCACCCCCGCTCGGTCGAGGACGGCGGCGAGCGGGATGCCTCGCCAGATCGCGTTCCCGACGAGATCACCACCGACCTCGTTCGAGACGCAGCTGAGCGTGATCGACTCCTCGACCGCTTCCATCGAGGTGAGCTCGTCGAACGTGAGCTCGTACGGACGGTCGACCATGCCGGTGACCTTGAGTCGCCAACCCGAGAGGTCGACCCTCGGCACAACGAGCGCGGTATCGATGCGGTAGAACTCGCTGTTGGGGACGATCAGTGGCGTGAGCCCCGCCACATCGAGGCCGACCGACATCGCGGCAGGGCCCGTGACCGGCGGCAACACCACGGACTGCCGCTCCTCCTCGACATCGACGCGCGGTCCGAGGAGCGCGCGGCCGGTGACCGCGGTCACGGCGGCTGTGCCCGTCGCTCCCACCGCGAACGCGAGGAACCGGCGCCGGTTCGCCACGCCGCGCCCCGGCATCACGGCGCCCTCTTCGTCCGTCCTCGGCGTTGCGGCGTGCAGCAGCAGACGGAGGGCGTAGAGGCCCGAGCCCGCTGCAACGCCCGCGGTGACCACGGCGACGGCGCCGGGTGTCAGCGGGTCGCGCCACACCGCAAGCCCGCCGACGAGGCCAAACGCCGCGAACGCGATCGGACCGACCGCTTCACGGCGTCCCGCGAGCGGCCCGAGCAGCGCTCCGAGGAGCAACGACCCAGCGGTCACCGAGGCAATCAGGAAAGGCTTGTCGTTCTCGCCGAGTGCGTCGATGGCAGCTTTCACGACGGCACCCGGCGTGTAGTCGACGAACACGTCACCCACGGCGACCACCATCGAGGCACCCTGGAGGACGGCCGCGACGAGCTCACCGACACCGAGGGCCACTGCTGCCGCGAGCAGCCCCGCGACCGCGTCCAGCCGAGTATCGCGCGTGACCATCTGTCGCCCCGATCCGAGCGAACGTGGTGCGTACACCCAGTAGACAACAGACCGGAGGCGTTGTGTACGCACCGGGCGCCGGATCGAGTGCCTCGGCGATGCCGCCTACTCGTCCGTTCCCAGCGAGTAGGCCCCGCGCGCCTGCGTCGGGCGAACCTCGGACTCCTGCGCGAAGAGGGCCGCGCCGATGATGCCGGCGTTGTTTCCGAGCGATGCCGCCACCACTGGCGGCCGAACGTGGATCAGGGGCAGGAAGTTCTCGGGCTCCGCGCTCACCCCACCTCCCACGATGATGAGGTCCGGCCAGATCAGCCGGTCGAGCGCTTCGAGGTACTCCTCGACGTTCTTGGCCCACTTGGCCCACGTCAGGTTCTCGCGCTCCCGGGCCGAGTTGGCGGCGCGCTGATCGGCGTCCTTGCCCCGCAGCTTGATGTGGTCGAGCTCCGTGTTCGGCAGGAGCGTCCCATCAGCCATCAGCGCCGTGCCGATCCCGGTACCGAGCGTGACCATGGCGATGACGCCAGGCACGCCGCGCCCGACGCCGAAACGGACCTCCGCGAGCGCAGCGGCGTCGGCGTCGTTCAGGACGGCGACTTCCTTGCCGAGGGCCTCGCCGATCACCCTCGCGACGTCCGCACCCTTCCACGACTCATCGATGTTCGAGGCGGTGGTGGCGATGCCGTGCTTGATCACGGCCGGGAACGCCGCGCCGACGACGTTGTACTCCCGAAGTGACCCGCGCTTTAGCAGGCGCGCGGTCGCCTTGCCGACCGACTCGGTGGTGGCGGGGGTCGGCGTATCGACCGTGTAGCGCTTCGAAAGGAGTTGTCCCGTAGAGAGGTCCACCGCCGCGGTCTTGATGCCGGTCCCGCCGATATCGATGCCGACGGCATGGGCCACTGGGAGCTCCGTTCGCTCTGAACTTCATCGTGCGTTAGCGCGATCTGTCTTAGCACGACTCCGAGGCGGCCGGATCGCTACCCGTTATCGAGCTGTTATCGAGAACATACGAACACTCCCGTACTGAGGGGTGCTTCAAGTCGCAAGTACGTCCACAATGGCACTGGCGCCACATCGGGCGCCGGTCACCTGCATGTTCCGCGTGTCCCGACGCGGTGGACCGTGAGCCGTTGAGGCAGGGACGCCTCGATTCACGCGGTTTCGGGACGGATCAGCGGTTTCCGCCTCCTCGTCCCGGAGGCGATTGGGCGGGTTGAACGGGAACCACGATTAGCAGCGCAAGCCCCCAGCGCCGACGACGGGGGCGGGCGACGAACCGGCAGCGGCAACTCGCGCCTTCCCAGCAGGTGCGCCCGGGCTCGGACCACTCCGTTGCCCGATCCGCCAACGGCTCCGCCTCCCTAGCGGCGAGGTCTCTCCCCTACCTTCCCGGCCTCGACGGGCTGCGTGCGCTCGCCGTGCTCGCCGTCCTCGTTTACCACGCGAACTACTCGTGGCTGCCGGGCGGCTTCCTCGGCGTTGATGTCTTCTTCGTGCTCAGCGGCTACCTCATCACGGTGCTGCTGCTGCTCGAGTGGGGCCTCCACGGCAGGATCGACCTGCGCGGCTTCTGGCTCCGCCGGGCGCGACGCCTGCTTCCGGCGCTGTTCTTCCTGCTGCCGGGGACGCTCCTGCTGGCGGGCCTGTTCGCACCGGAGGCACTGGCAGATCTGGGCGATGACATCGTCGCCGCGCTGGCCTACTCCACCAACTGGTGGCTCATCATCGAGGAGCAGTCGTACTTCGAGGCGATGGGCCGTCCCTCGCTGCTCCAACATCTCTGGTCGCTGGCGGTCGAGGAGCAGTTCTATCTCTTCTGGCCGCTGATCTTCGTCGTGCTGATGCGATTCGTTCCGCGCGGGCTCACGCTCATCCTGGTCGGGGGTGCGGTGGCATCGACGCTCCTGATGGCGGTACTGCACGACCCGGCCGCCGACCCTTCGCGTCTCTACTACGGCACCGACACGCGGGCGGCGGGCCTCCTCCTCGGTGCGGCGCTCGCCAGCGTCTGGCGACCCGGAGTCCGAGGCTGGCCATCGGCCGCAGACACGAGCAGCCTCGCGTCGCGGCGGCGCTGGGCGCCACTGCTCGATCTCGCAGGCCTCGGAGCGCTCGTCGGGCTGGGGCTTGCGGTGTATCGCCTCGACGAGTTCCACCCGCTCCTCTACCGGGGCGGATTCGCGTACGTCGCAATCGTCTCTGCGATCGCGGTGGCGGCGGTCGGACATCCTCGCGCTCGGATCCTGCCTGCGGTGCTCGGCTTGCGACCGCTGCGCTGGCTCGGCACGCGCTCGTACGGCATCTACCTGTGGCACTGGCCCATTTTCATGGTCACGCGTCCCCACCTCGACGTTCCGCTCGATGGCATCGAATTGTTCGTACTTCGCCTTGCGGCCACGCTGACGGTGGCCGAGCTCTCGTACCGGCTCGTCGAGATGCCCGTGCGCCAGGGTGCGCTCGGGCGCGCCTGGGCGAACCGCCCGCGGCGGCGGCTGGCGGGCATCGAATCTCGCCAGTGGGCAGGCGTGGCCGGCATGGCAGGCGTCGCCCTCCTCGCGCTGTCGATGTTCGTCGCGACCGAGTCGGGGCGGCGCGCGTCCGAAGCGGGCGGCCCCGCGGCGCTCCAGCAGGCGTTCGCGGCGACGTTCGGCACGCCGGTCGCCCAGCCCTGGACAGAACCGGCGCCAACCGAGTTGCCACCGTCTTTGCCGCCAGCCGAGTTGCGTGCCGCGACGCCGGCCGCCGCACCGGCCGTCCGGACCGTTACCACCTCCGCAGCGCGACCGCTCGATGAGAGCCCACCGCGACCGCCAGTCCTCGAACTCGCGGCCGAAAGCGAGGCGCTGGCGGCCGCCTCCGAATCGCGGGCTGCCGGCACATCGAACGCCGCACCCCCGGTTGCCGCGGAAAAGCCCGGCGCGCGACGTGGCGGGCGGGTGGGTGGCGACGCACCAGCCGCTGCCCCCGCCTCGACCGCTGCCGTCACGGCCATCGGTGACTCCGTGATGCTGGGCGCGGTCGACCAACTCGCGGCCGTCCTTCCGGGCATTCAGATCGACGGCGCGCTCGGGCTCCAGGCTGCCAGCGCTGTCGAGATGCTGCGCACCCTCAGCGAGTCCGGCCAGCTCGGCGAGGCGGTCGTCGTGCACATCGGCAGCAACGGTCTCATCCAGCGCTCCGAGTTCGAGGCGATCATGGCGATCCTCGAGGACGTACCGCGGGTGGTCTTCGTGAACGTCAAGGTGCCGCGCGCGTGGGAGGCTCGAAACAACGAGCTCCTCGCCTCGCAGGTCGCGCGCTACTCGAACGCCGTCCTGGTGGATTGGCGCGGGGCGAGCGCCGATCAGGCCGACTACTTCTGGAACGACGGCGTACACCTCCGGGCGGAAGGCGCGGAGGTCTACGCAGCCCTGATCGCCGCCCATATCCCCGCGCGATAGCCTCGATCGAGGGCGACTGCACTTCGCCCCTGCTCCCACCTGCTGGATCGCTGGAAGGTTCGCATGTCAGCAGTGCTTGAACTGGGCGTCGACGCCCGCCGCCGGCGCTTGTCTTCGAGGTGGCGCTTCGCCGCCCTCCTCGCCACGGTCGTCGCGTCGCTGGCCTTCGTTGCGTGTGGAGACGACGCTGCGAACGGCGATGGCGGCGACGGTACGGGGGGCACGCCGACCATCACCACCACTCCCGTCGAGCCAACCGTGACTGAGACCGCCACCGCCACGGAGACGGGAACGGCGACCGCCACCGCGACAGAGACGCCCGCTGCGACCTCGACTCCGGATGAGACCGACGATGGCCCTGCGGCGCCGACGAACGTCCGCCTCAGCGGACGCCTGCCCGACCTGAACGAGACCGTCGCGCCGGGCGAAGGTGAGTCGGGTCGTATCACCATCGAATGGGATTTCGAGGACGGCGACATCACGGGCTTCCGCGTCTACCAGCGCGAGTGCGACGGCACGGTCGTGGCCGAGCCGATCGACGTGGGAGCCGAGGAACGACAGCTCGGACCGCTGCAGCCCTGCCGGCCCGGAGGCGACGTCGGCGTCTCGTCCGTCAGCGCGACTGGCGAGTCCGAGATCGTCTGGTCCCAAGGTTCGTAAGTCTGCGACCACCCGGCCTTCGGCCTCGAGTTTCTCCCTAATTGTGACGCCGGGAGCGTGTAGACCCCGACGTCCATACGGCCTCCGAGTGCTACGTTCTTCGCAGCGCAGTGGGGCCAGGACAGGCGACCACAAAGGGGTTCCCCCTGAGTGGTTCTGACCGCGCGGAGCCGTTCGTACCCGAACCGGCACATCCGACCCAAGCCTCATGCGTCACGCGGCGGTCCGGCAACCGCCGCGTGGTCGTCTTGACGAAGGGAGGATGACTTTGCCGGCCACCAACGCTTCCGACTCACCCGGCGCACATTCGGCGCAGGGGTCGCTCCTTTGGATGTCGACTCCGCGCGAGCCTCTCACTCGACCGCAACCTCACGACACCGCATGACGAGCGCTCTGTAGCGCCCGTTACCCGGCTGCGGCCGCCCGCAGGGCCGCACGTGAGGAGCCTGTTGTGTCACCTTATGTATTCATCGTCACCTGTGGCGTCGCTGCGCTGATGTTCGGCGCGGTCACGAGCCGCTCGGTACTGGCGGCCAGTACCGGCAACGTCCGCATGGTCGAGATCGCGCGAGCCATCCAGGAGGGCGCAAACGCGTACCTCAACCGCCAATACCAGACGATCGCCGTCGTTGGCTTCGTGGTCACCGCTCTACTTCTGTGGCAGCTCGGCCTGCACGTGGCGACGGGCTTCGCGCTCGGAGCGGCGCTCTCGGGCCTCGCGGGCTACGTGGGCATGAACGTGTCCGTCCGCGCGAACGTTCGTACCGCCCAGGCCGCGACGCTGGGCCTCGGGCCCGCTCTGCAACTGTCCTTCCGCGCCGGGGCCATCACGGGCCTGCTGGTGGTCGGCGTCGGCCTGCTCGGCGTCGTCGGCTACTACCTCGCGCTTCGCGAGGTGTACGGGGCGGACATGACGCGCATCCTCGAGGGGCTCGTCGGGCTCAGCTTCGGCGGCTCGCTCATCTCGATCTTCGCACGCCTCGGTGGCGGCATCTTCACCAAGGGCGCCGATGTCGGGGCGGACCTCGTCGGCAAAGTCGAGGCCGGCATTCCCGAGGACGATCCACGCAACGCCGCCGTGATCGCCGACAACGTCGGAGACAACGTCGGCGACTGCGCGGGGATGGCTGCCGACCTCTTCGAGACCTACGCCGTCACGCTGGTCGCAACGATGCTGCTCGCCGCCCTGCAGTTCTCCGGGCCGCTGCAGGAGACGATGATGCAGTTGCCGCTGGTGATTGCTGGCCTCTGCATCCTCGCCTCGATCGCCGGCGTGTTCTTCGTGCGCCTCGGCTCCGGCTCGATCATGCGAGCGCTGTACGTCGGGCTCACGGTGACGGCAGTGCTGTCCGCCGTTCTCGCGGCGGTCGCCATCGAGTGGGCGGTCGGCTTCGGTGAGACGATCGAGATCGCCGGCAGCACCTTCCGCGGCTGGCAGCTGTATATCTGCTGCCTCGTGGGCCTGGGCGGCACCGGCCTGATCGTCTGGATCACCGAGTACTACACCGCCACCACCTACCGTCCCGTGCGCGGCGTCGCGAGGGCGTCGACCAACGGGCACGCGACGAACGTGATCCACGGTCTCGCCGTCTCGATGGAAGCGACGGCGCTGCCTGTCCTCGTCATCTGCGTCAGCATCATCGTTGCCTACCTCAACGGCGGGTTGTTCGGCATCGCGCTGGCCGCGACGGCGATGCTCGCGCTGGCGGGAATGATCGTCGCCCTCGACGCCTACGGACCCGTGACGGACAACGCCGGCGGCATCGCTGAAATGGCGGAGTTGCCGCCCGAAGTCCGCGCGGTCACGGACGCCCTCGATGCCGTCGGCAACACGACAAAGGCCGTGACGAAGGGCTACGCAATCGGTTCTGCGGCGCTGGCCGCGCTGGTCCTGTTCGCCGCCTACACCGAGGACCTGCGGCGCTACTTCCCGGACGTCGAGGTCGGCTTCGCTCTGCAGGACCCGTACGTGATGGTTGGCCTCTTCGCCGGCGGGCTGCTGCCCTACCTCTTCGCCTCGCTCGGGATGATGGCCGTGGGCCGCGCGGCAGGCGACGTCGTCGGGGAGGTGCGGCGTCAGTTTCGCGAGATCCCGGGCATCATGACCGGCGAGTCCCGGCCCGAGTACGGCCGTGCGGTCGACATGCTGACGCGCGCCGCGATCCGCGAGATGATCGTGCCCTCGCTGCTTCCGGTGGCGGCCCCCGTGGTGCTCACGCTCTTCATTTGGTTCGTCGAGGGTCAGGCAGCATCGTTCACGATGCTGGGCGCGATGCTGCTTGGTTGCATCGTGACCGGCCTCTTCCTCGCCCTCTCGATGACGTCGGGCGGAGCGGCCTGGGACAACGCGAAGAAGTACATCGAGAGCGGCGAGTTCGGCGGGAAGGGTTCGGAGGCGCACCACGCCGCGGTCACCGGCGACACCGTCGGCGACCCCTATAAGGACACCGCCGGTCCCGCGGTCAACCCGATGATCAAGATCGTCAACATCGTGGCGATCCTGCTGCTCGCCGTGCTCGGACACTAACGTTCCGCACCGTGCTTCCCGGCCCCGCGAGGACGCCGGGAAGCACGGTGTGAGGTTACGGCATAACAGAAGGCGGGCTTCGGCTATCCTCGCGTCCTACCACGCGAAGGAGCGCTCCTCGATGCCCTCGTTCCCCTCGATGCGGCAGGCACGCGCCCGCGCTCGCGGCGTGTACTACGGGTGGTGGCTGCTCGCCGCCTCCGTCGTGGCAATGGCGCTCGGGAGCGGCGTCTCGTTCTGGGCGTTTGGACTTTACGTCGACCCGCTCGAGACCGAGTTCGGCTGGTCGCGCGCCGAGGTCTCGCTCGGCTTCTCGATTTCCCTGCTGGTGAGCGGAGTCGCCGGACCGTTCGTGGGGCGCTGGATCGACGCCCGCGGGCCACGTTCCGCTGTGCTCACGGGAGCCGTGCTGACAGCCCTCTCCTACGTTCTGCTCGCTGCCACCCAGGAACTCTGGCAGTGGTACGCCTTCTCCTCGATCAACGCAGTCGTGCGCCAGCTGATGTTCTTCATCCCGTTCATGGCGTTGATCTCGAGGTGGTTCGACCGGAGGCGAGGCCTCGCGACCAGCATCCTGGGCACCGGGTTCTCGCTTGGCGGGTTCGTCGTCGTGCCTGTCATGGGCGTCGCGATCGAGGCCTTGGGCTGGCGCGGCGCCTTCCTCGCCTCGAGTGGCGCCATCGCAGCGCTCTTCATCCCCATCGGGCTCTTCGTCGTGCGCAACTCGCCGGCCGATCTCGGACTGCTCGTCGACGGTGCTGTCGCACCGCCAACCTCCGAGTCGCTGCGGGTCGAGGTGGAGGCACCATCCCTGACGCTGAGCGAGGCCCTGCGCACGCCGCTGTTCTGGACGCTCGCGTTCGCCCTGACCCTGCTGTTCTTCGGCATGTTCGGCTGGCTCGTGCACCAGGTGCCGTTCTACGAGTCGCTGGGAATGTCGCGAGGCAGCGCTGCCGCCATCGTCTCGATCGCCGCCGGGTGCAGCATCTTCACCAGGCTCCTCGTGGGCGCGGTTGCCGACCGCGTCTCACGCTTCGAGGTCGTCGCGCTCGGGTTCACGTCGACGCTCATGGCGGCGATGCTGACGCTGCTCATCAGCACGTCTCCGCTCGCGATCGCGCTGTTCCTCGTGTTCTGGATCATGGGGACAGCCGGGGGGCCGATGATGGAAGCGCTGTTGCTGACCCGTGGCTTCGGAGTACGGCACTTCGCGACCATCCTCGGGGCGATCGTGGTGGTCGAGACCCTTGGCCAGATCATCAGTCCGACGGCAGCCGGGGCGATCTACGACGCCACAGGCTCCTACGACCTCGCGCTGCTGATGTTCCTCGGGACGTTCGCCGGGTCGTTTGCGTTGTTCTTCGTGGCACTTCGCCTGCCGCGGCCGGTCGATGCCCTCGCAGCGCGTCGAGCGGAGGCACGCACGGACTCCGAGGTCTCGGTGGCCACGGGGCCAGCGCCTCGCAGCTAGCTCATCGCCGTCGCGCCGTGGTGCTAGGAAGTGCCGAAGAGGGACTCCCACTCCTGGAACTGCTCAATTGCCAGCCGCGTTCGGAGCGGGGCGGCGTCTGCGGCTGCGTACACCCGTGCGCGGAGACGCTCGATGGCCGCGTCCGCGGAGAAGGCCCCCGAGACACCATCCTCGCCCGCACGCAGTTCCGCGCTCGCCCCGGCGAGCGCATCGGAGAAGGCGGCGTGGATCTCACCGGCCTCGGATGGCGCGCTGAACTCGCTCAGCCTGATCGCGGCCGCATCGAGGGCGGCCAAACCGGCGTCCCCATCGCGGGAGGAGAGCGCGGCGATCGCACCTCGAACATCCACCGCGACGGCGCAGAGGGATGCCGCCCACTCGAGCAGGTCAGCGTATTCGAGGAGGTCGGTAACCTGGAGCCGGACCGCGGCAATCGAAGCCGCAAGTGCGCCGCCGGACGCGTCGCCGCCCCCTTGGGCGCGGACTTCCGCATCCGTCAGATCCTCGTAGGCACTCTGAAGACGCTCCCGCACCGTTCGACGGAGAGCGTTGTCATCGCCCTGCTGCGCGTGCTCCTGCAACCGCGTGTACGGACTCCATTCCGAGTTGGAAAGCCATTATCGCCGAGATCTCAGCATCGTTGCCCGCGCATCCACTCGGTGTTGCAGGAGCCCCGCTCGCATTGCGACGCTGAAACAAGGCACGATGAGGCTTCAGATGTCGGCGCCTTCTTCGAGCGAGCGACGCAACGACCGAAGCGCGCGAAATTGGATGCCCCGGACCGTCACCGGGTTGCAGCGCATAATCTCGCCGACCTCGATCGAGGAACGCTCCCCGAGGAAGCGCAGTTCCACGACGCGCCGCTGGGTTTCGGGCAGGCGACGCAACGCACGTCGAAGCACGTCCGCACGTTCGCGGCGGAGCGCGTGCTCTTCCACGCCGCGTGGCTCCGTCATCCCGGAGAGGTCGACCATGTCCAGCGGCACCGCGGGACGGCGACGCCGGTAGTAGTCGGCTGCCTTGTTGTGGGCGATCCGCTTCAGCCACGCCTCGATCGGGACGCCGCGGGACTCGTAGCGAGGGAGCGCGAGCCAGGCCGCCAGGAATGTCTGCTGCACCAGGTCGTCGACTGTGGTCGGGTCGCCGACGCGCGCCAGCAGGTACCCGCGGATCTGAGACTCACCACGGTCGTAAATCTCCCGGAACGCCTCGCGATCTCCCGCTCGAGCACGGGCGAGCAGGTCCTCGGCATGGTCCTCGGCGTCAGTATCGACCTCCGTCGTGCGAGCTCTCCCCCATGTCGGTGCGATCCCTGCGCCGCTCATAGCCACCTCCGTACGACTAACAGGCGCTGGAGACGGACAGGCGTTACGCCGCGCGGGTTGCAGAGTTGCTAATGGAACAACATCGAACGTCCGACGGCACGGCCATAGACGCGAGTAGGGCGGACTAGGCCACAGCTAACCTCACAACCGCGACATCCAAGTTCGCCCACTATTTCAAATTCGTTGCAGAAGCCGATTGACCGCATGGACTCGCGCAACGGTTCTGCAACCCTCGACCTCAAGGTGTGAGCGAAGTGCGATCGAGGGCACGCTGTTGTGAGGCCCGCGGAATGGAGAACCGATACGCTCTCCCTGGATGAGAGGGTGGATACGATGACGATGGACACGGAGCACGTCTACAAGATCGTGGAGCTGGTCGGCTCGTCTCGAACGAGCATTGAGGACGCGATCCAGAACGCGCTCCAACGCGCGAGCGAGACGCTGCGCAATCTGGACTGGTTCGAAGTTCGAGAAACCCGAGGCCGGATCGTCGACGGTAACGTCGGTTGGTACCAGGTGACCCTGGGCATCGGGTTCCGCGTCGAAGAGGGCGGCTCGGTCGCCGACGACTAGCTGCCGGATCGAGGGGACACGAGGAGGCGCCCGCATGGGCGCCTCCTCGTGTCGGACCGTGATCCGGCTATCGATCGCCGCTCGGCCTTCCGACTTCGGCGAGGACCGAGTAGCGTCCGACTACCTCGATCGGCTCGCGGAGCGACTCACGGAGTGCGACGCCAACCTTCAGCATCGGCTCGCTCTGGTCCTGCGAGAGATGCTCCTCGACGCTGGTATGGCGCTCGACGACGAGGAACTCCGTCGGATCCTCCTCGGACACGTGGACGCCGTAACCGAGTGACTGCGGATCCTGCTCGGCCGCCGTGTGGACCATCTCCTCGAGCGCGCGGCGGACATCGTCTTCCTTGCCGCGCTGCGCCTTGAGCTTCGTGATCACCTCGATCATGGAGGTTCCTCCTTCGCACGTGCGAGCGAGCACGCTCCGCGGATTGCACATTCGCACCTCCGTTGTACGCACCGAGGTGGTCCGAGCGCCTCACGAAGAAGCGCGACGCGTTGCAAGCGCGTGTCATTGGCCGCTCGGCGCGCGGAACGAACCCGCTGGCGCCGTGCGATGGAGACGCATATTGCGCGATATGGCAAATTCTCATGACGCGGCTAGCACGGTCGGACGGCGATGACGAACGGTGCCACGGCGGTGAACGGGAACGGCGAGGACGCCCCGGAGCGTCCAGAACCGACGCCTATCGTCATCACCTCGCGCACGCGCTGGATCGCAGTCGTCGCGTTCCTGCTGTTGCTGTTCTGGGTTGGCCAGTCGGCCCCGACCGCACGCGCGATGCTCCTCGGGGGCATCACGCTCGCGCTTTTCCTGTCATTCCCCGTCGCGCAGCTGTCGAGGGTGATGCCGCGCGGACTGGCCGTGCTCGTCACGTTCCTCGGCCTCGTGCTGCTCGGCGTGATCGCGGTGCTCGTGATGGTCCCGATCATCGTCGAGCAGTTGACCTCGCTCGCCGAGGCGACGCCCTCGCTCGCTCGCAACGTCGAGGACGTCTTCCGTCGCGTTCTCCAGTCGCTGGAGCAACGCGGCCTCCTGGAGGGGAGCGCAGAAGACACGTTGCGGAGCGTTCGCTCCGGAGTCACCGAGCGGCTGCAAGGCATCGTCGAGACGGTGCTTGCGTCGCTGCTCGACCTACTGTCGAACACGGTCGGGCTCGCGTTCCAAGCGGTCGGCATCCTCTTTGTTGCGAGCACGCTCCTCGGCTCCGCGGATCGCATCCGTCAGACGCTGGTGAACGCCGTTCCCGAGAAGTACCGGGACGACACTGCCGAGTTGCTCGCGGACATGGGCGAGTCGACCTCGCGTTTTATGGCCGGGCTGTCGATCTCCGCCGTCGAGCAGGGCGCCCTTGCGACGATCGCGCTGTACGTCATCGGCGTGCCGTACGCGCTCCTCCTCGGCATCGTCACGGCGCTTACGTCGATCCTGCCGTATGTCGGCGCCTGGCTCGGCGCGATCCCCTCAATCGTGATCGCGGCCACCGTTTCGCCGATCGCGGCGCTGCTCACGCTCGTGTCCTATGTGGCGATCAACATGTTCGACGGGAACCTGGTGTCGCCTCGGATCCAGGGGCGAGTCCTGCGCGTGTCGCCGATCATCACCTTTCTCGCGGTGATCGCCGGGGGCCAGATCGCGGGCCCCTTCGGGAGTGTGCTCGCGCTGCCGCTCGTCGGGGTGCTACGGGTGTTCTACGACTTCATGGTCGCGCGGGTGCGCGTTGTCGAAACGCCCCCGGCGATGCGTACCGTGGTGCTGGCGTCCCGGCCCGACGGGTCGAGCGGGGCACGGGGCGGTCCGCGCATCGTCGCTGCAAGGGTCGCCCCGCGCCGCCGGCGCCGTCTGTGAGGGATGACGCCGCTAGAGACGCTCGACCGTCATCTTGTCGAAGGCGGTGACCACGTCGGCGTTGTGCTGACGGTACACGGCGATCGCGGCCTCCCGCCGGTCGTCGTCCGCGATCGGAGTGGCGAGGACACACTGGCCCTCGGCCGCGGCCGCCGCGTACTCGCGGAGACCGTCGTGCTCCGAGAAGACGTTCTGCACCGCCCGCGAGAGCCGGGTGAGCAACCCGTGCTCCTCACCGGTCGGGTCGAGCTCCTGTGCGCCCTCGATGCCGCAGTACGCGTGCAGCTCCTGCTCGGGGAAGCCGCGCTCCATCAGGTCGGCCGCGGCGCGCTCGAGGGCCGGGCCGTCGGCGAAGATTCCGACGAGGTAGTTCTCCGGATAGTTGCCGAGTTCGTTGGTCATCGTGCTTCCCTCCACGCACGCGCGTTTGAGGCGCGTTCTACCTGGCAGCGCGTTCCTGCGCCGTCTCGGTGATTCGCCTTCCATTCAACAAGTTGACCGGCAGCGACGCGGCGTTTCCGCTCGTCAGTCGCGGGATTGTTAGCGAGTTGCAACCGCGTGGACTTGGGCGCGAGTGAACCGCAATGGCTGCGCAATCCGCGCGTCTACACCGCGGGGCGGAAGTCCCTGGAGTACAGGGCTTCGAGGGACGCCAGCGCCCCCTCGTTCAACGGTGGCATCTCCGAGGCATCGACTGCCTCATCCACTTCAACCGCCGTGGCGAAGCCAACGAGCACGGCGGACACCCCGGGTGTGTGGAGGGCAAAGCGGATCGCCTTGCGCGCGATCGAGCCCGACTCTCCACCGAGCGCCGCCTCGACAACATCTGCACGGGCGGCATCGGTCTCGCCGTCCGATCCCGGCGAGAGGGGCCGCCCGCCAGCCCGAGTCGTGCTTCCCGCCACCGCTCCGGCTGCGAGTGTCCGGATGTTGAGCACGCCCATCCCGCGCCCTGCCGCGGAGGGGATCAGCCGCCCGTAGTTGTGCGCGGAGAAGCCCGCGGGCATCTCGCGGCTCGCGCTCGGATTGAGGAGGTTGTGGTACGCCTGCACGGTGTCGAAGCGGCCAGACTCGACGAGCGCGTGCAACGCCTCGGTGTCACCCAGTCCGGTGAAGCCGATCAGCCGGGTCTGTCCCGCGTCGCGAGCCCGATCGAGTGCGTCGGCGACGCCGTTCGGGCCGAGGATGTCCTCGACGGAGACCTGGCCTGCGTCGCCACGCTGCGCGCCGACACGGTTGTGGAGTTGGAGCA
This sequence comes from uncultured Dehalococcoidaceae bacterium, assembly GCA_964479165.1. Lineage (GTDB taxonomy): Bacteria > Chloroflexota > Dehalococcoidia > UBA2979 > UBA2979 > CAYZJO01. Next base: position 33,907 of record CAYZJO010000002.1, read on the forward strand.
GCTCGACGGCCGGCTGCTGGAGGCGCCCGAGACTGCCCGCTACCGAGCGGGCGACCGCCGAGGGGATGTCCGCGAGGTCCTCCTCGTTGAGTCGCACCTTCGTCGAGACGCTGGGCCGTGCATCGAGCTCCCGGAGGATGCGTCCGAGGTTCGTCTCGGACTCGCCATCGCCGTAGCTCGGGGCGGTGTCGAACCAATCGATGCCACGGTCGAGCGCCTTCCGCACGATCGCCGTACGGATGCCCATGGGGCCGGTGAAGACCGCGCCGCCCACCGCACCCGCGCCAAAGACGATGACGGGGATGTCCAGGCCCGTGGTTCCGAGAGGACGACGATTCACGGACACCTCGAAGTAAGCTCATCGCGGACCAGGACCAGTCTAACCAGCGGTTCCACCGCCCCGGCGATCCACGTTCCACGTCCGCACTCCTCGCGTACCATGCGCCGACGCGAGCGACCGATTGGAGGGGCGCGATGTATCCGGCATACGAGGGGCAACTCGCGGAAACCGTGTTCTACCGCGGGGACAGCGGCGACGAGATCTCGGCCTACTACGCGCGACCGCTGGGTGCGGGACCGTTCCCCGGCGTGATCGTGCTGCACCACATGCCGGGCTGGGACGAGGGGACGAAGGAGATCACGAGGAAGTTCGCCCACCACGGCTACGCAGCTCTATGCCCGAACCTGCACCACCGCGAAGGGCCCGGAGCGCCGGACGATGTAGCGGCCGTGACGCGCTCGCAGGGCGGTGTCCCGGACGACCGCCTCGTGGGCGATGTCGATGGCGCGGCGGCCTACCTCCGAGGCCAGGCGTACGCCAGCGGCAAGATCGGCATCATCGGGTTCTGCTCGGGTGGACGGCAGGTCGTCCTTGCTGCGTCGCGCCTCAAGTCGCTCGACGCGGCCGTCGACTGCTGGGGCGGCCGTGTGATCGCTGCTCCGGACCAGCTCACCGAGCGGCAACCGGTGGCGCCGATCGACCTCACGGCGGGCCTTTCGGCGCCACTGCTCGGCATCTTCGGCGCTGATGACCGCAGCCCCTCCCCCGACGACGTCGCGCGTCACGAGGAAGAGCTGAAGCGCCACGGCAAGACGTACGAGTTCCACACCTACGAGGGCGCGGGTCACGGCTTCTTCGCCACCGATCGACCGGGCTATCGGCCCGTACAGGCGACCGAGGCGTGGGGCGAGGTCTGGAAGTGGTTCGACCGATACCTCATGAACGCAGGAACGTAGCGCTGCTCGCGATCTCGAAGACGACCGGCAAAGGAGCGGAATGTGTGCACCTGGATCATTCACACGGCGCAGATGTCTGGCAGCGGCAAGGGGGCGGACGGCTGGTTCAAACTGCGCCAAGCGAACGTCTACTATGACCACCCCTACCACGCGCCTCTGGACCACGCGCTCATCATCGACTTCGTCGATAGGACGGACGAAGTCGGGAACCGCGTAGCGGTCGAGATCGACGCCGAGTCGGCGCGGGCGCTTGCCGGCAGCATTCTTGCGGCGCTGGCAAGCGGGGAAGAGGCGCACGCCCTCGACACTCACAGGCACGAAGGCCATTCGGTACCAGCCCACACGCATTGAGGGGGCTGGGAAGAGAGCGGGCGCCGGCGTCCTGCCAGGGGTGCTGGAGGGGACGTGGCTGACTCGCAAACCACCGCCCGGACGCCGGCGCCGTGAATCCGAGCGGTCGAGGGCCGGCGGGACCGCACGCCCGCTGGCCACTCGGCCGCCCCTGACTGCTACTGGGCCAACTCCGCCTACTGCCCCTGCATCTCGTGACCCTCGTCGAGCCACACCGACCGGATGGTGTCCGAGTTGTAGCAGGACCACGAACCGGTGATGCCGTGGCGACGGTAGTTAAGCACGTAGTTGTGCCACGCCGTGCGCGTGAGGCGCTCCGGCCACCAGAAGTTCCACACCTGGTCGTGGATGATGTCCCAGACCTGCTGCCAGGTCTCCTTCTTCGCCTCGAGGTCTGTCTCGGCACGCTGCTTTTCGAGGAGCGCGTTCAGGTCCTCGTTGCCCGCGGCGTTGTAGTTGAGGCTCCCCTCTGTGTGGTACCAGGGGAAGATCCACTGGTCCATCGAGTACCCCGGCGGTCCCCAGACGATACCGATCGTCTCGTTGAAGTTGCGGTCCGAGAGCATCGTCACCTGGGTCGGGTTGTCCACCTGTCGGAACGAGATATTCACCTCCGGCAGGTTCTGGTTCAGGGCAGGAATGACGACCTCTGCGGAGGGCACGCGGTCATACCACGTGACGTGCTCCCACGAGAGCTGGTTCGTGGCGCTGTAGCCGGCGGCCTGCAACAGCTGGCTCGCCTGCTCCGGATCGAAGACATACCACGGCCCGTTCACCGCAGCCGTAGGGTACTCGTCGTAGATGAATGACCAGGGCATCGGCGGGTTCGAGAACGGACCCTCAGGGTTCTGGTTGTCACCGAAGTTCCGAGCGAGGTCGTACTCCGTGCGGTCCCAGCCCATCGAGACCGCGCGGCGCACGCGCTCGTCCTGGAAGACCGGGTTCGTCAACTGGAAGTGCCAGCCGTTCACGTTCGCCCCCCGGGAGAGCGGCGACTTCATGAACACCATGTCCGGCACCTGCGCCGCGACCTGCTCGACCTCCGCGTCCTCGCTCGCGGTCCAGCCGAAGAAGTTGTTCGTGACGAACCCGGCGCGGAGCGCGGCCGCATCGTTCTGGACGACCGTGATCACTCGGTCGAGGAACGGGAGACCTTCCTCGAAGTAGTCCGGGTGCTTCACGAAGACGGAACGCTCCTTCGGCGTCCATTCCTGCTGCATGAACGGCCCGGTGGCGATCGCCTCGTTCTCGAGCCGCTCCGGGTTCTCGATCAGCTCCTTCACCCACATGAACGACCACGCCGCAATGTTCGTCGGGAAGTCCGAGAGCGGCTGGTCAAGACTCACCACCACGGTGTACGGGTCGGGAGTCTCGATGGAGCTGACCGCGGCGAAGACATCGGCCTGGGTACCGCCGGCCTTGTAGCGCTCCATGGATAGCTTGATGTCCTCGGAGGTGTACTCGCGGCCGTTCGTCGGGTCGACGTCGTGTGTCTTGATGCCCTGACGAATGTGGAACGTGAACTGCGTCGAGTCCGGGTTGCCCTCCCACGACTCCGCAAGGTCGCCTTCGAGCTCGATGTTGAAGGGGTGCGCGTTGGCGCCGCCCTTCGCTCGGGTGACCTTGTTGTTGGTGTAGTTCATCGTCGTGAAGATCGTGCAGGACAGCGTGCGGTTGATGTCCATGCGCGGCGGATCGAGGTACGTGGTGAGCAGGGTGCCGCCGTAACGACCGTTGACGAGCGGGTTCTGCTCGGCGGGGGAAGGAGGCACCGAGACGTCGTACAGCCCTGGTGGCACCCGGACCTGGTCCGGCGGGACAGGTGTCGCGTCCCCGGTCGCGGCGGTCGCGGTGCCGGTCCCCTCACCGGTGACCACGTTCTGCATCGGCGTGGCAGCGGCGCCGCCGCCGTCGCCGCCTCCGCCCTCATCATCGCTGCCGCCACACCCGATGAGTGCCGCGCCCGCCAGACCCGCGACTCCAAGGCCGGCTCCGCGTAGCGCTGTGCGCCGGCCCACCCGCCGGCGCGACCAATAACCGATTCCCTCTGGCACATGACCCCCTATCAGGGTGCCCTCCGATGACGGGCACCCGCTACGGAAACGTGATAGGGGGGATCTAGTGCGTTTGTTAAGTACAGTTGTGATTCATGAACGTATAACCACGCCTGTAGCGCCAAGGTCGACCGGGAATCAGCGGAGGTGCTCCAGGTCCTGTAGGCGGAGATAGAGGCGCTGGCGGCGTCCCGCGGCCACGCCGTCCGGCGTGACATAGTCGAGCCCTCGTGTCTCGACGCGGCGCATCAGCGTCACGAGGTCGACGCCCACGAGCGGGGCCGCGTCCGCCACTGCGATCAGGCCTGCGCGCCCGGCTGCGCGCTCGATGTCGCGAAACGCGCGTGCGGCCATCATGTGCTCATGCTCGCGTGCGCGGATCCAGCTCAAGGCCTCAGCGTCGCCGGTCGCGGCGTCACGCAATCGGACGAGCAGTTCTGTTCGGTCGACCGCCGCAGCGCGGTCGTGTGCGTCTAACGCTGCCGGGACCTCCGGGGCGCAACCTGCTAACTCATCTCGTTTCACCTGACTACCCTCCGGAAGCGCGACATTTCACCCATGTTAGTTGCTCGGCGAGCGATTGCAGCCATTCATCACCATGCATCACATTAGTGAATTACAATGCACGAGTAGTGCTATCACATTCAGAGATTCACATGTACATCACGAGTGCAGTATCACAGATCAAATCGGGGCGGAGGGGCCGCCTCGAGTAGTAGGAGGCACGTGGACACCGATGCCAGAGGGAACCAACTACTGGGCGAGGCGGCCGGTCACGCGTCGAACGGCGCTACGCGGGACCGGCATCGGCATCGCCGGCCTCGCTGGGGCCGCGCTGATTGGCTGCGGCGGCAGCGATGACGGAGGCGGCGGCACGACCGAGGGCGGTGGCACCACCGCCACGCCGATGCAGAACATCCTCTCCGAGGGTGGAGGCACCACGGCGACGGCGACCGGTGCGGACTCGACTCCCGTCCCTGCCGATCAGGTTCGTGTCCCGACCGGCTTGTACGACGTGCAGATCCCGCCGTCCCCGGCCGAGCTCAACCCGCTCGTCAACGGCCGGTACGGCGGCACCCTGCTCACCACGTACCTCGACCCGCCGCACATGGACATCAACCGCACGCTGTCCTGCACCATTTTCACGACCAACAACTACACTAACAGCAAGGTGACGCGCGCTCGCGGTGGCGCTGCGGCGCACCCCTTCATCATCGAACTGGAGGGTGACCTCGCCGAGTCCTGGGAATCGAACCCGGACGCGACGCAGTTCACCTTCCACATCCGCGAGGGCATCAAGACCCACAACGTCGACCCCACGAACGGACGCGTGTTCGACGCTGAGGACATCAAGCTCGCGATGGAGAAGTACAAGGCCGGCGGGTCGCAGGCCGACGTGTACGCCCAGGTCGAGTCGATCGAGACGCCTGACGCGAACACCGTCGTCGTCAACCTCAGCCAGCCGCTCGCGGACTTCCCGACGAACATCGCGGCGTGGTCCTTCATGTGGCCGCGTGAACTGACGGAGAACGACGAGCTGCGCGGGCAACGCGCCGCCGGCACCGGCCCGTTCATCCAGCAGGAGTGGACCCCCAAGGAGCGGTCGGTCTTCGTCAAGAACCCCGACTACTTCGAAGAGGGACTCCCCTTCCTCGACCGGGTGATCACCGTCGTCCAGAACGACACCGCGGCGCTCGCGGCCGGCTTCAAGACGCACAACTTCTTCGGTTGGACCGTCTCGACCGACGAAGAGGCCGACTCGATGCTCAACCAGGTCGACACGATGGTGTACGTGAAGTCCCCGATCTCTCGCGGGGCCAACGTCAACGGCTGGCACTTCCAGCTCACCAACCCCGTCTTCCAGGACGAGCGTGTCCGCCGCGCGATCAACATGGGCTTCGACCGCGTCGAGCTCGACCTCGCGCGCAACCAGGGCGACAACCAGAACCCCGAAGGCCCGTACTCCAACGCGCCGATGCCGTGGTCCTCGCTCTACGACGAGTACCCCACCGCCGCGGTCAACGGCCAGTGGTACGTCTTCGACCCGGCGCAGGCGAGCCAGCTGCTACAGGCCGCGGGCTACAGCGCCACGAACAAGCTCAAGTGGGAGCACGTCACCTGGTACGACCGGGTCTCCTCGGCCGAGGTGATCATCCCGGCGCTGAACCAGAACCTCCCCGAGGTCGAGGTCACCTTCCGCCAGGTCGACAACCCCACGCAGGTCACGATGCTCTCCGACCGCAACTTCGCGGAGACGATGGGCATCGTCTGGGGGCCGCCGAGCTACTCGATGGACCAGTGGTCCTACGCCTGGTGGCACACCCAGGGCAGCCTCAACTACAACGGCTCCGGTAACGCCGACATGGATGCGTTGCTCGAGCAGCAGCGTGCCGAGACCAACGCCGAAGCGCGCAACGAGATCTGGTTCAAGATGTGGGACATCATCCACGACCAGGTCTGGAACTTCTGGTGGCCTGAGGGTCTCAACCGGACGGCTCACCACAACTACGTGCTCAACTACCGCCGTCACGGCATCACCGGATCGTGGTCTTGCTACAACAGCGACACGTTCCGCTCGGTCTGGCTCGACGAAGGCCACCAGATGCAGGGCCAGAGCTAGCGACTTCTGGAAGGTGGAACGAGATGGAGGGCCCGGCATGTGCCGGGCCCTCCTCGTATCCCCACATCCCATGCCGCGCGTGGTATGAAACGGCCCGACAAGACGCCCGATTCGAGCGGAGTAATGCCGTGCAAGAAGTCGATGGACTGCTGTTTGACCGCGACGGTGGAGTCGCCACCGTCACCTTCAACCGCCCCGACCGCCTGAACGCGATCCAGTGGCGGATGATCGGCGGGATCATCGACTTCGTCCGCGAGTGCGGCCGCGACGACGACGTGCGTGTGATCAAGATCACGGGGAGCGGCCGCGCGTTCTCCTCGGGCGACGACATCGTCGGCGGGATGGGCGACCGTCCGCTGCGCCACGGGTCGCCCGGCGGCCTGAACGCCGACCTCGGGATGCACCACGAGCTCGTGAAGACACTGATGTCGACCCCGAAGCCGATTGTTGCCGCGCTGAACGGGCGCTGCCACGGCGCCGGCTGGGTGACAGCGCTCTCGTGCGACTTCCGCGTGGCGCGCGAGGACGTCCTCATCGGCGACATCCGCTCCGGCAAGGCGATCTTCGCCGGCCAGGGTGTGCCGCTGCTTCTGCCCAGGCTCATCGGCCAGTCCCGTGCGATGGACCTGCTGATGACCGGGCGTGTGATCGACGCCACCGAGGCCGAGCGCTACGGCATCCTGGCGCGTGTCTGGCCGGCCGAGACCTACGAGCAGGAGCTCGCGGCGTTCATCGACGAGCTGGCGAACGGCCCGACGAAGACCTACGCCGCCTGGAAGCTCACGGTGAATCGCTCTGTCCTCAACGAGCTCGATGCGTACACCGACTACGAGCGACGCATTGCGCTGCTCGCCGGGCAGACCGAGGACGCGACCGAGGGCCGAAACTCGTTCCGCGAGAAGCGCGAGCCCGTCTTCCAGGGGCGGTAGACCGTCCTGAACACGGGCGTCGTAGGATCGAGGCTCCCATCAGAGCGAACGGGGAGCCTCGATGACCCAACTCGTCCGCATGACCCGTCGCGTGTTCCTTTCCGACCTCGGGAAGGGCGCCGCTGCGGCCGTCGTCTGGACCGCGATCCTGCCCGCCTGCGCCGATGACGGCGACGGTGGCGAAGCCCCGACCGTCGGCGGGGGCGATCCAGCGACCCCGACCAGCACCGCCACGACCGGGGCCGCGGCTACGGCCGCGACCGCCGAGCAGACCGCAACAGCTGCGTCCACCCCGTCGACAGGCGCTGCCAGCGCGTTCGAATGGGAGCAGGTCTCACTTGGCTTCGTCTCGGCGTACGTCCTCGCGCGCGCAGGCGAAGCGGTGATCGTCGACACGGGCGTGGAGGGCAGCGCTGGTGATATCGCGTCCGGCCTCGGCGGCCTCGGCCTCGACTGGGGCGCGGTCGGACACGTGATCGTGACGCACTCGCACCCCGACCATCAGGGCAGCCTCGCGGAGGTGATGGCGCAGGCTCCCGACGCGATGGCCTACGCCGGCGCGGCGGACATCCCGGCCATCACCGCGCCTCGCACGGTCACCGCTGTCGGCGACGGCGATCGCGTGATGGACCTCGAGATCATCGAGACGCCCGGGCACACGCCCGGCCACATCAGCGTCCTCGACCCTCAAGGTCGTGTGCTCCTGGTCGGGGATGCGCTCAACGGCGAGGCGGGAGGGGTAGTCGGGCCGAACCCGCAGTTCAGCGCCGATATGACCGCCGCGCACGGTAGTGTCGTCAAGATCGCTGACCTCGACTTCGACACGATCCTGTTCGGCCACGGCGAGCCGATCGAGGGGGGCGCCGTGGAGCTCGTCCGAGAGTTCGCGAGCGGGCTGTAGCGCCCGCTCGCGTCCCTCCAGCTAGCGTCCGAGAATCGCCGCCGCGTCCGCTCCGAGGACGGGCGCCGGCGGGCCCGAGGTAACCGGCGTCCGCGACAGCCGAGGCGCCGGCCCCGTCGTCGTCACCAGTCCGAGACCGGGGTGCTCGCGCGTGATGCTGAGGCCGTGCGCCTGCACCCACGGATCGTCCATCAGGTCGCGGGTGTCGTTCACGATGCGGTGCGCGCCAACGCCGGCCGCCGTCAGACGGCGCACCCACTCCTCGGCGGTGGCCGAGCGGAACGCCGATTCCAGCGCCGCCTCGAGCCCGGCCCCCTCGCCCTGCGCGACCCCCTCGAGGCCGGGAACCCCGGCGAGCACTGGGATCGCGGTCCGCGCGGCGCCGAGGAAGAACCAGCCGTCGCTCGCCTCGTAGGCGCGGTGCAGCGGCCCCGATCCGACGGCGTCCTGGCCGCGCGCCTCGTTCCATTCCTTGCCCTCGAAGTCGATCATGAACTGCGACTGGAGCGCGGTGGCGGTATACGCGAGCGCAGCATCGACGTGCTGGCCGACGCCGGTGCGCTGTCGATGGAGCAGTGCCAGGGCAACCGCATACGCGCCAAAGTACCCGGTGGCGTAGTCGTTAACCGCGTAGCGCTGCAGCTCGGGCTTCCCATCGCCGCCGTACCGCGCCTGCATACCCGTCGCTGCCTGCGCGATCTGCTCGTGGCCGGGCCGGCCCGCGTACGGGCCCACCTGTCCGTAGGTGTTCAGCGAGCCGTAGATGATGTCCGGACGACGCGCGCGCACCTGGTCGTAGCCGATGCCCAGCCGCTCGGCGACGCCCTTCCGGAAGTTCTGGACGACGACGTCGGCGGTGTCGACGAGCCCCCAGAACGCCTCGAGGTCCTCGGGCTTCTTCAGGTCGAGGATGATGCTCCGCTTGCCGCGGTTCACGTCGAGGTGGAAGGCCTGACTCGGTGGACGCTCGGGCGCCTCGATCTTGATGACGTCGGCTCCGTACTCCGCGAGCGTGCGCCCGCACGTTGGCCCCGCGAGAACGATGCAAAGGTCAAGCACCCGCACACCGTCGAGGGCGGCGCGAAGTGCACCCTCGCTCGGCATCGACGCCGGCGCGCGACGCGCGTCGAGGTCCTCGAGAACCGCCGCGCGATCTGCATCCGGCAGCGGCGCGGGGCGGCGGATCTCGCCCGGGGTCGCGGACATGCGCGCCGCGATCCCGGGCTGGCGGATCCAGCCGAGCTTGGGATCATCACGCTCGACGACCGTCTCGGAGCCGAGCGCGTGCGGGTGCTTGAGCCACTCCGCGCTCTCACGGCAGACGGCGCACTCGCCGCCAGCATCGGAGACAAGCGCCTCCCACTCCTCGGCGGTGCGCGTCTTGAACAGCTCGCGAGCGCGGCGCGTCGCCTCTGCGGCGAGCTCAGGCTCGTTCGCGAGGCGCTGCCGGTCGAGCAAGCCCTCGGCAAGCCAGGACCCCACCCCCGCGGCTTCGAGGACCTCCTTCGTCCTCGAGTTGCCGGTGTGGAACATGATCCAGCGGCCGTCCTTGCACTCGAACTGCGTCGTGAGGGTGACGCCAGCGCCGGGCATCGGCTCGCCGCCCTGGTGGATGCGAATCCCGTTGTACCCGACCGCTCCGAACATCGCGTCGAACAGCGGCACCACGATGCGCTGGCCCACGCCGTCTCGTTCGCGGACGCTGAGGGCCACAGCGATCGCAACCGCGGCCTGGATCGCGGCATACGAAGAAGCGAGCGGAAGCGCCGTATAGACGGGCGCGCCTGGGGTGTTCACGGTGCGAGCCCGCCGGTAGGCGCCGGCGGCCGCTCCCACCACGCCCTCCCACGCCTGCACCTCGGCCCGCGGATCGTCGTCGGCGAAGCCGGGGAGCGAGCAGAAGACGAGTGCCGGATTCGCGCCCAGCGACTCGTCCGCGCCAAGGCCCAGGCGGTCCATCACTCCGGGCCGGAAGTTCTCGATGACGACATCCGCCGTCTGGATCAGCCGTCGGGCGATCTCGAGGTCGCGCGCCTCCTTGAGGTCGAGCGCGATCGAGCGCTTGTTGCGATTCCACGTCGCGTTGGCGGGGGGATCCCACCGCGGTCCACCTGGCGGATCGACGCGGACGACGTCGGCGCCCTGGTCCGCAAGCAGCTGCGCGGCCATCGGCCCTGCGATGTACTGCCCAAAGTCGATGACGCGGATGCCCTCGAGCGCTCCCGACATGCTGGCCCCTCCTGACACGTCCCAGGCGTTGCGCCCGCATTCTACGCGCGCCGCGGGCGGGTGCGGGGCGCGGCGGAGGAGGGGGAAGTGGGAGCTGGGCTACTCGTCCCGGACGTAGATCGCGTCGAGGCCGCGGTGGCGACGACCGCTGTCCATGCCGAATCCGACCAGCCAGGCGTCATCTTGGAGGCGGAAGCCACAGAAGTCTGGCTCGATGGGCACGCGCCGCTTCGCGGCCTTGTCGATCAGGACGCACACCTGCACGGGGTCGAGGCCGCGCTCGCGGAACAGCGCCACGAGGGCCGACATCGTCGTCCCGCTGTCGAGGAGGTCGTCGACGATGACAACGGGGCCACTCGGGTCGATCTGCTGGTCGAAGCGGGACGGCAGCTCGATGTGCGGTTCGGCGAGGTCATTGTCGCCGTTGTAGGCCCCGGCGACGATCGGCGCGAGCTGCCACTTCCCGGGGCTGTGCCGCTCGAGCGCACTGCTCAGCGCTGCCGCGAGATGCAGCCCTCCGGTCATCACCGGGACGAGGTTCACAACCGAGGCGTCGTGGAAGGCCGCGTCGATCGCCTCCGCGAGGTCCTCGACCGCAGCCCGGACGTCCTCGGCACTCACCAACTCGCGCAGACCCTCCGGCGACGCCGGTGCATCGCGCGTATGGACTGCCGAACCAGTGAGAGGGCTCAAGACGGTTGCTCCCGACCTACGCGAGGGCTTGCGGGGAGATGTTCATGTTACGCCCTTACCGCGCTGCGGACACACGCTCCAGCGCCGTCCTCACTCGCGCCAGAACGGCCGACCGAGGGCAGACGGCGGGTCACCTCGGACGAGCCGGGCAAGCGAGCCGGGGCGCGCGCTCATGCGGCGCAGCGCGGGGTGATTCACTGCGACGAGGATCAGGATCATCAGCGGGAACGGGAGGATCGGCAGGACCTGCGAGAGGTTCGGGAACTCCGGCTGGAGCTTGAGCGCCACGACCTGCAGCACGCCGAAGAGGTAGCAGCCGAGCGCCGCCCTCGCCGGGTGCCAGCCGCCGAAGATCACGATGGCGAGGGCGATCCAGCCGAAGTTCGTCGTGTGCCCTTCGGACCAGCCAAGCTTCACGTCGAGGGAGAACGCCGCTCCGCCGATCCCGACAAGCGCGCCTCCGAGGATGGTGTAGACGTAGCGCAGGCGGTTCACGGGGATGCCTCGCGCGAACGCCGCCTCCGGGCGCTCACCGGCAGCCTGCAGCTCGAGACCCGGGCGCGTCCGGAACACGAACCACGTCGCCAGTGCGATCAGCGCAAAGCTCGCGTAGACAAGGGCGTTCTGGCTGAAGAGCACGGGTCCGAGGACGGGGAGGTCGCTCAGGAGCGGCACGTCGAGGCGGGGCACCGACGGACCCGGCCGCCGCACGAAGTCGCGCCCGAGCAGTGACGCGAGTTCGGCCCCGAGCAGCGTCAGCACGATGCCAACCGCAATCTGGTTCAACCGCAGCTCGATGCTCGCGATCGCGACGATGAGCGCCACCGCCGCAGACACCGCCGCAGCCCCAAGGAAGCCCAGGGTGACACTGCCGGTCGTGAAGGCGACAGCGAAGCCGGCCATTGCGGACAGCAGCATGCTGCCGTCGAGCGACAGGTTCACCACGCCCGACTTCTCGGTGAGCGTCTCGCCGATGCTGGCGAAGATCAGCGGCGTCGCCGCGGCGATGATCGCGGCGAAGGTGGCCTCGTTCACTGTGCTTCGGCCGCCGGCGGACGCGTGCGGCTCCCCATCGCCTCGATGCGCTGCCGTGCGCGCCGCGCCCACCAGCCACCCGCGAGCAGGGTGACGAGGACGAGGGTGCCCTGGAATGCACCTCCCAGCGACGATGGGAGGTCGAGGCGCAACTGCCATTGCACGCTACCGACAGCGATCATCGCGAAAAAGAACGCGATCGGTGCCGACCAGTGCGCTCGGTAGCCGGCGAGGAGCACCACGAGGATGCCGAGGAAGCCGTACCCGCCGGAGATGGACGGCACGAGGCGATGGTGCACTGCGCCCACCTGCAGCGTCCCGGCGAGCCCGGCAATCGCGCCGCCGAGGAGGAACGCGAGCAGCAGGTAGCGACTCGTGGGGATGCCGAGGCGCGCGGCTGCCCGTTCACCCTGCCCCGTCGCTCGGAGACGTAGCCCGAAGCGCGTGCCTCGCAGCAGCGCGTACACGGCGACGAGAGCGGCTGCAGCAACACCGATCGCGAGCGGCGACGCTCGCAGCCCCTCGAGCGTGGGGAACCACGCCTCCGGCGCGAACGGCTGCGTGCCGCTCGTCGAGGCGATGCCCGCGCGCTTCCACGGCCCGATGACGAGGTAGATCACGAGCCCGGTCGCAACGAAGTCGAGGCCGAGCCCGCCGAAGATTTCGTTGACGCCCATGCGTACTCGCAAGACGCCGACGAGCGCCGCCCAGGCGAGGCCGCCAAGCGCGCCCGCCAGCAACATCGCCGGGATCAGCACCTCCGCCGGCGCTGTCAACTCGCGCGCGACCCAGGTCGACGCCACCGCGCCCGCGACGATCTGCCCCTCGACGCCGATGTTCCACAGACCGGCGGTGAACGTGACCACGAGGGATGCGGCGGCGAGCGCGAGCGGTGCCCACACCATGAAGGTGTCGCCGATGCGCTGCTCGCTGCCCAGCGACCCGCTGACCAGCAGCCGAACAGTCTCGTAGGGCGGCGCGTCCACCGACCACAACAGCAGCAGACCCAACGCGAGCGCGACCGGCACCGCGATCAGTCGCGGCGCGAGCGTTCGGAGACGGTCGGCGAGCGTCACGCCGGCACCTTCCCACCGATGAGCATCCCGAGCGTATCGACGGTCGCGTCCTCGCCGCGGACCTCGCCGATGATGCGGCCGGCGAAGCAGACCAGCACTCGGTCGCTGTAGCGCATCAACTCGTCGAGGTCGGACGACGCGAAGACGATCGTGGTCCCGTGGTCGCGCCTCGCGAGCAGCTGCTGCCAGACCCACTCCGCCGACTCGACATCGAGGCCGCGCGTCGGGTGCTCCATCAAGAGGAGCGTGGGCGCCTCAGGAGCGAGCGCCAGCAGCAGTCGCTGCTGGTTACCTCCCGAGAGCGATTCGGGTGTCGAGTCCGGGGTGCCGCGGATGGAGTAACGGGCGATGCGCTCGGACGCCCCCCGCTCCGCTGCCCGCCAGTCGATCAGCGCGCGTTCGCTCCCCGCCGCCAGAGCGACGTGTTCGGTGATCGTGAGGCCCGGGACCAGCCCCTCTCCGAGGCGGTCCGCAGGGAGGTAATGCACGCCGAGTGCGAGTCGCTCGCCGTACCCGAGTTCGCCGACCTCCCGCCCATCGAGGTGGATGCCGCCCGAATCGAGTGCGAGCTGCCCGGCACAGGCGCGGAGCAGCACGCGCTGCCCGGCCCCTTCGAGGCCCGCCAGTCCGATGACCTCTCCGCGCGACGCCTCGAACGTCGCATCGCGGATCGAGGCCACGTCCTCGTGCGCGGAGACGCGATCGAGGAGGAGGCGGCGCTCGCCCGCCACCGGTTGCGGACGCCCGCCGACCTGAAGCGGGCGCCCGAACATCAACTCGACCAGCGCTTGGGGCGGGCACGGCAACGTCCGCTCGCCTGTCACGGCGCCGCTACGCAGCACCGTGACACGGCTGCAGAGCGCCTCGACTTCCTCGAGCTTGTGCGACACGAAGATGAGCGACATGCCGTCCTCGGCGAGACGGTGCAGCGTGGCGAAGAGCCGTTCCCGCTGCGAGGCGGAGATGGCGGTCGTGGGCTCGTCGAGGATCAGCACGCGCGCCCCGAGCCAGAGGAGCCGCGCGATCTCGAGTTGCTGCCGTTCGCCAACCGTGAGACTCGAGGCCGGCGCGTCCGGGTCGAGGTCGAAGCCGAACTGCGCGCTCAGATCGACGAGCGCAGCCCGCGCCTCCGAACGCCGTAGACGCAGACGCCCCGGCGCGCCGACGAGCATGTTGTCCACGGAGGAGAACGGCAGGAAGACGAGCGGCTCCTGGTGGAGGATGCCGATGCCCGCCTCGAGGGCATCGCGCGGGGAGCGGAGGTTCAATCGCCTCCCGTCGAGCGCGATCTCTCCGGAGTCCATCGTGAGGAAGCCCGAGAGGATGCGGACGAGCGTCGACTTGCCCGCACCATTCTCTCCGAGCAGCCCATGGATCTCGCCCGGTTCGATCCGCAGCGAGATGCCGTCGTTCGCGACGACGCTCCCGAACCGTTTCCGGATCGCGCGCAGCTCGAGCGTCATGCCGCGGCCGCTCCGGTCGGCACTACTGCGCCTGGGACGCGCCCTCCATGCCTTCGAGCAGGCTCGGCATGTACCAGATCTGCAGCGGGGTTGCCGCCTCGCCCTCGGCGAGGAAGGGGCTGCCGTCCTGGTAGTTCAGCGGTCCGCTCCACAGGTTCACGGAGCCGTCCGCCAGCCCGCCGATGAACTCGTCGAGTGCCGTCGAGTTCCCCTCAGTCAGCGCGTCACCCTTGATGAAGCCGACAATGCTCGTGTCCGGGTTGTTGATGTCACTCCAGTCCGGCGGGATCCACTGGAACTGCGCTTCGAACGTGCCCTCAAGGACGGACTCCGCGATCTCGAGGTACGCCGGACCCCAGTTGAAGAACGGCACCCCAAGGCAGACGTCCGGCGCTTGCTCGCACGCGCCCTGATAGTCGTACGGGATGGCCCAGACCTGCTGACCGCTCGCCGCAAGCTGACCGGCGCGGACGAGTGCCTCGGTGGTGTCGATGCCCGAGATGACGACGTCGCTGCCGGACGCGAAGAAATCGTTCACGACCTGCGTCGGGTCGAGCGTGACGCCGGGGATGTTGAACCAGAAGCCGATCCAGGTGACGTTGAAGCGCAGCGCGGCCGGGTCATTGCCGCGCACCTCGCTCCAGCAGTGGCGCGCGCCGAGGAAGGCCGCGTTCGTGAGCCGTCGCGTCTCGTCGTTGATCAGTGGACCGAGATAGCTGATTTGCCCACTGTTGCTCTGGAGGGCGGCGGCGCAGCCGGCAATCATCTTGCCGTACTCCATCTCGCCCATGACGTTGCCGAGGTTCGTGAGGTTCGGGCGGAAGTCCCTGCCCTCTTCCCAGGCGTTGTCCCCCGTCGACCAGATCATCGGGACCTCGGGGTGCTGGGCGGCCGCCTCGAGGATGCCGTCCTTCATGTCGTCCGACGTCGCAAAGATGAGGTCGGCGCCCTGAGCAACCATATCGTCGACGACTTGCGGGAGCGTGAGGTTGGGGGAGTCCGCAGGGTTCACGCGGTCGATGACGATCATCTGTCCGTTGAGGCGCTCGGCGATGTAGTGTCCCGCCTCGAAGTGCGCCTGGGACCAGCCGTGATCGTCACGAGGACCGACGAGGATCATGCCGAAGACGAAGTCGTCGTCGGTCCCCGCCTCTGTGCCGGTCGCCTCCGAGGTCGCGCCTCCTGCGGCTTCGGTCGATGCCGCAGTGGTACCAGCCGGCGTGCCGTCCGCGGCGTCGGGCTCGTCGTCGTCAGCGCAAGCAGCGCCGAGCAGGAGGATCAGCGGCAGCGCGAAGACAAATGGCTTCCACCGCATCGGGCGGGCCCCCGTTCACTCTATCCGTCACCGTTCGTACATACCCCGGCAGCGGGGAGCGACGCTGGGCGGCGCCGACGGCAGACTACCCAGTTGTGAGACGTCGGGCAACGCGTTCAGACGTCGAGGGGTCAGCCCGCAGAACCGGCGCCACCATCGAGGGCAGGAGGTAGGAACGTCGCCGGCGTCGCGATCGCTCGCGACAGCCGGTCGCGGAAGGTCTGCGCGGGGACCTCGACGCAGCCGAACTGAGCGAGGTAGGGCGTGCGGTACTGCGTGTCGTGCAGGACGAAACCGGCTTCGCGCAGGCGGCCTCCCAGCGCGGCGAAGGCAACCTTGCCGGCGTCTCGCTCTCGGTGGAACTGGCTCTCGCCCGCGAAGTAGCCCCCGATGGCGACGCCGTAGAGCCCGCCGACGAGCCTCCCGGCCCGCCACGCTTCGACACTGTGTACCGCACCCCAGTCATGCAGCCTGCGGTAGATCGCAACCACCTCGTCGGTGATCCACGTGGGCTCGCGATCCGCGCAGGCACGGATGACCTCATCGACGGCGGTGTCGTAGCGCACCTCGAAGCGCCCGCTACGCAGCAACCGGGCGATGGAGCGTGGCACGTGAAACTCATGGATGGGGATGACCCCGCGCGTCGGCGGGAATTGCCAATGAAGGCGGCCGGTGGCGTCGGGCATCGGGAAGTAGCCTTCGAGGTATCCCCGAAGCACGGTCTCCGCGTGCCGGTCGAGTGAATCAGGAGGGAATCTCGGAGGATCGGGCCGGTTCGGTCGACGGACGAACACGATCCCTCCGGGTGTCGGATCGGCGCTTGGCTTCGGCTCCCCGAGCCGCCAGGTGAGGTCTGCCTACTCCGTGGACGTTAGCACTACCCGGCACCCTCGGTGGCCGGGGACGCGCGGAAGGACGTCGGTGCGGCGATCGCGTGCAGTAACTGCTGCCGGTACTCGTCCGCGGAGATCTCGATGCACCCGAACTGTGCGAGGAAGCCCGAACGGAACTGCACGTCGTGGAGCAGGTACTCTCGCCCCGCCAGGACCTCACCCAGCTTGACGAATGCGACCCGGCTGGCGTTATCCACGCGGTGGAAGAGGCTCTCAGTGAAGAACGCGCGACCGATGGACACACCCAGCACACCCCCGACGAGTTCACCGCGTTCCCGCGCCTCGACGCTGTGGGCGATGCCACGCTCGTGCAGGCGTTCGTAGACCCTGATCAGATCGCCGGTGAGCCAAGTTGACTCCCGGTCGGCGCAACCACGGACGACGTGAGCGAAGGCTGTGTCGAAGGTGACCTCGAACCGGCCCTGGCGTACGAGGGCGGCGAGCCTCCGCTGCACGTGGAAGCCGTCGACGGGGATGACCCCGCGCCGCTCGGGAGAGCGCCAGCGAATCTGCCCGGTCGGCTCGGCCATCGGGAAGTAGCCGTTGACGTACCCTCGCAGCACGGTGTCTTCGGTGAAGGGAAGCGAGTCCAGCACGACTCGCTGTAGTTGCTCGGGTCCGCCGGCAACGCGCGGCAAAGCGCGCTTCCCTACCTGGCGGATGCGCTGCCTGAGCATGTTCCCTCGTTTCACCGTCCGGAGGACTGACCCGCCCACTCCCGTCTGCAACTATGGCCGCCGACCCGAGGGCGGTCGATCCGCGAGTCCCCTACCTCGGCGGCCTGCATTCGGCGTCGGGATGTCGTCCGGGAGGTGAGCGATGCGGGAAGCGATGATGGGGCGACTTGGCTGGCTCTGGCTGCGGTACCTCCGCTACCCGTGGTCGAGGCTGTACCGCACCCTCTTCGAACGGGGCTACCGTTCAGCCCCGCTCCCTCCCGCAGCGTCGGTGGAGGAGGTCGGTGCGGTCCTCGCCGCGGTCACCTGGTCCCCCGACGGACCGCGTCATCTCTACGACGCGATCAGCTACCCGGCCGCGGTGTGGGCACGACGCCGGGATGACTGCGATGGCTTTGCGATCCTCGCAGCGACACTGCTCGCGCGGATCGACCCGCGCTCCGCACCCCTGTTGGTCTCCGCCGTGGTCCTCCCCGTGAGCGAGTCGCACACCGTGTGCGCGTTCCGGGAGGGTGAGGCGTATCGCGTGTTCGATAACGCGCGGTTGCGCGATGAGCGGTTCGCGACCCTCGATCAGGTCGCGGAGCTGCTGGCACGTCGGGGTAGACGTCCCGTGTGTTGGGACATCGTGCGTCCCGCAGACCTCAGAGCGCTCGCGGTCCATCGATACGGGTAGCCGGGGCAGCGGCACGGGAGCCCGGCTTTTGCCGGGCTCCCGTTCGAAGCGGACCGCGGATCGTGCTAGACGATCGTGCCGTACCGCCCGTTGCCGAGGTACGTCGTCGGCGCGCCCTCGTCGAGCCAGACGTGGCGGGCCTTCGCGTCGCCGTAGCAACTGAAGACCGACGCCACGCTCGAGGGGCGGAAGTTGATCATGTAGTTGTGCCAGAAGATGCGGTTCATCCCAACGCCGGGGAAGAACACCTCCCAGACCTGGTCGAAGATGCGCTCCTCGATGTCCCGCCAGATCTCGAGCTTCGCCTCCTCATTCGTCTCCTGCCGTTGCGCCGTGACGAGGCGGTCCATCTCCGCATCG
This sequence comes from uncultured Dehalococcoidaceae bacterium, assembly GCA_964479165.1. GTDB lineage: Bacteria > Chloroflexota > Dehalococcoidia > UBA2979 > UBA2979 > CAYZJO01. The sequence continues at coordinate 52,415 of CAYZJO010000002.1, forward strand.
TTCACGTTGTTGTGGTTCAGGCCGCCGGCGGAGTGGTACCAGGGGTACACCGCCTGGTCGACGGAGTAGACTGGAGGACCCCACGTGATGTTCATCGTGTCCTGGAAGTCGCGAGCGTTGAGCATGCTCACCGCGGTGGGGTTGTCGACCTCGCGAATGTTGGCCCGGATCTCCGGGACCATCGCGTACATCGGACCCATGAGAGCGGCGTACTGCTCGCGCTGGTACCACGCCGGGAAGTCGACCTCGATGGGGTTGGACTCGCTGTAGCCGGCCGCCTGCAGCATCTGGCGGGCCTTCTCGAGGTCGTACATGTACCACTCGCCCTGCTCGCCGTACTTCTGCCGCTCATCGCGGAGGTACGGCCACGGGATGGGCGAGCGGACCGAACCGTTGTTCTCGCCGTTGTAGCGGGCGAGGTCCCACTCCTGGAAGTCCAGCGCGAGGGCGAACGCTCGGCGGACGCGCTCGTCCTGGAACTTCGGGTTCGTCATCTGGAAGTGGAAGCCCTCGGTGTTCGCGCCCACCACGGACTCGTACTTCAGGTACACGGAGTCCTGGCTCTGCTGCAACATCGAGTCCGCGTCGGCGTCGTCGCGAGCGCTCCAGTAGAAGAAGTTGTCAGTGGTGTAGCCGGCGCGCTGCACCGCGGTGTCGTTCTGGACGACCGTGATCACGCGGTCGAGGTAGGGCAGCCCCTCCTCGAAGTAATCGGGATGCTTGACGAACTCGGACCGCTCCTTCTGGATCCAGATGTCCTGGAGGAACGGGCCGGTGCCGACAGCGTGCTCCGTGAGGAAGTCGATGTCCTCGAGCATCTCCTTGGCATCCATGTACGACCAGGCCGCGATGTTGCGGTGGAAGTCGCTGATGGGCTGACCGAGCGTGAGGACGACCGTGTAGTTGTCCGGCGTCTCGATGTTGGTAACGTCCGTCCACATGTCCTTCTGGACGCCGCCCGCACGGTAGCGCTCCACCGACAGTCGCACATCGTCCGAGGTGAACTCGCGCCCCATCGTCGGCTCGACGTTGTGGAACTTCACGCCCTGGTGCAGGTGGAACGTCCACGTGAGGCCGTCCGGCGAGGTCTCCCACGACTCTGCCAGGTCCGGCTCAACCTGGATCCGGCGGTTGTCCGCCTGCGGTCCGAACGCGCCGCGCACGAGCTTGTTCTTCGTGTAATCCATCGTGGAGTTGATGGTGCACGAGAGCGTGCGGTTGAAGTCCATGTGCGGCGGATCGAGATAGCGCGCCATCAGCGTGCCGCCGTAGCGCGCGTTGTTCGCCGGATCGAGTTCGCCCGGCGTCGCCGGAATCGAGCCTTCGTACGCTCCTGGCGCGATGCGGATCTGGTCGGAAGGCAGCGGCCCCCCGCCCGGAGCCGCCGTCGCGGTCCCCTCGCCGCCCCCGCCGCCCGGCGCGGCTGTCGCCGGCGAACCCCCGTCGTCGTCGCCGCCACACCCGAAGAGGGCGACGCCCGCGAGGCCGGCGGCGCCGAGTCCGGCACCCCTCAGAGCGCCGCGCCGGCTCAGCGTGCGCCGGCTCCAATAGTTCCCACGATCCATCGTGCCTCCCAGCACCCCCTGGACCGGTCCAGCGACCGGCTATAGCGGCACGTGATACCAGAAAGGCACGAACTTGTATACATCGGTCGTAATGGCATAACGGCCGATCGGGCGCCGGTGGAGGCCGGGAGGGCCCCCTCGACGCGGGCTGCAATGGACGGGACGGCGGGTGCTGGCCCGCCCTCCTGATGCGAATGACCTCCTAGATGACCGTCCCCCACTGGCCGTTGCCGAGGTACGTCGTCGGCGCGCCCTCATCGAGCCAGACGGAGCGCGCCTTGCCGTCGCCGTAACAGCTGAAGGTGGCCGAGACGCTCGCCGGGCGGAAGTTGATCATGTAGTTGTGCCAGAAGGTACGGCGGTACGTACCCGTCGGGAAGAAGACCTCCCACACCTGGTCGTAGATGCGGGTCTCGATGTCGCGCCAGATCTCCTTCTTCGCCTCCGGGTCCGTCTCCTGCCGCTGGGCGGTGACGAGCCGGTCCATCTCCGCATCGTTCACGTTGTTGTGGTTCAGGCCACCAGCGGAGTGGTACCAGGGGTACACCGCCTGGTCGACCGAGTAGACCGGGGGACCCCACGTGATGTTCATGGTGTCCTCGAAGTTGCGAGCGTTCAGCATGCTCACGGCAGTGGGGTTATCGACCTGCCGGATACTCGCCTGGATCTCCGGAATCAGCTCGTACATCGGTCCCATGATCGCGGCGTACTCTTCGCGCAGGTACCAGACGGGGAAGTCAACCACGATCGGGTTGGTCTCGCTGTAGCCGGCCGCCTGCAACAGCTGGCGCGCACGCTCGAGGTCATACAGGTACCACTCGCTCCGGGCCGCGAGATCAGGCCGTTCGTCGTGGAGGTAGGGCCAGGGGATCGGAGACTGCACGAATCCGCCGGGCCCGGCCTCGCCGTTGTACCGAGCAAGGTCCCACTCGACGAAGTCGAGACCGAGCGCAAACGCCCGCCGGACGCGCTCGTCCTGGAACTTCGGGTTCGTCATCTGGAAGTGGAAGCCGCTGGTGTTGGCGCCGACGACGGATTCGTCCTTGAGGTATACCGAGTCATTGCTCGCATCGAGCATGATCGCAGCCTCATCGTCGTCACGCGCACCCCAGTAGTACCAGTTGTCGGTCAGGTAACCGGCTCGCTGCACCGCGAGGTCGTTCTGTACCACGGTGATCACACGGTCGAGGTAGGGCAGCCCTTCCTCGAAATAGTCCGGGTGCTTCGCGAACTCGGACCGCTCCTTCTGAACCCACGTCTCCTGGATGAAGGGGCCGGTGCCGACAGCGTGCTCGGTGAGGAAGTCGATGTCCTCGACCATCTCCTTCGCGTCCATGTGGGACCAGGCCGCGATATTGCGCGTGAAGTCGCTGATCGGCTGCCCGAGCGTGAGGACGACGGTGTAGTCATCCGGCGTTTCGATCGACGTGACATCTGACCACATGTCACGCTGCACGCCGCCCGAGCGGTAGCGCTCGATCGAGAGCCGCACGTCATCCGACGTGAACTCGCGACCCATCGTGGGTTCGACGTTGTGGAACTTCACGCCCTGGTGCAGGTGGAACGTCCACGTGAGGCCATCCGGGGACGTCTCCCACGATTCGGCGAGGTCAGGCTCCATGTCGAGCTGACGGTTGTTAGCGGTAGGCCCGAACTGCGCGCGCACGAGCTTGTTCTTCGTGAAGTCCATCGTGGAGTTGATGGTGCACGAGAGCGTGCGGTTGAAGTCCATGTGCGGCGGATCGAGGTAGCGCGCCATCAACGTCCCGCCATAGCGTGCGTTGTTCGCCGGATCGAGCTCGCCTGGTGTCGGCGGGATCGTGTTCTCATAGGCGCCGGGCGCGATGCGGATCTGGTCGGAGGGCAGCGCCCCGCCCGTGGCGGCGGTCGTGGTGCCCTCGGCGCCGCCGGGAGCGGTCGTGCCGGCCGTCCCTCCGCCGTCGCCATCGTCCCCGCCACAACCGAAGAGCGCGACTCCTGCGAGACCAGCGGTCCCGACTCCGACCCCACGCAACGCCGCTCGGCGGCCGATCCTGCGTCGCCAGTAGTTGCTCCGCTGCTCTGCCATGGTTCGGGCCTCCAGTACCCCCTGGGACCGGCCTCGTGCCGGATTCGATGCCGCACGTAATATCACAGCAAGCACGGGATGTACATGCCGTGCGTTATTGAGCATGTCCAAGGAGCACAGTCGTCGAGCAGGAAAAGAAGAGGCGGGCCGATGGCCCGCCTCTGCACTTCCTGTGCTGTGCCGCTCCCCTACTCCTGCAGCACCCCGCAGGTGACGAGGTGCCCGCGCAGGAGGTTCGTGAACGCGTCCGGCGCCTCGAGGTTCGAGAGGTGGCCTGAGTCGGCGAGGATCTCGAGGCGGCCGTTCGGCACCTGCGTAGCGATCGGCGAGGTGGCGTCGGGCGGGATGAGGGTGTCGCCAGACGCGGTGATGACGAGTACCGGAACATCGATGCCGGCGAGGTCGGCTGTCGAGTCGGGGCGTGCGCCCATCCCCAGAGACGCACCCGCGATCGCCTCGGCGGGCTGCTGGCGGATAATCGACTTCACACGCTCCAACAGGTCAAGGGGTGCGCTCGTCGAGAGGAGCGGCGGCGGGCTGTCGGCCAGGAAGCCAGTACCCTCGTTGCGCAGGCGCTCGGCCAGATCGGCGCGTCGCTGCTTCCCCGCCTCGTCGTCGGCGCCTGAGCGCGTGTTCGCGAGGACGAGGCCGGCGACGCGCTCTCGGTGGCGGCGCCAGAAGGCGAGCGCCGCGTAGCCGCCCATCGAGAGGCCGCACACGACCGCCCGCTGCACTCCCGCTGCATCCATCGCCTGGGCCGCCGCGTCGGCAGCTGCGTCCATGTAACCGTCCGCGTCTGCGCTGGGCGTCCCGCCGAACCCCGGGAACTCCGGGGTCACCACGGGCACGTCCCCACTCAGCGCCTCCACCTGCGGGGCCCACATCGAGGAATCGAGCGGGAACGCGTGCAGCAACACGAGGCCGTCGGGCATGAGATCTCCTTACGGTCGGAACGTCGTCGACGCCCTCGCACGGTCGCTCGGGCTGCACACATGGTAGCGGCGGGCGCCCGGCGCTTCGGCGGCCTACTCCCTATTGCGCGGTTCGAGCCGCCGCCTGCATCTGGGCCAGCTCGCGTCGGAGGTCGCGCATCTCCTGGAACGCCTCCGTGGCGTCGCGGATCGTGGCAACGGCGATGCGCTGGCCTTCCTCCTCGAGGATCTGGAGCGTGAACTCGATCGAGATGCGGTGGCCATCCTTGTGCAGCGCGGGCACTTTCAATAGCTCGCCGCGGCTGTAGCGCGAGGGCTCGCCATGCCCGACGACTCGCTCGTAGCCCTCCCAGTGCCGCAAGCGCAGGTTCTCGGGGATGATTGCGTCCATGGTCCCGCCGAGCATCTCCTCGGCGCTGAAGCCGAACAGTTCCTGGGCGCCGCTGTTCCAGTACTGGATCATCCCCGCGCCATCAGCACAGATGACTGCGTCGGACGATCCATCGAGAATCCGCTTCGCAAGCTCTCCCGTCATCTCCACGGTGATGCTCGCGCCGACAGTGCCTCCAGTAGTCACGCTGTCCTCCGTTCACGGCGCCAGCGTACCCCCAGTGGGAAGCCGGCCGACGCGTCCGCTCGTCACGTCGCGCGCGGTCGGGCCACCCCACGTCCGATGCGCTGCGGCTCCGCTATGACCTCGAAGCGGTCTGCGCCCGCGTCCCATAGGTGGAGCAACCGCGCGACCGGGCGGCCCTGCTCGACCGCGTTGACCTCGTAGATTCGCTCGACCACGCGGCGCGTGGGCTCGAAGCGCGGGCCGAACGTGCGGATGTAGACGAAGAGCTCGACGGCCGCGGCATCTGCATCGGAGACGCCGCAGCCGAGGACGATCTGCTCGAACGCACCCTCGATGCCGTCCGATTGCAACGTCGCCGCCACCGGCCAGCCCCTCCTCGTGGCCTCGAACGCGCTTCGCACCGGCTCGCCCCAGAGGTAGTCCGCGAACGGCGTACGCGCGATCTCCGCCAGCACGAGGTATCCGTCCGGGTCACCTGAGGGGATACCGAGGCCGGGACCGTGGTTGAGACTGAGACGATGCAGCGCCGCGCCGGAGGCCTCGAGTACGGCCTCGAGGACCGTCGTCTTGCCGGCACGCTGCGGAACGGCCGCCACGACGAGCCCCCGGCGCTCACGCGCCGCGGCGGCCAGAGTCTCGGCCATCTCAGGCGAGAGCGTCCGGTTCGCGACAAGTTCGTCGAGGGTCAGTTCGAGCATCGGGCACCCCGCCAGACTGGCGCGTCGCGCCGCCCGCATCTTACCGCCACGCTGCGAGGCGAGCCGACATCGGTATGACGCTCGGAGTACGCTGCGCGGCGCAGCAGCGGAGGACATCATGGCAGCGCCCACGATCCAACTCGGGACGATCACGGTCACCATCGTCGAGGAGCTCGTGCTACCCACGTCGGCTCGTTGGCTGCTGCCGGAAGCGAACGACGCACGAGGCATCCTCGAGAGGAGCCGCGAGTGGATGGCGCCGTTCCTCAACGAACAGGGGCACATGCTCCAGAGCATGCAGTCGTTCGTCGTCCGGACGCCGGAGCGGACGGTCGTCGTGGACACCTCGGTGGGGAACGACCGCCAGCGAACCGGCGGCATCGAGGCGTTCCACATGCGCAGCGGACCCTTCCTTGAGGACCTGTCTGCAGTCGTCGACCCGGCCGCGGTCGACCTGGTGCTGACGACTCATATGCACACGGACCATGTCGGATGGAACACGCAGCTGGTCGACGGGCGGTGGACCCCGACCTTCCCGAACGCGCGCTACCTGTGGGTGGATCGCGAGTGGGCTCACTGGTCGGCGGAGGCGAAGGAGCACGAGAACACGCGCACGCTCCTCGAGGACAGCCTGCAGCCGGTGTTCGACGCCGGCCTCGTCGACCTCGTACCCGCGGACTACCGGATCGACGACACGCTTTCGCTCGAGCCGACCCACGGCCACACGCCCGGCCACGTCTCGATCCGCGTCCACTCGTCGGACGGCGACGCGGTGATCACCGGCGACCTGATGCACAGCCCGCTGCAGTGCGCCGCCCCGGACGAACGACCCTACTTCGACCGGGACAGGGACGCGGGCCGCAAGGCGCGTCGCGAGTTCCTCGAGCGCTACGCGGACACGCCCACGCTCGTCATCGGTACGCACTTCGGCGGTCCGAGGGCGGGTTACGTGCGGCGCGGGGACAGCGCGTTCCGCTTCGAAGCGATCGACAGCACGGCGTGACTCATTAGTTGCTGCTCACGTCCAGCGGGAATGTCGAGTACATCACGAGCGGGTCGGGCTGCCTCCGCAAGACGTCGCGCCAGAGGTCGTGAGGCTCGAGGGTGAACGCATCGCCGGCGAACGGTTCGACGACAAACCAGTCGTCGCGCATCACCTCGGCTTCGAGCTGGCTTGGCCCCCAGCCGGAGTAACCCACGAAGAGCCGAAGGCGCTCGACTTCGGCGGCGACGGCGTCAGGACCGCGGCTGAGGTCGATCAGGCCAACGCCTCGTGAGACTGGCGTCCACTCGGCGCCCATCGTCCCGCGACTGAAGCCGAGGCCGTTCACCAGGCTCGGCTCGACCGGACCGCCGGCAAACATCACGGCCGGTTCGGACGCGTGATCGCCCCAGTCCGGCAGAGCATCTGGGACGCTCACCGGCAGCGGTCGGTTCAACACAAGGCCGAGGGCACCGTTCTCATCGTGGACGCAGACCAGTACAACCGAGCGGCGGAAGTTCGGATCGAGCAACTGCGGACTCGCCAGGAGCAACTTGCCGGCGAACGAGCCGAGCATCGACGGTCCTCCGACTACGTCCACTCCGCCCCTCGCGCCTCGTGGCGCGAGCGGCACCGTGGCACACTGGTCGCGGAGGTCAGATGCCGGTTAACCGAACGCCCGCCGCGCTACCCGATGATGCCACGCTGGGCGACGTGGAGGCCTGGTTCCGCGACCAGCAGTGGACTCCACGGCCCTGGTCGAACGGTCCGGGCTACCGCTACGACGAGCATGAGCACCCGTACCATAAGGTGCTCGTGTGCGTCGTCGGGTCGATCATCTTCCGCACGTCGAACGGAGACGTTGCACTCGAGGCAGGCGATCGCCTCGACTTGCCGCCCCGCACAGCGCACTCCGCTCAGGTCGGCCCTCAGGGCGTCACGTGCGTGGAGGCCTGGGTCTGAGATCCGGCGCGCCCGGAGGAAGCGGCCGGTCCAGGTCGTCATCGACCGGCACCGGCCGTCGCGAGGGCCGTCGCGCCAGGTCTTCGACTGCACCGTCGAGGCGGCTCACGACCTCCTCGAGCACGCGGATTCGCGCGTACTCCTTGTCGTCACCCGGCACGAGCACCCATGGAGCGCCCGGAATGTGGGTCTCGCGGAACATCTCCTCGGCGGCCTCGATGTAGTGCGGCCAGCGACGGCGGTTGCGCCAGTCGCTCTCTGTTAGCTTGTACTCGGCGAACGGGTCGTTCTCGCGATCGTGGAAGCGACGCAGCTGCTCGTCGCGCGAGACGTGCATCCAGAACTTGATGAGCACCGTGCGGTCCGCGACATGCATCGCCTCGAAAGCGCGGATCTCCTCGTAGGCGCGCCTCCACTCGTCCTCGGTCGCGAGGTGCTCCACGCGCTCGACGAGTACGCGGCCGTACCACGAGCGGTCGAAGACCGTGAGGCCGCCCGCCGGAGGCATACGGCGGGAGAAGCGCCAGAGGTAGTGGCGCGCCAGTTCCTCCGCTGTCGGCGGTCCGATCGGATGAACACGGTAGCCGCGAGGGTCGAGACGGCCAGTCAAGCGTCGAATGGCGCCCCCCTTCCCCGCCGCATCCATCCCCTCGAAGACGATCACGACGGCGAGAGGGGCCTCGTCGCGGAGCCGCGTCTGGTGCCGCAACAGGCGGAGTTGGACGTCCCGGAGAGCGTCCTCGTAGTCAACGTCCTCGGACAGGCGTTCGAGCGGGTCGAACCCCTCCAGGCTCGGCAGGGTTGCGAGGTCCGGTCTCGGGATTGCTTGCACGTCACACCTCGGTTGCGAGCGCCGCAAGCGCTCCGCGGCGGCGTACGCTGAACTCGACGGGGGCGTCGTCAGTCGCAGCCAGGATCATCCCCATGATGAGAGAACTCCCCGCTCAGCACCTCTTGAATCGCCCGCGCGACGCCGCCGCCATCGAGGTGTTGCCTCCGACGGCATGGCATTGCCGCTACTGCGACCCTCAGCCTCGCTGGTCGCTCCCGACGTCCGTCCAATGGATCGCGGCGTTCAGCGGGGGCTGGCTCGGCCGTTGCCGCGAGTGCGGACAAAAGTACACGGTCGACGATGTGCGGCCATCAGCAAGCGCCTGACGGTCGTACGACTTGGCCCTCGCTAAGGGACCCGTTCGCTCGCGCCCGTTGCCCGTACGGGCAGGAAGATGTGCTCTCGGTACCAGCGGAGTTCCTCGATGCTCTCGCGGATGTCCTCGAGCGCTCGATGCGTCTCCTTCTTGGGCGGTGCCTGTTTTGCCTCGGGGTACCACCGCCGCACGAGTTCCTTGATCGAGCTCACGTCGACGAGCCGGTACGAGAGATAGGCGTCGACACTCGGCATCTCTCTCCGCAGGAACCGACGGTCGTGCGCAATCGAGTTGCCGCACAAAGGGGCCGTCTCCGGAGGCGCCCACTGTCGGATGAATTCGAGCACACGCCGCTCCGCCTCCTCGATGCTCACTTCGGACTGCCGCACGCGCTCGACGAGGCCGGAGGCGGTGTGCGTCTTCTGCGACCATTCTTCCATCCGCGCGAGTACGTCCTCGTCTCGATAGACCGCAAAGTCGAGACCCTCGTCGAGGATGTTGAGGTCTCGGTCGGTGGCGAGGGCGGCCACCTCCAGGATGACGTTGTCCGTCGGGTCGAGGCCGGTCATCTCGAGGTCGATCCAGAGGAGGTTGTTCGCGTCCTGCATGAGCGCAGGGTACGCGGCCCAGCGTCACCGGACGAACATCCCGAGCCTCCCGTGGATGTCGCCCTACCCGTTGGAAGGATTCGGGGAGACAATCGAAGACATGGTGCGCTCAGGCCTGCTGCGAACGAGCAGCGAGATCCGCAGCTCGTTCGCGGTGCTCGCGCTGCTCGCGATGTTCACGACGTTCGCGCTTCCCGTCTTCGGGCCGAACCTCGCCGCCTACGCTCCGAATCACGGCCACGTGACGCTCGACGGGTATGTGCCGCCGAATCACGTCCACCCGTGGGACGAACAGGACGGGGTCGAACCGAACGGCGGGGCTCAACACGCCGGCATCGAGTTCACGCTCTCGACGGACGGTGACGCCGCCTCGGGCTGGGCGTCCGTGACGATCGTGCCGGAGCCTGTGCACGTCGACTTGCCCTCTTCGGTCGCCGCCGGTGTCGGTGAGTTTGCCGACGCGCCGGAAGGCGTTGCGCTGGGCGCCCCCTCTCCCCCTCCTCGAGTCTGACGGAACGATCGCATCACACCGTCAGCCTGGAGGAGTGTTATGTCTCGCATCATCCGCATCGGGCGGCGAGCCGGGCTCGCTGCGTTGCTTGCCCTGTTCGTCGTGCCGTCAGTGCTTCCCAGCGTCGCCTCGGCGCACGAGCGCCGGCAGGTCGGGGACCTGAACCTGGTCGTCGGCTTCGGCGTCGAACCGGCCTTCGAGGGCCAGAAGAACGCCGTCTCGCTCCGCGTCACACGCGGCGAAGGTGAGAGCGCGTCGCCGATCGAGGGTCTCGAGGAGACGCTCCAGGTGGAGGTCACACACGTCGAGACCGGCCTGAGCCAGAGCTTCGCCATGCGCCGCGTCTTCAACGATCCGGGGCACTACATGTCGGACCTCCTGCCCACCGCCGCCGGCCAGTACCAGTTCCACTTCACGGGCGACGTCGAGGGAACGGCGCTCGACGAGGTGTTCATCTCGGGCGAGGGGTTCAACTCCGTGGAAAGCAGCACACCGCTGCAGTTCCCGCACGCGCTGCCGGAGATGCGCGAGCTGCAGGCAGCGGTCACGGGCGCGCAGGATGCCGCCTTCGAGGCGGAAGACGCTGCCGCCTCTGCCCGGACGCTCGCGGTGGCGGGCATCGGCGCAGGCGTCGTGGGTTCGGTCGCCGGCCTCGCTGGCGTCATCCTCGCCTCGCGGCGTCGCTAACAGGACGCAGCCGGGGCGCCGCATCTGTTCGGCGCCCCGGCGTTCACCATGAGGCACCTACGACTCCGTCGAGCCCCCGGACTGCTGCTCGTCCTCGCGGCAGCCCTGGCGTCCGCGGTCGTCCTCGCCGACGTGGACGAACTCGAGGCGCACGCCAACGTCGCGCGCGCGGACCCGCCCGTGAACGCCCGGGTTGATTTCCGGCCGCAGCGGGTGACCATCTGGTTCACGGAGCCAATCGCGCCCGAGTTCAGCAGCATCGAGGTGCTCGACCAGTCCGGCGCACGCGTCGACCTCGGCGACAGCGCCTCGAGCACCGCCGACCCGACGCAACTGTCGGTGACCCTCGACGTGATCGAGCCCGGGGCCTACACCGTCGCATGGCGCAACGTCTCGACGGTCGACGGCCACTCGTTGCGGGGATCGTTCGCCTTTTACTTCGCCGTGGAGCCCGGCGCCGCACCGGTTACGCCGGAGCCACCGCTGCTGCGTTCGCCGATGGAGCCCGTGGTGCGCTGGCTCGTCCTGCTGAGCGGACTCGCGCTCGCCGGAGGACCGCTGCTCCAGCGGCTGGTGCTTCGCCCGACGCTGGCGCGCACCGGCCTTCCAATCGCGACGAGCGAAGGGATCGAACGCGCAACGTACCGGCTTGCCGCGGCTGCACTGGTGCTGTTCGTCCTGTCTTCGCTCGCGCAACTCTGGGTACAGGCCGCGGATGCGGGCGGTTCGCCGTTCACGCTCCCGCTCCGCTCCGTGCTGCTGAACACGGATTGGGGCCACGCGTGGCTCTGGAGGATGGCGACGACCTCCATCGCCGGCCTTGCGCTCGCCGCACACCGAGGTTGGGTGCCTGGCCTGCCGGAAGGCCTGCGACAGCGTGCAGAGGCGATCGCACTCGTTGCCCTCCTCGGCGCGCTCTTCTCCATCACGATGGCCAGCCACGCGGCCGCGACTCGTGCGGTCCGCATCGACGCGATGGTCGCCGATTTCGTGCACATGGTTGCCGCGGCATCCTGGGTGGGCGGGCTCTTCCATCTCTTTGTGAGCATCCGCGAGATTCGCTTCGTCGAGGACGCCGACCTACGACGGCGCACGCTCGCCGCACTCACCCCCCAGTTCTCGACGGTCGCGGCAGTCAGTATCGCGGCGCTCATCCTGACTGGCCTGTATTCAACGTGGGTGCAAGTGACGGTCGTCCGTGCACTCACCACGCCCTACGGGTGGACGCTCGTCTCGAAGATTGCATTGTTCCTCGGGCTCGCGGGGCTTGGGGCGATCAACCTGCTCTGGCTGAGCCGGAGGCTTCGCGGCGACGAGCGCGCGTCGACCCTGTTGCGGCGGATCGTGGCCGGCGAGGTGGTCCTTGGGATCCTCGTCGTCGGAACCGTCGGACTGCTCACCAGCATCGAGCCGGCGCGCCAGGCACAGGAGCGCGCCGACGCGCGGGACGGCCTGCGGTTCGAGGAACGCGACGGTGCGACACAGGTCGAGCTAGTCCTCTTCCCGGGGATGGCGGGCAACAACACGGCCACGGTCACCGTCCGCGACCGCAACGGGAACCCGGTCGACGGTGCGGGCGTAGAACTCCGCCTCACGAACCTCGATCAGGAGCTCGGCATCGACACCTATCCGACGCAGGCACACCTCGAAGGGCGCTACGTCGCGCACGACGTGCGCATGGGCGTCGCGGGGGCGTGGCAGGTCGAGGTGCTGGTGCGCCGGCCCGACGCGTTCGATACGCAGGTGGCGTTCCGCTTCGATGCCGGCTCGGCGCCGACTGCCGTCATCCCGCTCTCGCCTCGAACCGGCCGCCTGCTTGCGATTGGCGGGCTGGCGGCGCTCGGCGTGGTTCTGCTCATCGCCGGGCGGCTGACGAAGCGGCTACCGACCATCCCGGCGCCCGCGCTGCCGACAAGCGGCGCGATCGCCCTGATGGCCGCACTGTTGCTCATGGGTCGTGTTCCCCCGGAGACCGCGGCGATGGCGAACCCGATCCTGCCCGACTCGGAGTCGATCGCACGGGGCGCCGAGCTCTACCAGACGTACTGTGTGCGCTGCCATGGAGTCACGGGCCAGGGGGACGGACCGGACGCCGCCGGTCTCCAGCCGCCTCCGCTCAACCTCCAGGTCCACGTACCGTTGCACCCGGATCGCGATATCTTCAGCTTCATTGCGAACGGAGTGCCGGGCACCGCGATGCCGGTCTTCAGCGAGGTGTTGACGGATGAGCAGATGTGGCACCTGGTGAACTACCTGCGATCGCTGAGCACGACGGCGGACCGCTAGCCCTCTGGCGCGCCACGCACTCGAGGCGTCTCGCCGAGACGCGTTTCTCGGGCGATGGGGCCATGCGGGTTGACGCGGATCAGCTGAACGGAGCAAGGGCGAGGAGCGTCGCGTGGACGCCCTCGCCTTCGGCCGCCGGATCGCGAGACCAGGCGGAGTCGCGCAATTCCCAGCCCTGCCTCACGTCCGCCAGCATCAGCTCGAGGATGTCGCGGAGATGGGCCTTGAGGTTGTCCTGGTGCACGGGCGTGAGCACCTCGATCCGCTCGTCGAGGTTGCGCTTCATGATGTCGGCACTACCGATGAAGTACTCCGGATCGCCGTCGTTCTCGAACGCGAAGATGCGTGAGTGTTCAAGGAAGCGGCCGATCACGCTTACCACCCGGACGCGCTCTGAGATCCCCGGCAGCCCAGTGCGGAGACGGCAGATCCCCCGCACGATCAGATCGACTTGCACTCCCGCCTGCGAGGCCTCATAAAGCAGCCGTGTGAACTCGCGATCCTCGAGCGCGTTCATCTTGAAGACGACGCGCGCTCGCTTCCCGGCGCGTGCGTTGTCGATCTCGCGGCGCACGCGCCGTTCGAGGCCGTCCCGCAGGTTCTCCGGAGCGACGAGCAACGCCTGCGTGTCCAACCGGTCAGCGAGACCCGTGAGGTAGTTGAACACCTTGACGAGGTCCTGGCAGATCACAGGATCGGACGTGAACAGCCCCACGTCGGTGTAGACGTTCGCCGTCCTCGAGTTGTAATTCCCTGTGCCGATGTGCGCGTACATCGTTACGCTCGCCGCTTCCTCGCGGACGATGAGGCAGATCTTGCTATGGATCTTCAGGTCCGGCGCCCCGTACGCCACGTGGACGCCCGCGTTCTCGAGTTTGCGCGCCCACTCGATGTTGTTCGCCTCGTCGAAGCGCGCCGTGAGCTCGACCAGCACCGCGACCTGCTTGCCGCGACCGGCGGCGTCGATCAGCGCTTCGAAGATGGGCGAGTCCGGCGACGTGCGGTACATCGTCTGCTTGATCGCGAGGACGGTCGGGTCGCTCGCCGCCTCCTCAACGAAGCGGGCGACCGTGGCGTCGAACGACTCGTACGGGTGGTGAACCAGCACGTCCTCCTGTCGAAGCGTGCCGAAGAACGCCGAGAAGTCGGTGACGCTCGCGAAGGCGCTCGGTACGGCGGGCTTGAACGGCGTGACCGAGAGGTCAGCGAGGGGTAGCGCCGCGATCTGGAACAGGTCGGCCAAGCCCAGCGGTCCGTCGCTCGCGACGACATCGTCCTCGGTAAGTTCGAGTTCCTCGAGCAGCATCTCGACGCGCGCGGTTGGTATCTCGTCGTCGACCTCGAGGATGACGGCCTGCGCGAGACGGCGACGCTGCAGCTCGCGCTCGATCAACTCGAGCAGGTCGTCCGCCTCCTCGCCGGGCGTACCGACCTCGATGCTGCGCAGCACGCGGAACGGCTGCCACCCGAGGACCTCAACGCCCGGGAAGAGCATGTCGAAGTGCGCGGCGATCAAGTCTTCGATCGGCACGAAACGCATGTCGCCGGCCTCGATGAAGCGCGGGCGGTTCTGCGGCACCTTCACCCGGGCGAACCGCGGGGCGTGGTCGCCGGGCCGGCGCACGTCGCAGGCCAGCGAGAGACTGCCACCGGAAATAAACGGGAACGGGTGCGCGGGGTCGACGACCAGCGGCGTCAGCACGGGGAAGATCGCCGTCACGAAGTACTCGTGCAGGCGGCGGCGCGCCTCCCCGTCCAACTCCTCGAACTTCACCACGCGGACGCCGTGGTCATTCAGGCGCGGTAGCAACTCCTCGCGCCAGCACGCCTCCATCCGCCGCCGCTGCACCGCGCTCCTCGCGAGGACCAGGCGCAGCTGCTCGGTCACCGTGAGGTCGTCCACCGTGCGAGTGAGCGGGTCGCGCTGGATCACACGCCGCAGCCAGCCCACCCGCTTCGAGTAGAACTCGTCGAGGTTGCTCGCGGTGATCGCGACAAACTTCACGCGTTCGAGGAGCGGGTTGCGCGGGTCGTACGCCTCCGCAAGGACACGTTCGTTGAACTCGAGCCAGCTCAGCTCACGGTTGAGGTACAGCCGCGGGTCATCGAGATCGATGGGCTCGGGGGTCGGTCGTGCGATCGGGGCAGTCGCGGCAGACGTCTCGGACTCGAGCACGTCGTAATCCCTTCGGGAGACCAGCATCTGGGGGTCTCCTCTCAGGATAACGAGTTCAGACGTCGATCCTCGCGTGTTGTGTCACAGGCCTGTTCAAGTTGCCCTCCACCCGACGGATGCCGTTAGATGCCACCAGCCTCAAAGACGGTTGGAGGAACGATGAAGGTCTCCGAAGCGTGGCCCGGCCGGCTGGCGATCGACAGCACGCGCATCGCGGTCGTCTCCGACACCCACCAGAAGAACGACGGCTGGGGCTCACCCCCGGAGCTGCTCGACGCGCTCCAAGGTGCAGACCTCATCCTCCACTGCGGCGACCTCGACGCTCTGGGCGTCCTCGACCACCTGGAGACCATCGCGCCGGTGCTCGCCGTGCGCGGCTACCCGGACCCACGCGAGGAGGGCGAACGACTCGCCGAGATCACGCGCGTCGTTGACGTCGCCGGCGTGCGCATCGGCATGGTGCACGACCCGATGTGGCCTGGTCCGGCCGTGCGCTTCAGCCACACGCTGGAATTCCCGCCCGGCTCCGTGCATGACCTGATGGCGCAGAAGTTCGGCGAGCCGGTGGATATGGTGTGCTTCGGCGACACGCACGAGGAGTACATCGGCTGGTACCAGGGAATGCTGTTCCTCAACCCCGGCAGCACCACCCGTCCGGGCATGCGGCACAACGGCGACACTCTCGGGACGTACGCCCTGTTGGACATCAAGGCCGGCGTTATCTCCGCGGAGATCCGCAAGTTGCGTCCCCGCCTCGATTGACGGACTCGTCTGTCATGGACGACCGCTTCCGCGCTCGCCTCGACTTCGTGGTCGGCGGCACCCCGTCGCGTTTCATGAAGCACGAGGCGGACTGGGAGCGCCTCTACAAGCTCATCGTGTACGCAGCGAGCCTCGAACCCGGCGAGCGCCCCTCCGAGGACGCCCTCCGGGAGGCGCTCCAGCGCGCACTCCCCCGGCGCCCCGAGTGGGCCGCCGAGATCCTCGCGACGTACCTCCACGGCTTGGCATTGCTGGACTTCATGCGTCGCGAGGGCCTCGGGGACCTGCTTCCGTAGCACCCCGTGCTCGCTTCCTCCGCCGCCCCGATCGGCACGCCTCGCGGCTCGGTGGCCGGTATGCGACGGCTCCAACCCAACAACTGCAAGGGTGATCCGGAAAAAATGTCAGCGGATCGCTCTGAAACCTATGCCACGTAAGGCGATCAGCCTCTAGACTGCGCCTCGCGGCGACGAGCAAGAGAGGTGTGGCATGACGAAGGCAGAGCTCATTGCGTTGGTCGCGGCGACCGCCGGGCCGGGCACGAAGTCGTCGGATGTCGAGAAAGTACTCGACAGCTTCCGCGACGTGGTGCAGGCGCAGGTGAAGAAGGGCGAGGAGATCTCGTACCCGGGCCTCGGGAAGTTCAGCCAGGTGAAGCGCGCGGCGCGCATGGCCCGCAACCCGCAGACCGGCGCGGCGGTCAAGGTTCCGGCGACGAAGGTGCCGAAGTTCAGCGCGAGCGCCGGCCTCAAGGCTGTCGTTGCGGGCAAGTCGCCCGCTCCGAAGGTGGCGCGCGTCAAGTAGCGGCAGACAACGCCATCGGCGGCTTCGTCTCCGCCACAACAGGCGTCACGAAGCGGCAGGGGCTCGCAGGCCCCTGCCGCTTGTTCGTTGCCGACATCCTCGGCATGGCGCATCTGGACTCGATCCGCGACAATCAGAGTGATGACTGAGTGAGCGCAGTCGCGCCCTCTGCCGAATATCCACCAGCGCCCGGAAGTGACGCACGAGCAACGCCAGCGATTGGCGGGAGGAACGGGATACGAATGTCGGAAGTGTACGTCGGCGAGTCGGAGTCGATTGACTCCGCGCTGAAGCGGTTCAACAAGCGAGTGATGACGGACGGCATCCTCAAGGATGCACGCCAGCACCAGTACTACGAGAAGCCGTCGGAACTCCGAAACCGCAAGAAGGCCGCCGCCGTCCGCAAGCGCCTGAAGGCGCTGCGTAAGCGCGAAGAGCGCCGCGCGATGGGCCGCTAGCACGGGCAAGGACTCGTTGCACGCAAGACGAAACGAGCGCCTCACGGCGCTCGTTCTGCGTCTACCCGGAGACGGACGCTAGAGGGCGGCGAGCGGCGAGCTCGCAACGGGGGACGGCTCGTTCGCCATCACCAGTCGAGCGACGCGGTCGCGGAAGGCCTGCGCCGGCAGCGGCTCCCCGTAGGCGTTGCCCTGGACGAAGTCGCAGCCGATCTCGCGCTGGAACCAGCGCTCGTGCTCCGTCTCAACCCGCTTCGCCACGACGGTCATCCCGTGACGCCGCGCCTTCTCCGCCGCCTCGCGAATCTGCTGCGCGGCAGCCTCGCTCCAGGTGTTCGCTCGGAGGTCCACCTTCACGCTCCGCACCACATCGAGGGCGGCCTCGGACGGGACCGGCGCCGCCCAGTAGTCGTCGATGATGACGCTCAGGCCCAGCTCGCCCAGCGCGAGGATCGACTCTGCGGCGTGCTTGTCGTTGCGGACGGCGCTCTCCGTCACCTCGATGGCGAGGTGGGACGGCTGCAGTCCGCTCATGTCCAGCGCACGCTTCACGATGCGGTGAAAGTCCGGGTCGGCGAGCTGCGAGGCCGCGACGTTCACGGAGACGCGGATATCGGGCAGGTAGAACTGCAACTCGCGGGTGAAGATGCACGCCGAGCGGAAGACGAGGTCACCGAGCGCCGGGAGTGCTCCCTGGAGGTCGGCACGGTTGATGAAACGCCGTGCGGGCAGCGTCCCGTGCTTTGGGTGCTCCCAGCGGAGCAGCGCCTCGACGCTGACGAGCCGGGCGCCGTCCGCGGCAAAGACCGGCTGGTAGTGCACCGCGATCTCGTGGTTCGCGAGTGCGTTCGCGATGTCGACAGCCGTGAACGCGCCGAGCCCAGCCTCGCGCTCGTCACGGCGCCGCTGGCGCACGCGCCATACGAGACGCACAACTGCTGCGAAGAGGCCCAGCAGGACCACCGCAGCCGCCCCGAGGGCGACCAGCGGCACGGCGGGCAAGGCACCCGGCAAATCCACCGACAGAAACGCGTCCACAGAATCCTCCGCCTCCACGCGGGCGTCTCGGCGACTGCCGAGATCGGGGGGCGCCCGCTGTGAAGAGCACGCTATCGACGGAGGGGTTGTGCCCTCGTAAGAAGGCCGGAGGCGTCCATAAGGAATCCCGCACGGCGCGACACCCGAGGATCGCGCCGCACTCTGTCAGTTGCCGGGTGTGGCGGTCGCGGTCGCTTCGGGCGAGCCGGTCTGCGCAGGTGTGGCGTCGCCCGATGGAATCACGAGCACCTGGCCGATCTGCAGCAGGGTCGGGTCGGTGATGTCGTTCGCTTCCATCAACGCGTCGGGGTCGACGCCGAACTGAGCCGCGATGTCGAAGATCGTGTCGCCGGCGACGACCTCATACGACTGCGGACCAGAGGAGGCCGCGGGCGTATCCGTGGGGGTCGGCGGCGCGCCTGCGCCCGCCTCGGAAGTGGCGGTCGCGGTGGCTTCGATCGTGGCGGTGGGGGTTTCGTCGCCTGCTTCTCCGTCACCTCCGCAGGCGACGAAAGCGGCAGCAACGAGGGCGGCAACGGCGAGGGAGGCTCGGGCGATCAGGGTCATCGGGTCTCCGTTCAGCGAGCCGTGAGACTACCCCGCCTCCGCGTTCACGATACCCCGAACGATCAAGCGCCTCTCAATCACCCTCCTCGCGCCCCGTGATGCGGCGGCGTTACGGAAGAAAGTCGAACGGCGGCAGTATTGCGATCGCGCTCGAGTGGTGGTGGACGAGTCGCCACTCACCGCCCTCGCGCGCGAAGACGTTGGTGGCGGCGAGCGGAGCGCCCTCGACCAACTCTCGACACACCACGTACGCCACGTCACCGACAACGTGCACCTGCTCGGCACCGCTGAGTACGCGAGCCTGGTCGGGGTTCGCCATGATCGCGTACCAGCTGTCGAGGACGGCCTGGCGACCGGAGATCACGTTCCACCCCGGATGCACGCAGTACACGGGCAACGCCCCGGACCAGAGCGCAGCCATCGCGTCGCGGTCCCGGGCGTTGAGGGCCGCGTAGAGCGCCTCGTTCGCCGCGAGGACCTGCTCGGATGCCTGTTCGGAAGTCACCACAGAGCTCCGTCTCAGCCGCTGTAGACCCAGCCCGTGTAGAGCGAGGTCAGCGGCTCGGCGCTCTGGAGCACCTCGCCGTCTACGACCCGTCCGATGACCAGCGTGTGGTCGCCGACCTCCAGGAACCGGTCAGCCTCGCACTCGAGGAACGCGATCGCGTCATCGAGGACCGGACAGCCACGCTCGGTGACCGTGAAGTCGACGCCCTCCAGCTTATTGTGCTGCTGGGCAGCGGCCGCGGCAGAGCGGCCCTCGATCTTCGAGCCTTCGGAGGGCTGCACGAAGCCGGACACCATCCGCATCGTGTCCGCGTCCGCCTGAAGCAGGTTGACCGTGAACAGCCCGTTCAGACGGATCCGAGCAAGGGTCCGGGAGTCCTGCTCGAGGCCCACGGCGATGAGCCGCGGGTTGAACGAGACCTGCATCACCCAGTCGGCGACCATGACGTTCGGCCTGCCGTCCTCGGTCGAGCCGATGGCATAGATGCCGTAGGGCATGGCGTGCATCGCCTGCTCGATCGGATCGAGGTCGCGGCGGATGGTCGAACTCGTCATCGATTGCTTCCTCTCGACGGCTTCGAATCTCTTATTTCTGCGCAAGAGTGCCAGTATTGGGCGGCGCCGAGGGCGGGACCCTCGACCATCGTCGGGGGCGGGGGCATCATCGGGCCCGATGACCACCCTACCCGCTGGCTCCTCGTCCGTCTCCGGGGTCCCAGTCACCATCGATGACCCGGTCAACGTCGCGATCCTCGCAGTCTCGGAGGACCGCGTGCGTGGCTTCCAGCGCGATCCGCTTGGGGTGATCGCGCGCGAGTCGGGCGTCCCGCTAGACCTCGTCATCGAGCGCATCCGCGCCATGCTGGAGGCGGGCACGATCCGCCGCGTGCGGCAGACGCTGCTCGCGACCAGCCTCGCACGAGGCGCCCTCGTTGCCTGGCAGGTCCCCGAGGAGCGCCTACACGACGCGTTCGAGTTCATGTTCCGCGAAGACCCGTTCAGCGGCCACGTCGTCATCCGCACCGCCGATAGCGCGACACCCGGCGCCACCTACCGGCTCTGGACGACGGTGAAGGTGCCGCAGGGCTTCTCCATGAGCCGGCACTGCGACTACCTCGCGGCGCGGGTGGGGGCGACGGGGTACCGCGTGATGCCCGCTCGAAAGCTCTTCGCGCTCGGCGTCGGACACACGCGCCGGCGCGGCCTCGAAGCGGGCAGCCGCGCCGAAGTGCTCGCCGACGTCCAGGGGACCGAGGTCATCGAGCTGACCGAGCTCGAGTGGCGCGCCCTGCTGGCGCTCAAGCGCGAGTTCGAGCCCGAGGAGCTGGTCCCGAACATCTGGGATGCCCGGGCAGCCGAGGTCGGCCTCGATGTCGAGGAGTTCTGCGCGATCGCGGAGGGCCTGAACCGGCGTGGCGTGATCGGCCGCTTCTCGACGTTCCTCGAGCACGTGAAGCCCGTAGCCGGCGGTCAGCGAGTGACGCGCTACAACGCGCTGTTCCACTGGCGCGTCCCCGAAGGTCGCGAGATCGACGCGGGACGTGAGGTGGGCCGCCACCACATCATGACGCACGCCTACTGGCGCGAGGGCGGACCCGAGTTCCGCAGCGTGAACATCATGGGCGTCGCCCACGGCACCGAGAAGGACGTCCTGCTGGCCCACAAGGCGGCGATCGACGAGCACCTCGCCGAGGCCGGTATCGAGGTCAGTTACACGAACGTCTTCTGGGGCGGTCGCAGCGAGATCAAGCCCTCTGAGATCTCGCCGCTCGTGTACCGAGACTGGTGCGCTTCCGTCGGCCTCGACGCGGAGTCGATGCGCGAATAAGCGGCCGCCGGCTGCGTGAACATGGACGCCTGTCGGTACCCCCGATAGGATGTGCTTGATTCAGGCTGGGTGCGCGCCCACGTGCTTGCGTGCGCCCCTCTCTGACGGAGGTCTCCGCGTGGCGTTCGTCATCACACAACCGTGCATTGACACGATGGACAAGTCCTGTGTCGAGGTCTGCCCGGTCGACTGCATCCACCTCGAAGAGGGCAGCGACCGGATGCTCTACATCAACCCCGCCGAGTGCATCGACTGTGGCGCGTGCGAGCCGGCCTGTCCGGTGAGCGCAATCTTCGAGGAGGCGAACGTCCCCGCGGAGCAGCAGCCGTTCACCGCGATCAACGCGCTCTGGTACGAGGACCCGGGGAGCGCGCGCCAGCAGGTCGAGGCGTTCATCGGCGGGGCCGGTGCCGCGCCCGCCGCTCCCGCTGCCGAGGTCGCCGCACCCGTGGCAGCGGCTGCCGAGCCGACCGACGCTGCGCCGGCCGCGGCCGAGGCTGCTCCTGCGCCCGCCGAGGCTGGTGCCGCCCCCGCGTCGCCGGCGGTGGCCGAAGCCGCCGAGCCGACGCTATCTGCGCCCGTGCCGGCAGCGGCGCCGATGCGGCCCACGCCACACGCCTCGAAGTCGGACTACAACAAGGCGCTCGCGGGCTTCCACTACCCGATCTCCAAGGATGCCATCACACGGATGGCCGCGGACAAGGGTGGTCTGGACCGCGAGGTGCGCCGCATCCTCGCCCAGATCCCGGCACGGAAATACAACTCGGCCGAAGAGGTGCAGGATGCCGTGCGCTGGGTCTACCTGATGAACGGCGTTCCCGAGGACGCGCTACCGATCTAGCGATCCCTTCCGTTCCCGACTCTCATCCCCGATCGCCTGCGGACGGAGGTTCCGATGCGTAGCGCCAAGGACTTCTTCAAGCCGCTCGCGATCGGCGCACCGGAGCCGCTGCGCGAGATCCCTGTGCGTCCCTCCCGGATGATTCACTTCTTCCCGGGACACAACGAGCGCGTGCGTGAGCGGCTGCCGGAGATCGTCCCGCAAGTGGACATCATCCTCGCGAACCTCGAGGACGCAATCCCGGTCGAATCCAAGCTGGCCGCGCGCCAGGGCGCGATCGACGTGGGACGCTCGACCGAATTCGGCGACACGCAGTACTGGACGCGCGTCAACAGTCTGGACAGTCCGTGGGTGCTCGATGACCTCATCGAGATCGTTGCGGCGATCGGCGACCGGCTCGATGTCGTGATGATCCCCAAGGTCGAGGGCCCCGAGGACATCCACTACGTCGACCGCTTGCTGGCGCAGCTCGAGGCGCGCAACGGCCTCCAGCGGCCGCTTCAGATCCACGCCATCCTCGAAACCGCTGCAGGCGTGAACCGCGTCGAGGAGATCGCCGGCGCGAGCCCTCGGATGCAGGGGATCAGCCTCGGGCCGGCCGACCTCGCCGCCTCGCGCCGCATGAAGACGACACGCGTCGGCGGCGGTCACCCCGGCTACACGGTGATCGAGGACCCCGACGAGAGCAACGCGGACGCTCCCCGGTCGTCGTACCAGCAGGACCTGTGGCACTACACGATGGCGCGCATGGTCGACGCCTGTGCCGCGCAGGGCATCCTCCCCTTCTATGGACCGTTCGGCGACATCGGGGACCCGGTCGCCTGCGAGGCACAGTTCCGGAACGCCTTCCTCATGGGGTGCGTCGGAGCCTGGTCGCTACACCCCAGCCAGATCGAGATCGCGAAGCGTGTCTTCAGCCCGCCACCGGACGAGGTCGCGTTCGCGCGTCGCATCGTCGAGGCGATTGGCGAGACAGGCGCCGGCGTGGCCATGCTCGACGGGAAGATGCAGGACGACGCCTCCTACAAGCAGGCACGCGTCATCTTGAACACCGCCGAACTGATTGCGAAGCGCGACCCGGAGTACGCGCGGCTGTACGGCGTGTCCTGAGACGAGGGCGCGTCGCGCGGGGGCAGTGAAGGCGGGCGAAGCGCCATGACCAACGCGGGCGACGCCGTCCCCGAGGGCAGTCTGGTCGAGTCCTACGCGGCCGCGAAACCGATTAGCACGTTCGAGTACGAGGAACTTGCGCAGCACCGCCTGCCGCGGGTCTGGCACGACTACTACTCGAGCGGCGCCCACGACGAGGTCACCCTCCGCGAGAATCGAGCGGCGTTCGAACGCATCGCGATGCGGTACCGCGTCCTCGTCGATGTCTCGCGGCGCTCGACCTCGACGCAGGTCCTCGGCGTGCGCCAGGCGGCGCCGCTGCTCGTCGCACCCACTGCGTTCCACCGCCTCGCCGACGAGCGGGGCGAGGTCGCGACCGCACGCGCGGCGGGCTCGCTGGGCCTCACGATGATCCTGAGCACGCTGTCGAACACGCCGCTGGAGGAGGTCGGGGAGGCGGCCACCGGGCCGCTGTGGTACCAGCTGTACGTCTTCAAAGACCGCGGCGTGACAGCGGCGCTCGTAGAGCGCGCGGAGGCGTCCGGCTTCGACGCCATCGTCGTGACGGTCGATGCGCCGCTCCTCGGACGCCGCGAGCGCGACGCGCGCAACCGCTTCGAGCTCCCCGAGGGCCTCGCCGTGGCAAACCTCGAGAGCCCGGAGATGCGCACGCTCTCCTCCGCGCCCGCAACCTCCGGCCTCGCCAACTACTTCGCAGAGATGCTGGACCAGTC
Source organism: uncultured Dehalococcoidaceae bacterium (assembly GCA_964479165.1). GTDB lineage: Bacteria > Chloroflexota > Dehalococcoidia > UBA2979 > UBA2979 > CAYZJO01. Next base: position 76,265 of record CAYZJO010000002.1, read on the forward strand.
ACTCACCTGGGCCGACATCGAGTGGCTGCGGTCGGTCACGAGGCTGCCGGTGCTCGTGAAGGGCGTGGTCCGCGGAGATGACGCGAAGCGGGCAATCGAGGCCGGTGTGAACGGCATCATCGTCTCGAACCACGGCGGGCGACAGCTCGACACGTCGATCGCCTCCATCGATGCGCTGCCCAGCGTCGTCGAGGCGGTTGGCGGCGCCGTCGACGTGCTGATGGACGGCGGCGTGAGACGCGGCACCGACATCCTCAAGGCGCTCGCGCTCGGCGCGAGCGCCGTTTGCGTCGGCCGGCCGATCCTCTGGGGCCTCGCCGTCGACGGCGAGGAGGGAGCACGGGACGTGCTGCGCATCCTCATCGAGGAGTTCGACCTCGCGATGGCGCTTGCGGGCTGCGCGAGCGTCGAGGACATCACCTCTGACCTGATCGCCTAGTCGCGTTCCTCCGCCGGCGGTGGCTCCACCGCCTCGATGCGGATGCCGAGCGGTGACGTCTCGTCGGACCGGATGACGGTGCGGCCCGCCAGCCATGCCAGTGCGTGCTCACCGACGAGGGTACGACGCCAACCGTGGAGCATCGGCAGGTCGGGCTCGCGAGAGCGGTCGCCGTCCGACCACCACTCCGCGAGAGCATCGATCTCGCTCCTGGCAGCGACGAACCGCGCCGCGATCTCGGCGTCGCGGCAGTAGGCTTGCACGAGCCCGGCCAGCATCCCGGACCAGACCTGAGCCCGCGTTGAGGGCGCGCGCCGGCCCTCGTCAGCCTCCACCGGCCGGTCCACACCCTCACGGACTGCAGTGAGGATCGCGTGCCCGGACTGCCGCACGACGCCCTCCGGCATGCCGCGGATGGACCGAAGGGCGTCGGTATCCAGCGGGCTACGCCGCGCGACCTCGAGCAACGTCCGGTCGTTCATCAGCCGCGACGGAGGGCGGTTGAGGCGGAGCGATTCGCGCTCGCGCCACGCCGCCAACGCTCGGAGCGCGCCCTGCTGTCGAGGGCGCAGCGAGTTCCACCCGCGCACTCGGCGGTACATCTCCTCCGGCGGCGTGCGTGCTGCCCACGTATCGGCGAGCGCGGCCGACTCCTCGACGACCCACTCAGTGCGTCCGCGCTCGTCCAGCATCTCCTCGAGCGTGTGCCACAGCGGCAGCAGGTGACGCACGTCGTCGAGGGCGTACTGCACCTGATCGGCGTCGAGCGGGCGCCGCAGCCACTCCGTGAACTGACCCGCCTTGTCCACCTCGATGCCGAGCACGCGGTGGACGAGGGGCGCGTATCCGATCTGCTCACCCATGCCGAGGAATGCGGCCGCGATCTGTGTGTCGACGATGCCATGTCCAGCCACGCCGAACTCGTGGGCGAGCAGCGCGAGGTCCGCCTGAGCCGAGTGCATGACCGTCGTCACTTCGTCTGCGGCGAGGAGTTCGGCGACCGGGCGCACGTCGGTGCGGAGCGGGTCGACAGCTGCCGCCTCCACCACGCCGCTGACTTCCCAAGCCACCTGCACGAGGGCGAGCGCGGGGACGTAGCGCTCCTCCGAGATGAACTCGACATCGAGCGCGAAGACGCCCGCCTCGCGGAGTGCGCTCGCGAGAGCGTCCACCTCGGCCTGGCGAACGAGTGGCGTATCGCCGTCAGGTGTCACGGAATCGAGGTTCTCGTATCAGCCGGCCTGTTCGCGGGCGAGCAGCGACTCGCAGGGGGTGCCGTTGCCGTCCGTGTCGATCAGGTTCGGGTCTCCTGGTCCGCTCGCCTGGAGGACTGCGAGCGCCTGCGCCCACGTCTCGAAGTTGTGGCAGTCGTAGAGGTCCTGCCCTGCCGTGTCGAGGGGACCGCCACCGGGGCCGGCGAAGTAGATCCGCTCACCGCTGGGCCCGACGTTCCAGGTGTCGCCCCCCTGCACCGGCGGTGCTTCGTCCACAGGTTCGACCGGCTGCTCCGTCTGGAGCGCCTGCGATGCGCTCGGCGGTGTGGCCTCGGGCGTCGCCTCAGCCTCGGCGGGCTCGGAGGCGTCCTGCTCCGGCGTCGCCTCGGTGATCTCCTCTTCGGTGGGCGGTGCCGCAGCGAGCTCGGACGGCGGCGTCTCGCTTGGACCGGCGGCGACCTCGACGCCGTCCCCGGAGGCGGCGGAGTCACCGTCTGCGGGCGTTGACACGGTGGTCAGAGACGAGATCTGTGCTTCGAGGGCGGCGATCCGCGCGTCGATCGCGCCGCGGTCGACCTCCGGCCGCGTCGCCAGCATGAATGTCGCTACGGCCGCCCACACCGCCAGGCCGGCGCCCAGGGCGAGACTCCCGAGGGTGAGCCAGTCACGGCGTCGATGACGAGGCGTGGGATCGTACGAGGTGCGGCTTTCCTCAGCGAGGACGGCGGGCTCGGGCGTCGGTGGTGGGACGGAGGGTTGGAGTGGCGCGGGCAGCGGGACCTGGATCGCTGGCTCCGCCGGCACCCTCGCGACGGGCAGCGACGGGTTGTCCATCGACGGGCGCGCCGGCCGTTCGAAGCTCGTGTCCGAGAAGTCGGTCATCCATGGTCGCCCTCGTTCCGGCTCCGGGACATTGCTTTGGGACACCGCGAGCGCCGGACCGAGCTGGCGCGGGGCGTTCAACAGTACCGAGCGCGATGGCTCGGCCCGTCCGGCCGCAACCGCCTCGGTGTCCCGTTTGCTCGGCAACACGCCGAGGTTGAACTGCAACCGCCGTGCGAGGACGAAGAGCAGGAGCGCCAGCACGGCGACCGCAAGGAGCGCGACGTAGACCCGTGCATCGAGGCCGGCGGCCAGGCCGGAAGAGGCGGTCGCGACATCCAGCTCGATCGTCGCTGCCACGGCGAGGTCCGTGCCTCGGGTTCCGGCGGTGACGAGTACGCGGTACGGCCCCTCCTCGACATCGTCGACGGGCGCTGCCGTGACGGTGACGCTCTGCGCCGCGCCGGGCGCGAGCTCGAATTCGGCGGGCGCGACTCGCAGCCACGCCGCCTCGGGAGGCGTCGCTCCTGGATCGCTGGGGCTGCGGATCTCGACGACGAAGGTGCCGGCGGCGTCGCCGACGTTGGTCACGGTCAGCGGCGGCAGCGTCCCCTCGGATCCTGCCGCCAGTGCCTCTGAGAGCGTGAGTTGCCGAGGTTCGATCGAGGCCTGGGGTTCGGCATGTGCCGACAGGGGTGCGAATAGCAGGAGTGCGATCGCGGCGAGCGCCGCCTGGGTCAATCGCCTCACGAGGCGTCTCCGCCAACCAGGTCCATCCGTTGCCTCGCGTCCATCGTCCACCCGTTCCTCGGGCTCAACGAGGGGCACTCTAGCCCCGCAGCTTCCGAGGGGCAGCCCCGACTTGCCACAGCCTGTGCACGACATGCCACAGGGTGTGCTCCGACGGTGGACAGTGCGTCTCATCGGAGGCCGCCGCGGCGAACTCGATGCTCGGCTTCGGACGTGCGGGCCAGCGCGTCGAAGCGGCGGAACGGCAGCGATGCGAGCCACGCATCGGCGGCCTCGTCAGAGGTCCACTCCGAGGCGAGCATGAGCGACCGCCGCGAAACCCAGCGGTGGACGTGCACGCATCCGTCCGCAGCGCGGCAGTCGCGCTCCAGCCGCCGGATGTGCGCGAACAGCCGTGGCATCGGCCGCATGCGCGGCAGGTGCCACGAGGTCAGGAGGAGCAGGAGGGGTGCGTCCGGCACCCCTCCATCATGCCGTCTCGGGCGATTTCCTAGTAGCCGGGGTCATTCCCGGACGAGCCGCCGCCCGCCGCGGACGCGGTCGACTCATCGGCGCGTGCGACGAACCAGACGCCGCCGACCTCGTGACCCGTCGCGTCACCGGATTCGCTGTCGTTCGCCCAGTAGTACAACGGCTGACCGTTGTAGGTGACCTGCATGCTGCCGTCCTCGCGTTCGATGACGTCGAGTTCACCCGTCACGCCCTCGCCGGCGGAGACGTCGCCCTCGACGGTGAGCGGAGGCCAGTTGTCGGCGCAGCCGCCGGTGCAGTTGCTCACACCCGGTTCGTCGTTCGTGAAGATGTAAAGGGTCATCCCATCCGGACCGACGAGGAACTCGCCGAGCTCCTCGTTACCGCCGAGCGAGACCGTGGCTCCCTCCGCCGCCGGAGACGCCTCGGAGGTCGCTTCCGCGGTAGCGGCGGTAGTCGCTGTCTCTACAGCCTCTGTCGCGGTCGCCGCCGCCGTTGCTGCTGCAGTCGCGGTGCCGGTGGCTGCGGCCGTCGACTCCGCAGCCGTGGAGGTCGCCTCGGCCGTGGCGGCCGAGTCTTCGCCGCCGTCATCGCATGCGGCGGCAGCGCCCAGCAGGACCGCTGCCAGCACGGCCGCGGCCAGTCCCAATCGTCTCGCGCTCACGTTCACCCGTCCCCTCTGGTGGTGGAAGCGCGCATGTACTGTACTCCGTACAGCGGATGTGTACGTCAATCGTGATTCACGAGTTCGGGGACTTCGGTCTCTGCCGCGGCTGAGACGCGGAGCAACTCGCGAGGGTTGATGCGCATGAACCAGAACGCGAGTGCGCCGGTCACGAGGATCCACGCGTTCGTTGCGATGTGGATCGTGACTGCGTAGGCGAGGGCGGTCGAGCGGTCGCCACCCGCAGCCACGGCCGTCGCCGTCACCAGCACCTCGTAGGGTCCGAAGTTCCAGAGGCCGAACGGCAGCGCCACCGCGAGGTTCGCTGCCACCATCATCGCGAGGAATGCTGGGTACCCGAGGTCGAGGCCGAACGCGCGTCCAATGACCGCGAACATCGCGGCCTCGACCAGCCACGCCGGCAACGAGAGCGCCAGCGCCCCGAGCGTGCGCCGCCACGACCGCAGGGCGTGCAAGCCTTCTCGCGCTGCCTCCACCCACCCCTCGACCCGCTCGCGGTAGCGGAGCGGCGCGAGCCGCGCGACCACATCCAGGCCTCGGCTCCGCGCGAGCAACAGCGCCAGCGAGGTGGCAATCAGCGCGACCGCCGTCACGATGGCGAGTCCCCTCGCCTGCGTCCCCTCGAAACCGAACGTGCCGATGCCCTGACCCGAGGTGGCGATCGCGACGGCCACGAGGAGCAGGAAGACGATCGCGTCGAGGGTGGCCTCGACGATAAACACGGACGCCGCGAGCCCCGCCCGCGACGTGCCATAGCGGTTCGCGAGCACCTGCACCTTCGCCACGTCCCCTGCACGAAACGGCAGCAGGTTGTTCACCACGTTGCCGATGAGGAACGCACCCCAGAGCGCGCGGTGTGGCGGCGGCTCATCGAGGCCCTGCAGCAGGTAGCGCCAGCGCCAAGCATCGATGAACTTCGCCAGCGTGAACAGGCTGAGCCCCGGCACGATCAGCCACCAGCGCACGCCTCGCATCGCCTCCATCAGCGAGTCGAAGTCCACCGTGATGGCGGCGACGACGATGAAGATGGCGGTGACGCCGAGTTGCCACGCCCACTGCAACCATGGTCGGCGCGTTTCAGGCGAGGCCTCGGTGGTCTGTGTCATCCGTCACCGCCCTCTGCGATCTCGAAGACCGTGGCAAACAGACGGATGAAGCGCCAACCATCGCGGAGAAGAACGCCCACGTTGCCCGGTGCGGGTTCCACGTGCTCGAAGAGGTCGATGCGGTGGTAGACCGCCGGCGTCGCCGCGTCGGCCAGCGCCTCCGACTGCGTCCAGGGCACGAACGGATCCTCGCGGTCGTGCACGAGGAACAGCGGCGCGGAGAGCCCATCGAGGTTGTCGCGCGGGCTGATCGCGGCGAGCGCGGCGAGGTCGCGCTCCTCGAGGCCTGCGAGCAGCGCCTCGGCCTCCTCCAGAGACTGTGCATCGAGTAGTTGGTCGAGTCGCCGGTCCGCAGCAAGCGCGCCGAGCGTCGCCGTGACGACATCGACGGTGGTCTCGTGCGGTTCCCAGACCTCGATGGCGCCGCTCGGCAACCGGTGCGCGGCGGCGGCCGTCGAGGCAACGAGCGCGGCTGCGTCGTAGTAGGGGCCGATCGCGACGACGAAGCGCACGCTCTCCGCGATGGGGGGCTGCGCGGCGGCAACGAGAACAAGCGAGCCGCCCGCCGAGAGCCCTGCGAACCCGATTCCCCGGCCCTCGAGGCGCGGTTGCGCCCCCAGCACCTCGAACGCGCCGACGAGGCGGGGCACCTCCGAGGGCAGCACGCGATCGTCGTCGAGATCCTCGGACAGCGGCAGCAGCACGGCGAAGCCGAGACGCGCCAGGCCCTCGGTCAGTCGCACGACGCGCGGGTCGTCCGGCTCGGCGGGATTAGCGCCGAGGAGCAGCACAATGCCCGGGACGCTGCTGTCGCCGCCGGGCAGTGTGAGCTGCCCCAATCCGCCGCCTTCCCACTCGACCATCCCGACGGTGGGCGCTCGCGTTACCCAGTCGAGGGGCTGCACCGGCGCGGGGACGACCGCATACGCGAAGAGGGCAACGGACTTCGCGTACGCGGAGGCGTGCGGCGCGAACGCGGAGAGCGCGAGCGCGGCAGCGAGTGCCACCACGACCTGCGCGCGACGACCTACGGTCCACCCTTCGGGGTCGACAGCCATACAACCGATGCTATCGGTTCCTCTGCTATCGTCCTCATCACGTTCGGAAGTCGCGGGTGGCTATACTTCGACTCACAGCGTGAGAGGGGTCACCCGTGGTCGAAGAGCAGACGGCGACGAACGGCAAGACGACGCTCCTGGTCGTTTCCGACTTCATCTGACCGTGGTGCTATGTCGGCCTCGTGGAGGTCGAGAAGTTCAAGCGTGAGTACCCGGACGTCGAGGTCCGGTGGGTGCCGTTCCTGCTCGACCCGTCCATCCCGCCCGAGGGGCGCACGCGTCAGCCGAGTACGACTGCGGACACGCCGAAGTCAGCCCTGGAGCTGCGCGGCGAGGCCTCTGGAATCGAGTTCCGGCGCGGACGCACCTTCACGCCCAACTCTCACCTCGCGTTGCAGTTTGCGGAGTACGCGCAGGAGCAGGGCCTGCTGACCGACGAACTGCACCGCGCGCTCTTCAAGGCGCACTTCACGGACTTCGACAACCTCGGTGACCTCGACACGCTTGTGCGCATCGGAGCCGAACACGGGCTCGATGCTGACGACCTGCGGGACGCCCTCACGACCGGCCGTTACCGCGAGCAAGTGGACGCCGGCATCGAGTGGGCACGGGCGGTCGGCGTGACTGGGATCCCGACGTTCATCTTCAACGAGAAGTACGCAGTCGTCGGCGCCCAGGAGTACCACGTGTTCCAACAGGTGATGCAGCGCCTCAAGGAGATGGAGCAGGCAGAGGGTTAGCGTCCGCACGTCCGACGACTGCCGATACTCATCCTCGCAGGAGCGCATCGAGGGAGAGCGGTCCCGCGCCTCCGAGCGCGAGCGTGAGGCTCCCGGCCGCCATCAGGACGTCGAGTTCATAGCCTTGAACTTCGCCGCCCTGGAACGGGGCGCCGAGCAGCGTCCGCTGCGTCCACGTCGCGACCGTCATGTTGATCGCGAGCGGGATGCCGGCCCAGTGCACTCCGAGACCGGCCAGAAGCAGCAGCCCGCCGACGAGCTCGGTCGTCGCGACGAGGCGGGCGGTCGCCTGCGGCAGCGGGAAGCCGAGGCCCTCGAGCCAGCGCCCCGTCCCCGAGATGCCGCGACGCCACTTCCCGAGTCCCGAGGGGACGAAGATGACACCGAGGGCGAGGCGGAGGGGCAGCATCGCCCAGCCGCCGTCGAGGTCCCACGGCTGGGCGATGAACGTTGCGAGGTCCATGGAGCCATCCTGGCTCGACGCCAGGCCTAGGCGGGACGCCTCGGCAGTTCGACGACCGCGGTGCCCTGGAGCGGGCGCTCCCCACGATCGTTCTCGAGATAGACATCCAGCTTCACGCGCGGGCCCTCGGCCTCCTCGCTGGCATCCGTGACGAGGGCGAGTAGCTTCAGGTGGTCGCCCTGCTGGACGGGGCGCCGGTAGGAAACGTCGATTGAGTGGAGGCGGCCCTCCGGACCCATCCAGTCCGAGACGAGGCGACTGATCACGGAGAAGCTCATCGAGCCCGGTACGATGGCCGCGCGCAAACCGATCGAGCGCGCTCCCTCGTCGGAGTCGAACCGACCGTCGCCCGGGCCTCCGCGTGCCGGGTTCAGCGAGAGGTACTCGCGAACCATCTCAGTCGTCGCGATGGTCTCGTCCTCGTACTCATCGCCGAGGTCGACGTCCTCGAAGTAGCGCTGCTGGACGCTGGTCACGATGCCACCCGCTCGGTCTCGCGGTGCACGATCGACTGCTCGAGGGCGGCGACTGCCCTCCCCTCGCCGTCTCTGAAGTCGGTGCGGCGAACCACGAAGACCATCGTGCCGCTGCGCCCGGTCTTGCCGTACACCTCTTTGACCTTCGTGGTCACCTTCAGCGGGGTGTTCGCCCGGATGGGCTCATAGAACTCCATGCGGGAGCCGGCCATGAAGGTCGTGTTGCCGAACTTCACCTTGGGGTCCAGCGTGTTCCCGCCCCCGCCGAACGAGACGGCGCTGAGGAGTCCTGGAGGGGCGACCTCCCCACTGGCGAACTGCGGGTTCGACTCCCCCATCGTGTGGCAGTAGGCGTGGATCTGTTCCGGCGAGATCGTGAACTCGCCGACCTCGACCTCGACGCCGACGACGCTGCGGTCGTACTCGAACTGGAGGTCGCCGCTCTCCGCGGTCGCCGGTGTCTCTGAGGTCATCCGCTCCTCCTGGTCTGCGACCTGTTGTTACTTGTTGGCTACGCCCGACTCACTCGGCGTATCCGGGAACGGTCTGCTCGACCGTCACGGCTCGGTACTCACCGCTCCGCAGCTCCTCGACGAGGTCGTGGACATTGCGGATCGGACGGCGGAACGCGGTCAGACAGCGTCCGATGGCGCTGACAAAGTGCGCGTCCGAGCCGCCGACGCACGCGAGACCGTAGGTTTGCGCGAGCTCGAGGGCGCGTCCGTTCTCCTCGTCATTGCTGCCACCGTTGAGCTGCTCGATGGCGCGCACGTGCTTCAGCGAGACGTTGCGCTCCGCCACGTGCTCGGCGAGTCCGATGCGCGGCCGCCCCGCGTGCGCGCCCACGGCGAAGCCGCCGTACTCGTACGCGGCCTGGAAGACGTCCTCGTACGGGAGCGACACGTTCGAGAGGTCGAACTGCTTCGTAAAGCGCTCGTCGATGCCGTAAACCAGCACGTGACCGACGTCGGTCTCGACCTCGGCGCCGCGCAGGACGACGACGCCGTACTGGTCTGCCACGGCGGAGTAGTCGACGCTGGGGTCGAACTGGCGGTGCTCGGTGAGCACAATGCCGTCGATCTGGAAGCCCTTCTTGCGGCGGGCAACGATCCACTTGAGGTAGCCCTCGACGGTGCCGCCGGCGTCGTCCGAGGCGTCCGTCGAGTGCGAATGCAGGTCGAAGTAGTAGTGCTCGGGGATGGGTAGCCTCCACGCAAGCCGCTGCGCGCCGAGGCGACCGTGCGCCTCGATTTATGGTCGCGTGCGGGAACGGGCGCATTCTGGCGGTCGGCCCACGGTGCGTCAATCACAGACGGTAATGGGGGAACCCGGCCGCCCTGGTGCCGGTGTCCGTCGAATTCGGCAGCGGTCCTGTGACTAGTCTACGATGATTACGTAAGCGACGACGCTCGTCGTGACGCAAGAGGACTCGCAGGCAAGGGGGCTGCATGCGCGTCAAACTCGTGGCCGGGCAACGGCGTCAGGGAGTCGGGAAGCGGCCAGCGCGCGAGAACCGCCGCGCGTGGCTCCCGCAGCAGGCACGTTTCTGCCCGGTGCTCGAGGACGCCAGCAAGACGGGCTACCTCGTGTATCCGCCACTGCACGACGCCGAGTCCTACCAGGTGCGATACCAGGACAACAACGTCTTCCGGCTCACCTTCTACGTAGGGGACGAGCGCGGCATGCGCGCACCTGCGTTCGTCGTCGACATCCGCCCCTCCGCGGGAACCGGTGGGCTCGACCAGACCGACCTTGTGTTCCTCGAAGAGAAAACGAAGCTCACACCCGCGCTGGTGCATCAACTCCTCGATGGGCTCGTGACCAACGTGAACAGCCCGCCGGGTGGGATCGGGATTCGCGGGTCGTACGACTTCATCACCCCTCCGGGCTGGGACACCATCTACACGGGCGTGGTGAACGAGTTGCAGCAACCATCCGTGCCGGTGCTGACTGCGCGCGTCGAGACCGACTGGTACGCCCAGAACACCGAATTCCGCCACGTCCTCCAGCGCGGCGACGTCGTGAGCGTGGCCGGCAGCAGCCCGATTGGGCAGGTGTTCTTCGTGCCGCGTGAAGAAGTACGCATGGAGGACGCCTCGGCTGAGGACCTGGCCAGGTTCGTCGAGGCGCAACGTACGTACTGGGAAGCGCGCACCGCGAAGGAGCGGACGACCAACTTCGGCGCGACCTACTCCTATCACTACCGCGATCTGCAGAAGGCGTACCGCGCAGAGGGCGGGGACGCCCAGGACCCGCTTGAGGAAGTGCCTGACGAGATGCCAGGCGAGGCCGACGCCGAGGAATCCGGCATCCGAACCTGATCAAGAGTTCGTGCTTTTGCTCACGTTGTTGCAAAGTCAGGATTGATGGAGTAGAAAATCCGGAACGCTGCCGCCGGTAGCCTGCGAGCACCGGACGGATGCGTGACCAACGTTCGGATGTTGGGCACGCCCGGACAGATCGCAGGGGCCGCGCGCAGCGTATTGTTGTTATAACCGGAGTGCACCGCCGCAGGAGAGCACAGGGGGCACGGGGCAGTCGGGGGGAATCGACTGCTCCGTAGACCGGAGGGGGCCGCAGTGCAGAGATACATCATCCGCCGTCTGGTCTTCATGATCCCGACGATCATCTTCGTGACCGTCATCGCCTTCGCACTCCTCCGTATCATGCCCGGCGACTTCCTCGTCGCGCAGATGGCGGAGTCACGAGGCAGCGTCAGCGAAGAGCAGATGCAGCTCTGGCGCGCAGAGCTCGGACTGGACACGCCGGCGCCGCTCGCCTACGTGCAGTGGGTCGGTGGCGTCGTCACTGGCGATTGGGGTACCTCGTTCTGGCAGAACAAGCCGGTCCTTGAGGTCATCGGCCGTGCGCTCCCGATCTCCTTCCAGCTGGGCTTCATGGCACTGATCATCGGATTGATCATCGCCATCCCCGTCGGGGTCGCCTCCGCCATCTACCAGGACACTTGGATCGACTACATCGGGCGCTCGATCTCGATTTCTGCGCTGTCGATTCCGAACTTCTTCCTCGCGACGCTCGTCATCATCTATGGGGCCACCCTGTTCGGCTGGTTCCCGCCGATGAGTTACCAGAACCCGTTCGAAAACCCAATGGGCAACCTGCAGCAGTTCGTGCCGGGCGCGATCGTGCTGGGCGCCAGCGCCTCGGCCTCGAACATGCGCATGATTCGCACGACGATGCTCGAGGCGATGCGCGAGGACTACGTCCGCACCGCCCGCGCGAAGGGCCTCGCGGAGATGTCAGTCATCTACCGCCACGCCTTCCGCAACGCGCTCATTCCGGTGGTCACCCTGCTCGGGTTCCAGCTCGCCGGCGTGATCAGCGGCTCGGTCATCGTCGAGACCGTGTTCTCGATCAACGGTATCGGCCGCACGTACATCGATGCCGTGAACCAGCGTGACTACCCACTGGTCCAGGGCATCCTGCTCATCCTCGTCACCGTGTCTCTGCTGGGGAACCTGCTGGTCGACCTGAGCTACTCCTGGCTCGACCCGCGGATTCGGTACAGCTAGACGGGAACAGCGCTTCGGTCTGACACGCCTCGGGGGGCTCGAGGACAGGCGAAAGGCAGAGGGACATGGCAACGAGTCAGGGAACGCTCGCAGAAGGCGTCGCCGGTCAGCTTCACACGGAACCATCGAAGCTGAGCCGTGCCTGGCGATGGACCAAGTGGTTCTTCACCCATAAACCGTTGGGCGCCATCTCGGCGGTGGTCTCGGTCTTCATGGTCGCCGTCGCGCTCGGCGCGTTTACCGGCGTCATCGTCCCGCAGGACCCGATCAAGGTGAACGGCGCCGACCGCCTGCTGGGCTTCTTCTCCCAGTCCGTGCGAATTGAAGGCCAGACCTACTTCTTTGGCACAGACGAGCTCGGCCGCGACATGTTCAGCCGGATCGTCAAGGGCGCGCAGATCTCGGTCTTCTTCGCCCTGGGCGCCTGCCTCATCTCGGTCAGTATCGGTGGCGTCATCGGCCTGATGTCCGCCTACTTCGGCGGCAAGCTGGACATGCTCGTTCAGCGCTTCATCGATGCCATCCAGACGATTCCGTTCCTGGTTCTCGCGATCGCCATCGTCTCCATCCTCGGCCCCGGCCTGTGGCAAGGCTTCTGGACGGTGGCGTTCGTCGGTATCCCGCGCCCCGCGCGCGTGATCCGCGGCTCCGTGCTCTCCGCGAAGGAGAACGTATGGGCCGAGGCCGCCCGCTCCATCGGCGCGAGCGATAACCGCGTGATGTTCCGCCACATCCTGCCGAACGTGGCTGCCCCAATGATCGTCCTCGCGACGTACGTCATCGCGACCGCGGTCCTCATCGAGGCATCGCTCTCGTTCCTCGGCATCGGCGCACAGCCGCCGACTCCGTCCTGGGGTGCGATGCTCACCGGCACTGGTCGCCTCTACTTCGAGACGCACCCGCGCCTGGCGCTTCTGCCCGGCATCGCGATCAGCATCCTCGTCTTCGGTACGAACATGTTCGGAGACGCGCTCCGCGACATCCTCGACCCGAAGCTGCGCGGTCGCTGACCGTCGCCTTCCCTTGAGCCCATGAGTGGGGCCCGCCTTCCGGCGGGCCCCACTTGCTTCCAGGACCTGCCACCAAGCGCAGTGATCGAGCCTCGATGACGGAACTCACTGACACCGGCACTCACACCGACCTCGAGGCCCGACTCCGGCGTTGGTTGGTGGAGGAAGCCCAGGTCACGGACGAACGCCGCCTCGTCCGTTTCGATGACGACGCGATCCTCATCTCGAAGTTCCCGCCCGGCTTCGCGCCCGCTCTCCACGCACTGCTCGACCGGCTCCCCGCCATCTTCGATGAGGAGCGCGTCCGCCAGGCATACCAAGGCGCCTCCTCGGATGCGGAGGCTGGCGAAGGACGTGTAGATGCGTGGGACCGTGCAGTGCGCAGTCTCCTGCGCGCGGAGGCCGACCGCGTCGGTATTCCGGACGAACAGCAGGCTCTAATCCGAGTCGGTATCGACTCGGTCCGTGCCGTTCTCGACTCCGTGCTCTGGTCGGCGCCGCGCGTCGAAGATGCGACGTACGAACCACTCGCCGGCGAGCGGTCCGCCTACCTCGATGCGACGAGGCGCATGGCGGGGACCGACCTGTTCACGCGGCGGTACGGCGTCTTCGAAGGGCGCATGGTCGAGAACCACTGCCCCGGTGCGGCGTTCGCTCGAGTCATGCTCGCGCAGGCCTGGGCCGTGTGCACCGGGACGCCGCTGCCCGAGCCGCAGGAGCGCTAGCGAGACGCCTCCAGCCGCTCTCGCACGAGCCTCCGGAGCAACTTGCCGGAGGCCGTGCGAGGCAATGCCTCGCCGGGCCACAGCTCGAGGCGTCGCGGCACCTTGTAACCCGCGAGGCGCGAACGGAGCCACGCAGCCAGCACCTCTGCTTCGAGTCCGCTGCCGTCCTCTGGAACTACCACTGCGCACACGGCGCCGCCCCACCGAGCGTCGGGCAGGCCCACCACCGCCACCTCTCGCACCCCGGCGTGGGCGAGGATGGCGGCCTCCACCTCGGCGGGGTAGACGTTCTCCCCGCCTGTCACGATGAGGTCGTCGCGCCGGTCGGAGACTGTGAGGTAGCCCTCGTTGTCGAGGTAGCCGAGGTCTCCCGTGTGCAGCCAGCCGTCGCGGATGGCCTCGGCGGTAGCATCGGGGCGACCGAGATAGCCCGCCGTCACGGTTGGGCCCGCGACGAGGATCTCGCCAATCTCGTTCGGCTCCGCCTCCCGACCATCGACATCGATGCGGAGCCGCGTCTGGAGCAGCGGCTGCCCCGCCGACCCCAGCTTGCGCAGTGCGTCGGCGGCCGAGAGCGTCGTGACCTGCGACGCCGTCTCGGTGAGCCCGTAAGTCTGGAGGACCGGCACTCCGCGTTCACGCGCTGCCTCGAGGAGCGTGCGTGGCGCGGGACCGCCGCCGAGCAGCACCGCGCGGAGGCTGTCGGGATACGGCTCACCGTCCGCCGCGAACATGCGCTGGAGCATCACCGCGACCACTGAGAGCAGCGTGACGCCGTCCTCGCGGAGTGCGCGGTTGACCTCGTGCTCGTCGAAGCGCTCGTGGATGAGGGCGGTCGTGCCGTAGATGGCGGATCGCAGCAGAATCGACAGCCCGCCTACGTGGAACAGCGGGAGGCAGGCGAGCCAGCGGTCGCGCGGATCGACGCCGAGGTTGTACGCCGAAGCGGCCGCGCTAGCCTCGAAATTGCCGAACGTGAGCAGCGCCCCCTTCGGGTGGCCGGATGTGCCCGACGTGTAGATCACGCTGTGCACATCGTCACGACGGTGGGACACCTCCTCGCCCGCGGGTCCAGCCTCGGCCTCCGCGAGAAGTTCCACCACGTCGATCAGGCGAGCACTCGCCGCTCCGGCCACCTCGGCGGCGGCCGGGCGTAGAACGTCGTCGGTCAAGAGGAGGCGCGCGCCGGAGTCGCGAACCTGCCACGCGATCTCATCGCTCGTCAGCCGGACGTTCAGCGGCATGAACGCCGCGCCCGTGCGAGGGACCGCGTGTGCCAGTACGGCGAACTCGACGTTGTTGGCGGCCAGCACTGCCACTGGCTCGCCATCCTCGAGGCGGTGCGACTGCAGGTTCGCCGAGGCGCTCGCGACGAGCCGCTCGAGCGCGGCATACGTCACCGGCGCGCGGCCCGGCTGCTCCAGGGCAATGTGCCGAGGATGGGTGCGAGCACGACGGGCGACCCAGTCCGGAAGGCGGCTCTGCGCCTCGCTCAAGCCCGCGTCTCGGACCATGGAGCAGTGGCTACGAAGCGCAGCACGTCGTCGTCGACGTCGAAACCGATGCCGGCGGCCAGCCGCATCGCGAGCCACCCGGACGCGGCGACGAGGGGATCGGAGACGACGTCGGCGGCGAGGTGGTCGCCGGTGGCGAGGCCGTGCGCGGCATCCGTCGGGAGCGCCGCAGCGAGGTGCAACGACGCCGCCGTGCCTACGGTCGAATCGAACGTCGTCGTAACGAAGGCGCCGATGCCTGCCTGCGCCGCGCGCTCGGCCAGCGCGAGTGCCGGCCGGATGCCGCCGAGGACCATCGGCTTGAGCACCAGGAGGTCGGCCGCCTTCCGCTCCAGGACTTGCTCGCGCGTCGCCGGGTCGATCAGCGCCTCATCCGCGGCGACGCGCAGCGGCGCGGCCTCGCGGATGTGCGCCAGCCCCTCGACGTCCGCTGCGGGCACCGGCTGCTCGAGCAACTCGACACCGAGAGTCTGGAAGGCCGCGATGGCGGTGAGCGCCTCCTCGACGTCCCACGCGCCGTTTGCATCGAGGCGGATCACGGTCTCGGGACAGGCGTCGCGGAGCGCGGTGACTCGCGCGATGTCCTCGTCCACCGTTCCGACGCCGACCTTCAATTTGACGACGCGGTAGCCCGCGCGGACTGCCTCGCGGCCGAAGCCGGCGACCTCCTGAGGCGGACCGCCCCCGATGACGGCGTTCACCGTGACGGAGCTCGCGGGGGCGGTAGCGAGCAGATGCGCGGCAGGCACGCCTCGCGCCTTCGCCTCGAGGTCGACGAGCGCCACGTCCACCGCGCAACGCAGCGCAGCCACGCCCGGCCCAACCTCCGGCAGGGCGTCGATTCCGCGCTCGATGATGTCGGCGGCGTGCTGCTCGAGCAGCGCGAGCACGTCCTCAGAAGTGCCGAGACCGAGCGAAGGGAATGGAGACGCCTCGCCGAGGCCGGTCGTGCCATCGGCGGCTACGAGCTGCACCAGCACGCCCGCGCGGTCATCGAGTGCGCCGTGCGCTGCCTCGAAATGGTGGCGCATGGGCAGCCGGAAGGGGCGCCAGCGGATGGCGGCCACGCGGATCGCGCTGGTGGTGACCGATTCGTTCATCAGCGCACCACCCCGACCGCGAGCAGGAGCCCGAAGACGAGATGGAGTCGCGCCGTCGCCTTCAGCGCGACGTTGAGCGCCGGACCTTGCTGCCTCGCGAGGATCGCGGCCGTCGGCGCCCAGGCGAGCGGCAGGCTCAGGAACGCGAGCATCGTCCACGCTGAGAACTCGCCGATCAGCCAGAGCGCCGCGGCAGCGAGATAGGCCGCGACGATTGTCAGCAGGAAATGCAGCCTCGCGAGCTCCGGGCCGAGGATGACCGCCAGCGTGCGCTTTCCGGCGATCCGGTCCGTCGTGATGTCGCGCACGTTGTTCACCACGAGGATCGCGCAGACGGTGAAGCCGACGGGGATCGAGGCGGCGAACGCCTCCCCGGTCACGCGGCCCGCCTGCACGTAGTACGTACCGACAACCGCCACGACGCCGAAGAATGCGAAAACGAACACCTCGCCGAGCCCGCGGTAGCCGAAGGGCCACGGTCCTCCGGTGTACGCCAGCAAGGCAGCGATCGAGGCGAGGCCGATCGCGATGACGGGCCACCCGGCGACCCAGGTCAGGTAGAGGCCAGCCAGCGTCGCCACGCCCACCGCGACCCAGAGACCGATGAGCACCTGCCGCTCGCTGAGCAGGCCCAGCTGCGTGACCCGCGGCGGTCCCACGCGCTCCGAGGTGTCCGCGCCCCGACGGAAGTCCGAGACGTCGTTCGCGAGGTTCGCGGCGACCTGGAGGGCCAGCGCCCCGATCAGTGCGCCGCTCGCCGGTCCGAGGCGGAAGAGATCGTCGCGAGCGGCGACGGCCGAGCCGACGACGACTGGCGCGATCGCGGCCGTAAGCGTTGGCGGCCGGATGGCCATGCGCCAGATGTCGAGGCGCGAAAGGGGGCGGCCGTTGCGCGCGTTCATCGTCCTCCAGGTCTCGCTCTCGTCAGCAGTTACGGCAGGCGCGGGAAGCGGGAGAAGTCGGGCTTGCGCTTCTCGAGGAAGGCGTTGCGGCCCTCCTTGCCCTCGTCCGTCATGTAGAAGAGCGAAGTCGCGTCGCCGGCGAGTTGCTGGAGCCCCGCCAGACCGTCCGTATCAGCGACGAACGCCGCCTTGAGGAACCGGATCGCGGTGGGACTATGCCCGAGGATCTCGCGCGCCCATTGCACGCCCTCGTCCTCGAGCTGGTCGAGCGGCACGACGGCGTTCACGAGGCCCATCTGCAGTGCCTCCTGCGCGTCGTACTGCCGACAGAGGTACCAGATCTCGCGGGCCTTCTTGTGCCCGACGATGCGCGCGAGCTGCGTCGCGCCGAGGCCGGCGTCGAACGAGCCGACTCGTGGCCCGGTCTGTCCAAAGCGCGCGTTGTCAGCGGCGATCGTCATGTCGCAGACCACATGGAGCACGTGGCCCCCACCGATCGCGTAACCGGCCACGAGTGCGATCACAGGCTTCGGCATCGAGCGGATGTAGCGCTGCAGCTCGAGGACGTTCAGTCGAGCGACACCGTCACCGCCCACGTACCCGCCCTCGCCTCGGACTCGCTGGTCACCGCCTGAACAGAACGCGCGTCCGCCCGTGCCGGTCAGGAGGATGACTCCGATCTCCGCGTCGTGGTGCGCGTCGACGAACGCCTCCATCATCTGATCGAGCGTCTCCGGCCGGAACGCGTTGTGCACCTCCGGTCGGTTGATCGCGATCTTGGCGATGCCCTCCGCCTTCTCGTAGAGGATGTCGCTGTACTCGCGCGCGGTGCGCCACTGAACGCTCATCGTCAAGTACCCCCGGCCGTCCGGCCCGAGCAGCGGCCCTGTCCGGGCGCGTCAGGCGGCATGAACTCGTCGCAGGAAGTCGAGCACGATCTCGGCGAATGCCGCTGGCCGCTCGACGTGAGCGGCGTGCCCTGCATCATCGATCACCGTCATCGTAGCGTCCGGAAGCGCCTGTGCCATCTCCCGCCCGATGGCGGTGAACTTCTCGTCGAGTGCGCCAGTGATGATCTGGACGGGCTGGCGCAGCTTCGGCAGCCGATCGGTGACATCGTCCTGGGAGCCCGTGCCCATCCCCCTGAGGCTGTTGGCGAGGCCGATCGCGCGGTTCTTCAGGCGTCCCGTTCGCACCGCAGCCTGGGCCTCCTCTGGCATCCGCCGCTGCGAGGCAAACAGCGGGATGGACTCCCAGTAGTCGATGAAGGGCTCGACACCCTCGTTCTCGAGGCGCTGGGCCAGCACTTCGTCCGCGGCGACCCGATCGTCCCGCTCTTGCTGCGTTCGCAGGCCCGGAGTGCCGCCCTCGAGGACCAGCGCACCGACGACATCGGGGCGCCAGACCGCGACCTGGAGGGCGGTCCGCGCGCCCATCGAATAGCCGAGCCAGGTCGCGCGGTCCTGCCCGAGTTCGCGTATCACCTCGGCGAGGTCCACCACGCAGCGGCGCATGCGATACCGGTCGACCGCCTCCGGAGCATCCGTCAACCCGTGGCCCACGATATCGATGGCGAGTGTCGTGAACTCGGGGGCAAGGTTCGAGGCGAGGTCCGACCAACCGGCGGCGCTGCCCGTGAAGCCGTGCAGCAGGACGACAGGCGGTCCGCTTCCGGCGACTTCGACGTTGATGCCCAGCCCATCGATCTCGACCCGGGTCATGGCGCCGCCTCCGCTCCCACCGACGTTCCGACCGGACCGCGCGCGCGTCGGGCTCCCAGAGCTTCGGAGACGCGCGACCATGCCTGTCGGTGCAGCTCCACGTTGCGTACACGGTCGGTTCGCAGCTCCAGGACCTTGAGTCCGGGATCGCTCAGTGCAGCAGCGATGCGGTCTGCCCAGCCGCGGACGCCCTCGAACATCTCGTAGCGCCCACCGTGCAGCCCGACCGCGTGGGCCAGGTCGAGGCCGTGGGGCGTACCGAACCACTCCTCGAATGCGTCCTGCGCCAGCTCGGCCTGCGGGAGGAAGTGGAAGATGCCGCCGCCGTCGTTGTTCACGAGCACGACGGTGAGATCCAGGCCGTAGCGGCGCAGCGGCCACAGGCCGTTCAGGTCATGGAGGAACGACAGGTCCCCGATCACGAGGACGACCGGTCCCTGTCCGGCAGCCGCGGCGCCCACCGCAGTCGAGACGACGCCGTCGATGCCGGAGGCGCCGCGCGTGCCCACGATGCGCACGCGCCGCTCGATACGCGGGAAGAACGAGTCGACATCGCGGATGGGCATCGAGTTGCCGCACACGAGAGTCGCTCCGTCGGGCAGGGCTGCGGCCAGTTCGATGGGCGCGCGCCCCTCGAACGGCTCGGCGAAGGCCTCGGTCGCTGCACGCAGCGCCTCTGCGGCAGTCCCGTTCGCGTACTGCCATGCCTCGAGCCAGTCGGCGGGGGCGGTCGCGTCCGGACCGAGGCGGGCCTCGATGGCGCGGATGACCACAGCCGAGTCGCCGCGCAGCATCGTCGAGGTCGTCGCGTCCGGGTCGCGCCAGCCTCCCGCCACGTCGACGACGAACGACGGTACGTCGCGGTGCGCAGCCAGCCAGGTGAACAGCGGTTTGGAGGTCGGCTGCTGTCCGAACCGCAGCACGACCTCCGGGACGTGGGCGCCCGCAAACGTTGCGTCGCGCAGCAGGGCGTCCGCAGTCTCGACCACGGGGTCGAGGCGATGAGGCCCGGCTCGCAGGCCCGAGAGCGGATCCGCGAGGACGGGCCAACCGAGGTGCAGCGCAAGGGACGTGATGCCCCCAGCGGGCAGTGGCATCGACTCCGGCCCGGCGACGATGACACCCCGGCGGCCGCGAGCCGCCTCGACAAAGGCGGACACCGCTTCCGGCGCCGGCGCCTGCGCAACCCGGGTCACGGCGATCGGCGCCGGCGGAGGGTCGAGTTGTACGCTCGCAGAGCCTGCCTCGACGAGAGGCTCGCGGAACGGGAAGTTCACGTGCACCGGGCCCATTGGCGCCTCGAGGGAGACCGATACCGCGCGTGCAGCCACGGCCCTCGCGGAGTGCTCGAGCGCGGCGCTGCCGTCCGCGGGCGGCATGTCGACGAACCAGCGCACGTGGCTTCCATACAGGCGCACCTGGTCGATGGTTTGCGCCGCGCCGACATCGCGCGCCTCGGGCGGACGGTCGGCAGTCAGTACGACAAGCGGGATGCGCGAGATCGACGCCTCAATGACCGCCGGAAGGAAGTTCGCGGCGGCCGTACCCGAAGTGCAGACGAGCGCAACCGGCTCACCGAGTTGCCTCGCAAGGCCGAGTGCGAAATAGCCAGCCGACCGCTCGTCGAGGTGGAGCCACGAGCGGAACGAGGTGTCCCGCGCAAACGCAAGCGTCAGTGGCGTCGACCGCGAGCCCGGACAGATCACGACGTGACGCAGCCCACCCTCACCCAGCTGACTGATAAATGTGCGGACCACCCGATCGTGCGCCCCGGCGACGCTGAACGAGGGACCGGGAGTGAGGGAACCGTTCGGGGTCAAGAAGCCTCCGGAGCCGCCGCCCCGAGCGCTGCTCGGAGTACGCCTAGAGTGCAGTCCCCGCGAGCGCATCGGCAAGTGGTCTGAACTTCAGCTGTACCTCGGCGAGCTCCGCATCCGGATCGGAGTCTCCCATGATGCCGTTGCCCGCGAACAGCCAAGCCCGCCCCCCGCGAACGAGGGCGGATCTGAGCCCGACCGCGAACTCACCGTTACCGTGAGCGTCCATCCAGCCGACCGGGCCGGCATACCAGCCGCGATCGAAACTCTCGAGGACCGCGATGACGTGTTGTGCGGCAGACCGTGGCCACCCGCACACGGCGGGCGTGGGGTGCAGGCGGTGGACCAGCTCGAGCACATCGACGCCTCGCACGACCCGCCCCGAGATCTCAGTAGCGAGGTGCTGGATGTTCCGCAGCCGGCGCAGTCCGGGTTCGGCGGGCGCGAGGAGGCGATCGGTGACCTCGCTGAGCGCTTCCCGGATCGCCCGCACGACCGTCTCGTGCTCGACGCGGTCCTTGGCGCTCCTGAGCAACTCGCGGCCGATACGCTCGTCCTCCTCGGGCGTCGCCCCTCGGCGCGCAGACCCGGCCAGTCCGAGGGTGGACACGTCGCCGTCCGCGAGTCCGACGAGCAGCTCCGGACTCGCGCCGAGGAAGGTCGCGCCATCGACGGAGACGCTGAAGACGTGGCACTCGGGGTAGTTCGTGCGCAGACGTGCGAGCGTCTGTCCGATGTCGATCTCTGCGTCCGCCGCATCGAGGACGAGTTGTTGTGTCGTGGCGAGCACCGCTTTCTCGTATGCGCCCGCGCGGATGTCCTCGGCGATCACGCGCACCCCTGCCCGATAGCGGTCGCCGTCGACGGGTCGCGCGCACCGGAACGAACTCAGGGGGCCCGGAGCTTGTGCTACGGAGGTCTGCTGGTGATCGAGGAGGGTGGCCACCTCGACGGCGCTCACACCGGGCGCGACCACAACGCCACTCAGGTCGCCGTCGCGGACGAACAGCAGGCGTGGCAGCACCAGCGCGCCGCTCCCGAAGACCCTCCAGGGTTCGCCGGGCGGTGGCGCATCCCGAAACGCGAAGCCTCCGAGGACGCGCGGCCGCAGCCGGTCGTCGTCGGTCTGTATCGGGCTGGCCAGGAGCTGCGCAGCGCCGCCACGCGCGCTCCTCGGACCTCCGCCCACCAGCGGAGTGGCGCGGCCTGCTTCGCCCACGGCGATCAGGGCGAACCCGTGGGAAGGACGCTCGTACGAGGCCACCACGTTGTTGGCTCGCGGGGCTCCCAACAGTGCCCTGGGGTCGTACGCGGGATCGAGTCGGATGCCGACGAAGCCAGCGCCTCGGGAGGTCCGCACGAGCCTCGCGGCGACCGCCGCTGCGATCTCGGAAGGCGCGATCGCCGTCACGTGCGCGGCCCGATGCGAGCGCGGGTCGCCCTCCGCGCGGCGTCGCGAGAGGTGCACAAGGCCAGGTGATGTTGGGCGGATGCCATCGAAGGATTAGTATAGTGAGCAGGAACACAAGGGGCGCGTGCCCGCGCCCGTCCCAACGGGAGGTCACGATGGCGGAGGGGTACAAGCTCGGCGAGAACGGCCCGGAGGGCAAGTGCGCGCTGTGCGGCGTCTACGTGATCAAGGGCGCCAAGAAGTTCCGCGAGAAGTCGGTCGTCTGTCCCGAATGCGCTGAGCGCGCAGCAAAGATTGTCGACCCCTACCGAGCGGTCGCCGGTCGCCGCTAGACGCCCTCGTCCTCGTCGACCGAACGAACGCCGCTGTCGAGCGGCGTTCTTCTTGACTCCGTTCCGCGCGCTCACCTCACCACGAGGTGATGCTCCGTCCGAGGTGTCCCCGCCCCCCGGCTCACGATAGCCACCAGCTCGTAATGGTCGTCGCCCACGCCGAGGAAGTTGATGCACGCGCCGCCCGGCCGCACCGTGCCACAGTCGTGGATCAGGACGCTCGTCGGCTCGTCAACCGGCCCCGTTCGCAGTTCGAAGCGCCGCGGCCGCTCCGAGTTGTTGACGACGCCGGCGATCGTGAAGTTCAGCCCGCCGGGCGCATCGAACGCCAGCGCGAGGTAGTCGAAGTCGATGCCCCACGCGCCCCAGCGGAGGCCACCGGCGAGACCGCCATCGCCGGGTGGCGAGCAGCCGCGCGTTCCGCACGCCTCGAGCGTCACCCGGCGTGCACCCTCGGTGAAGACAGCGGTCACGTCGGCGCTGCCTGCTTCGCGCACGACCGTGTCCCAGGAGACATCGACGACCGGCTCGGAACGCGTCGAACACACGGGTGTGGCGGGGCCACCCGGCGTTGTCGAGCACAGACGGTAGCTCGCCGCGCCCTCGACCTCCGACCATGCCAGCATGGCATGTCCGCCACCTCCGGCCAGGAACGACGCCAGCGACGGCGCCACTGCCGGGACCGACGCCGCCGGATCGACCTCGACGGCCACTACCGCAGACGTATTCGCGAGGTAGCGGTCGAAGGCGGTGACCTGCAGCACGACCGGCTCGGGCGTGACCGCCGGCGCCGTGAAGCTCACGGTCGCGCCTCGGGCATCGAGCACGACGGCTGGGCCTGAAAGCTGCCGCCACGCCCACGTCAACGCGTCACCGTCCGCGTCGGAGCCGCTCGCGTCGATGTTCACTCGTCCGCCGGGGCCCACGGTGCGCTCCTCGAGCGGATCGAGGGCGGGGCGATGGTTGACGCCGTAGAGCTCCTGGAGCCGCGACCGCTCGCTCTCGCTCGGCTGGAGCGGGCACGTGGTGATGTCACGCGGGTCAAAGGATGGATACATCATGTCGCCGCGGCGATCGGAGTGGCCGAATCCGATCGCATGGCCGATCTCGTGGATCACGACCGACTCGAAGCACACGACCGGAATGCCGGCCACGTCCCGAGCCAAGATGAGGATGTCCGTCTCGACGAACTCCTTCTGCCCGCCCGGCAGCACCGCCCAGGACCCACGGGTCAGGCCCGCCTCCGTACCTGACACCACCCGCCGCGTGTCCCAGCCGATCTCGTTGCGATCGTTGTTGAAGGCCCACTGAGCCCCATCGGGACAGTCGCCCGTGTAGCGCACCCCGATAGCGGCGCCGACCTGGTTCCAGGTGTCGGCAGCCCGCGCGACTGTCGCGCGGAACTGCTCAGCGCTCACGAAGGGGGGCCGGCCCTGGTGCGTCGTGCACACCTCGATCGGGTTGGAGTCGTCCATCCAGCGCGCCGGGGGCGGCCCACAACTCGAGGCGTCGTCGCGGCCGGTGCAGTCGGTGAAGTAGTCGATGCGCAGCGGGAGGAGCAGCAGGTCGTCCAGGGCGGGCAGGATCGATGGAGGAACCTCGAACCATGCGGGCTCGGGGAGCCGCCGCTCGGCGTTCGGTTCGGCGGAAGCAACGGTGACCGCGGTCAGCGAGACGATGGCGGCGACTGCGACTGCGACTGCGGCCGAGAACCGTGCACCCGCCCGACGGGGCGCGTCTCGACGTGTCCCTCCCCGTGCCTTCGGTCTCGCGCCGATGTCAGTGGCTTTCCGTGCTCGTTGTGGCGTCAGGTGTACGCACCACTGGATGCTCCATCCTGCGATAGTGAGGCCGGGTGCGCTAGTCCGAGTCTCGTCATCGTCTCGCTCGGCAGTCTTGACGCGCGGGTCCGCATCGCCATACTCCCCCGCAGGGAGCGGGCGCCTTACCCCGCCCTGTGGTCCCGGAGGATGATCGGGTGGCGGACAGCCTCGACGCGGGTGTGATCGAACGGCGCATTCGCGAGTACGAAGCGTTCGGCATCCATCGTACCGGCTGGCCCGGCGACGACGCCTCCGCCGCCTGGATGCGCGACATCCTGCGCAACGCGCGCATCGAGGCGAAGTACGAGAGCTTCGACTTCCCCCGCTTCGAGTTCCGCCGCGCCCGCCTCCGCTGGCCCGAGGGCAGTGCCGAGGGCGTCCCCCTCTACGACGGCGGCTTCACCCCCCCGGGCGGTATCCAGGGCGACCTCATCGAGCCGGACGACGAGGACATCTTCGGCAACATCGTCGTCGCCGCGGAAAACGACCCTTCGTTCACGCTGGCCACCCTGCCCGAGCGCATCGAGGCGCTGCAGGAGGCGGGCGCGACTGGGCTCGTGCTGGTGCGCGCCGATCCCGACGGTTATGTCACAACGTTCAACGCCGAGCGCATCGAACACCCCTACTCGCTGCCGGTGCTCCAGGTCGGGCTGAACGATGCCCGCACACTGTCGTCGGCGGTGTACCTCGGCGTCGAGGCCACGCTCGAGGTGGACGGCGAGCGGCTGAAGTCGCGAGCGCGGAACGTCGTCGCGACACTGCCCGGCACGGACCCCGAGGCGGCGCCGATCGGCATCATCACTCCGCGCTCGGGCTGGTTCACGTGCGCCTCGGAACGAGGCGGCGGCATCGCCATCCTGCTCGGCCTCGCCGAGGCGCTCGCCCAGCGCCGCGACCGCCGGCGCACGATCCACCTCGTCGCCTCATCCGGCCACGAGCTGCACCACCTCGGCCTACAGGCTTACCTCAAGGCGCGGCCCGGCCTCGAGGCGCAGGCTCACGCTTGGCTGCACCTCGGCGCGAACATCGGCACCGCGACCGGCCCGGTCTATATCGAGAGCAACGACGACGCCCTCCGCTCGCAGGCACAGACCGCGTTCGAACGTGCTGGCGTCGACCGCTTCGAGGTCATCGACCGCAAGGGCGGCGAGGCGCGCAACATCGACGAGGCAGGCGGGCGCTACGTCTCGCTGCGCGGCCAGAACAAGTACTTCCACAGCCCGCAGGACACGTTCGACCGCGCCTCGGACGCGGCGCTCGCAGCTGGCGCCGGGCGCGCCGCGCTGGCGATCGTCGAGGAGTGGCTCGACTAGCGCACAGCGCTGACCTCGTCGGCGATCGCACGGGCCCGCAGCGCCACGAGGACCTGCCAGGCCGCGATCACCGACACCATCAGCCGCTGCATCAGCCCGACCCGCTCGCTCTCCTGCTGCACGAAGAGCAGCGCGAACGACGCCGTCGCGAGGAGCGCCGACGCCACGACGATCGGTCGCCAGCGCGGGTGCCTCGCGAACGCCCAGGTCAGCAGGACCATGCCGAGCACCATGCTGAGGAACGCGACCAGTGCCGCACCGGAGTGGATCGCGCCGGTGGTAGACAGCGACCCGAGGTCATCGGCGCTGTCGATGCGGTCCGTCCGAAACACCGCCACGAAGAACGCTCCAACGCCGTACATCGTAACCGCGACCCAGCCGATGCGAGCCAAGGTCCCCGTCGTCAGCCTCCAGAGCACGTACGCGAGCGCCAGCGTCCCGATGCCGCCCACGACGAACGCGATCGTCTGCAAGAAGCCCAGGTCCCCCAGCACCAGTTCGCTGATGTTGTCGCCGGTGAAGCTGAACGCGCTCGGAATCGGCAGCAGCATCGCGACCGCAATCAGGACGACCTGGCCGGCGATTGCGACCAGCGCGAGCGTCCTCACCGAGTTGGCGTTGCCTCCCCGGTCTGCGAGGGCGATCCGCCCCGCCGTGTCCTGACCACTCATCACCCAACCTTCCCGACACCCCGCAAAGGGGCGTCAGATCCAAGTTATGTGCTGTGTCGTCTGATCTTCCGTTCGTGGGACGCCCGGGCACGCCCCACCCTCGGGATTCGGCGCGCGGGAGCACCCGCACCTCAATCCGCTCCCCTCAAGGGAGGGAAGGCCGGAGTCTCCGATGGGAGAGAGGCGGGGCACTCGCCTCGGAGAGAGCTGGCCGGCGCTTCCGACCCACGAATCCGGAGTCTGGTCCCTCGCCCCTTGGGGGAGAGGGTTAGGGTGAGGGCTCGCTACGTTCGCTCGTACACCATGATCGAGCGGCCCGCGATCTCGCCGTTCTCCAGCGCACGCACGCCGGCGTTGATATGGTCGAGGCCCTCGTAGCGGACCGAGATCATGTCATCGAGGGGGAGCTTGCCCTCGCGGTACCACTGGAGGTACTGCGGGATGACCTTGGCCGGACGCTCCGACCCGCCCATCGAGCCGATCAGCGAGCGCTCGCCGATCGGGAACATGCGCGGCGGGATCTCGATCGCGCCCTGCCCGATGCCGACGATGACCGCCGTGCCGCCGCGCCGCACACCGAGGATGCCCGGCCGCACGCTGTTCACCGCCTGCGCCGAGACCGTCGGGATGCCGATGGCGTCGAAGGCGAAGTCGACGCCGCCGCCCGTCAGCTCGCGGATCGCCTCGACAGCGTCCACCTCCGACGCGTTGACGACGTCGGTCGCGCCGAAGCGCTTCGCGTAGCCGAGCTTCGCCTCCTGCAGGTCGACCGCGATGATCGGGTACGCGCCCGCGATCTTCGCGCCCGCGAGGATGTTCGTGCCCACGCCTCCGACGCCGAAGACCGCGACCGCCTGACCCTCCTGCACCTTCGCCGTGTTGATGACCGCTCCGACGCCCGTGATCACCGCGCACCCGATGATCGAGGTCACGTCGGTCGGGAGGTCGTCGTCGAGGGGCAGCACCATCTGCTCGTTCGCGAGTGTGTGCTCGGCCCACGTGTAGACGATGGTCTGGTGCTCCTCACCGCGGAAGCTGAAGCGCGTGCGGTTCGCCGCGATCATCCCGTCCGGCAGGTCGCGCGGGACGAAGGGGATGAGGACGCGCTGCCCCTCGCGGACGTGCTTCACGTCCTTGCCCGCCGCGAGCACGACGCCCGTCGCCTCGTGGCCAAGGAGCGCGGGCATCCGCTGGTCGGGGTTGTGGATCTGGTGCAGCTGCGAGTGGCAGATACCCGACGCGAAGAGCTTGACGAGGACATCCTCGGGCCCCGGGTCTGGCAGTTCAATCTCCTCGACGGCGAGCGGTGCGCCGTGCTCCACCTTGATCGCCGCCCGCGTCTTCGTCGCCATCTCTTGCAGCCCCCCGACCTCGAAACATGCGCTGTGTGATGAGGCGGGAGCATAGCACTCCAGGGCCGCTCATCCTGAGCTTGTCGAAGGACGGCCCCCGACTGCCCTCACCCCGCGGCCCCTCTCCCCCGAAGCGGGGGCGAGGGGAGGTCGGATTCGGTCCTGCCTTCTTCGCGATCCGGTCCCCTCTCCCCTTGTGGGAGAGGGTGAGGGAGAGGGGTTGCTCCGCGCGAAGGCACCTCTCCTCGGTCCTCTCCCATAAAGGGAGAGGAGGCCGGAGAGGGGAGGTCACGGCGCAAGTTCGATTACACTCGCGCTCGTTCCGACTCCCCTCGCCCCAGCGTCTGCGGAGGGGGGGCCGGGGTGAGGGCGGCCGGGGGAGCGGGGCCGTCCTTCGACAAGCTCAGGATGAGCGGCGCCGGGTCCGAAGTTCCGAGGGGATGCGTCATGTCCACCGTCCAGACAATCCGAGGCCCGATCGACAGCAGCGAGCTCGGGCGGACGCTGTCGCATGAGCACCTCACCGCCGGGTCCGCCGGCATGGAGCGCATCCTCGGGATGTGGGACGACGATGAGGCCGCCGAGGCCAGCATCGAGGCACTGCGACGGCTCAAGGCCGCCGGCATCGACAGCATCATCGACCTGACGCCGTTCGACCTCGGGCGGCAGATGCGGCTCTTCGAGCGCGTCGCCGAGGCGGACACGGGCGTCCACGTCGTCTGCGCGACCGGCGTCTACCGCTGGGTGCCCGCCTACTTCCTCGGCCGCGACCCCGACGACATCGCCGAGCACTTCGTGCACGAGATCGAGGACGGCCTCGAGGGCACGGGCATCAAGCCGGGCATCATCAAGCTGGCGTGGGACCTCGAGTACCGGCTGTCGGAGCCGGCGCTGCCCTCGGACCCGCGGCGCATGCTCGAGGCGACGGCGCGGGCGGCGGCGCGCGCGGCTAAGGCGACAGGCACCCCGATCTCGTGCCACACGCTCGCGCGCGACGAGCTGGGCACGCCGCTGCTCGACATCTTCGAGGACGAGGGGCTCGACCCGGCGGCGGTGACCATCGGCCACTCGAACGACTCGACGGACATGGACTACCTCAAGCGCATCACCGCGCGAGGCGCGAACGTCGGCCTCGACCGCTACGGCGGCGTGCGCGGCGAGGAAGAGAACGTCCGCCGCGCGGGCCTCGCGCTGGCGCTGGCGCAGGCGGGCTACGCGGAGCAGACGAGCCTCGGCCACGACGCCTCGCCGAACATGCGCTTCGGCGGTCGCCGCCCGGTCAACCTCGACTGCTGGCTCCCCGTCCCCACCTTCGAGGTGCCCTGGCTCCTCGCAAACGGTGCCTCCGACAACGACATCGACGCGATGCTGGTGCGCAGCATCCGCCGGACGTTCGAAGCGGCAGCGGGGATGGCTGGCTGATACCATTCCGGGCGGAGGGCGCGATGGCCGAAGACGTAGCGATAGAGATTCCGGAGCCCGCGATCGTAGACGATGAGGCGTCGGACCAAGAGCGTCTTCTCCCCGACGTCCTGCCGACGTTCGAGATCAGTGCGTACGGCGCTGACTATCCAGTCGACGGGCTCGTCAAACGGCTCAGAGCCGGGGACATAGACATCCCTGAATTCCAGCGGGGCTTCGTTTGGACCGGTCCGCAATGTGCTCGATTCATCGAATCACTCCTCCTCGGTCTCCCCGTACCAGGCATCTTCCTGTATCGCGAGGCCGAGACAAGTAAGCTAATGGTGATCGATGGCCAGCAGCGACTGAGAACGCTCCAGGCGTTCTACGATGGACTCCTCCGCGGCAGGGAATTCATCCTACCTCGACGTGACCCCAACAAGTACCAGTCGATACATCGCGACTTCGAGGGGAAGACGTACGCTAGTCTGGGCGACGAGGATCGTCGCCGACTGGATGATTCGATCATCCATGCAACGATCGTAAAACAAGACGCACCACAGGGAGATCTCAACAGCGTCTACCACATCTTTGAGCGGATTAACTCGGGCGGTACTCAACTTCAGCCGCAAGAGATCCGATCAGCTGTCTTCCATGGTCGATTTCGCGATCTACTGCGCGAACTCGATCAGGACGATGGGTGGCGCGCGATCTACGGTCCACCGTCTCCTCGATTCAAGGATCAAGAGCTGATCCTGCGCTTCATCAGCTTGTACCACGAAGTTGACGAATACGCTGCGCCAATGACGGACTTCCTGAATCGATTCATGAGCGAGAATCGAGACCTGTCCAAGCTGCAGGCCGACAAAATTAAGTCATTGTTCTACGACACTGTCGGAGCTATCCGTGCAGGTATCGGCGAGAGAGCATTCCGGCCGGAACGTGCTCTGAACGCCGCGGTATTTGATGCCGTGATGGTTGGTGTCGCTCGTAGAGTCTCCTCGGGAACGATCGGAGACATCTCGAAGCTCGGCGAGGCTCATCGCAAGCTTCTGGATGATACGGAATTCCAAGCTGCTTATCGACGGGCTACCGCGAACGAGGACAATGTTCGGAAGCGGATCGATCTCGCTACTAAGAACTTTGCGGTTGTTCCATAATCGATGGCGTCACAGATTCGACGGCACGCTCTCGCTGCACGACTAGCTTCCACATTCGATTTGGTCGGTGAACTGCAGTCGAACGCCGAGTTGCAGGCGCACTTCGCACGCTACCTGTGCATTCTGGTCAGTGGTTATGTAGAGCAATCAGTACGCGAGGTCTACAGCGGCTACGCTGCAGACAAGAGCAGTCCACGCGTCGCGAGGGTTGTCGATCGCTTCCTGAACGGAATGCAAAACCCCAGCGCCGAGGCTTTGCTTCAGATCGCGGCAGCCTTCGACCCGACATGGCGATCCGAGCTGGAGGCATTCATTGAGGGTCCGCGTCGCGCCGCACTCGACAGCATCGTGGCAAACAGAAACCAGATAGCACACGGAGAGTCGGTAGGGATCACGTTCATCCGGGTCCGCGACTGGTACAACGAGATACCAAGCATCATCGAGTTCATCGAAGGCATGTGCTCCGGGTCGGAGGCCCCCTGACCCCTCGCGCTATACTCGCCGCGACCGCCGCCTGACGCCTCCGCGCGCGCCATCCGAGGAGGGCTGCCGATGACCACGACCTACGCCGAGATCGGGAAGGACGTTGCCGCGCTCAAGCGCGAGCCGAACCTGCGCGACTGGGCGGAGACGCGCGCGTCTTGGTCGTGGGACGCCGTCCGAGGCGAGCTCGACTTGCGGGGCGGCCTCGTGAACATGGCGCACGAGTGCATCGACAGGCACGCCGCCGCCAACCCCTCGAAGGTGGCGATGCTGTGGGAGGGCGCCGATGGCAGCGTCGAGGAGCACACCTTCGAGGACATGCGGCGGCAGTCGAACCGCTTCGCCAACGTCCTCGCTGAGTTGGGCGTGCAGAAGGCGGACCGCGTCTTCTTCCTCATGGACCGCATCCCGGAGCTGTACTTCGCCGTCTTCGGCACGCTGAAGCGCGGCGCCATCGTCGCCACGCTCTTCTCGGCGTTCGGGCCGGAGCCGATCCAGGAGCGCATCGCGCGTGCCGAGGGCAGCGTCGTCGTCACCACGCCCGGCCTGCTGCCCAAGATCGACGCCATCCGCGACCGCCTGCCCTCGGTGAAGCACGTGATCGTGGTGGACCGCGGGGGCACGGCGGCCATCGCGGACCGCGACCTCGACTTCCGCGCGCTGATGGCCGACGCCTCCGAGGACTACGCCATCGAGCAGACCGGCAACGAGGACTGGGCGGTAATGCACTTCACCAGCGGCACCACCGGCCTGCCCAAGGGCGCGGCCCACGTCCACGGCGCCATCCTCGGGCACTACGCCACCGGCAAGTACGTCCTCGACCTGCACCCCGACGACATCTACTGGTGCACGGCGGACCCCGGCTGGGTCACGGGCACCTCGTACGGCATGTTCGCGCCGTGGTCGAACGGCGTGACCAGCGTCATCTACGAGGGCGGCTTCAGCGCCTCGAAGTGGTACGAGGTCATCCAGCGCCACAGGGTCACGGTCTGGTACACCGCGCCGACGGCCATCCGGCTGCTGATGAAGGCCGGCGCCGACACCGCCCGGCGCTACGACCTCTTGTCGCTGCGCTACGTGAACTCGGTCGGCGAGCCGCTCAACCCCGAGGGCGTGGTCTGGGGCCTCGACGCCTTCGACCTGCCCATCCACGACAACTGGTGGCAGACCGAGACCGGCTCGATCATGATCGCGAACTACCCCTCGATGCCCGTGCGCCCCGGCTCGATGGGCCGCGCCTTCCCCGGCATCGAGCCCGCGATCCTCGACGCCGAGTACAACGAGGTCACCGAGCCGATGGAGGAAGGCCAACTGGCTCTGCGCGTGCCGTGGCCCTCGATGATGCGCACCTACTGGAACGACGAGGAGCGCTACAACTCGCGCTTCAAGGGTTCGAACGGCGAGTGGTACATCACCGGCGACCGTGCCAAGCGCGACGCCGACGGCTACTACTGGTTCGTCGGCCGCGATGACGACGTGATCAACACCGCCGGCCACCTCGTGGGCCCGTTCGAGGTCGAGAGCGCGCTGATCGAGCACCCGGCGGTCGCCGAGGCGGGCGTCATCGGCAAGCCCGACCCCGTCGCGATGGAGATCGTGAAGGCGTTCGTGACGCTGAACACCGGCTACGAGCCGACGGACGCGCTGCGCCGCGAGCTCATCGGCCACACCCGCCAGCGCCTCGGCCCAGGCGTCGCCCCTCGCGAGATCGACTTCATCGACCTGCTGCCGAAGACGCGCTCGGGCAAAATCATGCGCCGCGTGCTGAAGGCCCGTGAGCTCGGCCTCCCCGAGGGGGACACCTCGACGCTCGAGGAGGACTGACCCCTCTCCCCCGCCCTCTCCCACAAGGGGCGAGGGAGCCGAGCCTTCTTCTTCAGAGGGGCCGCGGGAGGAGAATCCGATCCCCTCTCCCCTTGTGGGAGAGGGTTAGGGTGAGGGGTATCCGAAAGGACCGCGATGACCGGCGACGTGCCCCGTTCGAACGAACCCGCCGCTGAGCCCGAGATCCACCGCGGCCTCAACGGCGTCTACTTCGACCGCACGGAGTCGACGTTCATCGACGGGCGCGCGGGCACGCTGCTCTACCGCGGCTACTCGATCCACGACCTCGCCGAGCACTCAACCTTCGAGGAGACCTCGTACCTCCTGCTGCACGGCGACCTGCCGACGCGCGCGCAGCTCGAGGCGTTCGATGCGGAGCTGCGGGCGGCGCGCCCGCTGCCCTCGAGCGTCCTCGACGTCATCGCGACGCTCGTCACGGCACACCCGCAGGCACATCCGATGGACGTGCTGCGCACGGCAGTCTCCGCCCTCGCTGCTGCCGACCCGGAGACCGAGGACAACTCGCGCGAGGCAACGCTGCGCAAGGGCGTGCGGCTGACAGCGCAGGTGCCGGTCGTCGTCGCGGCGCACCACGCGCTGCGCCAGGGCCGCGACCCCGTGCCTCCCGACGACTCGCTGCCGCACGCCGCGAACTTCCTCGCGATGCTGCTCGGCACGAGGCCGAGCGAGCGCGCGGCCCGGCTGATGGACAAGGACTTCGTGCTCCACGCCGAGCACGGCTCAAACGCCTCGGCGTTCACCGCACGTGTCGTCGCTGGGACCGGCGCCGACCTCCATGCGGCGGTCGTCGCGGGCATCTCCGCGCTCAAGGGACCGGCGCACGGCGGCGCCGCCGAGAACGTGATGAAGATGGCGCAGGCCATCGGCGAGCCCGAGCGCGCCGCCGACTACGTGAAGTCGCTGCGCGCCAACCGCGAGCCGGTGATGGGCTTCGGGCATCGCGTCTACCGCTCGGAGGACCCGAGGGCGCGTCACCTGCGCGAGGACGTCAAGGCGCTCTCCATCGAGATGGAGGAGCCGAAGTGGTACGCCATCCTCGAGGCGGTGGTGGAGGCGATGCGCCCGTACGCGCGCCTCGGCGTGAACGTCAACGTCGACTTCTACGCGGGCGTCATCTACTACCTGCTCGGCATCCCGGAGGACCTCTTCGTCCCGATCTTTGCCGTCGGCCGCATCCCCGGCTGGACGCTGCAGGTCCTCGAGCAGTACGAGCACAACATCCTGATCCGCCCCCTGCTCCAGTACGTCGGGCCGGCGGAGCGCCCGTACGTGCCGATTGCGGAGCGGGGGTAGGGGGATGACGCCTCTCTTCAAGGTGTCAACCGACAGGCTCGTTCCCCTGCCTGTTACTACCCTGGTGGGAGAGGGATGGCGCGAGCGCGGGGACCTCCAGCGGCTCCTCCGGGACTGCCCAGAGGCTCTGGAAGACGGCCTCTTCATCGTGGCGGAGGAATTCTCGAACTGGGCGGATAGCTCTCGCAGGATCGACCTTCTCGGGATCGATCAGGCCGGTCGACTTGTCGTCATTGAGCTCAAACGAGACGAAGACGGCGGCTTCATGGATCTACAGGCTATTCGTTATGCCTCAATGGTCGCCAACATGACGTTCGAACAAGTCGTCGACGCGCATGCTGCGTACCTTCGCCATCGGTCGATGACGGAAGGTGCGCGTGAGCGGGTGATCGAGCACATGGCGACGACTTCCGCCCTCGACCCCAACGAGATCGACAGCGTGCGACCGCGAATGATTCTCGTCTCGGGGAATTTCTCGCGCGAGTTAACCACCAGCGTTCTTTGGCTGAACGACAGCGGACTCGACATTCAGTGTGTGAGAGTCATGCCCTACAAGATCGACGACGTCCTTGTCGTGGATGCGACCAGGGTTATCCCGCTACCGGGGGCCGAGGACTACATCATCCGCGTACGCGAAAAGGCTGCTGAGCTGGAGAAGCGTCAATTCGCAACGATCGAGTGGACTCGGAACGATATCGAACATCTACGTTCCGTGCTCTACAACCCAACGCTCGTGGCGCTTTTTGAGCTCTGTGCGGCGAGACCCGGCGAGTACGTATCTCTCGGGGCCGCTGCTGAGCGAAGTGGCCAGAGCCAAGCACAGGCACGCGGGGCAACCGGCGGACTCACGACACTCGTGCGCGGACGATTCGGACGAGGAAACTGGCCAATCGGAGCCGAGTGGGCCGTCGGCGGGGAAGCGCAGATGTACTACTGGATGTCTCCTCAGATCGCCGAGTGGTGGAATGGGGCGCCGGCACCTTCAACGAACGCCTTGACCGCCAGCAGCGCTTCGCCGGGCAGGCCGGGAGACATCGTTGAATAGCGAGATCATCTTCCTCGTTGAAGAGGCGCCCGAGGGCGGCTACACCGCGCACGCTCTCGGCCATGCCATCGTCACCGAGGGCGACACGTTTGACGGGGTGCGGGAGATGGTACGCGACGCCCTGCGCGTACACTTCGAGGACGACGAGCGTCCCGCGCTGATCCGGCTCCACTTCGTGCGCGACGAGGTGATTCTTGCCTGAGGTGAGGTCCTAATGCCGCTCGTTCCGCAACTCCGTGCCGAGGCAGTCCGGCGCGGGCTCTTTCCCGAGGACACGCCGCTGAGGCCGGAGTCGGCGTTCGCCCTCGTGCGGGACATGCCGTACGAGCGGGCCTCGGACCGGCTGCCGGAGACGATCATCCGCGAGTGGCGCGGGACGTGCTCGGGCAAGCACTACCTGCTGCAGGCGCTTCTCGACGAGCTTGGCCTCGATACGATGCTGCTGCTCGCGACGCACGAGTTCACGCCGGAGAACAGTCCGTGGCTGCCGCCGCACCTCCTCGAGGTGGTGCGCGAGGCGCCGGTGCCCGACGTGCACACGTTCCTCCGCGTGCGCGCTCGCGCGGACTGGGGCGCCGTCGACGCGACGTGGCCGCTCGCCGCACGCGAACTCGGGATGACGGTCAACGAGGAGCTGGTGCTCGGGCGGAATCAGAAGATCGCGGCGGACATCGAGGAGCTGTTCGACGCGCCGGAGGATGAGGACGCGCAGGGGTTCAAGGAGCGCCTCATCGGAAGGCACGTCGGCCCGCCCGGCTCCCGCGAGGCCGCGCGTCGCGACCGCTTCATCGAGGACCTCGGTGCGTGGCTGGCGAGTGCACTCGGCAATTCCTCGGAGGGGCCGTCGTAGGCCTCGGGGCCTGCGTGCTAGCATTCGCTCATGCGACCCGAACGACAGCGGGACATGATCACGCAAGCGCTCGTGATGGGCGGGATCTTCTGCCTCGTCATGGTGCTGTGGGGCGGGATGATGTTCGGCGAGGCGGCGATCGTCTCGGTCTTCTTCGCCGGGATGATGTACCTGTCCTACTGGGCGACGAACAAGGTCTTTTCGCGCTGGCGTCCGAAACCGGTCACACCAGCCCGCGCTGAGCCTCCGGGCCCCACGAGCGACCGCCCGGAGCACGCTCAGCGCCGCCGTGAGCGCGCCCGGCGTCGGGACCGGCGCAGGGCGCAGTAGGCCGAGACTCGGATTCTCCACAAGCATCCTCTTCCGTTCGTCCTGAGCCTGTCGAAGGGCGCCCTCGTTCGGAGCACATACGGGGCGTGGTTCGACAAGCTCACCACGAACGGGAAATGCGGCGCGAAAACCGATCCTATTCGCAGGCGTCGCGGATGGCGCGGGACATCTCCGCCATGCGGCGGTACACGATGTCGGGCTCGTGGAGGCCGTTCGTGATGTAGGCCACCGCGAGGCCGTAGCGCGGGTCGGCGTAGCCCACCGAGGACTGCTGGCCCGCGTGCCCGAAGACACCCGGCCCGTCGTGGTAGTCGAACGGGTCGCCGGGGTAGCCGCTGACGTAGAAACCGAGGCCGTAGCGCTTCGGGACGTCCTGCGAGCGGTCGCGCGCCGTCTCACCCTGCGGCTGACTCGCGCGGGCCACAGTCTCCGGGCGCAGGATCGAGGCGCCCTCCAGCGTCCCGCCCGCGAGCAGCATCGCGTAGAACTTCCCGAGGGCGCGCGCCGTGCCGTAGCAGTTGACCGCCGGCGCCTGCGCACGAGCGACGCTCGACTGGTTGAAGGCCTGCACGATCTTCGAGGTCGAGCGCTCCTTACCCTTCGGGTCGCGGCGCGTCACCTCGGACATCGCCTTCACCGGCACGCGGAGGTCGACCTCGTCGTCCTCGAGTCCGAGCGAGACCTCGTGCTCGATGCCGAGCGGACGGAAGATCTCGTCGCGCATGAAGTCGCGAGGCATGCGGCCGTCGACGAGACGCAGCACCTCACCGAGGATCCAGCCGTAGGTCAGCGTGTGGTAGCCGATGGCGGTACCCGGCATCCAGGCGGCGGGGATCTCCGCGGTCCGGCTGACCGTGTACTCCCAGTCGTGGACCTGCCCCCAGTCGAAGTCCGGCGGGAGCTGCGGGCAGCCGGCCTGGTGCGCGAGTGCGTGGCGCACTGTCGCGCGCTCCTTGCCTCCGGCAGCGAAGGCCGGCCAGTAGTGCGCGATCGGCGAGTCATAGTCGAGGAGCCCGCGGTCGGCGGCGATGTGGATGCCGACGGCCATGATCGGCTTCGTCGAGGAGAAGTAGAGCATCCGCGCGTCCGCCTCGAGCGGGCGCCCGCGATCGGCCTCCCCGCCCGCGAGGTCGAGGACGAGCGCCCCGTCGCGGTAGACCGCGAGCTGCGCGCCCGGATGCCAGCGCCGCTCGAGGTGCTCGCGGAACAACGTCTCGACGGCTGCGCGCCCTGCCTCCGTCAGCCCGCGCGGGACGGCGGGCGCGGTCACGATGTGTCTCCATCCGCGAGCGCACACGCGCGACGAAGGACGGCGACGAGCTGCTGCGTCCGCTCCTGCACGACGAGCGGGTCGTGCAACCCGTTGGTGACGTAGGCCACGGCAAGGCCTCGCTCGCGATCCGCGTACGACACGGTGCACTGCTGGCCGGTGTGTCCGAACACCGCGAGGTCACACCACGGCTCGAGCGGGCCTCCGACCATGAACCCGAGCCCGAACGACGACGGCATCCCGCTCACCACGTCGGCGTCGACGGCGGCGTGGACTCGCGTCGCCTCGTGGACAGTCTCCGGACGCAGGATGCGGACCTCTCGACCCTCAACCTCGAGGCTGCCCCCGCGCTCGAGCATCGCGTAGAGGCGCGCGAGCGCCTCGGCCGTACCGATGGCGTTGGCGGCAGGCAGTTGGCCGCGCAACGTCGAGGGCAGGCGGAAGCGGCGCACGATGTCGCTCGTGCGGCCCTCGGTCCCCTCGGGGTCCTGCCACGTGACCTCGGACAGCGCCTCCGGCAGCACCACCTCGCTGTGGCGCACGTCGTCGAGGCCGAGCGAGGCATCCATCCCCAGCGGCTCGAAGACCTCGTCGCGGAGGAAGTCACGCGGCATGCGTCCGTCGATACGGCGAATCACCTCACCGAGCGCGAAGCCGTAGGTGACGGGGTGATAGCCAACCTGGGTCCCCGGCTCCCACTGCACCTCGAGGGACGCCGTCGCCTCGCAGACCGCGTCCCAGTCGTCGATGCGACTCCAGTCGAAGTCGCGCGGCAGCGCCGGGAAGCCGCCTCGATGGGTGAGCACGTGACGCGTCGTAACCGCGGCCTTCCCGCCTCGCGCGAACTCGGGCCAGAGGTCTGCGATCGGCCGGTCGAGGTCGAGGAGGCCGCGCTCGACGAGCATGAGGACGGCGACTGCCGCCAGCGGCTTCGTCGCCGAGAACCAGAGCAGGCGAGCATCGGGCCTGGCGGCCTCGCCGAGACGCAGATCGAGCTGCATCGCGCCGTCGCGATAGACCGCGAGTTGCGCCGCCCTGTGCCAGCCGAGCGCGAGGTGCCCACGAGCGAGCGCCTCGACAGCGGCTAGCCCGTCGTGCGTGAGGACGCGTGCGACCGTGGAGACAGGCGGTGTCACGTGCTGCTGTCGCCTTCCCGAACGTGGCGCGGCTCCGCAGTCATGGTAGAGGAGCGACGTGGCCTGAGGGGCGGCCCGGACCAGTTGCTCGAGCCAGAGCGGGAAGCCCGGCGGCGGGCGGGCGCTCGCTCCCCCTTCACTCCATTTCGGTCGGTACCGTCATCACCCAGATGCGCTTGAGCGAGAGATCGACCTTTACTTCCTCCGGCAATCGCTCGTAATCAGCGAGCAGGGCGGCAATCAAGGCATCCTGGTCCCAAAGCCGCACGCGGAAGAACTGGGACGCTACCTCGCGATCGACCGACGATTTGAATCCGCCCCATGAGACGAGCAGGCCCTGATCGGCGTGGACATTCTGCATCGCGCCGATGAGCTGGTTCAGTGTCGGGAGGTCAACCGGGCCGTCACCTGACTTGACTTGCACACATATTCGCGGCCGACCGAAACCAAGCGGACCGGGTGCGGCGAGAATGTCGACTCCCTTGTCAGGGCCTTCAGGACTCCAGTGGGTTGTGTAACCCTGCGCCTTCAAGAGAGCGTCGACTAGTCCCTCCAATCCGCGACCCTTGTACTTCTGAATAATCAACTTGGCGATCTGATCGCGCCCCAGTCGCTCGAGGTCGACACCGACAGAGTCCTCATCATCTGTTTCGTCGATGACTCCGGCCACGACTGGCGGCACCGCCTTCCAACCAGCCTTCGCCATAGCCTTCACGCGTGCTTCGGCATCGTTCCGCGAGATACGACAGATGGTCATGAAGGCCCCGAACGAGTACAGCAAGTCCTGTCCGAAATTAGAACGTGGTACGTCGGTCGCGAACCATTTGACGGCTCGGTAGTGCTTGTAGAGCTCGTCAGCCATCGCTTCAAACGTATAGTCGCCTACCACCTCGGCGAAGTGGATTGCTGCCTTACTCTTCGACGGAAGGACAATCCAGTCACCCGGCGACATTTCGCTCACGAATGACCATATCTGACCGGAGTGGTTGATAACCTTCCCCTTGCTGTCCGATGGATAAGCGTCTCGCAGGACTTGTTGCAAATCTGTTCGGCTAGCTACTTTCGCTAGATCAACATTCAAGTCCCACGTCAGATAGACGCGGCTCTCGTCCAGAAACTTCTGCTCAAACTCCCCTTGGGAACCAGCGCGAGCCAACCACAGTGTCACATCGATCTCCTAGCCCCCCGGGTTCTCGAGAGTCAGCACGATCTTGCCGAAATTCAGGTTCGCCTCCATGCGCTCGTGCGCCTTCGAGACGTCCTCCAGCGGGAAGACGGTGTCGATGACCGGCACGACGCGCTGCGACTCGAACAGCGGGAGGACGCGGCGGATGAACTCCTGCGTCAGGATCGCCTTCTCCTCGAGCGGCCGGGCGCGCAGGACCGTGCCTCGGACCGTGAGCCGCTTGCGGGAGAGCGGGCCGAAGTCGTCGATCTTTGAACCGCCCATCGAGCCGACCAGAACCATCCGCCCCTTCACCGCGAGTGCGTCGAGGTTCTGCTTCCAGTACGGCCCGCCGATGACGTCGAGGACCACGTCCACGCCGCGGCCGTTGGTGTGCTCCGCGACCACTTCGGCGAAGTCCTGCTCGCGGTAGTTGATGCCGACATCGAGGCCGAGTTCCGCGGCCTGGGCGAGCTTGTCGGCCGAGCCGGCGGTACCGAAGGTGCGGCAGGAGGCAGCGGCCGCCATCTGCACCGCCGCGGTGCCCACTCCGGAGCCGGCGGCGTGGATCAGCACCGCTTCACCGGACTGGAGGCCGCACTGGAGGAACATCGCGTCGAACGCCGTGAGGAAGACCTCGGGGATCGCCGCGGCCTGTTCGAGGCTCAGCCCCGGCGGCACGGGCATCAGCATCCGCTCGTGGACCACGACCCGCGAGGCGTAGCCCCCGCCTCCGAGCAGCGCCATGACACGATCGCCCGCGCTCCAGTCCACGACGTGCTCGCCTACCTCGAGGACGACACCCGCCATCTCGAGGCCGGGGACGTCCTCGCGGATGCCGGGCGGCGCGGGGTAGCGGCCGCGACGCTGGAGCAGGTCCGCGCGGTTGAGCGCGGTCGCGTGCACCGCGACCAGCACTTCCTCGGGCCCCGGCGAGGGGTCGGGCAACTCCTGGATGGCGAAGACCTCGGGACCGCCGGGCGTGGTGATCACGGCCGCTCGCATACCGCCTCCTGGACTCGTACGACGCGTTCTGACGTGGCCGCCGCGATGCTAGCAGGCGGATCAGACAGCGTCCGCGGGACACCGGCAACCGGCTGTCCGGAGCTATTGCGCGCATCAACCTCTGACCTACGCTTCATAGGACGAGTCCGCTCCGCCCCGGATCCCACCCGAGGGCGTCCCTCTCGCCACTGCGCACCGCATGCAGGCCCTTCCTGCACGTCGCGAGGACGAGGATGACACCTGAGCCTTCGGATCCCATGCCCTCGGAGCCTGCTCCTGCTGATGTCCCACCGGCGCTCCGTCCAGCTCCGCACGTGTCTCGCGTGGCTCGTGGCGCACGCCCGGGCGACGTGCGCGCGCGGCTACGACGCCGAGAAGGGCGGGAGCTGCTTGCTGGCGAGGCGCCGGATCGGTGGTCCGCGACGATCGAGGCCGAGCGCGCGGAGTCTGCGAACCGCCAGCTGGCCCAACGGCTGCGACGCCTGCTCTTCGGGAACCCTATCCCCAGCGCACATGAGCTCGGGGAGCGCCTCAGCAAGACGAAGGGGCTCGCCGTCTTTGCGTCGGACGCGCTGTCCTCCACGGCGTACGCGACTGACGAGATCCTGCTGGTGCTCGTCGTGGCGGGGACCGCATACCTCGACGCTGCCCTGCCAATCGCCGTCGCGATCACCGTGCTGCTGCTGATGGTCGTCGTCTCCTACCGGCAGACGATCTTCGCGTATCCGCAGGGTGGCGGCGCGTATTCGGTGTCGAGCGACAACCTCGGCCACGGCGCAGCATTGGTGGCGGCCGCCGCACTCCTCACCGACTACGTCCTCACCGTCGCGGTGAGCATCTCGGCCGGGACGCTCGCCATTGTCGCTGCCGTGCCGGACCTCGCCGGCGAGCGCCTGCCTATCGCGCTCGGCGCACTCGCGCTCGTTACGGTGGTGAACCTCCGAGGCGTCCGCGAGTCCGGGACCATCTTCGCCATCCCGACTTATGTCTTTGTTGCGGCGTTCGCCACGATGCTGCTTGCCGGGTTCGCCCGCCTCGCGACCGGCTGGCAACCGCAGCCCGCTGTGGTCGAGGCGGAGACCGCTGCTCCGGCGCTCACCGCGGTCCTCGTACTCCGCGCGTTCGCCTCCGGCGCGACCGCACTCACGGGTACCGAGGCAATCGCGAACGGAGTGCAGGCGTTCCGGCCTCCGGAGGCGCGCAACGCCGCGGTCACCATGGCCTGGATGGCGGGCATCCTCGCGGTGTTCTTCGTCGGGGCGTCGTTCCTCGCGGGGCGCTTCGAAATCACGCCCGTCGAGAACGACTCCGTGGTCTCCCAGATCGGGCGCGTGGCGTTCGGCGGGGAGACGCCACTGTATTTCCTGCTCCAGGCCGGGACGGCGCTCGTTCTCATCCTCGCGGCGAACACGGCGTTCAACGACTTCCCGCGGCTCGCCTCGCTCCTAGCGCGGGACGGCTACATGCCGCGGCAATTCACGTTCCGCGGCGACCGCCTGACGTTCTCCAACGGCATCATCGTGCTCGCGCTGCTGAGCGGCGTCGTACTCACCACCTTCAACGCGGATACGCACCGGCTGATCCCGCTCTACGCGATCGGCGTCTTTGTCGCGTTCACGCTGTCCCAGAGCGGGATGGTGGTGCACTGGAGCCGGCTACGCGAGCGCGCCTGGAGGCGTCACGCTTCCGTCAACGGCGTGGGCGCCATCGCAACAGGCGGCGTCGCGATCGTCGTGGGGATCACCAAGTTCACGCACGGAGGCTGGGTCGTCCTCGTGCTCGTGCCCGCGTTCGTCGCGCTGCTGCACGCCATCCACTCGCACTACGCGCGCGTCGACCGGATCGTCGCGCTCCCCGATCCAGCACCTCCGCTGAGGCCGCGCTCGTCGAGACCGGGCTCCCCGCCCGTCATCGTTCCAGTGCGAGACCTGAACCTCGTGTCGTGGCGAGCCCTCGAGGTCGCGCGCGACCTGTCCGACTCCGTCGTCGCGGTGCACATCGTCCGCAACATCGGCGAGGATGTGGCGCAGTTCGAGCGGCGCTTCCGCTCGCTGCTCGACGTACCGCTGGTGGTGGTCGAGTCGCCCTATCGGTCGTTCATCGGGCCGTTCGTCGCGTACGTGGATTCGCTCCCGCGCCGGGAGGCGCCGATCACCATCGTCATCCCTGAGCTCGAGCCGGAGCGCTGGTGGCAGCGGCCGCTCCACAATCGCACCAGCGACCGCATCGAGCGGGCGCTGAGCACTCGCCGGGTAGCGGTCCTGGCGGCGAGACAGTCGTTGGCCCAGCTCCGGCGCTGACACGCGTCGTCGGTGAAGCTCTCACCGTACGCGTCCTTATACTCGCACGGGGGCCAGGGCCACTCGGGAAGGGGCGAGTCATGACCGAAGGTCGCGACCGGAGTCGCGTGCCCGCGAACGAGCTCACGGGGCATTGCGATCGCGACTCGCTCCCGTTCGAGACGACGGATGACCTCGTCCCTCTCGACGCCATCTTCGGGCAAGAGCGTGCCGTGCGCGCTATCGAGTTTGCGCTCGGCATGAACGCGAAGGGCTACAACCTCTACGCCGCCGGCCCCGACGGCTTCGGTAAGAGCACCATCGTCCGCGACATCCTCGAGCGGAACGCGGCGACGATGCCGCCGCCCCCGGACTGGATCTACGTCCACAACTTCGAGGACCCTGATCGCCCCGTGGGCATCCAGCTTCCCGCGCGCAAAGGCCGTCTCTTCGCCGACACGGTGAAGCGCGCCGTCAGCGATGCGGCGACCGAGCTGCGAAACGCGTTCGAGTCCGACACCTACGCGCGACAACGAACGGAGATCGGGCAGTCCCTCGACCAGCGGCGCAACGAGCTGCTGGAAGACCTCAGCCGCGGCGCCGTAGACCTCGGGTTCCAGTTGCAGATGACCCCCGGTGGCATCGTCTCCGCGCCGCTCATCGATGGCCGGGCGATCACGGACGAGGCGTTCCAGGCGCTTCCGCAGGAACAGCGCGAGGACATCCAGCAGCGCGCTTCACAACTCGAGAAGTCCGTGCAGGAGGCGATGCTCCGCATGCGCGGCCTCGAGCGTGACGCTCAGGAGGACCTCGAGCGCCTCGATCGCCAGTTCGCGACGTTCGCGATCGACCACCTGTTCGAGCCGGTGATCGAGCAGTTCGGCGAGGTCGAGAAGATCGCGACGTTCCTCGAGGCGGTGAAGGCGGACCTGCACAAGGAGCGCGAGCAATTCCGGCAGCGGCCGGCCGTCCCAATGCTCCCCGGCATGGCGCCTCAACAGCAGGCAGGCCCGAATCTCCGCCGCTACGAGGTCAACGTGGTGGTCCAGCACGACTCCGGGCGCGGGGCGCCCGTCATCGTCGAGCGACATCCCACGTACTACAACCTCATCGGCCGCGTGGAGTACGTGGGCCAGATGGGTGCGCTGGTGACGGACCACATGCAGATCCGCGTCGGCGCTCTCGGTCGCGCGTCCGGTGGTTTCCTCATCCTTCGCCTGCG
Source organism: uncultured Dehalococcoidaceae bacterium (assembly GCA_964479165.1). Lineage (GTDB taxonomy): Bacteria > Chloroflexota > Dehalococcoidia > UBA2979 > UBA2979 > CAYZJO01. The sequence continues at coordinate 120,197 of CAYZJO010000002.1, forward strand.
GGAGCTGCTCGCCAACCCGCAGTCCTACGAGGGCCTCAAGCGAACGCTCTCGACGGGCATGCTGGCGATCGAGAACCTGGGCGAATCTCTCGGACTCATCCCGACCACGGCGCTGCGGCCCGAGCCGATGCCGCTTGACGTGAAAGTAGTGATCGTTGGGGACGCGGGGCTCTACGGGCTGCTGTTCCGTCTCGATCCGGATTTCCGTGAGTTGTTCCGCGTCAAGGCCGACTTCGAGGTCGACTTCGAGCGCGACTCCGAGTCGATTCGCGGGCTGGCTGCGCTGGTCCGGCAGGAGTGCGAAGCCGCCGGCGTGCGCTGCTTCTCGAAGGGGGCGGTCGCGCGCCTCGTCGAGCACTCGTCGCGCATGGTCGAGGACCAGCGCCGCCTCTCCGCGAGCATCGGCGCCTTCTTCGACATCGTCCGTCAGTCGGACTACTGGGCCGAGCAGGAGGGCTCACCCATCGTGGAGGCCCGCCATGTGCAGCGCGCGCTCGAGGAGCGGGAGTATCGCTCCTCGCTGGTGCGCGACCGGATCCAGCAACTGATCGATGAGGGCACGATCTTCATCGACACGCAGGGCGGCGAGGTCGGGCAGGTGAACGCCCTGTCGATCTACGACCTCGGTGACATCACGTTCGGGCGGCCGTCCCGCATCACCTGTGTCGTCTCCGCGGGTCGCGGCGCCATCGTCAACGTCGAGCGCGAGATCAACATGTCGGGGCGCATCCACAACAAGGGCTTCCTCATCATGAGGGGCTTCCTCGCGCACCGTTTCGGTCAGCACCGCGCCATGGCGCTGCACGCCAGCCTGACGTTCGAGCAGTTGTACGGCGACATCGACGGTGACTCCGCGTCGTCGACGGAGATGTACGCGCTCCTCAGTGCCCTCAGCGACCTGCCGATCGACCAGGGCATCGCGGTGACTGGCTCGGTGAACCAGCGCGGCGAGGTGCAGCCAATCGGCGGCGCGACAGCGAAGATCGAGGGGTTTTACGACGTCTGCGTGGTGCGTGGCCTGACCGGGGAGCAGGGCGTGATGATCCCCCGCTCCAACGTGCACAACGTGGTCCTGCGCCCGGACGTGGCGGAGGCAGTCGAGGCCGGGCGCTTCCACGTCTGGGCGGTCGACACGATCGAAGAAGGCATCGAGGTGCTCACCGGCGTCCCGGCTGGCGACAAGGGGGACGACGGCACGTACCCCGAAGGGACCGTCTACCGCCTTGTCGAGGACCGGCTCGCCGCCTTCTATCGGGAGATCGCGAGGCACCCGGGCGCCGGCGGGAGCGACCGGATCACGCCGATGATGCCCCAGCCGATACCGCAGCCGGTGCCGGGCGTGCCACCCGAGCCGCCGCCCGACCCTCCGATCATCGTCCAGTCTCGCGACCTGCCGCGCACGTAACCCGTGACGACTGGGGCCACGGCCTCGGGGGGAGTGCGCGAACGGGCACTCCACGGCGAACTCGGGCTCCTGGGAGCCACGCTCTCGGGCGTCGGGATCATCCTCGGTGCTGGGATCTACGTCATCATCGGCGAAGCGGCAGTGGAGGCCGGGAGCGCCGTCTGGCTCTCATTCCTCATCGCCGCCGCGGTCGCGGGCGCGACGGCGTTCTCCTACGCGGAGCTCGCCTCGATGTTTCCGGAGGCTGGCGCGAGCTCGGTCTATGCGCGAGAAGCATTCGGGCGCCGCATCGGCTTCCTCACCGGCTGGCTGCGAATCGCGATCGACATCATCAGCTCGGCTGCGGTCGCCCTCGGCTTCGGCGGGTACCTCGGCGACCTGGTGGGACTGCCGACGCTTCCGCTGGCGATCGGGGTCGTCCTCGTCGCCACGGCGATCGTCATCATCGGGCTGCGCGAGACGGTCGCCGTCGCGGTCACAATGACGCTGATCGAGGCCGGCGGTCTCCTCGTTGTCGTGGCGGTCGGGCTTCCTGAGGTCGGAACGCGCTCGCTGTTCGACGCGCCGCACGGGTTCATGGGCATCGTCGCGGGTGCTGCCCTCGTCTTCTTCGCCTTCGAGGGTTTCGAGCAGATCGCGACACTCGCGGAGGAAACCCGCGACCCGACACGAACGATCCCCCGCGCGATCCTCCTCGCCGTCGGCAGCACCGCTGCGCTCTACGTCCTTGTTGCCATCACCGCCGTATCCGCGTTGGAGTGGCCGCTGCTCGCCCAGTCGAGCTCACCCATGGCAGACGCCGTTCGCGCCGTCGCCCACCACCGCCTCGGCGACGCGCTATCGACGGTGGCGCTATTCGCGACGGGCAACACCGTGCTCATGATGATCGCGACGGGATCACGACTCAGTTACGGCATGTCGCGAAGGGGCCTCTTGCCGCCCTTCCTCGGGACCGTCCAGCCACAGCGCGGGACGCCGTGGATTGCCGCGCTGGCGGTTGGCGGGCTGGCCGCAGTCTTCACGATCCCGGGCGACCTTGGCGTGGTGGTCCAGGTCTCGAACTTCGCGGTCTTCGTTGCGTTCGTCGTGGTCAACGCCGCGGTGACGCGACTGCGATGGACGCGGCCCGAAGTCGACCGCCCGTTTCGCATCGCGGGCGCCATCGGGGGCATCCCGGTCACCGCGGTCCTCGGAACATTCGGCGCGATCGGCCTATCGTTCTCGATGCAGGTCGAGGCCGTCGTCGTCGGCTTCGGCGTCCTCCTCAGCGGGCTGCTCGTCTCGCCCATCGCGATGAGGAAGGAGCGTCCGGAGGCGTCTCCCGATGGGGAGCGGAGCAGCCCGTGACTGACGCAAACCACAGTCGCGAGGGTCTCCCCCTTCTCACCGTGGACTTCGACGGCGTGATCTGTGCGCCCATCCTCGGCTGGAACGCCGGCATCCATCGCACGTTCCTCGATCCGGATGCCAGACCGCCCGTCGCGACCCAGCCGCCTCGCTGGCTCGGCGACCCGCTCGATTGGCTGAGATTCGAGATGCGCCACCCTCTCCCGGAGGCGCGCGAGGCGCTGTCGCGACTGCATCGTATCCGGCGGGTTATCGTGCTGACGGGCCGGCGGAGCGCGCCGCGGCGCTGGCTCCAGCGGCACGGGATGGCTCACTTCGTCGATGACGTCCTGATCAACGACACCGACCGCGCCAGCCCGCACTACAAGCTCGAGGCCATCGAGCGACTGGGAGCCGAGGAGCATGTCGACGACGACGGGCGTACGGCCCAGCTGATCGCACAGCGTTCGAACGCCCGCATCTACCTTCGCGACTGGCCTCGGAACCGCGGACTCGAGTTCCACCCCAACGTGACACGCATCGAGGACCTCCTCGACCTCGCGCGCCGCCTCGAAGCCGCCTCGGGCACGCGATCGTAAGGCTGGCTGGACCTTCGACGAGGGTTCGGGTTAGGGTCGCAGGGTTACGCTGGATACACAGGCGAACCCAACGTCTCTCGCCGCGTGCTGGAGGAGCGAGCGTTTGCATCACGCGCCCGTCGAACGTGACCGGAGCGGGGGCCTGCTGGAGACGTTCTCCTCGCTCCGCATTCGGGACTACCGCTACCTCTGGTTGGGGCAGGTTTGCCACGCGTTCGCACTGTGGATGGAGCAGGTAGCACGCCCGCTTCTGGTGCTCGAGATCACCGGTTCGGCCGCGCACCTCGGCGGCGTGGTGGCGATGCGGACGCTGCCACAGTTGTTCTTCGGAGTGTGGGCCGGCGTCATTACGGACTGGTTCGACCGGCGCAAGTTGCTGCTCATCGACAAGTCGCTCGTGCTGCTGCTCGAGATCGTATTCGCGACGCTGCTGCTGACGAACAATCTGGAACTCTGGCATATCTACGTCGCGATGTTCCTGCGGGGCACTCTGATGGCGTTCGATCAGCCCGCGCGCCAGTCCCTGATCCCGACCATCGTGCCGGCGGACCGTGTGACGAACGCGGTCGCGCTCCTCAGTGCGACGCAGAACACCATGCGGATCGCGGGCGCTGCCGCAGCCGGCTTCTCGCTCGCATTCCTCGGCATCAAGGGCACGTTCGCGTTGCTGCCGTTCATCTACGTCGGCGCCGTCGTGGCGACGTACCTGCTCCGCGTGCCGCCTATGCCGAAGCGGACCACCGCCCGCACGGCCGGCAACGCGGTGCGCGACCTCGTCGAGGGTGCGCGCTACGCGATGAACGCGCCCGCGATTCGCGGCATCCTGTTGCTCTCGCTCGTCTACTTCACCTTCGGCATGTCCTACATGCAGGTGTTCGCTCCGCTCTTCGCCGTGAACGTGCTCGAGATCGGCGAGGGCGGGCTCGGCTTCATGCTCTCGCTCTCGGGAGTGGGGGCGCTCGTGGCGGCGCTCTTCATCGCCAACCGACAGCCGAGGCGCCTTGGCGTGATCATGCCCGCAGTGGTCACGATCTTCGGCGGGCTGCTGATCGCGTTCTCCCTCGCCACCTACCTACCGCGACCCGTCGGCCTCGTGCTGCCGCTCGCGCTGATCACGCTCGTTGGGAGCATGCAGACGAGCTACTTCTCGCTCAGCAACGCGACACTGCTCCATGCGGCGCCTGAGCGCATGCGCGGCCGCGTCATCAGTCTGCTCTCGCTCGATCGGGCGATGACCACGCTCGGGGCGGCGGCCGCAGGGTTCCTCGCCGAGGCCATCGGGGCCCAACTCGCGCAGGCAATCTTCGGCGCGATCGTCGCCGGAGGTGCGCTGCTCATCTTCGCCGTGAACCGCGAGTTCCGCAGCGTCACGATCGACCACACGCCCGAATCCGAGCCGGACATCGAATCTGAGCCTCGCGCGCGCGAAGTTGAGGTCGGCCCGGCCAGTCGAGGCGCGGCGGCCTCGCGCCGACCCCGAACGGGGCGTGAAACCTCGGTGGCGCCCGTCCGCGGTAGGCGGCGCGAGGCGCCCTGAATCGCCTACACTGGCTTTATGGCCGTTGGTCTCCCGAGTGCGCGTGTCCCTCGCATCCCGCTCCCCTCTCGCCGGGTGGCGGCGGGAATCGTCGTGGCACTCGCCGTAGCCTGGGGCATCTACCAGGGCGATCACTCCCACACGCTGACACCATTGAGCGCCGATCTGTCGGGCGCCGTCGTTTCGAGGACCGTCGTCGTCGACGCGTCCACCGGTACGCTCGACCTCGCTGGCATCGACGTCGCGCCGGGCGAGGTCGTGGAGTTCGTGCTGGCGGGCAGCGCTGGGGCGCCGCACCAGTTCGTGCTGACGGGCGCAACCGGTGGGGAAGGCATCGACACCCGCGTCGGCCCGGACGGGGACGCGATCATCCGCGTCCGCGCACCAGAGACGGGCGCTCTCGGCTTCGTCTGCGTCGTACCGGGCCACGAGGGCCTGCACGGCTCGCTGGTCGTTCAAACAGCCGCGCGCTGATGCAACACTGCCGAGCGTGACGACCGAACCCGGCGGCGCAGGCCCTCCCTCGTATCCGCCGGACTTCTTCGAGCGCCACGACCCTCGGCCGGACGAGCTCTTCTACAGCCAGCCGCGCTTTGTGAATCACGTGGACGACGCCACCATCGAGGCGCTGACGCAGCTCTACCACGACTTGATCCCGCCGCATGCGAGCGTGCTCGACCTCATGTCCTCGTGGGTCTCGCATCTGCCCCGCGATCTGCCGTTGACGCGCGTCTCCGGGCTTGGCCTCAACCGGCAGGAGCTTGCGCGCAACGAGCGCCTGCACGACTTCGAGGTGCACAACCTCAACCGCGACCCTGCGCCGCCCTACGGCGAGGGGGAGTTCGATGTTGTGCTCAACGCCTTCTCGGTGCAGTACCTTGTGCGGCCGCTCGAGGTCTTCCAAGCCGTGCACAAGGTGCTGAAGCCGGGGGGCCTGCACATCGTCGCGATCTCGCACCGGATGTTCCCCGACAAGGCCGTCGCCGTCTGGCAGGCACTTTCGATGGATGACCGCGTCCGTCTCGTCGGTTCGTACTTCGTGCTGTCCGGTGGCTGGGAGGAGCCGCGGTTCGTCGACCGCTCGCCTCCCGACGCCGATCCGCTGATCGCCATCTACGCGCGCCGCGGCGACTGAACCCCACAGCCGGGGGCTTACGCCGCGAGCGCCTGCCAGCCCGTCACGATGAAGTCGACCGCGAGCGCCATCAGCACCACGCCCACGACGCGCGCGGCCGCCTTCAGCACGCTCGGATGGAGCATGGCCGTGAGCGCTGCGGACGCGAGGAACACCAACAGCGTCAACACCAGCACGACCCCGGCCGCCGCGAGTGTCAGTCCCTGACCGAACTCCGCTGCCGAAGTCGTTGCGAGGGCGAGCGCTCCCGGGCCGCTCACCATTGGCAGCGCAAGCGGCACGACAGCCGCGTCCAGCCCCGAGGCTGGGGCCTGCTCGTCGCTGTCGAAGATGACGCCCCGCTCGACCAGCCGCATCGCAGGGAGCACAAGCAGGATGCCCGCTGCAATCTGGAACGACTCGGTCGCGATCCCGAGGAAGTCGAGCACCACCTCGCCCCCGAGGGCGAAGACTGTGATCAGGGCGAAGGAGACGGTCACCGCAAGGAGTGCGATCGCGGCCCGCTCTCGGGGCGGGCTGAGCCCGGCGATCGCCTGGAACACGAGGATGTTCCCGATCGGGTCGATGATCGCGAAGAAAGCGACGGTCACGCGCACGAATTCCTCGGACATGGCCCCATCCTAGGACCCGCATCGCGCGCTGCATCCCCGGCGGTCTCCCGCGGCCGGCCCCCCTCCCCCGAGAGGCGGCTAGATCCGCGCCCCCAGCCTCCGGAGGAACTGCACTGCGAGGCTTGGCTCGGCAGCGACGTAGGCGGGAACGCGGATGCGCTGGGGCGACAGAACGAGCGGCTTCCCGTTGAACTGGATCAGCGCGCCCCCAGCGGCTTCGAGGACGGCCGCCCCGCCGGCAACGTCCCAGACCGATCGCGGTCCAGTCGAGAAGTAGATGTCGGCTTCCCCGTCCGCGACGTGCGCGAGCTTCATCACGGCGGAGCCGCACGGATAGACGTCGTACGGGATCTGGTACTGGATGCGACGCCACTCGTAGTCGTTGCGCGACACCACGACACGGCGCACCTCGCTAGCGCCGGAGAGGACGGAGATGGCCTCGCCGTTCTTTCGCGTCTCCCGCCGTTCGCCCGCCAACAGGCCTGAGTGCACCGTGCCTGACGTCGGCAGACCGACGGCGCCGAGGACGAGCCGGTCGTCGACGAACAGGCCAACGGACACCCCCCACTCGGGGAGCCCGCGGAGGAACTCGCGCGTGCCGTCCAGCGGATCGACGACCCAAGTCGGCTCGCCACGGATGAGCGGCGCGATCTGCTCTGACTCCTCGGACAGCCAATGGGCGTCCGGCACGAGCTCGAGCAGCCGCCGGTGGAGGACGTCGTCCGCGGCGTGATCTGCCTCGGTGACCGGCCCCTCGCCGCGTTTGTGGCCTACGCGGATCGTGTCCTGCTTCAGCACGTTGAGGATGGCATCGCCGGCCTCGCGGACCGCTTCTTCCAGGCCGTCGCGCAGGGAATCGAGGTCGAAGGCGTCGAGATGGCTCATTGGGTCGGCGTTTCGTCCACGAGCCGATGCTACACCCCCGCCGGGTCGGGGTCCGCGAGCGGGCTATTCCGCTGCTCCGACGCTCCAGCGTGCCGAGAGCCAACGCCGGTTGAAGTCGTAGGCGTCCCACTCGAACCCCTCGATGTCGGCGCGGAGCGAGGCCCGCTCGACCGGCGCGGCGATCGGGAACATCGCGGGGACGTCTTCGAGCAGGGTTCGCTGCGCCTCGCGGCTGCGCTCCGCACGCGCCGCGGGCGCCAGCACCCTCAGAGCATCGCGCACCTGGGCGTCGTATACGGGGTTCGAGTAGCCCCACAGCGAGTACCCGGCTTCGATGCCCTCCGAGGTATGCAGGCGTAGACCGAGGTCCGGCGTCGCGAGTTCACGGATGTGGAACACGGTCGACTGGAAATCGCCCGCCATGAACGAACCGCTCCAGTCCGACGGGTCGTGCGACTGCCTCCGGACATCGAACCCGGCCTCGCGCAGCATTCCCGCCACGGCGTCTGCGATCTCACGCTCGGGAGACTGGTCAGGCGTCCGCAGGTTGAACGGCAGTTCCACGGCGCCTGCCGCCTCGAGGAGCGCGCGCGCATCGTCGAGGTCAACGCGATAGAGGTCGTGCTCTTCGAGCTCCTGGGCAGGGAGTGCGTCGGCGGCGAACGCCGGCCCTACTGGGCCGCTCGTTTGGCCGCCGGTCGCGTCGAGAAGCGCCGCGCGGTCGAGCGAGCGCGCGACGGCGCGGCGCACTCGTTGATCCTGGAACTGGGGGACATGGCTGACGGCGAGGCCGCCCTTCTCCGGCACGAGGGACAGCCCAAGGCCGATCAGCCCGGTGCCGGGCCGCGTGAGCGGTCGAAGAGTCTCCCGCGATGCCGCCGCTTCGGCAGTCGCCCTCGACAGGTGGTGTGCATAGTCGACCGTTCCGCTCTGCAGCGCGCGGGTCTGCGCCGCCTCGTCCTCGAACGGCCGGATGGTCAGCCGCTCGAGGAGCGGGAGCCGAGCGCGGTGGTACAGGGGATTCGCGACCAGCACGACGCCCTCGCTATCGGCACTGGCAGGAATGAACGGTCCACTGCCGATCATCAGTTGCGAGGCGTCGAGGCCGACAACATCTTCCAGCCCGGGGATGGCACTCCGCCCGCGGATGCCCGCGCGTGACGGATCCGAAAGGAACTCGAAGAGCAGGCCGAACGGGCCACGGAGGCGGAGCACGACGCGCCGCGGGTCGGGCGCCTCGACCGCGGCGACGACCTCGGTAAAGAGGTACTCGCCGCGGATCGTGCGATCGGTGAACTCGCGCTTCACGTCCGCGGACGTGAGGGCTCCCGCGAGCTGTTGGGCGTTCGGGTGAAAGCGGATCTCCTCGCGCAGCGTGAAGACGACCGTGAGATCGCCGTCCGACTCCACCGACTCCGCGAGGTCGCCGTAGACCGCGCCGCTCCGCCGGTCTACCGACACGAGCGTGGAGTAGACGAAGGGCTGGAGCGCCTCCGCGAGGGAGCCTCGGGCTAGCCCGATGGTGAGGCTGCCTCCGTGGCGGAACTGCTGCCCGCCTGCGTCGGCCGCGAGCATCGGCAGCTCGTTCGGGGCGACGACCGTGGGGAGGTCCTCGGAGTCCCCGCCGCCGCACCCGGCAAGCAGCAGCGGCGCCACGATCGCCGTCCTCGCACCCAGCCGGAGCAGCAGGCGGCGCGGATAGCTCGACCGGTGCCAGACCGGCTGGGTCATACTGCGGACTCCGGGTCGGCGCGATGGGTGTCCGGCGGCGGCGCTCCGGACGGTGGGGCTATGGTAGGAATAGCCTCAACCCCGCGCCAACTCGACGGCTTAGACGCAGCCGAGAACCCGGGTGGGAAGGCACGGACAGCGTGATCGAGCGAGCGGACGCTCCAGCGCCAGTGCGCAATCCGTGGACGCGCCTCGCGATGCTGGCGATGGTCCTCCTCGTGGCGCTGGGGTTCGTCGCAGGCTGCGTGGCGTGGCTCGTGCCACTCCGGACGGGCCCGTCGAGCGCCACGATCGAGCTTGACCGCCTGGTCGAGAACTCGCCGCTCTACTACCGCCCGTTCAACATGGGGTATGACCCGCGAGGGGCGCCCCTCGGCATGTGGCTCGTACGCGACGAATTCGACGACGTGCTCGCGCTCTTCTCCCGCGACCCCCACCTCGGCTGCAGCGTGGACTTCGACGTGCTCGGCGGCAGCCTGCCCGAGGGCCCGGGCTTCCGCGGACCGTGCACGGGCTCCGCGTTCCTCCTCGACGGCAGCCGTGTCTTCGGACCTGCGCCACGCGACCTCGACCGCTTCGCCACCGAGCTGGACGGCGATATCGTCCGTATCGACGTGACGCAAGCGATCCTCGGCCGGTGCGCGGCGGGTGTCGTACCCGCCGAGGACGAGGAGGAGCTGCTTTGCTCCGTGCCCGGCGAGACGGTCACCGAGCGGATCAGCTGGCCGGGGGATTGAGTGGTCCTCACCTCGTTTCAGCGCACCCTTTTCTTCGTCCTGGTGCTGGGCGCTGCCGCACTCATCGTCGCCGTCCTTATCGCCACGGTTGTCCCGGACGACGACTCCCGACGGCCAGAGTCGGCCACGTACCACCTCGACGAGCTCACGCCCGGTGAGCCGGTCTTTTTCCGCCCGTTCGACATGGGCACGGGCTCGAACGACCTTCCCTATGGCATCTGGCTGGTGCGCCTCGAGGACGGCGAGGTGTCGGCGCTGTTCTCGAGGGACCGCCACCTGGGGCAGTCCGTGGACCGGTTCAACTGGGAGACAGGCCAAGACGATCCGACGTACCGCTCGCGTAGCGGAGGGGCTTTCTACGTCGACGGCCGGAGGTACAACGGGCCCGCGCCGCGCGATCTGGACCGTTTCCCGGTGACCATCGAGAACGACGTGGTACGCATCGATACGACGCAACTCATCTTCGGCGACTGCACCGGCACATCGCGGAGCCCAACCTTCCCGTGCTCGCGCGATGGCGATGAGGAGCGCTGGGAGATCAGGTGGCACGAGGTGCGCGGGCAGCCGTAAGCCTCACGGCCCCCTCCCGTTCGTGCTGAGCCTGTTGAAGCACGTTCGGCAGCGCGCGGACGGGGAACCCTGGAACGCCCTTCGACAGGCTCAGGGCGAGCGGAGGGAGAGGGTTCGCGCCTGCTACCAGCCTCGCACGAAACAGCCCCGGCGGATGCCGGGGCTGTTCGTCCGGTGCTCAGTGCGGGGTTCTACCAGATGCCCAGCATCATCTTGACCTCCTCGGAGGCCATCGTCTTCGGGTCCCAGGGCGGGTCCCAGACGAGGTTCACCTCGACGTCCTCCACGCCGTCCATCTGCGTCAGCAGGTGGTAGGCCTGACCCTGGATCATCGGGCCGATCGGACACGCCGGGCTCGTCAGCGTGAGGTCGATGGTCACGAGGCCGTCGTCGTCGATGTCGATGTCGTAGACGAGGCCGAGGTCGACGATGCTCATCCGCAACTCGGGGTCCTGCACCATGCGCACGACCTCGCGAATCTGGTCGACGTTCGGGCGCTCGGTCGTCGTCTGGGTTGCGTCACTCATCGGTTGCCGTCCTCTCGTCGGTGCTCACGGGGGCGGCGGCCCCGTTCGCTCCGTGCTGAAGCGCCTGTTCGAGCGTCTTCCAGCTCAACGAGGCGCACTTCACGCGGACCGGGAACTTCGCGACGCCGCTCAGCGCCTCGATGTCCGCGAACGCTTCCTCTTCCGGTGGCTCACCCTCGGTCATCATGCGCTGGAAGGCCTGAGCACCCTCGAGCGCCTGCCCCACCGAGCGCCCGGCGACGAAGTCACTCATCATGGAGGCCGACGCCTGCGAGATGGAGCAACCCTGCCCTGAGAACGCCACCTCTTCGATCATACCGTCCGAGACGGCCAACTCGACCGTGATTTGATCGCCGCACAGCGGGTTGGCGCCATCTGCGGCGTGCGTGTGCTGCTCGAGATGTCCCTTCCGCCTCGGGCTGCGGTAGTGGTCGAGAATGATCTCGCGGTACAGGTCGTCCAGGTCAGCGGCCATTGCCGAAGAACCTCGCTGCCTCCTCGACCGCGGTCGCGAGCGCGTCCACCTCGGCCGTCGTGTTGTAGATGTAGAACGAAGCACGCGCCGTCGCGGGCACGTTCAGCGCCGTCATCACCGGTTGCGCGCAGTGGTGTCCCGTGCGGATCGCGACGGCGTGGCTGTCGAGCACCTGCCCGATGTCGTGCGGATGCACACCTTCGAGGTCGAAGGAGATGACGCCGCCCCGGCGCTCTGCCTCGGGCGGACCGAAGATGCTGACGCCGGGCACATCGCCGAGGCGGCGCAGCGCGTAGTCGACCAGTTCGACCTCGTGCTCGCGCACCCTCTCCATCCCGAGCGAGCGCAGGTAGTCAACGGCCGTGCCCAGACCGACGAAGCCCGCGATATTCGGCGTGCCGGCCTCAAAGCGGTACGGAATGTCGTTCCACGTTGACTGCTCGAGGCTCACGGTGAGGATCATGTCGCCGCCGCCGAACATCGGATCCATCGTCTCGAGGACGTCCATCCGCGCCCAGAGGACGCCCGTGCCCGTTGGGCCGAGCATCTTGTGGCCGGAGAACGCCAGGAAGTCGACGCCGAGCGCCTGCACGTCGACCGGCATGTGCGGCACGCTCTGTGCCCCATCGAGGCAAACGAGCGCGCCCTGCGCCTTCGCCAGCGCCACGATCTCGTCGACCGGCACGATCGTGCCGAGCGCGTTCGAGGCGTGGGTGATCGAGACGAGCTTCGTCCGCTCGCCGATCAGCGACCGCGCTACCTCGAGGTCGAGCGTGCCGTCCGGCAGCATCGGGATGAAGCGCAGCACGATCCCGATCTCGTCGCGCAGCATCTGCCACGGCACGATGTTCGAGTGGTGCTCGATCTCGGAGAGCACGACCTCGTCGCCGGCCTCGAGGTGCTTGCGCCCCCAGCCTCGAGCGACGAGGTTGAGCGACATCGTGGTTCCGCTGGTGAATACGATCTCGTCGGCTCGTGGCGCGTTGATCAGCGCGCGCAGCTTCTCGCGCACGCCCTCGTACTGCTCGGTCGCCTCCATCGAGAGCGTGTGCACGCCGCGGTGGATGTTCGCGTTGGTGTCGCGGTAGAAGCGCGTGATCTCCGCGATGACCTGCACCGGCCGCTGCGAGGTGGCAGCGTTGTCCAGGTACACGAGCTGCTTGCCGTGCACTTCCCGCTTGAGGATCGGGAAGTCGCGCCGGATCATCTCGAGGTCGAACGGTCGGTAGTCGAGCGTCACGTGGACGCCTCCGAGTTCCGCGGGATCAGCCGGACCCCGAGCAGTCGATGTACAGGTCGTCGCCGTCGACCGTGACTGGGTAGGCGTTCACGCTGCGGACGGCCGGGAGCGTCAGCACCTTGCCCGTCCGCGCGTCGAAAGCCGCCCCGTGGCGCGGACAGATCACCCGTCCTCGCTGCAGCTTGCCCTCGCCGAGCGGTCCCCCGTCGTGGGTGCAGATGTTGTCGATGGCGAAGTACTCGCCGTCGATGTTGCTCACGGCAACCTCGCGCCCGCCGGCGCACTGCATCACGCGGACCTCGCCCGGGGGGACGTCCGAGGCGGCCCCACTCGGCTCTGCCGGCCTGCCGGCTTGCTCCAGCATCAGTGCCCCAGTTCTGCGTGCTCCAGCTTCTCGACCACCAGCTCGTACAGCTGGTCCGTGACGCCGGGCACCTCGATGTCCTCTGCCACAGACTGGAAGAAGCCGTAGATCAGCAGCTGGAGTGACGTGCGATAGTCGAGGCCGCGCGACTGCAGGTAGAAGAGCGCTTCCTCGTCGACGGGGCCGACGGTGGCGCCGTGTCCGCAACGCACGACATCCGCGATCAGGATCTCGAGGACCGGGTCGGAGTCAGCCTTCGAACGGTCCGAGAGCAGCAGGTTGCGGTTGGTCTGGTTCGCATCAGCGCCGTTCGCACCTTCCCCCACCCGCGTCACGCCGTAGTACACGGAGCGTGAGGCGCCGGCGAGTGCGGATTTGATCTCGACGTCCGATACGGTCTTCGGCGCAGCGTGGTCCTGCAGCGTCACGAAATCGAAGTGCTGCTCGCTGTCGCCGAGCGCGACACCACGGATGACCGATGTGCCTCCCTCGCCCACGAGCTCGCCTTCGATGGTCTGCTTCACGACGCGACCCCCGATGACGAGCGTCGCGACGTGCACGTCCGCGTCCCTGCCGATTCGGCTGCGGATAGTGCTGAACTCCTGGGTCGCGTTACCCCAGCGCTCGTCGAGGAGTACGCGGACGCGGGAGGCCTGTCCGGCGACCACCTCGACAACACCCGACGCGAGCAAGGGCGCTTCACCGGACACGGTGCGGAGGACGATGGTCACGTCCGACTGCTCTTCCGTGACGACGAGCAGCCGCGGGTAGATTGCCCGGCCCGGATGCGAGCCAGCGCCTACCGTGACGACGACGGGCGCGTCAAAGGTCTTGCCTCGCGGCGCGTAAACGAACGCGCCAGGCGTCCACAGGGCCGCGTTCGCGGCCGAGAACTTGCCTTCGGTGGCCGTGACAACGCTGCCGAGGTGCTGCTGGATCACTTCACCGAAGGAGCCGAGCGCACCGCTCAACGTGCCGGCGTAGCCACCCTTCGGGGCGGTGCCCTGGACGGTGATCGCCGAGTCCGCGGGAGCGTGGGCCGTGATGTCGAGGCCGACGATGTCGGTGTAGCGCCAGGGCCGAAGCTGCGGCGTCGGCATCGGCAGCGCGGCAAAGGCTCGGGCGGCCTCGACACGGCGCTCGGTGAGCCAGGCCGGCTCCTTGCGGGCGGTCGAGGAGGCGGCGATCGCCGCCTCCGTGTAGTGATCGGTGCTGGTTGTGATCATGCGCTCTCCACTCCGGAGGCCGGACTGTGCAATCGGGTGCTGAAGTCGGCGGTCTAGCCGACGGCGCCGTCCATCTGCAGCTCGATGAGCCGGTTGAGCTCGATCGCGTACTCCATCGGGAGTTCCTTCACGATCGGCTCGACGAAGCCGTTGACGACCATCTTGGCGGCGTCCTCTTCGGGGATGCCGCGCGACATCAGGTAGAAGAGCTGGTCCTCACCGAGCTTCGAGACCGAGGCCTCGTGCCCGATATTCACCTGCTCCTCGCCGATCTCCATCGTCGGGTAGGTGTCCGAGCGGGAGAACTCGTCGAGCAGCAGCGCGTCACAGCGCACCGTCGACGACGACTTCGTGGCGCCCTCGTACACCTTGAGCAGGCCGCGGTACGACGTGCGGCCGTTCCCGCGCGAGACGGACTTCGAGACGATCGCGCTCGTGGTGTTCGGCGCGACGTGGACGATCTTGCCGCCCGCGTCCTGATGCTGCCCGTCGCCGGCGAAGGCCAGCGAGAGGATCTCGCCGTGTGCGCCCGGCTCCATCAGGTAGACCGACGGGTACTTCATCGTCAGCTTGCTGCCGATGTTGCCGTCCACCCACTCCATGACGGCGTTCTCGTACGCGTACGCGCGCTTCGTCACGAGGTTGTAGACGTTGTTCGACCAGTTCTGGATCGTCGTGTAGCGAACGCGCGCGTTCTTCTTCACGATGATCTCGACCACCGCCGAGTGCAGCGAGGAGGTGCTGTAGATCGGGGCGGTGCAGCCCTCGACGTAGTGCACGTACGAGCCCTCGTCCGCGATGATCAGCGTCCGCTCGAACTGGCCCATGTTCTCCGTGTTGATGCGGAAGTAGGCCTGCAGCGGCACGTCGAGATGCACGCCGGGCGGCACATAGATGAACGAGCCGCCGGACCACACTGCCGAATTCAGCGCCGCGTACTTGTTGTCGCCGGCCGGCACAACCGTGCCGAAGTACTCCTGCACCAGTTCCGGATACTCTGCCAGCGCCTGGTCCATACCGAGGAAGATCACGCCCTTCTTGGCGAGGTCCTCGCGGATGTTGTGGTAGACGACCTCGGAGTCATACTGGGCGCCCGCTCCAGCGAGGAACTGCTTCTCCGCCTCGGGGATGCCGAGCTTGTCGAAGGTGTCCTTGATGTACTCGGGGACGTCGTCCCAGCTCGAGGCGTCACGATCCGTGGCGCGCACGAAGTAGTGGATGTCGTCGAAGTTGAGCGCCTCGAGCAGCTCCGGGCTGCCCGCCCACGGCGGATTCTGCTTCTCGAAAAACGTCTGCAGGGCGTCGAGACGCTGCTCGAGCATCCACTCGGGCTCGCTCTTCATCTCCGAGATCTGGCGGACAACGGCCTCGTTCAGACCCTTCTCCGCGATGAAAAGCGGCTTCTCCTTGTCGTGGAAACCCCACTTGTACTCGCCGATGGCGAGCTCTGGCTTGGTCGTGGTCACGAGGTCACCCCTTCCAGGGCGCCGATCTCGCGCATGATTGGGTCGTAGCCCTCGTTCTCGATCTGCACCGCCAGCTCGGCGCCGCCGGAGCGAACGATGCGACCGTCCACGAGAATGTGCACGAAGTCGGGCTTGATGTAGTTCAGGATGCGCTCGTAGTGCGTGATGATGAGCACGCCGATGTCGGGCGTCCTCAACTCGTTCACGCCCTCGGCCACCGTGCGCAGCGCATCGACGTCGAGGCCCGAGTCGGTCTCATCCAGGATGGCGAGGTCGGGGCGCAGCATGCCCAACTGGAGGATCTCGGCGCGCTTCTTCTCGCCGCCGGAGAAACCCTCGTTTACATAGCGCCGCGCGAACTCCTCGTCCATCTTGAGCGTCTTGAGCGTGGCGCGCAGCTGTTCCAGGAACTCGCGTGCGGGCACTTCCTCGCCGCCGCGGCGCGCCTTCATCGCCATGCGCAGCATGTTCACCATCGTCACGCCGGGAAGCGCCGTTGGGTACTGGAACGAGAGGAACATGCCCTTGCGTGCGCGCTCGTCCGGCTTCGCCTCGGTGATGTCCTCGCCCTTGAGGACGATCTGGCCGCTGTCGACGGTGTACGCCGGGCTGCCGGCGATCGCGCTCGCCAGCGTGCTCTTGCCGGACCCGTTCGGGCCCATCAACGCGTGGACCTCACCAGGGCGGATCACCAGGTCGACACCCTTGATGATCTGGATGTCGGGCTTCTCGGTGATGCTCACCCTGAGGTCGCGGAGCTCGAGGATCGGATTGCTCATCAGCTGCGCTTCGTTTCCTTGCCACTGACGGCCGGCGCGACCCCCGCCGCACTCCCGGCCTCACGTGCTATCTGCTCGACCTTGCGGACGAGGTACTCGCAGTTCGCCGCCCCGTCGGCGACCGTCGCCACCTGGGCGACCGGCGCGTCGACGAGCAGCTCGATGATTCGGCGGTCCGCCGCGCACGCCACGTGCGTCTCCCCTGCCGTCGAACGGTAGGGACAGCCGACGTTGCGCAGGCGGTACATGTCACCCTCGTCGACCACATCTTCGAGGATGCCCTCCTCGCGGAGCGCCTGGGCGACCTGCGCCACGCGCTCATCGAGGACTTCGCCGTACACCCGCGGCGCATACTCTCGCGCCACCTCGCTCGCGATCTCGTCGAACACACGCTCGAGGATGGTCAGCCCATCCTGTCCGGTCACTGCGTCGTGAGGCAGCCGCGAGAGTGCAGGGTAAAGCCGGTCCAGCAGCTTCTGGTAGTGCTGCGCAGCGGTCCGCTCCTCCCCCGCGACCGTCAGCGAGTAGCGCGTCGCCGGACGCCCGCGCCCATGACGCTCGAGCGCCGTCTCGACGAGGCCCTCCGCGGCCATGATGTCCATGTGCCGCCGAATCGCCCCCTCCGAGACGCCGATCTTCGCCGCAAGCTCCGAGGCGAGACTCGGCCCCTCTTCGTGGAGGATGCGCACGACCTCGTCACGGGTGCCTCTTGCACGCTGCATGCGTACGTATGGTCCTTCCGGGGCGCACAACAACGGTACGCCGGACTCCGTTCCGAGTCAACGTTAGTGCATATTTATTTGAGGAAATTGACGGAAAGGCGCAGAACGGCCGAAGGCCGGACCATCTCGTGCGGTTGAAGGGGCCCGCGCTCGGCATCTACGATGCGCCGGTTCTCATCGACTGGCAACCCTCGGACGCAACTGGAGGCGACCAACCATGGCAGACAACGTGCAGGGCCTCGAGGTCGGCGCCTCGGCAACGTTCCAGAAGACGATCACTGTGGACGACATCGCCAAGTTCGCCGAAGTCAGCGGCGACACGAACCCGTTGCACCAGGACGCCGCCTATGCCGCGCGCACCCGCTTCAAGGCGCCGATCGCGCACGGGATGCTGGGCGCGGGCCTGATCTCGGCAGCCCTCGGCACAAAGCTCGCCCCGGAGTCCGTCGTCATCTACCTCAGCCAGAGCCTGCGCTTCCGCGCTCCCGTGAGCGCCGGGGACACGCTCACGGCGACGGTCACGGTGAAAGAAGTCGACGCGGAGCGCAGCCGCGTCACGCTCGACACGAACGTTGCGAACCAGGCGGGGACCGACGTGATCCTCGGCGAGGCACAGGTGATGGTGGAGGCGCTGGGCTAGACCCCGGACTCCGCGCAACCGGGGTGGAGTAGACTAAGATTAGTCCACTTCATGACCGGAGGCCACTGTGGTCCAACAAGTGAACGTGCACGAAGCGAAGACCCACCTCTCGCGGCTACTCGATCGCGTCGAACATGGCGAGGAGATCGTCATAGGGAGGGCGGGGAAGCCCGTGGCACGACTGGTGCCTTATCGCACCCAGCGCGGGCCGCGTACACCGGGCGGTTGGGAAGGCCGAGTCACCATCGCTGATGACTTCGACATCCTACCGGAGGAGGTCGCGGCGGCGTTTCGCGGTGAGAGCACATGAGTCTGCTGCTTGATACCCACACGCTGCTCTGGTGGTTGAGCGCCGATCCAACGCTGTCTGACGAGGCTCGCGAGGCCATCGCCCGCGAGGATCAGATCGTGTTCGTCAGCGCCGCCAGCGCTTGGGAGATCTCGACCAAGAAGGGCATCGGCAAGCTCGAAGCGCCCGACGATCTCGAGGAGCGGCTGAGGCAGCATCAGTTCGAGCCGCTCGCCATCTCTGTCCAGCATGCCCTCGCGGCTGGCGAGCTCCCGCATCACCACGACGATCCGTTCGACCGCATGCTCGTCGCGCAGGCGCAGGTCGAGCGATTGACGGTCGTAACCCGGGACCCTCGCATAAGGGCTTACGACGTTCCGATCCTGACCGCCTGATACGCCGGTCGACGGTGGGGTGTGAGGCCATCCGCTAGTATCGTCGGAAGGCCATCGCCACCCTACGAACTCGACGGGGAGTCCGTCATGACCCAGCAAGCCGAACGCACCCAGTCCGACGCCGCCGCCGTCTCCGACGCCAGGCGCGAGTGGGAGGAGCGCGTCCTCAGCCGCGTGCTCGACCGTTTCCCTGAACGACGCAAGGAGTTCCGCTCCAGTTCGGCCGAGACGCACCGCGTCTACACACCCGCCGACATCCCGGACCTCGACTACCTGCGCGATGTCGGCTTCCCCGGCCAGTTCCCCTTCACTCGAGGCGTGCAGCCCACGATGTACCGCGGGCGCCTCTGGACGATGCGGCAGTACGCGGGCTTCGGCACGGCCGAGGAGACGAACGAGCGCTTCCGCATGCTGATCGAGAACGGCCAGACCGGCCTCTCCACGGCGTTCGACCTCCCGACGCAGACCGGCTACGACTCGGACGACCCGATGGCGGCCGGCGAGGTGGGCCAGGTCGGCGTGGCGATCGACACGCTCGATGACATGGAGCGGCTCTTCCGCAACATCCCACTCGACACGATCTCCACCTCGATGACGATCAACGCTCCGGCCTCGATCCTCGTGGCGATGTACATCGTCGCGGCGGAGAAGCAGGGGCACGAGGGCTCGGTGGTGATGGGGACCGCGCAGAACGACGTGCTCAAGGAGTACGTGGCGCGAGGGACGTACATCTTCCCGCCGGCGCAGTCGGTCCGGCTCGCTGCCGACCTCATTACCTACTGCGCTGAGCACGCACCGAAGTTCAACTCCATCTCGGTCTCGGGCTACCACATCCGCGAGGCTGGCAGCACCGCCGCGCAGGAGATCGCCTTCGCGTTCGCGAACGCCATCGCCTACCTCGATGAGTGCGTTGGCCGCGGCGCTGACATCGACGATGTGGCTCCGCGCATCTCGTGGATTTTCAACACGCACAACAACTTCTTCGAGGAGATCGCGAAGTACCGCACGCTGCGCCGGATGTGGGCGCGCCTCCTCCAGGACCGCTACGGCGCGAAGAATCCCAACTCGCTGATGCTGCGCACCCACACCCAGACGGGCGGCTCGACGCTGACCGCGCAGCAGCCACTGAACAACATCGCGCGCGCCGCCATCCAGTCGCTCGCGGCCGTGGTCGGCGGCGTGCAGTCGCTCGCTCTCTCCTGCTACGACGAGGCGCTCGCGCTCCCCACCGAGGAGGCGCAGCAGATTGCGCTCCGGACGCAGCAGATCATCGCCCACGAGTCGGGCGCGGCCGACACCATCGACCCCATGGCCGGCTCGTATTACGTCGAGTGGCTCACCAACGAACTCGAGGACGCTGCGAACGCGATCATGCACCGCGTCGAGGACATCGGCGGCGCCGTCGCGGCGGTCGAGACCGGCTACGTGCAGTCCGAGATCCAGGAAGCCGCCGTCGCGTACCAACGCGAGATCGAGTCCGGCGACCGCATCATCGTCGGAGTGAACGACTTCATCGACCCGGACGAGGACGCCACGCCGATCTTCCGCCCGAACCTCGCGGTGGTGCAGTCGCAGCTCGACAACCTCGCGCGGGTGAAGTCGGAACGCGACAACGGGGCCGTCGAGGCCTCGCTCCAGCGCCTTCGCGATGGAGCCCGCGGCGCCGAGAACCTGATGCCCGCCATCCTCGAGGCGGTGCGCACGTACGCAACGCTAGGCGAGATGTGCGGCGTTCTCCGCGAGGAATGGGGCGAATACGTCCCGCCGACCGCGGTCTAGCCGGTGACGAACGAAGCGACTCCGGAGCGGATCACCTACGCCCTGGCAGCAGGCGTCTACGCCATGCGCGGCGACAACATCCTGATGCTGCACCGCGCCGGCGGCATGATGACCGGGTTCTGGAGCGTGCCCGGCGGCATGCTCGACCCGGGCGAGAACCCGCGGGAGGCAGCGCTGCGCGAGCTGTTCGAGGAGGCCGGCATCGTTCCGTCGGGCCCGGTCGACCTCGTCACCACGGTCCACCTCAAGGGTTACGGGATGGACATCCTCAGCCTGCGCTTCGCCGCGCGCTGCGAGGACGGCGAAGTCGTGATCAGCGACGAACACAGCGGCTACGAGTGGGTCGACCCACTCGAGTACCGCGAGCGGCACCTGGGCGACGCCGAAGTCAAGCGCTGGCGCGCATCGAACCCGGATGACGGCGACAACGTCCTGAACAACCGCGCGGGCCTCGACACATTCATCGAGTGGCGGGCACGGCACGGCGCCTGATCGGGACTGGCATCCGCCGGACCGATCGCGTACAAGCAACCACGACGACCTAGAGAACAACGCTGCGAAGCGCTTCGGAAGAGGGGTTACATGCCGGGTGCACTCGACGGACAGGTGGCGGTGGTGACAGGCGCGAGCCGCGGCATCGGGCGCGCATGTGCGCTCGAGCTCGCGAAGCACGGCGCCTCGATCGTCATCAACTACACCTCGAACGAGGAGATGGCGAATTCCTGCAAGGCGGAGATCGAGGCTGCCGGCGCCAAGGCACTCGTCGTGCAGGCGGACGTTTCCAAGCCCGATGAAGCCAAGAAGTTGATCGAGGCGGCGGAGGCGGAGTTCGGCAAGGTCGACATCCTCGTCAACAACGCCGGGATCAACCGCGACCGCACCATCCAGCGCATGAGCGTCGAGGAGTGGGACGAGGTCATCCAGACCGACCTGTCCTCGATCTTCTACACCACCAGTGCGGCGGTCGGGGGCATGCGCGAGCGTGGCTACGGACGCATCGTCAACATGTCGTCGGTCATCGGGCAGATGGGCAACATCGGTCAGGCCAACTATGCGGCCGCGAAAGCCGGCATGATCGCCTTCACGAAGACGGCGGCGAAGGAGTTCGCGCGCTTCGGCATCACGGTGAACGCCGTCGTCCCCGGCTTCATTGAAACCGACATGGTTGCAGCCCTATCCGACGACATTAAGACGAACCTCCTCGGCCTCATCCCACTCGGACGCTTCGGTACCGCCGAGGAAGTCGCCGCCGCGGTCCGCTTCCTCTGCGTCGAGGGCGGCTTCTTCACCGGCGCGCAGTTGAGCCTCAACGGCGGGCAGTACATGTAACCGGTAGCACCCGGCGTCCCGCCCTTTTCCGCTCACCCTGAGCCTGTCGAAGGGCGAGCGGGCGTTCGGAGCCGCGAGCGGGCTCATGGTTCGACAGGCTCACCATCAGCGGGAGAGGTCGGCTAGCCCCTATCCCTCCACGACCGTAATATCGAGGGCCGCCCGCGAGGCGGCTCTCGTGCGTGCAGGGTCGGGAGGTCCGCGGTGACACAGAAGCACGAGGCCTCACCGGTTGGTCAGCGCATCATCGTCATCGGCAACACGGGCGCCGGGAAGAGCAGCCTCGCGCGGGCGCTGGCGGCTCGCCTCGACGTGCCGTTCGTCGAGCTGGACGCGCTGTTCTGGGAGCCGGGCTGGGTCGAGGCCGAGCCAGAGATCTTCCGCCAGCGCGTGAGCGAGGCGACGGCCGGCGACGCATGGGTCGTCGCCGGCAATTACACCGGACGCACGATGGACCTCACCTGGCCGCGCGCCGATACGTTCCTCTGGCTCGATCTGCCGCTCTCCGTACTGCTGCCACGCCTCGTGAGGCGCGGCTGGCGGCGTTCACGCTCCAACGAGTTGCTCTGGGGCACCAACACGGAAACGTTCTGGAAGCACCTCAAGCTGTGGGACCAGACGGAGTCGCTCCTCGCGTTCGCGATGCGCGCGCATGCGAAGAAGCGCCGCGAGTTCGAGACCGCGATGCACGACCCTCGCTTCGCACACGCGCGCTGGATCCGCCTGCGCTCCGGCAACGAGGCTCGCGCCCTGCTCGCGGAGGTACCCGCGAGATCGAGGCAGCCAGCGGCTGTCGAGGCCTGAGTGTCCCCACGCCTCCGTTTCTCCCCGGCCCACGCCTACCGACGGCTGCGCGAGGCCGACCCCGTCGTCGGAAGGCTCATCGAGCAGCACGGACCGTATCTGCCGAGGCCGCGAGGCGACCCGTGGGGCTCGCTCGTGCGCTCGATCCTCTTCCAGCAACTCGCGGGCACAGCGGCGATGGCGATCCAGCGGCGGCTCTACGCGCTGCACGGTGGCGCCGAACGCGTCCCGACGCCCGAGCAGTTGCTCTCGACGACCGACGAGCAGTTCCGCGCGGCGGGCGTTTCGAGGCAGAAAGCGGCCTACCTGCGCGACCTCGCGGCACACGCCTCGGACGGGCGGCTCGACCTCGCGTCGCTCGACTCACTCACGGACGAGTCGGTGATCGAGGCGCTCACTGCGGTCCATGGCGTGGGTGAGTGGACGGCGCACATGTTCCTCATGTTCGAACTGGGGCGGCCAGACGTGCTCCCGACAGGCGACCTCGGTGTGCGCATCGGGATGCGGAAGGCGTACGGGCTGCCCGAAGTGCCCACCCCGAAGCAAGCACGTGAGATCGGGGAGCCCTGGGCGCCATATCGCTCGGTCGGCTCGTGGTATATGTGGCGAGCGGCCGAGACGGTGACGCCCGACTAGCCGCCGTCACGCTCGTATACTGCACGTACCTCGTCTCGAGGTCGCCCGTCCGCCCTCACCGGGAAGTCAGGCTCGATGCGCATCGCGGTGTTCGGTCAGGCCGCCTTCGGCAAGGACGTGTTCGACGCACTGCGCCACGCCGGCGAAGAGGTTGTCGGCGTCTCGACGACGCGCCCGGGTTCGCGGCCGGACCCACTGACGCTGGCGGCCGCGGAGGCAGGCCTGCCGATCATCCCAACCCGCGACCTGCGCCGGCCCGAGGCCCTCGAAGCGTACACGGCGTGGCGGCCCGACCTCCTGGTGTTCGCGTTCGTCACCGACATCGTGCGTCCGAACGTGCTCGCGGCGGCGAGCCGGGGAGCAATCCAGTACCACCCATCGCTGCTGCCGCGTCACCGCGGCCGATCGTCGATGGCGTGGCCCATCATCGCGGGGGAGTCCGTGACCGGCGGGACTGTCTTCTGGGTGGACGAGGGCATCGACTCGGGTCCGATTCTGCTGCAGCACGAGGTGGCGATCGGCGAGCAGGACTCTGTGGGCTCGCTGTACTTCGAGCGGTTGTACCCGCTGGGCATCGAGATGCTGGTGGATGCGGTGCGGCAGGTGCGCGAGGGGACGGCGCCGCGCGTCGAGCAGAATCACTCGCTCGCGACCTACGAGCCGCCGCTGGAGGACGAGTATGCCGCCATCGACTGGTCGCGGCCCGGTCGCAGCGTCTTCAACCATATCCGCGGCTGCGATCCTCAGCCGGGAGCTCGCGCGCTCCTTGGAGGCGCCCCGGTGCGGCTGTTCAACGCGCGCTACGAAGACGGTATGCCGAACGAGCCACCTGGGACGGTCGTAGCAGCCGTCGAGGATGGCCCCATCGAAGTCGCCGTGATCGGGGGGACGCTCACCGTGGGTCGTCTGCAGCGTGAGGGCGAGGCAAAGCTGCCCGCCGGCAACGTAGCCTCGGCGGGCGCAGTCCTGGGGCGCGCCCTGTGATCGTCGGCACGGTCAAGGAACGCAAGACCGAGGAGTATCGCGTTGCCCTCACGCCGGACGGCGTCGCGGACATCGTCCGCGCCGGTCACGGCGTCGTCGTCGAGGCGGGCTGTGGCCTCGGCTCCAACTACCCCGACGATGAGTACGTCGAGGCGGGCGCGGTCATCCTCCCGACCGCCGAGGAGGTCTATGAGCGCGCAGCCCTCATGTGCGAGGTGAAGGAGCCACAGCCGTTCGAGTACGGGCTGCTGCGGCCGGGACAGATCCTGTTCACCTACCTTCACCTCGCTGCCGAGCCGGCTGTGACCCAGGCACTGCTCGCCTCGGGCGGCATCGCCATCGGCTACGAGACCGTCCGCCGCGACGACGGCTTCCTCCCGCTACTCGCCCCAATGTCCGAGATCGCCGGCCGGATGGCCGTCGAGATCGGGGCACACCACCTCAAGCGGCCGGGGCCCGGCCGGGGGATGCTGCTCGGCGGCCTGCCGGGGGTGCCGCCGGCGCACGTCGTCGTCGTCGGCTCGGGAAACGTGGGGAAGAACGCGGTGCGCGCGGCCGTCGGTTACGGCGCGCGCGTGAGCGTCATCTCGATCGACGAGAGCCAGCTGCGTGCCCTCGAGGAGACGTACTCCGGCCGCGTCGAGACGGTGCTGTCGTCACCGCAGGTGGTCGCGAACACGGTGCAGGGCGCCGACCTGCTGATTGGCGCCGTGCTCGTCGAGGGGCGCCGCGCACCGGTCGTCGTGACCCGTGAGATGGTGCGTTCGATGGGCCCCGGCGCAGTCGTTGTCGACGTCGCGGTCGACCAGGGTGGTTGCGTCGAGACGACCCGCCCCACGAGCCACATCGAGCCCGTGTATGTCGATGAAGGCGTGGTCCACTACGCCGTCCCGAACATGCCGGGCGCCGTGCCGCGCACCTCCTCGCGCGCGCTCACCGGACTGACCTTGCCATACATCCTGCGCGTGGCGAACGAGGGGCTCGAGGCCGCCGTGGGCAAGGACCGCTCGCTGGCGCGCGGTGTCAACGTGTACCGAGGGCATCTCACGCACCAGGGCGTCGCCGAGTCGCTCGGCCTCCCCTGGACCCCACTCGACGACCTGCTGGCCGGGGAGCGATGAAGCCGAGCCGGCTCCGCGACCTCGTCCGTTTCCTGACCGAGCAGGAGCAACTGCTCGCGATTTCGATCTCGACTGTGCTCGTGATGGCGGGGCAGGGCGTGATCGGTCCGATCCTGCCGCTCTTCGCGAAGGAACTCGGCGTCGGCGCCGGCGAGATCGGGCTGACGCTCTCGATCTTCGCGCTCGCTCGGCTGATCCTGAACGTTCCTCTCGGCGTCCTCTCAGACCGCGTTGGCCGGCGCTCGCTGCTCGTCGGGGGGCCGCTCGTCACCGCGCTCGGGATGATCGGGTCGGGCTTCGCCGGGGACCTGTTGTCGCTGCTCGCCTGGCGGTTCATCGCGGGCGCGGGCTCGGCGATGTACATGACCGGCGCGATGGTCTACCTGACCGACATTTCGACGCCGGAGAACCGCGCGCGCTTCATCGGCACGAACCAGGGCGCGCTGCTCATCGGCGTGTCCATCGGACCGGGGCTGGGAGGTCTGATCGCGGAGTTCTTCGGTCTGCGCGCGCCGTTCTACTTCGTCGGCATCTGCGCTCTGGGCGCGATGGCCTACTCGTACTTCCGCATTCCAGAGACGGTCAACCAGGGCCTCGAGCGGGCTGCTCGGGAGACGGCTGAGCGCGCCGCTGAACAGGCGGCCAAGGGGGGCGCTCCTCCTGCACCGGGGCGCGCGTGGGTGCGGATGTTGCGCTCGAAGGAGTTCGTCCTCATCTCCTTCGTCACCATGACGATCTTCTTCACGCGGACGGCATCGAGGCAGACCCTCATCCCGCTGCTCGCTGACGAGCGCCTCGGGATGTCGCCGGGCATCCTCGGTGCGATCTTCATGGGGATGTCGATCATCAACGTCGTGCTCCTCACGCCCTCGGCGCTCGCGGCCGACTCCTTCGGGCGCAAGGCGGTCATCGTCCCCAGCATGGTCGCGACCGGCATCTCGCTGCTGCTCTACGCGGCGGCGACGGGCTATCCGATGTTCCTCGTCGCGTCTGTCGCGATCTCGGTGGCGATGTCGCTCTCCGGACCTGCGCCCGCGGCGTACGCGGCGGACATCGCGCCGCCCGAGGCGCGAGGTCTCGCGATGGGGCTCTACCGCAGCACAGGGGACATCGGCTTCGTCATCGGTCCGCCGCTGCTCGGCTGGATCGCCGATCAGACCTCGTTCACCGTGGCGCTGTCGGTGAACGCGGCTCTCGCCGTGATGGCAGGCGTCCTCTTCATCCTCGCGCGAGAGACGGTGCGTCGCCCGGCCCGCGAGGCAGTGCCGGAGTTGCGACCTGCCGAGGGCGGCGACCGCTAAGCCGGCGAGCGGGCGGCTTCCAACCGGGGTACCCTGAGCTGCCCGGAAATCGGCGCTGCGCCGTCGAGGGCGGCGATCGACTCCGCAAGTGCGCCCGCCCCGGCTTCACCCACCAGGCCAGCTGCCTTCTCGATGAGTTGCTCGCGGGTGGCGCGGTCGCCCGGCGAGCCACGGAAGGCCTCCTCGTAGCGCTCGATGACACGGCCATCCGCCAGCGTGACGCGCACCTCTGCCTGCCAGCTCGCGGGGAACGCGGCCTCGAGACGCTCGCTCGTGTAGCAGCGCACCTTGTCGACCCACGGCTTGAGGTCGGCCGCGACGGCCGGTGCCTCGTCGAACTGCGAGACCGTGGCCTGGCCGGTGCTCAAGGCGACCGCCGCGCCGAAGGGCATGCTGAACTGCGCATCGACCGGCGTGTTCACGACGCGCTTGCGTGCCGGCGGCTCCGAGATCAGCGCCGCGCCTGCCTTGATCACGCCCACGTCGATCGACTCCACCTGCTCGATGGTGAGGCCGGGCAGCTCGTCGTGGATGTCGCGCAGGAGGTCAATGCCCCCGTGCATGTAGCGGCAGCACGGATAGAACTTGATGCTGGTGTCGAGCGCGCTGCGCCCGAAGTCGAGCGGCAGGTCGCGGCCCTCGATGAGCCCGCGGCCGTACTGGTTGAGGAAGCCGTCGCGTCCCTCGAACGCGGCGGCCGGTCCCGTGAACCCCGCAGCCGCGAGGCGGGCCGCGCGCACCCCGCTCGCAGCGGCGTGTCCGGCATTCAGGCGTTTGGTCCACGAGCCGTCCGAGAGGAACTCGAGGCTGCCCGCCGCCAGGTTCGCGGCGAGGCTCACGGCGTGCGTCGACTGCTCCTCGTTAAGGCGGAGGAGCGACGAAGCCGCCGCAGCCGCGCCGACCACCCCGGCTACGCCCGTCGGGTGGAAGCCACGGGCGTAGCTCTCGGCGGCGCCGAGCAGCACGCCGACCTCGCACGCGACGTCGTAGCCGAGGACGGCGGCGTGCAGCACCTCTTCGACCGTGGAACCACGCTCGTCGGCGAGCGCGAGGAGCGCCGAGAACACGACGACGCCGGGGTGCAGCGAGGACTCCTCGTGCGTGTCATCCAGCTCAAGGCCGTGCGCGGTCACGCCGTTGACCAGGGCGGCATCCTCGACGCTCGCCCAGAGCGACGTGCCATGGATCGAGGCGGGCCGCGAGTCGCTGCGCTCGGAGGCCGTGGCGACGGCGGCGCGAACGGCAACTGCGGAGTCGCGCTGCGCCCCGCCCGCAGCGACCGCCAAGTGGTCGAGCAGCAGCAGGCGCATCCACTCGGCCAGATCCGGCGAAACCCTGTGATCTCCGGTGATGTGGCGCCCGAGCCGCCGGGCGATGGTGATCTCGCTGATTCCTATCCTCCTTCGTCCGGACGGTCCCCGCATCCCAGCGCCCTAGTGAGCTTAGGATTTTGATCGTCGATGCTGACGCGCCGACGGCAATGCCCTTCTTGACTCCTATCAGACCGCCTATTACGTTTGCATTCGAAGCCGAGCCGTCACTAGCTGCACCCAAACGCAGACTAGTTGCACGATGTCTGAGAACCTCATCCGTGGGCGAAGACTCCGATTCTCACTCGTCATCGGAGCGTTTGTCACGCTGGCTGCGGTCGGTGTCGCAAGTGCCGACAACATCTGGGTAATAGAGCCGGGAGACAAGTACTGGGGTGCCAAGGCCCACGTGCACGAATCCCCGATCGCGATCGACGTGGTCGAACGACAATATCAGGGATCGAATGGATCCGGCGGGGCAATGAAATGGCGGCTGTACAACCTAGCGGACTGGGCGTGGAATGGATCGACATACGTACTGAAAGTGAGCTGACCCGCCCGGGTCCTTCCCTTGGCGCTACAACATCACTGAGGGAACGACTTGGTGGACAGGTGGATACGGCTACATACACAACAGTACTGCTGTAGCAGTGCTATTCGACTTTCAGCACCAGCAGAACGCCTCTCCGTTCGGTTACTGGTACTCGTACGCTCAGATTGACTTCCAATACCCTTGACAAGGAAGAAGGCTAGGCCGTGTTGCACGGCGAACGCCTCAGATTTCTCGCCATATCATCTGGTGCTTTGCTTGTGCTTGTGGTGATCGTTGGAACGGCTCTAGTTCTTTCTCATCGAGCATCAGGTTCATCATTCCCAGAGCAGGACTCGCTCTCTGGTGAATTCTGGCCTCCCTTCGACGCGACTGTGCGTGAGAGTCCCATTCTGGAGACGACTTGTCCGCTCTCCGGGTGACGACCTCGATACTCGCATATGAGGGACGAAATCGGTGGGTCCTCACAACAATAGAAGACAGCGCAATGCCAAGCACCGCTGGAATGGTTCGGCAGATCGCTGGGGGCACGCACACCGTGTCCCAGCCCCAATTCCCCGATAGGACGTTCTCAGTTACTCCCGGCGAACTCGTAGTACCCGGGCGATGGCTCGCGCTCTGGGACACTGTACCGGAGATGGAGCGTCGTACGATATACGACGGGAAGCTCGAGTTGACGTACTCCGAGCCAGTGCGTTGTGCGGACCTACCATATTGCACAGCAGCGCCGGACACGACCGTCGAGTTCCGACGAACCGTCGTCGTCGATCAGTCGAGGATCCCCGTTCTTGTGGAAGAGACTCTGGGTTCCCGCGTGCTGTATCGAGTAACCGTTGAAGGTCTGCGAACTGATAGACCGTAGCCCGGACCGGATGGAGGCGGGCCTCGCTTCGCTGCGCTTGGCGCTCGTCACAAACGCGGCGCGAACGGCAACTGCGGAGTCGCGTTGCGCGCCACCCGCAGCGACCGCCAAGTGGTCGAGCAAGAGCAGTCGCATCCACTCAGCGAGTTGGGACGAGGTCTCGTGCTCCCCGGCGACGTGACGGCCGAGCCGCTGCGCGAACGTGATCTCGCTCATCCGCTGCCACCCTCCCAACGAACGAGCGCCTCAGGGGACGCCGCCGTCTCGTCATCGAGACTGTACAGGAGGCGGCGCCACCCTCGGAGGGGGCCTCGAACACGCGAATACGGGACCGGGCGGCGAGTAGCCGCCGAGCTACAGGACCGCTAGTTCCCGGCCGCTGCCGAGCCAGAGGCGAGGTCCGCCATCATCTCTCCGAACTGCTGCCGGTCGATGCGACCGTCGGCGTACGAGCGGCGGACGCGTTCCTCAGCGCTGAGCGCATCGTTGTTGACACTCTGCCCACGGCCGATCTGCCGCGCCACCCAGGCCGCGAGCGCCGCCCACGGCAACCACATCAGCCCGATCACTACCCACACCACTTTGGAGCCTCCTCTCGCGGAATCGCGTTCCGCATCAAGGGGATTCTCGCCCGGCCAGGAGGAACTGCCACGCGTCCGAGGTCACGCAGTCCGTGTGACCAACGTCACACCGGGCCGTGATCGCCAGCGCTCGCGCCGCGGCCCATCGCCTCGAGCGCCTCGGCCTCCTGCTGCGGCGACATGCGAAGGAACAGCCCGGACGATTCCACGAGGACGACGCCCATCCCGTCGAGCAGCCGCGCCTCGACCTCGATGC
Source organism: uncultured Dehalococcoidaceae bacterium (assembly GCA_964479165.1). Taxonomy (GTDB): domain Bacteria; phylum Chloroflexota; class Dehalococcoidia; order UBA2979; family UBA2979; genus CAYZJO01. The sequence goes on from CAYZJO010000002.1 coordinate 150,369, forward strand.
GACGGCCGGCACGTCTCGTGATGCGCGCGCGCACCTCGAGCGGGGCATCGAGGCCGGTCGCCGAGCGGTAGCGCGTCTCCATGCGCGCGGTGACAGCGAAGACGCGATCGATGTACATCGCCCAGCCCATCGCCTCATCGAGCATCACGGCCACCAGCCCGCCGTGCATCATGCCCGGGAAACCCTGGTCCTCGGGCCGCGGCGCGTAGCGCGCGACAACCTCGTCGCCGTCCCGCTCGAAGCGGAGATGCAGGCCGATGGGATTCAGTTCGCCGCACCCGAAGCAGTAGTGCGCGGTCAGGTTCGGCTGAGCGTCCTCGGAGGGCCGGGTCATGGAGCAGCGCTACTCGTAGGGCGCAGACGCCGTCCCCGTGATCAGCACTTCGCCGTGCTCGTCCTCGGCGGTGACGTCGTAGGTGGCGATACCATCCGCGGCCGAGCGCAGCTCGGCACGTGCGGTCACGGTGACCGGCGGGAGCGCCGGCGCGCGGAAGCGCACCTTCAGCGAACCGGCCGAAGCCCAGCGCTCGCCGAATGCGGAGGCCATCGCGTCGCAGACGATCCCGAGGACCAACATCCCGTGCGCCACCGGGCGTCCGAACTGGCTCGCCGCCGCCACGGGCGTGTCGCGATGGATCGGGTTGGGGTCACGCGCGGCGACGGCGTAGCGATCGACACGAGGCTGATCCACCAGTCGCGAGACCGGCTCGATAACGGGCGGCTCGCTCACGCGCCCTCGCCCTCGCCAACCGCGAGGACCACGGTCGCCGAGCCAGTCACGGCCGTGTGTTCGCCATCGAGGATGGTGACGCCGAACGTCGTGAACATCGTTCCGCGCCGCGTCTGCCGCTGGTCGACGGTGAACTGGCCACGCAGCACCGTCCCGACCGGGATCGCCGCCGTGAAGTCGAACTCCTGGTTGGTGTGCACAAGACCGGGCGGCGGAGCGATCTCGTCGAGCAGCGCCCCGAGCGAGAGGGCGCCGATCGCGAGCGGCGGCACGATGCCCTGCCACCGCTCCAGCGGTTCGCCCGTCGCGTCGAGGTATGCGTCGACATCGGACTGCTCGATCTTGAGCGTGAAGGGGGGTAGGAGCTGTCCGCGGGTCAGCGACATGAAGTCAGTGGGCACGTAGGTGGGTCAGGCTACGTCTGCCGACGGCTGGGGTTGATTCGGAAGGTGACGGCGCCCCCACTGCGCGAGCGGGAGCAGAGCCTCGCCGAACTCGCGGCCGCGCTCGGTCAGCTCGTACTCCACCCACGGCGGCATCGTGTTCACGATCGTCCGTGAGATGAGGCCGAGCTCCTCGAGCGCCACGAGGCGGTCCCGCAGCGTCCTCGAGTTGCAGCCACCGACGCCGGCGGCCAACTCGTTGAACCGGCGCTTACCGCCCATCAACTCGTAGATGATGCGCGGCACCCACTTCTGGCCCACGAGGGCGAGAGTCGCGCGGACGGGGCAGTACCGCCCCTCCGGATCCTGGACGAGCCTCGATTGGATCATCGAGTTAGACGGTACTCCGCAGGCCGGTGCACGACAACCGACCGCGGTCCCCGAGCCAGCGCATAGCGTCAGTCGCGAGGCTGCTTCGCGAGGTAACGCTCAATCGCCGCTGCGGCGCGCTGCCCGTCGGCGAGGGCGGTCACCACGAGGTCAGCGCCGTTCACATTGTCGCCTCCAGCAAAGAGCCCGGGGACGTTCGTCGCCATCGTCTCGGGATCGACCACCACGCGTTCCCAGCGATCGCGCACGAGGTCAGGCAACTGCTCGCCCCATTCCGGGTCGACGTTGTAGCCGATGGCGGTGACTAGGATGTCCGCCTCGATGTCGAACTCCGAGCCGGGCTGCGGCTCCGGGCGCGCACGACCCGTGTCGTCTGGCTCGCCGAGTCGCATGCGCTGGCAGCGCAGTCCCCGAACGCGGCCCTCGTCGTCGACGAGGATCTCGAGGGGGTTCGTGAGGTACTCGAAACGGACGCCCTCCTCGTTGGCGTGCTGCCGCTCTTCGCGGCGCCCCTGCATCTCGCGCTCGGTGCGCCGGTAGATGAGCGTGACGCTCTCCGCGCCGAGGCGGATGGCCGAGCGGACGCAGTCCATCGAGGTGTCCCCACCGCCGATGACCACCACGTTCCGTGGTTTCGGAAGCGCTGCGCGCATGGACTCGGGAAGTTGGGCGGGCTCGAGGTTGGAGCGCACGAGGAACTCAGTCGCGCTGTACACGCCCGGCGCGTTCTCGTGCTCGAAACCCAGCGCTGAGCCGATGCACGCCCCGTAGCCCAGGAAGACCGCGTCGAACTCGCGCCGCAACTCCTCGACGGTAACGTCCTCGCCGACCCGCGTGTTCGTGACGACGTCGATACCAAGCTGCGCCAGCTCGTCGAACTTGCGCTCGACAGCGTGCTTGTTCAACTTGAAGTCTGGGATGCCGTAGATGAGGATGCCTCCCGGCTCGGGCCAGACCTCGTAGATCACCACGCGGTGACCGGCACGCGCGAGACGCTCCGCACACCCGATGCCGGCGGGTCCGCTGCCGACGACAGCAACGCGGCGGCCCGTTGGGGGGGCGACCGTCAGATCGAGCGTCCCGTGCTCGTGCTGCCACTCGGTGACGAACGTCTCGAGCTTGCCGATGGCGACAGGCAGCGCGTTCTTGCCGACGACGCAGTGGCCCTCGCAAAGCCGCTCCTGCGGACAGAGACGCCCGCAGAACTCGGGCAGCTCGCTGGTCTCGCGGAAGATGTTCGCGGCGCCCTCGATGTCTCCCTGCTCGAGGAGCCAGAACGAGCCGGGGATGTCGTTGTGCACGGGGCAGGCGCGCTGGCACGGGGCCGCAGGGCACTGGATGCACCGCATCGCTTCAGTCTTCGCCGTTTCCGCGTCGAAGAGGAAGTAGACCTCGTCCCAGTTTCCCGTGCGGCTGGAGGATGCCTGCTTCTTCGGCATCTGCGCGGGGATCTGGAGCCGCGACTTGCGATCGATCTGCGGCTTCGGCCTGGAAGGGTACTGAGGGTTGTCCGGCACGCTGCTCCGCCCTGCCCGCGGCCGGCGGCGGCGCATCCTGCGCGGCGACTCACCAGCCTCCCTTCCAGCCTACGGGGCGGCTTGCGCCCCAACAAGCCTGAGGGTGAACACCCATCGAGCTTCCGCGACGCCGGAGGCTTCCGCTATCGGAGGATGCCCGATATCGCTGCGCCGGCCCTGCTCAGCCGTTGCGCGGCACCACGACGAAGGTCGCGGTCCCCGCGCCGACGACCGCATCGCCCTCGTCGAGCAGTTCCACGGAACAGTGCGAGAGTGTGCGAGCCCGCCTGATCACGCGTCCGACGGCGCGCAGTCGCGTACCCGAGAACGGGCGCAGCCAGCGGAAGTCGGTCTGCGCCGTCACGGCCCGCTCGCTCGGATCGATCAAGGTACGGAGCGCTCCGCCCATTGCCGAGTCCGCGATCACGAGCCAGACACCGCCATGCACGACGCCGTCGGCGTTCAGCACGACATCGGTGACGTCGAGGCTGATCTCGAGCCACCCCTCGCCACCATCGGTGATCCCGAAGCCGAGGTGGTCGTAGAGCGGCGCAATCAGGGATCGGGGGTGAGCGAGCCAGTCCCGCTCCTCACCGCCACTCCTCGCGGTCACGCCGGTGCCTCGGCGGTACGGAGTCGCGGTCCGCGTCGGGACGTGACGAAGACCGTGAACGCGAAGAGGCCCGCCGCGACGAGTACCACGGCGGGGCTCGCCGCCACACCCGCGTGGAACGACAGTTGCAGCCCCGCGAAGGAGGACAACATCGCGAAGCCGGTCGCGTAGAGCATGATGCGCGGCACGCGGTGAGCCACGAGGCCGGCGGTCGCCGCCGGGATGATCAGCATCGCGTTCACCAGCACGATCCCGATCGCCTTCAGCGCCACGACGACCGCCACGGCGATCAAGATCAGCAGGGCATACTGGAACAGCGTCGAACGCACGCCGGCGGCAGCGGCTGCAGCCGGGTCGTACGCGGTCATGATGAGTTCACGATAGAACGCTGCGACGAACGCCAGCACCCCCAGCGCGAGGATCGCGGCCCCGACGAGGTCTGGCGTCGAGATGCCGAGGATGCTGCCGAAGACGAAGGAGAACAGGTCGGGCGTGTACCCCTGCCTCGTCGACAGGATGAGGATGCCGAGCGAGAACGCCGCGACGAATGCGATGCCGATCGCCGTGTCGTAGGACACACGTGCCCGGCGGCGCGTCCAACCGACCGCGAGCGCCGTCAGCACGGCCGCGACCAACGCCCCGGCGCTGACGTTCCCACCACTGACGAACGCCACCGCAACGCCCGCCAGCGTGGAGTGCGCGAGCGCGTCTCCGGAGAACGCCAGGCCCTTGTTGACGACGAACGTGCCGACCACCGCGCCGACGACGCTGACGATCAGCAACGACACCAGCGCCCGCTGCATGAAGCCGAAGGCGTACGGGTCGGTGAACCACGCGACGACGTCAGCCATCGTCGCCTCCTCGCGGCGGTTCGTCCTCACCCTCGGGGGAGCCGACGAGCAGGCGTCCGTCCGGAGCGACCGCGAGCAGATGGCGCTGGAACGTGCGCGTCAGCACTTCGCCGGTCAGCACCTCGCTCGGCGGTCCGGCAGCGATGGTGCGGCGGTTCAGGGCGACGGCCTCGTCGCAGGCGTTCATCACGCAAGAGAGGTCGTGCGTTGCGATCAGCACGCCGCGACCCTCCTTCGCCAGCCCGTCGAGAATACGGATAAGGTCGTGCTGCACCACCGCGTCGAGGCCGGCGAACGGCTCGTCGAGGAGCAGCAGCCGCGCGTCGCGCGCGATCGCCCGTGCCATCAGCACGCGGCGGCGTTGCCCGCCCGACAGCCGCCCGACCTGCCGTCCCTCGAGCCCGGCGAGGCCGACACGGACGATCGCTTCTCGCGAACGCTCGCGGTCCTCGCGGCTCCAACGGGCGAACGGCCGTAGGCCCTGATAGCGGCCCATCAGCACCACGTCGAGGACGGAGACGGGGAAGTTCCAGTCGACCTCCTCGAACTGCGGCATATAGGCGATGTCGCGTCTCGCCTCACGTACCGGACGGCCGAGGGCGAGCACCTCGCCTCGAAGCGGCTCGACGAGCCCGAGGATGGCCTTGAAGAGCGTCGACTTGCCCGCGCCGTTCGGCCCAACGAGCCCGACGAGCTCGCCGGCGGGCACATCGAGGTCGACCCCCTCGATGGCGGGCGGCTGGCCGGGGTAGCCGGCCCACAGGTCGCGGACACGGAGCGCGATCGTCTGGTGGACGTGGTCAGGGGGCAGCGTCTCGCGCGACGGTTCGGTCGGCACGGGACGGAGATCCTGCAATCCTGCACCGGGGAGTGCCATCCTGCCTCGCTACCTCCCCCGAACGCCGTGCGTCACGGCGCGAGTCCCTCGACGACTGCGGCCGCGTTGGCCCGCATCATGGCCTCGTAGCCCTGCACGTCGCCGACGTACGCGTCGCTGTACAACTCCAGCACGCGCGCACCCGTCTCCTCCGCGATGACATCGACGGCAGTCGAGCTGAACTGCGGCTCGCCGAAGATCGCAGGTACCTCCTGATCGCGCACGCTGGCGACGATCGCCGCGATATCGGCCGCGCTGGGCTCGCGATTGCCGCCCATGGGGAGAACGGCCGCCACGAGCTCGAAGTCGAAGGCGTCAGCAAAGTACTGGAACGCCTCGTGCAGCACGACCAGCTTCCGGCGCTCCTCGGGGACCACGGCGAGCGCCTCGACCAGCTCGTCACGGAGTTCCCTCAGCGCCTCCACGGCCTCTGAGCCGCGCTCGCGGTATTCCGCGGCGTTCGCAGGATCGAGGCTCGCGAGCGCTTCGGCGATGTTGGTGACGTACGTGGCGGCGTTCGCCGGATCGAGCCACATGTGGGGGTCGCCCTCGGCGCGGACCAGGCTCCCTTCCTCCTCGTGGTCCTCGTGCTCTTCCTCGTCCTCGTCATGCGCGTGCCCGCCGGTCAGCGGCGTCACACCGGCCGACACGGCCACGATGCTCACCCCGTCGCGGTGGTTCGCCTCGATGACGCTCAGCAACCCCTCCTCGAGGTTGTATCCGTTTACGAGGATGAGGTCGGCGTCAGCGATCGCTCGCGCCAGCGAGGTGGGCGGCTCGTAGGCGTGCGGGTCGACGCCCGGCGGAATGAGCGCCTCCACCTCAGCGTCATCGCCTGCAACGCGGCTCGCGAGGTCGGCGATGATCGCCGTGCTCGCGATGACCCGCGGACGGTCGTTCTCGCCGTCCGCGGAGCCCGCTGGCGCAGCGCACGCGGGCGCCAACGCGGTGGTGAGCAGCAGCGCAACCAACGGCGAGCGGACGAGACGCACACACGAACCTTCGCTGGTGAGAGCCGGTATCAGGTCGTAATGATACGTACTCTCACTATGCTCGGTAAACCCCGCAGCACCCGGCGGCGGGATCTAGGTCCGGGGGCGATTCTGGCAGTCGATGCAGCGGCCGTAGATCTCGAGGCGGTGGCTGTCCACCTCGTAGCCGGTACGGGTCGACACCTCGGCAAGCAGGGGCGCGATGTCGCAGTTGGAAACATCGGTCACACGGCCGCACTGGCTGCACACCACATGATGGTGGTGACCGCCCGCTGCGAGGCGGTACTGGATCGTCCCATCGTCGAGGACGACCTGGCAGAGACTGCCGATGTCCTGGAGGAGGCGCAGGGTCCGGAACACCGTTGCCCGCCCGACGCCCGGCGACATCTGCGCGAGCTGCTCTGCCGTGAAGTGATCGCCGAGGTCGTCGATCGCGGTCAGCAGTCTTCGCCTCGGGGCCGTCATGCGGTAGCCGGTACGGGCAAGGCGACGCTCGACGGATTGAGTGTCGGTAGCCATGAGTCAATCGTGGACGCGGCACTACGGCCTGTCAACGAACCTTGGCGCGAACCTCCGATAGTCGCGGCTCGATTGCCTGATCCGTCAGAATGGCGCACATCAACGATCGGCTCGCTTGGACCCCAAAGGTGACTGCATGACTCTCGCTCGCTGGCGGGTGGCGCTCTGGGTCCTGATGCTGTTGGTCGTTGTGCTCGCGATGTGGCAGGCGCGCGGAGCGCTGTTGCCGTTCGCCGTCGGTGCGCTCCTTGCCTACATCATCACCCCGGTCGTCGACCTGTTCGCGGCGATCTCGCCACCGAGGACTCGCCGCGGGATGGTCTATCGACGCGGCTTCATCGTCCTGGCGATCTATGCGCTGTTCATCGGGGCGATGCTCGCGGCCGGCTCGGTGATCGTGCCGCTCGCCGCGCAGCAGACGGTGGAGTTCATCGAGACGCTGCCGGAAACGATCAGGCTCGCGAACGACGAGGCGTCGCGATGGTTGACGCAGTACCGCAGCAACGTCCCGGAGGACGTGCGCGCCCAGCTCGAGGGCTACCTCGACGAAGCCGGGACGGCCGTGGCCGCAGCCGTGGCGACCGTCGCTCGCAACTCCCTCGGCTGGCTCACCGGGACGATTGCGGTGGTCCTCGGGTTTGCGGTCACGCCGTTCTTCATGTTCTACGCCATCCGGGACCGGCATCGCGTGGCATACAACTTCAAGCGGGCGGTTCCGGCCGGCCTCAAGTCCGATGTCGACAACATCCTCACCATCGCGGACCGCGTCCTCATCCGCTACCTGCGGGGCCAGATCTTCCTCGGCCTCTGCGTCGGCCTGGCCGTGGGCGTGACGCTCACCGTGATGGGCGTGCAGATGTCACTCGCCCTCGGGATCTTCGCCGGGATCACGGAACTTATCCCGATCATCGGTCCATGGATTGGCGCTGTGCCGGGGATCATCATCGTACTTGCCACCAACCCGGATCAGATCGTCTGGGTCGCGGGCGTGTACCTGGTGGTTCAGCAGATCGAGAACCAGCTGCTCGTGCCCCGGATCCAGGGGATGGCGGTGGACATCCATCCGGGGATGGTCCTGCTCCTCCTCGTCGTTGCCGGTTCCGTGTTCGGCTTCTGGGGGATGCTTGTCATCCTGCCTGTGACCGCGATCCTCCGCGAACTCTTCTGGTACGCCGACTCGCGCCTCGCTGGCCTCGACGCCGACACCGCGTTCGCGCACACGCACGTGGGCGGATCGATCCTCGCCGAAGGGGGAATGCCGCCGCCGGAACCGCTGGGCGCTGTCGACGGCGACGACTTCGAGGAGCAGGAGCACGTCGTCGAGCCGGTAATTCCCCCGCCGATGCCGTAGCCGTCTGGCGCTGCGCGGGAGCTACTGGCCGACGAGCCCCACGAGGATGACCGGGCTGCCGACCTCGGCGCTGCCACCGAGCGGGGCGACCGCGATCAGGATGCGCTTCGGGTCGATGTGCTCAGTGGGGCGCACGACGACCTCGGAGTTGCCGCTCGAGTCCGGTTCGAAGGTGCCGCCCGGGACGGCGAACGTGCCATCCTCGAGCCAGACCTGGTACTCGCGGCCGATCGGCAGCGTTGGCAGGCCCCGCACGACGATAACGCCGGCCTCGAGCGACTGGCTCCACAGGTAGCGGCCGCTCGCGCCGTGTCCGGACGCGGTGGCCTGGAGTACGGACGAGCTGACGTCGGGGTCGGCGGTCACCGCGAGGACCAACTGCTGATCCTGGAGCGCCGCCTGCAACTCGACGCGGACCTGCTCAGCCTCGCCGTTCCCGCCCTGGAGCACGAACTCGTCGAGGCGTTTTGCGCTGTCCTCCACGACGGACGTCAGCGTGGCGTTCTCCCGCTGCAGCGACGTGATGTCGCGTTGCATGTCGAACATCAGCCCAACCACGAAGAATGAGGCGGCAGCAGCAGCGACCCAGGGGACCAGGGTGCGCCACGGCGCGCGCCGGGCGGCTCGCATACTCTCGCGTCGCGCACCCTCGAGGACGCGGCGTCGCAACGAGGGGTCGGCCCGGCGCAGGGGGGCAGAAAGCGCGATCAAGTCGACGATCTCGTAGTACGCGGCCAGGTCGGCTGCTGCCGATGGATCGGCGCGCACGAGCGCCTCGACGTCGGCCGCCTCCTGGTCGGGAAGCGTGCCGAGCGCATAGGCGGCCAACAGCTCTTCGCGCTCCTCGGGTGTCACTGCGGTCCCTCGTCCCTGAGGTCGGCCAGCTCGGCGCGCAGTTTCTGCATCCCGAGCCGGATCCTGGTCTTCACGGTCCCGAGCGCGTCTCCGGTCCGCGCTGCGATCTCAACCTGCGTCAGCCCTCCGAAGTACGAGAGCTCCAGTACCTCGCGTTGCTCGGCCGGCAGTTTCGTCATCGCGAGGCGAACCGCGCGGCGTTCCTCTGCGAGCGCCGTCTCCAGCAGCGGGTCCCGGAACCGGCCGGTATCGGCCAGCTCTGGCGCGGGGTCATCGCGCTGCTCCTCGAGGCGCTCACGCCGGCCTCTCCGCCGACGCTCGTCGATCGCGCGGTTGCGCGTCACCGACATCAGCCAGGCGAGGAACCGGCCTCGCTCCGCGCTGTACGACCACGGCCGCCGCCACAGCTGGAGGAACACCTCCTGCGTTACGTCCTCGGCCAGCTGGCGGTCCATCAGGACGCGCAGGCCGACCGAGAACACGAGCGAGGAGTAGCGGTCGTACAACGCCTCGAGGGCGTCATAATCGCCCGCAGCGAGTCCCGCCATCAGCTCCTCGTCCGAGGGGCCCGCCGGCGGCGCACCCTCCTGAGACGATACGTTCGAAACGACGCGGCGGATTCGTCGACGGTCTGCGGATCGGTCAGGTGACGGAGAGTCGGCCAAGAGCACCCTCAACCGCGGGCGGGAGGTCGTTGCGATGACAAGATGATAACGCCCCGGGAGGCAACGGCCGTGGCCGCAGGAAGTTCGTACAGAACCTAAACGGCCGAACCCGTCGTGAAGAGCAGTCCACGGCCCAGCAGTTCACCCACCATCACGGCGCCCATCGCGATGTAGAGGAGGCCAGTCGCCGACATCATGCCGCGGATGGTCGCCGCCTTCCACGCCAGCCAGGCGAGGAACGCGGGGAACAGCAGCCCGACGCCGACGCGCAACCAGAACGCTGGGTTCTGCCCCAGCCCCACCTCGAGGCCAGTCGTCAGCGGTACCTCCCGCACGGGGGCGATCGCGCCAACGGCGACCAGTACGGTCTGCGTGATGATCGCCCCGAGGACCAGCAGCGACATCTGCTCGAGCGGTTCTTTCGGCAGCCCTGAGTTCGTCAGGTACCAATGGCCCCACGACATGGCCATCGTGGTCCCCCCGATCACGAGCGTGCCGGCGACGAGGCTGGCAAGCGTCCCGAGGTAGGACCACGTCGGTGGCGCGATCAGACCGGCGAAGGCGATGAGCGTCACGATCCCGGTCAACGTGCCAGCCGCCCCGATCCAGAGGCTGAGCCGGTAGCGCTCGAGCACCGTCGCGCCGACGTACCCGGCAGAGAGGACCGCGAGCGCCCAGAGCGAACCGCGGAGCGGTGGCATCCAGTCCGGCTGCAGCGAGTACCCCTCGATGCTGGGCGCGCCGATCGCCTCCACCGCGGCGACCGCGAGGATGGCGCTCGAGAAGACGAGGATCGCCCCCATCTTCACGTAGCCGGGCGTCACCATCCGGCGGGCGTCAAACAGCACCGTGACGGCCAGCGATCCGATCGCCAGCTCGATCAGCAGCAAGAGGACGGTATACGGAAGAGAGGCGGCATTCACTCGGCGGGATCGTAGGCAGGCTCTGATCGCAGGGTCAACGAAGCGTCCTCAGACCTCACCGACTTAGACGAAGTACGCGGCCATCACGGCAACGTCGATCAAGAAGTGCGCAGCGACGGGCCACGAGAGGCCGCGCGTCTCGAAGGCCGCCTTGCCCCACACGACCGAGCCCAGGCCGATCGCGAGCGAGGTCGGCAGCGCTGCAAGCAGGCCGACGCTGGACCCCCAGTGCACAAGGCCGAACAGCAGGCCGGTCACCCAGAGGCCCGGCCCCACTCCCCCAAGGCGGATGAACGCCGGCTGCAGAAAACCGCGATAGACCGTCTCCTCGGCGATCGCGTTCACGGCCGCAGCGACAAGGACTGCCCACCAGAGCCGAGCGATTCCGCCCCCGGTCAGCGGTTCGAAGCCAACACTGAGCTGCAGCAGCACGGCGAGCAATGCCACGACGCCGAGGTAGCCACCGAACAGGAACCGCGTCCAGGACATCGGCTGCTCGCCCATGCTCGTGCTGCGGCTCTCGATCGACCAATCCCCGAGTCGAAGCACGGGCGCAGCCTCACCCTGTGCGGGGCGGTCCGCGAGGGCCACGAGCCCCATGGCGACGGCCATGGGAAGCACGAACGAGAGCCGGAAGGCGACGAACTCCAGCAAATCGCCGGCGTCTTCGAAGGGGACGTCGCTGGTCGAGCCTGTCAGGTCTACGAGCGCGCCGAAGCCGGCGAAGCCAGCGAGGTACGCGAGCACGGTTACCGCCGCGTAGCCAAGTGCGCGGTTCCGCCGCCCGAGACCTACGAGCGCCATGGTGAGCGCCACCGCGAGGACGCCCATATACCAGGTTTCCGCGCTCACCAGCCTCGTGAAGACCCGCGAGACCTCCGTCGGGCGGTACGGCGCGAGGAAGGCGAGTCCGCCGATCCACGCCGCGAGCGCAAGGACGAGCAGCGCGCTCCAGTCGCCGCGTCGGAGCCGGCTCGTCTGGAGCAATCGCCATACGCTCAGGTGGCGAGTGTCCTCCGGACCAAGCGAAGCCCGCTCATGCGGAGTGCCACCTTCTGAGGGCATAGATCTATCTCCGCGCACTATGATCGCCCTCGTGGTGTACGACGACGCGGTCGGCTACCGGACGAGACGCTACGGCTCGAACCAGCGCTGGATGACGAAGGCGCTGCGCGAGGTCGCGCACTCGATCGGCAACCTCGTCACGGACCTCGGCGAGCGCGAACTGACCGAGCGCGTCGAGGGCGACGAGTGGTGCATCAAGGAGATCGTTGGCTACATCCGCGACCTCGAGCGCGAGGACCTGCGCTCGGTGCAGGCCATCCTCAAGGACGACGGCGCACGCATCGAACCCACTCGCGCTGACTTCGGTCCGCTGGAGCACGACTATCGCGGCGGCAACGCCGAGGACCTGCTCTGGGACTTCTTTACGATGCGCGAGGAACTGGTCTGGTTGTTGCGCACCGCGAGCGAGTCCGATTGGGATCGCCACGGCGTTCACCCCTACCGCGGACGCATCTCCCTCGACCGGCTCGTGCACGAGATTAACGAGCGCGACCTCGCCATCATGTGGCGCATCCAGTCGCTGCGTGACCGTCTCGAGGTACCGCCCCGCAGGAGGCGACGCGGCTAGTCCGCGGCTGGCGGCTCCCAGGTGACGACGCCGAGGTAGCGTCGCGAGGGCGGCGCATCTATGAGTCCGTCTTCACGTCCGAACCGCTCAGCGATGAGGCCGCGGAGCGCAGCATCCTTCTCCGAGCCTTCCGTCAGCCAGAGGAAGCGACGCCCCATCTCGAGCGCTGCATCGAGGGTGATCGGCTCACGGGGCTCGACCTCCGACGTCCGGATCTCGAAGCGCCGTCCCATGGCGCCCAGCACCGCGACGAACTCGGTAAGTGACGGGAGCACCGCCTGCCGCTCGCCGTGCACTGCCTCGAACACCTCGCGCCAGTACCAGCCTCGTGCGTGGTCGGACAGCACGGCAACACACAGCCGCCGCGTCGTCCGCTCCATCGCCGCGATGTACGCGCCGAGATCGTCCGTGTCGTAAACCGCGTGCGCCGAGAGCGAGACATCGACCGTCTCGATGCCGGCCCCGTCCTCGACGGGCCAGAGGCGCTCGTCCAGCACGATGTCGACCGACTCCCCTGCCATCGCCTCCTGCAACGTCTCACGTTGCGACTGCGACGGCTCGACGGCGTAGACGCGCCGCACGATGCGCGCGAGCGGGATCGCGAGTCGACCACCGCCCGCGCCGATGTCGCGCCACGTGTCTTCACGGCGAGCGAGCGCCTCGAGGATCGCGAGTTCGGGGGACGGTCGTGGGTTGGGTGCGAAGTGTCGCGCGATCGGTCGGTAGTAATCGCCGCCAAGCGTGCGTTCGCTGATCCGCGTCACCTGCTCGCGGTCCGCCTCGACGAGCGTGCGCCAGGCGACAAGTGCAGCTCCCGCCGTGGGCCGGAGGACGGCCTCAGCGGCCGTGAGCGTGGGCTCGGTCATCGCTTGCCTCTCACATCTCGGTGGGGTGCCGGGCCTCGTCGTGCTCGCAGGTTTGTGAATCAACCGATCGTTACGTCGCTAGGAGTGTAGTGAGTCTGCGATACCTGGCCGGATACGTTGGGTGCGCGCTCCACAGGCAGATCGGGAGCGGCGCCGGGTACGGAGGCCGGGTCCAATCCTTTCATCGTTATCCGTGCATCCGAAAGGGACACACGTGTTCAAGACACCACACCTGAACCCCCTGGAATGGCTATCGGCGATCGTGCTCGTTGTCGGAGGTTTGAACTGGGGCCTCGTGGGCCTGTTTGAGTTCGATCTCGTCGCACAACTCTTCGGCGAAGAGTTCGGTACGACGAACGCCATCACCCGTACGGTCTACATCCTCGTCGGGATCTCGGCCATCTACACGGTGATCGGACTCCTGCGTGTGGAGGCGATGACGACGCGTTCCGAGCGAGATTGGGAACGTGACCGGATGGCGCCACGAGGTACGTAGCCTTGGGTCCCGGCCTTCGCCGGGCGCAGGTTAGAATCCTGCGCCCGGCTTTCCGAGGATCGCTCGCGCTGTCGAGATCTGGCCGAGATGCCCGTTGCCGTGGGCGATGAGCGTTTGGCCGATCGCCTCAAGACGGGTGATTTCTCCCCACGGACGAACGAGCTGCACGACCTGCAGCTCTTCGTCCCTCATGGCCTCGATACGCGGAACGACCGCCTCCCGCACGTCGCGACCGTACGCCGCGAGCAGCCCTGGCTCCGGGAAGACAAGCGAGTGGGCGACCTCCGGGTCCATTCCCGTGCCCTGCTCCACCCTGGGGAGGTTCCAGGCCTCGTCCAAACCCTGCTGCAACCAGAGCGGTCGCTCACGGTTGAAGACGAAGTGGACGATGTTGTCCGCCGTGCGGAAGACGTGCCACGCCTCCCAGCCGATCGAGTTCGAGAGTTCCGAGGGCCGGAAGTGCAGTTCCTCGGGCGTCAACTCGGCAATCGCCGCCACGAGGCCGTCGAGGGCGCGTCCCGTGAACAGGCCGAGGTAGCGCTGCAGCGTCAGACCGGTCGATTCGGGCGCCTGATCGGACGTTGTCATGGCCTCCCCTTCGCGTCGCGAGGAGAGACTACGACACGTCGACCAGGGTGCGCGTACGGCGGAGGACTTCCGCGGCCACCTCGTAGCGGCCGAATGCAGGCATGACGTATATGCCCGCGACGAACGGGAGGCGTCGCGTCACCTCGATATGCTCGAGCGAAATCGCGATGCCCTCCTCCGTGCCAGTCTCCCCTGCCGCGCGCATGCGGTGGCGGACCGCCTCAGGCACGACGACTCCCGCGAGCTCGTTATGTACGAACTCCGCGTTTCGCGATGACAGCAGCGGCATCACCCCCAGCAGGACGGGCAGTTCGAGCGGCCCCGTCGCCGCGAGGCGCTCGAAGAACTCGATGACGACGCGCTCGTCGTACGCGGGCTGGGTCATCAGCATGTCCGCGCCAGCCGCGATCTTCTCGCGCACGCGCCGCAGCTCGAGCTGGAGGTCGTCCGCCGTCGGATTCGCCGCACAAGCGACGAAGAAGTCGGTCGGCCGGCCGATCGAGTTGCCGGCGAAGTCCACGCCCTCGTTCAGCCGCTTGAGGATGCGGATGAACCCGATCGAGTCGACGTCCCAGACCGCCGAGGACTGCGACGCCTCCGGGGGCGGGTCGCCGGACAGCGCGATCACGTTTCGGATCCCGAGCGCATGTGCCCCCAGCATGTCTGCCTGCAGCGCCATCAGGTTCCGGTCGCGCGACGTCTGGTGAATGATCGTTTCGACGCCCGCCTGGCCCTGCATCAACACGGCCAGCGCCAGAGCGCTCATGCGCACGCGGGCCATCGGCGAGTCGCCGATGTTGATCGCGTCCGCACCGAGCTCACGCAGCATGGCCGCGCCCTCGATCGCCTTGCGCGGGTTCACGCCGCGCGGGGGGTCAATCTCCACGGAGATGACGTACTTGCCGGCCGCGAGCTTGTCCCGCAGTCGCGAGGACGCCGGAGGCTCGCGGCCCGGCTCCTCGAGGGGCGGGGGCTCGAACTGGGGCGGCTGCGAGACGACGCTCGCCGCGGTGGAACGCAGGCGCTCACCGGAACCGAGCGCCTCGCGCATCGCGCGCACGTGCTCCGGCGTCGTGCCGCAGCATCCGCCGATGACGACAGCGCCGAGGTCCTTTGCCCGCAACGCGAAGTCGGCAAAGTAAGCGGGCGTCGAGGGGTAGATGAGATGGCCCTCGACCGCTCGCGGTAGCCCGGCGTTTGGCTTGACGGCGAGCGGCGCTCGGTGCGGATCGCGCGCCATCTCCTCGAGCATGTCGAGCGCGGCCTGCGGACCGACGCCGCAGTTGATACCGACCACGTCCGCCCCGAGCTCCGAGAGCTCGGTCGCAACGCGATCGGCGGGCTCCCCGGCGGGTGACGAGAGGTCGGCGTTGAAATTGAGCATCGCGACAACGGGGAGGTCGCACACGGCGCGCGCCGCGCGGATCGCCTCGCGCACCTCCGCCAGGTTGGGGAACGTTTCGAGGACCAGCACGTCCACGCCGCCCTCGACGAGCGCCTCGATCTGCTCGCGGAAGGCGTCGAAGGCCTGCGTGAGCGTCCACGCGCCGACGGCCAGCTCGCGGCCGATCGGGCCGACCGAGCCACCGACGAACACCGGCGCCCCCGAGATCTCACGAGCGTCGCGTGCCAGGCGCGCCGCATGGAACGAGGCGTCACGCACCCGCCCCTCGAGGCCGGCGTGCGCGAGTTGCGCGCGATTCGCCTCGAAGGTGTTCGTCAGGATCAGGTCTGCGCCCGCGGTGATGTACTCCTCGTGGATTTTGCGCACGAGGTCAGACCGCTCGAGGACGGCGACCTCGTTCGGACCATGCCAGCCGCGCTCGCGCAGCAGCGTCCCCATCGCTCCGTCCGCGAGCAGGGCGCCGCGGCGCACCGCCTCGAGGAACGGGTGCGCAAAGCCTCCAGCGTTGCCGTCTCGTGTGACCACGCGTCGCTTTCTCGCTGCCCGGCGCGCCTAGTCGCGGCGCATGAAGATCAAGGCGAGGCCCGCGGTGATCAGGATGGCCGGCCACCAGAAATCGAACAGCCGCCAGCCGAACCAGCGCAGCATCTCGAATCCGTTGAACAGCACGAGGAAGCCGACGGCGATCAAAATGATGCCGACGACGACTCCCCCGTCCACTCCGCGCGACTCGGGTAGCCCGGCGGCCCTCGCCGCGGGGTCACTGCTCGGGGCGGAACCACCCGAGGGAGGCTCACCGCTACCCGGCGACGGCAGCACGATCGCGAGGATGATGTAGGCGAAGATCGCTGTCCCGAAGCTCACGAAGCCCGAGATCACGAAGAGGATGCGGACGATTGTCGGGTCAAGCGAGAAGTAGTCGGCGAGGCCACCCGCAACGCCGGCGAGCATCTGGTCCCGGCTGCGGGTCAGCCGTCGAGGTTGTGAGTTCTGCATTGTCACGCTCCGATCGGAAGCAGTCCGCCATCGATCGTAAGTCAGCGCGTGGCTCCGGAACGAGTCCGGAGGTCCCGACTCAGGCCGGGACTCGCTCCTGCAGCAGGCGCTCGATCTGCTCATAGTCCGCCTGCGAGATCTTGTGCAGGTTCCCGCGAAACGCCATCCCCAGTTTTTTCGGGCCGAGCGCCCGGGTCTTGTCGAGCAGGTCTGTGATCTCGCGCACCTCGATGTAGTCGCCAGGCGGCGGCACGACGACCGGCCTCGTCGGGATGCGGTAGGGGTACTCTTCGTCCTTCTTGGACTCGCTGCGCAGTCCGATGTCCGACGTGTCCTCGAACATCTCGCCGGTCACCTCGACGATGCCGCCGAACTGCACGACCCCGGTGAGGTAGTGGACGATGCGGTCCCCCGGCTGCATCTCGCTGGATTGCTTCTGCCGGGACGCCTTGAACGCGCAGATGTCGAAATCGCGCTCGCGCAGCAGCTCGAAGTTCTCGGGGCTCCCGACGACGATCCATGCCTGCATTGCTGGTCCCTCTCGCGCGGCTGTCAGCGTGATCCGAGCTCCGACGTTGCCTCGAGGATACAGAACGGCCCCGCTGCGAGCGGGGCCGCTGTTCTCGGCTCGCCCGGCCGTCGACTAGTGGCAGGCGCGCGCCTGTCCCGAGCCGTCGGCGGTCTGGAAGGAAGAACCACAGGCACAGGACTGCGTCGCGTTTGGGTTGTAGATGGTGAAGCCCGACTTCATGAGGTCCTCGACGTAGTCGATCTCGGCGCCGCCGACATAGCGGGCAGAGTCGGAGTCGACGAGGATGCGGACGCCCGCGTCCTCGATGACGGTGTCGCCGTCCTCGGTCTCCTGCGCGAGCGCCATGCCGTACTGGTATCCCGAACAGCCGCCGCCCACGACGAAGACGCGGAGCGCGGCGTCCGGAACGTTCTTTTCGACCATCAGCGCTCGCGCCCGCTCGGCTGCACGCGGAGTGATCGAAACGAGGGTCTGGCCCTGCAGATCAACGTCGGTGGTCATGGTCACATCCCATCGAGCAAGCGTACGGCTTGCGATTCGCCATCTCGATCATACTCGTCCGCCTCTAGCGAGTCCACGAGGCGACGGCGTCCAGAGGTTCCGGCACGTCAGATTCCAACTGCCCGCTGCCCGGTCGAGTCATCCTGTACGTCATCTACCACTCGGTAGCCACCGAGGAAGTCGTGTGGCAGGTCGGAAGCCCCGAGCGGAAGCACTGCAGCGCCGAGCAAGCGTTCGATCAGCAGCCGGTCGTGCTCGCAGCTCGCCGGGTGCGGCTCCTCGTGCCCGACGGCGAATGGGAGAAATCCGAAGCGACCGCACGGGCAGCCCCGACCGAGCAGCCATACCTCGTCTCCACGCTCGCCTCCGAGGACAACTTCGTAGTCGAGCCCCTCCTCCGCCAGCGACTCTGCGAGGCGCCGCGCGCGCTCCTCGAGGGATGAACCGCGAATGCGATGACCGTGCTCACGCGCCAGCCGCTCTGCCATCCGCAGGAAGACCAGCCCTGCCAGCTCCGCGCCGTTGCGCCCGGCGGTATCGCGTGCATCGAGGGAAGCGATCTCCTGGAGGAGGCGATGCGTCAGGCGGACATAGTGATGTGAGAAGAGCTCGGCGCCCGCTTCGGTGATCGAGAACACGTAGCGTGGACGCCCCGTGCGACCTCGGAGCTGCGACACGGAGATAAGGCCGTCGCGCAGCAGCACATCGAGGTGACGCCGGACGGTCGCGCCGGCGAGTCCGAGTTCACGGGCGAAGTCATCGACGCCGAGCGCATCACGGCGGCGCAGGATACTGAGGATGCGCTCACGCGGCCCCTCGACGCGGCTGGTGCCCGCCCAGGACGGTGTGGATGTCACATGACAAGCGTACGCTCGCCACGTGAGGCGGGTCAACGTTTCTCTCAACCGTTGAGAAAAACGTAACCGCTTAGGCTAGGATCAGGGAGTTCGGACATCCCCACCCTCACCCGCTCCCGCACAAGGGGGACGGGACCCGCAGTGCGGAGGGGCGAGCGGCGGCGGAGGTTGGCTTGGCGACCGAGCGCGTTTATCTCGACCATGCTGCCACAACACCGCCGGATCCGCGCGTCGTCGAGGCGATGCTGCCGTACCTCACCTCGCAATGGCACAACCCCTCCTCGATCTACGTCGAGGCGCAGCGAACAAGGCAGGCCATCGATGAGGCGAGGGAGGTGGTCGCAAGGGGCATCGGGGCGCAGCCCGAGGAGATCATCTTTACGTCGGGTGGCTCCGAGTCCGACAACCTGGCGCTACGCGGCGTGGTAGCGGCTTCGGCGCGACGCGGGCGGCACATCGTAATCTCCGCAGTAGAGCACCACGCGGTCCTCGATGCCGCCGAGCAGCTCGGCCGCGAGGGCGCCGAGGTAACGCTCGTGGGCGTGGACCGCGAGGGCATCGTCGACCCGGCGGAGGTCGAGGCGGCCGTCCGCGACGACACCGTGCTCGTCTCCGTGATGCACGCGAACAACGAGGTCGGCGCGATCAACGACATCGCAGAGATCGCGCGCCGCGTGCACGAGCGCAATCCGCGCACGGTCGTGCATACGGACGCGGTGCAATCGGCAGCGCACCTCGGCGTGAACGTGGACCGGCTCGGCGTGGACCTGCTCACCCTCACGGCGCACAAGTTCTACGGGCCTCGCGGAGCGGGCGTCCTCTACGCGCGCTCCGGTACGCCACTCCAGCCCCAGATCATCGGAGGCGGCCAGGAGCGCGACCGCCGCGCCGGCACCGAGAACACGGCCGCCATCGTCGGCCTGGCGAGAGCGATGAGCATCGCCGCCGAGGAGCGCGAGGCCGACATCGCACACGAGCGCGCGCTCCAGGAGCGCCTGATCGAGGAGCTGCCACGCCGTATCCCGATGGTCGGCGTCACCGGGCCGCGCGACCTCGCGAGGCGGCTACCCGGCTCGGTCTCGATCGTCATCGGGTTCGTCGAGGGGGAGTCGATCCTGCTCGCACTCGACCTCGCCGGCATCGCGGCGTCGTCGGGCTCTGCGTGCACCACGGGCTCCGTTGAGCCGAGCCACGTCCTCGTGGCGATGGGCGTGCCGCCGGAGCTGGCCCGCGGGTCGCTGCGTATCAGCCTCGGGCGGATGAACACGGACGCGGACGTCGAGCGGCTGCTCGAGGCGCTGCCGCCGATCGTCGAGCGGATGCGCGCGCTCTCCCCGATTCCTGTCACCACGCCGCCGCCCGACTGGGTGCCGTGGCTGGCCAACGTGTAGGGGACGGCCGTGGTGCTGGCGCCTCGGAGGCGACGGTCCCTCGTACCACTGCGCCGAGGCCGCGAGAGGCCGGAAGATGCGGCCCGTGGCTGCCCAGACTGACCCCATCGCGGTGCTCGTTACCGGCATCCAGGCAGCCGGGAAGTCGACTGTCGGACGGCTGCTCGCCGAACGCTTCCAGCGCGGAACGTTCATCGACGGGGACACCATCGGGAAGTTCGTGGTCGCGGGACGGGAGGATATGGCGGCGACGCCGTCCTCAGAAGCGTTGCGCCAGCTGCGGCTGAGGTATCGAGCGGCCGCGATGCTCGCAACGATGTATCGCGACGCGGGGTTCGTCTCGGTCTGCGCTGACAACGTCTACGGGCCGGACATCGAGTCGTTCGTGAACTCGCTCGGGAGTCCCGCCGGCGTGGTCGTTCTCCGACCCTCAGTCGAAGCGGTGGTCCATCGCTACCGCGCTCGCGGTGATCGCGCGTACCGAGGCTGGGACGAGGCTGGCGTTGAGCCCGCAGTGCGCGACTTCGACCGTATGCTCGCAGACGGCCCGCGGATCGGCCTGTGGATCGACAATACCGACAGGACCCCTGCAGCAACCGTGGATGCCATCCTCGACCGATGGGACGAAGTCGTCGTACATCATGGTCCGTAGCCGCTGAGCGATAGCGAACTGCGGTTGATGCGGCCACCCTCGCGTTGCCGCGGGTTCTGGCCTCCGATACGATGGCCACGACCCTGCTCGAATTGACCGATTACGGCGCAGCAGTGCCGGTTCGCGGAAGTAGCGTGCAGTGACCACAATCGACCACGCCCCGCACATTCATACGCCGGAGCCCGCCTTCGGTGCGTCGGCTCTGGAGATGGCCCCGCTCGACCTCGAGGAGGAGGTTCGCAAGAACGTCCTGCTGACCTCGGTCGACGGCATCCTCAACTGGGCGCGCTCGTCGTCACTGTGGCCCGCGATGTTCGGCCTCGCCTGCTGCGCCATCGAGATGATCGCGACGGCGACCTCCCGCTACGACATCGCACGCTTCGGCTCCGAGGTGTTCCGCGCCTCGCCGAGGCAGGCCGACCTCATGATTGTCGCCGGCACCGTGACCTGGAAGATGGCCCCTGCCGTCCGCCGCGTGTACCTCCAGATGGCCGACCCGAAGTGGGTCATCTCGATGGGCGGCTGCGCGATCATGGGCGGGCCGTTTGCCTACGGCTACTCGGTCCTGCCCGGTGTGAACCTCATCACCCCGGTCGACGTGTACGTCCCGGGCTGCCCGCCGCGGCCGGAGTCGCTGCTGCAGGGCCTGATGATGCTGCAGGACAAGATCCGCACGTACGGCGTCGACGGACTGCGCGAGCGGCCCGAGCCCGACGGTGACTTCTCGCGCTACCTGCCGGCCGACGACCCCATCCGACGGGAACTCGAGTCACTCTTCCCGCCGTATCCCGGCCTCGACGACCCGAACCGCCTCGTGGGTGGCCACGCGCTGGCGGACGCGGTGAACGCGCGGCTGCCGGACCCGATGCCGCGCTAACGGCGGCGGCACCGCCCTTCCTCGTGCGCCCGTTCCTCCTCGCCTCGCTGGCGCTCGCCGCGGCGATCCTCGTTGCCTGCGCAGACGAGGACATCACGACGCCGCCCACTGCTACCGCAGTAGCCACGACCACTGCGAACGCCCCGCCCGAGGCGACGACGCCGGAGGTGGGCGAGGGTCCCGTCGTCACGTACCTCGGCGAGCCCATCGGCAACGCGGGCGCCGAGGCGCTGCCGATCGAGGTCGACTCGTTCGGCCAGCTCTTCATGGACTGGAACGACGACGGCACGCTGCTCGCCTACGTCTCCGGCGGCGACATCTGGGTGTACGACGGCGAGGAGTCGCGCAACCTCACGAACACGCCGGACATCCTCGAGGGCATGCCGGTCTGGTCGAAGGGAAGCACCTCAGCGGACGGCTTCATCGGATTCGCCAGCCGCCCATTCGAGCAAGGCGAGCAACCCGACGCGCTGCTTGGTCCACAGGGCAGTCCCGCGTGGATGATGGCCGATGGAAGGGACTATACGAACGTTGAGGAGGGCAGCCTGCTGTCGCCCGTGTCATGGAATGGCAGTGCGGGACTGGTCGGAAGCAGCGGGTTTGCCTACGTGCTCGAGGGGCAGGTGCGATTCCACGCAATGCGCGGCGAGCAACAGGCAGTTGCGCTAACAGACCCACAGACGGACACCGGCGATGTTGTTGCGACGGCGGTGCTGTCGCCCGTTCGCAACAAGTACGCGGTGCACTTCGCGGACTCCGAAGGTCAGCCGATCGTGCGCTCACAGCAAGTGCGTCAAGGCATTGCCGTCACTCGCGAAACCACGTCCGATCTCGACGTGCTCCTCGAGTGGGAGGGTCCGTACATACCGGACGTGACTGTCGAGTGGTCAGCGGATGGAACGAAGCTCCTGGTCACGATCCCACCCGGGTCGGATGGCTCCGAACTCGGGCTGTGGATTGCGGACGTACCCCGCGACAACGCGCTACCGATCAGCCCAGCCCGCCGCGTCGAAGGCATCGTGCCGTACCAGGCGCGCTGGTCGCCCGACGGCGAGCGCATCGCGGTCATCGAGAACGGCGACCGGCGCATCCTCGTGCTCGACGCCGACACGCTCGAGGTCATCGGCGAGCCGGGGCCGGCCGAGGGCGTCGCGGGCATCGCCTGGCGTCCCTGACCCTCCTCCCGAGGCGCCGCCTCGAAACGCGGGAACTCCCGACTGCCGCTCCGCCGCGACCCTGACGATCATGAGGGCGGTGGGGCGTGCCCACCCTCAAACCGCGCGGGGGCGCAGCCGAGGATCCTGTCGATGGCGCAACAGCACTACCCGACGCTGGACCAGCTCGTACGCGAGGTGAACGAGCTGCGCCCACTGCCGACCGTGGCCGCGCGCATCCTCGAGGTCACCGAGAGCGACAAGTTTTCCGCACACGTGCTCGTGAGCGTGATCGCATCGGACCAGGCGCTGTCGGCGAAACTGCTGCGTCTCGCCAACTCCGCATACTACGGCTACTCGCGGCGGATCAGTACCGTGCGCGACGCGGTGGTGCTGCTCGGCTTCCGCGCGGTGCGCGCCTCGACGCTGGCCTCGTGCGTCATCGAGGCGGTGCCGGGGAGCCGCAACATCAACTACGAGCGGTTCTGGCAGCATTCGGTGTCGATCGGGATGCTCGCCGAGATCCTGGCCCGCGCCGAGGGTGCGCATCACGACCACGCGTTCACGGCCGGAGTGCTGCACAACATCGGGCGGCTCGCCCTCGACCAGCGCGCCCCGGACGCGCTTGCGGACGCCCTGCTACTTGCTGCACACCGCGAGATCGAGCTCCACGCCGCCGAGCGGCAGCTGCTCGGCTACACCGACGCGCAGCTTGGCGGCGCGCTCGCGCTGCACTGGAACTTCCCGCGCCCGCTCGTCGAGGCTGTCTCCCAGCACGCTGCCCCGCTGACGGCGCCGCCGGCCGCGGGTAGCCTCGCCGCCTGCGTCGTCCGCGCCCGGCACCTCGCCCGTGCCTACGGCATCGCCGACGGCGTCGAGGCCGCCGAGCCGCGCGACCTGCCCGCCGAGTGGACGCACCCCCCGTTGTCGATCGCCCTCAACCAGGCAGGCGGCATGGAGGGCGTGATCGAGCGGGCCGAGGCCTTCCTCGAGGCCACGCTCTCGCCCGCGGCCGCCGCGTAAACGATTGGTTATGTCCACTCGATTGCCGGCGCGTCGAGTCCTTGGATGTGCCTTGGAGTTGTGCATGGACGCGGATCGCCTGCCGATGATCCGCGAGTAGGAGCACCACCCAGAACGGCAGAGCAGGATGCTCGCTGCGGCACGAGGCCGACATGACGACGATGGACCGTCCCCGCACACAGCCCAACCCACGCCCGACCCTCGACGAGGCGGTCAACGAGATCGCGGAGCTGCGCCCGTTGAGCGCCGTGGCAACGCAGATCCTCGCGATTACCGAGGGCGACCAGTTTTGCGCACAGGAACTCGCGAAGGTCGTCTCGGCGGACCAGGCGCTCTCGGCGAAGATGCTCCGTCTCGCGAACTCGCCCTACTACGGCTTCCCGCGCCGCATCACCACGGTCCGCGACGCGATCGTGCTGCTCGGGTTCCGCGCGGTGCGCTCAGCGACGATCTCCTCGTGCGTGATCGACGCCGTGCACGCGGGATACCGCAACCTCGACCCGGACACGTTCTGGCGCTACTCGGTGGCCGTCGGTTCGCTCGCGGAACTCATCGCAAAGGTGGAGCGGCGTCCGCACGAGGAGGCGTTCACCGCCGGCGTCCTCCATAACATCGGAAGGCTTGCGCTGGACCAGGACTACCCGCACCTGCTCCGCGAGGCCATCGAGTACGCGCGAGAGCACGGGGTGCGGCTGTCCGAGGCGGAGCGTACGGTGCTCGGGTTCACGTCCACGGAGCTTGGTGGCGGGCTCGCGCTCTCCTGGAACTTCCCAGAGCCGCTGGCGCGGGCCGTCGCCCTGCACGACGCCAACGTCTACCTCCTCGAGGACCCGCGGTCGCTGGAGGGCATCGTGCGCCGAGCGCGGGCTTTCGCCGCTGCGATCGGGCTCTGGGACGGCGCCGAGCGGCCCGTCGACAGCGTCACCCCGCCGGAGTGGAACGTCCCACCGCTCTCGGGGCACCTTGAGCACCAGGGCGGTGTCGAGGGCGTGCTCCGCCGCGTCGACGCCTTCCTCGACCACGCCATCGCCTGAGGGTTGTCCGTCTGCCAGAGAGACAGCAGAAGCCCGCGGCCTGCCGCGGGCTTCTTTCGTGGGAACACGCTGACCTACATCGACTGCTGGTACTTGCGGAACGCGAAGCTCGCGAAGACCGCGCCGAGTGCCGTGAACGCCGCGAGGGCGAGCACGTTCAGCAGCACGCTGCTCCAGTCGGTGCTGCCCGCGAGTGCGGCGCGCACCGCCTCGACCGTCCAGTGCAGCGGGTTGAACTGCGCCGCCGTCTGGATCCAGCCCGGCGCCAGGTCGATGCGCATGAACAGCGAGGACAGGAACATCGTCGGCATCGAGATGAACGTCGCGATGGCGATCATCGTGTCCTCGCGGCGCGTCAGCAGCGCGAGCGCGTGCGAGTACGTGCCGATGGCAGCGCCGAACGCCGCCGAGAGGACGAGCATCATCAGGACGCCGGTGATGCCTCCCGGGAAGCTCGCCCCGAGGAGCAGCGCAGCCCCCGTCAGGATCACGCCCTGCACCACTACGACCACCGCGCTCTGAGCAAGCGCGCCCGCGATGATCGAGGTGCGGCTCGCCGGCGTGATCAGGAAGCGGTTGAAGACGCCTCGGTCGATGTCCTCGAGCGTCGACATCCCCGCCCAACTGCCGGCGAACAAGCCGGAGCTGACGACGACGCCCGGCGCGAGGAAGTCGACGTACGAACCGCCGAAGCCCGGGATCTCGACCACGCTCTTGAAGAGTTGGCCGAAGAGGAACAGCCAGATCAGCGGCTGCGTCAGCGTGACGACGATCCACCAGGGCTGCCGCAACAGCGCGACCATGTGGCGTTCCGCCATGAAGAAGGTGTGTGCGACAGTCGCGCTCATCGAGCCTCTCCCTCCGTGCCAACGCCGGCGGCGCGGTACGCGTGTCCCGTGTGGTGCAGGTACACGTCGTCGAGCGACGGCCGCGAGACGGCGAACGAGGACGCAACGATGCCTGCCGTGTCGAGTCGCGCGAGCAACGAGGGCATGAACGCTGCCGATTCGATGCGTGCGTGCAGCACCACGCCGTCGATGATGAAGTTGCCGACACCATGGGCGCCCTCGAGGACGGCGCGTGCCTGCTCCGCGAGCGCCCGCTCGGCCACCTCGATGCTGACCGCGTCACCTCGGAGCTCCGCCTTCAACGCGGCCGGTGTGCCCTCGGCGACGACGCGGCCGGCATCGATGATCGCGACGCGATCCGCCAGCCGGTCGGCCTCCTCGAGGTAGTGCGTGGTCATGAGGATGGTCAGGCCCTCCTCGCGGGAGAGGCGGGTGACCTCGGTCCAGATGCTCGCGCGGATCTCCGGATCGAGGCCCGTCGTCGGCTCGTCGAGGAAGAGCACGCGCGGCGAGTGCACGAGCCCCATCGCGATGTCGAGGCGGCGCTGCATGCCGCCCGAGTACTGCTCGGTCGCGCGGTCGGCAGCGTCGGCGAGGTCGAGCTCCTCGAGGAGCTGGGTGATGCGCTCCTCGAGCGCGCGGCCGCGCATGCCGTAGAGGCGTCCCTGCAGTCGCAGGTTCTCGCGGCCGGTCGCGGTGTGGTCGTGCGCCGACTGCTGCCCGACCACACCGATGCTCGCCCGCACCTTGTTCGGCTCACGCACCACGTCGAGGCCGGCCACGCGCGCGGCCCCGCTGGTGGCGCGAGCGAGGGTCGTCAGGATCTTCACGGTCGTGGACTTGCCGGCGCCGTTGGGTCCGAGCAGTCCGAAGACCGTACCCGGCGCGACGGAGAGCGAGACGCCATCGAGCGCGCGCACGCCGTTCGGGTACTCCTTGACGAGGTCGCGCACCTCGATGGCTGCGACACCGGGCGGCGCCGCGACTGCGGGTTCCGCGATGGCTACCACTGGCAACTCCCCTCCGACCGGGCTATCGTGGCCGCAGTCACTTTGCATGCGTATCTCTTAGTACGTGAATCTTTCGTTTGTCAAGAGATTACTCAGTGAAATGACTTCCGTACGCGATCGGCTCATGGGCGCCCTCGGGAACGCGGCACGAATCGCGCAGTGGGAGCAGGACGCCTTCGATCAGGCGATGGCCGACTACATCGGGATCAACCGCACCGACCTCGCCTGCCTCGACATCATCGAGCGCATGCGCCCCATCACCGCCGGCCAGCTCGCCGAGGCCGCGCGCCTCACCTCCGGTGCGGTGACCGCCGTCCTCGACCGCCTCGAGCAGGCGGGCCTCGTCGAGCGCATCCGCGACACGGAAGACCGCCGCCGCGTCTTCATCGAGATCAGCGCGGAGGCCATGGCGCGCTTCCAGCCGATCTTCCAGCCGCTCCTCGACGACATTTCGCGCGTGCTCGAGGACTGGGCCGACGAAGAACTGGCGACCCTCGTCCGCTTCCACGAGCTCGACGCCGACCTCAAACGGCGCCACGCGACCCGGATTCGCGACCTCCTGCTCCAGCGTGCGCGGAACGGCGACCCTCCAGACCGTACCTGACCACGATGACGAACGCGCCCGTCTTCACGGATTCCTCCAGCGTCCTCTGAAACGTCGCGAGGGAATCTTCCTGCTCTAATAGGACGGGATCGGTCCTGATTGGATGCAATGCTTGGGCAAGTTGGAATTGGTGGGAGCTGAGCGAGCACGATGTACCAGCCCACGACTCGACTGCTCACGGTCCTCGAGCTGCTACAGGCCAGGCCGCACCTGAGTGGCGCCGAGCTCGCGCAACGCCTCGAGGTCGATGTGCGGACGGTGCGTCGCTACATCACGATGCTGCAGGACATGGGTATCCCCGTGGAGGCGGAGCACGGGCGGTACGGCGGCTACCGGTTGCGTCCCGGTTTCAAGCTCCCCCCGCTGCTCTTCACGGAGGAGGAGGCGCTCGCAGTAACGCTCGGGCTGCTGGCCGCGCGACGCCTCGGACTCGCGGCCACGGCGCCGGCCGTCGAAGGGGCGCTGGCGAAGATCGAGCGGGTGCTGCCCACCGAGGTCGCCCAGCGGATCGGCGCGCTGCAGGACTCGATCGCCTTCTCGCAGTCCGTCGGCCGATCCGCGCCCGCCTCGGCTGATCTGCTCCTTGCGCTGAGCCACGCCACCCGCGAGCGACGGCGCATCCGCCTCCGCTACCGCGACCGATCGGAGAGCGAGAGCACGCGCGACTTCGACCCGTACGGCCTCGTCTTCCACTACGGGCGCTGGTACGTCGTTGGGCTGGATCATCGCAGCCACGAACTGCGCACGTTCCGCGTGGACCGCATCCTCGAGGCCGATCGGCTCGCCGAGATGTTCACGCGGCCGCCGGACTTCGACGCCGTCGCCCACCTGAGGCAGTCGCTCGCCTCGATCGCCTGGGGGTACGAGGTCGAAGTACTCTTCCGCGGCGCGACGCTTGCCGAGATCCGCCCGATGGTGCCGCCGCACGTTGCGACCCTCGAGGAGACCGACACGGGGGTCGTTCTGCGGACCCAGTCGGACGAGCTGCGTTGGACTGCCGGCTACCTCTCGATGCTGCGACGACCGTTCGAGGTCGTGCGGCCCGCCGAACTCCGCGCGGAGATGCGCGCGATGGCCGGCGACCTGCTCGCCGCTTCGGCGTCCGGGACATACGACGGGGCCTGAAAGCGGGTCGCGGCACGCGTAGACGCGAGGCTGGTTTGCACGAGCCTCTTGCATGACAGGCTCGGATTCTGTACAACACTTAGCACTCAGAGGTTGAGAGTGCTAACACCGGACGCCCTCGGGCAGCCCCCGCGCGGACGGCTCAGCCACATTTCGATCACTCGGTACTGCGTTCACTCGATACAAGGACGGGGAAGTATGGCTAAGCAGCTCGTGTTCGATGAGCAGGCTCGCGAGGCGCTCCGCGATGGCATCGATGCCCTCGCGGACGCGGTGAAGATGACGCTCGGCCCGCGCGGCCGCAACGTCGTCCTCGACAAGAAGTTCGGTCCTCCGACCATCACCAACGACGGCGTCACCATCGCCAAGGACATCGACCTCGCCGACCCCTTCGAGAACATCGGGGCACAGTTGGCGAAGGAAATCGCTTCCAAGACCAACGACATCGCCGGTGACGGCACCACGACGGCGACGGTCCTCGGCCAGGCCATCGTCCACGAGGGCCTCAAGAACGTCGCCGCCGGCGCCGACCCAATGGCGCTGAAGCGTGGCATCGAGGCGGCCGCTCGCGCGATCACCGAGACGCTGACCAAGAACTCGACCCGCGTCACCACGCGCGAGCAGATGTCGCAGGTCGCCGCAATCTCCGCCGCGTCGCCCGAGATCGGGGAGCTCATCGGGGAGGTCATGGAGGCCACCGGCCGCGACGGCGTCATCACCGTCGAGGAGTCGCGCGGCATCCAGACCGAGATCGAGTACGTCGAGGGTATGGCCTTCGACCGGGGCTACATCTCGCCCTACTTCGTCACCAACCCCGAACGCATGGAGGCCGTCCTCGACGACCCCTTCATCTTCGTCACCGACCGCAAGCTGTCGTCCGTGAACGACATCCTGCCGCTGCTCGAGAAGCAGCTGCAGCGGTCCAAGAACCTGCTCGTCATCGCCGAGGATGTCGACGGCGAGGCGCTCGCGACGCTCGCCGTAAACAAGCTGCGCGGCACGATCAACGTCGTCGCCGTGAAGGCGCCCGGCTTCGGTGACCGGCGCAAGGAGAACCTGGGCGACATCGCCGCCCTGACCGGCGCGACCGTCATCAGCCCCGAGCTGGGGCGCAGCCTCGAGTCCTCCGAGCCCGCCGACCTCGGCCAGGCCCGCCGCGTCGTCGTCACCAAGGAAGAGACGACGATCATCGAGGGCAAGGGCACCAAGGACGCCATCGACGACCGCATCAAGTCGATCCGCGCGCAGCTCGAGCGTGCCACGAGCGACTGGGACCGCGAGAAGCTCGAGGAGCGCCTCGGGAAGCTCGCCGGCTCCGTGGCCGTGATCAAGGTTGGCGCTGCCACCGAGGTCGAACTGACCGAGAAGAAGCACCGCGTGGAGGACGCGCTGTCGGCGACGCGCGCGGCCGTGGAAGAGGGCATCGTGCCCGGCGGCGGCGTCGCGTTCCTCAATGCCCTGCCGTCGCTGGACAAGGTCGAGCTCGAGGGTGACGAGGCGACGGGCGTGCGCATCCTGCGCCGCGCCCTCGAGGAGCCGCTGCGGCGCATCGCGACCAACGCGGGCGAGGACGGCTCGGTCATCGTGCGCCAGGTCCAGAGCATGAAGAAGGGCGAAGGCTACGACGCCCGCAGCGACCGCTACGGCAACATGATCACCTTCGGCATCATCGACCCGGCCAAGGTGACCAAGGCCGCCCTCGAGAACGCCGTCTCGATCGCGGGCATGGTGCTCACCACCAACTGCCTCGTGACGGACGCGCCGGACAAGCAGGGCGCCGCGGCCGCCGCACCCCCGATGGACATGTACTAGCCACTGCGCGACGATCGATCCGCAGGCACCGCGACGGGGCCGGCAACAGCCGGCCCCGTTTCGTCTCTCCGAGAGACGGCGATGCCGGCCATCGAGGGTACGAAGTCGGAGAGAAGCGGAGGCACCGGCCATGCATGGTGAGGATGCCGCACCGTACGACCTCCACGAGGTCGCCCGTGCCGTCGACGAGACCGAGGTCGTCATCGTCGGATTTGGGATCTGCCCCGAACGTCTCGTCATCGACATGCGCGCCGACGACGCGACGGGCCCACTGATCGAGCTGACCGAGCCGCTGCAGTCCGCCTCGGATCGCGCGGTCTGGCTGGCCGAGCGCCGGCCGTCTCTCGGTGCGCCGGACACCACGGTCTTCTTCGTCTGGCCACACACCGTCGACTTCCTCGGTGGCTCTGAGGTGCTGACGCGCATCCGCGACCGCGTCCAGCGCGAGCACGGCATCGAGGTGCAGTCCGACATGTCGCGCGTCCTCGGCGAGCTCCGCGACCGAGAGTCAGACTTCACGCGTCTCGCCGTCCTCGGCGGCGAGGGCTTCGAGACGCTCTGGAAGCGCGAGGACTGACCGCCCCAGATCGGAGGGCGTGGTTCGAGGGCTCCCCACGAACGGGAGGAGCGAGCCCTCATCCCGCCGGAGTCCAGGCATCCCTTCCCGTTCGTCCTGAGCTTGTCGAAGGACGCATTCCGGAAGGGTGAGGATCGAAGACAGATGCCCCGCCTCGTCGTCTACGTTCGCTCCCGCTTCTGCCCCGACGTCGGCCGCTGGCGTCGCTGGCGCGACCGCCACGAACTGGAGGTCGAGGAGCTCGACATCGACGCGGACCCCGAGGCCCACGCGCGACTCCTCGCGCTGACCGGCCACGAGTCGGTGCCCACGCTGGTCATCGCCTCCTGCGACAGCGTCGAGCCGGTCGAGCCGCCCTCGGTACTGCCGCCGGGACGCAGCCCTCGCGCGGTCGACCGCGGCACCGTCCTCACCGAGCCCAACCCCGGCCAGATCGCGCCCTTCCTCGAGCGTCACGGCATCCCATTCGCCGAGATCGAGGGCGCGGACCTGCTCGGCCGCTAGCTGGCCACGGTCCGAGGCAGCACGATGACCGACGAGGACGCCGCCCTACTCGCTCGCCTCGAGCCGATGCTCGAGTTCCTCGACGCGTTCCCCGCGGGCATCGAGCCGGGCGAGTGGCGCGGCGGCAAGCCCGACGCCCACGGCCGTATCGAGGCGCCGTACTTCGAGCCGAACGAGACGCTCAACCGCTTCACGAGCGCGGTCGCCTCGAACGGCTGGCTGATCGTGGCCGACTGGTCGCCGTGGGTGGAAGCAGCGTCCGCCGGCACCCAGGACCCCACGCGCTTCGAGACCGCGACCCCCGAGGACCTCGCGCAGGCACTCACGGTCTACATCCGCCGCAACCGCTTCTCCGACGGCACGCTCGCCGGCGCCGCAAAGTCGGGTGCCCTCGCCGCGATCGTGCGTCGGATGGCGGTGCTGGCGGAGGAGGTGGGTGGTCTCCGCTCCTACTGAACCGTCAACGACCGGGGTGATTGATGTACATTCACCCCATGGTCCAAGAAGCCGAACAGACGTGGCAGCTCGAAGATCAGTTGCTGAAGGCTGCTATCGATCTCCTAGTTGCCTCGGGCGAGCAGTACGCGACTGCGGTACTCCTGAGCTGCGGGCTTCGGGTTACGTATCCGGAGGAGAGTTGGTGGAGTTCAGGGAGGCAGGTGTACGGAGTCGATATCACCCTGACTGGGCCACCGGCGCTGTACCAGGTACTTCGCGGAATCAAGGGCCTCACCGGACGCGGCGATCCAGACTCATCCCGTACAGCCGATGTGCTCCGGGACGCTTTCGAGGTCGCGGTTGATGCCGTAATGGAGGACCACTACCTGTATTCGATTGGCGTAATGATGGAGGTGTCCCCTCCCTTCGACGGGTGGCGCGACGAGTACCTTGCCCAATCCCGAGGCGACGATCAGCCGCAGAACCAGGCCGTGGTCGCCAGCCAGCCTCCCGCATTTCTGTGGAACCGGCTTCGTTTTCGATCAAAGACTGAGCTGGTATTGGCCCAGGCGTTTAGCCGAAGCGGAGTGCTGTACTTCCCGCTTCCAGCGGCAGTCTCTAAGGCCTACAAACTGGAGCCCGACTTCGTCGTCTGCGACTCTCAGGGCAAGTGGGGCATACTTGAGGTTCATGGCGACAGCTTCCACCCGCCCGAAACAGCTGCTCGGGAACACGAGCGTGGCCGCTGGTTCAAGGAACGTGGCGTGAAGGTGTTTGAAGTCTACGGCGCAACCGAATGCTACAACGACCCAGACGGTGTCGTGCAACGGTTCCTTCGACTTCTCGCCGGCTCATAGGGCGCCCTTAGTCCCTCACCCCACGCCCCACCACGGCTCGCCGGAGTCCCGCCGGCCTCGCGCCACCAGCAGCGCGAGCGCCGCAGCCACGAGCATGACCACCGCTGCGACGATGAAGACTTCGCGGAAGGTGGTGACCTGGGCCTCGGCGACGAGGGCCTCGAACTCGGGGGTGCCGAACTCGGCGGTGCCGGCGCGGGCGTAGAAGCGGCCGAGGCCGTTGCTCGTGAGCAGCGAGGCACCGACGAGCATGCCGGTGATGCGGCTGAGCGTGAGCCACGAGGCGGCCGTGGCACGCTCGTCCTCGCGGACGTGCTGGAGCACCGCCGCCGATAGCGGAGCGATGACGAGGCCGAAGCCGAGGCCACCGACAAGCTGAGGCAGCGTGCGCAGCGCCTCGGACAGCTCGACGTCCCACGCCTGGAGACCGGCGAAGCCGAGCGCCGCGAGCACGAGGCCGAGCGCCGCCGTGCCTCGGAGGCTCCAGCGCGACGCCAGCCAGCCGCCGAGCAGCGCGCCCAGCGGCACGGCCGCCGTCAGCCGCATCAGCGTCAGGCCACCCTCGAGCGGTGACTCGACAAGCACGAGGTTGGCGAAGAGCGGCACGCCGATTAGCGCCACGATGAGCCCGCCTCCGACGAGGAAGCTCACGAGGTTGGCGGACCACACCGGGCGCGGGCGCAGCATCGGGAGGCGCAGCATCGGCTGGGACGTGCGCGCCTCGTGGCGGACGAACAGCGCGCCGAGGCCGGCCGCGACCGCCACGATGCCGAGCGTGATGGCGAGCGGCCTCGGGGTGATGGGGTCGTCGACGAGCGCGACCGTCAGCACGGCGAGCGCGGCGCCCAGGAGCAGCGCGCCCTGCCAGTCGATGGCGCCCTCGCGGCGCTCGTTGGCGGCGAGGCGCCAGGCGGCGACGGCGAGCGGGGCGGCCATCGGCAGGTTGATCCAGAAGACGGCGCACCAGCCCCACAGCTCGGCGATGCCGCCGCCCCACAGCGGCCCGAGGAGCGCGCCCGCCTCGGAGGCCGCGGCGATGGCGCCGAGGCCCATCACGCGGCGCTCGGGCGGCAGCTGCCCCACGACGATCGCCATCGCCACGGGCACGACCGCGCCGCCTCCGACGGCCTGCAGCCCTCGGAAGACCACGAGCGGCGCGAACGACGGCGCGAGGGCGACGAGTGCGGAGCCGAGGACGAAGATCGCGAGCGACCCCGCGAAGACGCGCGCGTGGCCGTACACGTCGGCGACGCGTCCGACGATCGGCAGCGCCACGAGGTAGCCAAGCAGGTAGCCGTTGACGATCCAGGACGACTGGTAGAAGTCGTCAACTGTGACGCCGATGTCCGAGATGATCGACGGCAGCACCGCGACGATCGAGGTCTGGTCGTCGGCGGCGATGAAGACGCCCGCGGCGACCGTCCAGAGGAGCCAGGTGCCTCGGCGGTCCGCCTCGCGGGCTCGGGGCTTCGCGGCGGTCACCCTACTGCGGCGGTTCGATCTCGACCGGCTGGTCGAAGTCGCTGAGGTCGAGCGTCACGGTCGCTTCGTTCTCATCGAACATCGCGCCGACGATGCGGACTCGGTGCACCAGCGGGTCGTCGACGCCAATCCACGCCGTGGCATCGAGCGTCTGGTTCTGCCGCACGCCAGGGATGAGGGACAGCTCCGAGGACGGCAGCGTCGCCTCAACTCGACGGGTCGAGACGCCGTCGATGCTCTCGCTGCCGGTCACCTCGGGATCCTGGGCCGAGCGCATGATGCTCGTGACGCCGGTCTGGAGGTCGAACACGTCGGCGACGCTGATGTCCTCCTGCTCCCAGCGGCCGGTGAGTGGGTTCGTGAGGTAGCCCTGCCCGTCCGCAACGATGATGCCGATCTCGGCGTTGATGCTGGCGAACCGCGCGCGTACCTCGACATCGATCTCGTCGGGAACGGCCACCACCCCGGACGCGCTCTCCATCGCAAGCCCGCGCACGATCTGCGGCGACCCGCCCTCGAACTCGATCTCGAAGTGGAACGACTCGACGGTTTCGAGGCGCGTGGCGGCCGAGTCGAGGAGCGCGGCGGGGTCGACCTCCTCGGTGGGCGCGTCGTCGCTGCTACAGGCAGCCAGGAGGGCGGCGAGGAGGAGGGGGATGAGCAGTTGCTGTCGTCTGCGACCGATCCCCCCAACCTCGCCCTCCCCCGCTTGCGGGGGAGGGATCAGAAGGCCTTGAGCCCACGTCACGCGCGCACCTCGACGATGCCACCGCCGGCCTCGACGTGGCCGATGCGCCAGCAGGCGCCCTCGCTCTCCTCGATGGCGGCGCGCAGTTCCTTGGCGCGGTCGGGGGCGACGGCGATGAGCAGACCGCCGGAGGTCTGGGGGTCGTAGACGAGGTCGACGAGCGTGGGGTCGAGGCCGTCGGCGAGACGGATGCGGTCGCCGAGCTGCTCGCGGTTGCGGCCGGCGCCGCCGGTCAGCGCGCCCTCGGCGGCGAAGCGCAGCGCCTCGGGCAGCAGCGGCAGCGCGCTGGCCTCGAGGACGAAGGTCGTGTTCGACTGCTGCGCCATCTCGGCGGCGTGGCCGGCGATCGCGAAGCCAGTGACGTCGGTCATCGCGTGGACCTCGTGCGCGCGCGCCAGGTGCGAGGCGTGGCGGTTCAGACGCTTCATCGACTCCACGGCACCGGCGAGCGCGTCCTCGGAGCCGTCGCGCTGCTGCTTCGCAGCGGTCATCAGGATGCCCGTTCCGAGCGCCTTGGTCAGCAGCAGCACGTCGCCGGGCCGTGCGCCGCCCTTCGTCAGCACCGCTTGAGGGTGCACGATCCCGGTGACCGAGAGCCCGTACTTCGGCTCGCGGTCGAACACGGTGTGCCCCCCGGCGACGACGCCGCCCGCCTCGGCCACCTTCTCCGCGCCGCCTCGGAAGACCTCGCCGAGCATC
Source organism: uncultured Dehalococcoidaceae bacterium (assembly GCA_964479165.1). Lineage (GTDB taxonomy): Bacteria > Chloroflexota > Dehalococcoidia > UBA2979 > UBA2979 > CAYZJO01. Next base: position 185,744 of record CAYZJO010000002.1, read on the forward strand.
GCGGGATCGAGGTCGTCGGGCCAGGCCGCGATATTCAGGGCGAGCTTCACCTCACCGCCCATCGCGTAGATGTCGGACATGGCGTTGGCAGCGGCGATCTGCCCGTACGTGTACGGGTCGTCCACCACGGGCGGGAAGAAGTCGAGCGTCTGGATGAGCGCCAGCTCGTCGCTGACGCGCCAAACGGCCGCGTCGTCCGACCGCGCGAGGCCGACCAGCAGGTCGGGGTAGTCCGCCGGGTTGAACGTCTCCTGGATCGGGCGCAGGACCTGCGCCAGGGTCGCGAGACCCATCTTGCCCGCTCAACCAGCGCAGGAGGCGAGGTCGGTCAGACGCACGATGTCTTCACGTGTCACCGTCTCCTCCTTTCCGCGGGCCACTTGATCCGCTCGTCCTGAGAGCCTCAGCACGAGCGGAAAAGGGGGAACGCCCCGCTTCGACGCAGGACCGCGTCATGGTCGCACCACTTCCCGAGGCACGTCGAGGAGTCCGCGGGTACGATGGACGTATCGTGCCCGACTCCGCACCGTCACCACCGGAGCCCAGCGCCACCTCGAAGCGTCGCAAGCCCGCCAGCGAGGCTGGCGTGGCCCCCGACGCCGCGGGCGCCGAGCGCTGGACGCCGCGCGAACTCGTCGCGATCCTCGGCGAATTCTACGGGCGCGTGCCACCGCAGCCCTCGGGGGCGCCGGTCACCGAGCTCGTGCTGACGCTGCTGTCCCAGCACACGTCCGACCACAACTCCGGGCGCGCGATGCACCAGCTCGTCGGGCGCTTCCCGTCGTGGGACGCCGTCATCGAGGCGCCGGTCGAGGAGGTCGAGGACGCGATCCGACCGGGCGGCCTCGCGCCGACCAAGTCGAGACGGCTGCAAGCGCTGCTCGCCGAGGTGCGCGACCGCCAGCCCGACTTCGACCTCGGACTGCTCAACACGCTGCCGCTCGACGACGCGAAGGCGTGGCTCACGTCGTTGCCGGGGGTGGGACCGAAGACGGCGGCGTGCGTCCTGTTGTTCGCACTCGGACGGCCGGCACTCCCCGTCGACACGCACGTCGAGCGCGTCTCGAAGCGCCTCGGGCTGGTGCCGGCGAAGATGCCCGCCGACAAGGCGCACGCCGTCCTCGAGGCGATGGTCGACCCGGACGAGGTCTACGCCTTCCACGTCGACCTGATCCAGCACGGCCGCCGGACATGTCACGCGCGCGGCCCGCGCTGCCTCGAGTGCCCGCTGCTCGAGAAGTGCCCGCGCGTCGGGCTGCCGCCGCTCTAGGCCCTCACCCCCGGCCCCTCTCCCCGTTAGCCGGGGACCCTTCGACAAGCTCAGGATGAGCGGGGGTGAGAGTTACGGCCGTGCCCAGGCGATGCGCTCGTCGAGGCGGCGGCGCATGTGCCACATCACTGGGACGAAGCCGAGGCCCGTCCAGAACGGCACGGAGAGCGGGTTGGGCGTCGCGAAGTGGAGGTGCACGGCTCGGTAGTCGCGCTCGCGCGCCCACGCGATGGCGGCGTCCGTGAGCGCCGCGCCGACGCCCGCACCGCGAGCGTCCTCGATGACCGCGGTGTCGCCGATGCCGACCGCGCCGTCCGGGGTGAACAGCGGCGAGAACGGGTGCGGCTCCACCTCGATGGTGCCAACATCGCGGCCGTCGAGGCGGGCGATGAACTTCGCCTGCCCCTCGACCTCGAGGCCGGCACGGGTGGCTTCCCGGACCTCAGCCCGCGTCTGGCGCTCGAGGTAGGGGCGGAAGATGGGCGCGCGGGCGTGGAAGCGCGCCTCCTCCAACTGGAGGCGATAGACGGCATCGAGGTCCTCGGGGCCGGCGCGACGCACCTCGACGGACGCGCGCGGCGGTCGCTCAACCGGGCGCAGGTCGCGGATGGCGAAGGCCGTCCAGCGTCCGAACGCGAGATTGACCCACGCCTCCTCGGTGGGAGGGTCGCCGGCCGGGATGTGCGCGGTGTGGTCAAAGATGCCGCGCTGCACCCAGCGCTCGGCGAGCACGGCGTAGAGCGCGCGGTAGACCTCGCCCGGCTCGGAGTCCGGGGCGACGGCGTGCGTGTGGCCGAGCATCATCGTGCCTCGGTCCGGCGCGAACCGCGCGGTCCCCGAGGTTGGCGCGGGCAGGTTGTCGACGGCGAAGAGGAAGCCCGCGAGCCGCCCGTCGCGATGCGCGGCGACGCCCTCGGCATAGCCCATCGCGCTGCGCAGGATCTCGAGACACGCACCGGCGTCCTCGAAGCGCTCCGGCAGCAGCGGGAAGCGCGCGCGGTCGCGTCGATGGCGCGCGGCGAGCAGTTCCGAGGCGGCGTCGAGGTCGTCCGAGGCGAAGTCGCGGACCTCGAGGGGTGCGGGCACGGTTAGGTGCCCGGCGGGCGAGGGAACAGGAGCTCCATCGTGACGCTGTCGAGCCAGCGGTCGAACTTGCGGCCCACGTCGCGGAAGCGCGCGACCTCCTCGTAGCCGAGGGCGCGGTGCAACTCGAGGCTCGCGGTGTTGCCCGCCTCGATGACGCCGAGCAGCACGTGCAGCTCGAGGCGGCGGGCTTCCTCGATCAGCGGCTCCATGAGCCGACGTCCCAGCCCGCGCCGGTGGTAGCGAGGGTCGACGTAGACCGTGCTCTCGCGCGTGTAGCGGTAGCCGATGCGCGGCCGGTAGATCGAGAGGTACGCGAAGCCCGCGACCTCCGCACCACCTTCGGCGTCCACCTCCGCAACGAGGATGGGGATGGTCGGGTCGGCCTCGTGCTCCGAAAACCAGCCCGCGCGCCGCTCGTCCGACCACGGCTCGGTGTCCCACGTCGCGACGCCGTTCACGATCTCGTCGTTGTAGATGCGGTTGATCGCGCGCAGGTCCGACTCGCGCGCGCGACGGATCGTGGCTTCGAAGGATGGCGCGCGCTCGTTCATGGCTCACCCGCTCGGACCCTTATCCCTGGCCCCTCCTCGTGAGCCGGGGAGAGGGGGTCGGGCCGGAATCCGCATACTATCCCCTCTGACTCCCCTCGCCCCACCTTGTGGGGAGAGGGGTTGGGGTGAGGGCTCCGAGGGAGGCGTCGATGGACCTGGGTTTGCGAGGCAAGGTCGCGATCGTCACGGGCGGGAGCCGCGGCATCGGGCGGGCGTGCGCCATCGAGCTGGCGCGCGAGGGCGCCGACGTGTGCATCGTCGCGCTGACCGAAGAGCGTCTGCGTGCGGCGCTCGAGGATGTGCGCGCGGCGGGCGCCTCGAACGAGCCGCGCTCGATGTACGCCGTCGCCGACCTCACGACCGCCGAGGGCTGCGCGAGCGCCGTCGAGGCGTGCGTGCGCGAGCTCGGAGGCTTGGACATCCTCGTGAACTGCGCCGGCGCGGCGCAGGGCCAGCCCATCCTGGAACTGTCGACCGAGCTGCTCGATGACGCACTGCGGCTCAAGACGTACGGCTACCTGCGGATGGCGCAGCTCGTCATCCCGCACATGCGCGCGAAGGGCTGGGGCCGCATCGTGAACATCGCGGGGGGCGCCGGCGCGAGCCCCGCCCCCGGCAACTTGCCGACGAGCCTCGCGAACGCGGGCGTCCTCAACATGACGCGCGCGCTCTCGGACGTGTGCTCCTCCGACGGCATCCTGGTCAACGTCATCTGCCCCGGCGTCACCGACACGGACCGCGCACGCGACCTCTACCGCGCCACCGCCGCCCGCCGCGGCGTGAACATCGAGACCCTCATCGCCGAGGCGGGCAGCCGCCTCCCCGCCGGCCGCATCGCCCAACCCGAGGAGATCGCCCGCGTCGCCACCTTCCTCGCCTCGGAGGCCTGCTCGTACGTCCACGGCTCGTCGGTGTACATGGACGGCGGGTCAAGGCGCGCGACGCCGTAGGGACAGCTCCGCCACTAGCCTTCGTCGTCCCCGTCATCAGGGGTAAAGGCCGGACCAACAAGCGCAAGGAACTCGTCGAACAGAAGGTGTGGGTCCGCAAACTCAGGAATACCTAGAGTCCCGCCTACCTCGGAAGCACCTTCGGCGAACTTCCAAAGTGCCGACCTGCGAGGTCGACGAAGGCCCCACTCGAGATTTCCGATCGTGGAGGTACCCAGTCCGCAAGCAGCGCCCATCTCACTTTGCGAGAGGCGCAGGCGGTAGCGAACGTCGAAGAGCCGATCTCCGAGTGCATCTAGGAAGGCTCCCTCTCCGTCAGTGATCGGCGGATCCATGTCCTGCCGCTCTCGACGAATCCGAGCCTTGGCGCGCACACCGTCGGGCCGACGGCGCCGCTTCGCGGGGGTAGGACAGCTTAGGCACGTGGCGATTGTAGGTTCGCGAGAACCTCAGGTGTTCGAGCCCACCCTGACCCTCCCCACTCCCCTCGATACAATCGCTCTCCGAACGACATCCGAGGAAGGGCGACGGCGTGAGCGACGAGGCGAGCGCGGGCATCGAGTGGGTCGAGGGTGGCGGGGTGACGTCGCCGGCGGGGTGGCGCGCGGGCGCTGTGTACGCCGGTATCCGTACCTACGGCGAGGAGCCGCGCTACGACGTCGGGCTGCTCGTGTCGGACGCGCCGGCTGCGGTGGCCGGAATGTTCAGCCGCAACGCCGTCGTGGGCGCGCCGATCAAGTACAACCGGCCACGCGTGCAGACCGGCACGGCCCAGGCCATCGTCGCGAACTCGGGCAACGCGAACACCGCCACGGGCGAGCAGGGCGACCGCGACGCCGCGAGGATGGCCACTGTCGCCGCCGAGCACCTCGGCCTCGACGAGTCGTTCGTGCTCGTGGCCTCGACCGGCGTCATCGGGCGGCTGCTGCCGATGGAGAACCTCGAGCGCGCCATCGCGGCCATCGGTCCCACCGAGAGCGGCGGCGGCCTCTTCTGTCGCGCCATCATGACGACGGACACGCGCCCCAAGCAGCGCGCCGTCCGGGTCACCGTCGAGGGCCGCACGTACACCGTCGGCGGCGTCGCCAAGGGGTCGGGCATGGTGCACCCCGACATGGCGACCGTCTTCTGCTTCCTTACGACCGACGCCCCGGCCGACCTCGACTGGCTGCGCCGCACGCTCCGCGAGGTCGGCGATCGCACGATCAACATGATCGACGTCGACATGGACTCATCCACGAGCGACACGATGCTGCTCCTCGCGAACGGCGCGGCGGGCGGGGAGCCGGTCTCGGACGGCCACCCCGCAGCCGGCCCCCTGCGCGCCGCCATCGAGGCCGTTGCCACCGACCTGGCGAAGGAGCTGGCGCGCGACGGCGAGGGGGCACGGACGCTGATCGAGGTCACCGTCGAGGGCGCGGCGACCCTCGAGGACGCGCGCAAGGCGGCACGGACGGTGACCGCGTCGCCCCTCGTGAAGACGATGGTCTATGGACGCGACGCCAACCTCGGCCGGGTGCTGATGGCCGTCGGCCGCTCGGGCGCACGCGTCGAGGTGGAGCGCACGAGCGTGTGGATCGGCGAGCACTGCGCCTTCGAGCACGGCGCGCCGACCGAGGTGCCCTACGAGACGATCTCGGCGGCGATGGACGCTCCGGAGGTCCTCATCCGCGTCGAGCTCGGCCTCGGCAGCGAGAGCGCCACCGCCTGGGGCTGCGACCTCACCGAGGACTACGTCCGCATCAACGCCAACTACACGACGTAGGGCGGCGGAGCGGCCCCCACCCCACCCTCCCCCGCAAGCGGGGGGAGGGATCAGAGTGTCTCCCGTGTGCTGGTCGGCAGGACTGAGGCCGGTCTGTAACGGTCGGACAAGCCTTGAGTCCCGCGGGCCCCCTCCCTAACCTCCCCCGCAGGCGGGGGAGGGGTCAGAGGTCCTTCTCACGGGCAGTTCTGCACAGGAGACACGCATGCCTTCGACCGGGCCGACGGTGGTGAAGATCGGTGGCTCCACGCTCGGGGCGGAGGACACGACGCTCCAGGACGTGGTGGCGCTGCAGCGCGAGGGGGCGCAGCCGATCGTCGTGCACGGCGGCGGGGCGATGATCAACGAGTGGCTCGACAAGATGCAGGTCGAGTCGCAGTTCGTCGACGGGCTGCGGTCCACCTCGGCTGAGGCGCTCGACGTGGTGGTCGCGGTGCTACGGGGCGTGATCAACGCGCGGCTCGTGGCCGAGATCGGAGCGCTCGGAGGGCGCGCGGTCGGGCTGTGCGGCGTCGATGGCAGCATCGTGCGGGCCGAGCGCTACGACGAGCGCCTCGGCTACGTCGGGCGCATCACCGGCGTCGACGCGACGTTGCTGCACGCCCTCGTCGAGGCCGGCGCTATCCCCGTGATCGCTCCGATCGGCCTCGAGACACCGCAGCAGCCGCTCAACATCAACGCCGACACGGTCGCTGGCGAGATCGCGCGCGCGGTCAGGGCGAGCCGGCTCGTCTTCCTCACGGATGTCGACGGGTTGATGGACGCGAGCGGCGCCGTGCTGCCCTCGCTGGACGCCTCGCAGGCCGAGACGCTGCGGGCTGCCGGGACCTTGGGCGGTGGTATGATCCCCAAAGTCGACGCCTGTTTCCGCGCCGCCGATGCGGGTGCGGTCGCCATCATGGCGAACGGCCGGCAGCCGGGCACGCTCCACCGGCTGGTCGCCGGCGAGCACCTGGGCACACACATCGGGGGATAGCGTTTGGGCTTCTTCGACAACCGCGGACGAGATCGCGACGACCTCGGGCCTCCGCCCGACCCCTTTCGCTTCGACCCTGACGAGGAGTACCAATCCCCGATCCCGCTGCGCTGGATCGGGATCGTCGCGGCGCTGCTCGTCCTCTTCGTCACGCTGAACGTCCTCAAGTCTGCGTACGTCGACTGGCTCTGGTTCGATTCCGTCGGCGCCGACGCCGAGAGCAGTTATCTCTCCGTCTATCGGACGGTGCTCACCTCACGCGCGGTCCTCTTCTTCACCGGCGCGATCGTCGCGGCCATCCTCATCGGCGCGAATATCTGGATCGCGCGCCGGCTTGCACCGCGCGGGATCGAGGAGTCGTTCATCGAGGAGGTCGACCCGCAGGCGATCCGTCGCATCGTGGACATCGCCCTCGTGGCCGGGACCATCTTCATGGCCACGATCTTCGGGGCCACGGCTGCGGGGAACTGGGAGACGATTCTCACCTACCTCAACGCCGTCCCATTCGGTGTCGAGGAGAGCGTCTTCAATCGCGACATCTCCTTCTACCTGTTCCGGTTGCCCGCGCTGCACTTCGTGCAGGGCTGGGTGCTGGCGCTGTTGATCGTCTCGCTGGTCGGCGCCGGCGCCGTCTACGGACTGACGCTCTCGCTCCAGCGCTTCGAACTCAACGTGACGCAGGGGATGCGCATCCACCTGTCGATCGTCGTGGGGCTGATCCTGCTCGTGATCGCGATTGGGACGTACCTCAGCCTGTTCGACCTCGTAACGGAGCCGGGCGGCTACGTCTTCGGCGCGACGTACACCGATGTGAACGCGCGGATGCCTGCGCGCTACCTGCTCGTGGTGCTGGGCATCTTCGCGGCGGTCGCCACCGTCGTGAACGCCTTCATCTCCCAGAACTACCGGCTGCCGACGTTTGCCCTCGGGCTCTGGGCGATCGCGGGGGTCCTCGGAGGAGCGATCGTCCCGCAGCTGGTGCAGCGGTACCAGGTTGAGCCGAACGAGCTGGAGAAGGAGCGGGAGTACATCCAGCGCAACATCCGCTTCACCCGAATGGCGTGGGGGCTCGACGGCGTGGAGGAGACCCAGTTCCCTGCAGCGGGCGCGGTCACCGAGGCAGAGATCGAGGCCAACCCCGACACGATCGACAACATCCGCATCCTCGACGCCCGTCCACTCCTCGACACAATCAACCAGGTGCAGTCGATCCGCCCGCTGTACCAGTTCACGGACGTCGACATCGACCGCTACACACTCGATGGCCGCATCCGGCAACTGCTGCTCGCGCCACGCGAGCTCGACATCGCACGAGTCGACAACGGCTCATGGACGCAGGAGCGGCTGCAGTTCACGCACGGTTTCGGCGCGGTGGTTGCACCGGTGAACGAGGCGACGGCCGAGGGGCTGCCGCTGCTGCTGACACGTGGCATCCCGCCCCAAGGCGAGGAAGTCCCCATCACCGAGGAGGGGTCGCGGATCTACTTCGGCGAGCTGACTCGGCACTACGTTATCGTGAACACGAACGTGGCCGAGTTCGACTACCCGCTCGGCGAGGGGAACGCGGAGACGCGCTACGAGGCGGATCGGGGCATCCGGCTGTCCTCGTTCTTGCGACGCGCCGCCCTGGCCTGGCATCTCAACGACACCAACCTGCTCATCTCCGGCCAGATCGGCGAGGGCTCTCGCGTCCTCATCGATCGCGCGCTTTCGCAGCGGATCTCGAAGCTCGCGCCGTTCCTGCTGCTCGATGCAGACCCGTACATCGTCGTGATCGACGGGCGGGTGTACTGGATCCAGGACGCCTACACGCACTCGAGCGGGTTCCCCTACTCGCAGCCTCGGGGAAACCTCAACTACATCCGGAACAGCGTGAAGGTGGTCGTCGACGCGTACACGGGCGACACGACGTTCTACACGGTGGAAGAGGACCCCGTCGTCCAGACCTGGGCGCGCATCTTTCCCGAGCTCTTCACCCCCGGCGACCAGATGCCGCCGGAGTTCCGCCGGCACCTCCGTTACCCCGAGGGGATGTTCCGCCTCCAGGCGGACCTCTACACCCGCTATCACATCACGGATCCCGGGGTCTTCTACATCGGCGAGGATGTCTGGAACATCCCGTCGGAGCGGTTCGGCGCGGCCGACCAGTTGCTCGAGCCGTACTACCTCGTCATGACGCTGCCGGGCGAGGCCGAGCCCGAGTTCGTCCTCGTGATGCCGTTCACACCGCGCAACCGGCAGAACACAACCGCCTGGCTCGCAGGACGCTCGGATGGTGAGTTTTACGGGCTGCTTCGCTCGTTCCGATTCCCCACGGACGACCTCGTGTTCGGTCCGGCACAGGTCGAGGCGCGCATCGATCAGGACCCCGTGATCTCGCAGCAGATCTCACTCTGGAACCAGTCCGGGTCCGAGGTGATCCGCGGGAACCTGTTGATGATCCCTATTGGAGAGTCGTTCATCTTCGTCGAGCCGCTCTACCTCCAGGCGCAGAACTCGCGCATTCCGGAGCTCAAGCGGGTCGTGGTCGCGAACGGCAACGCGATCGCGATGGAACCCACGCTCGAGCGATCGATCGACGTGATCTTCGGGCGGCGCGCGCCGAGCGGCCTCGAGGTGGACGTCCCCGGAGTCGGAGTGCCGACACCGGACGCGACGGTCACGCCGCTGCCGACGGAGTCGCCCATCCCAACGCCGGCGCCACAGGTGCCCGCCGTCACTCCCACGCCGCCGCTCACACCGGGCAGCCTACAAGAACTCCTTCAACAGGCGCGGGACGCCTCGGATGCCGCGCAGGAGGAACTCGACCGGCTGCGGGCGATCATCGAGCAAATCGAGGAACTGGAGCCCGCGACTCCGTAGTACTGGCGTAGGGCCGCCGCAGCCTGGAGATGCTGGGGCTAGATCTGCTCCGGCCTCGTGGGGCGGCGGCGCCGCATCCGGTTGATGGCGACCTGTTGGGCGATGGTCTCGACGCCGAACTGATTGAGGACGAAGCGGCTCATCTCGAAGGCGAGCTCCCGCTCCCCGAGGACTGCCTCACGTGCGCCCAGCGTTTCGAAGTCCGCCTGCTCGACCTCGTTGTCTGTGCGGACCACGATGCTGATCGAGGGGTTCACCTGCAGCGCCTGCTCCGTCGCCTGGCGGGCGGCGAACGCGTCCGGGATCGCGAGCGCGAGCACGAACGCCGTTTCGACGTTGGCCCACTCGAGGAGGCGCGGGTTCGACGCGCTGCCGAGGAGGATCGGCACGCCGGCGTTGCGCGCCTCCTCGACGATGCGGCGGTCCTCCTCGATCACCACGTAGGGTAGGTTGCGCGCTTCAAGCAGCTCCGCGATGACGCTGCCAACGCGGCCGTAGCCGCAGACGACAGCGTGTCCGCGCATAGCGCCGCCACCGTAGGTCGGACGCTCGCCCGGTTCAGAGCCGGGCGGGAAGCGCTCGTGGAGCGCGCGCGCGACGGGCTCCATCAGGCGAAGCAAGGGCGCGGCGAGCATGATGCTGGCCACCGCCGAAGCGAGCATCGCGTCGGGCACCCCCTCGCCGAGGGCGTTCACCTCGGTACCGGCACGCGCGAGGATGACCGAGAACTCAGCCGACTGCGCCAGGATGACGCCCGCGAGAAACGCGGTTCGCATCGGGTATCCGAACATCCTCCCCATGACGACGCAGAGCACCCCCTTCACCGGCACGATCAGCAGCACGCCCACCAACAGCGCAGGCAGATGGTGGAGCACCGCGTCGGGATCGACGAGCATTCCGACGGAAACGAAGAAGAGTCCCGCGAAGAGGTCGCGGATAGAGGACAGACGGTCCTCGATCTCGTGCCAGACGTCGGATTCGTTCAGCACGACGCCAGCGATGAACGCCCCGATCGCCGGCGACATGTCGGCCATGCCGGCGAGCAGAGCGGTACCGGTGGCCGCGGCTGCCGCGAAGAAGACGAAGATCTCGCGGTTGTGCAGGAGCGCCACTCGCTCGAAGACCAGCGGGAGCACCTTCGGCCCGGCCACCAGCAGGACGAGGCTGAACCCGCCCGCCTTGCCGAGGGAGATGCCAAGGTCCTGGGCCAGGTTGTTCTCGCCGGCCTGTGCAATCGAAGTCAGGATCACGACCAGCGCAATCGTGCTGAGGTCCTGCACAGACGACCACGCGAGGCCCACCCTCGCGTGCAAGGAACTCAGTTCGCCGCGCTCTCCTACGACCTTCGAGATGACCGTGCTGGAGGAGTTCGAGACGAACGCTCCGAGGAACAGTGACTCGATGTTGCTCCAACCGATCGCGAGTCCGGCGAGATAGCCGATCCCGATCATGATCAGCACCTGCGCGAGGCCTCCGACCACCGCCACGGGCCCGACGGCCGTGAGATCGCGGAGCGAGAGCTGGACGCCCACGACGAAGAGGAGAAGCACCACGCCGATCTCAGCGAGCTGCTCGACCACGAGCGTGTCCGCGACGACGCCTGGTGTGTACGGGCCGATGACGAGCCCGGCGGCGAGATAACCGAGCATCACGGACTGGCCGAGGCGAACCGCGATCACTGCTCCCAGGCCCGCCGCGATCAGCGCGAACGCAAGGGTGGCGAGCAGACCGGTGTTCTCCATGGGGGCGGTTCGTACCTCGGTCCGCTGGCTCGGTGCCCTCGTGATAACCTGAGGCCGCTTGCGCACGTTGGTGCGCCGCGCAACGCCCGCATGGACGATCAGGTGGTTTGACGATGACCGCATCGGCCGCAAGCAGGATCGCGAGTCAGCTCGCGCGCTCCGGCCGGGTCCGGACGGGCGACAGAATACCACGGCCGTCGTCGCACACCGGACGGTCACGCCCGCTCCGTCGCCCGGCGCGTTGACGTCCCGGTCGACGCGCCGCCCTCGTCCCCACGACCGCGATCCCGAACGAAGGAGCCATCCGTTGAGCGACATTCCCGCGCGCGAGGCGAAGGTCTACATGCAGGCTGGCCGGCGACTGCCGGTCACTCTGACGCGCGGCCAGGGCACCCGCGTCTGGGACGACGAGGAGCGCGAGTACCTCGACTTCATCGCCGGTATCGCCTCGACCTCGCTGGGCCACGCGGACGAGGGCCTCGCCGAGGTCATCGCGGAGCAGGCACGCACGCTCGTCCACATCTCGAACCTCTTCTACAGCGAGCCGCAGATCGAACTGGCCGAGCTGCTCGTGGAGCACTCCGCGCTCGACCGCGTCTACTTCCAGAACTCGGGCGCCGAGGCGAACGAGGCCGCGATCAAGCTCGCGCGGAAGTGGGGCCAGCAGCACCGCAACGGCGCGTACGAGATCATCTCGACCCACAACTCGTTCCACGGCCGCACACTCATGACCGTCTCGGCGACCGGTACGCCTCGGTACCGCGAGCCGTTCGGCCCCTCGGTGCCCGGCTTCGTCTTCGTGGACTTCGGAGACATCGAGGCGCTCAAAGCCGCGACGACGGACCAGACGGTGGCCGTCCTGCTCGAGCCGGTGCAGGGTGAGGGCGGCGTCAACGTCCCCGCCGACGACTACCTCCCTGCGGTCCGCCGCTGGTGCGACGAGCAGAATCTCCTGCTCATCCTCGACGAGATCCAGACGGGCGTCGGGCGCACCGGTCGCCTCTGGGCCTACGAGGAGTACGGCATCGAGCCGGACATCATGACGCTGGCGAAGGGTCTCGCGGGCGGCGTCCCCATCGGGGCCGTCCTCGCGAAGGAGCACGCCGCCGTGTTCGTGCCCGGCGATCACGGCTCGACGTTCGGCGGCAACCCGCTGGCGACGGCTGCGGGCACGCACGTCATGCGTCGTCTGCTGGAGGGCGGCGTGCTCGAGAACGCACGCGAGCGCGGCGAACAGCTCGAGCGCAGGCTGCGCAGTCTCGAGGACCGCTTCCCGATCGTGCAGGGTGTGCGCGGCAAGGGGCTGCTCCGCGGCCTCGAGCTGAAGGAGGAGATCGCGCTCGACATCGCGACGAAGGCGATGGCGGCGGGGCTCCTCGTGAACCCGGTGCGGCCGAACATCGTGCGGTTCATGCCGCCGCTCACCGTTACCGAAGAGGAGATCGAACGCGCCGTCGACATCATCGAGGCGACGCTCAGCGAACCTGCGGAGTAGCGCAAGGCGGCGTGGCGACCAACGCCACGCCCGCCTATAACCGGTAGACAACCACCTCGTTTGAGCACGCGCCCGGCGCGTCTGGCTGGAGCATTCCCGAATGGCTGAAACGATCGTCCTCGCGTTCTCGGGCGGCCTCGACACATCCGTCGCCACGAAGTGGCTGCAGGTCGAGCGCGGCTACGAGGTCGTATGCCTCATGGTCGACCTCGGCTCGCTGCCGGACGTGGACGCCGCACGGGAGCGTGGTCACATCGCAGGCGCGAAGGACGTTCGAGTGATCGACGCGCGCGAGGACTTCCTGCGCTACTTCGCGTTCCCGGCACTCGCTGCGAACGCGGTCTACGAGGGTGGCTACCCCCTCGCAACCGCCCTCGGCCGTCCGCTGATCGCGAAGCTCCTCGTCGACACGGCGCGTGAGGTCGGCGCAACCGCCGTCGCACACGGCTGCACGGGTAAGGGCAACGACCAGGTGCGCTTCGACGTCGCGATCCAGGCGCTAGCGCCGGACCTGAAGATCGTGGGGACGGCGCGCGAGAACGAGATGACGCGCGACGACGCGATCACGTACGCGGCGAAGTACGACATCCCGATTCGCCAGACGCTCGCCTCGCCCTACTCGACCGACGAGAACATCTGGGGCCGTTCCGTCGAATCGGGCGTCCTCGAAGACCCCTGGGTGGAGCCGCCGGAGGAGGTCTACGAGTGGACGAAGCCGCTCGACCAGACGCCGGATAAGCCCGTCTACGTCGAGATCCGCTTCGTCCGAGGCGTCCCGGTCGCCCTTGACGGAGAAGATCTGCCGCCTGTGGAACTCGTTGACCGCCTGTCCTCGATTGCCGGCGAGCACGGCATCGGACGCATCGACATGGTCGAGAACCGACTCGTGGGCATCAAGTCGCGCGAGATCTACGAGGCGCCCGCCGCCGTCGTCCTCCTCGACGCGCACCGCGCCCTCGAGGCGCTGACGCTCTCGAAGATCCAGGCACGCTGGAAGGAGAAGGTGGCGCAGGAGTACGCCGACCTGATCTACAACGGCCTCTGGTTCTCGGCGCACCACCAGGACCTCGCAGCGTACGTGCAGTCGACGCAGCGCCACGTCACCGGCGATGTTCGGGTGAAGTTGTGGAAGGGCACGGTGAACGCCGTCGGCCGCCAGTCCGACTGGAGTCTCTACAGCCACGCCCTCGCGACTTACTCGAGTGGCGACCAGTTCGACCAGAGCGCCGCGCAGGGCTTCATCAAGCTGTGGGGCCTTCCTGTGGAGGTCCAGGCGCAGACCCAGCTCCTCCGCGAGCCCGGCGACCCGCTTCGCCTCGCGGCCCCGGACGCGGGCTCGGAGTAAGGCACGGCGCCAGCACACCTCGACTACACTTGGAGTGAGGTGCAGCGATGACGACGAAGTCGTACGAGGTCGTGCTCTACCGGGACGCCGAGTCCGGCCGTTGGGTGACGTTCGTTCCAACGCTCGGTGGCATCACTGGCGGCGGTGCGACGCGTGACGAGGCGCTCGCCACGACCCGCGAGCAGATCGAGTCACACCTAGAACGACACCTCCAGCGAGGCCGCGCGATACCGGACGCCGAGTCCGTAGACGTCGTGAAGTTGCCGGTCACGCAGCCAGAGATCCCTCTCGAAGTGGACGAGGACGGTCTGACGCCGCAACAGGCGGAAGCCCTGCGGCGCCTACAAGCGCACTTCGCGCACATACCGGCTGATGTCGACCTCGCCGCTGAGATCATCGCGGAGCGGCGAGAGGAGTATCGACGCGAGGAGGAGGAGCTCGAGCGCGCGCGTCAGTCCGACGCTCGATGACGGGGTTATCCAGTCGGTACGGGTATGTCCTCGATTCGGCGGCCTTCATCGCACTCGTTCATGTAGAACCTGGCGCGCCGAATGTCAGGCGGGTTGTCCGCGGAAGCGCCATCTCTGCGGTCAACTGGACGGAAGTCGTACAGCACTCTCTCGAGCGTGGCAGGAGCCTCGACTACCTCCACGAGACCATCGATCGTTGCGAGTCGAGATCATCGCCTTCGACGCCGAGCTCGCCGACGCCGCCGCGAGCCTCCGACAACCGACGCGGCATCTCGGCCTGTCGCTCCGCGACCGTGCTTGCCTCGCGCTCGCCCGCTCCGTGAACGCGGCCGTCATCACCGCGGATCGAGCGTGGCTCGGTCTCGATATCGGCGTGCGCATCGAAGCGATCCGCTGAGCCGTCGCATAGCCCCCTCCCCCACCCGATGCTAGCCTCGCGGACATGACCAACGACCGTCGCTCCGACAAGCTCTGGGGCGGCCGCTTCGAGCGGCCGACGGACGAGCTCGTCGAGGCGTTCAACGCCTCGATTGGCTTCGACCGCCGGCTCTACCGCGAGGACATCGCGGGCTCGATTGCGCACGCGCGTATGCTCGCGTCTGTTGGCGTCATCTCCGAGGACGACCGCGACGCGATCGTCGGCGGCCTCGAGACGATCCGCGCGGAGATCGACGCGGGCGCGTTCGAGTTCCGCGTGGACCGCGAGGACATCCACCTGAACATCGAGGCGGCGCTCGCAGAGCGGATCGGCGAGCCCGCGCGGCGGCTGCACACCGCGCGCTCGCGCAACGACCAGGTGGCCACAGACATGCGCCTCTTCACGCGCGGCGCCTGCGACTCCGCACTCGAGGCGCTGCGCGGCATCCGGGGCGCGTTGATCGACCTGGCAGAGCGAGAGCGCGAGACGGTGGTACCCGGCTACACGCACCTCCAGCGCGCGCAGCCGGTGCTGCTGGCGCACCACCTGCTGGCGTACGAGGCGATGTTCTCTCGCGACACCGAGCGCTTCGCCCAGGCGCGAGCGCGTGCCAACGTGCTGCCGCTCGGCGCAGGGGCGCTCGCTGGCGTGACCTATCCCATCGACCGTGACTTCGTGGCGCGCGAACTCGGTTTCGGCTCCGTCACGTCCAATTCGCTCGACGCGGTGTCCGACCGCGATTTCGTCGTGGACTTCCAGTCGGCGGCGGCCCTCGCAATGGTGCACCTCTCGAGGCTGGCCGAGGAGGTCATCCTCTGGGCCACGGTCGAGTTCGGCCTGGTGCGCCTCGACGACGCATTCTCGACGGGGTCGAGCATCATGCCGCAGAAGAAGAATCCGGACGTCGCCGAGCTTGCGCGAGGCAAGAGCGCGCGGGTCATCGGGAACCTCGTCCAGGCGCTGACGCTCATCAAGGGGCAGCCGCTCGCCTACAACAAGGACATGCAGGAGGACAAGGAGTCGCTGTTCGACAGCGTCGACACGCTCCTCGTCACTCTCGAGGTGATGGCGCGCATGCTGCCGACTCTGACCTTCGACCGCGAGCGCGGACGCCGCGCCGCCGTCGAACACTTCTCACTCGCGACGGACGTTGCGGACTACCTCGCCAAGCGGGGAGTCCCGTTCCGCGAGGCGCACGCCGCTGTGGGGGCGCTGGTCGCCCGCTGCGAGCGTGAAGGCAAGACCTTCGCCGACCTCACGCTCGACGATTACAAGGCGGCGCACCCGGCCTTCGAGGAAGACGTGCAGGCCATCGACCTCGATGCAGCACTGGCGGCGCGGAATGGCTCGGGTGGGACGGGGCCGGAGTCGGTGGCTCGGCAACTCGAGGGCGCGCGTGCGCGTCTCGGGCGGGAGCATGACGCATGACCTCCGAGCAGCGCGCAGAGCGACCGGTGCTGATCGCGCCGTCTATCCTGACCGCGGACTTCGGGCGGCTGGCCGAGGAGGCCGCGGCTGCCGAGGCCGGTGGCGCTGACCTCTGGCACCTCGATGTGATGGACGGGCACTTCGTGCCAGCGATTACCTTCGGCGCGAACGTTGTGGAGCACTTCCGGCGGATATCCGCGCTTCCGATCGAGGTGCACCTCATGGTCTCGAACCCAGCCCGGCACTTCGAGGCGTTCGCAGAGGCTGGTGCAGAGCGCCTGATCTTCCACCATGAGGCCACCGCCGAGGCTCACACCCTCATCGACGCGGTGAGCGCGCTGGGGTGTGAGGCCGGGATCGCCATCAACCCCGAGACTCCTGCCACGTCGATCAAGTCCCTGCTGCCACGACTCGATCAGGTGGTGGTGATGCTGATCAACCCAGGCAAGGGGGGCCTGCCGATGATGCCCGAGCACCTCGAGAAGGCGCGGCGACTGCGCGAGTGGATCGACGACGCGCGGCTCGACGTGCAGCTCGAGGTGGATGGTGGAGTAAAGGCGCACAACGCGCCGGACTGTGCTGCGGCGGGTGTCGACATCGTGGTGGCAGGGTCGGCGGTGTTCAACCCGGAACAGACGCCGCAGGAAGCGCTCGCCGAGCTTTACCGCGCACTCGGACGCTGAACCCCGGGCATCGGACACCGAAACGCCCCGCCGAGCGGGGCGCGTTCAACGGCAGCCGGGCGGCGATGTGGCCTAAGCCGC
Source organism: uncultured Dehalococcoidaceae bacterium (assembly GCA_964479165.1). Taxonomy (GTDB): domain Bacteria; phylum Chloroflexota; class Dehalococcoidia; order UBA2979; family UBA2979; genus CAYZJO01. Next base: position 202,866 of record CAYZJO010000002.1, read on the forward strand.
GAGCAGCTTCTTCAGCTCGGTGCGCATGCAGCGCGTGCAGATATTGATGCGCTGCATCTTGCCGTCGATGAGCATCCGCTTCGAGTGCACGTTCGGGCGGAACTGGCGGTTGGTGCGCGGCGCCTTGCGCTCCCACCGGCCAGAGTGCTGGTGCCGGATGTTGCGCCCGAACATCGTCCGCTTCTCGCACACTTCGCACTTGCCGGGTGCTGCCATCGGAACTCTCGCTCTACTCCTGCGCGGCGCGACGAGGCGGCCGTCTGCTAGATTGAACCGTGAATCTCGCGGGGGTACAGGCTAGCACCGACGCGGAAACTGCGTCTATCGGCAGTCGTGCCGGTCAGGTGAGCGAGAGGACCCGCCTCGATGGTCAGCGCCGCCCCCGAACGCCTGAGTGCCGAAGGACTCGACCGCATCTTCCGGACCGCGCAGCGCTGGCTCTCTCTCAACCGGGACGCCATCAATGCGATCAACGTCTACCCGGTGCCGGATGGCGACACCGGTACGAACATGCTGGCGACATTGACCGCATCCCTCGAAGGAGCGAGGGGCGCTGTCGAGGGCGAGCCTACCGTCACCGACTACCTCGAACGCCTGGCGCACGCTGCGCTCCTCGGTGCGCGCGGTAACAGCGGGGTCATCCTGTCACAGATGCTCCGCGGCTTCGCTCAGGCGCTCAGCGGGCGTAGCGAGGTCGACGCCCCGGCCATGGCGAGTGCGCTCGCGGGTGCTGCCCGCGCGGCCTACGAGTCGGTGAGTCAGCCGGTCGAGGGCACGATGCTGACCGTGATGCGCGAGGCAGCGGCCGCCGCCGAGAGTGCGGCCATCCTCGAAGGCTCCTCGCTCAGTGCGATCCTAGAGACTGCGGCCACCGAGGCCGACTCGAGCGTCGAGCGGACCCCCGCGCTGCTGCCGCGTCTCCGCGAGGCCGGGGTGGTCGACGCTGGCGGGATGGGCGTCGCCGTCCTGCTGCGCGGCCTCCTCTATGGCTGTCGCAACGAGCCCCTGCCCGAGCCGATCGAGGTAGCTGCCGGAGCGGTCGAACTCGATGCCGTCGAACACGAGGGACATGGCTACTGCACCGAGTTCGTCATCACCGGCATGACCCTCGACCGCGAGGCGCTGACACGGGAGCTCGAGGAACTCGGCGGAGAGTCGATCCTCGTCGTGGGCGACGAGCGGGCGGTACACGTACACGTCCACCTCATGGACCCAGGGCCCGCTATCTCGGCGGGCGTGCGCGCGGGGCCCCTCGCGTCGATCAAGATCGACAACATGCAGTCGCAGCACGAGTCCTGGGTCGTGGGCCACGAGACGTCGGAGCTGCCAGAGGTCGGCGTGGTGGCGGTGGCGCCAGGGGGCGGCATCGCCGCGGCGTTCCGTGAGCTTGGGGTCAAGCAGGTCGTTTCCGGTGGCCCGACGAACAACCCGAGCACGGGCGAGCTCCTCGAAGCGGTGAAACGCGCTGCTACCGAGCGCGTGTTCATCCTGCCGAACGACCCGAACGTCGTGATGGTGGCCGAGCAGGCGCGCGGGGAAGCGCCCGACCTCATCACGGTGCTGCCGGCTCGGACGGTGGGCGCCGGCCTAGCTGCGGCGATCGCCTTCGCGCCCGGTGCACCCCCGGACGAGGCCGATGCCTCGATGCGGGAAGCCATCGATCGCGCGCACGGCATCGAGGTCACGCGGTCGGTGCGCACGGCGACGGTCGATGGGATCGCGATCGCCGAGGGCGACGCCATCGCGCTGCTCGATGGCAGGCTCATCGCCTGCGCCGCTGACGAGGCAACCGCATTGCGTGACGCCTTCGAGCACATGGCAACGAATGGTGCGAGCGTGGACTTCGTTACGATCTACCTCGGCGCCGGCGTCGACGGCGAAGCCGCCGACGCAGCGTGCGAGGCGGTCGCGGCGGTCTACCCCGAGGCGGAGGTGCAGGCCGTCCCGGGCGAGCAGCCGCACTACCCGTTCGTTCTGGCCGTCGAGTAGACTCGGCTCGTGCCGCTCCGGATCGTCACTGATTCCACCGCCGACCTGCCGCCCGAGATCGTGAGTGAGCTCGGGATCACCGTCGTCCCCCTCAGCGTCCTCTTCGGCGACGAGGCGTTCCTCGACGGGGTCGAGATCACCGCCGAGCGCTTCTTCCGCCGCCTGCAACGCGAAGAGCGCCTGCCGACCACTTCGCAGCCCTCGCCGGGCGCCTTCCGTGAGGCGTACGAGCAGCTCAAGGCCGAGGGCGCAACCGAGATCCTGTCGATTCACATCTCGAGCAAGTTGAGCGGCACGCTGGCCTCGGCGAAGCAGGGAGCGGAGGGCCTCGACGGCGTGCGTATCGAGTTTGTCGACTCGGGGTTCCCGTCGCTCGCGCTGGGTATGGGCGTCATCGCAGCGGCGCAACTGGCGCGGGCAGCAACGCCGATCGAAGAGGTGAAGGCGCGAATCGAGGAGCAGTACGCCCGCACGCACATGTTCTTCGTCCTCGACACACTTGAGTTCCTGCGACGCGGTGGCCGCATCGGTCGCGCCAGCGCCGTGGTCGGTTCACTGCTCCAACTCAAGCCGATCCTCGGGATGAAGGACAGTGAGGTCTTCCCGATTGGGCGCGTCCGTACGCGGCGGCGCGCCCTCGAGGACGTGCTCGAGCGCGTCGCCGCATTGCGACCGATCGAGCAGGTGGCCGCCGTCCACTCGACGACGCCGGAGGACCTCGACTATGTCGCCGAGCGACTGCGCGGGATCGCGAAGGACGCACCCCTCGTGACGGGCGGCATCGGGCCGGTAATCGGCGTGCACGCCGGGCCAGGCCTCATCGGCATCGGCGTCGTCACCGCAAAGCAGAACGGCTCCCCGCCCCCCGAAGCCCCATGACCGCCGACCTCGCGTTGCTCCAGCGCATCCTGCAGCGGGAGCTGGAGGACGGCTGCGCCGACGCGGCCGTCGAGGGCGGCATCGACGAGTTGCTGCTTCAGCAGGCGCACGGCGAGCCGGCGGGATCGGCGTTGCTGCGGATGGTCGGCGCGCTCCCGGATTACGGCTATAAGTCCCTCGAGGCCGACGAGCGGCGGACATGGGTCCGGCGCGCCCTCGCAACGATCGCGCGCGAGCAGACCATTGGACCGACGCCGCCCCGCGCGAGGAACGGTGTGAGCGCACCGACTCGCACAAACGGCGGGCCCACGCCGCGACCGCCTCGTCCGCGGGGGGCGGCGGACAAACCTCGTGCGTCCGCGAAGACCGAGGTGGCACGGCAGGCCCCGGCCGCGGGGGCCCCCGTAGAGCGCAAGCCGGCGCCGCGGCCACAGCGAAACGTCGCACCCGGCGCGGCCGGCCTCGAGCTACCGCTACGCGCAGCAGGTACGGGGCTGCGCGCGCAAACGTTCGCACGACTCGAGCGACTCGGGCTGCACACGGTGGGCGACGCGCTGCGCTACTACCCCGTGCGTCACAACGATTTCTCGCAGACCGTCCCAATCTCGCAGCTCCTGATCGACTCGGAGCAGACCATCCGCGGCACCATCGTCAAGGCGGGCGAGGTGCGGATGGGTCGTGGCGGGCGCATGCGCAGCACCGAGATCACGGTCGTCGACGAGGCCGGCACACCCATCCGCGTGATCTGGTTCAACCAGCCGTTCCTCGCGCGGCAGTTCAGCCACGGCAGCGAGATCGCCATCGCGGGCACGGTGAAGGCCTTCCGAGGCCGACCAACGTTCGAGAACCCTGAGTACGAGCTGCTGAACCGACCCGGCAGCGAGCGGCACACCGGCCGGCTCGTGCCGGTGTACCGCCTCACCGAGGGCCTGCCGCAGCGCACCCTCCGCTCGATGATCGCCGAGCTCGTCGAGCGGTTCGTGGACCGCGTCCCCGACCCACTACCCGCCTCGATGCGCGAGCGCCACGGCCTGGTGACGGCGTCCGAGGCGACGAAGCAGATTCACTACCCCACCGACGAGGAGCATTTGCGCGAGGCGAAGCGCCGCCTCGCCTTCGACGAGTTGCTCGCGATCCAGCTCGAGGTGCAGCGACGGAAGCGCGAGTGGGAGACCTCGGGCGACGCCCCCGCCATCGACGACGAGGGCACCTCGGCGGCGTTCCTCGCGACGCTCCCGTACACGCTGACAACCGCGCAGCGTCGGGCGCTCGACGACGTGTTGCGCGACCTCCGACGGACGGCGCCGATGGCCCGCCTGGTCGAGGGCGACGTGGGCTCCGGGAAGACGGTCGTTGCGCTGGCGGCAATGCTGGCCGCAGTCGCCTCGGGCTACCAGGCCGTGTTGATGGCTCCCACAGAGGTGCTCGCCGAGCAGCACTACAAGACGATCTGCGCGCTGCTCTCGGGCGAGCCGGAGCCGCCGCTGCACGGCCTCGTGACGGTGCCGTTCCTCGCGCTGCCGCTCCGCGTGGCGTTGCTCACGGGTTCGACGCGGGCGAGGGAGCGCCGCGACGCGCTCGACGCGATCCGCCACGGTGGTGCCCAGATCATCGTCGGGACGCACGCGCTCATCGAGGAGGCGGTCGCATTCCAGCGCCTCGGTCTGGCGGTCGTCGACGAGCAGCATCGCTTCGGCGTGATGCAGCGAGCGGCTTTGCGCGACAAGGGCGGCCACGAGCTCGACGGGTCGGCGATCTCGCCGCACCTCCTCGTGATGACCGCGACGCCGATCCCGCGCTCGCTCGCGCTCACGCTCTACGGCGACCTCGACCTGTCGGTGATCGACGAGCTCCCGCCCGGCCGCACGCCCATCGAGACGCGCTGGCTGCCGCCCGACCGACGTCACGAGGCGTTCGCGCACATGCGCGCGGAGATCGAGGCGGGCCGGCAGGCGTTCGTGATTTGCCCGCTTGTCGAGGGCTCGGATACGGTCGTCTCACGGGCGGCCACCGAGGAGTACGACCGTCTCCGCTTCGAGGAATTCCCGCAGTGGCGCGACCGCATCGCGCTGCTGCACGGCCGGATGTCCCCGCGCGACAAGGACGCAATCATGCGCCGCTTCGCCTCGGGCGACGCGGTCCTCCTCGTCTCCACCGCCGTGGTCGAGGTGGGCATCGACGTGCCGAACGCGACGATCATGGCGATCGAGGGGGCGGACCGCTTCGGGCTCGCACAGCTGCACCAGTTCCGCGGCCGCGTCGGCCGCGGCCAGCATCCCTCGACGTGCTACCTGCTCGCGGACGAGCCCTCGGAGGAGGCGATCGAGCGCCTCAAGATCGTCGAGGGCACTCGCAATGGTTTCGAACTCGCCGAGGCTGACCTCAAGCTGCGCGGTCCCGGCGAGTACTTCGGTACGCGGCAGTCGGGCGCGGCATCGCTGCGCATGGCGTCACTCCTCGACGCACCACTCATCGACGCCACTCGCCGGGAGGCCGAGCGCCTCCTCGACACCGACCCCGACCTCGCAAACCGCGAGCACATGGAGCTGCGGCTCATGGTGCTGCGCCTCGCGGACAGCGTGGTGAACGAGGTGCATTAGCCCAGCACTCCCCCGTGCCCCCGCCCGCCGTTACACTGGGCGTTCCGAGGACAACCGCGTGACTGGCGAGGATTGCCCGTGATCCGGGACGAGCTCAAGGCACTCGTGACGCAGGCACTCGAGGCCGCGCAGGCGGCAGGCGACTTGCCCGAGTTTGTCGTGCCCGAGGTCACCCTCGAGCACCCCGCGCGCGCCGAGCACGGCGACTTCTCCGCCAACCTCCCGCTGCGCATCCAAGGGCTCGCGCGGATGAAGGCGGTCGAGGTGGCCGAGGCGCTGCGGCGTCACGTGCCGGCGCACCCCGCCGTCTCCGACGTACGCGTCGCCCCCCCGGGCTTCCTCAACCTCTACCTCGCGCCCGAGTGGGCCGCGGCGCAGGCTGCCGTGATCGCGGCGGCGGGTGAGAGCTACGCGACGAGCGACGTCGGCGCGGGCCAGAAGTTGCAGCTCGAGTACGTGTCCGCGAACCCGACGGGACCGTGCCATGTGGGCAACGGCCGAGGCGCGGCCATCGGCTCGACGCTTGCGCGCGTCCTCGCCGCCAGCGGCTACGAGGTCGAGCAGGAGTATTACGTCAACGACGCGGGCACGCAGGTCGCGATCTTCGGGCGCACGCTCTACGCCCGTTACCAGCAGCTCTTCGGTCGGGACGTGTCGGTGCCCGAGAACGGCTACCCCGGCGAGTACGTCGTCGACGTGGCGCGCCAACTCAAGGACGAGTTCGGCGACCGCTTCCTCCGCCCCGAGGGTGAGGAGCCGGACGCCGACCTCGGCGAGCTGGGCATCCAGCGGATGGTCGCGCAGATTCGCGAGGACCTCGCGCTGGTCGGTGTCGAGTACGACACCTGGTTCTCCGAGCGCTCGCTGCAGGTCGAGGGTGGGCCGTACGACCGCGTGCTGGCGTTGTTGCGCGAGCGAGGCTACGTCGTGGAGCGCGAGGGCGCGGTCTGGTTCGCCTCGTCGCAGCTCGGCGAGTCGAAGGACAACGTCCTCATCCGCTCGGACGGCGTCCCGACCTACTTCGCGAGCGACATCGCGTACCACTACGACAAGTTCATCGAGCGCGGCTTCGACCGCGTCATCAACATCTGGGGCGCCGACCACCAGGGCCACGTCTCGAGGGTGAAGGCGGCGGTGACCGCCGTGGGCGGCGACGCTGAGAAGCTCGACGTGCTGCTGTACCAGCTCGTGACGCTGAAGCGCGGCGGCGAGGTCGTGCCGCTATCGAAGCGCGCCGGCGAGATCGTCACCCTGCGCGAGGTCGTCGAGGAAGTCGGCGTCGACGCGACGCGCTACTTCTTCCTCCTGACGTCGGCGAACGCGGCGATGGACTTCGACCTCGAGCTGGCGAAGAAGCAGTCGGACGAGAACCCGGTCTACTACGTGCAATACGCGCACGCGCGCATCGCGAGCATCCTCGCGAAGGCCGCCGAGGAAGGCGTGTCCTCCGAGGGAGCCGACCCTTCCCTGCTGACGCACGAGGCCGAGCAGACGCTGCTGCGCAAGCTGCTCCTGCTACCGGAGGTCGTCGAGACGGTGCGCGACCACCTCGAGCCGCACCACCTGACGCACTACACGCAGGAACTGGCGCAGGCGTTTCACGTGTTCTACACGCAGTGCCGCGTGATCACCGAGGACGAGGCGCTGACCCGGGCGCGCCTGCTCCTCCTCGAGGCGACGCGGGTCGTGCTGCAGCGGGCGCTCGGCTTCATGGGCGTGAGCGCGCCCGAGCGGATGTGAGAGCCCCTCGGCCCTCACCCTCACCCTCTCCCCCAAGGGGAGAGGGGACCGGGGATTCAGGGGCGAGAGGCAGGATCCTCGCTCGCGGCGATTCTGATCCCCTCTCCCTTGAGGGGAGAGGGTGAGGGTGGGGTGAGGGTGAGTCCGGAGTGAGGGTCCGATGACCGAGCAGCCAGCGGAGAAGAAGCGCATCCTCACGGGCATTCGCCCGACGGGATCCCTGCACCTCGGGCACTACGCGGGGGCGCTCGAGACGTGGCTGCGGCTGCAGGACCAGTACGAGTGCTACTTCCTGATCGCCGACTACCAGGTGTCGGACTACGCCGACGACATCGAGCGGGTGCGGCGCAGCGTGTTCGAGGTCGCACTCGACTGGCTGGCGGTCGGCCTCGACCCGCACGAGGGGCACTACGTCATCGAGAGCCTCGTTCCGGAGCACGCCGAGCTGACCGTGTGGCTGTCGTGGTACATCGGCCTCGGGAGGCTGGAGCGTAACCCGACGCTGAAGGCGGAGATGGCCGACGTGGCGGCGAAGATGGACGCGGTGCCGGTCGCGTTCTTCACCTACCCGATCATGCAGGTGGCGAACATCCTGCTGCCGCGCGCGCACCTCGTGCCGACGGGTGAAGACCAGGCGCCGCACATCGAGCTGACGCGCGAGACGGCGAGGCGCTTCAACCGGCTGTTCCCGCTGCCCGGAGGTGGCGAAGTCTTCCCCGTGCCGGACGGGCTGATCGGGCGTGTGCCGCGACTCGTGGGCCTCGATGGCAACGCCAAGATGAGCAAGTCGCTCGGCAACACGATCGACCTCAAGGACGACGCCGAGACGGTCGTCACCAAGGTGCGCAGCATGTTCACGGACCCGACGCGCCTCCGCGCTACCGACCCCGGCCACGTCGAGGGCAACCCGGTCTTCATGTACCACGACGCCTTCAACCCGGACGTCGACGAGGTGAACGACCTCAAGGAGCGCTACGTCGTCGGCAAGGTGGGCGACGTCGAGGTGAAGCAGAAGTTGGCGAAGGCGCTGAACAACCTGCTCGAGCCGATGCGTGAGCGCCGCGCCTACTACGAGGCCCACCCGAAGCTCGTCACCGAGGCGCTCGCCGCGGGGACCGCCGCCGGCAGGCAGCGTGCCGAGGAGACGATGGCACTCGTCCGCGAAGCGCTCGGCCTCGACTACCTCGCCGAGCGCAGCCGCTTCTGGCCCGGCGGCCTCCCCGACCAGCCATCCTCCTGAGCCTGACTCGATGACGCGCACCGCGCTCCCCGTCTCGACCGACGGCCGCGACGCGCTCGCCGTCGCCGACGCGGTGGTACGCGAGGCCGGCGCGCTGATCCTCGAGGCGTCGCGCGGCGTGCGCGCGATGGAGCACAAAGGTCGGAACAACATCGTCACCGCGACGGATCACGCCTCCGAGGCGCTGATCATCGAGCGCCTCGAGGCAGCGTTCCCCCGCCACGCCGTCCTCGCCGAGGAGACGCGGCCCGACACGGACTGGCACAGCGGTTATGTCTGGATCGTTGATCCGCTCGATGGGACTCGGAACTTCGCGGCGGGCATCCCGCTCTACTGCGTCAACCTCGGTCTGGCGCTCGACGGCGAGGTACTGCTCGGCGCGACCTACGACCCCAACCGCGACACGTGCTTCCTCGGCGGTCCCGGCCTCGGACTCACCGTGAACGGCGAACCGGCGCATGCCTCGACCGCCGCCGACCTCGCGTCGTCCATCCTCGGTGCAGACCTCGGCTACGACGACGTGCGCGCCGAGCTGCAGCTTGAACTGTTGCGCTCGCTGTGGCGCGAGGTGCAGGGCGTGCGCATCATCGCGAGCGCCGCGCTCGGCCTCGCCTGGTCCGCCGCCGGCCTCCTCGACGTCTTCGTCCACTCGCACCTCTACCCGTGGGACCTTGCGGCCGCGATGGCCCTCGTCCCCGCCGCCGGCGGCACGATCCTCGACCGCGACGGCGGGCCGATCTCGCTCGACTCGCCGGGGGTGATCTCCGGCGGGACGGCAGCAGTGGAGGCGTTGGCGAAGCGGGTCGAGGGCGTACCGTGGAGGTAGCGACAGCCCGCTGCCCCATCCTCTAGGCTCCTCGAGCACCGCCTCGGAGAACGCCGATGGACCTTCTCGACCGCATGCTCGGCCGTGACGAGTGGGCGACCCGCAGCCTGTTGGAGCTGAGCCGCGACCTGCGCGACGAGCAACTCGACGAGGTGTTCGACGTCGGCCTCGGGACACTCCGCAAGACGCTGCGCCACATCGTGCGCAACATCGCCTTCTGGGCCTCGCTGGCGACGGGACAACCCGTCATTGACCCGCCCGAGGCACCGTCAGTCGCCGAGCTCCTCGAGTACTACGACCGCGGCCACCCGGCCTACGCGGCCTTCGCACGGAGCGTGCAGACGGAGGGCCGCTTCGACGAGACCTTCACCGACCACTGGAACCTCCAGCAGTCGAGGGGCGCGACCGTCATCCAGGTGCTCATGCATAACGAGGAGCACCGGACCGAGGCGCGTCACATCCTCAAGCGTCTCGGCGTGCCAGACGTGCCCGAGCTGGACCCACAGGCGTGGGAGCACAAGACGGGGCGGGTCTAAGCCGCCTCCTGTTCCCCTCCGTTCGTGCTGACTCTGTCGAAGCACCTTCCGGTCTCCCGAACGTCGGAACGCCCTGCGACAGGCTCAGGGCCCGAACGAGGACGCCTCCGGCTCCGGACCGGCGTGGTTCGACAGGCTCACCACGAACGGGGGTGTCGGCACTCGAACTGTGAACTCAGGTGCCTGCCGCCCGCCCGACTTCGCGCTCAAGGAACTCCCGCCACGTGACCTTGCCGAAGGGGCGCTCCGGCGTGAGGTGGTCCGTGCCGCGGAAGGCAGCTGCCATTCGCTCCGACACGGGCTGACCAATGTGGGGCACCGGTTCGCCGCTCACCTCGCCGTAGATCTCCGCGAGACGCTCGGCGCTCAGGACCTCGGGGCCGCCGAAGTCGGGAGACTTGCGGCCGGGGTTGGCGAACGTGAGCTGCACGATGCGTTCTGCGACCTCGTCCGCGTCGATCGGCTGAAATCGCATGCCAGTGGCGAGGACACGCGAGCGCGCCTCGTCCGGCAAGCGCAGCCACTCCAGCACGAGTTGGTGCCAGTGCGTCGTGCGGAAGACCGTCCACCAGAGGTCGGACTCCATCAGCAGCTGCTCGGCCTCGTACTTCGCGCGGTAATACGGCACGTCGCGCAGGCGGTCGACGCCGACGAGGGACACGTAGATGAAGTGGGGCGACCAATGATTGTGCGCGCCCTGGATCAGGCGCTTCATGCCCTCGATGTCCGTCTCGTCCGCCGACCTCGAGTCCGACGCGGCGTGCACGAGCACCGAGACGCCGTGGAACACCGACTCGTCGATGTCCCCGCTCGCGAGGTCGCCCCGGTACACGTGCACGATCGGCGGATACCCGGGGTCCGACCGCCTGGTGAGGATGCGTACGCTGTGGCCGGCAGCTACGAGCTTCGGAACGAGCAGCCGCCCGAGGCGTCCAGTGCCTCCGGTGACCATGACCTGCGCCATCGCTGCTCCGCTCGTCGAGGCAGGAAAGAACCGAGGGTCATTGCTGACCCTCGGTAATGAATCGTAGTCCGCCGGGCACGTTACCGCTGCGCGAGCGGCGTGAACTCGCGTAGCTGCTGCCCGGTATAGATCTGTGTGGGGCGGAAGATCCGGTTGCCGGAGGCCCACTGCTCCTTCAGGTGCACCATCCACCCGAGCGTCCTCGAGGCGGCGAAGAGCGGCGTGAAGAAGTCGATCGGCACGTCCAGTGACGCGAAGACGCAGCCCGAGAACAGGTCGACGTTCGGGAACAGACCGCGGGACCCAAGGCGGTCCGTCGCGACGCGCTCGACGGTGAGCGCGATGTCGTACATGTCCTTGTCTTCCTGGCGCACGATCGCCGTCTCGGCGATGCGCTGGATGACGATCGAACGCGGGTCCTTCACGTGGTAGACGCGGTGCCCGAAGCCCGGGATCTTGAAGCGGTCGGCGAGGAGGCGGTTGATCTCCTCCTCGGCCCGCGCCGGGTCGCCGATGGACTTGAAGAGGCGCAGCGAGTGCTCGTTGGCTCCTCCGTGCGCGGGACCGGACAGTGCGCAAATCGAGGCCGCAGCGACGGCCTCGGGTTCCGACTTCGTCGAGGTCACCACGCGCGAGGTGAACGTGCCGGCGTTCCCTGCGGAGTGGTCCGCCTGCAGGATCAGCAGATAGTTCATGTACTCGACGTGCTCGTCCGAGGGTTCGCGGCCGGTGATCATTCGCAACAGCATGTGAGCGTGCGACTCGCCGGGACGCGGACCATCGTAGGGCCGGTCGGCGACGGACTGGGCGATCACACCGACGAGGTGCCCAACCTTGCCTATCAACCCGATCCCGCGCGCGTACGCCTGATCGACGTGCGGCTCGAAGTCGTTCGTCATCGGGCCGAGCGCTGCGACCGCTGAGGCGAGCGCGAACATCGGGTGGGTGATCTTCGCGGCCGAGCGGGCAAGCGCGATCTGCTCGTCGGTGAGCGTGCGACCGGCCTCGAGTTCTGCGGTGATCTGGGTGAGGCGTTCCTGCTTCGGGAGCTCACCGTCGTAGAGCAGTGCCACGACTTCCTCGAAGGTCGTGCCGTGGCGGGTCAGATCGTCAATCGAGTAACCGCGGTAGGTGAGCCGTCCCGCCTGTCCTTCGACGAGCGAGATCGACGATTCGGCAATCGGGACACCCTCGAGGCCCGGGCTAAAGGCCGGTGTGTCCGTCGTCATGGGAACCTCCTCCACGCCCGCGGCATCCGGTATCGCCCGCCCCGCAGACCCGCTTGAGGCCGACCAGAGTCGACTTCGCCCCCGATTCATGTTCTCGCTCCGCGTGCGGAGCGCGAGTGTTAACCGGCGTCATTATAGCCAACCGGCGGCGGCTGGCTGTGTCCGCATCGTAAAGTTGGCGATCCGATCGCGAGGTCAGCCCGCGCCGGGGGTCGCACCCTAGTTCGGGTTCGCCGGCCGCGACGGCGGCAGGCCCGGGGATGGCGGCGGGGTATCGTCGCCGGCGTACTGGACGATGAACTCACTGAGCAGGCTAAAGACGTCGTCCGCTGCCTCGAGCAGCCCGTGGCCGGCTCCCTCCAGGATCACGAGCCGCTTGGGCTCGACGGCGCGCTCGAAGATGTCGTCCGAGGCCGCTCGGTCGAGGATGTCGTCGCGCGAGCCGTGGATCAGGAGCAGCGGCTTGCCGAGCTGCTGCACGTCGTGGGTCCCGAATCGCTGCGAGGACATCCCGGCGACGGCGCTGACGATGCCTCCGAGTTCGCCCGCCTTGATCGCGACCGCTCCGCCGAAGGAGTGACCGACCAGCACTGCACGCTCGGCGCCGATGCCCTTGAGGAACGAGCACGCCGCGAGGGCGTCGAGGACACATTCCTCGAAGTCGCCGGCGTTGCGGTAGCGCACCCGCAGCGACGAGACGCCCTGCCCGGCAAGAGCTTGGGCGAGGCGGACGTACACCTGGTTCGCCGGACCGTCGACACCGCCCGCGGCGCCACCGATGAAGACGACACAGCCGGTCTTGCCTTCGACGGGCTGGAGGTACATCTCGATCGGCCCGCGCGTGGTGTTGAGCTCGACGCGCATCTCGCCGGGGTGCTCGCCCTCTTCGGCGCGTACGCCGCGGATCGAAAGCTCGTATTCCTCGGGGCGAGGCTGTTGCTCCTGCGGCTCTCCGAACGTGAACGGCTCGTCGGGACTCACGACTCGTTGTCTTCCGTGCGTTCCGCACGGCGGCGGTCCACGAAGCGGCCGATTCGAGACATTGCCTCCTCGATGTCGTCGTAGGCGGCGGCGTAGCAGATGCGCACGAAGCCACGACCGCTCTCGCCGAACGCGGAGCCGGGGATGACCGCCACGCGCTCCTCGGACAGCAGCCGCTCGCAGAACTCGAGGTCCGACAGGCCGGTCGAGGTAATGTCCGGGAAGATGTAGAACGCGCCCCGCGGCTCGACAGCCGGGAGGCCCATGTCTGAGAGGCGACGGTGGGCCATCCGGCGGCGACGGTCGTACTCGGCGACCATGCCGCGCACGTCCTCCTCGCCGCTCTCGAGCGCCTCGAGGGCGGCGTATTGCGCTGCCGTCGGGGCTGACATCATCACGTACTGGTGCACCTTCATCATTGCCTCGAGGACCGACACCGGCGCCGCGGCATAGCCGAGGCGCCAGCCGGTCATTGCGTAGGCCTTGGAGAACCCACCGAGGAGCACCGTCCGGTCGCGCATCCCCTCGATGGCGGAGAAGCAGGTGTGCTCGTGGTCGTAGGTGAGGCGGTCGTAGGTCTCATCCGAGATCACCCAGAGGTCGTGACGCTGTACGACATCGGCGACGGCCTCGAGCGCCTGGCGCGACATCACGGCGCCCGTCGGGTTCGAGGGGTACGCCAGCAGCAACACCTTCGTCGCCGGCGTGATGCGCGCCTCGATGTCCGCGGCGGTGACCATGAACTCGGTGGCCGCCGAGGTGGGCACGGGCACATAGGAGCCGCCTGCGAGGAGGATCACCGGTTGGAAGGCGACGTAACACGGCTCCGGCGAGAGCACCTCGTCTCCTGGATCGAGCAGCGCACGACACGCGATGTCGAGCGCCTCGGAGACGCCGCTCGTGAGCAGGATCTCGTTGCGCGGCGAGTAGCTCACCCCTCGCAGCCGCTCGATGTGGGCGCTGAGGCGCTCGCGCAGCTCGTAAAGGCCGTAGTTGCTCGTGTAGCCGGTCGTGCCATCCAGCATCGACTGGGCGCCGGCGGACGAGATTTGCGCGGGAGTAGCGAAGTCTGGCTGCCCCACCCCGAGGGAGATCACACCCTCCATCGAGTCGAGCATCTCGAAGAACCGCCGGATGCCGGAAGGCGGCAGCGCGGCCACGGTTCGCGAGGTCAGACCGCGGCGAGCGGCGTGGGTTGCGGGGAAGGTTCGGGGGAACTCCTCTGCTCGCATCGCGCTCATGCCGCCTCCTCGCCTGCGAGCGGAGGCCGCCGCAGGTGCCAATCGGTGACCGCAGCGTAGCCGTCCGCGGCCCGGATGAGTGTCTCCTCCTCGAACGGGCGTCCCACCAATTGCAGGCCGACTGGCAGGCCGTCGGCGAACCCGCAGGGGACGCTCATCGCCGGGACTCCGGCGATGTTCGCCGGGATCGTGAAGAGGTCGTTCAGATACATCGACAGCGGATCGTCCGTCTTCTCACCGATGCGGAAGGCGACGCCGGGCGTGGTCGGGGTGAGGATCACGTCGTGATTCGCGAAAGCCGCATCGAATTCGCGCCGGATCAGCGTGCGCACCTTCTGCGCCTTGAGGTAGTACGCATCGTAATAGCCAGCCGAGAGCGCGTAGGTCCCGAGCATGATGCGACGCTTCACCTCCGCGCCGAAGCCTTCGCCGCGCGTCCGCGCCATCTCGACCTCGACGCTCGGACCCTCGTGGTTCGAGTATCCGTACTTCACGCCGTCGTAGCGCGCGAGGTTGGCCGACGCCTCGGACGGTGCGATCAGGTAGTACACCGGCAGCGCGGCCCGCGCGGCGGGCAGGTCGACGTCCCGGTCGATGAGGGCGCCGTTCGCCGCGAACGCGTCGACGGCGGCCTCGACGGCCTCGCGCACGCCGTCCTCGAGACCCTCCTCGAAGAGAGCGGCCGGCACTCCGACTCGTAGCCCGTCAAGGCCGCGGCCGAGCGCCTGCGTGTAGTCCGGGACCGGTCGCGGCGAAGTCGTGGAGTCGCACGGATCGTGCCCGGCGATCGCGCCGAGGAGCAGCGCGATGTCCTCGGCGTCACGCGCAAAGGGGCCGACCTGGTCGAGCGAAGACGCGAATGCCACCACGCCGTAGCGGCTCACGCGACCGTAGGTCGGTTTCAACCCAACGATACCGCAGAGGGCGGCGGGCTGGCGGATCGAGCCGCCGGTGTCCGTTCCGAGGGAGAGCGGCACGCCACGCGCCGCGACGGTCGCGGCCGAGCCTCCGGAGGAGCCCCCAGGGACACACTCGAGGTCCCATGGGTTGCGGGTGGGACCGAAGTACGAGTGCTCGGTCGAGGAGCCCATCGCGAACTCGTCGAGGTTGGCTTTACCCGTGAAGACCGCCCCCGCCTCGCGCAGCCTCGAGACGACGGTGCTGTCAAAGAACGGCGTGAAACCTTCGAGCATCCGCGATCCGGCGGTCGTCTCGATGCCGCGCGTCAGCAGCAGGTCCTTCACCGCGATCGGGACGCCCGTGAGCGGACCCGCATCACCCGCACGTAGGCGGTCGTCGGCCGCGTCGGCCTGCACCAGCGCCTCGTCGCGTGTCAGCCGGATGTAGGCGTTGAGGGCCCCCTCCTGCGCTGCGATACGCTCGAGCGTGGCCTCGGCGAGCTGGCGAGCGGTGTAGGCGCCGGTGCGCAGGAGCGACGCGTGTTCGTGAGCGGTTACGTCAAGATCGATGGCGTCACGCGAGTGAGCGTCGGGCATCGCGCTAGTCCAGAACCGCGCGAACGCGGAGGTAGTCGCCCTCGCGTCGTGGCGCGTTCGCCAGCACGTCGTCGACCGGCGACGACTCCCGCGGTTCGTCCGCCCGCAGCACATTCACGAGGTCTAGCGTCTGAGCCGTCGGCGGCACGTTGTCGGTGTCGATGGCGTTGAGGGTCTCGAAGTGGGCGAGGATGCCGGACAGTTGCTCACGCATCCGCTCGACCTCGTCGTCGGAGAGGTGGATGCGGGCCAGCGTGGCGATATGCCGGACCTCGTCGCTCGTGAGCGCCATCGCGGTTCGGAGTCCCTTCGTGTGGATTCCGGCCATCATACGGACGGGCTGCACTGCGCACCATAGAGGGAATACCGACCGTGATACACGCCATAGACTCAGCTCAGCGGGGTTGAGGCCGATAGAAACCCCTTCCGGCAAGACGTGGCCGCGGGTTACGATCGAACGGCTCCACGCGACTACGGAGGGCCCGCCATCACCTCCCAGACCGCCTCGCACGCGGCGGCGCCCCAAGAGGCCCCGTCCGTCTCGCACCAACCCGAGGCCGCGCGGCTCGGCAACCCCAGTTTTGTCTGGCGCTTCGGGCAGGAGCGCCGCCTCGCGATCATCGAACGCCACGCGTCGCTCGCCGGGCGGCGGGCGCTCGACCTCGGCTGCGGCCTCGGTGAGTACGTGCGCGGCTTCGAACGCCTTGGCGCCGACGCGCTCGGCGCCGACATCGAGTGGCCCCGCCTGGTGGAGGCGCGCGAGCGGGGCACGAAGGGACTACTCGCGGCGGCGGGTGAGACGTTGCCGTTCCGTGACGCGGCGCTCGACGTCGTCGTGCTGAACGAGGTCATCGAGCACGTGGCCGATGATCAGGCGACGATGCGCGAGGTCGGTCGAGTGCTCGCTCCGGGTGGCGTGTGCGTCATCTTCGCGCCCAACCGCCTTTATCCGTTCGAAACACACGGCATCTACTGGCGCGGGACATATCGCTTCGGCAACTACCCGTTCGTGAACTGGCTGCCACGCGCGCTGCGTAACCGGTTCGTGCCGCACGCCCGCGTCTACGGGCGGGGAGACTGGGCGCGGGTCTTCGAGGGCTCGAACCTCGAGGTCGTTTCGCACGGTTACGTCTATCCGGGGTTCGACAACATCGTGGCGCGTTGGCCCCTCGTGGGCCGCGTGTTGCGCACGCTCTGCTACTGGGCTGAGAGCAGCTGGTTTGCGCGCTTCGGACTGTCGCACCTCATCGTGCTGCGGCGTCCCGAGAGCACCATCGGAGGCGCCGCGTGAGCGCCTCTCGTATCGCGCGGCGACGACGACGGCGCGAGGGCGCAGCTGCGCTCGCGTCCTCCGGTGCGCGCCGCGGACGGAAGTTCGGCCTGTTCGCCGGCATCCTAATCGGGCTGGGCATCTTCTCCGTCGCGACGGCGGGCGCCGCCGCGATCTACGGCATGACCAAGTACAGCGAGTTTGCCTCCGAGGTGCAGCCCGCTGAGGAACTCCTCGAGGAGCTGCCCCAGGGCGGGGCGCGAATCTACGACCGGCATGGAGTCCTGCTCTACGAGTTTGTCGACGAGCTCGGCGGCCTCCGCCGGCCGGTGCCCCTGAGCGAGATCTCGCCATGGCTGATCGATGCGACCGTGGCCACCGAGGACAACTCCTTCTGGACGAACAACGGACTGAACGTCGCCGGACTCGCGCGCGCGGCCTGGGAGAACTTCTCGCCGCTCGAGGGCGGATTCCTCGAGGGGTCCGGTGGTTCCTCGATCACGCAGCAGCTCGCGAAGAACGTCTACATCCCACGCGAGGAACGCACCCAGCGGTCGCCCGAGCGGAAGCTCAAGGAGGCCGTGATCGCTCTCGAGCTGACGGAGCAGTACTCGAAGGAGCAGATCCTCGAGTGGTACCTGAACTCGATTCCCTACGGAGGCATCTACGTCGGCGTTGAGGCTGCGGCGCAGGGCTACTTCGGCAAGGAGGCGAAGGACCTCACGCTGGCCGAGGCGGCGCTGCTTGCTGGCATCCCTCAGCAACCCGCCGCCTACGACCCCTTCCAGAACCCGGTCCTTGCCGAGGCACGGCAGAACGAGGTCCTCGACCTGATGGTGCGCAACGGCAGCATCTCCGCGGAGGAGGCGGACCGCGCGCGGAACGAGGAACTCGTCTTCCAGCAGAGCCGGTTCGAGATTCTCGCGCCGCACTTCGTGCTTGGCCGCGTGGCAGACGAGATCAAGGCGCGCTTCGGTGAGCGCGCGCTGTACGAAGACGGCCTCGAAGTCGTGACCTCGATTGACCTCGAGCTGCAGAATGAGGCACAGCGCATCCTCGAGGGCTGGATCCGCGAGTACGAAGGACCCTCGGGGGGGCACAACGGGGCGTTCTATGTCCTCGACCCGCACACGGGCGAGATCCTGGTCTACGTCGGCAGCCGAGACTACTTCCGCGACGACATCGCCGGGCGCAACGACAACATCGTCTCGCTGAACTCGCCGGGCTCAACCCTCAAGCCGTTCACCTTCATGACCGCGTTCATGCAGGGGTGGAGCACCGGCACGGGCATCCTCGACACCCCGACCCAGATTGTGGACGCAGGGTCGGGCGAGACGTTCACGCCTCGGAACCCGGGTACGGGCTTCCAGGGCATCATTCCCGCCGATGAGGCGCTGGGGAACTCGCTGAACGTGACCGCGCTGAAGGCGATCATCTTCGCCGGGGTGCCCCAGACCATCAACGTGCTGAAGCAGGTCGGCTTCACGACTCTCGACAACCCCGGCGGCTATGGACCCGCCCTCACGCTCGGCGGGGTTGATGTCACGCTGCAGGACCTGGTCTATGGCTACAGCACGTTCGCCACCGGTGGCGTGATGCGCGGTCAGGACACGCTCTACGAGTACGACGCCGGCGAGCGGACGCTCGACCCCGTAGCGATCCTCCGAGTCAGCGACCCAATGGGCGAGGTCCTCTACGAGTACACAAACCCCGTGGAGCGGCGCGTGCTTCCCGAGTCGTACCCGTACCTGGTGACCTCGATCCTGTCCGACGGCAGCAACCAGTGCATCACCTTCGGCGCGTGCAACGCGCTCGGCCTCCCCGATGGGCGACCGTCCGCACAGAAGACCGGGACGTCCGAGCCCTATGCGAACGACCTCCGCCAGATCGGCGAGACCTGGGCGGTTGGCTACACGCCGCACCTGGTTGCGGGCGTGTGGTTCGGTAACGCCGACAACACTCCGATGGTGAACATCCTTTCGACCTCCGTCTCATGGCGGGCCTACCGCGACTTCATGGATGTGGCGCACGACTACCTCGACCTGCCGCCAGATCCGTTCGTGCGGCCGTCGACCGTGGTCGAGCGTGAGCTCTGCTGGCCGTCGGGCAAGCTGCCGACGGAGGCGTGCCCCGAGGCCCGGCGCTATTCGGGCCTGTTCGCGCAGGAGACGCTCGCGCGCGCGACCGAGGGCGACGAGAACTCGCCGATGTTCGACACCTGGTGGCAATCCGTCGACATCGACGTCCGCACGGGCTCGATGGCCACGCCCGCAACGCCGCCGCAGTTCGTGGAGAACGAGGTGCGCCTCGTGCTGCCGGAGGACGAGATCCGAGGCTGGGGCGGCCTGCGCGAATGGGCGAGCCGCAACGGCCTCGCGGGGATGATCGGGCCGGCCGGAGACGCCATCGACACCACGAACCACGTCGCGATCACGTCGCCCAACGCCGACAGCACGGTCAGCGGTCAGGTGCCGATCGTAGGTCGCGCGGGCTCGCCGAACTTCCAGAACTACGCAGTCGAGTGGGGTCGGGGGCGCAACCCGAACTCGTGGGTGCGCATCCAGACCGTGAACCAGCCGCGATCCAACACGACCCTGACCACCTGGGACACGATGCAGATCCCGGACGGCGAGTACATGATCCGCGTCCTTGTGGAGGACGAGGAGCGCGGGCAGCTGCGCTTCCAGATCCCCGTTCGAGTCGCGAACGGCGAGGGAAGCGTGCAGCCCTCGGACGACCTTAGCCCGCTCGTCGAGATCACCTCGCCGGCATCCGGGGCGTCCGTCTCCGGCGGCGTCACCATCGACGGGTCGGCGGTCGCCGTTGAGCTCGAGCAGATGTTCGTCGAGGTTGGGCCGGGACCGAATCCGACCCAGTGGACGCGCATCGCGGGCGGCGCGAACTCGCTCTACAACCAGCGTCTCGCTAGCTGGGACTCGACCACGGTCGAGGACGGCGTCTACACGATCCGCGTCGTGGTACTCGACCGGACGTACGGGCAGGCACAGGCAACGAGCACGATCGTCGTCGCTAACGGCAGCAGCGACGACAGCGACAGCGACTGACGAGCGCGGAGCCGGTTCCCCTCCGCGGGCTTAGGTGTCGTCCGGCGCAACCCTGGCGAAGAATTCACCGATCTGCTCGATCTGGCCAGCGACTACGAGGATGTCGCCGCGCTGTAGCCGCTCCTGGACGCTGGGGAAGACGGTGACCCGCGCCGCTCTTGCGAGCAGGAGCAGCGTCGGATTGCGGGCGCCTTCGCCCAACACCTCGCCAATCGTCTTGCCGTAGAGCTCGTCTGGCACGAGGACGCGGCTGACGATGTAGCCCTCGACGATGTCGAGCGAGTCCGTGATGTCGAGAGACGACCACGAGTGCGCGAGGCGGTAGCCCGTGTCGCGCTCGGGGAACACGACTCGGTCCGCACCGACGCGCGTCAGGATTTCGCCGTGGAGGTCGTTGCGCGCCTTCGCCACGACCCGCTTCACGCCCATCCGCTTGAGGACCAACGTCCCGAGGATACTCGTCTCGATGTTCGTGGTGACCGCGACGATCGCCGCATCGAAGTCGCGGACGCCGAGGCGCTCGAGGGTTTCCTCGTCGATGGCGTCGGCCTGGACCACGTGCGACAGCCGTGTCGACATCTGCTGGACCACGTTCAGGTTCGAATCGATGCCCAGCACCTCGTGGCCGAGGTGCACGAGTTCCTCCGCGACCGCGGAGCCGAACCGGCCCAGGCCGATCACGGCTACCTGCTGCCTCATCACCACCTCCGTCCGGCACCGCGCATCAGCCGATGCTCACGTCTTCCTCGGGATACCGATAGCGGAGCACCGCCGCCCGGCCCGACAGCGCGACCGCAATCGTAAGCGGGCCGAGGCGCCCGACGTACATCCCGATGACGAGCACTGCGCGTGCGTGGTCGGGCAGGTCCGGCGTGATCCCCGTCGAGAGTCCAGTCGTCCCGAATGCCGAGACCGCCTCGAAAAGCACGTCCATGAACAGCGCCTGGGCCGTCACGGAGAGCGCGAACGTGAGCAGGAAGACGACCGCCACCGAGAGCAGCGCGACGCTCAGCGCTCGATAGACCAGTCGAGCGGGGATGGTGCGGTCGAACGCTCGGACGTGCTCCTCGCCTCGGAGCGACGCGAGGATGGCGAAGAAGAGCGTGCTGAACGTCGTGACCTTGATGCCACCCGCCGTCGAGGCCGACGCTCCGCCGATGAACATCAGGCCTGCGATCAGCAGCAGCGTCGCATCGCGCAGCTGACCCATGTCGACCACGGTGAAACCCGCCGTCCGAGGGAACGTCGACATCGCGATCGAGCGCGCAACTGCCTCCCCCGGCCCCACCTCGGACAGCGCGCCTCCGGGCGTCATCTCGAGGACGAGCATCCCGACGAGCCCGACCACCGAGAGCGCTCCGGTCGTCACGAGGACGAGCTTGGTGTCGAGCGCCAGCATTCCCCAGCGCCGCTTCGAGGCGATGTCCGACCAGACCGCGTAGCCCGTACCCCCGATCGCGACGAGGGCCGCGATCGTGAGCAGGATCAGCGGGCGGTTGTGGTAGTAGGTCAGGCTCTTGAAGCCGCCCTCAATGTCGAAGCCCGCGTTGTTGAAGGCCGAGACGGCGACGAAGACGCCGCGCCAGACGTTTTCGACGGTGACGCCGGGCTTCTCCGCGAAGGCGAAGAACAGCGCGATCAGGATGACCGCGCCCACCGCCTCGATGCATAGCGTCACCATGAGGATGCGGCGCGTCAGCGCAGCCACGCTCTCGACGCCGAGCCGTCCGAGGGTCTCGCCTGCGATCAGTCGCTGGCGCAGCGAGAGCCGTCGGCCGACGAGCAGTAGCGCCAGCGTCGCGCTCGTCATGAAACCGAACCCGCCGACCTGGACGAGCCCGAGGATCACGGCTTGCCCGAACGGTGACCAGTGGTCGTGGGTGTCGACGACGGAGAGGCCCGTCACACACGTCGCCGATGTGGCGGTGAAGAGGGCGATGAGGAACGTCGTGTCGGCGCCGTCCCGCGTCGCGACGGGCAGCATCAGGAGGAGTGTCCCGACGGCGATCACGGCGGCGAACCCGGCGAGGATGAGCACCATGCTCGGGGGAGCGGGCCGCCTCCGCACCGGCGCCGGAACATCGACCGTCTGGCTCTGCCGGCGCGCGCGGCGGATGCGCACGTTCCCGCGGCGGTCGCCGGGTCGAGGCGTGCCAGTCGACGTCACGGGTCACCTCGCAGCAGCGCGGCCACGCGGACGCGCCCCAGCGCTCGATTCTCGTGCCGCCCTCGGTGGGGGTCTACGAGGCCGGCGCGCCGTCCGCGATGAGGCGCGTGATGTCGTCGCGGGTCGTCGCGCCGCGCACCAGCTCGAGGAAGCGCGGCAGCGAGCCGGCGCGCTCGCGCAACTCGCGGAGCTGCGGGCCGAGCGGGTCGACGCTGTCCGGGCGTGCGGTGTACGTGCCGTACCACGCGAAGTAAGCCTGGTTGATGCGGCGGATGAAGACGCCGCCCGCCTCGAGCTCCGTCCGTACCACCTCCATGCGCAGCTCCGCCTCCTCGATGCGACCCTCGGCGAGGAGGGCGTCCACCTCGAGGCGGAGGTCACGGAGGACCGCATCGCGCTCGGCGGGCTCGATCTGGCGGCCGGCCTCGGGCGCGGCGGTTGCGGTGCCGTCCGTCTCGCGCGGCGTCGGCGGCGGGGTCGGGTCGCCCCAGCGCTCGAGGACCATCGCGGCGACCTCGGACCCGGCGATGTCGGCCACCGTCTCGTTGATCGCGCGCGCGTCGTTCGAGGCGAAGTAGGACCGCCCGAGGGGGTAGAACGTGAGGTAGTGGTGCACCCACTCGTGCGCGCCCGTCTCGACGATGCCGCGATACGAGGTGAGGTCGCTGACGACCGCGGGATACGTCGCCACGCCCCCCGAGGGCACGACCAGCGCCGACACGCCGAGGTCGGCGTCCTCGGCGGCGCGTTCGAGGTCGAGCTGCGTTTCCAGCGGCAGGTCGGGGCGCAGCACGTCGGCGCGCAACCGCTCGATGCGCGCCCGCGGCGAGACGACGAGCACTCGTGGCGCGCCCGCCAGCTCGATGTCGACGGGGGGCAGCACCGGCAGCGGTCCGCTCGGCAGCCCGATGCCCAGCTCGTCGAGGACGGCATCGATGCGCCCCTCGATGGCCGCTTCGACCGTGCCCTCGAGGCGGCGCGCTTCCTCGGAGTCGCGGTCGTCGAGGGCGAGCCAGCGCGCGAGGGCGTCGGCGGGCGGCGGGTCGTCGCGGAGCGGCGCGCCGAGGGCGTGCAGCCACTTGTTCGGCAGCGAGGCGAGCTCCCAGCGCACGAAATCGAACGCCTCGGCGCGATTGCGCTCCCGCCACTCGAGCGCGCCGAAGGCAACCGTCACCGCGAGGACGAAGACGGCCCCCACCGCTACCCACCGGACGACGCTCGCACCTCGCACCTATCTACCGTAAAGGGCGCGGGCCTCGCGCGCCCTCTCCCCAACCCTCTCCTTCGGACCCTCACCCCAACCCTCTCCCCCGAAGCGGGGGAGAGGGAGCCGAACTCTCACTCCCCTCTCCCCACCTTGTGGGGAGAGGGGCCGGGGGTGAGGGCGGTCGGGGAGAGGAATGAGGAGAGGGTCCGCTATCATTCCGCAGATGCGACCTTCGATGCCGGTGGCGCCGATCCTGCTGCCCGTCGCCGAGCCCCCCTCGCGAGGGAGGCGGTTGCGCGCGGTGGCCTACGACCTCACCGGCCTCGCGCTGGGCGTCGTGCTGGCGTTCGTCGCGGGGGTCGCGTGGTTGCTCGCGCGCTCCGAGGCGGGCGGCGTCGACGTCGCGGACGGCGATGCGGCACTGGCCGCGGCGGTGCTGCTCGCGGTGTTGCCGGCGTGGGTGGCGTGGGGCGCCCTCGGGCGTGTGCGCGAGCGGGGGACTCCCGGCCAGCGCGCGGCCGGCCTCGAGGTGGTGCGTGAGTCCGAGGGGTCGCGCGGCGTCGGAGGGGGGCTGCGCGCGGGCTGCGCGGCGGTGGTGCACCCACTCGCGGTGCCCGCGTGGCTGTGGCTCGCGGCGGTCGTCGCGCTCGCGGGGTACGAGGTGGCGGCGCTGGTGCCGCTCGCGCTCGCGGGGGTGGCGGTGCTGTTCGGCGTGCTGTCGTTCGTCCTGCTGCTTGCGCGGCCCTCGATGCCGTCGCTCCACGATCAGCTCGCTGGCGTCCGGATCGTCGCGCGTCCGGGGGCGAAGAGCTCGTGACCGGCGACCGGCGGCCTTCAGATAACGTGGCCGCCGGGGCGTTTCCGGAGTCGGAAGGCTCCGAAACGTCGCCTTCCGACGGACGCTCCCTACGGTCGCAGGACCGGCCCGCGCCCGTCGCCACTGACGACGGCCTCTACGGTGAGCCGTGGCCCGAGTGGGAGCCCGAGGACCACGAGGGCGGCGGGCTGCGGCGCGTCGCCGCAGGGCTGCTGACGCTGCTGCTCGCGGTAGCCGTCGCCGCGTGGCTCGTGGCGTTCGGCGTCGCCGAGGCCACGTCCGAGGAGGTGGCCGTGCCCGCCCAGGCGCGCGGCCTCGCGACGCTCACGGAGGTCGACGCGCTGCTCGCGCTGCACACCGAGTCGCTACAGGCCCAGGTTGAAGCTGGAGACGAGCGCCTTGTGCCGCCGGGCTTCCCGGTGCGCGAGGCCGGCGTCCCCCGCGAGACGGCCGTCGACGCGTCCGGCGCGGTGGACCTCGAGGCGCTGCGCAACGCGCTCCTCGAGGACAGCGCGCGCCGCCTCTACGACTTCGGCTCGGACGCCCTGCGCGACCAGGAGGCGGCCGCCGAGGACGGCGCGGTCACGGACAACGCGCGCCACGGCGGCGTGACGCTGCTGCTCGACGGCCTGACGGCGTCGCGGTACGAGTCGGCGACGGGCTGGCTGCTGCCGCTCGGCGGGGTGGTGCTGGTGCTCGCGGCGGTGGTGGCGGTGCTCGCGCGCGGCTTCGACCGCTTCGTGGCGCTGGGGACGGCGCTGCTGCTGGCGGGCCTCGGCCTGGCGGCCGGCGCGCTGCTCGCGAGGCTGGTGCTCGGCTTCTTCGGCGGCGGCCCCGAGGACGCCCTCCTCGACGCCTACTACGGCATCGCCTCGGACCTGCTGGGCCTCCCCCTGCGCCACGGCCTCTGGACGACCGCCGCCGCCCTCGCCATCCTCGTCCCCGCGCTAGCGCTGCGGGGGCTGTTCGGCCGGAGTGTGCGGCGGGGGTGAGTAGACGTAAGACAGATGTTCGCCATTGTGCGCAGACCAAGATATAGTGCGCACGTCACTCCCCACGACAGGACCACCCGGTTGGCGAAGCGCGACCCAGCAGAGACATTCGCATTCGTTGATTTGTTCGCAGGGATTGGCGGCTTCCGGCTCGGAGTCGAAGCCGCTGGTGGCGAGTGCGTCTATTCGGTCGAGCTGGATCGATTCGCCCGAAAGACCTACGCAGCCAATTTCGACGATCCACAAGGCTGGGACATCCGTGATGTGCTCAGCCTTCCACCTCACGATCTGCTTGTTGCGGGTTTCCCGTGCCAACCCTTCAGCATCGCGGGAGTCAGCAAGAAGGCAAGTCTCGGCCGCCACCACGGTTTCCTCGATCAGACCCAAGGCACACTGTTCTTTGATCTTGCGCGTCTGATCGAGAGCTCGCGGCCCCCGATGCTGCTGCTCGAAAATGTCAAGAACCTTGTTTCCCATGATAAGGGACGCACGTTTCGAGTCATTCGGGAAACGCTGCGAGGACTGAACTACAACATCTCCTATGCCGTCATCGATGCTCGTCACTGGGTTCCACAACACCGCGAGCGTCTGTTCATCGTAGGCCTGAACCAAGAGGTGTTCGGCTCAGGGGCGTTTCACTTTCCCTCACCATCTACCCACAGTGACCGCCGACTCGGCGCACTCTTGGAGTCGGATGTCCCACAGAAGTACATTCTCAGTCAGCATCTCTGGGAATATCTCCAAGGGTATGCAAAGAAGCATCGGCGTCTCGGCAACGGGTTCGGCTACGGGCTTGTCACCGAGAACGACACTACTCGCACGCTAAGTGCCCGGTACTTCAAGGACGGCTCCGAGATTCTCATCTCACGTGGTGATGGCCAGCGTCCGCGTCGACTCACACCTAGAGAATGCGCGAGGTTGATGGGATTCCCAGAGAACTTCCGTATCGTGGTTTCTGACACGCAAGCGTACAAGCAGTTCGGTAACGCCGTCGTGGTACCTGTCGTCGAGTGGCTTGCACGTGAGGTGCTCAGTCAGACCCGAGCCCTCATCGATGCGCGTTCGGACGAGCCAGTCGCGGCAGTCGTCTGAGAGCCAGAAAGGTCCGACTACGACTGTCAACGGAAGCAGGCCAGCCGCAAGTTCCGTGAAC
This sequence comes from uncultured Dehalococcoidaceae bacterium, assembly GCA_964479165.1. Lineage (GTDB taxonomy): Bacteria > Chloroflexota > Dehalococcoidia > UBA2979 > UBA2979 > CAYZJO01. The sequence goes on from CAYZJO010000002.1 coordinate 229,258, forward strand.
GCTCTGCACACGATGCAAGCGAACCGTGCCACGTCCGGACTCGAGGTCCGCTTCCGAAAGGCCCTCTGGGCCGAGGGCGTCCGCGGGTATCGCCTGAAGCGGCGCCTTCCAGGCAGGCCCGATCTCGTCTTCTCTCGCCTGAAGCTCGCTGTCTTCGTTCACGGCTGCTTCTGGCATCGATGCGGCGCCTGCGACCTGCCTTGGCCAAAGGCAAACGCCGAGTTCTGGGCGACCAAGCTCAAGGAGAACGTGGCTCGGGACGCGGCTAACATCGCGGCGCTTCAAGCTGCAGGCTGGGCCTCTGAGGTGATTTGGGAGCATGAACTTCGAAAGGACCTTCCAGGGCGAGCCCGAGGACTCGCGGAACATGTAGCGAGACTCCGACGAGCGGCAGGAAGCGTCTGATATGCCTGATCTCTCGACGTTGGAGTTGTGGATCGAGGGGGTCAACGAGCCCGACTGGATCCTCGTCGCCAAGCGGCTGTCGGCGAATGACACTGGCGCGACGAAGTCCCACCAGGTCGGGCTCTATTTGCCGAAGGATGTGTCGTTCGTCATTGCTCCTGAACTCGAACGAAACGTGCAGAATCCTAAACGCGCTCTGACACTAACACTTGTGAGTCACGACCAATCCGCGACGCCAGTAATGACGTACTACAACAACAAGAAGTTCGGCGGAACGCGCGATGAAGTACGCGTCACGAAGTTCGGGGGAAAGTCGTTCCCGACTCAGGATCCCGAGACCACGGGAAGCCTCCTCGTCCTAGCGTTTCGTCGAGACTCCATAGAAGTCTCGGCGTGGCTAGCGGTCGACATCGAGCAGGAAGCGGTGCTCGAGTCGCTACTTGGTCCGGTGCTCCCTGGTGTGGTCATCTGGCGCCTCTGGTCTGAAGGACGGCCCACCCTCGTCGAGGAAACCCCTGCACCCGATGCCTGTCGACCAGATCCGTCGGAGCTTCCCGAGCCATGGCTTACTGGGTTTCCGCGTGGCCGCGAGATCACGGCCGAAGCAGTGCGACGCGCGAACGTCGATCACCTGAATCCGGATGGGCGACTCATTCGACGGTTCCGCTGCGAGTACGAAATCTTTCGGGTAATCGAGCGAGCGAACGTCGAACCGCTGATTTCGACGATCTCGGATGTTGACGCGTTTCTCGCGCTTGCTCGGTCAACTCTGAATCGAAGGATGTCTAGGGCCGGTTCGTCGTTGCAGAATCAACTGAGTACAGTTCTCGACGAGGAGCAAATCACTTACGAATCTCAGGTGACTACCGAGCCGGGCAGTATCCCCGACTTCATCTTCCCATCGGCTTCCGCATACGCTGCTGCGACGTCAGGTGACTCGTCCGTGAAGATGCTCGCTGCGAAGACGACGCTCAAGGACCGTTGGCGGCAGATCTTGGACGAGGCGAAGAAGATTCCGGAGAAACACGTATTTACCCTCGCTGAGGGAGTCTCCGAGCAGCAATACCGAGCCATGGCGGAGTCGGGTCTCCGCTTGGTCGTTCCGCGAGAGAACGTGACAAGATTCCCCGCGTCAGTTCGCTCTGATCTACTCGACCTCGACGATTTCATTCAGCTCGTCCGTTGACACCCCCACCACCGGTAGCGTCGGGCACGGCACCGACGGCACCTGCGAGCCGAGGAGCGAGGCGGGCATGCGGCTCCACGACCTGCACCCGACTACTCGATACGACAGGAGGTCTGCGGCGACATGACCGGCGTCGGGGTCTTGCCCGTGCGCTCGAAGTAGAGGGCGATGCTGCGGTCGATGGCCCGCTCGACATCGTCGAGGTTCGCCTCGCCGTGACGGAAGGCTTCGTAGGCTTGCTCGGTCGTCTTGAACTTGGTCACAGGACCTCCTCTCGCTAGTGCCAAAATGCTCGCGCATCGTGCTCACGTCAATGAGCAATTGGCACCGCCCTCGAACGTGTTCCGTTGACGCCCACCCGCTGCCCGGCTAGCGTCCGAGCGCGGTACGGCCACGGCTGCGAGCGCGGGGAGCGAGGTGGGGCGTGCGGTTCTATGAGTTCGAGGCCAAGGAGCTGCTGAAGCGCTACCGCGTGCCCCTGCCCAAGTCCGTCCTCGCGCGCACGCCGGAGGAGGCCGAGGCGGCCGTCGGGACGTTGGGCGGGAGCGTCGTGCTCAAGTCGCAGGTGCTCTCGGGCGGGCGCATGAAGGCGGGCGGGGTCAAGTTCGCCGACACCCCCGCCGAGGCACGCGAAGCCGCCGCCGCCATCCTCGCGCTGCCCATCAACGGCCAGCAGCCCACCGGCGTGCTGGTCGAAGAGAAGCGCAACATCGTCCAGGAGTACTTCGCCGCCGTCACCTGGGACGCGCGCAACAAGCGCCCCGTCATCATCTTCAGCGACATGGGCGGCATCGACATCGAAGAGGTCGCGGAGAGCCACCCCGAGCACCTCTCGCGTACCAACTTCTCGAACCTCGTGCCGTTCCAGGACTACATCGCCAAGGTCGCCGTCGCGGGCGTCGGCGTCACGGGCAACGAGCTGGGCGCGCTGACGCGGATCGTCGCCGCCCTCGCGCGGGCCTTCATCGACAACGACCTGACGCTGGCCGAGATCAACCCGATCGGCCGCCTCGACGACGGCACGATCATCGCGCTGGACTCGCACATGGACATGGAGCAGGAGGCGCGCGGGGCGCACGCGGCGCTGCTCAAGGACCTCGGCATCCCGGACGAGGACACGCGCATGGCGCGCCCCCCGACCGAGTTCGAGATCGCGGGCGCGCAGATCAACGACCAGGACACGCGTGGCGTCGCCGGCAACGTCGTGGAGTTCGACGGCAACCTCGGGCTCATCATCGGCGCGGGCGGCGGCTCGCTGACGCTCTTCGACGCGGTGCGCAGCGTCGGCGGCAAGCCGGCGAACTACTGCGAGATCGGCGGCAACCCCTCGGTGCACAAGGCGGCGGAGCTGACGAAGCTCGTGCTCTCGAAGCCCGGCGTCGAGAAGATCGCCGTGATGATGAACGTCGTCTCGAACACGCGCGTCGACATCATGGCGCGCGGCGTGATCAAGGGCGTGGTCGAGGCTGGCCACGACCCGGCGGACAAGATCGCCATCTTCCGCATCCCCGGCTCGTGGGAGGAAGAGGGCGCGGCCATCCTCGAGAAGTACGGCGTCGAGTACGTCGATCGCTCGGTGTCGATGTACGAGGCGGCGCGCCGGGCGGTGGCGAAGCTGTCGGGCTAGGTTTCGTTCCGCTCATCCTGAGCCTGTCGAAGGACGAGCGGCGTTCGGAGCTGCGAGCGGCTCGTGGTTCGACAGGCTCACCACGAGCGGGAAGCATCTCTCCCTTTGGGGGAGAGCCAGGTGGGGCGGGGGATCACCCTCTCCTCAATCCTCTCCCATCAAGGGAGAGGAGGTCAGAAGGCAGAGGGAGTTGCCCCTCCCTCATTCCCCTTCTGGAGTTCGGCCCCCTCTCCCCTTGTGGGAGAGGGCTGGGGAGAGGGGTATCTGCGATGTCCATCCTCGTCGACGAGAACACCACCTTCATCATCCAGGGCATCACCGGCCGCGAGGCCGTGACGATGGCCCGCGAGGTGCTCGACTACGGCTCGAAGCTGCTCGGCGGCGTCACGCCGGGGCGCAAGGGGCGCAACGTCCACGGCGTGCCCGTCGAGGACACCGTGCGCGCCTTCACCGAGCGCGAGCGCGTGGACGCCTCGGTGGTGGCGGTACCGCCGGCCTTCGCCGCCGACGCCGTCTTCGAGGCCGTCGAGGCGGGCGTGAAGCTCGTCATCATCGTCACCGAGCGCATCCCTCGGAAGCAGGTCGCGCAGTTCGTCGAGTACGCGGACCAGCACGGGGCGCGCATCATCGGACCGAACTGCCTCGGTGTGATCAGCCCGGGTAAGTCGCGCGTGGGCGGCGTCGGCGGTGCGGCGGAGTCGACGCGGCGCGCGTTCGTGCCCGGCTCGATCGGCGTGATGTCGAGGTCGGGCGGCATGACGGTGGAGATCGCGAACGCGCTCTCCGAGGCCGGCCTCGGCATCTCGACGGCGGTGTCGATCGGCGGCGACGCCATCATCGGCTCGACCTACGCCGAGCTGATGCCGCTGTTCGAGGCGGACCCGGAGACGAAGGGCATCGCCATCTACAGCGAGCCGGGCGGCCCCGCCGAGGCGCAGCTCGCGGACTACATGCGCGAGAGCGGCTCGACGATGCCGGTCGCGGCGTTCATGGCCGGCCGCTTCATGGACGAGATGCCGGGCATGCGCTTCGGCCACGCCGGCACCATCGTCGAGGGCCGCGCGGACACGACGGCGGACAAGATCGCGCGCATGGAGGCGGCGGGCATCTCGGTGGCAGAGCGCATCGAGGACCTGCCGCGCCTGCTGCGCGAGCGCATCGGGGGGTAGTGGATGGCGCTCCCCCTTCGACAAGCTCAGGGTGAGCGGGAGAGAGCGAGCGGTGACCGGGGGCCGATTTCCGCTCGTGGTGAGCTTGTCGAACCACGCCTCCCCCTCCCGTTCGTGCTGAGCCTGTCGAAGCACGTTTCGGGACGAGCGGAGACCCGGAAGTCGGAACGCCCTTCGACAGGCTCAGGACGAGCGGAAGAAAGTCCGGAACGCGTCCTTCGACAGGCTCAGGACGAGCGGAAGTGGGACTGAGGGCAGTCGGCTCGGGTGAGCTGAGTTGATGAGGAAGCACACATGGCGATGTTCATCCGCGTCGACATCGACGAGTCCGTGCAGGCCGACGAGGCGCTGAAGAAGCAGCTCGTCGAGGTCTGCCCCGTCGACATTTTCGCCCTCGAGCCCTCAGGCGCCGTCGGCACAGTCGAGGCCAACCTCGACGAGTGCACCCTGTGCCGCCTCTGCCTCGACGCGGCGGGCGACAAGGTCACTGTGATGCGGCTGTACTCGGGGCAGGCGCTGTAGCGATTCCGATACCCGGTTGGAACGAACGCAGTCGGGCTCGGCTGCGTCTTCTTGGTACGCTGGACGGAGACGCAACACGCGCCCATCGGGGGCGCGAGGGTTCTGCGTGCATAAGGAAGGACGCATCCATGGCCGTTGCAAGCGCCAAGAGCGCTAAGGGCGTCAAGATGGACATCGGAATTCCCGAGTCGGACCGGAAGCGCATCGCTGAGGGTCTGACGAAGGGCCTCGCCGACACCTACACGCTCTACCTCAAGGTCCACAACTTCCACTGGAACGTCACCGGTCCGATGTTCCGCGACCTGCACCTCCAGTTCGAGGAGCAGTACCGCGAGCTGCAGAACGCGATCGACGTCATCGCCGAGCGCGTGCGCACGATCGGCTACCCGGTGCCGGCGACCTACGAGTCGTTCGGCAAGCTCACCGACATCACGATCGACGAGGGCGTGCCCGAGGCGACCGAGATGATCCGCCAGGCCGTCGACGGCCACGAGGTCGTCATTCGCGGCGCGCGCGAGATGATCGACGTGGCGGAGGAGGCCGGCGACCAGGCGACCGCCGACATGCTGACGGAGCGCCTCGAGGTGCACGAGAAGGCAGCGTGGATGCTGCGGGTGTTGCTGCAGTAGGTCGCGCGTCCCTCACCCTAACCCTCTCCCCCAACGGGAGAGGGGACCGGACTCTCGATCCGAAGATCCGACTTCCGACCCTCTCCTACTAGGAGGGGGCCGGTGCATTCCCCCATCGAGGCGGCAGCCGAAGCCCCGCCTTCCGTTCGTCTTGAGCTTGTCGAAGGACGCATCCGTTCTCCGGGGACGGGCGTGGTTCGACGGGCTCACCACGAACGGGACGCGGACGCTGCCGTCCGACCTACAGCAGCGGGTGGCCGTGCTCGGCGATCTCACGATCGCGTTCTTCGCGGCGGATCGCCTCCCCGGAGCAGCCGAGCAGCCGAAGCTGATGCTCGAACTTGTCGCGCTCGCGCATCGCCTCGAGGAGCACCGCTCGAGGCGGTGGCGTGCGGAGGTCCTGGATGACCGCGTGGTAGCGCTTCCACTCGCGGTAGAGCGCCCAGCAGTCCTCCGTGTGTTCGTGCCCCTCGGCAAAGGTCGGCTGCTCGGCCACTCGTGCTCCCTCGTGCGGTTCGACGCCTGCGCCTATTCTCGGACGGCGCGGGAAGCGAGGTCGAGCCATGAACAAGCCGGACCGCATCGAGTTGAAGCGAGAGGAGCGCGAGCACTGCGTGCGCCGCCTCAAGTCGTACTTCGAGCGCGAACGCGACGAGGAGATCGGTGACCTCGGCGCAACGCTCCTCTACGACTACATCGCCGAGCAGCTCGCCCCGTTCTTCTACAACGAGGGCCTGAAAGACGCGCAGTCCCTCGCCGGCCGCGCCTACGCCACCCTCGAGGAAGACATCGAGGCCACGAAGCGCATCACCTCCCCACGATAGCCCCCCAGGCGCTGCCTTCGAGGCACGACGGTCGCGTAGCATCCGCGGATGCTCGCACGCGACCTCGCCGGGACGTTCATCCGCTGGTCTGCGCTGCGGGCGGTCTTCCACCGCGGCTGGTGGCTCGTCACGAGCCTATATCTCGTGGTCGTAGCGGACCTGTCGGCGGCGCAGCTGCTGTTCTACGGCGCGGTCCTCGCGCTGACGACCGTCGTCGCCGAGGTGCCCACGGGCGTCCTCGCGGACACCGTCAGCCGGAAGTGGTCGATCGTCGTGGCGCACCTCTGCCGCGGGGCCGGCATGGTGCTGATGGGGCTGACTACCGACTTCTCGCTGATCCTCGTGTCGCAGTTCTTCTGGGCCCTCGGCTGGACGTTCTCGAGCGGCGCCGACGTGGCCTGGATCACCGACGAGCTCGACGAGCCCGACCGCATCTCGCGTGTGCTCATCCAACGCGCCCGCTGGGACCAGGCTGGTGCGGCTGCCGGGCTGGTGGGGTTCGGCGGCCTCGCCTCGGTCACGGATCTGGCGACGGCGATCGTCGCCGCGGGTCTCGGGACGATCGTGCTCGGAGCACACGTCGCGCTGCGCTTCCCGGAGCGCAACTTCGCGCCGCATCGGGAGGCGCGAGTGGACGCCTCCGTCGCGATCCTCCGAGGCGGGTTCACCCTCGCGCGTCGTGACCGGCAGGTCCTCACCGTCCTCGCTGCGACGCTCCTCGTGAACGCGGCCACTGAGGTGGGCTTCCTCTTCCCGAAGCAGCTCGTCGCGCTCGGACTGCCCGAGGACCCCGACCCGATCGTCTGGCTCACGCTGCTCGGCCTCGCAGCGCTTGCGGTCGGCGCGGCCACGCTCCGCCTCGTGGAGACGCGCATCGAGGACCTCGAGGCCGCACGGCGCGCCTACGTCCTCACGTCATTCGTCGGCGCGATCGGCCTCGTGGTGCTGGCCTACGCGCCGGGCAGCACCGTCGGGATGGCGGGCATCCTGCTCGTCACCGGCATCGCGGAACCGGTGACGCGAGCGGTCAGCATCATCTGGGTGAACGAGCGCGCGACCAGCGAAGTCCGCGCGACCGTCCAGTCGTTCCTCTCGCAGGCCGAGGCGTTCGGCGAGATCGGGGCCGGGGTGCTCCTCGGAGCCCTCGCGGTTGCGGTCGACATGTCGCTGATCCTGACGCTGTCCGCTGCACTCTTCTCGTCGGCGAGCGTGCTCGTGGCCCGGTCGCGGGATCGTGCCGCGATGGAGGTCGCGGAGGGCTGACGGCCTGCCCTACTCCCCCGCCAGTTCGTCCAGCATCGCGATGCGCGCAACGTGCCGCCCGCCTTCGAACGGGGTCTCGAGCCAGGTGTCGACGATGGCGAGCGCGAGGTCCTCGGAGATGAGGCGCGCGCCGAGGGAGATGACGTTCGCGTCGTTATGTTGTCTCGCGAGCTCGGCGCTCTCGACGCTCCAGCACAGGGCGCAGCGCACGCCGCGGACGCGGTTCGCCGCCATCGCCTCCCCGTTGCCTGAACCGCCGAGGACGATGCCACGCTCGCACTCCCCTCGCGCTACGGCGAGCGCGGCGGGGCGGATGAAGCGCGGATAGTCGACGGCGTCCTCGGAGTCGGTGCCGAAGTCGAGGACCTCGTGGCCGCGCTCGTCGAGGTGGCGCTTGAGGCGCTCCTTCAGGCGGTAGCCCGCGTGGTCCGAGGCGATGGCGATGCGCATCGAGGCGCAGCTCGTCAGCTGGCAGCGGCGGCGAGCAGCGCCCGCCCGATGACGCGCAACTCGAGGATCGGCTTCACGCCCTCGAAGATCGGCAGCACCAGCGCGTCGACGACATAGCGCGCGATCGGGTCCTCCTCCGAGTAGCCCCAGCCGCCGTGGAGTTGCTGCGCGTCCTGCGTCGCCTGCACGGCGACATCGCACGCGAGGAGCTTCGCCATCGGCGCCTCGACGCCGCGGGTGTCGAAGCCTCGTGCTGCCGAGTAGGTCAGTTGCCGGGCCGCTGCGATGCGCGACGCCATCATGCCGATGCGGTGCTGCGTCAGTTGGTACTCGGCGAGCGCCTGCCCGAACTGCGTCCGCTGGCTGACGTACTGGCACGCCTTCTCGAGCGCCGCCTGTGCCACTCCCGAGGCGCGTCCGCCGGTCTGGAGACGCCCGGCGGCGAACCCACCCATCTGGAGGAAGAAGCCATTGCCGACGCCCTCGTCGCCGCCGACGAGGTTCTCGTGCGGAACGAAGTAGTCCTCGATGGCGAGCGTGAACGAGTGCATCCCGCGGTACCCCGGCGTCGGGTTCGCGGTGCCCGAGATGACGCCGCCCTCGGGCTGCTCGTGGCGCCACTGGTGCCCGTCGAAGGTCGCCTTCGGGACGATGAACAGCGAGAGGCCGCGGTTGCCCTTGCTCACATCAGGGTCGGTGCGCGCGAGAAGGGCGAGCACGTCGGCGCGGCCGGAGAACGTGCTCCATGCCTTCGCGCCGTTGATGCGCCAGCCTCGACGGCCCTCGTGCTCGGCCGGCTCCGCCCGCGTCTGCAACGAGGCGACGTCGGACCCGACATCGGGCTCGGTGACCGCGATTGCGACGAGGATCTCGCCCGCCGCGATCTTCGGCAGCCACTCGCGACGCTGCTCCTCGGTGCCGCCCGCCAGCAGCGCCTTCGAGAGGATCTCCGGCCGCGTGGCCAGCGAGCCCGCGGCGCCCAGTGATGCAGCCGACAGCTCCTCGGTGATGATGATCATCGGCAGGTCGCCCATGCCGGTGCCACCGTACTGCTCGGGAATCGACGAGCCGAAGAAGCCCTGCGCCGAGAACTTGCTGATGAGGTCGTCCGGAATCATCAGGTCCTTGCGGTGGATCTCCTGCGCCAGCGGCACGACCTCGTTCTTCGCGAAGTCACGAGCGGCGTCACGTGTCAGCGTCGCCACCTCGTCCTCGAGGTCGATGTTGTTCACGCCGAGGGTGGCGATAACATCGCGCCCGATGGCCTCCACGAACGCGTGCGCGAGGCCCTCGCGGACGCCTCCGCGGACCGTGCCGTCATCGAGGACTGCCGCGTCCGCGTCGCTCAGCCCGAAGTCCTCCCACGCAGCGTCGACTGCCGAGCGCAGCGCCTGCGTCGCCTCGGCGGCGTAGACGAGCGCCATACGGTCGATCAGCGCGTCCTGCTTGCCCGCCTCGGAGAGCCGCTCCGAGTACGCAACGAGTTCCGCCGCCGCGCGCACCTGCGTCGCGAGGTAGGCCACGCGCTCCGTGTGGACCTGGTGTGCGTCCACGTCGCGACCGCCGTTGGTCACACCTGCGTGGTGGCGCAGCGCCGCGTCGATCACGCGCTGCGAGGCGTCGACGAGCTGGCGTGCGGAGGTGGTGGTCGTGCTCACAGTCGCTCCTCGTGGCTGCGTAGGCGAAGGAGGGCGTCGGTTAACGCGCCCGCGGCATCAGGACGGTGTAGTCGAGATCGAGAACCACATTCTCGTGGTAGCGCTCGCGGCCGGAGTCGTCGACCACCTTGAACGGCTGCTCCTCGGTGTTCGGGTCGCTGTTCTTCACGCCCACGAGCCGCAGCCGGAGGGCGCCCGCATCCCGCCTCCCGAGGTCGATCTTCTCGAGGACGTCGGTCCAGGCGAACAGCGTGTCGCCGCCAAACGTCGGGTTTGAGTGCGTACCGCCGTTGAAGGCGAGGATGCGGAGCGCGCGCTCGAGGCCATTGAACGACAGTGCCCGCGCTACCGAGATGACGTGGCCGCCGTAGATGACCCGCTTGCCGAAGCGCGTGCCCTTGAGGGCGTGGGCGTTGAAGTGCGCCCGCGCGATGTTCTGGTAGAGGCGAGCGGCCATCTGCTGCTCAGCCTCCTCGATCACGACGCCCTCGATATGGTGGATGCGCTCGCCCACCTCGTAGTCCTCCCACCAGGCGCGGCCGCCAGCCGTCACGCCGGTGAACGTGTCGAGGTTGAGCTCTTTCGGAATGACGTAGGCATCGGGCGCGACGGCGTCCGGCGTCGAGGGTGCGTCGTCCTCGGCGGCAGGGCTCGCCGGGTCACGCTTGTTCACGAGCACCCAGCGGATGAACGTCAGCACCTCCTCGGCGCGCTGGTTGTATCCGGTCGTGCGGACCCAGACCACACCGGAGTCGCCCGTACGCGACTCGCGCCGACCGAGGACGGTCGTATGCGCCCGCAGCGTGTCGCCCGGGTACACGGGAACGCCGAAGCGTACGTCGGCGTAGCCCAGGTTCGCGACGGCGTTGAGCGAAACGTCGGGCACGGACTTGCCGAAGACAGTGTGGAACACGAGCAGATCGTTGATCGTCTCGCGGCGGAACCCGACCCGGCGTGCAAACTCGCTATCGCAGTGCAGCGGGTAACGGTCCGCCGTCAGCGCGATGTAGAGCGACGCGTCCCCCTCCGTAAGGGTGCGGGGCACCGCGTGCTCGATCTCTCGCCCCGTGACCAGGTCTTCGAAGTAGTTGCCGGTGCTGGCTTTGCCGCTCACAGTCCGCCCCTCGCCGCCTTCGCATTGTAGGCAGCGAGGCGTTTAGCGGCAGGCGGACGGAGGGTGGGTGACCTCGAGGCGTCACGGGTTGTGAAAACTCTTGCAGGCCGCGCGATGCTGGATCGTGCAACTGTCACGCTGGCGCCGTCCGGCACGAATCGAGGAGGCGAGATGCCGTCGGGTACCGAGTTCATCAAGCACGAGTTCGACGAGGCGATCGCGATCCAGCAGTCGATCATCGACTCCGGGGAGGCCCTCTCAAAATCCCACCCAGTGCAGGAGGTGCGGACACAGCTCAAGGCGGACTTGAGGATCGACAAGAACCACCTGCGGCAGCTGGAGAAATTCGGCAAACCGTACGGCGCCAGCGGCGAGCGCGAGGAAGTGGCGGAAGCACTCGGTTCCCTCGCCAGCGAAACAGCGGAAAAGGCTGGAACGGAGGAGAGCGAGGCTTACGAGGCACACGCGGTGCTCCTCAACCTGAAGCGGAAGCAGCAGGACTCCGCCGACGCCGTCATCAAGATCGCCCGCTCGCGGAAGGAGAACGAGCTCCGCGATGCGGCGATGGCGATGAAGAAGGAGATCAAGTCGAGCGCCGACACGCTCGCCAAGAGCCTCGCGGACTTCGCGGTGCGCATCGCGGACGAAGGGCAGCGCGCCTCGAGTAGGCGAAGTGGCTCGCGCTCATAGCGAACCCAGGCGCCCTGCAGCAACAGGGGCGGACGCTCGGCGTCCGCCCCTGTTTTCGTTCCCGGCCCGGAGATGAAGGCCTACTGGCCGCCCATCCGGTGGCCCTCGTCGAGCCAGACGGCACGGATAGTGTCGCTGTTGTAGCAGCTCCAGGTGCCGTTGATGCCGTGTGCACGGTAGTTGAGCACGTAGTTGTGCCAGGCCGTGCGACGCAGGCGCTCGGGCCACCAGAAGTTCCACACCTGGTCGTGGACGATGTCCCAGATGCCCTGCCACTGTTCGCGGCGTGCCTCGACATCGGTCTCCGCACGCGCCTGATCGAGCAGAGCGTCGAGCTCGGCGTTACCCGAGCCGTTGTAGTTCAGCGAGCCCTGCGTGTGCCACCAGGCGTAGGTCCACTGGTCCATCGAGAAGCTCGGCGGACCCCAGATGATCCCGGAGGTCTCCGCGAAGTTCCGGTCCGAGAGCATCGTGACGTGCGTCGGGTTGTCGACCTGCCGGAAGCTGATGTTGACCTCGGGGAGGTTCTGGTTCAGCCCGGGGATCACGACCTCGGCAGACGACACGCGGTCGTACCAGGTGACGTGCTCGAATTCCAGCTGGTTGCTCGCGGAGTAGCCAGCGGCCTGCAGTAGCTGGCTCGCCTGCTCCGGGTCGAAGACGTACCACTGACCGTTGACGGTCGCCGTCGGGTACTCGTCCCACATGAACGACCACGGCATCGGGGCGTTCGAGTACGGACCCTCCGGGTTGGTGTTGTCGCCACCGTTGCGCGCGAGGTCGAAGTCGACGCGGTCCCAACCGATGTTGATCGCGCGGCGAACACGCTCGTCCTGGAAGACCGGGTTGGTCATCTGGAAGTGCCAACCGTTGACGTTGGCGCCTCGCGAGATGGGAGCCTTGACGAAGACCATGTCCTCGACCTGGCGGGTCATGCCGTCGACCGACTCATCGGTCTCGGTGGTCCAGGCGAAGAAGTTGTTCGTCTGGAAGCCGGCAGCAAGCGCCGCGGCGTCGGTCTGGACGACCGTGATGACCCGGTCAAGGAAGGGCAGCCCCTCCTCGAAGTAGTCCGGGTTCTTCACGAACACGGAGCGCTCTTTCGGAGTCCACTCCTGCTGCATGAAGGGACCGGTCCCAACCGCGCGACGACCGCGGAGGTCATCGTCTTCGACCAGCTCGCGAGGCCACATGAAGGACCACGCAGCGATGTTGGTCGGGAAGTCGGCGAGCGGCTGGTTGAGCTTCACGACGACGGTGTAGTCGTCAGGCGTCTCGATGGACTCGACCTGGGCGAACACGTCCGCCTGCGAACCACCGGCGCGGTACTTCTCCATCGACAGCCGGACGTCCTCGGCGGTGAACTCGCGGCCGTTGGTCGGGTCGACGTTGTGCGTCTTGATGCCCTGGCGGATGTGGAAGGTGAACTCGGTCGAGTCCGGCGATGCCTCCCACGACTCGGCCAGGTCACCTTCGAGTTCGATGATGAACGGGTGGCCGTTGGCGTTGCCGCGCGCACGGGTCACCTTGCTGTTCGTGTAGTTCATCGTGGTGAAGATGGTGCACGACAGCGCGCGGTTGATGTCCATGTGCGGCGGGTCGAGGTAGGTCGTCAGCAGGGTCCCGCCGTAGCGGCCGTTGACGAGCGGGTTCGCCTCCGCCGGGGACGGCGGGACCTGGACCTCGTACAGACCGGGGGCGATGCGGACCTGGTCTGCGGGGACGGCAGTCGCGTTCGCGTCGGCGGTCGCCGTAGCCCCACCACCGGCGCCGAGGATGTCCTGCATCGGCGTGGCGGAGGTGCCACCGCCCTCGCCGCCACCACCGTTGTCGTCACCGCCGCCACAACCGATCAGCGCGGCGCCGGCGAGACCCGCGACACCGAGACCGGCGCCGCGGAGGGCGGTACGACGGTCAAGCCGGCGCCGCCCCCAGTAATTGGTTCCCTCTGACATACATCCCTCTCCTGAGCCGAGCCGCGGCGGGCGCCGCGGTTTCGGATGCCAGCTCTGTACTTTCTCGATGGTCGCCCAACGAAGGACCCCGGCGAACACACAGAGGCGGTACAAATGGCGTTGGTATCATCCACTGTGATGTGGCGATATAGCAAGAGTCGTTCATGGTCGAATGATCACAAGTCAATGTCGCACGTTGTATGCAACATCTCACCGTAGTATTTCAGGCGTATTCAGTTAACAAATAGCTGTGAAGTACGGGCGTATTTGGGAGCGTGATTTCACGTTCGTAGTGCGAGAACGCGAAACCGGAAGAAGTGCGGCGGCTCAGCGGCCCGGAGCGCCCTCGTCCAGCCAGATGATTCGCGCGTTCTGGCTGGTGTAGCAGACGTAGTTCCCCATGAGGCCGTGACCTCGGTAGTTGAGCAGGTAGTTGTGCCACGCGCGCCGTGAGTGCGGCTCGGGCCACCAGAAGTTGTAGACCTGCGCGTGGATGCGCTCCCAGATCTGACGCCACAACTCCTGACGAGCCTCGAGGTCTGCTTCACGGCGCTGCTGGTCGAGCAAGGAGTCGAGCTCAATGTCCCCGACGGCGTTGTAGTTGAGCCCGCCGTTCGAGTGGTAGAAGGGGTAAACCCACTGGTCCATCGAGTAGCCCGGCGGCCCCCAGACGATGCCTGTGGTGTCCTCGAACGTGCGCTCGGCGAGGAGCGAGACCTGCGTGGCGTTGTCCACCTCTCGGAACGTGATGTTCAGCTCCGGTACCGCCTCGATCATCCCGGGGATGATCAGCTCCGAGGACGGCGCGCGGTCATACCAGGACGCGTGCTCGAATGTGAGCGGTGAGTCGGCGGTATAGCCGACCGCCTGGAGCAGCTGGCTCGCCTGAGCGGGATCGAAGCGGTACCACTCCCCGTTCGCCGCTGCGGAGGGACGCTCGTCGTACAGGAACGGCCACGGCATGGGGGCATTCGAGTACGGGCCGTCCGGGTGCTCGTTGTCGTTGCCGTTACGCTCCTGATCGAACAGAGCGCGGTCGAAGGCGAGCGAGACGGCGCGACGCACGCGTTCGTCCTGGAACAGCGAGTTCGACAGCTGGAAGTGCCAGCCGTTGACGTTGGCGCCCCGCCCGACCGGCAGCACCCAGATGACCGCGTCGTCGACCTGGCCAAGCATCGCCTCGGCGTCCCCCTGGTCGTTCGCCGTCCAGTCCATCAGCTCGTTCTCGATGAAGGCGGCGCGCTGCGCGGCCGTGTCGTCCTGGACGTACGCCTCGATGCCATCGACATAGGGGAGGCCGTCCTCGAAGTAACCGTCATGCCTGCGGAAAACCGAGCGACGCCCCCGCGTCCATTCCTCCTGGATGAAGGGCCCCGTCCCGACCGCGACCTCGTCGATACGCTCGCCGCTCTCGATCAGTTCGCGGATCCAGAGGAAGGACCAAGAGGCGAGGCTCGCCGGGAAGTCCGCGAGCGGCTGGTCGAGGGTGATCGTGATGGTGTACGGGTCGGGCGCCTCGATGGCGGTGACCGGCGCGAAGATGTCCTGCTGGCTGCCACCCTCGCGGTAACGCTCGAGCGAGAGCCGCACGTCCTCGGAATCGAACTCGCGCGCGTTCGAGGGCTCACGATTGTGCGTCTGCACGCCGTGACGCAGGTGGAAGGTGAACGTCGTCAGATCCTCGGATGTCTCCCACGACTCGGCGACGTCCGGCTCGAGCTCGACGAGGAAGGGATGCGCGCGAGGCCCTACCTTCCCCCGGATCAACTTCGAGTTCGTGTAGTCCATGGTGTGATAGACGGTGCACGACAGCGCGCGGTTGATGTCCATGCCCGTCGGCTCGAGGTAGCGCATACGCAGCGTGCCTCCGGGCCGCGCGTTGATCGCGGGCTCGGCCTCGGCCGCTGACGGGGGGACCGGCGAGTCGTAGAGGCCGGGCGCCACGCGAACGAGTTCCGGCGGCACGGGTGTCGGGGTTCCACCGATGCCTCCGGCGCCCGCCGTGCCTGTCGGAGTCACGGTGGTCGTGGGTGTCACGGTCGCGGTGCCGGTTGGCTCGCTGTCGTCGCCGTCCTCGCAGCCGATCAAGGCCGCGCTGGCAAGGCCGGCGAGTGCGAACGTTCCGCCACGGATCGCGGACCTGCGAGTGAACCGGCGTGTACCCCAGTAGTTCGTATCAGCCAAGCCGCAGCCTCCCGGGCGCCGCGCTGTACCTCGATCGTTGAGCCGTCACGCACTCCAGTAACCGCCAGCCGCGCCTCGGTGTAAAGCGCGGGGGCTGTCACTGCCTATACTCCATGCCATAGAGGCTACAGAGGAGGGGTGCATGGGGACGAAGGAGCTGCAGGCGCTCGTCGAGGTACTGCAGGACCAGATCGCACGCGGCCTCGAGGGCAACGTCCTCGGCACATGGACGATCCACTACGACGAGGAGCGCGGCGCGTTCGCCTTCGACAAGTGCGAGAACGACGGCTACTGCGAGGAGCGCCCCTCGGTCATCGCCCTCGACGGCGCGGTCCTCGACCCCGGTGGACCACTCTTCGGCTGAACCCGGCTGATCCGCGCGACCGATCTCCGCTACAGTGCGCGCGGCCCAGCGCGGAACCCGCTCGGACGGTCCGGGCGCATCGAGGAGCGCGGCCGGAGCGGGCGTGCACGCCCTGGGGGAGAGGCTCGTGCTCAAGTTCAAGCACTACACCGTCGCCGTTCACGATCTCGACGAGGCCGTCACCAACTACGAGGCACGCCTCGGTCTGAAGCGCATCGGCGAGCGCGCGCACAACCGCATCGGCAACTTCGACTTCGAGGTGCTGGGCTACGACGGCCAGCCGATGATGCACCTGATCCAGCCCTCCAACGAGGAGAGCCCGATCTATCGGCTGATGCAGGACCGCGTAAACCCGCTGAACCCGCACGGCGAGGGCATCTACCTGCTCGCGTTCGAAGCGGAGGACCCCGAGGCCGTCGCCCAGCAGGTCGAGGCAGGGGGCGGGAGAGTGAACCGCGCTCCGAACTCGTCGAACATCTGGGTGCACCCCACCTCGACGAACTTCGTTCTCATGGAGTTGTTCAAGGCGCCCGAGGCGTAGCCCGATTCCGGGCATGCGCTGAGGCGTCGGCCCACCGAGCGGTCGCCTGAGATCCCAGCAAGAACAAGAGCCCGCCCCAACGGCCTGCACGTGGGGCGGGCTCTTGCTGTGCCCGTGGGCGGCGGGCGCGTTACGAGGGTGGGTGGTGCTCTTCGCTGCGTTCGTCGCGGAGGCTGATCCAACCGATGAACGAGATGTAACACACCCCGAAAACTGTCAGGAACACGCTCATCCACTGCAGACCCACGGACGTCTCCGTTCGCTGCGACGCCGCCGCTCGGCGCCTGTCACGAGCATCCATGTGGCCTGTGATTGGCCGGAGGGCACTACGTCCCGACCGGCCCGGGACCTTCGTCACGTAGCCGCAGCCGGGGTCTACCGATCGCCGGCCGCCTCCGTGCCCGGGGAGAGGAGCGCGAGCCGCCGGTAATGCTCCGAGAGCGCTCGGGGAGGCTTCGCGGCGAGCACTGCCGGAATGCCGAGCGCCCCCACGACGCCGCACATGATCCAGCCGGCGTCGTAGCTCCCGGTCTGATCGACGAGCCACCCCACCAAGAGCGGACCACCGAAGCCGCCAAAGGTGATCGCGAGCATCGTGATGCCGTTGAGCGTCCCGAAGTACTTCGTGCCGAAGTAGTCGGCGAGCAGCGCGGGGCGCACCGGGATCGCACCGCCAAACCCGGGAGCGATCAGCAACAGCACGACAATCGCCTGCCAGAGGTTCTGCGCAAGCGCCAGCAGCGGCATCGCGAGCACAGCCATCCCCACGCCGAGCACAAGGACGAGGCGCTTGTCGTACTTGTCGGCCGCGTACCCGAGTCCGAGGCGCCCGATGATCGATGCGAGCGAGAACACACCGACGCTCGTGCCGGCCAGGGCAGTCGACACGCCGATCGACTCGAGGAACGGGATCTGGTGCACGATCAGGGACGTCGTCGCGAAGCTGTTGACGATGAGCGCGAACGAGATCAGTAGGTACGCCCTCGACGTGATCGCCTGCCTGATCGGGATACCCCAATCGACGATGTCATCGTCGCCGGCGTCGTAATCGGCCCGGCGGATGCCGTCCATCGGCTGGTGGTGACGCAGCGGCCGCGATCGGACGTTGACGGCGCCGGCCAAACCGAGCACGAGGATGATGCCGCCCATGATCCGCAGCGCATCGCGCCAGCCCGCAGCCTCAACGAGCGCGGCGACGAAGACAACGAACATCCCGGCGATGCCGCCGCCGAGCGTCATGAAGGACATCGCGCGAGCGCGGCGCGCCTGGAACCACGTCGCGGTTGCCACGAGACCGACCTGGCCCCCGCAGGCCGTGGTGCCGATCGCGATGACGACCATCGTGGCGTAGAACTGCCAGAGGTTCTGCATCATCGACATCAGCACGACGCCGACGGCGACGACCGCGATGCCGAACGCCATCACCCGCCTCGGCCCTGCACGGTCGATCACGATACCGACCAGCGGGGCGGCGATGCCCGAGGTCTCCTGGCGCAGCGAGAAAGCGAACGAGGTGGCGGCAGCGCTCCACCCGAACTCGTCGCGGATGGGGTTGAAGACGGTGCCGAACCCGTAGAAGAACGTGGCGCCGATCATGGTGACGATGAACGCGGACGCACCAACGACGAGCCAGCCCTCGTATACGTTGGGGAAGAAGCGGGCGAGCATGGGATCTCCTCGGGCATCCCATGCTACCGAGGCCGTTGCTACGCGCGACTTCCGAGGCTGCGCACCGCCGCGCGCGCTGCTACGATGAACCTCCTCCCGAGCGGGAGTAGCTCAGTTGGCAGAGCATCTGCTTCCCAAGCAGAGGGTCGCGAGTTCGAATCTCGTCTCCCGCTCCATCCGTAGCCCGAAGCACGAGCCTTTCCCCAGGTCCAGAGTTGGCCGCGATCGCGAAGGCGTCGCCGAGCCCTACGTGTCGCGCGTCGCGAGCGCTCGCCCGCCTATCGAGGAACGGGTCGGCACGACGTGGAACGTGGGACCAGCAAGGAGGTCGCCGGGAATCCGAATAACACGCACCGAGCGTAGTGTCAGTGGAACGGTTCGCGTGACGGGCAGCTCGAGAACAAAGAACGGGTGGTCATGAGACAACGAACTGGACTGGCGCTCGGGTTTGTTGCCGCCCTTCTTGGATTCGGACTCGCACTCCCTGATGCCGCCTCCGCGCAACAATCAGCGGTTGACTGCGACAGCTATCTCGAGGTGTTCGATCGCGGGAGCATCGAAGCCCGGCACTTCGCCTCGGTGTGCGGCGACGACCTCGAGGCAATGGACGCAACACCAACGCCGACTCCCTCTCCGCCACTGGGCGACCGTAATGGGAACACGGTACCCGGTGTCGCTGCCGACTTCGTCGCACTCGAACGGGAGATCCAGGCGCGTGTGGACGCCTACGAGATCCCGGGGGAATACGCGGTCGCCGTTACCGACCTCCAGACGGGAGAAACCATCAGCGTCCACGGGGACCGCCGCCAACTGGCGGGGTGCTCGATCAACTTCTTCGCCGTGCTCCAGGCAACGCTCGATGCGCAACGCGGCGTCCACCCGGAGTCGCGCGTCGGGGAGCTGATCCAGGCGACCGTGTACTCCAGCAGCGCGCCGCACGCCTACGCGCTGTACCGCATCATCGGCAACAGTGACGCGCTCACCGGTGTACGCGAAACACGTGACCTCATAGCCAGCCTCGGCCTCACCAGGACCGTGCTCGACCACGCTCCCGGCTATTACTCGTCGGGCTCGCTTGCCAACAGGAACAACTACATGACGGCTCGCGAAGCCAACGCAGCCCTCGCGCACCTCTGGGAGGGCGAGGTGCTCACGCCCGAGTGGCGGGACTACTTGCTGGACAAGATGGGGAATATCAAGCCGGGGCTGAACTACCTGACCGCTTACGGGATCGGCGGCGCGGCGAGTCACAAGAACGGGTTCTTCCCCGCTGCGTCCGGCGACTGGTGGGTCGATAACGATATCGGCATCGTGCGATTCGAGCGCAGCGGTCAGACTCATGCCTACGCGATCTCGTTCTTCTCGCAGCGTGTACCGGTGAAGTACGGCTCGCTCGGGCTGTTTCAGCCTATCTCCCAATTGGTCTGGGAGTACTTCGACGAGAAGTACCGCTGACGACCCTCAATCCCGCGTGATCGGAGGGCGAGGCCACCCGCACGTGGGCCGGGGACCGCGCGACGCCGCCAGCGACGGGCTGACCTGCGGCGGTTCGGGCCGCTGTGGCTCGCCTAGCCGCCTCCTCGAAGACCGACTCGCGGCTTCGTGAGCGGCGGCACGTGCGTCGTCACTCTCGGAGGTGGGCCCGGGTGACCGATGTGGGTCATTGTGCCCCGGCGTCGGGTGACCAACGGTCCGTGTCTGCGCTCCGAGTGCGAGTACCATGTGACCACTTCGGTCGCTCGAGTGTGCGATCGGACGGGTCATGACCCAGGTGGTCTCGACGAGTGCCGCGGACTTCCCGTGGCGCCCGGCGTCCGAGCGCGAGCCCGTACAGGATGAGCAGCGGAAGGCACCTACCGTGATCACGGGGATCGAGGTTCGTGAGCAGCAGGACCAGCCCACCGCGGTCATCCGCTGGCGCGGACCCGTAGAGGGGATTAGCGAGGGTATCCAGAGCGGCCTCGGGCGCACGTACGAGGCAGTGCAGCGCGCGGGTATCGAGCCGTCAGGACCGCCGGTCGTCCGCTACCTCGGAATGGGCCCGGATGAGTTCGAGGCCGAGATCGGATGGCCCGTGCCCGCCACGTTCAGTGGCGACGGGGACATCGTCGCATCCTCCTTGCCGGCGGGGCGTGTCGCCGTCGTTTCGTACTTCGGGCCGTATGAGGGGGTCAGCGAGGCCTACGAGGCGGTGCAGCAATGGTGCGCCGAGAGGAACCTGCACCCGGCCGGCGCTCCATGGGAGTCGTACCTGACCGACCCCGAGACGGAGCCCGACACCTCCAAGTGGCAGACTGACGTCTATCAGCCAGTCTCCGGCTGACCTCGTCAGGACTGCGGCTATGACAGCACTGGTCGTCTACGACTCGGTGTACGGCAATACCGAGCGTATCGCGCGCGCGATCGGGGCCACCCTCGAGGGCGAGGCGCGAGCGGTGGCGAACGTCTCACCGCACGATGTCGAGCGTTGCTCGCTCCTCGTCGTTGGGTCGCCGACCCAGGGCGGCCGGCCTACGCCTGCCATCGCCGGACTCCTGAAGGACCTCCGAGAGGACTCCGTCCGAGGAAAGCACTTCGCCGCCTTCGACACCCGCATCTCGGCAGCGAGCAGCGGTGTCGCGATGCGGCTCCTCCTGCGCACCCTCGGTTACGCGGCGCCGCGGATCGCGAAGTCACTGCGCGACAGAGGTGGGCAACTCCTCACCGAACCCGAAGGGTTCATCGTCGACGGCAAGGAAGGGCCGCTGCGGCTCGGCGAGGAAGCGCGAGCGAGCACGTGGGCAGCCGCGCTCACTGCTCGCCTGCCTGCCGGGTAGGATCTCCTCTGCCTCAGCGCCCCTTGACCAGCGGCGCGCGGCACTCGCGGAGCGCGGCACGAGCCTCGTCGGCGTCTTCGGAGTTCGCGGGGATGCCCGGGGCGTTCGAGGTGAGGACAGCCGTCGTCTCGAGCGTCAGGTCCATCGCGGCGCGGATCACGCGCTCGTTGCATTGCGGCGCCGCTGCTCGAATCTCGTCCCCGCTAAACGACCTCACATCACCCCCTACCGCCCCTTGAACATCGGCGCGCGGCGCTCGCGGAGGGCAGCGCGAGCCTCGTCGGCATCTTCGGAGTCCGCGAGGATGCCTGAGGCATTCGACGTGAGGACGGCTGTCGTTTCCAACGTTGAGTCCATCGCGGCGCGGATCACGCGCTTGTTGATCCAGGTCACGAGCGGCGGGTTGAGCATGATGCGATCGCAGAGCGCTCGGACCTCGGCCTCGAGCTGGTCCGCCGGCACGAGGCGGTTGAGCACACCCCACTCGGCTGCCGTCGGACCGTCGAGGTGGCCGGTGAAGGAGAATTCGAGGGCGCGGCCGAGGCCCGCCAACCGGGGCAGATAGTAGGCGCCGCCGTTCTCGATGATCTGGCCGACTTGCTGGTACGAGATAAACCTCGTGTTCTCGCTGCCGTAGCGGATGTCGCACTGCAAGGCCATGCCCATCCCGAAGCCAGCGGCCACGCCGTTCACCATCGCGATGGTTGGCTTGCGGATGAACGAGATGTCTTTGATGAGCTTGGTGATGCCGTAGTAGAAGCGCTGCCTCGAGGCGTCCCCACCGCCGATCTCGTACGGCGCGTTGCCGAGGAAGTAGTCGCCCGGCTTGAATCCCTCGAGGTCCGCTCCGCGCACATCGACGCCGGCACAGAAGCCCCGACCGACGCCGGTGAGGACGATCACCTTCACCTCGGGATCGTCGTCGCCGGCTCGCATGTACTCGCCAACCTTGGCCAGCGTGCCGGTGCGCTCGGAGCCACCGACCGCAGCGTTGAGGCGGTCCGGGCGATTCAGTTTGATCCAGAGGATGCCGTTGTCCTCCTTCTCGTAGAGGAGGTACGGGACGAGTTCCAGCTCCTGCATCGAGCGCTCCCTTCGGCGGGCCGGGTGGCCTCCGCGTGCCGCGGCATAATACCCGTCGTGGCTCGCGGCGGTTGCGTCCCGCTGGCGGCGCCCTGCTAGCGTTATGGACCGGTCCCGCCGAGGGAGGAATCGATGAACAGGGTCCGCATCTGCCTCTGGTTCGACACCCAGGCCGAGGAGGCAGCCCGGTACTACACCGCCATCTTCAACGACTCGAAGCTCGGCACGATCGCGCACTACCCCGAAGCGGGCCAGGAGGTCCACGGCAAGCCGGCCGGCTCCGTGATGACCGTCGAGTTCGAGCTGAACGGCCAGCAGTTCATCGCGCTGAACGGCGGCCCCGACTTTACCTTCAACGAGGCCGTCTCCATCGAGATCACCTGCAAGGACCAGGAAGAACTGGACTACTACTGGGACCGCCTCCGCGAGAGTGGCGACCCTGAAGCGCAGGTCTGTGGCTGGCTGAAGGACAAGTACGGCCTCTCGTGGCAGGTCGTCCCCGACGGACTCGACGAGGTGCTGAACGACCCTGACGAGGCGAAGTCCACGAAGGCGTACACCGCCATGCTCCGGATGAAGAAGCTCGACCTCGAAGCAATGAAGGCGGCGGCGATCGCGTAGGACCGCGTCGGGAGCCCGATCGATGGCCGGCGGGCCTCAGGAGGCCGTCTCGGCGGTGATCCTGGCGGGTGGCCGCTCGAGGCGGATGGGGCGCGAGAAGGCGACGGTGCCGCTCGCGGGCCGAACGCTGCTCCAGCGCACCATTGACGCCGTCGAGCAGGTACGCGGCCTCGCCGAGGTCATCCTCGTGCTCGCGCCCGAACAGGCCGAGCCGCAGGTCGAGTGTCGCGTTCCGCTCGTGATCGCGCGCGACGAGATCGAGGGCGAGGGGCCCCTCGCGGGACTGGCGCGAGGACTCGCGGCCGCAGTCTCACCGGTATACCTGGTCCTCGGCTGCGATACGCCGTTCGTCCGCCCAGCGCTGCTTGAGTTGCTCGCCGAGCGTGCTCGCGAGCAGGTGGTCGTGATGCCGATCCACCGAGGACTGGCGCAGCCGCTGTGCAGCGCCGGCCACCGCGAGGTGCTCCCCACCATCGAGGCGCTGCTCGTCGAGGGAAACCGCGCGGCCTCGGCGCTGGCCGATCTGGCGGGAGCGCTGCTGCTTCCGGAGTCCGAGTGGCGAGACGCCGACCCCGAGGCACGGTCGTTCGTCGGAGTGAACACGCCAGAGGAGCTTGCGGAGGCGGAGCGGCTCCTCGCCCGCCTCGAGGCGGAGGCTTCGCACTGAGCGTTGTCGCGGGTACGCGGGCGGCGTAGGCTCAGCCGCATGGCGAAACCGCTTGTCTCCGCCGGCGGTGGCTGGCCCGCCATCGTCTACACGGTGCGCAAGGGCCTCGAGTCCGGCAACCCGATCGACTTCGTGCGGCGGATGCGCTCGCGCAACGCGTGCAAGACGTGCGCCCTCGGCATGGGCGGACAGCGCGGCGGCATGGTCAACGAGGCCGGCCACTTCCCCGAGTTCTGCAAGAAGTCGGTGCAGGCGCAGGCCGGCGACATGCACGCCACCATCACCGAGGATTACCTCGCGGCGACGCCCATCGCCCAACTGCGCTTCATGTCCTCGCGCGAGATCGAGCGGCTGGGCCGCCTCACGTTCCCGATCATCGCCGAGGAGCACGACACGCACTTCCGCCGCATCGGCTGGGACGAGGCGCTCGACCGCACCGCGCGAGCGCTGGCCGACGCGTCGCCGAACGAGACGTTCTTCTACAGCTCGGGTCGCTCGAGCAACGAGGCAGCGTTCCTCCTCCAGTTGCTCGCGCGCGCCTACGGCAGCCCCAACATCCACAACTGCTCCTTCTACTGCCACGCCGCGTCGAGCGTCGCGCTCGGTGGGGTCTACGGCTCGGGCACTGCCTCGATCACGCTCGACGACCTGGCCGAGGCCGACTTCGCCCTTGTCGCGGGGGCGAACCCCGCGAGCAACCACCCGCGGCTGATCACGCAGCTCGTCGCACTGCGGCGGCGCGGCGGCAAGGTCGTCATCGTCAACCCGCTGCGCGAGCTGGGCCTCGTGCGCTTCCGCATCCCTTCAGACTGGCGCAGTTTCCTCACGGGATCGGACGTCTCCGACCTCTACCTCCAGCCGCACATCGGCAGCGACATCGCGCTATTCAAGGCACTGCTCAAGGGCGTGATCGAGGCTGGCGCACTCGACCGCGTCTTCGTCGAGCAGCACACGAACGGCTTCGACGAAGTGCGCGCCGACGTCGAGGCGACGCCGTGGGACGCGCTGCTCGAGGCGTGCGGCGTCCCGCGCTCGCAGATCGACGAGACCGTGCGCATGCTCCTCGAAGCCAAGCGCGGCATCTTCCTCTGGGCGATGGGCCTGACGCACCACACGCACGGGGTCGACAACATCACCGCCCTCGCGAACCTCGCGCTGGCGCGCGGATGGATCGGACAGCCGGGCTGCGGGCTCCTGCCGATCCGCGGCCACTCGAACGTGCAAGGCGTCGGCTCGGTGGGGATGACGCCCGCCCTCCGCGAGGCGTTCGCGAGCGCCCTCGAGGCCGCGTACGAGATCAAGGTGCCGCGCGACCCCGGCCAGGACACGTACGCCTCGATGCTGGCCGCCGAGCGCGGCGAGGTGCAGGCGTCGGTGCTCCTCGGCGGCAACCTCTTCGCCAGCAACCCCGACCGCGCGTGGGCCGGCGCCGCGCTGCGCAAGATCCCGTTCACGTTCTCGCTCACCACGAAGCTCAACGAGGGCCACGTGCACGGGCGCGGCAAGACGACGGTGATCGTGCCCGTGCTCGCTCGCGACGAGGAGTCGCAGGCGACCACGCAGGAGTCGATGTTCAACTACGTGCGGCTGTCTGACGGCGGTACCCCGGCCGTCCGAGGCGAGATGCGCTCCGAGGTCGATGTCCTCGCGGCCATCGCCGAGCGCGTGCTGCCGCAGGGCCGCTTCGACTGGTCGTCGCTGCGGTCGCATCGGCGGTTGCGGCAGGAGATCGCGCGCGCGGTGCCCGGCTACGGCGAGATCGGCCAGATCGACGACACTCGCCGGGAGTTCGCCGTCGGTGGTCGGGTCTTCCACGATCCGGCGTTTGCGACTCCCGATGGCCGTGCCCGGTTCTCGGTCACCCCGCTGCCCAACTGGGCCCCCGCCGCGGGCGAGTTCCGCCTCATGACGCTGCGCTCCGAGGGCCAGTTCAACACGGTCGTCTACGAGGAGACCGACCTCTACCGCGGCAACCGCCGCCGCGACGTCGTGATGATGGCCGCCGAGGACGCAACAGCGCTCGGCGTCGCCGAGGGCGATCGCGTCATCGTCAGCACCGAGGCAGGCTCGATGCGCGTCGTGGTCGCCGTCGTCGAGATCCGCGCGGGGAACCTCGCGATGTACTACCCCGAGGCGAACGCGCTCGTCCCGCGCCGCCTCGACGAGCGCTCGAAGACGCCGGCGTTCAAGTCGGTGATCGCGAGGGTTGAGCGGGCGTAGCCGCCGCTGCTACGCCTCGGGCACCCGCGTCGAGTGGTACGCCGCGAGTCGCCAGCCGCCGTCGACGGCGACAAGCACGGCGCTGAATCGCGAGTCGAACGTCAGCGGCTTGTCGACGGCTCCCGTGACCATGTGGTTCAGCCCGCTCACGATCGCGGCGCCGGGGTACGTGCGCACGCGGAAGTCCTCGAAATCCATGCGCTGGTTCTTGCGCCCGCCGCGCACCGAGGGGATGAGGTCGCTCGCCGGCTCGACGCGTGCGCTCATGTGCGTGTAAGTAAAGTCGGTGGTCAGCAAGGCCTCAAGGGCGTCCGCGTCGCCCTCGACCATCGCGCGAGCGAAAGACTGCGCCAACTCGATCGCCTGCTGCTCCGTGAGCGTGGACTGTGTCTGGACCACCCTGAACCCCCTTCGCCGTCTGGACCACCCTGAACCCCCTTCGCCGCTATCACGCGCAGCATACGCCGTGGCGGCATGGTTAGACTCGCCGGGAGACGACAGATGAGAGGTGCGCGTGGCCGGTATCGATTCAACGAGCATCCCAACGGACCTCGCGACACTCGCGCAGGGGTTGCGTCGCGGCGACCTCGACGCTGGCGACTACCTCGACGCGCTGCTCGACCGTATCGACGAGCGCAACCCAGAGGTGCTGGCGCTGCTGCCGGAGGAGGACCGCCGAGGTCGCCTCCATGCCGATCTCGCCGCGCTCGAAGCGCGCTTCCCCGCTCCGGCTACCCGTCCCGCGCTCTACGGCGTACCGGTTGCGGTGAAGGACATCGTGCGCGTCGACGGCCTCGTCACACGTGCGGGGTCGGCGCTGCCCCCGACGCTCTTCGAGGGTGCTGAGGCTACCGTCGTCACGAGGCTCCGAGCGGCGGGGGCGCTCATCCTCGCGAAGGCCGTCACCACGGAGTTCGCGTACTTCGAGCCCGGGCCGACACGGAACCCGCGCAATCTCGAGCACACGCCGGGCGGCTCGAGCAGCGGGTCAGCGGCGGCCGTTGCCGCCGGACTCGCACCTCTGGCGATCGGATCGCAGACCGTCGGGTCCGTGCTCCGGCCCGCGGCGTTCTGCGGCGTCGTCGGCTTCAAGCCCAGCTACGACCGCATCCCGCGCGACGGCGTCATCCCCTACTCCCCGAGCGTCGACCACGTCGGGCTGTTCGCGTCGGATGTCGAGGGCGTCGCGCTCGCGGCCGCGGCCCTGCTCGATGGGTGGGATGCATCGCGGCACGCTGAGGCACGAGGCCAGTCGCCCGTCCTCGCCGTGCCGGACGGCCCCTACCTGCAGCAGGCGGAGCTCGCCGCGCTCGATGCGTTCGAGGCGCAGCTCGCCGCACTCGCGGCGTCCGGCGTCACTATCCGTCGGATTCCCGCGTTCGAGGACATCGCCGCGATCACCGAGCGACACCGGGCGATTGCGTCGGCGGAGTTTGCCGACACGCACTCGCGCTGGTTCGACGAGTACGGGGCACTCTACCGACCGCGAACCGCCGCGCTCGTGCGCACCGGACGCGCGGTGACTGCCGAGGAACGGGAGGCAGGCTTCGAGAGTCGGCTCGAACTCCGCGAGCACCTCCACCGGCTGTTGGACGAGCACGGCATCGATGCCTGGGTGAGCCCGTCGGCGACTGGAGCGGCACCCGAGGGCCTCGCCTCGACCGGCGATCCCGCGATGAACCTGCCGTGGACGCACGCCGGCGTGCCGGCGGTGAGCATCCCGGCGGGGCTTGCCTCGAACGGCCTGCCCCTCGGCGTCCAGATCGCGGCGCGCTTCGGCGCGGACGAGGCGTCGCTGGCGTGGGCGGAGCGGCTGTTCGAGGCGCTTCGCGGCTAGAGGCTACGAGTCGCCGGCCGCCTCCTGGTCAGGGGGCGTGAGGCCGTAGCGGTCGCCGCGGCGGTGGCGCACGGCGAGGTCCACCGAGGCGAGGCGGCGGACGCCGGGGGCCATGCCGCCGCCGCCCATCGCACCCATCGCGAGGTAGTCGCCGAGCGCGTCCTCGAGGTGGTTCGAGTAGCCCTGGATGTCCTGCGCCTTGTTCATCATCACCTTGGCGATGCGGACGAAGACCGCGTTGTTCTCGGCGATGCGGTTCGCGTAGGCGTAGGTCTCGCGCTCCAGCTCGTCCTCGGAGAGCACGCGGTTCACGAAGCCGTACTCGGCCGCGTCGTCCGCGGTGATGAAGCGGCTCTCGAAGACGAGCTCCTTCGCGCGCTTCACGCCGATGTCCCAGGGGACGGACATGTACTCGATGACGCCCGCGAGGAACTGGGCGTTCTTCGCCGCGAACACCACGTCGAGGCAGGCCGCCAGCATCCAGCCCGCGTAGATGCAGTAGCCCTCAACCATCGCGATGGTCGGCTTCGGGAAGTTCCGCCAGCGCAGCAGCAAGTCGAGGTTGTACTTCTTGAACTCGTTGTAGCGCTGGATGCCGGGCAGCGTGGCCCGCGCCTCGCGCGCCGCGGCGTTCTCCGGCGTGCCGAGGTCATGCCCCGCCGAGAAGTCGCCGCCCGCGCCGCGCACGACGACCACGCGCACGTTGTCGTCGTTCTCGGCCAGGGTGAAGGCGTCGTCAACCTCCTGCAGCAGCGGGTGGCTCTGCGCATTGCGGTACTCAGGGCGGTTGAGCGTGATGGTCGCGACAGGGCCTTCGACGCTGTAGAGCACGTACTTGAAGTCCACGGGGTCCTCCTGATCTGCGCGCGCAGTCTACTCGGCAGGGTGGCGGCCGTGAGCGTGCTAGACGACCTCGTACGGCACGAGGTCGAAGCGGTTGTCACCCACGATGAGCACGAAGCGGTCGCCATCGGCCGCCCCGAGTCGCTCCGCGAGTGCCGCGAGTTGCTCCGCATCGAGCGTCGCGGCGGGGGCGTCGAGGCGTCGCCAGTTGCGGAGGCGCACGCCGTCGATCCGCTCCAGCTCGCGGAGTACGTCCTCGATACCTGCGGGCGCGAGCACGGTCACGTCGCGGGGCCGGCGGACCGCAGCGACCGTCGGAGCCACCTCGGGCGCCTCGCGCTGGTCCTCGCGAAGCACGAGCCAGTACTGCATCGCGACGGCGCCGGCGACGAGGACGAGCGCGATGCTGTAGCGCGTGTCGCGCAGGAACTCCGAGGACAGCGAGCCTTCGAGCACACCCTCGAAGAGCTGGTAGAGGACGATCGTGAGGTTGATCAGCACGACCACCGCCGCGACTCCGAACACGGCGAAGACGAAGATGCGGCGTGGCAACGCCGAGCGCTCGACCTCACCGCGGAGGCCGACCTCGCGCTGGATCTGCGACCAGTAGCGCGCCCAGAGCGGCGCGCCAACGGCCACGAGGGTCGCCCCGAGGACGATCGCATTCCGCCACTCGTCGGTCGTTCGCAGCAGCTCACCGGAGCGCGGCGCCAGCCCATCGAGCACACCGGCGATGAGCGCCACGCCTCCCGCCGCGAGGGAGAGCAGACCTACCGCTGCAACGAGATAGCGATAGATGCGTTCGGGTTCGCTCCAGCGCTCCTCGGGCGACCCCTCCTCGAGGACCGCGCGGTGGTACCCCCAGCTCAGCGCGCCCACGACGGCGATCGCCAGCGTTCCGGGCGCTGAGGCGAAGTGGTCCGCGGCGACCTCGGAGACCGGGTCGCCGAGCAACCACTGGAGGACCGTGTACAGCAGCGTGCCCAGGGATCCGACGGTCATCGCGACGGCCGTCGCGACGCCAGCGATGAAGAGGTACGTGTACCACAGCGTGGCGCCAGCATCGCGGCGCGACAGCAGACGCAGCCAGTGCCACGCCCACACGACGCCGCCGACGACCACGAGCACCAGCGCGCTCCGCAGGTCCTCGGTCCACGCGCGAGACACGAGCTCGTCGCGGAAGAGCCGGTCATAGGCGCTCGACAGAGGCAGCGCGAGTGCGCTCACCGCGCCGCTGATCAGCGTGCCGAGGCTGATCACGCTCGCGTAGTAGAGGTACAGGCGGTCGAGGAGTCGCGTCGTCCGGGTCGGCGGAGACTCCGAGGAGGCCAACAGGTCGTGGAGGAGCCAGATTCCACTCCACGCGAGGAACCAACCCCAGGGGTCGCCGTTGAAATCCTCCACCCCGACGAGGAACCGCCCGATCATCGCGGCGGCGACCATGACGATCGTCAGCGAGAGGCCGCGCGCGAGCGTGAAGTACAGCCGCCGCGCCTGCGAACGCCGTTCGGCCTCGTGCTGCTGAACAGAACGTTGCGCAAGCAGCGCAAAGATCAGCCATGCCGGCGCACCGACGACTGTGAAGGCGAGCGCGATGGCGAGCTGCGTGTCGCTCGCCCTGATCAGGAGGTCGCCGAACGCCGCGTCGAGCACCCCGCCGATCAGCATCGCGAGCCCGACGCCGACGAAGATCAGCGCGAGGAAGGCGATGCCGTAGTAGAAGAGCCGCCGCACCGTCCCGATGCCCGGCTCTGCCTCGTCGTCATCGTCATCGCGGCGGCGCACCGCCATGACCGCGGCGACGATGCCGCCGATCAGGGCAATTGGGATCGCCAGGAAGAGCAGCCCGAACGCGATGCCGGCCATCATCGGACGGGAGCCGTCGCTGGGGTCGGGCAGAACAGCGGCCAGGGTGTCTCGTCGAAGCGCCAGTCGCCGGATTCCTGCACGAGGACGAACACCTCATGGAAAGACCACTCGTTGCCACCGAACGGGTCGCTGCCGAAGCTCTCGGTAATCTCGACGTCGACCTCGGTCGTGTCGTCGCGAACTGTGGTCTGCGTGAGCGTCGCGCGGAACCTGTTGTTCCCGCGCTGCACGACCGTCTCGCGCGGGATGTCGCCACAGCGCTCGGTGAGGTCGGTCGACAGGAACGCGAGCGCTGCGGACGCGTCGCGATCAGCGATGGCGCGGAGGTAGGACTGAACCGCCGCTTCGGGCGTGCCCTCGGGGAACTCCTTCTCGCCGCCCGCTAGCGCGGCAACGAGGATGCTCACGACGACGGCGGCGCCGACGACTCCCGCGACCGCGACCAGCCAGCGCGTCGACCCGCTCATCCTGCTGCCTTTCGCAACCCGCGATCCTCGTTCGGTCGCAGCAGGCTAGCCCGCGTCCGACGGCGCGAAGAGGTCAACGCCGTTGCCATCCGGATCGAGCACGACTGCGTAACGCTGTCCCCAGAACGCGTCCCATGGCTGCTTATGCCCCTGATAGCCCAGCGCGGTAAGCGCATCGTATGTCCGATCTACCTCGGCGGGGGTGTCGAGCAGGAACGCGAGCGCGACTCGTGGGCTGCCGTTCGGTGGTGACCACTCGGGATCGAAGGAGCGCACGGTCTCGACGGTGTCCCAGGCAAGCCGGAGCCCGCCCGCGAGGACCGTTTCGACGTGCCCCTCGGCGTCCGCAGCCGGCGGGATGTCCAGCCCGAGGCGTCGGTAGAAGCCGAGCGACCGGGGCATGTCCTCGACAACCAGCCCGATCATGTCGAGTCGAGCGTCCATTCGCCCTCCCGCTGGATTCACGTGGCCCTGAGTAAGACGACGCCATTGCCCAATTGGCTCACGGTGTGGGGCTGAGGTTGACCTCGCTCCCGTCATGCTCCACGACCCAGCCGTCCAGGTTGTAGAAGTCAGAGCGCACTTCCCACCAGATGAAGTCTGCCTGGCATACCGGTCCGCGCAGGATCGTCATCGTGCGGGCGCGCTCATGGTCTGCGGCGTTCGGGATGTCCGCTAGTCGCACCTGCCCCACGATGTTGCCCTGCGTGACCTCCGGGCTGTTGCGGATGTTGGAGCGGTCGTCGGCGTAGGCCGTGATGCCGATGGCCAGTTCCGGAACCTCCGAGCGACGGTTCGGGTCGTTCGTGCAGACCGCCCCCTCGACTGGAGCGGTCGGGGTGGCCGTCGTCACCGGCGTCGCCGTCGATGGGGGCGAGGTGGGCGCGGTCGTGGGCGTTGCGGGCGGCGTTGGCGTGAGTCCGGCGACGCACTCTGGGCCGTTGTGGATCTTGCAGCCGCCCCAGTGCGCGAACCCCTCGACGTGCCTCGGGGCCCACGCGACCAGCAACACCGCGGCGAGGGTGAGCGCCCCGAAGTAGCCCACGAGCACCGGGACTCGGCGCGCGAGCATCGGCTTGTGCACCAGTCGCGCGTCGAAGGTGCGCGCTCCCGTTGTGGTGCCCACCGGACGAGCCGTCACGCGGAAGTCGAACGTCTCCGGGGAGCCGATGATGCCGCCTCGCCGCGCACCGACGACCAGCGGCAACGTCACTTCCCGGCCCGCGTCGATCTCGGGAATCGCCGGGAACTTGAACTTCACGCGGCCCTCGGGGTCGCTGCCGTCGAGCTCGAGCTGCAGCGGGCGCGTGCCCGTGTTCCGCAGCGTCATCTGGTAACGCACCGTGCGACCGGTGGCCTGCGGCGGTTCGAGGCGCAGCTCGAACGCCTCGACGCCCTCGATCGTGAGGATCGCCTGCAGTTCGGTTGCCGCCTGCGGGAAGCCGCGCGGCGCGATCCGCACGCGGAAGTGGTACTCGCCCGCGGGGTATTCGGGGCCGGGGTGCGGGCTCAGCCGCAGCGGGATCTGCTGCGCCGCCCCGGACTCGAGGCTTACGTCGTCAGCCGTGATCGTGTACCAGTCGTCGGGCAGACCGAGGACGGCGATCTCGTAGCGTTCGCGGATGCGGCTGGGGTTCTGCACCGTGAGCATCGCCTGCTCGGAGACGCGGCCCGCGCCGAAGCGGAACTGCGTCGAAGGCGCGAGCTGCGCGTCAGGCGGCACGACCGGCGACTCTTCCTCGTCCGGCACCGTCGGCGTGTCTGGAATCGGTGGCGGCGGAGGAGGTGGTGGAGGTGGGGGCGGCGCAACGGGACCGTTCGAGCCCGCACCGCTGTCCACCACCGCGGCACGAACGCGTAGCTCACCCGCGATGTCGTCGGAGACGTCGGGAAAGTCCGTCGCCTGGAAGCGCACGCTGAAGTGGTGCGAACCCGCCTCGGCCGTGCGCGGCGGGGTCAGCCAGAGCTCCGTGATCGCCGTCGCGCCGGCTGCGATGCGAATCGGCGGCGCGAGGCGATACCAGTTCGAGGCCAGCCCTTCGACGCTCGGCCGGTACTCGGTCTCCCGTGAGCCGACGTTGCGCACCTCGATGCGCAACCGCTCCTCACCCTGCCCGGCGGTCATCTCGATCGTCGAAGGCGTGATGCTGAGACCCGGTGCCAGCGGACGCATCTCGACCGCCTGCACGTCGATCGCGACCTTGGCCGAGGCTTCCTCGGCGCCCGCGCGCGCGACGATCTCGAATTCGTGGCGGCCCACCTCGGCGTCGACGGGGACGGAGACGCGGACGGTACCGGAGCGGCGTTCGCGCGGGAAGGCGATGCTGCGAGAGTCGTACTCGATGTGGACCCACGCGGCTGGCAGGTCCTCGATCGTCACTGCCTGGGTCTGCGCGCTCGCACCCCGGTTCTCGACGCCGATCGCGAACACCGCCTGCTCGCCGGGACGCACTCGCTGCTCCACGGGAACGGCGTCGACCCAGATGACGGCAGATTGCCGGCGTTCGGTCGTCACAGGGTGTGCTCGTCTCCAAACGCGCGAACCGGTTCGGACCAGGTGATCGCGGGAGCATCGAGGCCGTAGTCGCCGAGGTTCGCTGCGACCGCCTCGGTGCAGTACTCCGGCGAGCTGTCGATGCGGCAGCGCAGCCACTCGGTGCCGTCGCCCAGCCGCGAGGGGCCGATGCGCAGGGCGATCCCAGCGACGACCGCCAGTGCGGCGCCGATCAGCGACCACTTGAGGACGCGCTGTCCCAGGTACGGTTGGTGCACCAGCCGCGCGTTGAACGTCCTCGCGGCGCTCGACTCAGCACCGGCGGGGAGCGCTCGAAGCGTGAAGTCGAACGCGCGAGGGCTGCCGACGAAGCGATTGCGGCGAACACCGACGCGCACCGGCAACACCCGCTCCTCACCGGGCTCGAGGTTTGGTGGTGGTGGGTAGTCGAACCGACACGCGCCCTCTGGGTCGCTGCCCTCGATCCAGAGGCTGACGCGCTCGGTGCCGGTGTTGCGCAGCGTCACCTTGTACGACTCGCGGCGGCCTTGCGCCTGCTGTGGCGAGACGCGCGCATCGAAGGCGCTGACGCCGGCCACCGAGAGCACGCCGCCGACCTCGGAGAAGGCGTCTGGCGCACCGTGCGGGGTGACACGCACACGGAAGGGGTAGTCCCCTGCCGGGTGCTCGCCGCCCGGCCTCGGTGTGAGGCGCAGCATCACCTCGCCGGACGCGCCCGGCTCCAGCCGCACCTCGCGAATCGGGAGGCGAAACCACTCCGAGGGGAGGCCGACGACCTCGACGCTGTAGCCCTCGAGCAGCCGGCCGCGGTTGTGCACCGAGATCGTCGCCTGCTCGATCATCTCCCCCGCCGCAAAGCGGAACGTCGTCTCCGGGCCGAGGACGACCTCGGGAGGCACGGCGGCAGCTGCCGCAGACGCACGCTCTTGCGACGGGGCTGGCTCCGAGGCGGCGGGCGCCGCCGATCGGGCGAGCACGGTCAGTTCGCCGCGCACCTCGGCACGGGCGGTGACGTCGTCGCTGAGGCTCGCCCAGATCGTGAAAGGATGCACGCCAGAGGTGGCAGTGGACAGGGGCTGCACCTCGAGCTCCGTGTCGATCGAGGCACCCGCCGGGACACGCAAGCGCGCGGGAAGGCGGAACCACGTCGGTTCGAGGCCCTGGAGCGCCAGCGAGTACTCGGATTCACGGTCGCTGACGTTACGCAGCGTGACGCGGAGCGTCGACCGTTGCTCGCTGCCCGCCTCGATGGCGATGTCCGGCCGGTCGAGCGCGAGCCCGGGCGCGATGGTTCGGCCCGCCTCCGCGGCTGACGCGGCAGCAGCCGAAGGTTCAGGGTCGACGCCGCGCAGTTGGAGGACGCAGTCCGCGACGCTGCGCTCGTCGCCAGCCGCAGCCACGATGCGAAACCGCCGCGGGCCGCTCGCGACATCGGGCGGGACGGAGACGGTGAGCACTGCGCTCCGCTGCTCACCCGGGTAAGCCTGGCGCTCCTCGTCGAACTCGAGGCGGAGCCAGTCGTTCGGCAGCCCTTCGAGGGACAGCGATTGCGCCTGCGGCTCGTCGCCGAGGTTCGTGATCGTCAGCATAAACACGGCGGCGCCGCCGGCGTCGACCTCCTGGAGGCCGGCGTCTACGGCGAGGTGGAGGCGCGGGGCACCTGCCATCGTCATTGCTGTCGCTCCAGATCGGCGCTAGACGGCGGGAACGAACGCATCACGACACGGGAGGCGACGCGTCGCTGGTGGCCGGCTGGATCGTGGCATGGATGCTAGCGCGGCCGTCCGTACCCGCCAGCGCTGACGGCAAGGTTCACGCCGAACTCGAGGGCGTCCCGGATTAGGCCGCGGGGCAGCGGATTCTCCGCACGCCCCCCACGCCAGGCACAGCCGAAGTCCCGGCCGGAGAGCATCGCGCGCGGCCCCCAGCGGACCTCGCCTTCGCAGGCGCCCTCGGGAATCGCGCCGAAGATGTGGTGCGCGCCCGCTACAAGCGCCTCGGTGTCCGCGGGCCCGCTCTCCTCGATGAGCGATGCGAAGCCCGAGGCGAAGCGGTCGCCCTGCCCACAGCCATCTGCAATCAGCCATGCGCCCGCACGGATGCGGTCACGTAGGGAGTCGAGCAGCTTCGGTGAAGGGTCGGAGTCGGCGTGGCCCGTGACGTAGAGGAGGTCGGCATCGGGGATGCCTGACCCGTTCGCGATTGTCGGTTCGATCCGCACGCCAGAGCGCGCACCCAGGGCGACGAGGTTCGTGAACCCCTGGAGGTGGTCGGCCGCCTTCGAGTGGTCGTCTGCAACGAAAGCGACGCGGATCTCCTTCGGAGCGGCCGTCCCGATCTGCCGACGGTGCCGGCCGTCGATCTCGTTCTCGCCGGGAGACCACGGGTTCGCGGCTGCGACGATCGTTGCAGAACTCTGACCCGGGGCGATCGCGATCCGACCGAGCTCGAGCGCCGGGAGGGCCGGCGCCATGGTCGAGATCGAAACCCGGTATCCCTCGACGATTCGGCCGCGTGAGCCGTCCACCTCGGGCACGGGTGCGCCGGAGGCATCCATGAACGACGGCGCTGCCTCCGTGTACTCGAGCACGACGTGCGCGGTTCCCGAGTCCAGTCCGACCGTGACGCGCTCGCGCGCGGCAATGACGATCTCCCGCCCCTCAGAGTCGATCGCGACGCCGGGCTCGACGAGGACATCGTCGCTCGGTGGGTCCGTCGGTACGATGGCCAGCCCCGTGGCGATGCCGTGGCCATGCAGACTCAGCAGGTGCAGACGGTGGTGAAGGTCGTGATAGTCGTGCGCAGCCGCCCACGTCGGTGGGTCGATCACCAATCCGGTGAACGGCTCAACCCGGGTGATGCCGGAAAACGGCCCGAGGTCTGCCATCAGGATGGTCCCGTTGGAGTGCGGCTCTGGCTAGTCCCTGCCACCGCCCATGAACGCGACCGTGCACATGACGTGCGCCGGACGATGTCGGCGGATAATAGCATCAACCACAACCTCGTCGACCTCGCTGCGATCGCAATCGAAGGTCACCGTGATCTGGAACGGCTGTGCGTCTTCGAGCTGCGTATTGTTCCCCAGGCGAGCATCCTCACTGAGCACCGTACCGTTCCCGCGGTCGGTAACCAGCGGCGTCCGGCCCGTGGCCAGCTCGAGGGCGCGCCGCAGTCCTCGACGTGTCCCACGCCACCGATGCAGCTCGAGCGCCTCGCGGATCAGCCGCCCGCGCGCCTCGTGCGAGAGGCGCGCGAACGGCCCCGTCGACTCCTCGCCGAGCCAGTCGCCCAGCAGTTGCTGGAGTGCCGGCGGGGCAATCACGGGGTCGAAGTAGTCGGGGAGCGTCGAAGCCATCTGGCGCACCGGTGTGTGGATGTCCTCGAAGATGCGCAGGAAACGCCCGATGAACGGGTCCTGCTCGTAGATCGAGGGAAGGTAGCGCAGCAACCGGCTCGGCTCGACGTGGGTCGTCTCGAGGTCGAAGTCGGGCACGTCCGCTCGTGGTGCAGGGCCGGCTCCGGGGGCGATCGTGACCATGGGCCGCCTCCTACTCCACCGTCTCGGCGAGGACGAAGCAACTCCCGAGGACGAGCAGCCCGTTCGCAGGCGCGTCCGCCCGCGACGTCTGCTGGTCGCCGACGCGCATCCGGACCCGCTCGACGAAGGCAACACCCGGCAGGTTCTGCAGCGCGGCCGCGATCTGCGACTCGGTCACGCCCGAGCCGAGCTCCCACCCGCGTCCTCGGGGACCGCCTACGAGCGGATTGAGGAAGCGACGGAGTGCTGCCTCGGCACGGGCGGTCATCTCCTCAGTACCAATCCCCTGCTCCACGAAGAGGTGCGCGTCGATGTCGACGATGGCGTTCGCCGGCCCGACGTACTCGACGGTCGTCCCGAGGATCTTGCGCTCGTCGATGCTGGCGCTGACCTCGCGGATAAGCGCGCGCGAGGGCGTCAGACCTTCCGCTGGCAGCGCGGCCTCGGGATCGCCGACATCAGGCACCACGACCAGCCTCACAACGCCGGGCGCGACGTCGAGGACGCAGTGCGCGCGGCCGACGCCGGGGATCGTGCTCGCGACGCGCTCGTAGTCGTCCTTGGTGACGACCGTCTCGGTCGTGTGCAGGACGGAAAGCGAGCGAAGTCGCGCCTCCTCGATGGACTCGCTGTCGAGCCCGCCGGTTGCGGGGCGGTAGTTCATGACCGCGCCGATGTACGGCACGGAGGAGCGCAGCTGCGTGATCGCGCCCTCACCGACGTTGCCCTCGGCGCCGCCGCCCGTGCGGTACGCCGTCATCACCAGGGTCTCCCCACGTCGCGGCGACGCGCCGAGCGTGCGCAGCGTGCCGTCGCGGCCTCGCATCGAGGAACCGAAGTGGACAACCCCGTTCTCGTAGTCGAGGACGAAGTGCAGGTCGTCGTCGCGCGACCCGCCGAAGTCGTCGACCTCGGTCCATGTGCGCACCTCGGTGTCGCGCGTCCCCTCGATGGTGTGCGGCGTCGGGCTGCGCAGGACCGGGTGATCGCGCAGCTCAAGGACCTGCCCGGGCTCGCCATCGCCCTGCCCGAGTACCTCACCCTGCGCGAGGTAGGCGTGCCGCGCGCGCACCGTCGCAGCGATCGCGGCGGCTGCGATCGAGATGATGACGGGTGACTGCTCATAGGCCTGGCCCGGCTTCAGCGTGTGTCGCACTCGGACCCACGTCGCCTCGACGCCGTCGACCGTCGTGCGTCGCGAGTCGATCGGGACGTGGAGGTAGAGATCGCCCGCGCGGTTGAGGCCGAGCGTCGGGTCCATGTCGCCCGGAGCGCGACGCCTCCCGGTGCCCGTGCTGTCGAGGAGGGGCAGCGACCGCCAGTCGCCGCGGTCATCCGACCAGTACTCCCACGACAGCGGCGGGTCGCGCGGATCGATGTGGGTCGCCGCGTGCAGGGCGGCGTCGATGCGCAGCTGCAGGCTCTGCCCCGCGAGATCGCCCTCGAAGCCGATGTAGAACGCGTCGCCGTCCTGCGGCTCCTCGTTGAAGATCGGCGCCTCGACGCGACCACCGGTCGTGTACGGCAGGTAGTTCTCGAAGCCCGAACCCTGCCGCCACGCGCGCTGTGCGATGAGCACAGGCTGATCGATCGTCAGCGGCTCCATCGTCGCGAAGACAAGTGCCTCGGTGTCCTCGGTGCGGTCGGTCGCGACCTCGGTCTCTGCCGGCACGGTGAATGGACGCTGGAGCGGCGCCGACAGGTAGAAGGTGACGTCGACCTCGGCCGGAACGGGCGGGTAGCGCTTCACGCCGACCATGTCGAGGAAGCGCTCGTACATCGCGTCCGGCACGCGGTTGATCTGGTACAGCGTCATCTCGGTCATCCACGCGAATAGCTCGAGCAGCGTGATGCCGGGGTCGCTGACGTTATGGTCTGTCCACTCCGGGCAGTAGCGCGGGATCAAGCGTCGCGCCTCGTCGACGATGTCCTGGAACTCGCGCAGGTCGAGGGGCCGGTCGGGCGTCGTCACCACGGTGATGCCTCGCTCATTCCTCGGTTAGTCCTCGCCGATGAGGTAGAAGGGATAGACGAGCGTCCGGTCGTCCTTCGTCGCGCGGATCTGGTAGCCGATCTCGATGTCCACCCAGCCGTGCGCCGGCGTCGGCACGATCTCGATGTTCACCACGTCGATGCGCGGCTCCCAGAACGCGAGCGCCTCTTCGACGTAGCGGCGCATGTATCCGAACGTCGTCGCGTTCAGCGGAGCGAAGACGAGCTCGTGGATCTGGCAGCCGAACGTCGGCCGCATCCGCCGCTCCCCCGGACGCGTTCCGATGATGATGCGGATGGCCTGCTCGATGTCCGTGTCGTAGCGCGCCATCGCGATGCCGCCGCGCGCACGGCTCACCGACGTCAGCTCGTAGGGCCTCCGCAGATCGACACGCACCGGGAAATGCCAGCCGACGCCGACAATCTGCTCCTCGACGTTGCCGTTCCGGCCGTTGCCGTTGCTCATCACCATCGCGGCGCGCTCCTGATCGCGTTGCTCATGGCCCGATCGCCACGTTGGGCGCCTTCACCTCGGTGCGGCCGCTGGCCTGCAACGTTGCGGTCGCGTTCGCCTTGAGGTTGAGCTGCGTCCCCGCCTCGACGCTCGTGGCGCCGGTCGAGCTCTTGAACGACAGCGAACCCGTTGCCTCGAGCTTGATGTCGCGGTCCGCCTTCATCTCGATCGATCCCTTGGCCTTGATCGTGACGTCGCCGTCCATCTCGATCGTCAGGCTCTTCGCCTGCGTGTCGATCAAGAGCTTGTTGCTGCCGGTCGAGTCGACGATGGTGATGCCCGGCGAACTGCTGCTGTCGTCGAGGATGAGCGTGTGGCCCGTCCGCGACTTGATGATCCGGCGCTCCACCTGGCCGCCCGCGACGTTCTTCGAGCTCACCTCGGGCGGCTTGTCTCGCTGATTCCAGAGGCCACCGAGGACGAAGAGCTGATTGACGTCGCTCCCGACGACGAGCACTTCGTCGTCGACCTCGGGGAGGAACTGCACCCCGCGCTCGGCGCCCGCGCCCGGCGAGACGACGCGGCACCAGTGGCTCTCGACGTCCGCGCCGAGCGTCGGCAACTTCACCTTCACCCGGCCGCGGTCGCCTTCGTCGTCCTTGTTGTTCGTGACGATGCCGACCAGCATCTGCATCCCACCACCGGATCGCGGCGATAGCAGGCTGAGGACGTCCGTCGGGCGGCGTCCCGAGATGCTGAAGTGGTTGCGGTAGCCGTCCTGGCCGTAGCTGTGGGTGACGGCCGTGACGAAGTAGCTGCCGCTGAAGCGCTGCCCGGCGTTCTGGATCTTGAGCTCGCTCCCCAGGCGCAGCCGCGGATCGCCGATCGCCTCGCCCTCGGCGGTGATGAAGGCCTGCTCGAGCTCGTTGAGGGCGGCCTGTGCCAGCGCCGTCGCCTGCGTCAGGTTCACGATGTGCTCGCGGGCGATGACAACCTTCGCGCTGTCGTTGAACGACTTCTTGGCGGTGTCGCCGCCGGAAGACCGCTCCTCGACCTCGGTGGTCACCTCGCCACGCTTCGCGGTTCCGACGATTTCTTCCTTCTTCAAGGGGTCCCAGCCGCGAACCTCGACTTCCTTCACCTGCTCGGACGCCGTGAGTTGGGCACGGAAGGACAGCAGGTTGTCGCCGTAGGTGAGATCGACCCCCTCCGCCTCAATGCTGGGCGGCGCTTTCATCACGAGCTTCTTGCCCTGCACCTGCAGCTCGAGGCCGTTGCGCTGGGCGCGGTCCTGCAGGAACTCCCAGTCCGTCCGGTTGTCCTGGAGGACGTAGGCGTGCACCGGCCTCGTGGTGGTGACCTCCGCGGTCATCCCGCGCTCCTGTGCGATCTTCCGAGCAATGTCCGCGTCGGACATGCTGTTGAAGACGCGCGTCTGGCGTCCGCGGTGCAGGCGGTAGCCCCGGTCGTAGGCACGCACGACCAGCTGCGCGACGCCGGCCATGTCGTTGTTCAGCTCGATTCCCGTGATCTCGCCGACGAACACCTCCCGACGCAGGTTGTTGCTGCCGAGTTCGATGGTCAGCTCGGCGCCGATCTTCATCTGCGTCGAGTCCGACCACTCGAAGTCGAGGTCCCCGAACGTCAGCGTGGCCATGTCCGGCAGGTGCACGCTGCTGTCGACCTCGAGCTCGAGGAGGTCGGCGAGCATCGCGTCAGGAATCGCCGCTCCGTTCGCCTTGATGAAGGCCTGTGCGACCGCGCGTTCGGCGACGTCACTCGGCATCGCTAGACCACCGGCACAATCGCGAGGCGCTGCCCGGGCCGGAGCGACCACGGGTCATCGAGACCGTTGGTCTCGGCGATGTGGTGCCAGCGCGCTGCGTCGCCGAGCTCGCGGTAGGCGATGAGGTCGAGCGTCTCGCCGGGCAGCACGGTATGACTGCGGAGCCCGCGCTCGCCTCCCGAGGTGGGGTTCTGCCCCGAGGGCTGGTCCGGCACCTCCTCGAGGCTGACCTTCACCTTCGCCCTCGCCGGCCGGCCGTCCGGGTGGAACATCGTGTACGTCACGTCGACCGAGCTGACGAGCGACTTGAACAGCGTCTCGTTGCCCCAGCCGAACTTCACGAACTGGGGCCGCGGCTTCTTCGCGGCCCCCTCGGTGCCGCTGTCCACCATGACCAACTTCTCGAGCTTCGAGACGAAGTCGCGGACATTGCCGTCGTTCTCGTACTCGTCGACGAAGATCTCGAAGGAGAGCTTGCGCGCCTCACCGCTCTCGAACTCGAGCTTGGGGACGTTCTTGCCCTTCTGCTCGGTGCGCTTGAACTTCACGCGCTTGGCGATGGTGTATTCCTTCGGGTTGAAGGCGAACTCCACGCGCGTCTTCGCGCCATCGACTCCCTCGATGTAGGCCTTGTCCGGATTCGGCATCGCCGGTCCTCCTCCTACGTCCAGCGCTCGCCGCGGCCGGCGCGCTCGCGTTCGACGACGAAGCGGCGTCGCAGCCGCGTGTAGATGGCCTGCGCCAGGCGATCGAGTGCCTGCGCGTCCGGCTCGGCGGGGGCTTCGGCACCGGTGTCGGAGGCGGGCGTGCTCTCGGGAGGCTCCGCCATCTCCGCGCGCAGGACCGCAACGGGCCCCTCCGACCGTGCCTGCCGGAAGACCTCCTCGTCGGCTGCTGGCGCGGTGGTGTGACGGGTTATCGAGGGCTGCTCGGCGCGCCGCACGGCCGCCTCGACGCGGGGGGACGGCGTCAGAGGTGGCGCACTACGGGGACTCGCCGCCCCGGGCGCAAGTCCGAGCTGCCGCGCAAGCACGTCGGCGTGCACCGTCTGAGGGCGGGCGTCAGCCGGCGCGGGCATCGATTCGGGCGCCGGGCGGCGGAAGACGCGACGTACCTCGCTGGGCGCGGGGGCTTCGGCGCGCGGACTTCGGTGCAGCAACGTGGGGGCCGCGGGACTCGTCGGCTCCGTCACCCGTGCTGCGAGGTCCACCGCAGGCGACGCTGACGCCGGCGCCTCGATGCGAGCCTGCGCGGGCGGCGCAGCGGCCGGGGGGTCGAACGGGCGCTCACGAAGAACGAGCTCGGGTGGTGGGGCAGCGGCTGTGCGACGGCTCTGCGGTGCAACATCCCTGATCGGCTCGGCTGGCCCGAGCGACTCGCTGGGTCGGGCCGCTGCAACCACTTTCGCGCCGGCAACCAGCGCTGCCGTCATGTGTGCTCGCAGCTGCTCAGAGTCTGGCGCGGCGCCTGCATCCATCCGAGCAGTGAGCTGCAGCGGGATCGGGCCTTCCGCGCGGGCGCGCTCCTCCTGCACCGTCGACTCGCCCGGCGCGATATCTGGTGGGGCCGCAGGTTCAGCCACAACCTCGTCGAGGTGGAACTCGTGGCGGAGGAGGAGACGCGACTCCAGCATCGGTGGCGAACTCACGGCCCTCTCAGGCTCTGAAGTCGCCGAGGTTCGCGCAGGCTGCTGTGCTCGAGCCGTCGTAGTTGTCGTCGCGGTGGTGCCTGGCTCCGGGTGTCCCGAGATACGACGAAGAACGCGCCGAACGAGCGACGGCCCTGGCGATGCCGGCTGCTCGGACCCGACCGCAGGAGGGGCGGGCGCCGGTCCCGGCCCGAGTGCAGGCGCAGGATCGTCTCTCGCGACGGCTGGCTGCGTCCCCGGCCCCCCGGCAGCAACCTCGATGCGCGGTGCGACCGGACGAGCCTCCGCGCCCTCGCCCTGATCGAGCGGTCGGGGCACGGGGTCGGCGCTCACCAAACGCTGCACGCTGACCGCTTCCGCCGGACCAGCCTCGTGGCGCAGCTCAAGACGGACAGGCGGCACGTCGCGCGAAGGCGGCGTCTTGTCCGCATCGTCGCGCAACGTGGGAGCACTCGGGCGTTCGTCGCTGGCCGGCCCCTCCATCACGTCCTCCCCAACGACAACGTGCGGGGTCTTCGCGGGAGGCGTGGGCTCCGAGGCAGGCTCCGCAGCGTCGGACGGAGCCGGTGCTTCGCGGCGAAACACGCGCCGAGCGAACGTGGCCAGCGGCGACGTCGCGCGCGCGGCGGGTTCCTCGGCGGTCGGATGTTCCGCGTGCTGGGTGGCCGGGGTTGCCGAGGCCGGGGTGGGCTCGACGCTGGGCTGGCGCATCAGCGCGGATGGCGAAGCCTGGAGCGACGCCTCGTCCTCATGCGCAGGGTGGCGCGCGACGAGTCGCCCCGGTTGTGTCGTGGAAGCGGGCGGCGGAGCCGACGTTCGCGCCTCGGCGACGGGCGGAGGCTCGGAGACGACAGGTGACGCGTACCTCGATTCCGCCTCAACCGCCCGCGCGGCCATCGACCGCGGCCGTGGAGGTCGGGCGGACGCGTCGATGCCCGGCTCGGGACGCGGGTCCAGCAACCGGAAGATGCGCCGCACGAAGGGAACGCGGGGCGCGGGAGTGCTCGTGGTCTGCACCACCGGCGCGTCGACGTCGCCGGCCTCGCCCCCGTCCGCGGGACCGAACGGCTGCGCGAGGCGCGCGAGCGACGCTGCCGTCGGCGACTGGATCGTGAGCACGGGGCGCTCCAGCCGCGTCGCCGGCTTCAACGGCTGGCGGAGCGCGGGATGAGCCTCGGGGGTGGTGAGCGTGCGCGCGACCCTCGTGCGCGCGGGACTGCGCTGCGCCTGGCGCAGCAGCGCGATGCCGGGCGTACGTCCGAGGCGTGTGCCCATCGTTGGCACGTCAGGGTTGTCGCCCCACGCGCCGGGGATCGTCAGCCCCTCAATGCGGCGCTCTGCCTCGCCATACCAGTCCCGCGAGGCCAGCCCCTCCGAAGGCGTCTTGGCTGCGCCGTTGGTGGTGTTCACGTTATCCACTCGGGATCAGCCCCGCGTGTGCGAACTCGAGGGTCTCGATGGCCGCGTCGTTCGACGTGACGTTGAGCGCGGGACCGCTCCACTTCACGGGGAACGCGTCCGAGAAGTCCCAGCGGCGCACGGTCGCGCCCTCGGAGTCCGCGAGGATGATGCTGATCGGCTTGCGGGCCAACTCCCCGCGCGCCACCTCGAGGAACCAGTCGTACAGCTCGGTCGAGGCGAACACGGCCTGCTTGAGGCTGATGTTGTCGTAGCTCATACGGCCGGGAAACTGGTGCGCGTGCGTGTTGAGGCCGCCCTCCTCCCACTTCTCGACGGAGATCGTCGCGGTGAGGCCGCCGCACTCGGTGAAGATGCCCTGCACGCTGCCGTCGATCTCGACCATGAAGCTGAAGCCGAGGCCGATCGCCACATCGTCGAGCGACTTGCTGTCGTAGAGGACGGCCATCGCCCGCTACCTCCAGCGCTCGATGCCACCGCCGCGGCGCTCGCGCTGACGCGCGAGGTCCTCGGCGAGCAGCCGGTAGACGCGCTCGGTGAGCTGGTCGAGGGCGCGCTCGGACAGGGCCGCCGGCTCTGCGGTCGGAGTCCCGGTGTTGGGCGCAGCCTCGATGGGCTCGTTCATGCGGTCTCGGTTCCTTCGACGGCGCGGGCGTCGCGACTCACGAACGCCCGGCGTTCATTCGCTCGTTGATGCGGCT
The DNA here is from genome assembly GCA_964479165.1 of uncultured Dehalococcoidaceae bacterium. Taxonomy (GTDB): domain Bacteria; phylum Chloroflexota; class Dehalococcoidia; order UBA2979; family UBA2979; genus CAYZJO01. The sequence continues at coordinate 273,983 of CAYZJO010000002.1, forward strand.
GATCTCCTCAGCCCAGGCGCGGCGCTCCCGGTGCTCGAGGCGCAGCACTTCGTCTCGCGGCCAGTGGAAGTGGTACGAGACGAAGGCTGCCTCCTCCAGCAGTTGCTGCTCCGGGTAGCCGACGGCGCTCCAGTGCCGGCCGAGCCGCCGCAGCCCGAACTCGCCGAGCTCCTTGCTCAGCGTGTCATCGGCGGCAGGCCCGCCGCCGCGAGCGCCCGTTCCAGGAAAGGGTTCGGGGCTCCGCCGACCTCCACCGGCGCCGCCTCGGCGGCCGGCAGAGGCAACGGCGCATCGTCCTCCTCGAGCGACATCGGGACGAAGTGCTCGCCGCACGCCGGGCAGCGGACGCTGCCGCTGTCGTCCACGAGCTCGTTGCGCTGCCGGTAGAACTCCTGGAGGAACGCGAGGTCCGTCGTGAACAGCCCCTCGATCACCCCCGTGTCGACCTGCGGCAGCGTGCCGAGCTTCGTGATCACGCGCGCCAGCAGCACCACCGTGTGGTACGCGGGGTTCTGCCGGACGCGCGGGTCGCGCAGCGGCGTGATCTCGTCCATCGCCGTCGCAAGCCGCATCGTGCCCTTGCGGTGCAGGTTGCCCGCCCGGTCGACGAAACCTCGCGGCAGGAAGAACTCGAACTCGGTTTGCATCAGCTCACCCTCTTGATGCCCTCATGCACGATGGTGATCTCCTCGACGCCGAATTCATTCGAGTCGACCTTGAGCGAGGGACCGCTGATCTTCGAGGGCCAGGCGTTCACGAAGTCCCAGCGAGCAACGGGGTTGTACTCGGAGTCCATCATCGTGATGGTCCCGTTGGTGCGGGCCTCCCTGACCTTGCCCTCGTTGACCTTCTGACGCCAATCCCAGAGTTCCATGTTGCTGGTGATGCCACGCTTGAGCGTGATGTCACCCCACTTGAGCTTCCCGGGAACCTTGAGAATGACCGCGTTCCCGTCCTTGTCGACGACCTTCTGCTCCACAACCTCGGTCTCGGCGCCGATGCCGGAGACCTCAGTGAAGAACCCACCGCCGGCGCTTTCGAGGTCGAGGTAGAACGCAAACCCGAGGAGCGGATCTTCCGAGACGGCCCCGGAGTCGTAGAGCTGTGGCATGTGCTGTTCCTTTCGCGGTCAGACCGCCGAAACGCGTGCGGCTGCGAGCCGGGCGCTACTCCTCGGCGCCCGGCGTGATCTGGCTGATGCGGAAGACAACGAACTCGGCGGGTTTCACCGGCGCGATGCCGATCTCACAGACGAGGATGCCCGCGTCGATCATGTCCTGCGTGTTCGTCTCCGAGTCGCACTTCACGTAGAACGCCTCTTGCGGCGTCGCGCCGAAGAGCGCGCCCTGCGTCCACGTGCGGTTGAGGAACGCCGTCACGTCGCGGCGGACCTTCGCCCAGGTGCGCTGGTCGTTCGGCTCGAAGGGGACCCACTGCGTGCCCTGCTCGATGGAACCCTTGATGTAGTTGAAGAGCCGCCGCACGTTGAGGTAGCGCCACTCCGACGCCGCCTCGGCGAGCGTGCGCGCGCCCCAGATGCGGATGCCTCGACCCGGGAACGAGCGGATGCAGTTCACGCTCTGCACGTTCAACGTGCCGAGCTCCGCCTGCGTCAGGCTCGTCTCGAGATCAATGGCGCCCATCACCTCCTCGTTGGCCGGCGCCTTGTGCACGCCGCGCCGCGAGTCCGTGCGCGCCCATACTCCGGCGACATGCCCGGACGGCGGGATGAACGACGCCGTCTTCGCTGCCGGGTCGTCGACCTTGATCCACGGGTAGTAGAGGACGCCGTAGCCACTGTCGCTCACGAGGTTCGCCTGCTTGCGCCAGTTCTCCATCTCCTGCGGAGACAGGCCCGGAGGCGAGTCGATGATCGCGACGCGATCCTCCATGCGCGTGCAGTGCGCGATGAGCTGCTTCTGGACGGAGACCACGCCCTCCATGTCGATCAGGCCCTCCTGGAAGGCCTTCCACAGGTCGGGGATGGCGATCATCGTGACGTCGTCGAGCACCTCGAGGCCGTCGATGCCCTCGCGGCGGGCGACGTCGCCCTGGAAGTCGGACGGGGAGACGGCGGTGACCGTCTCGGCGCCCTCGGCGAGGTTGTACGTGCCGACCGGCGGGACGCGGTTCGCGATGCTCACGCCGCGCGGCTGCAGGTCCTCGACGCTGATGAACATCGAGCCGCCGGACTCGGCGTTGATGACGTCGACGACGTAGCGCGCGTCGCTACGGCTGAGCGACAGGTCCTCGAAGGACTCTGCCGGGTACCCGGGCGCGCGCACGGTGATGCGGAAGCGGCCACCACTCTCGGATGCCTCGGGCGCCGGAGGCGCGTCCTCAGACGGCGCCCCGTCGCTGCCAGCGGGGGGAGCCGGCGGCGGCGCCGTTGGCTGGTCCTCGATCTCGATGCGGACGTCGTTTCCCTGGGTGCCGGTCAGCTTCGAGGTGAAGCGGAGCGACTCCTGGGGCGATGCACGCCCCGGCAGCGCGAGCTGAGCGGGTGTGCTGTCGCCTTCACCGCCGATGCGGATGACGTAGCAGTTGCCGCCGCCGTTCATGAAGAAGCCGTACACCGCCAGCGGCGTGTACGAGCGGGTGAACCCGCCGAACGTCTCCTGGTACTGGGTCCAGTTCGTGACTCGGACGGCGCGGCCGACCGGGCCCTTCTCGGTGAACCCGACGAAGGCCGCGACCGACGTGCCGATACCCTCGATGGGGCGGCTGCCGCTGGGGACCTCCTGCACGTATACGCCAGGCGCCTGGTAGGTAACCATGACCTCTCCTCGCTGCTCTCCGCTCGGAGCGCCGGCGTCCTCGCCGAGGTCTCCGCGCTGCTGCTCCTGATGCCGCTAGTCCTCCGACCGCTCCCCTTCGCCTTCGGAGGGTTCGTCGCCCTCCGCAGTCGCGAGATCGAGCGTGAGCACGCTGCCATCCGCGTACGCGCCGGCGGGTTCTTCCGACGCGAGCCGAAGGATGTCTCCATTGATGGCCACAAGTGCCGCCGTCGAGCCGCGGCGGACGCCGCGCAGCTCGAACGTGCCGTCCGCGCGGCTGGTCGCCGCTGAGCGATCCATCCGCACCTGCGCGCCAGCGACGGGCTCGCCATCGCGCACGAGGCGTCCGGTTATGTCGACCGGGATGTCCGGACTGACCGAGACGGGCGGCGGCATGACGATGCGCCGCTCGAGGACGAGCGGGCCCTCGCGCTGGATCTCGAGCTCGATCGGGATCGTGACCGACACCCGGATCGACGGCCGCAGGTCGTTGTCGAGGACGCTCCAGATGTCCACGATGTCCTTGATGGCCCCCGGCTGCGCGACCATCATCGGGATCTCGTAGCTCTCGGGAATGACGCCGTCGAAGGCCTCGAGGGGCAGCGTGAGGTGGCGGAAGAAGACGCGCGCCGCCCCCGTCAGCAGGCGGTGCTCGTCCTCGACCTCGTTGGACCAGGCGGTCACGAGGTACGAGCACTCGACGCGGATCGGGGGCCGCTTGTCGACGAAGCCGCCGTTCATACGCCCGGTCTCCCAGGGCGCGGGACGCAGCGTCCGGTTCTCCTGCATGTGGTAGAGGAAGAGGTTCAGCGTCGGACGCGTGAGCCTCGACGTGTTGTCGCGGCTGGGCACGTCGAAGGTAATGTCGAAGCCGCCCGCCTCGATGCGCTCGACGACGGTCGGCATCTCGGTGACGAGCAACGTACGCAGCGCGCGGTCGAGATCATCGATCATGGCGCGCGCACCGTAGCGGCACGCGATTGCTGAATCGTTGCTTGCTCGTTGATAGGCGGGCTCGCGGCCGCCAACGGTCGCCACCCGGCCGGCGACTACGTCCCGAGGACCTGCACCTGCCCCGGGTTCGCGATGATCGCCGGTACCCCCGGCGACCCGCCCATGCACAGGCCGATGCTGCTGGCGAGCAGCACAGGGATGTTGTTCACGAAGGTGCTGACGGCGGGCATCGTCCACTGGATGCTGACGCACGGCGCTGGCGCGCCCGCGATGTTGAACACGCATCCGGCGATCATCGTGACGTCACTCACCACGAGGACCGGGGCACCGCCGATGAGCACGGTCGGGTTGCTCGGCACAGTTGTCGCCTGCCCACCATGAGGGCACATGATGGTCGCGGACGCGTTGAGGATCGGCGCCGGCATTGAGGGCGCTCGGAGCTACGGGTTGCGGGCTAAGCGCCTGCCGCCGCGCTCGGGCCGTGCGGGCTCCGGTGCAGCGACATCTGGATACCTTCCTCATCTTCTTCCGGCACGTCTTCCCGGTGGAGCGAGGGTGCGAGCTCGGGCTCCTCTTCCTCTTCGGGAAGCTCGCGTGCCAGCGTCGAGGACATCTGCAGCTCTTCCTCAGGCAGCTCCTCCCGGGCCAGCGCCGAGGACATCTGGAGTTCCTCCTCCGGCGCTTCCTCGCGGGCGAGCGAGGTGCTGATGCTCGAGGACGGCGCGGACGCGAGCTCCTTCGAGAACGCCGACGCTTCCTGCTCCGCGGCGTCCTGCGGGCTGCTCACCCGCATGTCGCTGCCGCCGACTCCACCTTCACCGCCGCGCTGCTGCACGACGTGCGTCAGCTCGTGCGCGAGGAGTTGGTCGCCGCCGCTCGTGCCGGGCTGGTACTTGCCCTGCCGGAAGAAGATGTCCGACCCCGTCGTGAACGCGTCCGCCGACACGGCGTGGTTGAGCAAGTTCGCCTCGGAGTCGTCGTGCACGCGCACGTCGCTGAGGTCCGCGCCGAGCGCACCGCCGACACGTCGCTGCACCTCCGTGTCGAGGGAGCGACCGCCGCCCCGCTTCGACTCGATGGCATCCTCGACAGTCGAGTCGACAGCCGGATGCTCCTCGTCATGCTCGGACCGCAGCAGTCGCTGGACGGCCGCGTTACCGAGGGTCGAGACCAGCGGCGGCCGCGGGCGCGCTGCCTGGGGGCCGTCGGCCTCCGTCTCGCGCTGCCTCGCCCGTACCTCGTCCGTGAGTTCGTGGTCGAGAGTCATGATGTCTCTCCTCGATTGCCGGTTCCGACGCTTAGCGTCGGGCCTCTTCATACCACTCTGCGAAGTCGGCCGTCGTAACGAGGCGGCCGAGCTTCTGATACTCGCGACGCGCCGCGCGGATCAGGTGGCGCATGCCGATCGGTCCGCCGTCCGCAGCCGCGAGGAACGCCGCCAGCACGGCGATGTTGCGGATGTTGCCGCCGGCCACTCGGAACTGCCTCGCGGCGAAGTCCAGGTCGAGGTCATCGGCGAGCGGCGCGTTCGTGCGGAAGTTGAGCTCCCAGATGCGGCGGCGGTCGTCCTCGTCCGGCACGGGGAAGTCGATGATCGCCTTCAACCGCCGCAGGAACGCGTCGTCAAGGTTGGCCCGCAGATTGCTAGAGAGCACGACGATGCCGTCGTACTCCTCGATCTTCTGGAGGAGGTAGCTGACCTCGATGTTGGCGTAGCGGTCGTGCGAGTCGCGCACTTCGGTGCGCTTGCCGAAGACGGCATCCGCCTCGTCGAAGAAGAGGATGGCGCTCGCGCCGCTGGCCTCGTCGAATACGCGCGCGAGGTTCTTCTCCGTCTCACCGATGTACTTCGAGACCAGGCCCGAGAGGTCGATCTTGTAGACGTCGAGGCCGAGCTCGCCAGCGATCACCTCGGCGGCCATCGTCTTGCCGGTGCCGGACTCGCCGACGAACAGTGCCGATACGCCACGCCCGAGGGACGCCTTGCCCGCAAACCCCCACTCCTCGTAGACCACGTGCCGGTGCAGCACCTGGAGCGCGATCTCTTTGAGTTGAGTGATGCGCTCTTCCGGCAGGACGATGTCCTCCCAGCGATAGCGCGCCTCGATGCGCTGTGCCACGTCTGCGAGCCGCGGCTGCGACTGCATCCGCGCCGCCGTCTGCAAGGCCTCGAGGCCCACGCTCTCCTCCCCGCGCCACGTACCGAGGCTGCGCGCCATGCGCGCTGCCGACTCGATGTCGGCTGCACCGAGGCGGAACGTGGCCGCGAGCTGGTCGAGGTCGTCTGTGGCGGCCGCGTCGCCGGCGGCGGCGGCCCAACGCCTGCGGGACTCCTCGTAGGTCGGCTCGTGCACCTCCATCACGAGGTCGAGTACGGGTTCGCGCGCGGGCGGACGCGGGGCGCGGCCGCCGAAGAGCACCGGCAGGGGGTGATCCTCAAGGGTGCGCGCGATCAGCCGCCCGAACGGCTCGATCGCGCCGGGCCGCTCGCCGTCGTCGTCCCAGCCCTCGAAGTAGAGCGCGAGCCCGAGGACGCAGGCGTCGCGACGCAGCCGCTGGAGTGCCCGCGGGGCGTCGGCGGGAGCGCGTTCACGCAGTGCGCCTGTATCGATGCTGGCGAGCCCAAGGCCGAGTTCGGTGCACGCGACACCGATGCGAGCACGCTTCTCCGCGACCCACCGCCCTGCGAGGTAGACGCGCGCGTCCATGCGTCCGCGCAGCACCTCGGCGAGCCTTGCGCCGTCCGCAAGGTCCGAGGGATACGGCTCCACCTCGAGCTCGACCAGTCGTGCAATGCCCTCGAGCCGCGGGTCGAGACTCGGCGTGGCGTCATCCCTGCCGAGCAGCAGCGTCGCGACGTGAGGGTCGAGCTGCACGGCGTGGGCGAGCAACGACGGCGCGACGGCTGCAGCGTCGTCGGCGGTGGACAGCAGTTCGTACGTGATCAGGGGCGCGTTGGGCTCGAAGAGGCGGCGCAGCGCCAGCGCCTCGCGCCGCCCATCCGCGATCAGGTCGAGCACGAGCCCGACCGTCGGACGCTTCCTCGTGACATCGTCGTTCACGTAGGCGAAGACCTTCGCGTACGCCTGGTCGAGGTGCGGCGCGAGCGCGACCACGAGCGCCTGGCGTTCCTCGGGCGAAAGCCCGAACGCGGCCACGAGACGCTCAAGCGGCAACGTCACCCCGGCTGCCACGGATGTAGCAGCGCGCGCGTCGAGGTCGGCGCGGGAGGCTGCGGCTGCTCGCCGCAGTTCGGCGAGTCCCCCCGGCTGCTCGTCCGGAACCCCGAGCAGGTCGTCAACCTCCTCGTCCGAGATGTAGAGCCCACGGTAGTCGTCGGCAGGACCGAGCGCGCGACGACGCCGGCCGCGCTCCACCTCGATGCGCAGGCGGAGCGCGAGCCAGCGCAGCTCCGCCTCGAGCTGGTCGAGCGACGACGCGAAGGGCTCCGGCGCCTCGATCGACAGCGGTGGTTCCGCGGTGAGCGTCATGCCCTCTCCGAACGCTACCGGCTCAGTGTGCCGGATCGAGGTTGCGAGGCGATTGACGCGCGATTGATGGGCGCTAATCGAGCCCGAGTTCGCTCAGCAGCGCCCGCGTCTCCTCGGACGGCGCAACATCGAACTCGGCGCGGAGGCGCTCCTCGCAGAGGCGGTACTGCCGCATCGCCTGGGCGCGGTTCCCCAGCATGGCGTGAGCGCGGACCACCCAGCGGTGCGCGGCCTCGTCGAAGGCGTCGCGCAGCACCAGCGTCTGGCCCAGCTGCAGCACTCGCGCCCACTCCCCGCTCGCCGCGCCGTACTCGATCAGCCGCGCGACTGCCCACTCGTAGAGATTGCCGAGTGCCAGCCGCGGCTCGCCGGTCCATTCTTCTGTCAAGTCGGACTCGAGGAAGTCGCCGCCGTACTCCGCAAGTGCCGCATCGAGGCACGCCACCGCCTCGGCCTTCCGGCCCGCCGCGAACTCCGACTTCGCGCGACCGACCGCCTCGCGGAACTCGACGGCGTCCACGTGCCACTCGAGCCCGCCATCGAGGCGGTACAGACCCTGCTCGACGAACAGCCCGCGACTTCCGTCGCCGTCACCCAGCCCCTCGCGAAGCCTCGAGCGGACGTGGTGCACGGCAATGCTGAGGTTGTTCGCACCTCGCGCGGGGTCGGAGTCCGGCCAGAACGTCTCGATGAGCGTCTCGCGCGCGGTCGGCCGCCCCGGCGTCAGCGCGAGGTAGGCGAGCAACTGGCGCGCCTTGCGGCTGCGCCAGCGATCGACAGGCCGCCCATCGATGCTCAACTCGAACGCGCCGAGCAGGCGCACGCGGACCTCGGGAACCGGGGGCGCGGACGCCTCGACCTCGATCACCGGCGCCTGACGGGTGGCTGCCGCCTCGAGACGCGGAGCCACCAGCGCGAACAACCTCGCCTGCTCGCTGCGCAGTTCCGCGAGCTCGGCCCGCGTCTCGACCATCAGGCTGTGTAGCGCGTCGAGGCGATCGAAGACCGCGACGGCAGCGACATCGTCGGGCGTGCGGTCGCGCAGGACGAACGGCAATTGCGGTTGAGCGGCGAAGGCGATCCGCATCGAGGAGCCTCGGTCGGGGAGACCGCGGACGCCGGCACCGTCTCTGCCTCGTGCTATGGCGGCGGCGGCGAACGCGCGGCATTATACCAACCGCACGGACGCACACCCTCTTGTCGTCGAACAGGATTCCCTCGATGACTCAGTCTCGCCTCGGCGACCTCGGGACGGGCGGTGGCGGTCTGCCCTGGGGCAAGATCGGGATCGGCGCGGGCATTGTGGCGCTGCTGCTCCTCCTGTTCTTCCTCGTCACCAGGGGCGGGGACGACGAGGAGTCGCTGGAGCAGGGACCGCAGTCAGCGGTGATGTGCCTTCCCGAGGAGGAAGTCGGCGCGTCCGCCGGCACCTCGGTCGCGACGCCCGCAACCACGGGGGCGGGCGTGGGCGTCGAGGGCGCACCACCGAAGATGGTGGGCGGCGTCGAGCTCTACTTCCAGAACGATCCGCGCTGGGCCAACACGGAGTACGCCTTCTCGACTGCCCTGCCGCAAGGCAAGGACTGGTGCGGCACCACGATCGGGCAATGCGGCTGCGCAATGACCTCGCTCGCGAACGTCCTCGCCCTCTTCGACATGGTCAGCACCCCGATGGGCGAACCCCTCCAGCCCGAGAGCTTCAACGGCTGGCTCAACCGCGACGCTCAGTTCCAGGGTCAGTGCTTCATCAGCCCGGGCTACTACTGTGGCGAAGTCATCTGGACCGACATCCAGGCGTTCACGGCTCAGCGGCGACTGCAGGATCCGAGCCTGCCGCTCCTCCGTTTCCGCGGCCGGGGCAACGGCAGCGAGGCCGAGGTGCGCGCGGAGCTCGAGGCCGGACGGCCGGTCATCCTCGAGGTGCGCGGTCACTTCGTGCTCGCGGCCGGCCTCGAGAATGGCGAGATCGTCATCCAGGACCCGTACTACCCCGAGCGCGATCGCTACGAGGACATCGCGCCGATGCTCATCAGCAGCCGCTTGTTCGAGGTGGCCGAGCGCGCGGGCGGCATCGTGGTCATGGCGCAGGGCGACACGCAGATCACCATCACCGACTCTGACGGCCGGGTCACCGGCACGACGATGGACGCCTCCGGCTCCGGCGAGACGCCGACCCCCGAGCCAGGCGAAGCAGAGATCCCCGGGTCGAGCGTCAACTTCGAGGACCGCTGGCGCGACCCGACCTGCACCGAGCGCGCGCCGGACCCCGACGACCCGGGCAACGTCCAGCTGTTCCTGCCGCACGCGGCGTCGGGCGACTACAACATCGACGCCCAGTTCCCCCCGGGCAGCGAACGCTGCATCGCGGTGTACTCCTACGCCGACGACGGCACGGTCACGATCGAGATGATCTGCGGGACTGGCACCCTCGACGCAAACATCTCGTACTCCTCGGGCTCCTCAAGGTCGACTCCGACGCCGACACCGAGTCCGACCGCCACTCCGACCGCGGAAGCGACCGCGACCGCAACGCCGACACCGGAGCCCACGGAGGCACCGGCGACGGCCACCCCGACCCCGGAGCCGCCCACACCGTCGCCCACGGCCCCTCCGACGGCGACGCAGCCGCCGCGCACGCCGACCGCGGCGCCGACGCCAGTCGCACCAACGATCCAGTCGGTCACCTGCACGCCCGCCTCGGTCTCCGTCGCCGCCTCGATTACGTGCCGCGCAACGGTCTCGGGGACGGCGACCTCGTACGCGTGGTCGTCGCAGGGCGTTCCGAGCAGCGGCGCGCAGGCCACGTTCACCACCAGCTTCCCCACGCCCGGTGCGAAACGCGTCGACTTCCGCGTGTGCAACGGAACGCGCTGCACGACGGGGTCCGCCAGTGTGACCGTGGTCGCGCCGCTCGATGCCTCGTTCAACTGCACGCCGACCAGCGTGAACGTGAATGCGAACGTGACGTGCACAGCCGCGAGGCAGGGGCAGGGGGCCTATAGCTGGAACGCAAGCGGCGGAAACCCGGCCAGCGGTGCCGGCACGACGTTTACGACGCGCTTCGGCACGGCAGGCTCCAAGACCGTCACCCTCAACGTGTGCAACGCCTCTGGCTGTCAGCCGGCATCGAGGCAGATCACCGTGACGTCGCCGTTCACGGTCACCGCCTTCTGCAACCCGGGCCAGGCCACGTATGGGGACCCGGTCCACTGCGCAGCGCAGTTCAGCGGCGGCGTTCCGGAGACGTTCCAGTGGATCGTGGCGCCTGCCTCGGCCATCGAGTTCTTTGGCCAGGACACGCCGTCGTTCACCGTCTACTTCTACTCACTCGGCCAGTACACGGTCGCCGTGAACGTCTGCACCGAGTTCGGTTGTGCTGGAGACAACGTGATCATCACAGTCATCGAGGATGACTCCGACCCGCCGATCAACGGAACGCCTGACTGACCGTCACCACCTCGCGCCCGACTCGGGGCTGGCATGGGCCTGGCTGGCGCGTTACGGGACGTTCCCGCCGTCCACTGAGACTTGCGCGGCGGCTTCGTCAGCTGCGATCTGGGAGCGGATACCCTCGGCCGCAGTCAGCGCTTCCTCCATGTCTTCGTCGCTCGTCCACCAACCGAAGTGGCCCTTCGGAACCACACCCAACGCCTCGAGACGCTCCTCGACGGGTGTGCCCGGCGCCTTGAAGTAGGTGCTCTCGAAGAAGATGAATGGCCCATCGCCGGGCTTTTCCGTCACCTTGAGCGTTGGCAGCCAATTCGCCCAGATGCCCCGCTCGATCTTGTCGGCGAGCGATGCCTCGTCCACCGCGGGTGGCTGCTTCATCAGTGGATTGCTCTTCAGCCAGCCGTCGAGCACTGTCTTCACGCTGGGAGGATCGATGTCGTTGAACTCCGACAACTCCCAGGAGTCGAGCTGGGTCTTTGCCTTGACGATCGTCTGCTTCACCTGACGCCATGCCGCGCTGACCGCATTCTCGATGCTGTTCTGGTATTCGAGCGGTGCGAGGTTCACCTTCTGCGCGCTCGGCGACAGCGCGGCCGTCGCAACATCGAAGCTCTTCCCTACGGCGGCCTGCAGGGCATCTTCGAGCATCCCAGCAGTCTTAGCTCCAATCTTGGGGATGCTCGTCAGCGCCTCGCCCATGCCCCCACTCATCCCGGTTGCGATAGCACTGAACACGCTCATCACGACTGACAAGTTGAGTGCGTTCACGCGGGCTGAGGCGTTCACGGCGTCCTCGTGACGCCGGTACGCCGTCGAGTACGCGGTTCCGACGCTACGCGCGTAGATCTCCCACGCCGTCTTGTTGTCCTCGAACTGGTCGCCAGCCGTATCAATGATGCGGTACGTCTTGTTCCTCTTCTGCTCCCACTCGAACTCCTCAGCAGTGGGTCCGTCCCGCTGGAGCACCCGCGAGGTCACGGATGAGGGTGCAAGCAACCGCTGGACGTACGAGTTGCCGCGCGTCCGTTGGAGGTGTAGTACGTGCCCTGCTGAACGCCGGACGTCCGGCGGGAGAGGCGGGGTGAGACCGCCCGCGCCGGCGTGATCTCGGAGAGAGACCGCCTCGTCAGACGGTTCGGACTCGATCGGCAGACTGCGCGCGACCACGTCGGACCGAGCGTCTACGCGCTCCACGGAACCTTCGGCCATCCGTCGCCTCCCAACCGGCGGGACGCAGCGTAGGGAGCCCCGATTGACACTCGGTTGACCGCCGATTGAAGTGAACTCGGCTGGGGCAGTCGATCGTTCGTCGCCGCGCGTCGATCGACGCGTCTTGCTTCCCAGACCAGGGTCAGGCGCGACTGGAACTCCGATGACGCCAGTGGCGAGTGGTGCAGCTTCCACCTCCAGCGAGGTCCTGAGCACGCGCGCACTCAACCGGGCACTGCTCGCACGCCAGATGCTGCTCGAGCGCGTACGGAAGCCAGCGCTCGAGGCTATCGACTTCCTCGTTGGTTTGCAGGCGCAGGAGCCGAAGGACCCGTACGTCGGTCTCTGGTCACGGCTCGAGGGGTTCGATCCGGGGGAAGTCGAGTCGCTGCTCCTCGAGCGCCAGGTGGCGCGAGCCCCACTGATGCGCGGGACGATCCACCTCTCGACGGCGCGCGACTGCCTCGACCTGCGGCCGTTGATGAAGCCCGTGTACGACCGCGGGCTCAAGAGCAACTTCGCGAAACGGCTGCCCGGCCTGGACCTCGACCAACTCGCCGAGGCGGGTCGCGCGCTGCTGTCGGGCGAGCCGCGCACGTTCGCCGAACTCCGAGGTGAGCTCGGCAGCCGCTGGCCGGCTGCCGAGCCGCAGGCCCTCGGCTACTCGGTCAGTTACCTCGTGCCTCTAGTGCAGCCGCCGCCTCGAGGACTGTGGCATCGCAGTGGCCAGACGAAGTGGGCGACCACCGAGCGCTGGTTCGCCAAGCGGATGGCGCGACGGCCCTCGATCGATGCGATGGTGCTGCGCTACCTCGCGGCCTTCGGCCCGGCGAGCGTCATGGACGTGCAGGCGTGGTGCGGCCTGACCAGGCTGCGCGAGGTCGTCGAGCGGTTGCGGCCGCAACTGGTCACCTTCCGCGACGAGCGCGGCGTCGAGCTGTTCGATCTGCCGGACGCGCCGCGCCCCGACCCGGAGACGCCTGCACCCGTCCGCTTCCTCCCCCAGTACGACAACGTCTTCCTCTCGCATGCGGACCGCGCTCGCATCGCTCCCGAGGAAACGCGCGGCTTCACGATGCGAGAGAACGGCTTCCTCAGCCAGTTCACCCTCGACGGGTTCATCGGGGGGACGTGGCGTCTCAAGCGTGAGGGCAAGTCGGCTTTGCTGCGAGTGACCCCGGCCCGGCGCTGGCCCAAGCGAGACCAGAACGCCGTCCTCGCCGAGGCCACGCGCCTCATCGAGTTCATGTCCGCCGAGGCAGCCTCGCGCGAGGTGATCCTCGAGCCGCCGATCAGGCAGTGACTGCTAGCGGTTGCCTGCGGGACCCGGAGGGCCGGGCGGATGCTCACCGCTGCCCGGGGTTCGCGCAGGCGGCGGCGCCGTCATCTCACCGGCACAGCGCGTGAAGAACGGCGTCATCTGCGGCAGCTCCGCGGGGAACGCCGCGTTCACCTGCGCGGGTGCACCCGGGATGTAGATGTTCCACGTCGACTGCCGGAGGATGGCGACCACTGCCGCCTCGCATCCGCTCGCCCGCAGGTCGGTGACCAGCGTCGACGCCGCGGCGGGACCGGAGGTCACAAGGAGGCCGATGCCGCCGACCGGCGGTACCTCGCCCGTGAAGGAGGGCGTCTGCGCCTCAGCGCGCTCGCTGAGCGCACCTCCGAGGGCGAGCGTCAGGACGAGGATGCCCGTGGCGAACGCGCGTCTCATCGACCCTCCGTTCCCCTCCAGTGTGCGACTCGGCCCCGGTACTCACCACCGGGGCCGCGCGGGATTCGAACCGGGCATCGCAGGCTAGCGGCCGAACATGCCTCCGAGGCCTTCCTTCAGCTTGTCGGCCATCCCGCCGAAGTCCGCGTTACCGTCGAGCGCGTTGCGCAGTTGACCGGCGATCGGCTCGGGCAGCTTGTCCTGCAGGGCCTCGAGGACCGCATCGATCGCGTTCTGCGCCTGCGAGGCATCGATGCCTGCTCGCTCAGTCACTTTCTTGATCAGTTCTTCCATCGGATCCTCCTTCACGGACCCTCACGCGGTGGGAATCCACGCGAGCGCCACTTCATCCACGCTGACATCATCGCGCTCGAGGCCAACCTCAATTCGCTCAATCCGCGCCGCGATCTCGTCCCAGTGCTCGACGAGGTCGGCCAGGTCTTCCTGTAGGTCGGCCTCGATCTCCTCGAGCTCCTCGGCGCGGCGTCCGAGCTCGTCCTCCGCGTTCTCGAGACGCTGCTTCGTCCTCGACGTCATGCCGCGCCTCGAGGAGATGCCGCCGGCCGAGCGACCCAGCCGCCCCGCGATCGATCCCGCGGACGCCTTGCCCCCGAGGAACGCGCCCAGCACGGCCCCGATGCCGGAGATGATCTCCTGACCGCGGCGGGACTGCGTGTCCGCCTCGTACTGCTCGACGCGGTCCTCGGCCTTCGCAATCGCGGCTCGCACCCGGTCCATCTTCGAGGCGAAGGTGTCGCGCAGCTTCGCTGCGTCGCGGTCGGCCTCGGAGCGCGCAGCATCGAGGCAGCGCTTACGGAAGTCCTCCTCCGTCTCGCCGACGCGCGAGTAGAGCTTGAGCTCCTTGTTCGCGAAGACCTCGATGGTCTGCTCGCGCTGGAGGAGCGCCTTGAGATCGCGCTCGATGTCGCGGAAGAGTGTCGCCGTGCCGAGGTTGACGGGTGGGATGTAGAACACCGTGCCCGCGGGACGCTCGGTGCGGAGGTCGCGGGCATCGAAGTCGACCGGCCGCGCATTGCTCGCGGCGGTGCCCTCGGCGAGCGGGATGATCGCCTCCCACTCCTCGCGGTGGTCGATGCCGGCCTTCGTGTCGTCGTAGCGCAGGTGCAGGCGCGCGGCGATGACCGGCTCGAGGCGCGTGCCGCCGGCCACGGCTCCGAACTCAGCCGCCCACGGCGCAGCGGGATCGACGTAGTACACGGGTACGCCGGCCGGGGTCGCCGGAGGCACCGGCGACTCGTTCTCGCCCACCGCTGCCGGAGCCGCCTCGGTTGCTGACACGGGCGTCGACGGCGCCGGTGGCGCCGCAGCCGTGAGGGCTTCGGAGGCTGGCGCGGCGGACGAGCCTGGTGCAGCGCCCGCTGGCGCCGTGTGGTTAGGGAGCTCCGTGAGTTGCTGGCGTGTGAGCGGGCCGCGGAGGTAGGACATCGCCCAGCGCGCCGAGAACCGACTTGGGCCGCCTCGGTCGTGGGCGTTGTGCATCACGAACTGCCGCCGGCCGAGGCCGCTGATCGTGCGGTCGATCAACGGGAGGTCGACGTCACCGCCGACGGACGACAGCGCCTCGAGGACGCGCGCCTTGTCGCGCTCCGTCTGGAGGCGGCCGATCATCCAGGTCCCGGCGTTCGACATCGCCTTGTAGTCGAGGTCCACCGGGTTCTGCGTCGCGAGCACCACGCCGACGCCGTAGGCGCGCGCCTGCTTGAGCAGCGTGAGCATCGGCCGCTTGGCGGGTGGCTCTGCCGTCGGAGGTACGAAGCCGACGACCTCGTCCATGTACATCAGCGCGCGGAGGTTGTTCGTGCCGCTCTGCCCGCGCATCCACGTGATCAGCCGCGCCAGCACCAGACTCACGACGAACTGCCGCTCGGCATCGGAGAGGTGGGCGAGGTAGAGGATCGACGCCCGCGGGCGGCCGTCCGGGGTGTGGAGCAGCGCACCGATGTCGAGCGGCGCACCCTCGGTCCAGGCGGCGAACGTCGGCGAAGCGACGAGGCCGTTGAGCCGCATCGCGAGCGCGCGACGGTCGTCCGCCGGGAAGAACGTATCCACCTCGAAGACGCCGAGCTTGCGGAACGGCGGCTCGATGACCTGCGCGATCAGCGCCGCCAGATCGAGGTCGCGGCCCGCCGACCACGCCGTCTCGACGATGTTCGCGAGCAAGATGTGCTCGCGGCTCGCGAGCGGGTCCGCCGCGATGTCGACGAGCGAAAGCAGGCCGCTGACGAGCGTCCCTGCCTCCTCGCGCACGGACTCGAGGTCGCTCGGGTTCGCCGGCGCGCGCAGGTTGCCGATGATGTTCAGCGGCACCCCCGCCGTCGAGCCCGGCGTGTACACGGTGAACGCGACGTTCGAGGTGAGCGCGCGCATCTGCTCGGGCGTCACGCCCGCGCCGGCCAGCCCCTCGCGCCACGTCGTGGCCTGTTCGGTGGCGAAGTCGGAGACGCTCTTGCCGGCGTTACGCGCGTCGCCCTCATTGACCCACGGCTCGAAGTCGGCGGGCGCGAAGTCCGGGAAGTTCAGCAACAGGTTGGGCATGTCGCCCTTGGGGTCGAGGATGAGCGCCGGGATACCCGAGGCCAGCAACTCCTCGAGCAGCACCACCGCGAGGCCGGTCTTGCCCGATCCGGTCATGCCGACGATGACGCCGTGCGTCGTCAGGTCGTCGCGGTCGTAGACGAGGCGCTCGCCGGAGTCCTCGCCCGATCCGAGGTCGAGCCGCTGTCCGAGATACAGGTCCGAGACGCCGGCCACGCGCAGTTCCTCCTCCAGGGCGCACCTCCGCGCCGAGGCACCAGACTGCCGCTCGGCCTCGCGACTGTCTACCGGCGGGACGCCGGCTGCTCCAGTGCCCGCTAGTAGAGGTAGTTGGCCGCGGCGGCCTCGAGGGCGCGGCGCTCGGCGTCGTCCATCGGCTCGTACGTGCTCGCCGTCGCGACGTTCTCCTCGATGCGCGAGGGGTAGCGCGCGCCGGGGATTGCGACGGAGACGCCGGGGTTCGAGAAGACGTAGCGGAGGAGGTTGGCAGCCGTGAGGAGCCCCGCGGTCCCCTCGGCGACACGCCCTCGCATCGCGCTGGTGCGGCCGGAACCGCCGAGCGGACGCATGACGATGACGCCGACATCATGCTCGCGCGCGAGGTCGATCAGCGGCGCGGTGTCGGGGTAGTACGCCGAGTACTCCAGCATCACCGTGTCGAACTCGCCGGAGACGATGGCCTCGCGCAGCACCTCGAGGGTGTGCGACGACATGCCGATGTGCCCGATCAGCTCGCGGTACTGCGCGACCTTGAGACCGGAGAGCGCGCCTTCCTCGCTGCGCACTTCCTCGAGGACCTCGAGCGTGCGGATGTCGTGCAGCTGGTAGAGGGGGATGCGCTCGACTCCGAGCATGCTCAGCGACTTGTCGACGTCGCGCTGTGCGCCGTCCGCGCTGTGGCTGAACGTCTTGGTGGCGATGCACATCCCCTCGACGCCCCGCTCGCGCACGGCCTGGCCGATGAGGTACTCGCTGCCGGCATATTCGCGCGCGGTGTCGATGAACTCGATGCCGAGGTCGAGGGCCGCGTTCAGGGTGGCCGGACCCTCGTCGGAGGTCGGGGTGTCCATCGCGCCGAGGCCGAGCTCGGGCACCATGAGGCCGGTGCGCCCGAGTCTGCGCCGCTGCAACTCCGCCATCGCCAGCGTCCGATCCAGCCGGCCTAGCCCCCGGCGAGCTTCACGCGGTGGCCGAGCGACTCGAGCTTCGCCTGCAGCCGCTCGCGGTGATCGCCCTGGATCACGAGCACGTTCCCCTCGAGCGACCCGCCCGCGCCGCAGTGCTGCTTCAGCATCTTGAGCAGCGCATCGAGGTCCCCCTGGCTGCCCGGCAGACCGGTGATGCTCGTCACCGCCTTGCCGCCGCGACCGTGCTTGCCTCGATGGATGCGCACGACCCCGTCGTCCGGCACGGTGAGCGCGGGCCTGGCGGCCGGGCGCGATGCCTTGCGCCGCGCCGTTGGCTCCGCGCGGACGCGGCCGGTCGCTTGCGAGCCGTCGGAGGAGTAGACCAGTCGCGAGTCGCCGTCGGGCACCGAGTCAGCCTCCACTGTGCTGTCGCTCGACACGTCCACGATACCGCCCGCGGCGATCCCGTCGAGCGCGAGATGCGCTTTCTGAACGCGGAGGGACTCGTGGGCCGGCCCCAAGGGCCGATGCGAGGTTCATCGTCGGTACCGTCGCACGCGAGAGGACGAAGGTCCCCAGCGCAAGATGGCCAAAGGCCCTGATCGACATGTCGGAGCAACGCTAGGTTCCCCGCGATCGCAAGCTCCCGTGCCCAACAAGCGTGCTCGGAGGCAATCCACTGAGAGACATGCGGTTCCCCCGTGGCGGGCCCAACGGGTGCACATCGTCGCCTGACCTCGCTATGTGGCGACCCTCGTGCTGGCCTGCCAGCGTCGCCACCGCGGCACGAAGCCACCCTCGTCCCAACTGCAGGGAGGGGTCATGGAAGCCTCAACCACGCGAGCCCTCACGCCAGCACGAATCGTCGCTCTCGTCGTCATCGCCGGCCTCGCGGCTTGCCTGGCTTACCTTCGGCTCGCGCCGGGAGGCGCGGTCACAGTGCCGGAAGGCGCGAAGGCAGGCGACCTGATCCTGACCCCCTGCGAGTTCACTGGCGAAAGCGGTACCTACGCCGCCGACTGCGGGACACTGGTCGTGGCTGAGAACTCCGGCGACTCGGGTTCGCTGCTGATTGCACTGCCGGTGATTCGCGTCCGCGCCATAACGGACGATCCAAGGGAGCCCGTGTTCTTCCTCACGGGCGGTCCCGGGCAATCGAATATCGACTACGCGTCCCAGTTCGCCGATCGGTACGTCGCGGCCCGCGACTTTGTCGTGGTCGGCTACCGCGGGGCGGACGGCTCGGTCCGCCTCGACTGCCCAGAGGTTTCGTCGGCACTCGCGCGTTCGTCGGACATCCTGAGCGAGGCGACGTTCCAAGCCTACGCGGACGCGTACGGGGCATGCGCGAGTCGGCTCGCAAGCGAGGGGATCGATGTCACCCGCTACGGCCTCGTCCAACAGGTCGACGACATGGAGACGGCCCGCACCGCGTTCGGTTATGACCGCATCAATCTGCTGAGCGAGAGCGCGGGGACCCGCACGGCGCTCGTCTACGCCTGGCGGCATCCAGAATCGATCCACCGATCGTTCATGGTCGGAGTGAACCCGCCCGGCAACTTCCTCTGGGATGCCGCGACGACGGACGAGCAACTCGGACGGTATGCCGCCTACTGCGCCGCCGATGCCGTTTGCAGCGCGCGGACCAACGACCTGCTGGCCACTTTCCATGAGATCGCCGCTGACGCGCCCGACCGCTGGCTGCTCCTGCCGATCAACGAGTCCAACATCCGCGTCCTTTCCCTGTTTGGCCTGTTCGAGACGGCGTCCGGTCCCACCTCTGCCCCAGTGCTCATCGATGCGTGGCTGTCGGCAGCTGAAGGCGACTCCAGCGGGCTCTGGCTGGCTTCGGTCATCGGCGACGTACTCATCTCCGACATGTTCATCGCGGGGCAGCGTGCAGCGGCCGCCAGCATCGACGCAGAGGCCGCGAGGGAGTACTTCGCGGGTGGGGTCGGTGACCTCTCGAACCTCGGGCGCGCAGCCACCGCCTCCGGCTGGGCGGCCGGCTATTGGATCGACGTCTGGCCGGTCGCTGCGGAGACGGAGGCGTACCGCCAGGTTCGGCCCTCGGAGACGGAGACGCTCGTCGTGAACGGCGAGCTCGATGTGTCGACTCCACCGCAGATCGCGACACGACAGCTGATGCCGTTCCTGCCCAACGGTCACGACGTCGTCCTGACCGGAATCGGCCATACCGGCAGCTTCTTCGCAGAACAGGCAGATGCCGGCACCCACCTCATCAACACGTTCTTCGAGACGGGCGAAGTCGACGCCTCGCACTATCAGCCGCAGGCGCCTGACTTCACGCCTACGAGGACGTTCGGAGGGATCGCGAAAGCCATCGTCAGCACGATGCTCGGGCTGGGGGCGCTCTCCCTGTCATCGCTGGGAGTGATCGCCCTGTGCGTGCATCGCCGGGGCAGCCTTGAGCCCATGGCCAGCGCGGTGGTGCGGTCGGTCTACTCCGTGGTCCTCGGCCTCGGCGGCTGGTCGCTTGCGGCGCTGGTCGCCCTGGTGACGATGCCCAGTGTCCGTATCACCAGCGAACTGCTCGTTGTCGTCTCGGTCGCGATGCCGATCGGAATCGCCATCTACTGGGCGTGGGCACACCGGGACTCGCCAGCGAGCACCCGGGCAACGGGGTTTGCGGCGGCGACCGGGGGAGCCCTGATCGGTGGGTGGCTTGGCTTCAATGCAACAGACGGACTCGCGAGTCTCGTCACTGCGATCGTCGGGGCGTCCCTGGGGGCAAATCTCGACCTGATCGTCCTCGACATCACCATGGCACGACTGGGGCGTCGTCCTGCGGCTCCATCCCTCGGCGTGGAGCCGGCGCCGAATAGCGCCATCATCTAGGTAGTCGGTCGCGACGGACAGCTCGGGACGTCTCCGTACGCCAGTGTCGGGCTAACGACCGACCTCCCTCGAGAGTGACGACGGCCGGAGTGCGCACACGACGCTCATCGGGTTACGTTCGATGCATGAAGAACTCACTCCGACTCGTTGCTGTGGCTGCCCTCGGCCTCGCGCTTGCTGCCTGCGGTGGCGACGACGCGCCCTCGGATCCCGCGCCAACCGGCACCGCCGCGGGCGCGACGGCAACGTCGACGCCCGGCGAGCCCGCGACCCCCGAGGCGCCCCGCACGCCGGTCGCCGGCGAGCCCGATGACTTCGCGACGTCGTGCGGCTCCGCGTTCGCCTGGGGCGAGGTGCTGCCGTTCGACTTCGCGTGCATCGATGAGCCACGGCCCGCTGTGTTGCTCATCGGTCAGTTCGAGGCACATGGCTACGCCGCGAGCGCCGAGGGCGAACTCATCCTCGAGGTGCGCGACGCAAACGGGAACCCGCTCGGCTCGCAGACAGTCGAACTCGTGGCAGAGACGCCGGGCGCGCTCGCGCCGTGGGAGGCGACGATGACCGTCCCGAGGACCGTGCCGCCGGGACCGGCGATCGTCGCCGTCTACTTCGAGACGCCCGAGGGGCCTTCCGGCGAGGCGACCTCCGAGATCTACGTCGAGCCGGATCTCGGTCCCGCTCCCGACAGCTAGAGGCAGCTAGAGGTAGCGCTCGAGGAACTCCGCCTGCACCTCGAACGCCTCCGGGCCGTTGTCGACGTGCATGCCGGGGTACGCGTGGAGGCGCTTGTCCTCGGAGCCGAGGCGGTCGTACAGGTCGAGCGCGCCGTCTCGGTCGAAGCGCTCGTCGTCCCATTGGATCGTGAACAGCACGGGCACGGTCACGCGCGGCGCGTACTCCGCAAAGTGCTTGTCGATGCCGCTGCGCGCGACGCTCGAGCCCGTCATGCCCGCCTTGCCGAGGACCGCCGCGAGGATGCGGTCGTCGCTCGCCACGAACGGCAGGCCGAACATCGTCCCCATCGAGACGCCCCAGTAGCCGACGCGCGCGCTGTCCACCTCGGGCAGCGGAGACAACGCATCGAGGGTCGCGCGCCAGTCCTCGATCATCCCGTCGACGGCGCCCTCGCGCTGCCACATCTCGCGGTACGCGGGGGCGGTCGTGTCCTCCAGGCCGCCGCGGTCCCCGTGCACGGGGCCGTCGATGGCGGCGGCGCACCAGCCGTAGCTGCCGGCGAACAGCTGCCCGAGCATCCGCATCCGGTCGTTGCGCTTGTGGCCGCTGCCGCCGTGCCCCATCAGCACCAGCGGGAAGGGGCCGGACACGTCCTCGGGACGCCAGAAGACGCCGGGCACCGTCTGCCCATCACGCGTCACCTCGAAACCGCGCTCGAGGGCGCCGTCCTCGCTCGTCTCGTCGTCCAACCAATGGATCTCGGCCATCGCTCACCTGCCTCCCACGCCGAACACGATAGCCGCCACCACCAAGCCCACCCAACCGCTCGTCCTGAGTGCTCCCCTGAGCCTGTCGAAGGGTGTCGAAGGACGTTCCGGGCGTTCCGATTCTCAGCCGTCCGCCAGCGGAATCGTGGCCACCACGCACGGTTGATCGCCGTGGACGCGGGTCGTATGGCCGCGCCCGGTGATGTCCTCCACGAGGCGCGCGTCGCCGGGCCCGAAGACGCGCGTCGTGCCGTCGCCGAAGCCGATCTCGAGCGCGCCCGAGAGGATGATGACGAACTGCCTCCGAGGCGCGGGATGCCAGTCGATGAAGCGCCCGACCGGGTCCTCGCGGAACACGATGTGCGAGGTCGCAAGACCGGCCGTCCACGCCGGCGTCGAGGCGAGGTCGATCTCCTCGACGCGCGACTCGCCGCTCTCGTCGGTGAACATGCGGAACCTGCCCATGCGGCCTCCCTCGGAACGCGCGTGGCCTGAGCCGTCTAGGTGAAGTTGAAGTCGAGCCCGAGCTCGCCCTCGATCTGGCGGAACCAGTCGATCACCTCAGTGTGGTACGGGATGCCCTCCTCGAGGCGCTGGCGCTGCTCCTCGGCCTCGAGCAGGCCGGGGTAGACGACGCGCTCGTGGCCCGGCGCGGGCTTCGTCTCCGCGAGGCCGCGCAGGAACTCGTCCATGTCACGCTTGAACTGGTCGGCGTCGATGAACGCGTCGATGCGGTACGCCATGAGGTGGTAGCCGGGCTGCCCGGAGATGAAGCCGCCTCCGAGGCCGCTCAGCGTGCTGGCGAGGATGTCGACGACCGCCCCGAGGCCGTACCCCTTGTGCGACCCGAGCTCGCGCGTGCCGCCGAGCGGGAGCAGGTAGAACTCGTCGGGGAAGTCGATCTCCTCCATCACCGGCGTGCCGTCGAGAGTGGCGACCCAGCCCGGCGCGATCTTGGCGCCGACTCGCTGCGCCAGCCGCATCTTGTTCATCGCCACCTGCGACGTGCCGATGTCGAAGACGAAGGGGGGCATCGAGGCGGCGGGCGCGGCCCAGGCGATGGGGTTGGTGCCGAGTCGTGGCTGCGCGCCCCACGTCGGCACGACGATCGGCCGGCCGCTCGTCGACATCGCGATGCCGATCATGTCGTGCGGGAGCGCCATCATCGCGTGGTAGCCGGCGCCGCCCATGTGCCCGACGTTGTGCACGCAGACCGCACCGAGCCCCATCTCGCTCGCCTTGGAGATCGCCAGCTCCATGGCCTGTGGCGCGACGTGCAGCCCGAGCCCGCCGCCGCCATCGAGGACGGCCGTCGTTGCCGTCTCCCGCTCGACGACCACGTTCGGCCGCGCCTCAAGCGCCCCGGAGCGGTAGCCCGCGACGTACGAGCGCAGCATGTTCGACACGCCGTGCGTCTCGACGCCGCGCAGGTCGTTGAACATCAGGACGTCGGCCGCGCGCCAGGCGTCTCGCTCCCCGAGCCCCATCGCCCCGAAGATGGACTCCGCCGCCGCCCGCATCGACGGCTCATCGACGTACACCCGCGCATCCGCTGGCACCTTGAACCGCTCGAGCATGGCACGCCTCCCCCTCGGCGGTGGAGGGTACTCGGTTCAAGGGGTGGGTGTGGGCTGATCCCGCGCTGATCGTCCACCAACGTCGCAACGGTCAAGGTACGCGTCACCGAAGCGCGAAAGGCGTCACGCGTTAGCGGCGCAGATCGCGCGCGAGTTCTTCGGGTTCGGGTAGCTCGAGGAAGATGCCGAGCATCCGCATTCGGCCATCGTCGCCCGGACCCCCGCCAGCGATCAGCGCGTCGCAGGCCACCAACTGGCGGTGACGGCGCAGGATTGGCTGGTACGCCGCCGCATCGTCGCGCGACAGGTACCCCACCTTGTTTGAGTTGTTGACAAAGACGGCGACGGCGTTGCGGTCGTACGAGTTCTGCGGTTCAGGGACGAGGACGGCGAACACCTTGGTACGGACCTCGGTCCCGCGGGGAGCGCCTGCCACAGCCCATAATGCATCCTGGTAGTTGGACTCGCCCACCACGTGAACCGAGAGCGCGTTGTGCGACACGACGTGCGTCGCGGTAATCGTCATCTCTCGCGGCTTTGGCTTCAGAAAGTCGAGCAAGCCCATAGCGTGCGGGATGCTATCACGATCATTCCCCGCAGCACCTTCACGCGCAGCCACCCGTTGATCCCTTATCGAGTCGCGACGAGTGCGGCGCTGAGAGCATCGCGCTTCCCCGTCCCGCACGGTTTGACGGGAGGCGGCAAGCGTTTCGTCGCCGCAGCCGTCACGGTCCGTCGGCGTACTGCTCAGTCAATTGCTCGGAGTGATCAAGGTACGCGTACGCCTCATCGAGCGTGACTACGCCCTCGAGTGCCTCGCTCAGTTCCACATCGGCAGACCTCGCCAACTGGAGAAAGTACGGGCCACCGAACGGAAATGCTTCGTCCTCGGCCTGCGACAGGTTCGTCAGCAACAAGGACCGCCGCTGTTGCTCGGGCACGATCTCGTTCCAGTACCGCTCCTCCCCGTAGCGCGCGATGTCAGACTCGACCTGCCTTCGATAGCAAACCGATCCCGGCCCAGAATCAGCCGTTCCGTCGCTGAGCGTCGAGGTAGCCATCTGGCGAGTCATCGTGACTTGGGCGGCGATCTGCTCGTCGGACGGCTCAAGGCCGCGCCGCTCCGCCTCCGCACGCGGCGCGAGCGACAGGAGCAGCCCACCCAGCGCTCTAGCTTCGCGCGAATGCCCGGTTTCAAGCCTGTCCATGAATTCCAGAGTCGTCCGTATGTCGGCCGTCTCTGAATGGTCCATGGTTTCCACCATCTGACGAAGACACACCGTCATCGGGTTCCTCGAGAATTCGCCGGCCAGCGCCTCCTCCCACTCCTCCTCCGTCACGTCGATCCCCTCGATGACGGCGACAACACCATCATCCGCCCCACCACCGTCCGAGAACACAGCGAACCCGACGAGGACAGCCACGACCGCGACGAGCGCGCCGGCAGCGAGGCCCGCGACCTTCAGCGTCGACATCAGTACCTCCTTCGTGCCGCGTCCGAGGAACGGCAGCGCCAGCGCGTGAGCGGCGCGGCGCTCCACCGAGGTGGGGCGGCCCTCCCATTCGGCGAGGGCACGGCGGTCCGAGGCGCCCGTCTTCGCGAGGATGCTCGAGACGTGGGTGTTCACCGTCGCGACGGAGACGCCGAGCCGCACCGCGATCTCGGCGTTGGGCCGTCCCTCGCGGACGTGCTCGAGGACGCGCCACTCGGCGGGAGTCAGCACGTCGGGGTGTGGCGGGCGCCCGCGACGGTGGCGTTTCATCCAGTGCACGAGGCCATGCTACGAGGCAACCCGACCGAATTACCTCATCCCTCCGGACCCCCGCCCCGCGTTACGTCGGCGATACACGAGGCGCGCCACCATCGAGTGGCGGCAAGCGCCGTGTGTCCTCGGTACGCTGGAGTCGAGCGGAGGTTGGCGGCGTGCGCATCCTGGTCGTCGAGGACGAGCGTGACCTGGCGGATGCGATCGCGCGCGGGCTGCGGCGCGAGGGCATGGCCGTCGATGTCGTGTTCGATGGCAGCGACGGCCTCGAGAAGGCGACCGTCAACGGGTACGACGTCATCCTGCTCGACCGCGACCTGCCGAGGCTGCACGGAGACGATGTCTGCCGCGAGCTGCTCGCGAGCGGCTCGACGGCGCGCATCCTCATGCTCACAGCGGCTTCAGGGACGAGCGACCGCATCGAGGGGCTCGACCTCGGCGCCGACGACTACCTCGGGAAGCCGTTCGACTTCGGCGAGCTGACCGCGCGCATCCGAGCGCTGGCGCGACGCAGTCAGCCCGCGCGCGAGCCGGTGCTGCGCCGCCTCGACATCACGCTCGACCCCGCGACTCGTCGCGTCGAGCGCGGCGGGCGGCCGGTCGAGTTGACGCGCAAGGAGTTCGCGGTCCTCGAGGTGCTGCTGCGCGCCGAGGGTGGGGTCGTCAGCGCCGAGGAGCTGCTCGAGCGCGCGTGGGACGAGGAGGCGGACCCCTTCACGAACGCCGTGCGCATGACCGTCTCCAAGCTGCGCCGTAGCCTCGGCGACCCGCCGGTCATCGAGACGATCGTCGGCGTGGGGTACCGCCTGTGAGCGTCTCGAGGCGCGGCTGATGCAGCGCTGGTCGACGATCCGCGTCCAGCTCACGCTCTGGTACGGCTCGCTGTTCCTGCTCGCGGGCGCGCTCCTGCTCGGGCTCAACTTCGTCCTCGTCGCGCGCAACTTCCCGACGGGAGAGGGCAACGTGCGCACCGCAGTGCTGGACCGCCTCGGCCTCCCCGCCGAGCAGTTCGCGCCCGCCACCTCGTTCGAGTTCCGGCCGGTGGACTCGCTCCGCCTGTCGCCGGAGGCCCGCCGCGGCTTCCGCCTGGCCGACCTCGTCGACAACGTCGCCTTGGAGCTGCGCGCCGACACGCTGCGGCAGCTCGTCGTGCAGTCGCTCATCGCGCTCTTCGCGATGGCCGGCGTGTCGGTGCTGCTCGGCTGGTGGATGGCGGGCAGGATGCTGCGTCCGCTGCACGAGATCGCGGGCACGATGCGCGAGATCTCCGAGCAGCGCCTCGACCGCCGCGTCGCCCTCGACGGCCCGCCCGACGAGCTGAAGGAGCTCGCCGACCAGTTCGACGCGATGCTCGACCGCCTCCAGGTGGCGTTCGCCTCGCAGCGCGAGTTTGTGGCGAACGCCTCGCACGAGCTGCGCACGCCCCTCGCGATCATCCGCACCGAGCTCGACGTCACGCTCGCTGGCGTCGAGAGCGGCGCGAGCACACCCGAGGACCTGCGCCACATGGGCGAGGTGGTGCGTCGTGCGATCGGCCGCACCGAGGACCTGATCGAGCGCCTGATGGTGCTCGCCCGGGCCGGCGAACCGCTGACCCGTAGCGAGCCGTTCAACCTCGCGCAGGCCGCCGAGCGCGCCCTCGAGGCCCACCGCGCGCGCATCGAGGAGCGCGGCATCGAGACGCAGCTCGACCTCCAGCGCGCCCGCCTGACCGGCGACCCGGTCCTCCTCGACAGCCTCGTCTCGAACCTCGTGGACAACGCCGTCCGCTACAACGAGGACGGCGGCCGCCTGGTCGTTGCCACGCGCGAGGAGGCAGGAAGCGCCGTGCTTCGCGTCGAGAACGAGGGCGCCGAGGTCCGCCCCGAGGAAGTCGCGCGCCTCTTCGAGCGCTTCAGCCGCGGCGACCGCTCGCGCAGCCGCGACACCGGCGGCTACGGCCTCGGACTCGCGATCGTCCAGGCGATCGCCGGCGCCCACCGCGGCACCGTCGACGCCCGTCCTCGCGACGGCGGGGGGCTGGTCGTGGAGGTGCGATTGCCCCTTCCTTCCCGCCCTGAGCCTGTCGAAAGGGGGCCCTCTCCCGCAGGCTCGCAGGCAGAGTGAAGGGCGTGGTTCGACAGGAGATCCCCACACACAAAGAAGGCGGGCCGCTCGGCCCGCCCTCTCCGTCACCGCCGATGCGTCCCGCTAGAAGATCGGGTTCGCACGCAGCGCCGGGACGACACCCAGCTCGTCGTCATCGCCGACGGCCTGGCGGGCTTGCTCGATAGCCGCGTCCAGCTCCTCGACGGTCACGCCGAGCGCGTCCGCGAGGGCGGCGCGGTAGGCGTTGCGGCGCTCCTCCATCGCGGCGCGACGGTCCTCGAAGGCGGCGCGGCGTTCCTCCTGTGCCGCGTCGATGGCGGCCTGGAACTCGTCGGCGGGAATGCCGAGGGCCTCGGCGAGCGCTGCGACCTGCTCGGCGCGGTAGGCCTCGATGGCAGCACGCTCCTCGTCGGTGGGCGGAATCGAGAACTCCGGCCGCGTCTCCGGCGGGAACTGCTCTGCGACTGCCTCCAGAGCGGCGCGCAACTCGTCACGGTCGATGTCGAACTGCTCCATCACCTCGGGCACGACGAACGGCATCCCCCAGCGGTGCAGCCGCGGGAAGCGGTGTCCGCCGGCGCCCTGGACGAACTCCATCGACTCCGCTGGCGCGAAGGTGAAGTCCTCCGCGGCCGCGAACTCGAACGGCCCGAACGGGCCGTGCCCGAACAGGTCGAAGGTGAACTCGTCCTCGGCTGGTGCGGCCTCCTGCGCGACGTGCTCGGAACCGGCGGTCACCGACGGTTGCCCCGACGCGGCAACCAGCGTGGGCACCGCGACCGCAGCCGTGATCGCAGTGCCCGCAAGCAGGATCCCGAGTCCTTTGCTGCCTCTGATCTCCAACATGCATCCTCCTCGTTGAACCGAACGCTCGGTGGGATGCACCGACCGTACGGAGGTACGCATAACCTCCCCGTAACGCCGCGCGAACCCGCTACCCTGCCGCGAACGCGATTGGCCGGAGGCGCACCGAGGGGACAGCGATGCGACGGATCAGCGAGCACGTCTACGCCGAGATCTACTTCTGGGGCTGCAACCCCGGCTTCGTCACCACGTCCGACGGCGTGTTCATGATCGACACGCCACAGCAGCCGCTGAACGCCGTGCAGTGGCGCGAGCGGCTGATGGAGCACGGCGTCCCGAAGTACCTCGTGAACACCGAGCCACACGGTGACCACATCTCCGGCAACTCGTACTTCCCCGGCGTCGAGGTGATCGGGCAGCGCGGGATGGCGGCGCGCTACGAGGAGGCTGTGCCGCGGATGTACTCGGCGGAGCGCGCGGAGACGATGGCCACGACCGACCCCGACAGCGTCTGGCTCCTCAACCACCCGATGTACCCGCCGAACCCGCCCACGCGCCTCTTCGACGACGAGCTGACGATCGAGCTCGGGGGCGCGACCGTGCGCTGCCTCCACACGCCCGGGCACACCGCGCCGCAAACAGCCGTCGTGCTCGTGGAGGAGGGCGTGGTCTTCACGGGCGACAACGTTTTCAGCCGCTGCAAGACCTTCATCCAGGAGGCCGACCCCTGGGAGTGGCTCGGGGCGCTGGCGACGATCGGGGCGCTCGACATCGAGACGATCGTTCCCGGGCACGGCGAGCCCTGCGGCAAGGACTACCTCGCGGAGCAGGCGCGCATCCTCGAGGCGTGGATCGGCGCGGTCGAGGACTTCGTGCGGCGCGGGATGACGGAGGAGGAGGCGCTGGCGCAGCCGGCGCCGGACGTCGACCCGTATCCCATCGGCCAGCGGCTGTTCCCAGCGGTCGAGCGAGTCAACCGCTCGAACGTCAGCAACCTCTACAAGCGCATCGTCGCCAGGAACGCCGCGGTCACCGGAGGCTAGGTCCGGCGCGAGGGATCGTCGGGGTCGCGAGCGCTGCCCTCGGCCCGGCGACGCTCCTGCTCGGCCTTGGTGCGGCGAGCCCTGGTCCACTCGGCCAGGAACGTCAGCACGGCCATGGCGAGGCGTGCGCGCCAGAACCACACCCCGAGCCGGAGGAGGCAACCCACCGTGCGCTAGTCGTTCGCAGCCGGCGGCTCGTCGACGATGGACGGCCTCGAGCGGCCGTTCGAGCGGATCGCGCGCACCGCGGCGGCCGTGATCACGGCGCCCGTGACAAGCTTGCGACCCGTCGGCTCCGCTTGGAACTCCGCGATCGCATCATGCGGGACCGCTGAGACGGGCGGCGACATCGGGCCGGTTCGTTCGTCCTCGGTGATGCGTCTCGGTGTTCCGTAGCCCCCATTCGACGTTGAGCGTGCCCGGTCCACTGCGCGCCCGTCGCGCTGCTCCTCCTCAGACTCCGCGGGAGCGCCGCGATCGCCGGGGGCGATGCCCGCTTCGGCCGCCTCGTCGGGGTGGTTGTACTGGAAGAGAACTGCGTTCAGCTCCGCACCGACCAACAGGATGATGTTGGTGAGATAGAGCCACAGCAGGAGGACGATGACGCCACCGAGCGCCCCGTAAGTCTGGTTGTAGTTCGCGAAGTTCGAGACGTAGAAGCCGAATGCCGCGGTTGCGACCAGCCAGCCGATGACGAACAGAACGGCGCCAGGCGAGATCCAGCGGAACGGCAGCTTCGCGTTCGGGGCAGCCCAGTAGAGGAAGGCCATCCCCACGATCAAGAGCAACACGACGATCGGCCAACGCGCCAACGACAGCACGGTTTGCTGCCAGCCGCCATCGCCGAAGGTCGTCGCGAGCCGCTCGACAAAGAACTGGCCCACGACGAGCACCAGGAAGCCGCCGATGACGGCGACCGCCATGAGCAGCGTCAGCCCGAGGGCGACGAGGTTCGCTCGCCAGAACGGCCGCGTCTCCTGTACGTCGTACGCCCGGTTTATGCCCTTGATCACGGCCTTGATGCCGCCCGAGCCAGCCCAGAGCGCGGCGAGGAGGCCGACGGAGAGCAGGCCAGGCTGTGTGCTCGAGAGCAACGAGTTCAACTGTCCTTCGATGACGCTGCGCGCGTCGGCAGGCAGCGTGTCGAGTCCCATCGCCATGAGCTCGGCGGTGGGGTCCTCGACGCCGCTCGCCTGCGCAAACATGCTGCCTGCGGCGGCGATGACGATGAACATCGGGAAGAGCGCGAACAGGAAGCGATACGACATCTCGGCCGCGAGGCCTGTCACGTCATCCTGCATCGACTCCTGAACGACGCGCTTCCCGATGTCGAGCGCGCTCATCAGCCCGCCTGATCCGGACGCGACGGATCCGAACCACTGGGGCCCGGACGAGCGCCTGCGGCGGCGGGCATCTGGCCTTCGGGGTGCTCCCCGCTCCGCTGAGACTGCCCGCTGCCGGACAGTCCGGCCAGCGCGGATGAGACGAACTCCTGGAGCTGGTCCTGGATTGGACCGAGGATGGCTACGGTCGCGGGTCCGGTCAGGCGGCTGATCATTCCGGAGATGGCGCCATTGCTCGAGCTTTCGTCAGTACGCTGGTGGTTCATGCGCCCATCGTACGGGCCTCGCCCGTCGGACGAGCCATTACCACGGATACTGACCGACTCGCTGAGCATGCCCAGCCCGATGCCAGCCGCGAGCCCCGCGGCCACCGTGGTAAGCGGACGCTGCTCCACCTGCCGCTCGATCTGGTGGCGTCCTGGAAGGCTGTCCACCACCGTGCTCGTGCGCTCGCGCGAGGCAGTTCGGGCCGCGGAGATGTCGTCCTTGACCCGCGCCTCAAGCCGGGTGAGCTTCTGCTCGATCAGTCGCCGCTGCTCGTGGACGCGCTGCTCGGCCTTGTCTGCTGCCGAAGCCATTTGATGTCCTCTCGCAAGGACCGGGCGGTGCGAGTGCCCGGGGTGACAATCTTGTTGATGTGAGAACGGCTGAGCATCGCCGCGATACCGCCGAGCAGCAGCAAGACCGCGGTCACGATCAGTGCGGACGCCCAGAGTTCGAGCACGAGGTCCAGCGCAAGCATCGCGCTCACGGCGACGAAAATGAGGCCCACGTGCCCCAGCAGCGCCGCGGCGCCCCCGAACATCGCGCCCTTGCTCGCGTGTTCCGCCGCGTCCGCGACTTCCGCGCGCGCAAGCTCCGCCTCGCGCTTCGCGAGTTCCTGCAGGTCACCGGTGATGTCGCCGGCTGCACCGAGCAGTCGCTGCGCCTCCACGCGTCCTCGACGGAGGTCAGCACGGATTCCGCCTGTGGCTGCCCGCATGTTCTCCCGTGTGCTGGTGCGGGTTTCGGTGAGGGCCATCTTCGCTACCTCAGCACGCGCCCGATGACGAAGCCCGCAACGATGGCTGCGGCGACCCCCTGCATCGGGTGTTCGCGGACGTAGGCCTCGATGTCGCTGCTCATGTCCGAAGCGCTGTGCTCGCGCAGGTAGCCGGCGGTGCGCTCCATGCTCATCGCGGCCTTTTCCGCCAACTCGCCCGTCGTCCCGTCGCTGGCGGCACGCTCCCGCAGCTGCTCCGCGACGCTCTCAAGACCGGAAGAGGCCTGCTCGCGCCCACGCTCCTCCATCTCCCGCGCACGCACTCCGACGTTTCCCGCGGCTTCCCTGGCCTGGTCGGTCATCTCGTCGGCGCGCTCGCGTGCCTGATCGGCCATCTCGCCGGCCCGCTCGCGAGCCTGATCAGCCATGTCGCTCGCCTGCTCGCGGGCCTGGTCCGCCAGGCCGCGTACCTGCTCACCCGTCCCGTCAGCGCCGTTCTGTCTCCCGTCGCGCACCGCCGACGAGTCGGAGCTGTAGTCGGGCGGGTTCTTCACCTCGTCTTCGAGACGCACGCCGGGCTGCCGTTCCATCGGATCCATCGGCTGAGTCATCGTCAGTCCTCCTCAGTCTCGGATTGCCCCGCACGGCGCACGCAACAATCCGCCATGGCCGGGACGAGCTTGAGAGCCTTGCCCCCTGGGTCGGGTATCACCCTATGTCGAGTGGTGTTGCCATCGAGTAACGCGAGAAAAGCGCCCCCTACGGATTCGTCACAACGCCACGCGCGTACTGCGCGACTGTTTGACGGAAGAGTAGTAACGACGGTCCCGCCGTTATGCGGGGGCGTCGGGGTGGTGCGTACCGTGCGACCACGACGCGTGCGACCAAGCAGGGAGGCAATCGCGATGGTAAGCATCGGCTACGCGCTATCGAGCGAAGAACACACGGCCCCGGATCTCGTCCGCTACGCGAAGGGCGCCGAGGACGCCGGCTTCTCGTTCGCGCTGATCTCCGACCACTTCCACCCATGGATCGACCGGCAGGGCCAAAGCCCATTCGTGTGGTCGACCCTCGGCGCTATCGCTCACGCAACGGAGCGTCTGATCGTGGGCACCGGCGTCACTTGTCCCACGATCCGCACGCACCCTGCCATCATCGCCCAGGCGGCGGCGACGATGGGCCAGTTGATGCCCGGCCGCTTCTTCCTCGGAGTCGGCTCTGGCGAGAATCTGAACGAGCACGTTATCGGCGAGTACTGGCCGACCACCGAGGTGCGCCAGGAAATGCTCGACGAGGCGATCGAGGTCATGCGCCTCCTCTGGGAAGGCGAACTCACGAGTCACCGCGGCGACTACTACGTCGTCGAACAGGCGCGCATCTACAGCCTCCCTGATCACCCCGTGCCGATCATGGTGGCGGCGGGCGGACCGAGCGCGGCCGCCCTCGCGGCGCGCTCCGGGGATGGCCTGATAGCGACCTCGCCCTCCGAAGAGACCGTGCAAACGTATCGAGACGAGGGTGGGGACGGACCGCGCATCGGCTCGCTGACGCTCTGCTGGGCGGAGACCGAGGCCGCCGCTCGCAAGACCGCCCTCGAGTGGTGGCCGAACGCCGCGATCGGCGGAAACCTCGGACAGGAGCTACGCCTGCCGAGTGAGTTCGAAGCCGCGGCGCAACTCGTGAGGGAGGAGGACGTCGCAGAGATCGTTCCCTGTGGTCCGGACCCCGGGCCCGTCCTCGAAGCGCTCGAGGATTACATCAATGCGGGGTTCGACCACATCTTCATGCACCAGGTCGGCCCCGATCAGGAGGGGTTCTTCCGCTTCTACGAGCGTGAGCTGGCGTCTAAGTTGGCGCCCGCCCCGCCGCAGTTGGCCAACGTGGCCTGACTCGAGCTCCGCGCTATTGATCGAGCGCCTCCACGTGGAGGCGCTCTTCCACTTCGACCACGCCGGGCACGCGAGCAGCGACCTCTTCCGCGGCTTCGACGTCGTGAAGGTCGTCGACGCGACCCTCGAGGATGACTACGCCGCGCGCCACGGTGACTTCGATCTGCAGATGAGTGGTCGCGCTATCTTCGAGGAGTTCACGCAGCACGGCGTCGCGAATGGCGCCATCGCCGATCTGGCCGTCGGTGGAACGGGCGACCTCAACCGAGTCCATGGAACTGAGCTGCAGCCCCCCGATCACCTCGTCGCAGCGGCGGACCGGGTCGATGGGGGGTACATAGATGGCCGACCCGTCGGCTACTTTGTCGTCTTCGATGCTGCCGCTCGGACCGACCGCCTCGTCCGGGGAGCGCAGGATTCGCTGATCGGAGAAGTCGCCCGGCTCGACGGCGTCGTCCGAAAGTGCCGCGCCGAGTTCCGATACTCCTCCACCGAGATCGTCGGGCAGGTCGCCGAGGACCTCGATGGCGTCAACGACCGCCATCTCGCCCGCCATCGAACGCGCCACATCCAGGGCAGCGACGCGCTGCGCATCGGTGTTGACGATGCCGCTCACGACGACGCCGGCCTCATCCCGCTGTACCGCAAGGATGAGGCCGGCCACCTCTTCGATCGCGCGAGCGATGGCTTCCGTTGCTTCACTCACCGCGATCTCCGTTCACTCGATGGCGGACTAGAGGTCCGGCCGCCGGTTCGGGTCGTTGGTGACGCTGCTGCGGTTACCCGTCAGTCCGCCGGGTTCATTGTTCAGCAGGCTGTCGCCGTTCGAGGGATTGCCGCCCGACCGGGCGCCGCCGGTCGCTTCGGCGTCCTCGAGGCTTCCCTTGCCGCGGGTGTGGCCGCCCGGCGCGTCCGGATTCTCCAGTTCGCCGCGCCAGGCGCCGGTCTCGCTACCGCGCCCCTCGATGTACTCCTTGAACCGCTCCAGATCGCCGGCGACGCGCCGCTCGACGAATCCGAGGGCGTCCCCAATGTTCTCCAGGAGACCCTCGGGCTGGTAGCTCATCTCCAAGTGCACCCGCGTCTGTGCATCGTTGATCGGCTCGAAGGTCACCCAGCCCGCGTTCTCCTCGCCGACCGTGGAATTCCAGACGATCTTCTCGTCCGGCACCTGCTCACGGATTTCGGCTTCCCATTCCTGGACGCGCCCGCCGATATCGGCGCGCCAGAAGAGATGACGGTCGTCGAGCTGACGAACTTCCTCGACGCCTTCCATGAACCGTGGGAATTCCTCGAACTGCGTCCACTGGTTGTATGCAGTTCGCACGGGCACATCCACAACCATGTCACGAGCAACTCTGGCCATGATTCCCTCCTCCTGGAGTGACCTCGGTGAAATCCGACTACCCGGGCGGCGCGCATGAGGTCGCTGGGGTGAAGCCGGTTCGCCTTTGGACTTTAGGAATGAGGCCGTAGAGAACGCGCGAAGGGGGTGAAGGGCGCGTTACGGAATCGTAGAGGATCGGGTGCGGAGCCCGATCGCGGAGCGCGAAGGGTCCCGCCGCTAGTTGTGTTCCGTGAGGGTTCGGACGCGCGCGATCAGCCGGTCGAGGTCGAACGGCTTCTCAAGTGCGGCGTCGGCGCCCAGTTCGCGCATCGCCTGTCGCGCGCCTACGGCGGATAGCACGAGGACGGGCATCTCCCATCCGCGTTTGCGCACCTCGCGGAACAACTCGCGTCCGTCCATGACGGGCATGGCGAGGTCAAGGACGAGCGCGTCCGGTTCGAGGCCGTCCTCCAGCAGGTGGAGGGCCTCCAGGCCGTTGTTCGCCACGCTGACCGTGAAGTCCTCTTCGCGCAGGGTCTCGGCGACGATGTAACTGACCGCCTTGTCGTCTTCAACGACGAGCACCTTGGCTCCCATGTCCTCCGGCGTTTCCTTACCCGAATGTTGGGCCGATGGACTTCGTTCCGCATCGCCTCCTGCGAGCGGTGCTCCCTCTGTCTCCGCGCCCCGGGTACGTGCCGGGCTACCCACCCGCGGAACGCTGCCATTCCGCAGTCGCCCGAACACGGCGCCTCGCGGCCAGACAATTCGATGATTCGCCCGCGAGCGGCCACGGGCGAGCGTGCGAGGTCGTCCATAAGGCGAGCGCTGGTATCTCCTGACCGGTACTCGCACCACTCCGCCCTTCGCCCTTCAGTCTGATCCCTGGCCCGAAGCCGCGAAGACCCCGCGCGCATCGAGGAACTCGTTCACGGCGGCGAGAAACTCATCCTCGGCGTCGATGAACGGATCTGGCCCGCCCGCGGACAGCTGGTGGGTCTCAACGCTCCGAGGTGCGGCCGGAACACTGCTGCCGCCGCCCGAGGCGCTCCGGATCACGAGCACGGGGGCCGTGATGCCCTCGGCGCGGCCCTCCAGGTCGAGCGGGCGCCACTGCATCACCGCGGCGGCATCCGCTCTTGGCTGCAGTCCCCCACGCACCTCTCGTAGTCGCGCGCCCGCGAGTGACCACAGCGCCCAGTCCGGGGCGGAGGGCGAGTTGCGCCGCAGGATGTCGACGTACTCCTGTGCCGACCCGAAGACTCGAGTGGCCACGGCCGCCACTTCGCGTTCCGCCCGCGCATCGCGCAGGCCGCTCGCGACGACGGCGCTTGGCCTGTCACCGTTGGCTGCCGCGTACCCGAGGGCGTGGTGGGCCCCCATCGAATGACCAACGAGGATCGGCCGCTCAAGCTCGAGTGCATCGATCAGGGCGCCGAGATCCGCGATGTGGTCATCGGCGGAGTATGAGCCTCCCTTGGCGTGCGAGTCGCCATGTCCCCGCTGATCCGGCGCGATGATGTGGAAACGGCCCTGGAAGTGGGCTGCCACCCGCTGCCAATCCGCGGCGCATCCGCCGAGGCCGTGCAGCAGCACCATCGGTCGCGCACCTTCGTGCGGCCACTCGAGGTAGTGCATCGTGACGCCGGTCGCGAGCGAGACGTCCCGTTCATGCGGCCGGTCGATCGTGCCCGACTCCGCGACGGCGTCTGGATCGTCGGAGTCGGTCGCGACGAACGGCCCGGGGGCGATCGGTGTTTCCATCACCAGGCGAAGGTCGCCCTCGGCGTTCTCGCGGGCGTAGCCGTACTTCGCCTGCAGGAGCGCAACGAGAGCCTCCTGCTCCCCGTGCGTGTCGTCCAGCTCGTCCTCGGAGAGGGCGGGCCAGCGGTTGTGGAGGCGATCACGGACGGCGGGCCAATCGCTCCGACGCGCTTCGGTGGACATACGCCATCCCCTCCTCATAGTCCGACGCGCTCTCATAGTCCGACGCGCTCCTCTCCAACGAGCCTAGATAAGCACGCGCCTTTGCCGCGTAACGCGTCCACAGAGGGGGTTGCAGCCATGTTGCAGAGACACCCACGCCCGCGGGGCTAGAGGAGTAGTTCCTGCCCCTTACGTCGGATCCGCAACCAGCGGTAGCCATAGCCGTCCAGCTCGATCGACGTCGGATCGACCGCCCCCGCGTTGTACACGCGGTTGCCCCACAACTCGATTACGTCACCCACCGAGCGGTCGACGACGTCCTCGATGCTGACGTTGCGCGGATCGCGGCTGAAGTTGTGCAGGGCGACTACGGCACGACCCTCCCAGTCGCACTGGTGGGCAAAGACATCGTTGTCGCCGACATCGAGGATCTCTGGCTTACCGAACCCAAACTCGGCGATCTCCTTGCGGCGGCGGATCATTCGTTCGAGCCAGTTCAGCATCGAAGACTCGTCGCGCCGTTGCGTCGCGACGTTGATGGAGTCTGCGCCGTGCGCGCCCGAGGTCGGCAGGCGACGGAACTCCTTCAGCGGAGCGGTGGAAAAGCCGGCCTTACGTCCAGACTGCCACTGCATCGGGGTTCGCACGGCAGCGCGGCCCGCGACGTTCAGGTTCTCCACCATCCCGATCTCTTCGCCGTAGAAGAGCACCGGGACGCCCGGCAGCGAGAACATGCAGCTGTACGCCATGCGGATGCGCGCATCGTCCGCCTCGAGCATGCCGGGCAGGCGCCGGCGAATGCCGCGTCCGTACAGCCGCATCCCGGGGCGCGGCGCGAAAGCCTCGAAGACCTCGTCCCGCTCGGCGGGGGTGAGCTGATCGAGCGTCTGCTCATCGTGATTCTTGATGAAGTTCGCCCACTGACAGTAGTCAGGAATCGGCGGTAGGTTCGCGACCGCCTTCCGCAGCGGATCGGGGTCCTCCCTCGCGAGCGCAAGGTACAGGTATTGGTTGACGTGAAAGTTGAAGACGAGCTGCAGTTCGTCGCCCTCTCCGAAGTAGCGCACCTGCTCCAGCGGCGGGAGGTTCACCTCACCCACCAGCACCACATCACCTCGCCGCCGATGGGCGAAAGCAGAGAGGTCGCGCAGGAAGTCGTGCGGCGCGAGTTCGCCGCCGCTGCCGGTCTGCCCGAGCTGGATCAGGAACGGCACCGCATCGACGCGGAACCCAGCGACACCCTGCTGGATCCAGTACGCCATGATCTGGTGCATCTCGCGTCGCACCGCAGGCTCATCGGGGTTGAGGTCGGGCTGGTGGTCGTGGAAGTGATGAAAGTAGTACTGG
Source organism: uncultured Dehalococcoidaceae bacterium (assembly GCA_964479165.1). Classification (GTDB taxonomy): domain Bacteria; phylum Chloroflexota; class Dehalococcoidia; order UBA2979; family UBA2979; genus CAYZJO01. The sequence continues at coordinate 311,654 of CAYZJO010000002.1, forward strand.
CCCGCCTCGTCGTCGTAGGTCCAATTCGTCGTTTGCTCGCCGGGGAAGACGATCACCGGCTCGTAGTCCTCGGGCGGCTCGTCCCGCCAGACGTAGAAGTTGCGGTACGGCGAGTCCGGACTGGAGCGCGCGGCCTGGAACCACGGATGCTCCGTCGAACTGTGGTTCACCACGAGGTCCACGATCACCTTGATGCCGTGCGCTCTCGCGAGCCGCATGAACTCGGTGAATCCTGCGATGTCACCCAGCCGAGGATCCACCCCGTAGTAGTCGAGGATGTCGTAACCATCGTCTCGGTTCGGCGTGGGATAGAACGGCATCAACCAGATGCAGTCCACGCCGAGCCCGGCGATGTAGTCCACCCGCTCACAGAGCCCGTCGAAATCGCCGACTCCGTCCCCGTTCGCGTCGAGGAACGTCTCAACGTCGAGGCAGTAGATCACCGTGTGCTTCCACCACAGATCGCCGGCGGGGTGCTCGGCTCGGATCTGACTCGTCCCGGCGCGTTGCAGCGGCTGCCCGGACTCACTCATTCCTCGTCACTCCGATCGCACTCCACCACCACCGAACTCGCCATGAACCTGGGGCAGCACTTCTCGCTCGTACATCTCGATGAAGCCGCGCTGGTCGCGCGCGACGTTGTGGACGTACACCATCTCGAAACCGAGCTCGGCGTCGCGCCGCAACCACTCACGGTGTTGGGCCGGGTCCGCCGAGATGCGCACTGCACTGGCGACGTCCTCGGGCCGCGCGTTCCTCAGCGCGAGGTCGATGTCTGACGGCCTGCGCAGATCTGCGAGCAGCGGCGCCGGCAGCGCGGAGTTCCGCCAGCGCTCGAACGCCTCAGCGAGCGCCTCCTCGTCCGTCGAGGCGTACGACACCTGTACCTGGAGGAACACGGGCTTCCCGGCGCCCCCGCCTCGGCGAAACGCCTCGAGCACCTGCGCCATCTCCTCGTGGGGCGCGGCGACGGTCATCAGGCCGTCCGCCCAGCTCCCGGCCCACTCCGCGGTCTTCGCGGAGATCGCCGCGGCGTAGAGGGGCGGGGGTGGTTCGGCGCGAACGTACAGTCGGGCCTCCTCGACGGTGACCAGCCCTCGATGGGTAACCTCCTCGCCCTCGAGGAGCTCCCGGATCACTCGGACGCACTCGAGGAGTCGCTCCATCCGTTCGCGCTTCAACGGCCATGGGTCGCCCGTGACGTACTCGTTCAACTGTTCACCCGAGCCGAGCGCGACCCAGAAGCGTCCCGGAAACATCTGGCCGAGCGTCGCGATCGCCTGCGCGACGATGACCGGGTGGTAACGCTGCCCGGGCGCGCAGACTGTCCCGAAGCTGAGCCCCGTGGAGGCCAGTGCCGAACCGAGCCACGACCAGGCGTACCCGCTCTGACCCTGTTGCTCGCTGAATGGTGCGAGGTGGTCCGAACACATCGCTGCGGCGAACCCGGCACGCTCCGCGAGCCGCACGTATTCGAGTAGCTCGCTCGGGGGGAACTGCTCGTGCGAAGCGTGGTAACCGACCTTCACCCTCGTACTCCTCGCGCGCGAGCCACGGAACGACGCGTGGCACGCGCCGTCGAGGCTAAAGCGGGGCGCCGATCAATCTGCGAACGGACACGTGCGAGGTATCACAAACCCGTAGCACCCGGCCTGAAGCGGAACTGCAAGTCACTCACCGCAGGCGTTACCCCTTGAAGGTGCGCCGCTCCTCTACCGTCGGGCCATGACTGCCTCAGACAGCGGGCGACCGTGGTGGAAGACGGCCGTGATCTACCAGGTGTACCCGCGCTCGTTTGCCGACTCGGACGGCGACGGCATCGGCGACCTCGCCGGCATCATCGAGCACCTGGACTACCTCGTAGAGCTCGGTGTCGACGCCGTCTGGCTGTCGCCCATCTACCCGTCTCCGATGGCCGACTTCGGGTACGACGTCGCGAACTACGTCGAGGTGGACCCGCTCTTCGGAACGCTCGCGGACTTCGACCGTCTCGTCGCGGAGGGACACAGACGCGGACTGCGCATCATCCTCGACTTCGTTCCCAACCACACTTCGGACCAGCACCCCTGGTTCAAGGAGGCACGGTCATCGCGCGACAACCCGTATCGCGACTGGTACCTGTGGCGCGATCCGGCGCCGGATGGGGGGCCTCCGAACAACTGGCTGAGCAACTTCGGCGGCAGCGCCTGGGAGTGGGATCCGGCAACGCGGCAGTACTACTACCACGCGTTCCTGCCCGAGCAGCCCGATCTCAACTGGCGCAACGTCGAGGTGCAGCGTGCCATGTCCGAGGTGCTGCGCTTCTGGCTCGACCGAGGCGTCGACGGCTTCCGCGTCGACGTGATCTGGCACCTGGTGAAGGACTCCGAGTTCCGCGACAACCCGCCAAACGAGGACTACACGGCCGACCTGCCCCCCTACAACCGCTTCCGCCCGCTCTACTCGACGGATCGCCCCGAGGTGCACGAGGTGATCGCCGCGTTGCGGAGGGTGACCGACGAGTACGCGGACCGCGTGCTCCTCGGCGAGATCTACCTCCCTGTCGAGCGGCTGGTGACGTACTACGGTGCGCAGGGCGAGGGCGTCCACCTTCCGTTCAACTTCCAGCTGGTGCTGCTGCCCTGGGACGCCGAGGTCATCGACGACGCCATCCGCGAGTACGAGGCGGCGCTGCCCTCCGTGGGGTGGCCCACCTGGGTCCTGAGCAACCATGACCGACCGCGCATCGCGTCGCGCGTCGGCGCTGAGCAAGCACGCATCGCCGCGATGCTACTCCTCACACTGCGGGGGACGCCGACGATCTACTACGGCGACGAGATCGGGATGGAGTCGGCCCCGATCGCCGAAGAGGACGTCCGCGATCCTTTCGAACAGCGCGTCCCGGGCCTGCAGCTCGGGCGCGACCCATCGCGCACGCCGATGCAGTGGGACGCTTCGAAGTACGCGGGCTTCTCGACGGTGGAGCCCTGGCTGCCGCTGCCGCCGGACGCTGCGACGCGCAACGTCCAGCAGCAGCTCGCCGATCCGCGATCCATGCTCGCCCTGCACCGCCGCCTGCTCGCGATCCGGCGCGACCCAGCGCTCGCACTCGGGAGCTTCGAGCCGCTGCCGAGGAGGCGCGGAGTGGTGGCCTACGTCCGACGACACGGCCAAACGGCCTACGCCGCCATCCTCAATCTCGCTCCGACCCCCGACGTGTACGAACTACCCGACGGCCTTCGAGGCGAGATCGTCCTCAGCACGGCGCTGGATCGGGCCGAGGAGCCGGCTCGGGAAGAGATCAGGCTTCGGGCAGATGAAGGGGTACTAATCCGCCTCGATTGATCGAGGCTACTCCGCGCCCGTGAGGATGCTGCCGATCGGCTTCGGGGCGACGATGTCGGCGCCCATGGCGGTATCCGTAGTGCCGAGCGATGCGCTCTCCTGCGGCGGGTACAGTCCCGCGATGCCCCAGGCGAGCAGCAGGAGGAGGACGAAGACCAACAGGGCGTTGGGAAGCGTTGGGGATGCCTCAGTGCGCCCGCGATCGGAATCGCGCCTCATATGGCCTCGATCCTGTTCCGCGATTCACCCCGTGTGGTGGCGAGAAATGGAGCGCAGGAGCCGGAATCCGGCTCCTGCGCTCTCAGACGTCGACCGAGCGGAGCTCGTGCGACTGTACTGAGCGAAGTGACTATGCCCGCGGGCGACGCGAGATGGCCCACGCCCCGCCGAGGAGGCTGGCCGCGCCGAGGCCCGCGGCGATGCCGAGAGCCGTCGCGTTGCCCTGCGACGGGTCCGCGTACCCGCCGGTGCCAGTGTTGGGGGCACCAGGCGCAGCGGTCCCGGTCGTCGTGGGCGTGGGTGAGGCGGTCGCGGTGCCGGTGGCCTCTGGCGTGGTCGTCGGGGTCTGTGCGTAAGCCGGCGCGGCCGCCACTCCCGCCACGATGAGCCCTGCCACAGCCCCTGCACCCAACCGTCTCGCAAATGAACGCATGCTCAGCCTCCGGTTCTCCGACCTGTAGGCGCCGAAGGTACGCGTCGGGCAATTGCAGCCGAGTTACGACCGCCATCGGCGGGTCACGAAACCATCATGAACCACCGCACTGGGACCTCCGCTCAGCCCGCGCGCTGCTGCCTCATGCGACGATGAGTCCCGTAACCCGAGACAACTGACCAGCGCGGAAGCAAGCGTGACGGATACAGAAGCAGGCACCGACACCCTCTCCTCAACACCGCTGAGCAGCGCCGAGTGGACGCCACACCTCGGCGCCTGGCCAGACGGAACGGGAGTGCGCTTCCGCGTTTGGGCTCCCGATGCCGGCTCCGCGGCGGTTCGACTCGAGGCGTCCTCGGCGTCCGAGCACCCCCTCGATGCGTCCGGGGAGGGCTACCTCGAGGGCTGGATCGACGGCGTCGCGGCGGGAACGCGCTATCGCTACGTGCTTCGGCGCGGAGACGGAGCGGCCGAGTCCTATCCCGACCCAGCGTCGCGATACCAGCCCGAGGGCGTCCACGGGCCATCCGAGGTCATCGACCCCGCCGGGTTCGACTGGACCGACGAGGGCTGGCGCGGCATCGATCTGATGACCGGACACGCCTCGACCTACGAGTTGCACATCGGCACGCTGACACCCGAAGGCACCTTCGCCTCAGCGACGCTGGCCCTCGAGGAGATCGCGAGCCTCGGCGTGTCGGCCGTTCAGTTGATGCCGCTCGCCGACTTCGCCGGGGAGCGCGGCTGGGGCTACGACGGCGTGCAGCCGTTCGCCCCCGCGCGCTGCTATGGCCGGCCCGACGACCTCCGCGCGTTCGTCGACCGCGCGCACGCCCTCGGCATCGGCGTCATCCTCGATGTCGTCTACAACCACTTCGGACCGGACGGCTCGTACCAGCGAGCGTTCGCCGGCGCGTACTTCACCGAGAGACACCAGTCACCATGGGGCGCCGGCATCAACCTTGACGGGCCGGGGTCACAGCAGGTCCGGGACTACTTCATCGAGAGTGCGCTGCACTGGATGCACGAGTACCACATCGACGGCTTTCGCCTCGATGCGACGGATACGCTGGTCGACGACAGCCCCGAGCACTTCCTCGCCGAATACCGGCGTCGCCTCCACGCCGCCGCGCCGCCAGAGAAGCACATCGCGATCATCGCCGAGGACGCACGCAACTTCGTGACGATCGTGCAGCGACCCGAAGAGGGAGGCTACGCGTTCGACGGCGTGCTCGCGGATGACTTTCACCATGAGATCCGCACGATCCTCGCCGGAGATCGCCAGGGTTACTACCAGGACTTCCACGCCTCGACCAGGGAGTTGACGGCCATCCTGAAGCAGGGCTGGCTGTACACCGGCCAGCACTCGGATCACCTCGGCAGACCGCGCGGCAGCGATCCTGCCGGTGTCCCTCTTCCTCGCTTCGTGGTGTGTATCCAGAACCATGATCAGGTGGGGAACCGCGCGTTCGGGGACCGCCTCACGGACTCCGCAGCGCTGCCCGCCTACCGTGCGGCGAGCGTATTGCTCCTCACCGCTGCACACACGCCGATGCTCTTCATGGGCCAGGAGTGGGCAGCCAGCACTCCCTTCCAGTTCTTCACCGATCACCACGAGGAACTCGGGCGCCTCGTCACGGAGGGGCGGCGCAACGAGTTCAAGGCGTGGGACACGTTCAGCAGCGACGACGTTCCCGACCCGCAGTCGGAGGCCACGTTCCTCCGCAGCAAGCTGGACTGGCCCGAGCGCGAGGTCGAGCCGCACGCCTCGACCCTGCAGCTCTACCGCGCGCTCCTCTCACTCCGCCGCACCGAGATGGCCTTCGACTGGTCGGAGCGAGCGGGCCAGCACGCCCACGCACTCGGGGACGAGGCGGTGGCGCTCTGCCGCGATGGCGGCGGCGCGGCGACACTGGTGATCGCACGTCTCCGCGGCGAAGGCGACCTGTTGATCGAGCACAACGCAGACCTGGTGGCGCCGCGCGGCACGCGCTGGGAGCTGGCGCTCACCACCGAAGACGAAGGCCTGGCGACCGATCCAATGCCCATCGAGGTGGACCTCGGCGAGCCGGAGTCGCCTCCGTCCGTACGCTTCCGACGTGCCGGCGCGATCGTTCTCCGCGCCATCCCGATCTCGTGACGGCGTCGGAGGAGCGGTCGCACCGCATCCCGCGGGCGACCTATCGCCTGCAACTGCACGCGGGCTTCACCTTCGCCGACGTCCGTCGCCTGTTGCCCTACCTCAATGCCCTGGGCTTCAGCGACGTGTATCTCTCGCCGATTCTTGCCGCTACGCCGGGCAGCACACACGGCTACGACGTCGTCGACCCAACGACCATCTCGCCGGTCCTCGGCGGCTCGCGGGAGTTCCGTAGGCTCGCCGCAGATGTCCGGGCACGCGGGATGGGCATTCTCCTCGACATCGTGCCGAATCACCTCGGGATCGCCGGTGAGGCGAACCGCTGGTGGTTCGACGTGCTGAGGCACGGCGAGGCCTCGCGCTACGCACCGTTCTTCGACATCAACTGGGCCCCCGCGGATCCCGCGCTGCACGGGCGCGTGGTGCTCCCGGTGCTGGCGGCGGACATCGAGGACGTGCTCCGCCGCGGTGAGCTCACGCTCGAGCATGACGCGGACGGCCTGCACCTCCGCTACTTCGACCGGCGTTTCCCGGTCGATCCCGCCACCGCCAGCGGGTTGGACGCCCGTGAGATCGAGGCCATCAACGAAGCCCGAACCACGCCAGAGGGTGGTGAGCGCATCGTTGCCCTGCTCGACGCGCAGCACTACGCGCTCGCGTACTGGCGCACGGGTTCTCACGACGTCAACTACCGGCGCTTCTTCGCCATCGACACGCTCGCCGGAGTGCGCGTCGAGGACGAGCGCGTTTTCGACACCACGCATCGCACCGTCCTGCGGCTGGTCAAGGACGGAGACGTGACCGGGCTCCGGATCGACCACATCGACGGCCTGGCGGACCCGGAGGAGTACCTCGAGCGACTGCACGAGCGCGCGGGGACATACGTCGTCGTCGAGAAGATCCTCGCATTCGACGAGGAACTACCGCGTACCTGGAAGGCAGACGGCACGACGGGGTACGAGTTCATGAACGACGTCGCGGGCCTCCTCGTGGCCTCTGAGAACGTGCCGCGCTTCGACGAGATCTACCGGACGTTCACCGGGCGGGAAGAGCCGTTCGCGGACATCGCGTATCGGAGCCAGCGCGCTGTCGTCGATGGCCCGCTCGCTCGGCAGGTCGACTCGGCCGCCACCGAGCTCCACGCTACCGCTGCCCGTACCGAGGCCGGCACAGTGCCGCTCGACGAGTGGATCGAGGCGACGCGCGCTTTGCTGGCGTGCCTGCCCGTCTACCGTCTCTACACGACAGGGCGCGGGCACGATCCGGAGGCGCGTCGCCTGCTCTCGGTGGCGGTGCGCGACGCTCGCGAGCGTCTCCCCGACCTGCCCGACCAGGCGCTCGAGGCAGTCGCACAGGCCATCGCCGCGCCGTCCTCGGGGGACGCGACGCGCGCCGTCATGCGGCTCCAGCAGTTGATGCCAGCGATCCAGGCGAAGGGTGTCGAGGACGCGGCGATCTACCGGCACGTCCCCCTGCTGACGCTCGACGAGGTGGGGAGCGATCCCGAACGGCCGGGGCTTTCGATCGCCGAGTTCCACGAGCGCGCCGGCCGTCGCAACGAGGGCTGGCCTGGCAATCTCCTCTCCACGGCGACGCACGACCATAAACGCGGCGAGGACGTGCGAACGCGCCTCGCCGCGCTCTCGTCGATGCCGGAGGAGTGGGCCCAGACGATCGAGGACTGGTCGGCCGTAACGAACGACCACCTTCCCTCGCCGCCCGGTCCGGACAGCCCGTCTCGCCACGACGAATACGCGGTGTTCCAGACCATCCTCGGAGTCTGGCCGACCGAGGGCGCCGTGGCCGCCGACCGAGACCATCTTGTGGAGCGGCTCACCGAGTACGTGGTGAAGGCCATGCGGGAGGCCGGCGAGCGGACGAACTGGCTCGATCCCGACGAGGCTTATGAGGCGGCGCTCGCGGAGCTTGTACAGGCGGCGGCTCACCCCGCCGTCGCCGGGCCGATCCTCGAGGCAGCCGGCAGCCTTGGGCGGCGAGCCGCATGGCTGGGAGCGCTAAACAGCCTCGTGCAGGTGCTGCTCAAGCTCACCGCCCCCGGAGTGCCCGACACATACCAGGGCACGGAGCTGTGGGATCTCTCGCTCGTCGACCCGGACAACCGGCGAGCCGTCGACTACGCCGAGCGCGCCGCGATCCTCGAGCGGCTCGCGCCCTCCCTCGAGGAGTCCCCCGAAGGTGCGAAGCGGCGGGCGGCACTCGTTCCCGAACTGTTGCGCGAGTGGCGGGACGGCTCGGTGAAGCAGTTCGTCGTTGCCCGCCTGCTCGGGATACGCCGTCGGAACGCCGACCTTTTCGCGACTGGTCACTACCGGCCGCTCCGCATCGTCGGCGACCACGCGACCGACGCGATCGCCTTCGAGCGGCGAAGCCGCGACGCCTCCCTGATCGCCGTCGCAGCAGTGCGCTCGGCGAGCGTGCTCTCTCCGGAGGCGCTCGCGCTCGAGGCGTGGGAGCCATCGTGGGGTGCGACCGCCGTGGAACTCCCGGGAGCGGTCAGCGAACAGGGGTATGTCGACGTCCTGAGCGGGCGGCCTGTCCCCGCGGCGTCCGGCGTGATCAACCTCGCCGACGTTCTCGGCGCGCTGCCCGTCGCGCTCATCGAACCCGCCAAATCCCCAGCCCTGAGGTAATTCCCCGCTTGAGGAGGATCAACGACGGATCCTGCTCTACCCTAGTCTCGCGAGCGCAGGAGTGGCTGCCGGACATCGGTTAGGCGCCCCCCGAGTACGGTGCCCGCGAAACGGCCCCGTGTGCAGGAGAGTGAATGGCACCTCGTTACGACGATCGCGCGATGCTGCTCGAGCTGGAGCCCGTGGCAGCGAAGCTCTACGACCGCCACGACAAGGTGGCACAGGAGTGGTTCCCCCACGAGTACATCCCGTACCGCCTCGGCCGGGACTTCGACAAGGAACCCTGGACTCCGGACCAGCCTCGGCTGACCGGCGTCGCGCAGACTGCCTTCGAGGTCGGCCTCCTCACCGAGGACAACCTCCCCTCGTACCACCGCCTGATTCACAAGATGTTCGCCGGCGGCGACGGCGCCTGGGTGAACTGGGTCGGCCGTTGGACCGCCGAGGAGGGCCGCCACGCGATCGTGTTGCGGGACTACCTCGTGGTGACGCGCAACGTGGACCCGGTGGCGCTCGAGCGGGCGCGCATGGGGCAGTTGCAGCGGGGCTACGACCACCCCACGCCGAGCATGCTGCACTCGATCGCCTACGTGACGTTCCAGGAACTGGCGACGCGCATCTCTCACCGCAACACCGGCGTCTACTCGGACGACCCGGTGGCGGACAAGATCATGCTCCGCATCGCCACCGACGAGAACCTGCATATGGTGTTCTACCGCGACATCATGAAGGCGGCGCTCGAGATCGACCCATCGAGCGCGGTCGAGGCCATCGTCGATGAGGTGCTCGCGTTCGCGATGCCCGGCGCCGGCATCCCCGGCTTCCTGCGCAAGGCGGCACAGATCGCCCGCGCGGGCATCTACGACATCCGCGTCCACCGGGACGAGGTGCTGCTGCCCGTCCTCAAGTACTGGCGGTTCTTCGATCTGACCGGGCTCGATGACTCCGCTGAGGCCGCACGCCGAAAGCTGATCGCCCACCTCGAGGACCTCGACCGGCAGGCGAAGCAGTTCGAGGCGAAGGTCATCGAGTCGGGCGTGCCGCGAGTACGCGCGATCAAGAGCGAGCGCGGCGCGGAGCTGGCCGGGCGCGACTCGTCCTGACTAGTTCAGCGTAACCTCGATGCTGACGCTGTAAGCGGAGGGATCGATCGGCCGGTCCGACCGAGGTTCGGGCAGCAGGTCATAGGCTCGCAGCGTCAGACCATCGACCGTCGCCGTGCCCTCATCGGGCGACAGGACGATGCGCACTTCGCTCGCCGCACCCCCTGCAGAAGAGGCGGTGAGCACCGCCGTCGCTTCGCCGGCCCACACGCAGACCACGTCCACGCCACAGCGCGAATCGTCCTCGACCGCATCGAGCCGGAGCGTCCAGCCGCCGGCAGCGTCGGCGGTCTGCCCGATCGCGAGTCGCAGCGTGACCGACGCTTCCGCCGTAGGAGTGACAGTCGGCGTTGCCGGCCGGGGCACCGAGGTTGGCGTTGATGTCGGCGTCGCAGGCCCCGCTGTCGAAGTCGCCGCGGGCGTCGCGGGCGAGATCGTCGGTGTGGACGTCGCAGGCGGAGTCGTACTCGCGCTCGCAGTCGGAGTGACCGTCGCGTCGCGGCCCCCTGACTCGCATCCGGCGAGGAGAGCGGCCAGCAGGACCAGTAGTGGTGGCAACAGCCTCGATGTCACGCGCATCATCGTATGACGCTCGGTCCACGGAGCGGGTCCGAGACTCGACGGGCTACGCGGCCAGCCGGGCCTCCGTCGCCAGGCGGCGCCAGGCCTCGACACGGTGCTCGAGGCCGATCCGTTGGAGGTAGGTCTCGTCGAACAGGGGCGGTGGCGGCTCGCTCGCGTCGTCCTCGAAACGCTCGTGCGCCAGCGCGTCGGCGACGTGAACGGCCGTGATGAGGTCGAACGAACGGGAGGGCGACATCGAGGGGCGATGATGGAACGCGATCGCCTCGACGATTGGAGCCGGCAGTCCCCACAGCCCCAGCAGGTACGCGCCGATCTCGCCGTGCTCCGCTCCCAGCGCCTCGACCTCCGTCTGCCAGAGCGCGACGGCGTCCTCAGCAGCCTGGAGGCGCGCGCGGCCGTACTCGGCCGGAAGGTTCACCGCGAGCAGGATGGCGCCGAGGTCGACCAGCTGGCCCGCGAGACGCGCGTCAGACTGCGTCGCGAGGTCGGCCCCCTCCGCAGCCGCGATTGAGCGGGCGATCCGGCCCGTCAGAGCGCAGTGATCGCGAATCGCCTCGAGGGAGACGGTGTCGACGTCGCCCTCCTTGTACGTCGAGAAGACGCTCTCCGACAGAACCAGGTCACGGACGACGTTCAGTCCCAGCAGCAACGTCGCTTCCTGCGCCGAGGCGACGTTGCGCGGGGTACCGAAGAACGAGGAGTTGACCATCTGCAGCAGCTTCGCGGTCATGCCGATGTCGCGCGCGATGAGATCGCCGACGCGGCGGATCGACGGCTCGGGCGACAGCAGTTCCGTGTGCAGCTCGCGATGCAGCTCGGGCAGGCTGGGCAGCGACTGCAGTTGCGTGACGACGCGTCGCAGCGACTCGCGCCCGAGCAGGTCGCGGAGGTCGCAGGCCCGCGTCAGCGTGGAGCGCAGCGTCTCCGCGTCGCAGGGCTTCGTGAGGAACTGGTGTGTCGGACCGGCCGCGCGGAGGCGTGTCTCCTGGTCGGATTGCCCCGAGAGCACGACGCGCACCAGGTGAGGGTGCTCGCGAGCGACCCTGTGGAGCAACTCTGCCCCGTCCATGCCGGGCATGCGCATGTCCGTGACGATCGCGTCGAACTCGGAACCCGCGAGCACTTCGAGCGCTTCGAGGCCGGATTCGGCGAACTCCATGTCCCAGTCGTCGGCCATGGTGTCGAGCAGGCGACGCAGCCCGCGCAGCAGCCGCGGGTCGTCGTCGACGAACAGCACCCGGCGTCGTCGTGAGGTCGGAGTGGCGTTGGTCATGCGGCGGCCTGCTCGACCTCGTGGAGCGGCAGGCGCACGGTGAATACCGTGCCCTCGCCCGGTGTCGACTCGACCTCGATCGTCCCGCCGTGACGCTCCACCACGATCGAACGACTGATCGAGAGGCCCTGCCCGGTTCCTCGGCCGACTTCCTTGGTCGTGAAGAACGGGTCGAAGACGCGCTCGCGCACGCCCTCGGGGATGCCGACGCCGTTGTCAGCCACCGTGATCGCGACGTGCTCGCCATCCAGGTGTGCGCCCACTCGGATCTCGCCCGGGCGCTCGATGCCCTGCGCACGCGCGTCGGCGATGGCGTGAACCGCGTTGATCACGAGGTTCAGCAGCACCTGGTTGAGGTCGCCCGGCACGGCGGGAACGAGCGGGAGGTCGGACTCGAAATCGGTGATCACTTCCCCCACGTGCTTCCACTCGTTGCGGGCGACGGCGATCGTGCTCTCGATGGCCGTTCGGATATCCACCGGGGTGCGATCGGGTGTGCCCGGATGTGCGAAGACCTTCATCGCTCCCACGATGCGCGCCACCTGCTGCAGCCCGTCGAGTGAATCTTCGACAGCCTCGGGGACGTCGCGCAGGAGCGACTTGAGCCGCGCCCTCGTCTCCGCAGCCGCCACGGCCTCGACAAGGTCGGGAGCGAGCCCCGCGGTCTTCGCCGCCTCGACGACCGGCTGGTACGCCTCGAGCAGCGCGCGGAGCTTCTCGAACGCGTCACCGAGGTAGCGCGTGTTGTCCGTGATGAACTGCGTCGGCGTATTGATCTCGTGCGCGATGCCGGCGGCAAGGCGGCCCACCGACTCGAGCTTCTGCGCCTGTGCGAGTTGCGACTCCAGCTCGCGGCGCAGGGTCATGTCCCGCGCCATCGCAAGGTAAGCGCTGCCACCGCGCCATGACGTCGAGACGATGCGAATCTCGACCTTACGCATCGAGCCATCGAACGCCTCGATGTCGACCTCGAACGGCTCGCGGAGGTCGAGCGGGTAGCGGAACGGCTGGCCGACCGCGTCGCTCGCGGAGAGCCCGAGCATCGCCTCGGCGGCGGGGTTCACGAACTGGATACGACCGAACTCGTCGATCACGATGATCGCGTCTGCGCTGTTGCGCACGATGCTGAGGTAGTCGCCGTAGATGACATTCGCGGCCCAGAGCTCGCGCGCGTAGGCCGCGATGAGCTGGTGCCGCTCTGCGGCGTACACAGCCGCCCGCTCGAGGGTGCGCACCTCGAGATTCGCCTTCGTCAGGCAGTCCTGGGCGCCTTCGCTGAGCGCCTGGACGAAGAAGCGAGACTCGTGGAAGCCGGTGAGGACCACCACGGGCACCTCCGGCGCCGCGTCGCGGAACGCCCGCAGCGCGGCGAGCGCGTTGCCGTCGGGCAGCGCGACTCCCAGCAGCACCAGGGCGATGTCGCCCTGTGCGATCCGCTCGATGCCGGCGTCCGCGTGCTCAGCCCACTCGATCTCGAAGTGGACGTCGGAGGCCGCCTTCAGAAGGCGCGCGATCTCCTCGGCGTCATCCGCCGCGGGCTCCACGAGGACGATGGGCATGCGCAACTTCTGAACCCGGGCACGGTTCGAAACTGCCGTCATGAGCGAACGGACGACGCCGTTCACCGATCGCAGCCTCCCTCTGAATCGCCCGGCACCGAACCGGCCCGGCGACCAACCGCACGCTGAGAGTCGTCCGGGATCACACAGTGGCGCAGGCGCGGCGCTGCGAGGATCGGCGAAACCCCTCGGATACGCCGGCTTCGACGCCGATCCGCCGCCGGCGTCGGCGGGTGTCTCAGCTCTCGGTCGGGGGATTCTTGAACTCGTGTAGGGACCCGTAACAAATCGTCGAAACTCCCCCATCTTCTGTCTGAGAACCGACCGCCGTTCGAGGCGGTCGAAGGCAACGTTTGAGGCGGTCGGGGGGAGGGTGCGATGCCGCTGGTTGCGGTCGTCGACGGTAACGAGGCAACTCGGCGCGAGATCGTGGAGACGCTCGCACCGGAGTTCTCCGTCTCAGAGGCAGCGGATGGACTAGAGGCGGTGCGCCTCGTCTTCGCGGAGCGCCCGGACGCGATTGTGCTCGATCTCCGGGTCCCGGGCATCACGGGCTTCGAACTGATTCGGGTGCTGCGCGCAGCCTGCGACATCCCGATCATCGCGATCGGTCTGGCTGATGACGCGCAGACCGCGGTCCGGGTGCTGGACATCGGTGCGGACGACTTCATCCGGCGCGGAGGTGTGCAAACCGAACTGGTGGCGCGCATCCGAGCGGTCATGCGTCTGTACGAACGGCAGCCCGCAGCGGCCGCACCCGGCCGGCTCATCCGTACGGGAGCGCTCGCCATCGACCGCGACGCGCGGCTCATCACGAAGCACGGCGTGCCGATTCAACTCACCCGCACAGAGCACCGACTGATGGAAGCGCTCGCGTCGCGCATCGGCTCAGTCGCACCGCACCGCTTCCTGTTGAGCACCGTATGGGGTGAGGCCTGCGTCGACGACACGCAGTACCTCCGTGCCTACATCGGGTACCTGCGGAACAAGATCGAGGACGAGCCGTCGCAGCCGCGCTACCTCCTCAACGAGTGGGGCATCGGCTACCGGCTGGCCAACCTCCCGATTGAGGTCATCGAACAGCCCGAAACCGCCGTCGCGACCGGACGCCTGGCCCTGTCCGCCGTCTAGCCACCGGATCCGCGCACTCTGCCTCGGCGTCGCCCGCTCCCTGACGCCGAGGCAGAGGTACACTTGCGCTCTCCCCTCCCCACGGAGTGTCCGATGCCCGCTCCTGCCTGGTTCGTTCGCAATGTCTCTACAGGTCGGTGTGTTGGAGACCAGATCGAGTACGCCCGCAGCCACTGGGCTCGGTTCCGCGGGCTAATGCTGCGCGCCCCGCTCGGAGTGGGCGGCGGCATGGTGATCGAGCCGTGTTCGTCGATCCAGATGACGTTCATGCGCTTCCCCATAGACGCGGTGTTCTTTGACAAGGACCGTCGCGTTACGCGCGTCGCCAAGAACGTGCGTCCGTGGATCGGCTTCGCCTCCGGCGGCCGCGGTGCAAAGGGTGTCATCGAGTTGCCCGTGGGGGCGGCCGAAGGCATCGAGGCCGGCCACGTTCTCGAACTCGTCGAACTGGCGACAGTGAGCCGCGGCTGAACGAACCCTAACCCAGCTCGGCGCGACGCCGCCGAGCAGTGTCGAGCGGTTCGGGTTCCGCGGTGCCGCGGCCCACGCGGGCGAGCGCCACCATCGCCTCCACGATGTCACGCAGGTGCTCGGCGTGGGCGTGCAGCTCCTCGAGTGGACGCCGCAACTCTTCGACCTCGGTCCTTGTGCTGCGCACGCGGCGCTGTAGCGAGCCTGTCATCTCGAGCAGGTTCGAGAGCGGGCCGCGCAGCTCGTAGGTGACGAAGTCGATGAACTCGTCGCGAGCGCGCGACGCTGCATCCAGGCCGGCCTGCGCCTCGCGCTGGTCGTGTACGTCGATCGCGATCGTGAGCCAGCGGTAGATCGTGCCGCCCGCGTCCCGAAGCGGCATCGTCCGTACGCGGTGCAGCCGGTGCTCCCCGCGGCCGATGTCCCAAATGCGGTACTCGCTGTCGAAGGGCTCACCCTGCGCCAACCCGCGCTCGCGACGGGCAGCGACTACCTCCCGATCGTCGGGGTGCACGAAGGCATCATCCCCGTCGTGGGCGGTCGCGTCACCTGTGAGGTCACGCCAGTAGGCGTTGCGAACCACGGGCGCCCCGGACGCATCGAGGACAAGCGCGGCAGCCGGAAGCGTGTCCAGCATGGACTGGACGTCGTACTGCTCCTGTTCGAGGTCGGCCTGGGCGCGCTTGTGAGCGGTGATGTCGACGACCGCGCCCATCCAGCGCTCGGTCCTTCCCGTCGGGCCGACGACGGGAAGGAGGCTGGCCTCGAGCCAGCGCTCGTCGCCGTCCTGCCCCTCGAGCGGAAACTCGAGGTCCACCGGCTCGCCGACCTCGATCGCGCCGCGAAGCGCGGCCTCGACCGACGCGCGGTAGTTGGAACGCACGCGCTGCAACAGCGGCCCGATCGTGAGGCGGGAGCCCTCGGCGACGCCCCACAAGGCGGCCAAGTTCGAGGAGCCTCGTACCTCGCCGGTCGCCGGGTCGCCTTCCCACGTTGCGATCCTGCCGTGGGCAGGCGGGTGATCGCGGAGTCCCTCGGGCCGAGGCAGCTCGGAAACGCGAAGCTGCTCGCGCTGCGCCGCGACGCGCGCGAGCACGTTCGCGATCTCCTGCTCGCGTGCGGCCGGGCGCGTCGCAGTCACCGGAGTGAGCTTCGCCTTTGCAGGGAAAGCGGCCGCGAGGCGGGTCAGCGCCCGCTCGTAGATGCCGATCTCCTCAACCCACCCGTGGCGCACCGCCTCGTCGAGGCCGTACTGGAACTTCCACTCCGCCTCGGCGAGCAGACCGGCCTCCTGGAGTGCTTCGCCTTCGTGCAACCATGCGAGGCGGTCATCTTCCGGAGCGACCCCCGAGTTGCCGAAGGGCGACACCGGCAGGCGCACTGTAGGCGCGCGCAGCCGCCCGAGGCGTTCTCGTAGACGTTCTCCCATGCCAGCCGGAGGCACGACATCGGGTCCCTGGTACGGCGGAACGGGTTGTGATGGATGAGTTGTCACGGTCAGCCTTCCTGCTGGCACGCGAACCTTTCGACGGACATTGAGATCTCGTGAACGCAAACGTCGCAGCGCTCCCCGCCCCGCGAGGAACACCAACAACCCCAGCGGCAGTGATGCGGCCGCGGCGAGCCCGTTGATCAGCACGTCGCCTTCGATTGCGGGCAGCGAAGGCTGGCTCGCAGCCCCACCCTCGAGCGCGTGCGCCGCGAGCGCGGTTTCCGGCACGATGAGCGCCGCCACCCCGATGGCTGCTGTCAGGAGCAGGTGGCGCTTCATCTCGTTCTCTCGCGCCTCCGACGTCGGTTCAAGACGTCACCCGTACCGCGGAACATCAACCAGAATGCCAATCCGCGGATCAATTTGGTGAATCAATCTCAGCATCCGTAGCAACACTATGGTCGGCCCGCGTCTCGGCCCCGCTGCGGGCCTCGAGGGCCTGCCGGCGCTCGGCGACGTGGGCGAGCGCTTCTTCATAGAGTTGCCGTTCGTCGTCCCACTCGAAGCGCTCCGCCTCCCGCAGGCCCTCCCGGAAGTGTCGTTCGGCGTCATCGAGAAGGCCGATGCGCAGCGTCTCGGTACCGTGCTTCCACCAGCGCTGGAGGGAGAGCTCACGCCGACGCTCCTCCTCCTTCCGCTGGCGGGATCCGAGCAGCCCGAGCCGTCGGTTGAGGATATCGAACGGGCCCCCGCCTCGCCGCGATCCGCCGCGTTCGCCAGTAGCCGGCTCCGCGTCCACGGGGGGCGGAGCCACGGACGGTCGAGGGGCGCCGCTGGGCCGTGAAGCCGCCATCGGAGAAGAGGTCGCATCGATCGATGCCGACGGAGGTGCTCCGGGAGCGACCGCGGGTTCGATCAGCGACCGAGTGGGGCGCTCCGGTCGCTGCGGCACCACCGATCTTGGCGCGCGTTCGGCTGGCCTCGATGAGGGACCTCCAACGTAGACGAGCACCGGCTCGCGCGATGCTTCGGGTTCGGCGCGGGCTGGGCCGCCGAACTTCAGCCGCACCAGGGAACGGAGCACGGCGAACGCGACCGCAAGCGCCATGGCCGTCATGCTGCCCACGAGGAAGACGAAGGCGACGGTGATCCCGCTCCGAACACCGTTGTTCGTGATTCCGAATCCGGGGAGGCTCTCCCAGCGCTCGCGCACCCAGTCGAGGAGCGGGTCCCGCTCCTCCGTCTCGACCGGCGCGCGGCGTAGGGGCGCCTGCGTGCTCAGTGGTGGCGCCTCGATGAGGATGATCTGCCCCGTGCTGACCAGGCTCGCGTCCGGAATCTCGTTCCACTCCACGAGATCCGCGAGCGGCACGCCGTACTCGCTCGCCACCTGATCCAACGTCTGCCCCGCGGTCAGGACGTGGGTCCGAGGCGCAGCCGGCGCCACGGCGGTGGCGAGCGTGTCGGGCGACCCTTCGGCAGCAGCGCGGGTCGCCACGGGAGTCGTGGCGCCGGAGACCGCGGGCGCCTCGGTCTCCGAGCAGGCCACTGCCAACGCGAGGAGCGTGAGGGCCCCTCCGGCGAGCGCGCCGGCTCGAAGCGTTCCTGCTAAGCGTCTGACCGGCTTGGTCCGCATCAGTCCCCTCACGCGCTCAGACGAAGTACGCTCGGCAGGCACGGTCCAGTGCAGCGGCAGTGAGCGCCGGCGGTTCGCCCGCGAACGTCGCGAAGTCCTGTAGGTTCCGCAGAATGTCCCCCGGGTGCGAACCCCGCAGCGGCCGGACCTGCGGCTCGTAGTACTCGCGAAGCACGTACTCCGCTGCCTCGGCTGAAAACGCCAATCCGATGGCCTCGGCCTCGCGACGGAAGATCTCGATGTACTCGTCCCGGCTTGGATCCGGCACGTGCACCTTGTGGCGGATACGGCGTAGGAACGCCTCGTCTCCGATATCGCGTGGATCAAGATTGGTGGCGAACACGAGGATGACGTCGAACGGGACACGGATCATCTCGCCCGTCTGCAGACTGAGCTGGTCGATGCCGGTGGCCATCGGCGCCATCCAGCGGTTCAACAGCTCCTCGGGACGTACGCGTTGGCGACCGAGGTCGTCCACCACCAGCACACCGCCGTTCGCCTTGAGTTGTGGCGGGGCCGTGTAGGTGCGGTCAGCCGAGGAGAAGCCCATCTCGAGGTCGGCAAGCGTCAGCTCACTGCCGAGGGTGACAAGCGGACGCCGGCAGAGCACGTAGCGCCGGTCAAACGACGTCCCGCGGAGGCCCCCACCGAGGTTGGATTCCCGCTCCTCGCCACCGTCTCTCCCCGGATCGTCGACCGCCTGGTGGGTGCGCGGGTCGTAGATGCGGACCGTGTGCCCGCCGCCGATGTCGAGGGCGTGCGGAATCGCAACGGGCGTGCGCAGCATCTCGCGGATCGCGCTCGCGATGGTGCTCTTCCCGTTGCCGGACGGACCGTAGAGCATCACAGTCGCCACCGACACCACGCCAGCGCCGACCGCGTGCACGACCGACTCGGACTGCACCAGGTGGGAGAGCGCCGCTTCCACTTCCGACGGTGTGACGCGGATCCCGCGCACCGACTGCTGGGCGTGCACGCGGAGGTAGTGGTCATACGGGACGGGTGCGGGTCCGATGTAGTGGCTGCGCTCGAAGGCGACCAACGCCTGCTGGCGGCCACGCTCGGTGAGCCCGTACTCGTACTGCAGCGGACCCGCCTGGGTCGTCGCTTCGATGAGACCCTGGCGCTTCATGAGCGCCGTCACTTCATCGATCACCGGGCGCGTGAGCCGGGTCAGGTCCGCTAGCTCACCCTCGGTCGCTCGTGAACGGTAGTACATGGTCTTCGCGATGAGCTCGACGATGACCTGCGAAGAGAGGCCGGTCTCCTCGACCGAGTACGGCGCAGGCGGCCAACCGTGCTCGTCCGTGCCGGTCGCGGCCTGCTCCTCGAGGCCGTGACGCGTGAGAGAGCTTGAGGTCATCGGGCGTCTCCCACTGCGTCGCGCTCGCGATCGAGTGTGGTCGACGGGGTTTCGCTCGAGTAGCGGAGGATATACGGACCGATCATGATCTCGTCCTGCTCGCGGATGGAGGCCCAGTTCACCTGCTCGCCATTCACTTGCGTGACAGTCCCGCGGTCGAGGTGGTGCAGCATCGGGCGGCCGTCTCGACGCCAGAACCGCGCGTGCTCGGCGGCAACCCCGGGCGCCGCGGGCAGGCGCAGTGCACAGCTGGGCGCGGTACCCACCGTCAGCGGCGCCTCGCCCAATTCGATCTCCATGTCGCCGGCCGGCCCCCCGAAGACGATCAGGCGCCCTGGAGGCACGTCGGAAGTCACAGGCTCGCGCGTGGGTAGGGGGCGTACGTCCGGCGTCGTCGGGGGGGCGACGACTCGCGGACGCGCGCGGCGGCGACGCCAGAGCGCCGCACCAAGGCCGACGATCGCGAGGAGCAGCGCAGCACCCCCAGCTGCCATCACCGCCCCGTTCCCGGACTCCTCCTCGACGGGCGGCGGGGCCGCCGTGGCCGCGGGTGTGACGACAGCCGCCGGCGTTGGGACTGGCGTGGCGACCGGAGGGGGCTCGCGCCGGCTCTCGTAGGCGCGCTCGGCCGAGCCCGTCGACTCTCCGGAGCGCACGTTCACGACCACGGAGCGCTGCTGCGCGGCCGCGTCCGCGCTGCTCTCCAGCGTCACGACAAACTGGCTGCGCAGCCGCTCCTCGATGGACGCGAAGACCGAGGTCATTTCCTCCGTGGTAGGCGCCACGTAAACGCGCCCGCCCGAGAGCGTGGCGATCTCCTCAAGGTACGGGAGGTCGATGTCCGGCCCGAGGCCGATTGGGTAGAAGATGGCGCCACTATCGGGCACGGCGTCGAGTGACTCCTCGCGAGAACGAGTCGACAGGTCGCCGAACTCCCGTCCGTCGCTCAGGACCACGACCGCGCGGCGCTCGAGGTCGCTCGCGGCGACGAGCGCCGCCGCCTCGCCGACCGCGTCGTAGAGCCGAGTGTTCCCGACAGCGACGATGCCGTCGATGGCCGCGAGCAACGCCTCGCGGTCGGAGGTCAGCGGTTGCACGATCTCGACGGTGTCCGCAAAGGTGACGATGGCGGCCGCGTCCTGCTCCCCGAGGCTCTGCACCAGCGAGGACGCTGACACCTTCGCTGCCGCCAGCGGTACACCTTCCATGCTCCCGCTCGCATCGATCACGATGACCAGTCCCAGCGGCGTGGCGGCGTCCACGGCTCGAGCGACGGCGGTAATCGCCGCCGGCGAGCCGGACTCCACCACTTCGAGGTTCTCCGGGGTCAGATCGCCGAGCGGCCGTCCGAGCTCATCCGCGGTAACCACCAGCCGAACGATCGGGAAGTCGGAGTCGTCGATCGAGCCGATCTCTACCGCGATCTCGCCATCTGCCTCAACGGGCGCGGCAAGCAAGAGCGCCCCTGCGAGGAGGACGGGGAAAGCAACTGCCAGTCGGCGAACCCAGCTCGTCACGTACTAAACCCCCGCGCCCCATCTACGAGCGCACCTACGTCAGCAGGTAGGGCTGCTGCGTCCAAACGAGGGCGAACAGCACACCCAGGTACAGGAACGGTGTGAACGCGACCACGTCTTTGCGGTCGCGCAACTTCAGACCCAGAGCCAGCCCGGCCACGACGGCGCCGACGACGAACGTGAACGCGAGCATCGGCAGCACGCCATGCAGGCCGACCGCGACACCGCAGACGACCCCGTACTTCACGTCGCCGAAGCCCATCGCTCCGCGCCCGGCCAACGCGATTGCGAAGAGGATCGCGAAGGCGAGCACTCCGCCAAGCAACGCCTCGGTGGCATGCGCCCGGTACAGCGTGAGGGACAGGATTACAGACACCGCGATGAGCGGGTACACGTAGCGGTTCGGCGCGCGCAGCGTGCGCACATCGTGCCAGGCAATCGCCGCCAGCGGCACGAGGTAGATCGCCAGCGCCACTGCGCCCATCACTCGCTAGCCTCCGAGGTCCCCGACGAATCGCACGAGGTTCAGGATCGAGGGCACGATGACCACGGCGACCATCGCCGGGAGGAAGCACAGCGCCATCGGGATGGTCATGAGCACTGGGGCCCGAGCCGCGGCGAGCTGGGCTCGCTGCCGGCGCGCCACGCGCAGGTCGTCGGCTTGCCGTCGCAGGACGTCTCCGATGGGCGTTCCGAGCTCGTCGCCCTGGTTCACGCTGTGTGCGATGCCGATGAGGTCCGGGACGCCCGTGCGCTCTGCCACGTAGACGAGAGCGTCCTGACGAGCCCGCCCGAGGCCCACCTGCCGCAGGTAGAGCGCGAAGGTCTCGGAGAGCGGACCCTCAGTCTTCTCAGTCACCAGCGCGAACGCGGCGTCCACACCGAGGCCCGCCTCGACGCTCGTGGTCAGCAAGTCCATCGCGTCAGGCAGCGCGCGCACGATCGCCTTCTGGCGCTTCTTCACCTTGTTACGCAGTCGCGCGTACGGCAGCAGCGCGGCGAAGGGGAAGATCGCAACCGTCACCGCGAAGATCTGCGTCGGCGTGGGATTCTGCAGCGAGCCCGCGACGTAGAGCAGCAGCGCGACACCGAGTGCGATCGAGATCGCCCAGATCGCGAGGAAGCCCGTCAGCGACCACGGTTCGTCCGCCATCACGAGCATCCGCTCGACGCCGCGGATCCAGTTCTGCGGGAGCAGTCGCGCGAGCAGCGCACCGAGGCGAGTCAGCCCCGGCGCGAACAGCCGCTTCCCGAGCCCGCCCTCCGTGCGAGGATGGCGCGACACCTGCTCCGGTTCGGCGGGCTCGACCATCAGGCGACGCCGGATCGGGTCCGCCTTCGGGCGCATCAGCTCGTAGGCGCCGAGGGAGACGGCGGCGAAGGTCAGCAGGGCGATCAGCAGCAGCACGGCGTCCCCCTAGACCTCGATCTGCCCGAATTTGCGGATGAGGAACAGGCCGAGCACCTCGAACGCGAGGCCGACAGCCAGCGCGATGCGGCCCGCGACCGTGTCGATCAACAGCCGTCCCAGCTCCGGGTTCAGGCCGATGAAGGCGACCGCGATCAGCACCGGGATGAGCGCCATCAGGTTGCCCGTCAACCGCTGCCTCGACGTCAGCACTTTGATCTCGCCGTAGAGCTTCGCGCGCTCCCGGATCGTGTTGCTCACGTTCGTCAGGATCTCCGACAGGTTCCCGCCGACGCTCCGCTGGATCACGATCGCCGTCACCGCGATGTCGAGGTCGTTGCTGCCGACGCGGGCCGACAACTCCGAGAAGGCCACCTCTGCGTTCGCGCCGAGACGCAGTTCGCGCAGCGTCTGCTCGAGTTCGGGACCGAGGGGTGCGGGCGTCTCCTCCGCTGCATAGGCCATCGCCTGGAGCAGGCCCGTGCCCGCGCGGAGCGACTTCGCGAGGGTGGTCAGCGCGTCCGGCAGCAGCTTCTCGATCTCCTCGAGGCGCTTCGCTCGCCTGCGCGCCACCCAGGCACGCGGGAGCAGCCAGCCGACAACCAGCGCGGCGAAGGTGAGGATGATGACGAGCGACGTCGGCAGGCCGAGGCCGGTCGCGAGCGCGAAGCCGACCACCACCCCGCCGAACGCAGCGCCGATGCGAACCGCGAGGTACTCGTTCACCCGCAGTGGGACGCCCGCGCGATCGAGTTCCCACTCCATCCGCTCGCGCGCCTCGGCGCTCAGCGGGAGCGAGTCGACGAAGGGAATCGGGCTGCGGCTGGTCTCGCGGAGGGCAGAGCGCAGGCCGATCCCCTCCGTGCGGCGCATCACGCGGGCACGCGTCAGCCGCGAGGTCTCCGTGGCCCGCTGGTATGTGTACACGATCGCCAGCGCGGTCGACGCTGCGAACGTGAACCCGATGAGCATGAGCAACGGATCCATCGCGCTACGCCCACTTCGCCATGTTGAACATCTCGTTGCTCAGCGCGATGCCGTGCACCCGCAGCCGGTCGCTGAACGACGGGCGGATGCCGGTCGACTCGAACTGGCCGATCACGCGGCCTTCCGCGTCGATGCCGGTCTGCTTGAAGACGAAGATGTCCTGCAGCAGCACGGTGTTGCCTTCCGTGCCGTTGACCTCGCTGATGCTGACGATCTTGCGCGTCCCGTCCGAGAGGCGGTTCAGCTGGATCACGACGTCGAACGCCGACGCCATCTGGTCGCGGATCGCGTTGACCGGCAGCTCGAAGCCGGCCATCAGCACCATGTTCTCGATGCGCGCGAGGGCGTCCCGAGGCGTGTTCGCGTGGACCGTCGTCATCGAGCCTTCGTGGCCGGTGTTCATCGCCTGCAGCATGTCGAACGCCTCGGAGCCGCGAACCTCGCCCACGAGGATGCGATCCGGACGCATGCGCAGCGCGTTGCGCACCAGCGACCGCTGTGTCACCTCGCCGCGGCCCTCTGTCGAGGGCGGGCGCGCCTCCATCGAGATGGTGTGCTTCTGCTGCAGCTTGAGCTCGATCGGGTCCTCCACCGTCACGATGCGCTCGCGATCCGGGATGAAGGCCGAGAGCGCGTTCAGCAGCGTCGTCTTACCGGAGCCGGTGCCGCCGGAGACCACGATGCTCAGCCGCGACCGGACGCAGGCCTCGAGGAGGGCGGCCATCTCGTACGTCAGCGTCCCGATGGTGGTGAGGTCCTCCATCGTGTAGCGGTCACCCTGGAACCGCCGGATCGTGACCACGGGCCCCTTGGGCGTGAGCGGCGGGATGATCACGTTGACGCGCGAGCCGTCCGCGAGACGCGCGTCCACCATCGGCGAGGCCTCATCGACGTGGCGGCCGATCGCCGAGACGATGCGGTCGATCATGCGGAAGACGTGGGCGTTGTCCCGGAAGTGCGTGTTCGCCTCGTGCAGCACGCCGTCGCGCTCGTAGTAGACCTCGTACGCGCCGTTCACCATCACTTCCGAGATGCTCGGGTCGCGCAGCAGCGGCTCGATCGGACCGAGGCCGAGCACCTCGTCGACGACGCGGCCGACGATCTCGTCCTTGCGGTCGCCCGCCAGCGTCGGGAACATCTGCGACGCGATGACGCGCGCGCCCTGTTCCACCTGCTCGCGCGCGCGCTCCGGGTCGAACGTGCGCAGCACCGCATCGTCCAGGTCGCGGATCAGCCGCGCGTGGATCTGGTCTTCGAAATCGCGGTCCTCGAGGGGGGCGGCGCTTGCGACGTTGATGCCGAGCGCCCCGCTACCGGTCGGCGGCCTCGACGAATTGCTCCAGGCCTGCGTCATCGCCTTCGCTTCCTCTCGCTCCACCGCGCAACGGCAGCACGCGGCGCCACAGGCCGCCGCGCTCCTGCGCGTCCGATGTCCCATGACGCCCACCGATGCGGCGCGCGAGTCCCGAGATCGACTGCGCCGACTTCGTCTTGCTCGCTCGCAGCACCAGCGGCTGCCCCACTTGCACCGACTCGATCACCGCGCGGTCGTGCGGCACCACCCAGAACACGTCGCGGCCGATCGACGCCGCGAGTTCGTCCGCGCTGATGCCCTGGTCGTGGCTGCCCGCGTTCAGCACGTAGCGCACGCGCTCCGAGGGCACGCCCCAGCGGTCGAGCCGGCGCACTGCTGCCGCCGTGTCGCGCACCGAGGACACGTCCCCGCTGCTCACGATCAGCGTCAGCGTCGACGCCTCCACGCAGGCGCGGACGAACGAGTCCATCGCTCCCGCCGTGTCCACGATCACGAAGTCGTAGACCTGCGCGTAGAGGTCGATGATGCGTTTAATGTCGTCGGCCGAGCAGAGCGCCCACGCGCCCTCGTCCTCCGTTGCCGCGAGGATGTCGAGGCCGGTCGGGGGGTGCGTCGTCACGTACTGCCGTACCATCGTCCGGTCCAGCGACGCGCGATCGCGGATCATCTCGGCCACCGTGCGCTCCGGAATGACGTCGAGCATCGTCGCGACGTCCCCGAACTGCGTGTCCGCGTCGATGATGACGACCGCGCGCCGAGTCTCCTGCCGCAGCGCCACCGCGAGATTCACCGACACCACGCTCTTGCCGATGCCGCCCTTGGCGCCGGCGATGGTGATGACGGTGCCGCGGCCGTAGACGTCCGCCAGCTGGCCCGCGCGGCGCATCTGGCGCCGCTCTTCCTGCGCCAGCGCGACCTGCGCCGCCTCGCTGAGGCGCGCCGCGTCCACCGGCTTGATCACGTAGTCGCGTGCGCCGAAGACCATCCCCCGCCGCACCGACTCCGCGTCCGACAGGCTCGAGTAGATGATGATCGGGGTGTTGGGCAGCGCGTTCGCGAGGCCGTCCGCCGTGTCCAGCGGGCGCGCGGCCGGCTCCTCCACCGCCACGAAGATCACGTCCGGCCGCGTCTCCAGCGCCAGCGATACCGCCTCCGTGCCGTAGCCCGTCTCCCCTACGAGCTCGAGGCCGGCGCGCGGCAGCGCGCGCTTGATCGCGGACCGGCTATCGAGGTCCTCGTCGGCGATCAGAACTCGGAGGTTGACCATTCGCTCAGTCCGTTCCAGGCGGCGATTCGCGTGCGCGCGGGGCCCTACTGGCTGGGCGGGACCGTGACCGGCTGCGGGACCGGACCGATGATCGTCCCCAGCGGTGCAATCGAGTCGTCGCCGAAGGCGCGCAGCGTCAGCGTCAGCGAGCCGCCCTGGCTCGCGAGCAGCAGCAGTTGCGCCTGCTCCGGCGTCACCGCGAGCGTCACGTACGAGACGTTGTCGTTGTCGGGCGGGGCGCCGCGCGTCGAGGGCTCGTACTGGCCCGTGGTCACGAAGAGGCGCTGCACGCTCAGCACCTGCACGTTCTGCAACAGGGTAGCCGCTCCCAGCACGTCACCCTGCTCCACCTGGATCACGGGCTGCCCCGTCTCCAGCGTTTGCTGCGTCACCAGCTCCACTGCCGTGCCCGTCACCAGCACGTCCACGAAGTCGCCGGGGGCCAGCAGCGAGGCCGGGCTGTTGCTCGTGCTCACCGGGATCGTGTACCCGCGCATGCCCAGCGGGATCTGGAAGGAGAGCGCCTCCACCTCGACCGCGGGCACGAGGCGCAACGGGTTGATCTGCTCGCCCGTGGCGATGGGGTAGCGCGCCGTCTGGCCGACGAGCTCGGAGGTCTCCGTCGCGGCGCCGGTGACGATGGCGTCGAGCGGCACCTCGCGCACCTCGAGCATGTCCTCGGCGATGATCGTGCCCTCCGCGATCTCCTGCGAGGCGACCACCACTGTGCGGACGTTGTCGCCCGGGGCGACGACCGTCTCGTTCTCCCGCGCCGACGCGAGGAACGCCACCGCGAGGCCGGCCGCGATCGCGCCGAGGATCAGTGCGGCGATGAGGATGCGCCGGTCCGCCATCCGCGAGCCGGTGGCCGTTGTCTGCATGTGCGCTGTCTCTTCCGTGTTCCCGTGTTTACTGCTGCGGAGCGCGAGCTACTCGACGAGCGCGATGGCCGGCTGCGAACCGCCGCTGATTGCGTGGCCCTCACCCCAGTTGATGTTGAAGGTCCCGGAACCAATCTTGGTAAGCGTGCGAACAATTGCCGAGATGGTGAGCCCGGAGGAAGAACCCTCCATTACGACGTTCGAGTTGACCGCGTAAAGGATTCCCCGATGGTTCCTGGGCCCGCTTCCGACGAGGTCAAACGTGTTTACTGCTGCCGTGCGGTCAACCCAGACAAGGACATTTCCGTAGTCAGAGTGTCCGGTCAGATTCTGCGTCCCGCTGCCTTCAATCTCAGTCGGCCCAATCAGGGGGTCTCCGCCACAAGAGGACGAGGGACACGTTCGGTACAGCAATACATTGTTGCCGGTCAGTCGCTGAGATCCCTCGATGGTGACCCCGCCCCGGAATATGTACACGCCGGAGCCGAGGGTGGTGTTTCCAGAGCGGTCGATGTCCACGTAACCGTCGAATACGTACGTTCCGGGCTGGAACGTCACCGCCCCCGAGCCAGTGATCGCGAGTGGGCCAGGGTAGTAGCCGGGAAGCAGAGTGCTTGGGCCGGAACCTCCGATACTCGTGACGTTCCGCGTCGGCATCGCAGACACATCTGGATTCGGCGGAACCAGATTCCGGAGGGGGTCATCCAACACAGCGGCCCCGGTCGCCGGCGGGATGACGCTGCCGCTGCCATCGACAACCACTCCACCTACAACGTGGTTTGCTTCGCTGCGGATCTGACCCGAGCCATCCAGAAATACCGCGTTGTCGTGAGACGACCGGACATAGATCTCTCCGTCATGGACCCGGATTCTGCCTGAGCCCTCGAGAGAGAGTGCCGCTGGCACATCTCCCATCACCATCAGCGAGTACGGGAGGAGGCCACCGCCCGGCAACTGCACCACTTCCGCCACTGCGCTCGCGCTCACCTTGATGTCGAGTACGCCCGTCAACGCGGAGAAGATCACTTCCGAGGAGCGCCGCTGGCACACCTCGACGCGGTCGTTCGCGGTGTCGACGTCGATCCACCAGGTGCCGCCGCCGGAGGCCGGGCAGCCGTTCGAGGCGGGGCTGGAGATGCCGTTCTTGGAGAGCCACTCGCGGGCGGCGTTGGTCGCGTCCGTCGCGTTGCCGCCGGCCATCAGCTCCACGGCGCCGGCGTGGGCGGCGGCGTCGACCTGGTTCTGCGCGGTGCGGTGGTCCAGAGCCCAGATGCCGGTGTCAACGGCGAGCGCGAAGAACATGAAGACCACGACCATGAGGAGCATGAAGCCGAAGGCAACCTGGCCGCGCTCGTCGTGGTGAGGGGCGGGGAGTGTCGTTGGCCGGTCGAGGCACTTCGGGATACGAGGCATCGAAATGACCCCCGCGTATCCGTGGCCCTCCGTTGCTCCCGGCCGCCGACCCGAAGGGTGGCGAAACCCGATGCGCATTGTTCCACGAATTTCGCTTGTTGGGGGGCCTCCGCGGAAAAAATTTCCAAACTGATGCCAGGGGCGGACCCGCCGCCCCTCAGCACCCGTTCGCTCTCCCTCGACCCGCGTCACGGTGCGCATGAGCCGCTCCCCGAGGCCGCGAGGCCTCCGTCCCGCTCGTAGCGCATGGCGGCGCACGAGGTGATGTCGAAGCGGGCGCCGGGGATGAAGAGGAACTGGTGGTCCCGCGTCGCCGTCACGGCCACGCTATCCCCACGGGCCTCACCAGCCGACGAGACGGTGACCTCGGCGTGGTCAGTGATGAAGCCGCTGGAGCGCTCGATGGTGCGGTCGCGGATGTCCTCGAGGCTGCACGTCCCGGTCTCGCAGTTGACCGAGGCGAAGCGGGCGCCCTCGCGGGCGGCGTTGGCGACGGAGACGTAGCCGTACATCACGATGCCGAAGTCGATCAGCAGGAGGATGAAGAGGACGAAGAGCGGCAGGATGAGCAGGAACTCGAACGCCGTCTCGCCGCGCTCGCCCCGGCCGTCCGAGGTACGTGGGCGGCGGTGACGAGGCAGTACGAAAGAAAGCAAGCCCCGCATCGCCGTCCTCAGGGTTCCGTGTTGATGCAGTCGCCCGCTTCGCTGCTGGCCGCCGTATCGACGCTCTCGCAGGCTGTGCCGGAGACGTCGAACACGACGGCGTCGAACGCCGCAAAGGAAATGACGATCGCTACCACGACGGCTCCGAGCACCAACAGGTACTCGAAGGCGTCCTGGCCACGCTCGTCACTGAAAAGGCGCACGACACCGAACTCTCTGGGTGGCGGTCTGGGGGCCTGATCGGCCCCCAGACCTCCGTCAGCTAACCTTCTTCGACGCAGTCCAGACCCGCGAAGGGTCCATCGGAACCAGTGTCACCGCCGATGCCCTGGATGGCAAAGCAGACACCGTGAATGACGCCCTCGACGATGGTGTCCCCAACCGGCGAGATCATGAGGCCGACGATCAGCACGGACACGCCGCCGATGACCAGCAGGTACTCGAACGCGTCCTGCGCGCGCTCGTCGGCGTGAAGTGCCGAGAGGGCGTTCTTCACGAACGGCAGCGAGCCACGCAGGGCCAGCAGAGCAATCGAGATCATGGGAGTAGTTCTCCTCCGGAACAAGTGCAGACGCACGTCTTTAATCGTTGCCGCGTTGTGAAGTCGGTCGTCTTCACCCCTTTCGCGTTCCTCCCCGACGGGGGCAGGAACCGCACATCCCGCCGGTGGAGGCGGGGACCAACGCCGGGGCGAGGTCGGGGTGAAGAGCCGGCGGTCCGTCCGGGCCGCCCCTGCGCCACGCATCGGCGCCACGCATCGCTCGTCACTGTCGGTGGCTGACGGGGACCGCCCTGCGCTCGGCGAAGAGACGGGGAGGATGGGTGACCGGGGGAGCGTGAGACCGGGAGCGGTGCTCTCGCGATTCCTCGGCGCCCAGGCGCCCTGCTCGTTCCCTCCGAGGTTGGCGGATCCCTCGACCCCTCGCCTGCCGCCAGTCCCTGCAGCCATCGAAGCATGCGGTGGGGTGATTTGCCCCGTCAACGGCCTTGAGTCGGTAGAACCCCTATTTCCACTGATTTCGTACGGGGTTCCATCGGTGGTGCAACGACGTGGGAAAATGATAGGCCCGGATAGCCTCGGAACTGTCTTGGCACAAGGTTGGAGGCTGTGCCGTGACAGATAGGGCGGAAGTAAACGCTGTCTTAAACGCACCTTAAAACGCGTCGGAAGCGTGTGTGTAAGGGCACCACCCCCGGCCCCTCGGACCCTCACCGTCCCTCGGGACCCTCACCCCCACCCTCTCCCATAAAGGGAGAGGGGGCCGGAGTTCCCTCTCCCATAAAGGGAGAGGGGGCCGGAGTTCCCTCTCCCCACAACGCCACCTCTCGCTCCCCTCTCCCTTCTCTGGGGAGGGGCCGGGGGTGAGGGTTCCGCTGGCGAGAGGTTGGGCGCCCTTCGACAGGCTCAGGACGAGCGGGCCGCTAGGCCGCGCGGCGCTCCTCGGAGGCGGCGGAGGCTGGGAACTCGAGGATGCGGCCGCGCCCCTCGGAAATCGCTGCGCCCTCGGAAGTCGCGGCGGCGGCCTCGGACGTGGGGGTGGCGCGGAGGGCGGCGACGGCGGACCAGCAGCGCGCGTTCGTGCGCAGCTGGATCGCCGAGTACGGCAGCAGCACCGGCAGCAGCAGCAGCGGGTTCACCTCGGTGGGCACCACCACGCGCCCCGGCTCGGCGAATAGCGCCGACACCCCGCACGACGCCAGGAACGCCACGCCGAGCAGCGCCCAGTCCCAGCCGTCGCGGCGGGCCAGCGGGACGCGTCGATTGAGGCGGCCGTTGAGGACGCACTGCACCGGCGTCGCCGCCAGCCTCAGCGCCACCACGGGCAGCGACAACGGCCCGAGCAGACCGCCCGCGAACAGCATCACCCACGTCGCCACGAGCGACGCGAGCCGCACGCGCGCGGACACCGCCCAGTCCCACACTCCGAGGACGGCGTGCGGCCTCGAAGCGGCCCGCGCCGCCCTCGGAGCCTCGCCGCCGCCCGCGGCGACGTGCCCGCCGGCCCTCGGCGGGAAGGGGATGGGTTGTCGTGAAGTGGTCACACATCAGGGTCGGCACCCCCTAGGGACCTCGATAGGTGTTTCCCCTGACAACACTCACCCTCACCTCAATCCTCTCCCCTCAAGGGAGCGGAGGTCAGAGCCCCTCTCCCCTCAAGGGAGCGGAAGTCAGAGCCCTCGCCCCTCAAGGGGGAATCCGGCCCCCTCTCCCCCTTGGGGGAGAGGGTGGGGGTGAGGGACTACGCGCTGATGGCCGCTGGGCCGTACATTAGGAGGACAGCCCTCCTCGACTGTTGAAACCGCGACACATGACCGAGAGCCCCTGGTCGCACCTGCTCCTCGACGCGCGCACGCCCGCCGGGTCCGACGCCGACGGCGAGTACGAGGAGCCGCGCTTCGGCTCGATCGAGGTCGTCGGCGCGCTATTGCTGCTGGTGTCGCTGCAGGTGATCCAGGTGCTGCTGTTCCGTGCGGGCGGCAGCCCGGACACGATGCTCGGCCTCGAGGCGGAGACCTTTCGCTACTTCCCCACGGCGATCACGGCGTACGTGGTGCTCGTGCTTACGCACCGGCGCGGCTTCAGCCTCGGCGAGTTCGGCTTCCGCCGGCCTCGGTCGTGGCGGCCCTCGGTGTACGCGTGGGCGGGTGCGGTGCTCATCGGGCCGGCGTACGCGGCGGTGCTACTGATCGCAGGCATCGACACGAACGGCCTCGGGACGGCGGCCACCTTCGAGCGCTACATCGACTGGCTGACACGCCCCTCGACGCTGCTGCTCATCTTCGGCGTGGTCATCCTCGCGCCGGTGGTGGAGGAGATCATCTTCCGCGGGCTGGTCTACCGCGCGATCCGGCAGCGCTGGGCGGTGCTGCCGGCGGTGGTGGTCACGGGCATCATCTTCGCCGCCTTCCACTACGACGAGGCGCGCCTGATCCCACTGGTCTTCATCGGGGCGTTCTTCGCCTTCGCCTACGAGCGGACGGGCTCCCTCTGGGGCTCGATCGTCGCCCACGCTGGCCTCAACGCGATGGTCGTAGCCGTGACGGTGCTCAACTAGCGCTCGCCCTCAGCCCCTCACTCCCGGCCCCTCTCCCCATGCCCTTCGACAAGCTCCGGACAGGCGCTGAGGAGATCGGAGACGGAAGTCGATGATCGTGGGGATACGCCCGACGCGCCCTCCAACGTGGTGCGTCACGCTGTCCTCGGTCTGCGGGCCTCTCCGACCGGCCGCCACGTGACCGCCCGCCACGTGACCGGCCGCCACGCGCCCGGCCGCCTCACTCCCCCTCGGGGGTTCCGGCCCCTCTCCCCCTGTGGGGGAGGGGTGGGGCGAGGGGTGGGGCCGAGGTTGAGGCCGAGGCGGGGCGGGAGGCAGAGGCAGGATCGCCCTCAGGATGTCGCCGCTGCTGTTCCTCGCGCTGCTCGTGCCGCTGGCGGTCGTGCTGCCGCAGCTGGGCGCGCCCCTTGGCTACGACGATTCGGTTTATGTCACGGTCGTCCGAGGCATAGCGGAGGGCCTCGTCCCCTACCGCGACGTCTTCGACCACAAACCCCCGCTGATCTACGCCTGGTACGCCGCCGTCCTCGCGATTGACGACAGCCCGGGTGCCATCCGGCTCTCCATTGCCGCGTCGCTCTCCGCGACGGTGGCGGTCACCTGGTGGACGGCGCGCGCCTACTTCGAGCGGCCGGTCGCAGACGCCGTCGCGCTCGCCTTTGCGCTGACGACTGGCCTCGCGGCGGTCAGCAACAACGCCGCGCCGATGCAGCTGATGCTGCTCCCGCTGACCGGCGCGCTCGGCCTCGTGCTGCGCTGGCACGCACGAGGCGACGCGCGGCTGCTCGTCGCTGCGGGCGTCGCGGGCGCCCTCGCGGGGCTGTTCAAGCCAGTGGTACTGCCGAACCTCCTCGTCCTCGGGCTGCTCGCGATCGCATGGCGGCGGTCGTGGGCGGACCCGCTGCGCTACATCGCGGGCGGCCTTGCAACGGCGGCAGTCGCCTTCGCGCCCTTCGTCGCCCTCGGCGCTGCGCGCGAGACCTTCGACGCCGTCGTCACGTTCAACCGCGAGTACGTCGCCGCCACCGACGTCTGGGGCGCTGGCGAGCGTCTCGAAGGGGGACTGCGCTGGGCGCTGCTCGTGCAGCCGCTCACCCTCCTCGTGCTCGCGACGGTGCCGCTGCTGGCGCGCGCGAGCCGCGTCGGCGGCGCCGCGACCAACGAGCGTGAGCGTGCGCTCGTGCTCGGCGGCTGGTTCCTCGCGAGCCTCGGGGGAGCGGCGTCGGGTGGGATGTTCCTGCCGCACTACATCGTGCAGGTGTTCCCCGCAGGGGCACTGCTCGGGGGTGTCCTCTTCGAGTGGCTGCGCGCGACCGAGTGGCGCCTGCGCACTCCGGCGGTGACCGCGGGCGCGGTCCTCGTGGCGGCGCTCTTCGCGCCGCACGCGCGCGTCCTGGCCGACTACGACGCGCACGTCCGCCGCACCCCCGCCGTCGACGAGGTCGCCGCGTACCTCCGCGCGGAGGCATCGGCGGGGGACCGCCTATGGACGAGCGGGCCGGACGTGTACTACTACGCCGAGCTGCTGCCAGGGCACCGCTACTTCTTCCGCACCCCCCTCGCGATCCGACCCTCGACGGTGGCGACGACCGTCGCCGAGCTCGCCGCCGAGCCACCGGCGTACATCGTCGCGCCCTCCTCGGACGGCCGTCCGGAGGTGGACGGGCTGCTCGGCTCGATGTACGCGCCGGTGTTCGAAACGGGCGGGATGACGGTGTGGCGCCTCGCGACGCCCGCCCTCGGCGCGGGGGTGGCGACTCAGTCGCAGTAGGCGGAACCCTTAAGACGGCCCATAGAGTCACACGATTTCATACACGTTCCTGCCATCTCGGCTGGCTATACTGACGCATCGGCTGCGCAGGGATCGCAGCCGTTTGCGTGGTGGGGACGTCGAGTGGTCTTTGGTCTCGGACACACGGCCAGTCCGCCGAGCGTTGCGGTCGACATCGTCGAGGCCGCGCGTGCCGGCGACGAGCACGCGTGGCGCGAGATCTTCGACGCTTGCTACCAGCGCCTCTACCGCTTCTTCCGCGCCCGCGTCTCCTCCGAGGAAACCGCCGAGGACCTCGCGTCCGCCGTCTTCCTCGAGGCGTTCCGCTCGATCCAGCGGTTCGAATGGCGTGAGCGCCCCTTCGAAGCATGGCTCTTCGGCATCGCGCGCCACCAGCTGGCCGGTCACTACCGCTCGGAATCGCGGCTGCCGCAGCTCGACGAGGCTCCGGCCGTCAACGACTCCTACCTCTCGATCGAAATCGCCGATGTCCTCGGGCGCCTCCGGCCGGACCACCGCCAGGCCCTCGAGCTGCGCTACGTCCTCGGACTGACGGGCGAAGAGGCGGCCGCGGCGATGGGGCGGTCGCACAACGCCTTCCGCCAGCTGCTGTACCGCGCGGTGCAGGCGTTCCAGCGCGAGGACGCCCTCGGCGACCTCCTGCCGGTCGTCGCGCCCGAGCCGATCCGCAGCGCGGTGCAGCAACCACCGGGGGGAGGCACACCATGAGCCTCCTGCGCTGGATACTCCAGTACCTCCGCCCGCGGTCGGACCCGAGCGACGACGTCGCCTCGGTACTGCGCCGTCACTCGAAGCCCCCAACGGCGTCCGCCGACAACGTCGCACGTGCCCGCGAGCGCTTCATGGCCGCGATGTCGGTCGAGCGCGCCTACTCGGTCTCCGCGAGCGGCGCCGCCACGATGTCGAGCGGCCCCGGGCCCGACACGTGGATCAAGGTCCTGCGACTGTCGCTGACGGGCGTCGCGACGGCGGTCTTCCTCAGCACGTTCGCCGCAGCGGAGTCGGCCGACGTCACCGGCATCACTCCCGCCATCCAGGGCGCGTTCGAGCGCATCGGCGACACGCTGACCGGTCCGAGCCAGGACGGCGTCCAGCCCTCAGACGGCACGCTGCACAACGAACCGGACGCCGCCATCGCCTCGCACGACCCGATGTCGCGCATGCGGCTCGGTCTGCCGGAGTTCAAGCCGGCAGTGGCGGTCCCCCTCGCGAACCGAAGTGCGAGCGAAGCGCCCGCGGTGGACCACCCGCAGAGCCCGCCGCAGCCACTCGAGACAGCTGTG
The DNA here is from genome assembly GCA_964479165.1 of uncultured Dehalococcoidaceae bacterium. GTDB lineage: Bacteria > Chloroflexota > Dehalococcoidia > UBA2979 > UBA2979 > CAYZJO01. The sequence continues at coordinate 346,558 of CAYZJO010000002.1, forward strand.
CCCGTGAAGCTAGCCGCGGCAGCTTCGCCGGAGGCTGACGACGACGCCGCTCCACAGCCCGCCGCCATCGCGACATCCTCGGCCGCGACGAACGCGCCGGCCACCTCGGACTCCTCGGGTAGTGCGCCCTCGAGCGGAGGCACACCCCCGCCGGCTGCGGCCGCGCCCGCTGCGCCGCCCGTGCCCACGTCGACGCCCGCCCCGACACCCTCGCCAACGCCGGTCGCCACCCCGGAGCCGACGCCTTCACCAACGCCCGAGGTCACCCCGACGCCCGAGGTCACCCCGACGCCCGAGCCCACGTCGACTCCCGAGCCAACGCCGGCCTCGGAAGCCACACCGGTGGTCGAAGAGGACGAGCCGTCGGTGGACGAGGCGCCCGATGACCAGCAGCCGGTGGACGAACCGCCCCTCGAGGAGCCGCCCGCAGACAACACGCCGGAGCCTGGCGTCACCCCGGCAGCCGACAGCACTCCCACCGCCGAGGAGCCCCCGGCCTCAGAAGACCGCCAGCCCGCCGGTGACGCCGACGGCGACAATAGCGAGGCCAGTGACGACGAAGCCCCGGCAGCGGCACCGCCACCGGCGGGTGAGAACGAGCGCGAGCGCGCTCCGCGTCGCAGCGAGCGATTCCACGGCCACCGCGGAGGCGGCCCGTGGAGCGGCGGCCGGTAGACGCCCTCAGGCGCCCGCCTCGGAGCGCTGCTTCAACCCCGCCGCCTCCATGCGCACGTAGCGCTTCCCCGTGCCCGCCATGAACGGCGTCAGCAGCGTCGCGATGAGCCCGCTCGAGTGCACCTCGAGCGTGGCGCGCGAACCGCCTCCGGCCAGGGGGTCGACTCGGTGGATGCCGACCATCCGCATGCCGGGGTTGCGGGTCTCCCACTCAAAGCTGTGGCCCGGGTCCAGCGACGTCACCTGCCACACTGCCTGCGGCAGCCGCGGCTGCTTCACGCGTGCACGGACGCCGGACGCGAGCGCGTCCGCGTCGATGAGCTCGATGCTGGTGATGGACTCGGTCCACTCGTGCCACCGCTCGACATCGGACATCACCGCCCACACGCGCTCCGGTGGCGCATCGATCTCGATCGTCACCTCGAACTCCATTGACGGCCTCCGACCACGCTCGAACTCGTGCGCGCGAGTGTAAAAGCGTCCGCGCCTACGGAGACGCGATCAGGCCACGGGAACGTCGGCTGGAGGCGCCGGTGCGGCCTCCCGGTCGAGGAAATATCGCACCCACACTTCGACGGAAGCGATGGTGAGGACGGACATGGCGGGCGCGTTGTCGCCGCCCTTGAGGTCGGCCCACCACCTGCGCACGAGCGTGGTATCGATGAGCCCTCGATCCGCCATGCCCGGCAGCAGCTCGCGCTCCATCGATTCGACGAACGCCGGGTGCCTCGCGTAGTCGTGCGCCGGCAGGTCAAAGCCGATCTTCGGGCGGTATGCGAATGCCGGCCCGAAGCGGCGCTCGGCGAGCAACTTCAGCAGGCGCTTCGTGTTCTTCGAGACGTTGTGCCTCGGCAGCAATGACCCCCGCACGAGGTAGTCCGTCGGCAGTTGCCGCACCCACTCGACGAGCTCGTGATCGAGGAACGGCAGCCGGTTCTCGATCCCGTTCGCCATCGTCATCTTGTCCTGCTCGATCAGCAGCCCAACGCAGTAGGTGCGGAGGTCGTACCTGAGACAGTCCGCCAGGAAGTCGTCGCTCGGATCTCCGAAGATCGCGCGCCGTCTCGAGAGCAGCGCCTCGATGTCGCCGCGCGGACGGAGGGCGGTGAACACATCGGCAGGGAGCCCGTGGTCCGAGATGAACGCGCCGACGCGGTCCCGCTGCCCCCAGCGGTCACCGAGGACGGTCTTGCCTCGACCTCGACGTCCGGGCATGCGGTAGAGCAGTGGCAGGAGCGGTCCCAATCGTTGGCGGAAGGCCGTGTTGGCGAAGCGTGTGTACCCACCGAAGAGCTCGTCGGCGCCCTCTCCGCTGAGCAGCACCGTCACGAACGGCGTCGCAGCCTTCGCCAGCTGCATCAGGACGGCCGCATGCCCCCCGAGCGTCGGCTGGTCCATGTGCCAGACGGCGCGCTTCCAGTTCGCGAGGATGCTTGTGCCGGAGACCGCCTGCTTGTGGTTGCGGATACCCGCGGTGGACGTCACGAGGTCCATCCACCGCTCCTCGGACCACGCAGGGTCGTCCGGAATCATGGAGACGGCATCGATCCCGTCGCCGACCTCCTCGGCGGCGAGCACGTTTACCATCGACGAGTCGATGCCGCCCGAGAGCTGACAGCCGAGGCGGACGTCACTCAGCAGCTGGCGACGCACGCTGAGCCGCAGCCGTCGCTCGAGCTCCTCGGCTGCTTCCGCGAACGACATCGAGGCCGGGATGGTGCGATCGGGGACGTGCCAGTACTCACGCAGCTCGCAGCCCTCGGGCGTGACTTTGAGGACGTGGCCCGGCGGCAGTTGGTGCACGTCCTCAAGTGGGAAGGCGTCGCCGGCGTTGTAGGTCAGCAGCAGGAACTCGTCGAGTGCGGCCTCGTCGACCTTCGGGTGGAACTCGGGATGACCGAGGAACGCCTTCGCCTCGGAGGCGAAGAGCAGCAGCGAATCACGCCGGTACCAGTAGAGCGGCTTGATCCCGAGGCGGTCCCGCACGAGATAGATCGCCCGCGCATCGAGGTCCACCAGCGCGAACGCGAACATCCCGTTCATCCGCTCGAGCATCCCGTCGAGGCCGTACTCCCGGTAGAGGTAGAGCAGGACCTCGGTGTCCGAGCGACTGCGGAAGCGGTGGCCACGCGCCTCGAGCTCCGCGACGTGCTCGAACGCGTTGTAGGTCTCGCCGTTGTAGACGATGAACGCGCGTTCGTCCGGAGAGCACATCGGCTGGTGGCCCGCAGCGGACGTATCGAGAATCGAGAGCCGGTTGAACCCGACGCCACCCTCGAGGGTTGCGCGCCCCTCGAGGCGTTCGTGTTCGTCGACGGAGGCGCCGGCGAGCAGGCTGAAGAGTCGCATCCCTTCGTCGTCGGGACCGCGATGACGCTGCAGATGTCGCATCCGGAGCAGCGAGTCGCGATCGACGGGCCGGCCATCGAACGAGTACGCGCCTACGAGTCCGCACATCCGCGCGCTCCCCGGACTGCAGGGTGACTGGCCGCGGGAGGATCATGCACGCTGGAGAATCGAGCGCACGTGGGTAGATCGAAAGAGAATGTCGGCCGAAACCGCGTACGCGCATTACGCTCGACGATCCCCAAGACCGCTGCGCTGTCGTAATCTGCGGGGCGATCACCACTGGAGGGACCACACTACATGGCGAAACCGACGATCTTTGCCACGATGCAGGAGGCCGTCGCAAACATTCCAGACGGCATCTCGCTGATGATCCCCGGTTTCGGCCCCGGGTCACCCTGGAACTTGACCACTGCGCTCTACCATCAGGGTGCCAAGGACATCACCACCATCTCGAACGGCGTCGGTTTTCCGACCGGCTCGCCGGACATGCGCTCGATGGGTGACCTCGTGATGGAGGGACGCGTGAAGAAGGTCATCGCCGCCTTCACCGCGTCGACGCGACCCTCGAGGACCGGCACCGCCGAGGACATGATCCGCAGCGGCGCGTTGGAGGCGGAACTGACGCCGCAGGGCACGCTCGCGGAGCGCATCCGCGCGGGCGGCGCAGGCATCCCGGCCTTCTACACCCCGGCCGCCGTCGGGACCATACTCGCCGAGGGCCGCGAGACGCGAGTCTTCAACGGACGCGAGTACCTCCTCGAGGAGGCGCTGTTCGCCGACTACGCGTTCATCCGCGCGTGGAAGGCCGATACCGCGGGCAACCTCATCTACCGGCTCTCCGCCCGTAACTTCAACCCGATCATGGCCATGGCCGCGACGAACGTGATCGTCGAGGTCGAGCAGCCGCTCGTCCCCGCGGGCGAACTCGACCCGGACAGCATCCACACGCCGGGCATCTACGTGAGCGGTCTCGTCCAGATTCCGCCGGACGGCATCTTTGCTGTGACCCGGCAGCGGATGGTGGGCGTGCAGCCGCAGGCGGCCCAGGCCGCTGGAACGAGGGGGTCCTGATGACCACGACAACCGAGACGACCGAGCGCCAGCCGCTCACCCGCGACCAGATGGGCGCGATCCTCGCGCAGCGCCTGGAGAACGGCTGGATCGTCAACCTCGGCATCGGCATTCCGACGCTCGCATCCAACTTCATCCTGCCGGATCAGGACATCACGCTGACCTCCGAGAACGGCGTCATCGGCTACGGGGGTCTCGCCGCCGAGGGGCAGGAGGACCCCGACGTCGTGAACGCGGGTGTCCAGTACGCCACGCTCAACCCGGGCGCGACCATCGTGCACCATGCGGACTCGTTTGCTCTCATCCGGCGCGGCATGGTCGATGTGACGATGCTCGGCGCCTACGAGGTGGCCACGGACGGCTCGTTCGCGAACTGGAAGACCGTCGACGACGGGATGGCGCACCTGGGCGGCATCGGCGGCGCGATGGACCTCGCGGCCTGCGCCAAGCAGGTCTGGATCGCGATGGAGCACACCACGCGCGACGGCAAGCCGCGCCTCCTCGAGAAGTGCAACCTGCCGGTCACCGCTCCCCGCGGTGTGACGCTGGTGGTGACCGAACTCGGCGTGATCGCAGTCCGCGACGGGCGGTTCGTCCTCGAGGAGCACGCCCCCGGCGTCACCGTCGAGGAGATCAAGGCCGCGACGGGTGCGCCGCTGGAGGTCTCGCCGAACCTCCGCCAGGTCGCCGTGTGACATCGGAGGCGAGGCCCGCGGTCGACACCGGCGAACTGCGTCAGCGTGCCATCGAGGCGGCGTGGCGCATCGGTGTAACGACGCAGCGGTTCGAGGAAGCGGAGCGCGCCCACGTGGCGCGCTTCGGCACTTCCGACCCCGGCGCCGTCTTCTGGAGTCTTGCCGACCAGCGCCTCGAGGCCTTCGCGGCGGCCCGAGACTGGGACGGGATGGGGATCGTCTACCTCGTGCAGGCGCGCTGGCTGTATGACCACCAGCCGGACCAATCGCACATCGAACTGCAACAGCTCGCGAATTCGGCCCTCGTGCAGGACTACAAGAAGCGCGGCCACCATCGACGCGTGGCGATCGAGGCGCGCTGCTGTCCGACGTGCGACGAGCAGCACGGCCGCCAGTTCAGCTTCGGCGCGGCGCTGAAGGAACAGCCGATCCCGAACCCGAACTGCGAGCACGGATGGTGCACCTGCTCGTGGCGGGGCACCCCCGTGCGTCGCTAGTCGATCGAGGAGCGAGGCTAGTTGCCGCCTCCGCCGCCGCTCTCCCCGCCGCCACCGCCGCCGCCCGCGCCCATGATCATGCGCTGCATCGGGTAGCCACCGCGGGCCATGGTCTGCGGCCAGACCTCGAACAGCCGGTCAATGTCGAAGAACGGCTCCTTGCTCCAGAGGACGCGCTCCTGCACCGGCTCGTTGTAGACCGAGATGCGGTGGCCGTCCGCACCGAAGATGCGGCCGTTCGCGACCTTACCCTCGTCCGAGGCGAGCCAGACGATGATCGGCACGACGTTCTTGGGGTCACGCGCGGTGCCGGCGGCCGACTCGCTTGGGGGCGGGCCCTCGGCGTCCACGCCGCGACCGCGGTCGGTCATGCGCGTCGAGGCGAGCGGCGCGATGACGTTGCACGTCACGCCGTAGCGCTCGAGTGCGCGCGCGTTCGAACGCATCAGGCCGAGCTTGCCCGCGTGGGCCGCCGAGTAGTTCGGCTGGCCGGCGGAGCCGCTGATGCCAGCGTCCGAGGTGAAGTAGATGATGCGGCCGCCGTGGTCGCGGGCCTGGCGCCACCAGATCGCCGCGAACTTCGTCGGGGCGAAGCAGCCCTTGAGGTGGGCGCGGACGAGACCGTCCCACTCGTCCTCGGTCATGTTGAAGATCATGCGCTCGCGCAGGATCCCGTGCGCGCAAACCAGGATGTCGAGCTGCCCCCACGTGTCGAGCGCGAGCTTGATCGTCGCTTCGGCGGTGTCCATGTCGGCGATGTCGCCGACGGTGGCGACGGCCTCTCCGCCGGCCGCCTTGATCTCGTCGACGACCGCGTTCACGCGCGACGGGTCCATGCCCATGCGGCCTTCGACGTCCGCGCCGGTGTCGGCGACCACGACCTTGGCACCCTGCTCCGCGAAGATCTTCGAGATCCAGCTACCCACGCCGCCGGCGCCGCCTGTGACGACCGCGACCTTGCCTTCGAGATGCTTAGCCATCGTTGTGGCTCCTTTGCGTACCAGTCAGGTCCATCGGTTCGCGGTCGCGCTTACGGTCCGACGCGCCCGGGCAAGGCGACGAACGCGCCGTTCTCGGCAGCCAGCGTCTCCGGCATGAGCTCGAATAGGGCGTCGATGTCCCAGAACGGGTCGAAGGAGTAGATCGTGCGGTCCCAGGCCGGCTCTCGCCACATCGTGATCTTGTGGCCGGTCACGCCGATGACGCGCCCAGTGATGTCCTTCCCCTCGTCCGAGGCGAGGTAGACGATCGCGGGAACAGCGTTCTTCGGGTCGCGCGAGGTGCCCGCGGCGGACTCGCTCGGCGGCGGTCCTTCCTGGTCCACGCCGAGGCCGCGATCGGTCATGCGCGTCGAGGCGCCGGGCGAGATGCAGTTCGACGTGACGCCGTACCGCGCCAGCGCCTGCGCGTTCGAGAGGCTGAGGCCGATCTTGCCGGCGTGCGCCGCCGAGTAGTTCGGCTGGCCCGCTCCGCCCGTGATGCCCGCCGTCGAGGTGAAGTAGATGATCCGGCCGCCGTGATCGCGTGCCTGGCGCCACCACATCGCGGCGAACTTGGTGACGGCGAAGCACCCCTTGAGGTGCGCCTTGATGACGCCGTCCCACTCGTCCTCGGTCATGTTGAAGATCATGCGCTCACGCAGGATCCCGTGCGCCGCGACCAGGATGTCGAGCTGGCCCCACGTGTCGAGGGCCGTGCGCACCAGCCCTTCGGCAACATCCATCTCCGACACGTCGCCGATGGCGCCGACCGCCTCGCCGCCGTTCGCCTTGATCTCGTCCACCACCGCGTTCACGCGCGAGGGGTCCATCCCCATGCGGCCTTCGACGTCGGCGCCTGTGTCCGCGACGATCACCTTCGCGCCCTGCTCCGCAAAGATCTTGCAGATCCAGGAGCCCATACCGCCCGCGCCACCGGTGACGATCGCCACCTTGCCTTCGAGATGCTTCCCGGCCATTCGTGCCTCCTCGGGTGCGCGCGCACACTATCCGGGTGGCTATGGCGCGTCAATTCTGCGCGTGATTGAGCCGCTCCTCCGCGAGCGACCTGGCGTCGCTGCCCGAGGAAGTGCTCGCCGGCCACGCCCCACCGCCCACTCGAGGCCGCGGCCTGCGCTTCCGGCTAGGGCTGGTGTAGGGACGCCAAACGCCGGATATTGCCCCGCATGCCCGGCGAACTCGAAGAGGCGTGGCGGCTCGCGATTGCCCTCGGCATCGGCTTGCTGATCGGCGCTGAGCGCGAGCGGCGGATGGTCGACGGCGGCCCGCGTACGTTCGCCGGGGTCCGCACCTTCGCGCTCGCCGCGCTCCTCGGTGGCGTCGCCGGGGTGCTCGGACACCCGGCGGCGATCGGCGTCGCTGCCGCGTTCATTGCGGCGGCTGCGATCGCGGCCTACGCCCTGGGCGATCGCGCCGACACGGGGATGACCACCGAGGTCGCGTTCGTCGCGACGTTCTTCCTCGGCGTCCTCGCGCAGCGAGATCCGACGCTGGCGTCGGCGGTCGCCGTCGTCGTCGCGATCGTGCTCATGTCGCGCGAGACCCTCCACGAATTCGTCGGACGCATCCTCAGCGAGCAGGAACTGCGCGACCTGCTGACGTTCGCGGTCGCCGCCGTCGTGGTGCTGCCGCTGATCCCGGATCGCGCCATCGATCCGTATGAGGCGGTCAACCCCTTCTCGATCTGGCGCCTCGTCGTGATCGTGATCGGCATCAGCGGGATCGGTTACGTCCTTGTGCGTGCGCTCGGCCCGGGCTACGGACTTCCGATCGCCGGGCTGGCCGGCGGGTTCGTTTCCAGCACCGCGACCATCGGCGCGATGGGGACACGAGCGCGAGAGCATGCCGCACTCCTGAGACCGGCGATCGCCGCCGCGGTGCTCTCGACCGTCGCGACGGTCGTACAGATGGCGATCGTGGTCGGCGCGCTGGCCGGCGACCTCCTCCGCGCGCTCATCGTCCCGCTGGCGAGCGCGGGTGCGGTGGCCGTCGGTTACGCGGCCGTGCTCGCCTACCACGCCACTCGCGAGTCCGGAGACGGACCACCGCTGCGAGGCCGTGCGTTCGACCTACGCGCAGCGCTGCTGTTCGCCGCGGTTGTCGCCGCCGTGCTCTTCCTCGCGGGCGCGATCAACGAAGAACTGGGGCGTGGCGGCCTGATCCTTGCAGCTGCGCTCGGAGGCCTTGCGGACGCGCACGCCGCCGGAATCGCGGCCGCCTCACTCGTCGCCACAGGGGGCGCCGAGGTCGAGGACGGCGTGGTCGCGATCCTCGCGGGTCTGACGACGAACACCTTGAGCAAGCTCGTTGCCGCCCGTGCCAGCGGACCGTGGCGCTACGCGCTTCCGGTCTGGTTGGGCCTGGTGTCAGTCCTCGGCGCCGCATGGGCCGGATGGTTCGTGACCCTCGTCTGAGCGCCGCGCATCCGACTTCAGCCGAGCAACCCCGGCGTGCCGTTCTGCAGACGCCGGGCAGGCGAGGAGGGCGCGGCACCAGCACTCTCTGGGCGCGAGGACGCGGCCGGCACTGCTGCCTCCACCGCCTCCCCGAGGGCTGCGAGCGACAGGCTCTCCTCGGGCACCGCGAGTGGACGCAGGTCGTGGTCCTGTGCCTGCGAGGTCTCGTCGCCGGGGAGTGAAGTCGCGCCGGGGCCCAGGGCGTGGGCCTGGAAGACCCTATGGGGGACGGGTGTGCCACGGCCTCGTGCGCAACGCATCCGCTGGACCAGGCGGGGCCACGACTTCCGCCCCAACCGCCTCACCTCCGCCCGAAAGCGAGGCCGAGCCGTCCGGGCTCGCGCACGCTCCTGCTCGGCCAGCACGCCCATCGCGAACACGGTCGTGGGCGGCAGCGCGGCGTCCACGCTCGAAGCCAGCGCTCGCAGCGAGGTGATACTGGCGGCCGCCGCTCGATGGACCGCGACACGTTCCTCGAGGCGCTGCGCCTCGGCGGCGAGTTCGCGGGCGGGGCGGCGGTACTCCGTCGCGAGGAGTTCCGCCGCGAAGCGCATGCGCGCCGCCTCGAGTCCCAGCGAGCGCAGCTCCGCCACTGAAGCTTTGGCCCGGATGCGCCGCCCCGCGCGCTTGAGCCGGCGATGTCGCGCCTCGATCAGCCGCGGCGCGACATCGCACAGGCGCGTCGGGAACTGGTCGTCGGCGAGGTCAGCGAGGATTGCCAGGTCCCCGAGCAGCACGCCGTACATGCGCGAGTCGAGCACCTCGACGACGCTCGCCTGTGCCTCGGTTCGCCGCTGCGCCAGGAGCGCTTCCAGGGGCGCGAGGTCGGCAGCAGCGATGTTGACGTCGCCCGCCAGCGAGTCCAGTCGCGACCGGAGCCAGAGACGCCGCTCGTCGACCCCCTCGATCGCTTCGAGGGCGTACGCGAGCTGAGCGAGAGCGCGCCGCACGATGCGCGTGCGCGAGAAGCGCGGGAGGTGTGCGTCGAACAGTTCGAGCAACGCCTCAGCGCGCCGTGCGGTAAGCATCATTTGCCGAGGCGCGCGTGGATCCTCGCCGAGGCGCACTCCCGGCTCGGACGCTGCGAGCTCTCGACGCACGCCACGCAACTGCTGCGCGACGAAGCCGCCTACCGTTGCGTGATGCCGCGACTTCCGCCTGATTGAGGGCGCTCGGGCGGTCGGAGGAAGCGCCTCCTCGGATACGTCCTCGGAGTGCGTGGCGTCGCTCGTGCGCAGAGGGGTCAACCCCCCGGCAGCCCGAAGTGCGCCCACGAACGGGGCGACGATGGCGATGGCATCGGGCTTCGAGGTGACTTTCGCGGTATGACATCGCTCGATTGGGAAGCCGTCCTCCCGGAGCACCTCTACGGCGTCGAACCGCACCTCGCCTGCTTCGTAGTCGCCGAGCCGCACACGGTAGCGCTGGCTCTCGGTGCGCTCCTCCCGCAGCACACGGAGAGGACGCGTCCCGCATAGCGTTCGGAGGCGCTGCCCCACCGCCCCCGGCGCCGAGAGCGGTGCGGCGATCGCCGTGTCGGGGAGCTGCTCGCAGAGGGAAGCGGCGCGGTTGGTCGTCCGGTGCAGAGCCTCGACCGAGGCTTCGGCGCTGGTCTCTGCCAGTGCGATCCGCAGCACCCGCCCGGCGTCCGCCAGACGACCGTCGGGTGTATCGAGGAAGACGTCATGGCGGGACTCGAGGTTTACCTCGGTGACCGTGAGTCCCGAGGACCGAGCAGCCGCAGTGAGCCACTCCAGGCGCTCGCCGATGTCCGGGGCATCGAACTGCCAGGAGACAGGTGGCGTCTCAGACACTCGCAACCACGAAGACGCTCAAGCACCTTATCATTCGCCAGAGAGTATCACGCTGAGCGTCCGCGACGAAGCGGCAGCCAAACGGGGTTGGCATGGGCGGCGGCACGTTCGATACTCGCCCGACGAAGGGCGCGGGCAGGTTACGAGGGAACTCCTGGAGTGACTGAGGAACGCGATCCCGTCTCGTTGCTCGCGGCTTTGGGCCACCCTGCGTCGCTCGAGTCGGCGCTGAACGCGCTCGACACCGACTCGGGGCTCGTGATCTCAGTTCGCGACCCGGACGGACGTCTCCTGTACCTGAACGACGGTACTCGGCAGGTCTTCCTGCTCGGGGACGTCTCGGTGGCGGGGCGGGTGAGCGTTGGCGGGAGCCGCTACTTTCTCCCGGGCGGCCGTGAGATCCCCCTGATCGAACATCCCGCCCAAGTAGCGGCCCGATCGGGACTCCCCCCCAGACAAACGTTGTGTTTGCCATCGAACGGCCGGAGCAGCCGCGCCGGTGGCTCCGGATGAGTTTCCTCCCCTTCGATCGCAGCGAACGAGGCTGGAGTGTCCTGGGGATCGGCTGCGATGTCACCGACCTCTACCAGCAGGGCGCAGCAGCGTGGACAGACGTTCGCTGACCCCGACGGCGCCGAAAGCACTGCCTTGAGGCTGTTGCGCTCACTGGTCCCCGCGCGAATGATGATTCACAGAGGCGGTAGCCTCGATCAGTAGTTGTCCCAGCGAGGAGACATCTCACTCCCGTGTACGCGCCTCCGGACCGACCTGCCTGCCTCGCCGCAACTGGCCGGACTGCATGACGGTCCCCGCGGGCCACTCGTCCGCGACCCACGGTCCCGGCAACCTTGCCCCAACGACTCCCGAGGGCCGGGCCCGATGGACGCCCGAGGTCTACGCACGATCACGACGCGTCGAGCGGCTGGGGAACGTCGCCCCGCTCGCGATCGCGGTCTTCGTTGCGTCGAGCCTCCTCTGGGCGCCCTGGACGACGCCCACGGCCATCGCGCTCGGCGTGGCGATCATCGCCTTCAACGCCTACTGGCTGTTCCAGACGTGCGGCATCGTCGTCGGTTGCCTTCTCGGGATGGCGCGCATGTCCCGCTGGGAGCGCAGCAACTGGAGGTCGCGCTACGCGTCGAGAGTTCGGTGGCGTACCGGAAGGTCCGAGGACTGGGGGTGGCCGCGCCACCTCGTCATCATCCCGAACTACCGTGAGCCCGAGGCCATCCTCGAGCGAGCGGTCGCATCGCTGGCAGCGCAGGCGAACGCCGAGCAGATCGTGCTCGTGCTCGCGATGGAGGCGAGGGAACAGGGGGCCGTGGAGAAGGCCGCGAACCTCCTCGCGCGGCACCGCGATCGCTTCCACGACGCCTTCGCGACGTTCCACCCCGCGGGCATCGTGGGTGAGACTCCGGGCAAGGGCTCGAACGAGGCGTGGGCGGCGCGCGAGTCCTTCGAGCGGCTCATCGTCCGCGCGGGCGACGACCTCGCCCGCTACACGGTCACCTCCTGCGACGCGGACTCCGACTTCCACCCGCGGCACTTCGAGGCGCTGAACTATATGTTCCTCACAGCGCCGGACCGCACGCGGACCTTCTGGCAGCCGGTCATCCTCAACCGCAACAACATCTGGGAGATCCCGGCGCCCCTGCGGATCCCTGACGGCTTGTCGAGCATCATCCGCGTGGCAAAGCTGTCGCTCCCGTGGAGCACCCGCATACCGACGTCGTGCTACTCGCTCAGTTGGTCGATGCTGCACGAAGTCGACTACTGGGACGAGGAAGTCATCCCCGAAGACTGGCACCTGTACCTCAAGTGCCGCTTCGCGCTGGGGTCGAGGGTGCACGTCGAGCCGCTGATGCTGCCGCTCGGCAACGACTGCGTCGACGCTGGCGGGTACACGAAGACACTTCGCGCCCACTACGCCCAGACCGTGCGCCACGCATGGGGTGCGTCGGACATCGGTTATGCCTGGCGCGCGGCGTTCAACCGAGGGTCCGCCCTCGGGTTGTTGCGCGGTGTAAAGCAAGCGCTCGACCTGACGCGAGTGCATGTTCTCTGGGCTTCGCAATGGTTCCTGGTCACGCTGGGGGTGGCGCTCCCGCTGAAGTTCGCCGGCCTCGGCGCGCCGATGCCCGGGTGGTGGCTGGACGCCAAGTACCACCTGCCCGGCCCGTTCTGGAGCTTCACGCGTTTCACCGACGTGGAATCGTGGCTCGAGTTCGACGGCAGCGGCATCATCAACCCCGCCATCGCGCTGAACCTCGCGGCGTTCCTGCTCGCGCTCTGCCTCATCCCGTTCGTCGCCATCATCGCGCTCGAGTGGCGGCTCCGAGGTCCGCGACCGGCGCACGTGTCGCGCGCGCGGGCAGCGCTGCAGCTGCTCACGTGGCCGTTCCTCGCGGTGATCACGTTCACCTGGAGCGCGCTGCCCGCATTGCACGCGCAGTGGCTGCTCGCCTCGGGGCGCAGCCTCGTCTACCGCGTGGCCGAGAAGGGTGGGGGCGACACCACTCGCGAGGCCGCGCCGGTCACCGTCCCCGTCGAGTAGCTCGTCGACGTTCCTGCAAGCCCCCTACTGCATCGCCAGCCCGTACGCGTTCGACACGTACTGCTGCATCATGCGCTGGGCCGTGAAGAAGGACCCATTGAGGGAGATCGAGTCGCGCCGGACCGCGGTGAAGTCCCGCGGGCGCTGATAGAAGAGCGGCAGCACCGTCCGCTCGAGTTTGTCGTAGAGGTAATGCGCGTCCTCGGCCGGGTCGAGCTCGGGACCCCATCCCAGCCCGATCGCCCAGCCCGTCGCCCCCTCGACGTGACCCTCGATCCACCAGCCATCGAGGACGCTGAGGCTCGGCACGCCGTTGAGCGCCGCCTTCATCCCGCTGGTACCGGACGCCTCGAGGGGACGCTCGGGGTTGTTCAGCCAGATGTCGACGCCGGCGGTGAGGAGCGCCCCGAGGTCCATGTCGTAGTCATCCAGCCAGACGAACGGGACGCTGTCCCGAACGGCCTCGGCGCTTTCGAAGACCCGTCGGATCAACGCCTTCGCGGGCTCGTCGTGCGGGTGGGCCTTGCCAGCGTAGATCACCTGGATCGGCCCGACCTCGCCGTCGAGTCGGCGGAGGCGCTCAGCGTCCGAGAACAGCAAGTCGGCACGCTTGTAGAGGGCGGCACGGCGAGCGAATCCGATCGTGAATACGTCAGGACGAAGGACGCGCCCGGTGCGGCGCTCGATCTCGCCGAAGAGCGCGCGCTTCGCCTCGATGTGCGCGGCAGCGATCTCCTCGAGGGGAATACCCACCACGTAGCGCAGCGTGAAGTTGTCGCGACGCCAATCCGGTAGATGCTTGTCGAACAGCGCGGCAAACGGGGGAGACGCCCACGTCGCGGCATGGATGCCGTTGGTGATCGCTGCGACACGATGGCCCTCGAACATCTCGCGGGAGATCTGGGCATGCCGCATCGCTACGCCGTTGGTGTAGCGCGCGTACGTCAGGGCGAGTCGCGTCATGTTCAGCACGCCGTCTTCGATGACGCCCATCGCCTCGAGCAGACGGGCTCGTGTCTCACCGAGAACCTCGTACACGAGGTCGATCGGGAACTGATCGTGTCCGGCGGGCACGGGCGTGTGCGTCGTGAAGACAGTGTGTTGACGGACGAACGCCAGGTCGCCGGGGGTGGGCTCGCCACCTTCGCGGCGGCCGACGCGCTCCTCGAGCAGCGCCACTGTGAGCAGCGCCGAGTGGCCCTCGTTCATGTGGTAGGTGTGCAGGTTGTTGTAGCCCAGCGCCCGCAGTATCGCGATGCCCCCCAGACCGAGCACAGCCTCCTGGGCCAGGCGGTAGCGCGAGTCACCGCCATAGAGACGGTCGGTCAGCGTGCGATCCGCCTCGTCGTTCGACGGCAGCGATGAATCGAGGAGATACACCTCGACGTCCCGCCCCGTGACTCCGCGCATCGTGTAGCGCCAAGCGCGCAGCTCGACCTCGCGTCCGCCCACCACAACGGTCGCCCGCGGTTCCATCTCCGTTAGGCGGTTCTCGGGGGACCAGGGGTCCGGGCTTTCGTGCTGGTTGCCGAAGTCGTCGAGATGCTGGTGGAAGTAGCCCCCACGGTGCAGGAGCGTGACCGCCACGATCGGCACCCCGAGGTCTGCCGCGGCGCGCAGGGTGTCGCCCGCCAGGACGCCGAGGCCCCCGCTGTACGTCGGGATCGCGGACTCGAGCGCGATCTCCATCGAGAAGTAGGCAACGGCGCTACCGAGGCGCGGCGCGCGACTTCCGCTCTCAACGACCATCGGGTCACACTCCAGGGGCGCGAGCGGGTGCGCCGCGCCTAGCGTGCGCTTCGCATCGCGTACTGGCCATCGGGCGAACAGGCGACCGGGGAGTCAGCGCTTGAGGCAGGACGGCTCAATCTGTGAATACCTGAGTGAAGATTAGACCCAGGTCCGCGTGGTACGCGACCCCGATACCCACCTTCTCGAAGTTCGGGTTCAGCAGGTTCTCGCGGTGGCCGGGCGAGTCCAACAGGTTGCCGTGTGCGACCGCGGTCGTCGGCGCGATCGCGAGGTTCTCGCCGGCCCAACCGAACTCGACGTTGGCAGCGCGCATACGGTCGAAGGGGTCGAGGCCGTCCGGGTTCACGTGCGAAAAGAAGCCTCGAGACCACATGTCGGTCGAGTGGGCACGAGCGACCGCCACGAGCGACTGGTCCAGCCGCAGACTCCCGAGGCCGGCCGAGGCGCGCGCGTCGTTCACGAGAGCCAGCATCTCCGCCTCGGCGGCCCTGTCGATCTCGGGCCCAACCGAAGCGGCAATCCGCACCTCGCGGCTGGCAGGAGCCGTTGCCGGGGCGGCAGTTGAAGCCAGCGCCGCCGAGCCGCCGCCACAGACAACGACAAGCGGAGTGTCCGCGGGCAGCGCACCGTTCGGATAGTGGCCGAGGAAGTCCGCATTCACCGCGCTCGGTGCGCCGAAGATGAAGCCCACCAGGCCACCACCGGATCGGTTCGCCCAGGCTGAGCGTGGCGGGCATGCGCCGGCGACCACTGATTCCAGCTCGCCAGTGGAACCGCCGCCCCACACAACGAGGCCTGTCTCGCCGGGCGCCGGAAGGCTCCCGCCGTTAATCGCGCCCGGGTCCGCCGAGGCAATGCCGGGGAGCAGGATCGAAATCACCAGGAGCACGGCGCCCGCGCGGGTCAGTCGTCGCAACAAGGGTCACCTGTCCTGACGCTGGTGGGGCGGACAGCCATGATTCTCGGCTTCCCCCGCACGGCGCATCTTGTGCAGCCGTCATGCCGCTAAGCGTTCGTCTCAATCGTCGTCAGGATGGTCCCGACTCTTAAGCGTGAATGTCGGGGAAAACCCTGATCTCGGGATCCGCCGTCCACCCGCGCCGCTGCGGGAGGCGGGGGTGCCGCGCGGCGGAGTCTAGGTGCGATCCGCGTATTGTGCTCGCTCCATTCAGAACTTCTGTGCGGAATTGTGTGAAAAATGTTGGCAAAGTTGACGGACCGAACTGTCACTCGTAGCCTGCGGCCCATACACCGATGGCGGTGTGCCGCTGGGGGGGCCGCAAGGCTGAGATCCGCAAGGACAACCCCAGGAACCTGATCTCGGTAATGCGAGCGTAGGGAAGCGGCCATGCTGAACGGATGCGGGCAACACGCCCGCCTTGACCCGTCGTTCGACATCTGCCGACCACGAGCGCCACGCCGAAGCGCGTTCCTCCGCGGTGCACTGCGCACGCAGCGAGCGGAGGTTCCTCGTGATCGCCGAGATCCAGTGCCTGGCGCGCCCACCCGGGACGCCTGACAACCCCTACAAGCACGTCGAAGCGGCCATCGCCGTCATCCAGAACTCCGGCCTCAAGTTCGAGGTCGGCGCGCTCGGCACCACCGTCGAGGGCGAACCCGACAAGCTCTGGTCTCTCCTGCGCCACATCCACGAGGCCTGCCTCGAGTCCGGCACGGACGGCCTCGTCAGCGTGATCAAGGTGAGTCAGTCTGCCGACCCGGCGCGCCAATCGACGATGGACAGCCTGACCGGGAAGTTCCGGTAGGCACGGCGGTCCCCGTGCACCGCATGAGATCGCGGGCGAGGAGCGCCGGAGGGCTGGCGCGCGATTACGCGCCGGCCGCGGCGTTCCTCGTGCTGCTCGTCGTCGGCTGGGAGGTGGCAGTCGCCGCATTCGACGTGGCGCCGTACCTGCTCCCCGCACCGAGCGGTGTCTGGACTGCATTCCTCGAGACACGCGAGCTGTTGCCCGCACACCTCCGAACGACCGTGGGCGAGGCGCTGCTCGGGCTGGCGCTGGCGGCGGTTGCAGGAGTGACGCTGGCCGCGATCATCGCCGGCTCCAGCTTTGCGAGGCGTGCGGTCTACCCAGTGGTGGTCGTGTCGCAGAACGTGCCGCTGATCGTGCTCGCACCACTGCTCGTCATCTGGTTCGGTTTCGGGATGGCGCCGAAGGTGCTCGTCGTTGCGCTGGCGGGCTTCTTCCCGATCGCGGTGAACACGGTCGACGGGCTGCGCGGCGCGGATCGCGAGATGGTGGAGCTCGTGCGCTCGATGGGCGCGTCGCGACTGCAGGTGCTCCGCACCGTCCTCATCCCCTCCGCCATCCCCTCGTTCTTCGCCGGGCTGAAGATCAGCGCCGCCTACGCAGTCATCGGCGCGGTCATCGGCGAGTGGGTCGGGGCGAGCTCCGGCCTTGGCCTCTTCATCACGCGCTCACAGACGGCGTTCCGAGTCGACCGCGTCTTCGTCGCCATCGTGCTGATCGCAGCGCTCTCGATCGCCTTGTTCACCGCGGTGCACCTGGCCGAACGGCTGGCGATGCCGTGGCGTGCGGCCTCGCGGACGGAGGAGGGTTCCCGATGAGTCCATCCATACACCTGTGGCGCGCCGTCCTGGCGCTCGTCGTTGGCGTGCTCGCACTCGGCTGCACGACCGAGAGCGACGAGCCTGCCGGCGACGACGTCAACTCCGCCTCCACAGCAGCGGGGGCGGCACCGACCGAGGCCGCCGGCGAGACGCCGGACACGACCGAGGTCACGCTGATGCTCAGCTGGACGCCGAACAACCACCACGCCGGGATCTACGCGGCGCTGGCCCAGGGCTGGTACGAGGAGGCCGGCATCGACCTCCGCATCGTCGAACCCGCCACGGCCGGGAGTCTGCAGGTGGTGGCGGCGGGCCAAGCGGACTTCGGCTTTTCCGTCGCGGAGTCGCTCATTCCTGCGCGTGCGCAGGGCGCACCGGTCGTGTCGATCGCCACGATCCTCCCCCATAACGACTCGAGCCTCATGCTCCTTGCAGAGAGCGGCGTCTCGAGTCCGCGCGACCTCGAAGGGCTGACCTACGGTGGCTTCGGCGGCCCGCTCGAACGGGAGCTGATCGACACGCTCGTCGAGTGCGACGGCGGCGACCCGTCGACGATCGAGTACGTCGAGGTTGGCAACGTCGACTACATCGTCGGGATGGACTCGGGGCACTACGACTTTGTGTGGGTATTCGAGGGCTGGGATGTGATCCTAGCGCGAGAGAGCCTCGGGCGGGACATCACGACGATCAAGTTCGTGGACCACCTCGACTGCATTCCGGACTGGTATACGCCGGTCTTCATCGCCAGCGAGCAGACGCTCGAAGAACGCCCGGAGCTTGTGGAGCGCTTCCTCGAGGCGACCGCGCGCGGGTACGACTTCGCCGCCGAGGAGCCCGACGCGGCGGCGACCATGCTCCTGGAGGCGGTGCCGGAGCTCGATGAGACGCTCGTGCGAGCATCAGCCCAGTACCACGCGCCGCTGTACCACGGCGACGGCACTCCCTGGGGGATCCAGCGCGAGGAGGTCTGGCGACGCTTCGAGCAGTTCCTCCGTGAGCTGGAAATGACCGAGGCAGAGGTCGACGTGACCGAGGCGTTCACGAACGACTTCCTGCCGGACTAGAGGGACAGCCATGACTACGACCGCCCCTCGCGAGACGGCGCCGGTCCGTCGGGCCGCTCCGGCTGTGGAGCTCCGTGACGTGAGCCACACCTTCGCGGGCGCACGCCCCGTTGAGACGCTGCGGAACGTCTCGCTTGCCGTGCCGGAGGGCGCATTCGTCAGCATCGTCGGACCGAGTGGCTGCGGGAAGAGCACGCTGCTGCGCATCCTCGCGGGCCTCCTCGTCCCCTCGAGTGGCGACGCGCGAGTGGGCACGGAGCGCGCGCTGGGCCGCCCCGGCCTCGTGGGCTATATGCCGCAGCGCGACCTGCTGCTGCCATGGCGGCGTGTCCGCGACAATGCCACGCTGGGCGCGGAGATGAGCGGCATCGCGCGCGCGGAGGCACGTGCCAGCGCAGCAGCGCTCTACGAGCGCTTCGGGCTCAGCGGCTTCGAACGCGCGTGGCCCTCGCAGCTCTCGGGCGGCATGCGCCAGCGGCTCGCGCTCTTGCGCACCTTTCTGGTCCCGAGGCAGACGCTGCTTCTTGATGAGCCGTTCGGGGCGCTCGATGCGATCACCAGGCGCCAGATGCACGGTTGGTTGCAGGACGTGTGGCGCGGGGACGGCCGCACCGTCGTTCTCGTCACGCACGACATCGACGAGGCTCTCTCACTCTCGGATGCGGTGTACGTGATGTCGCCGCGGCCCGGCGAGGTCGTGCGCCGCATCGAAGTGCCGCTGCCTCGCCCGCGCACGACGCATCACCTGACGTCATCCGAATTCGTCACCTTGAAGGCGGAGGTCCTGGCAGCGCTCGCTCGGTGAATCGAGCGCGAGTCGAGGAAGGGAAGCGAGCAAGGAAGGCGAGCGGTGCTGTCCGCACGTGCGGGGGAAAAATTCTTCAGGAATTGGACGGCGCGATATGTCGCGTACGCTTCCCGATGCTATCGTGATTTTGGCGTCCCGGCGTGGCGCCCCTCAGAACCCGTTCGAAGGCCGTACGTCCTGCACAGCCGGTGTGGAGTCTGAGGTTTCGATGGTGCCCGGCGCCGGACGGGCAATGATGCCGCGCTGTCGCGCTGGCTGGAAGTGTTGGACGTGAGCCAGAGGATCTATGTCGGAAACCTGCCGTTCTCCTCGACCGAGGATGACGTGCGGGAGCTCTTTCAGGCGTACGGAGAAGTGATCTCCTGCGCCCTGCCGAACGACCGCGAGACCGGACGGCCTCGTGGCTTCGGATTCGTCGAAATGTCGGATGAGGACGCCCCCAAGGCGATCCAGGCCCTTGATGGACGCGACTTCGGTGGCCGCAGCCTGCGCGTGAACGAGGCCAAGCCTCGTGAGCAAGGCGGAGGCGGTCGTGGCCCGGCCCGCAGCGGCTATGGCGGCGGGTACGGAGGCGGCGGTGGATACGACCGCGGCGGCGGTGGTGGATACGACCGCGGCGGTGGCGGTTACGACCGCGGTGGCCGGGACTTCGACCGTGGCGGTCGCGGCGGCGGGCGCGGCTGGGACTAGCGGAGTACCCTCGGGAAACGCACCTTCGAGTGTGGCCGCGTCGCAGGACCGCGGCCACAACTCTCTCGGTTGACTGAACCGGACGACCGATTGATCGAGGGCCCGGCAACGCCGGGCCTTCCCGTCTGTCCTCCAAGCCGCTCGGAGCGATCAACGCATGCCCCAGACTCGAGACGACATCCGTAACGTCGCAATCATCGCGCACGTCGATCACGGCAAGACCACTCTGGTGGACGCGATGTTGCGTCAATCCGGCTCGATCGCCGCGCACGGCGAGATGGCCGAACGCGTGATGGACTCGATGGACCTCGAACGCGAAAAGGGCATCACCATCCTCGCGAAGAACACCGCGGTGCGCTGGGGCGAGACAAAGATCAACATCGTCGACACCCCCGGACACGCCGACTTCGGCGGCGAGGTCGAACGCGGTCTGACGATGGTCGACGGCGTCCTCCTGCTGGTCGACGCGAGCGAGGGACCGCTGCCGCAGACCCGCTTCGTGCTGCGCAAGGCGCTCGAGGCGAAGCTCGCGATCATCCTTGTGGTCAACAAGGTCGACCGGCCGGACGCGCGCATCAAGGAAGTTGTCGACGAGGTCTACGAGTTGTTCCTCGACCTGGACGCGAACGACTCGCAGATCGAGTTCCCGATCGTCTACTGCAATGCGCGCGCGGGGCAGGCGTCGCTCGACGCGGACGCGCCGGGGACGGACCTGCGTCCGCTCTTCGAACTTCTGCTGACGCACATCCCGGCGCCGGTACACGAGCCGGAGCACCCGCTTCAGGCGCTCGTCACGAACCTCGACGCCTCGCCGTACGTGGGCCGTCTCGCGCTCTGCCGCGTGCGCCACGGCACCATCCGCCGCGGCCAGCAGGCGGCGTGGTGCCGCGTCGACGGAGAGATCGAGCGTGTTCGCATCAGCGAGCTCTACGTCGCCGAAGGCCTCGACCGCGTCGACGCGGAGGAGGCGGGCCCGGGCGAGATCATCGCCATCGCCGGCATCGTGGAGGTGACCATCGGCGAGACCATCGCCGACCCCGAAGACCCGCGACCGTTGCCAGTGATCCACGTCGACGAGCCCAGCCTCGCGATGACCATCGGCATCAACACCTCGCCGCTCGCCGGGCAGGACGGCACGAAGCTGACCGCCCGCATGGTGAAGAACCGCCTCGACGCGGAGCAGATCGGCAACGTCTCGATCCGCGTTATGCCCTCAGACCGTCCCGACACGTGGGAGGTGCAGGGCCGCGGCGAGCTCCAACTCGCCGTCCTGGTCGAGACCATGCGGCGCGAGGGCTTCGAGCTGACGGTCGGCAAGCCCGAGGTCGTGACGCGCGAGATCGACGGCAGAACGCACGAACCCGTCGAGCGGCTCGCGATCGACATTCCGGAGGACTACCTCGGCGTGGTCACACAGCTGCTCGCCCTGCGCAAGGGGCGCATGGAGCAGATGGTGAACCACGGCACCGGCTGGGTCCGCCTCGACTACCTCGTGCCGGCGCGCGGGATGATCGGCTTCCACACCGAGTTCCTCACGGAGACCCGCGGCACCGGCCAGATGCACCACGTCTTCGAGCGCTACGAACCATGGCACGGCGAGCTGCGCACGCGGCCAACCGGCAGCCTGGTCGCCGACCGCCGCGGCCCGAGCACGACCTACGCCCTGCTCTCCCTCCAGGAGCGCGGCATGCTCTTCGTCCCACCCGGCACCGAGGTCTACGAGGGCATGATCATCGGCGAGAACGCTCGCTCCGAAGACATGGACGTGAATCCGACGCGCGAGAAGAAGCTCACGAACATGCGCTCCTCGACCTCCGAGGCGACCGAGAAGCTCATTCCCTACCGGCCGCTCTCACTCGAGCAGGCGCTCGAGTTCCTGCGCGAGGACGAGTGTCTCGAGGTCACTCCGAAGACCGTGCGCCTTCGCAAGGCCATCCTCGACGGCCACGAGCGTGCACGGCGGCGCGGCTCGAAGGGCTGAGGCTTCGCGCGACGTTCAGCGCCGCCAGTCGAAGTTCCAGACCCGATCGCGCTGCTCGGCCCAGAAGGACTGCTTGTCGCCTCCGTCGTAGAGGCCGAGTTCACTCGCCACGGTGTAGAAGCCTCGGCTCGGCGCGCCGCCCTCCTTGGTGACAACGATCGCGGAGAGCAGCGGGCGTCCGGCTGCGTGCTCGCGCCGGTTCAACTCGTCGAGGACCTGGCCGATGTATGCGCGGCCGGTGCCCATCGCGCGGTAGACCTGGTTGTAGTCCACCACTTGCCGGTAGTAGGCGGCGTGGACGAGGTACTCCCTCGCCGCCCGGAGGTGGCGTTCCAGGACTTCCTGACTCAATTGGGGCATGTCGTTCCTCTCGAGGTCTCGTCGCTGCACCGAGAGTAGGCCATCCGGCGGCACGGCGGGCTTCCCCAAAACGCCGGTAATCACTAGCATCATCGGTCCGGCGTTCCCACCCGGGCAGATGGCTGCACCTGTGCGGCCACGCCAACCAGCGTGCCAGAGCCCTCGGTCGTGGGGGTGCGGACGCAGACGGAGCTTCACGTGGTCGTGGCGAGCGAACGGCGACGCGTCGCCCATCGCGGGAACATCCTCTACCGTTACCTCTGGCGTTACCGAGTTCGGTTCGGGATCGGGTTCTTCGCGCTCCTCGGCGCGTCGCTCATGGCGATGCTCCCGCCGTTCCTCATCCGCGACGCCATCGACGGCATCGAGGCCGGCGTCTCGCGCGGAGAGCTCGCGCGCTACGGGGCGATCATCCTCGCCCTGGCAGCCGTCGAGAGCGTGATGCGTGCGGCCTCGAGGCATCTCGTGTCCGGTACGGCTTACCACGTCCAGTACCACATGCGGAACGACCTGCTGCGACACCTCATGCGCCTCGACCAGCGCTTCTACGTCGACTCGCGCACCGGCGACCTGATGGCGCGGTGTACGCAGGACCTGCAGTACGTCCGCGACTTCACCGGACCCACCCTGATCGACGCCGTGCGCACCGTCGCGATGCTGACGCTCGGCGTGGCGTTCCTGCTGTCCGTGGACGTCCGGCTCGCACTGATCGCGCTCGCGTACCTGCCGGTCATCGCCATCGCCGTTTCGTTCTTCGAGACCTCGGTCGAGAAGCGCTACATGGCGGTGTCGCTGCAGTTCGCCGAACTGACGAACCGCGTGCAGGAGAGCATCTCCGGCATCCGCGCGATCAAGGCGCACGCGCTCGAGGACACCGAGATCGAGTCGTTCACCGGTGAGAACGAGCGGCTGATGGCGAAGTCGATGAGCCTCGCCCTCTACACGTCCGGACTCTTCCCCGTGATGATCGCGGTGACCGGGGGCTCGACCGCCCTGGTGCTCTGGTTCGGCGGGCAGGACGTGCTGTCCGGCCGGATCACGCTCGGCGAGTTCGTCCAGTTCAGCACCTACCTCGGGCTACTGGGCGGGCAGCTCGCGTCCCTCGGTTGGCTGATCGCCGGCTGGCAGCAGGGCACCGTCTCGCTGCGCCGCATCAACGAGATCCTCCAGACCGAGCCGCGCATCCTCGATCCCTCGACGCCGACCACGCCCACCGAGGTGCGTGGCGCCATCGACTTCCGCGATGTGACAGCGGGCTACGAGGGCGGGCCCGTCCTCCACGACGTCGACCTCCATATCCCCGCGGGCACGACTGTCGCGTTCGTCGGCGCCACCGGGTCCGGGAAGACGACGCTCGCGGGTCTCGTGCCGCGAGTCTTCGACCCGCTCAGCGGCTCGGTTGAGGTCGACGGCGTGGACGTCCGCGAGTGGCCCCTCGAGCAGCTGCGCTCCGCGGTCGCGTTCGTACCGCAGGAATCGTTCCTCTTCTCGGACTCGTTGCGCGACAACATCGGCTTCGGACGCGTGGACCCGACCGAGTCCTCGATGCAGCGAGCACTCGAGACCTCGCAACTCTCGAACGACCTCGAGCAGTTCCCGGAGGGCATCGACACCGTCATCGGTGAGCGAGGCGTGACGCTGTCCGGAGGGCAGAAGCAGCGCGCCTCGATCGCGCGAGCACTGCTGAAGGACGCACCGATCCTCATCCTCGATGACGCGCTGGCGCACGTCGACACGCACACGGAGGAGGAGATCCTTCGCCGCATGCGCGAGTTCGCCGCCGGCCGCACGACCGTCGTGATCGCACACCGCACCTCGACGCTGCGAGACGCGGACTTCATCGTCGCGCTCGACGAGGGACGGCTGGTCGAGGCTGGCACGCACGACGAGTTGCTCGAGCGCGACGGCGTGTACGCGCGGCTCTACCGGCTGCAGCGCCGCGAGGAACTGCTCGCCCGCGCTGCCTCAGTCGATCTCGACGAGCGCGAACTCGACGCTGAAGCCGCACGAGGCGCGCGATGAGCCAGGCGTACTACGACGAGGAAGCGCTGGTCGGCAAGGTCTACGACCGGCGCATCCTCGGACGGCTCTGGCACTACATCCGGCCCTACGGCTGGCAGGTCGTCGTGTCCGTGGTGCTGCTGATCGGCATCGCCGCCCTCGAGGCCGCCGGCCCGCTGATCGTGCGCGAGGCGATTGACAACCAGATCGCAGCAGGGCGCTCGGACAACCTCGGCTTCCTGACGCTGCTGTTCGTCGGCACGCTCATCGCCGTCTTCGTGATGCGCTACGTGCAGGGCATCCTCATGGCCTACGTAGGCCAGCGTGTGATGCTCGACCTGCGCATGGACGTGTTCAAGCACCTCCAGCGGATGGCGATCCCCTTCTTCGACCGCAATCCGGTGGGACGCCTCGTCACGCGTGTGACGAACGACGTGGCCGTCCTCGAGCAGGCGCTGTCGCAGGGGGTCGTGACGATCCTCACCAACCTCGTGATGGTGATGGCGTTCCTGGTGGTGCTGCTCGTCCTCGACTGGCGTCTCGCGCTCGTGATGTACGTCTTCATGCCGCCGCTGTTCTATGCCGTGCGCGAGTTCGCGGTGCAGCAACGCGAGGCATACAGCGATCAGCGCATCTGGCTGGCGCGGCTCAACGCCTACCTCAACGAGCTGATCAGCGGCATGTCCGTCGTCCAGCTCTTCAACCACGAGCGGCGTAGCTTCGACCGCTTCGACGAGCGCAATGTGGGGTTGCGCTCGGCGAACCTGCGCTCGCTCTTCTGGTACGCCGTCTTCGAGCCAACGGTCGTCGTCTTCGGCGCCGTCACCACCGCCGCGATCCTCTGGTACGGCGGCGGGCGCGCGGTCCAGGAGACGCTGACGATCGGGACGCTGGTCGCGTTCTTCCAGTACATGCAGCGCTTCTACTGGCCGATCCGTGAGCTCGCCGAGCGCTACACGACGCTCCAGTCCGCGATCGCCTCCTCGGAGCGCATCTTCACGGTCCTCGACGAGCCCGAGGAGATCCGCGACGTCGAGGCTCCGCGCACCCTCGGGCGGGTGGAGGGGCGCATCGCGTTCCGCGACGTCTGGTTCGCCTACGAGCCCGACAACTGGGTGCTCCGCGACGTCTCGTTCACCATCGAGCCGGGCGAGAAGGTCGCCGTCGTCGGGGCGACCGGCGCGGGCAAGTCCACGATGATGAGCGTCCTCACGCGCTTCTACGACGTGCAGCGCGGCGCCGTGCTCGTCGACGGCGTGCCCATCACCGAGCTCGAGCAGCGCCGCCTGCGACGGCACGTCGGCCTGATGCTGCAGGACCCGTTCATCTACACGGACACGGTTGCGGAGAACATCCGCCTGCGCGACCGCTCGATCACGGACGAGCGGATCCGCGAGGCGGCGCGGGCCGTCGGCGCCGACCGCTTCATCGAGCGCCTGCCGCAGACGTACGACACGCCGCTGGCCGAGCGCGGCGCCAACCTCTCGACCGGGCAGAAGCAGCTGATCGCCCTCGCACGCGTCGCCGCCTTCGATCCCGAGATCGTCCTCGTGATGGACGAAGCGACGGCGAGCATCGACCCCGAGACCGAGGCGATCATCCAGCACGGCATCGCGCAGGTGACGACCGGGCGCACCTCGATCATCATCGCCCACCGCCTGAACACGATCCGCTCGGTGGACCGCATCCTCGTGCTGCACCACGGCGAGCTGGTCGAGTCCGGCACGCACGGCGAGCTGCTGACCCGCGACGGGTACTACTCGAGGCTGTACGAGCTGCAGTACCGCGCCGTCGAAGTCGACGCGGACAGCGGCTCGTAGACGGGATACCTCGAGCCCCGCGACCCGCGCGTACACTCATGCGTGGGTCCGAATCGAGGTGCCATGAAACGTCCGAAGCTCGCAGCAGCCGTCTTCGCCGTCGCCGCCGGGGCGGTCTGGATGGCCGAGGTTCTCTGGCTCCGCCGCGCCCGCCGGGCAGGCCAGCGTCCGGCAGAGGAAGCGTGGCCTGACCGTGACGTGCCACAGCCGCTCGTGTCGGCTCCGGACGCTGGATCGACGCCGTAGTCCTCGCACCGCTCGTCACCCCGAGGCCGCCGCAGTTCGGTACAGTCGGAGGGCAGATCGGAGCGCGCGATGCTCGCGGACGCCCTCGTGGCCGAGCCCTACTGCTACCTCACGACGACCGGTCGTGTGAGCGGCAGCCCGCACGAGATCGAGATCTGGTTCGGCGTCGAGGGTTCGACGCTGTACCTGCTCTCCGGCGGACGCGACCGCTCGGACTGGGTGCGCAACATCCTCGCGAATCCCGCCGTGAGCCTCCGCATCGGTGACACAACGCACGAGGTTCGAGCTCGCGTCGTCGAGGGCGCTGAGGAGGATGCGCTCGCTCGCCGCCTGCTGCTCGAGAAGTACCAGCCCGGCTACGCGAGCGACCTGACGAATTGGGGCCGCACCGCACTCCCGGTCGCCATCGACCTCGACAGTGCTGACGCGGAGCGCCTCAGATGAGACGTGCTCGCCTCCTTGTCACGGCACTGGCCGTGTTCGCGCTCGGCGCGGTGGCCTGCACGGCCGACGCGCCGCCGGGCGCGATCCACGTCCTGAAGGCCGACGGCGCCGTGAACGGCGTCTTCGAGCGTTACGTCGAGCGTGGCATCGAGCAGGCCGAGCGCGCGGGCGCGGTGGCCGTGATCATCGAGGTGGACACCCCCGGCGGCGAGATCGGCGCGATGCGACGTGCCGTGGGCCACATCGAGACCTCCGCGATTCCGGTGATCACCTACGTCTCGCCGGCTGGGGCGCAGGCGGCCTCGGCGGGCACCTTCATCGTGATGGCCGGCCACGTCGCGGCCATGGCGCCGAGTACGACCATCGGAGCCGCATCGCCCATCAGCGGCACGGGACAGGACATCGAGGGGACGCTCGGCGAGAAGGTCGAGAACGACACGGCGGCCTTCGCACGTGGCATCGCCGAGCTGCGCGGACGCAACGCCGACTGGGCGGAGCAGGCCGTCCGCGAGGCAGTCTCGGCCAGCCCCTCGCAGGCCGTCGAGCTGAACGTCGTGGACCTCGAGGCGTCGAGCATCGCAGGACTGATCGCGGCCATCGACGGCCGTGAGGTGACGCTGCTGGCTGGCGCGCAGACGACGCTGGCGCTGCAGGGTGCGACCGTCTTCGAGAACCCGCAGAACCTCTACGAGCGCGTGCTGCACGTGGTCAGCGACCCGGTGGTCGTGAGCCTGCTGTTGCTGTTCGGCCTCGGGGGCATCGCCATGGAGTTGTTCGCGCCGGGCGTCTTCCTGCCGGGCACCCTCGGCGTGCTCGCGCTCGTCGCGGCGTTGCTCGGACTCGGCACCCTGCTCCCGGGCGAGGCGGCGGCGGTCTTCATCGCGCTCGCGCTTGGCCTCTTCATCCTCGAGGCGTTCGTGCCGAGCGGAGGCATCCTCGGTGCGGTGGGGGCCCTCGCGCTGCTCGCGGGCGGTGCCGCGTGGCTCGGTCAGGCCTCCACGGAGCTGGACTTCGCGCGCATCCTCACGGTTATCGCGCTGACCATCGGCGCGATCGTCCTCGTGATCACGCTGTGGGTGCTCTTCATTGCGAAGAAGTACCTCGCCGGCCGCGAGCCTCCGGGGGCCGCGCGGTTGTAGTCTCGCCGACTACCGCCGGACTTCGCTACTCGGCTCGCGCGACGCCGATGACGGAGCGCACCCGTACCTCCGCCCCGTCATCCATCACGGGATGCACGGTCCCCGACCCGAGGTCGATGACGGCGAGGACCGTCGTGTAGCCGGTTGGCGCGTCCGCAAGGAGCGTTCCCACTACCCGTTCACCGTCCAGCCACCCTCCAACGTTCAAGAGGATCGCGTCGTCGTTGCCTCGGGTTCGGAACGTGCGCACGTCACCCGAGGCGTCGAGTGTACTGAGTAGGAAGTGTGGGCCGGCAGGGGACCGAGCCTCCCACCTGATCGCGAGCTGCCCTCCGTCCGCCGCCAGCCTTGTCTCTCGCACGGTCACCTCAGGTGCGCCTTCGACCCAGATGCCCGGGAGGTGCGGGAACGGGAGACCGCCGTCTGTCAGCAGCCGACCATCGGGCGACCACCAGATCAGCCCCTCCGGTCCGGCGATGGGGCGCAACCCAGGCTCTGGCGGAAGCACGCGGGTCCCCGCCTTCACGAGCAGGTAGTCCTTGAACAGTGTCTCTGCTGGTCCGAACTCCCACGCGAGTGCGTCGTTGCCCGTGATGGCCTCCAAAGCCACGAGCGAGGCGCCGCGACTCACCTCGGACCACGATTCCCCTCCGTCATTCGAGGCGACCACGGCGAATGTCGGAGCGATTCGGGGTCCCTCCACGTACCCGCAGCTCCCTGCGACGCAATCGAGGGCAAAGATGTCATCGCCATCGGCCGAGGCGAGCACGTCGCTGATCTGTCCGTCAAGGAGCTCGATCCGCTGAATGCCAGCGTCCGCCATGGTCAGACGTTCGATCCCGGTGATCTGCGGCCCGCTGCACTCGCTGCAGCCAGCGGTCACGAGGACCTCATACCCCTCGGGGAATGGGACCGGATCGCCCAACGTGAGGGAGGCGATCGTGGACACGGACGCGCCGGTCGTGCCGTCGAGTGGGGGAGTCGCGGCGGTTGGCGGAGTCTCAGAGCTCGCCGGCAGTGTGGGCGAGCGGACTGGGGTCGCGGCGCCTGCCACGGTGGGTGGTGTTGCCTGCGATGTGTCGGCGCCCGAGTCGCTCGAGCACGCCGCAGTGCTCAGCGCTAAGCCGAGGATCAGCGCCACGAGCAACGCACGATTCATCCTGGGATCATCGACGAACCGGCGATCGTGGACAGCCTCGCCCTTCGTGCCTACCCCGCCGCGGGCGCACCACCCTCGGGAGGCCGCGTCTCTCCTCCGCCCGACCCGTTCGAGGCCGAGCCCCCGTTCGAGGTCGAGCCATTCGTGGCGGCGTTGTCGCGGCGGACGCCGGCCAGCGTCTGGGTGAGGGTGCCGGCCATCGTTGCGAGGTCCATCGGGAGGATCCACTTCGTGGAGGCGCCCTGGCCCAACGCCTTCATCATCTCGAGGTACTGCAGGGCCATCGTGTTCGAGTCCACGTCGCGCGCGGTCTCGTAGATCTTGTCGAGGCCGATCGCGAAGCCCTCGGCCTCAAGGATGGTCGCCTGTCGTGAGCCCTCGGCGCGGAGGATGGAGGCGGTGCGCACGCCCTCGGCCTCGAGGATCGCGGCCTGCTTCGAGCCCTCGGCGACGTTGATCGCGGACTGCCTCTGGCCCTCGGACTCCGTGATCTGCGAGCGCTTGGTGCGGTCGGCCGTGAGCAGCCGCGTCATCGCCTGCTGGATATCGACCTGCGGCGTGATCTCGCGGATCTCGACGTTGTTCACCTGCACGCCCCAGCGCGTCGTCTCCTGCGAGATCTTGACCTTGAGGCGCTGGCTGATCTCCTCGCGCTTCGAAAGCAGGTCCTCGACGGTGATGTCACCGATGACCGAGCGGAGCGTCGTGGTGGCGAGGTTCCGCACCGCCTGAACATAGTCCTGGATATTGATCACGGCCGCCTCGGCGTCGACGACCTGCATGTAGACCACGTAGTCGACATCGACGATCGCGTTGTCGGAGGTGATCGAGGACTGCGCCGGTTCGTCCATCACCATCTCGCGCATGTCGACGCGGACGCCCTGGTCGATGAACGGGATGAGGATGACGAGGCCGGGGCCGCGCGTGCCGTTGTAGCGACCGAGGCGGAAGATGACCGCCCGTTCGTACTGCTTGACGACGTTGATGAAGAACATGGACCGCCTCCGCGCCGCGGCGGCGCTTCCGCACGCACCGCCTTCGGTCGCTCGTTCGGCGTCAGTATAGAGACACGCGCGCGCGCCACTGCCGACCGCGACGTCGCGAGACTCTATCCCGTTCGTGCTGAGCTCGTCGAAGCACGTTCAGGCTGACGACGAACACACTCCGAAGAGGGTCGGTGCGAACGGGAGGAGCACTCTCAGGGCAGGCGGTCCGAGGCCTCCCAGGTGCGCTCGAGGATCGGCGCGCCCTCGCCGGCGGGATCGAGGAACTCTGGGCGGTGCTCGTCATAGATGAAGATTGGGCGCAACCGCCAGCCGATGATCCGGTCTGGCGTGAAGCCAACGTCGAGAACCGCTCCCTGCTGTGTCTCGATGGACCAGTCCTGGTCGAAGACGAAGTTGCCGAGGGCGTAGGCGATCAGCGTGTCCTCGCGTGCATCGACCGCCTGCACCCAGTGGGGATGGTTGCCGACGACGAGGGTCGCGCCCGCCTCGAGGGCGATCGCGGCCGCCTCCTGCTGCCGAGGGGTGGGGTCGGCGACGTACTCGACGCCCCAGCTGAACGCCACGACGACGTGGTCTGCGAGCGCGGCGGCCGCCTCGACGTCCTCGGCGAGCGTTGCGAAGTCGAGCGGCGAGGTACCGGGGATGCCTTCGGCGGCGGCGTAGAAGCCGGAGGCGATGTCGTCGAAGCCGACGAACGCGAACGACACCCCGCCGACCTCGACAACCGCGGGTTCGCGCGCAGCATCGAGATCCTCCCCGGAGCCGAACGCCGTCATGCCGGCGTCCCGGATACGGTCCAGGGTGTCGAGCATCGCCTGCGCACCCGAGCAACCGTCGTAGCAGTCCTTCATGTGATTGCCGATCGCCGGCATGACATCGACGCCGGCCGCAGCGGCCGCGCCCACTACCTCGGGACTGCCGTTGAGGTTGAACGTCCGGACGCATGGGCTCGGCGAGCCAAGGTCGGTCAACGGCACCTCGAGCGCCATCACCGTGAGGTCGGCCGCTCGGAGGTGCTCCCGCGTGCCGTCGAACATCGCGTCGATGCGCCCCACCCGCTCGAGGGCGGCGTGCGTGCAACGCACCGGGATCAGCTCGCCCGTCGCCAGGAAGCCCACGGGGTCGAAGTCCGCCGGCGCGTCTGCAGCGAGGGCGGCGCGCACGGCTTCTGTTTCGGCTGGTTCGCCCTCCACCACTCGCGCGAGGCGCAATGGCGAGGCAGCCGCGGGATCGCGATAGGGGTCGTGGCCGTCGACGACGAGCGCGAGCACCCCGGGACGCAGCGCCTCCGGTTTCACGAGCGTTAGCGACCCCGGCGTCGAGGCGGCAAGCTCGATGGCCACCTCGAGCGGGGCAGCGTCCCCCATCAGCGCGTCCGGTTCCACCCCGAGCGCCGCCGCGACGGCCGCACGGTCCTCCTCCGGGATCACGACCGCGATCGGGCGCTCGCTGCCGCCGAGCTCCGACCAGTCGGTCACCTCGCCGAGGAGGGCCCGGCGCACGTCATCGAGCGAAACCTCGAAGACGTCGTGGCGTTGGTGGACCACTGCCGCCCACGAGACGAGCAACACCATGCCGTCTCCGAGGTCAGCCGCATGACGGAGGACGCTGGCGGACTCGGCCTCGGACGGCGCTACATGCAGCCCGCGGGTCTGGAGCCGCTGCGCCACCGCCTCGCGTTCCGCTGCCGTCGGCAGGTCGAGGAAGACGCCCTCACGTCGCACTTCCGAGACGACGACGTTCGGCGGCGTCGAAGTCGCTTCGGGAGCGCCGCGCGCACCGTCCTCCGCAGCGCACCCGAGCGCGACGGACAGCACGGCGGACAGCACGACAATCGCAGTCAACGCCGCTCCAGACCCGATCCGTCGACGCTTCACAGGCCCGGATCCTTTGCTGCGAACGACTTTCGGAGATTCGTCAAGAGAAATGGTGCACTGGCCCGCGCAATTGTGCGAGAATGCCCACGGCGGGGTTAGCACCACGGTGATCGCCGCGAGGGATCGCCGTCCGGAGGTCCCGCTGTGCCGCTTTCCGACCGCCTCACCTCGCGACGTCGCTTCCTTGCGGGGTCTGCAGCCCTCGGTGCTGCGGCTGCGCTTGCCCCATTGTCAGCGCGTGGTCTCGGGCAGAGCGGCGGCGTGCAGGTCGCGCCACTCGGCCGCCCTAACGCGCTCACCGGCAATCCTCGTCACCTCGCGTGGGTCTGGCAATGGCGCCACGACGGCGAGCGCTCGATGGTTCGAGACGTCCTCGCGAGCTTCGGGCTCGGCGTGGTCGTCAAGACGCACGACGGCACATCCTGGATGTCACGGTATGACAACTCGCCGAACGCGATCGGCGGGCCCGACGGCGTCCTCGAAACTGCCGCCTTCTTCGAGAACGCCGGCGTTCCGTTCCACGCGTGGTCGGTGGTCCACGGGCGCGACCCGCAGCAGGAGGCGGAGATGGCCGCGAACGTCCTCTCCGCGGGGGCCCGCAGCCTGTTCATCGACCTCGAACCGCACCGCGGCTTCTGGCGCGGCACGCCGGAGACGGCGCTCGAGTTCGGCGAGACACTACGCCGCGCGCAGCCGAACGCCCACATTTCGACGTCGATCGACCCACGGCCCTGGGAGGTCGATCGGATTCCGCTCACCGAGTTCGCCTCGTTCACGAACGAGATCTCGCCCCAGGCCTACTGGCCGGACTTCTCGTCGCCGGCCAACATCGCGAAGTACAAGCTCTTCGGTGCGGAGCCCGGCGAGGCCGGCGTCACCCCGAAGTTCGTGCTCGACACGAGCATGCAGTCGTTGGAGCGCTTCGGACTGCCGATCCATCCCATCGGAGCGGGAACGGTCTCTGCGACCGAGGGCTGGAGCGAATTCGTCGAGCAGTCCTACGCCCACAACGCTTCGGCGGTGTCCGTCTGGCGCTTCGGTGTCGCGGAGCCGGGCATCTGGCAGCTGCTCTACGATAACCCGCCACCCGTCGCGGCCAGCTCGTACGTCGTACAGGCCGGCGACACGCTCTCCAGCATCGCCGCCGCCCACGGTACGACGGTCGACGCGCTCATCGAGCTCAACGGCATTACGAACCCCAACATGGTCGTCGTGGGTCAGGAACTCGTCCTACCCGGAGGTGCTGCGCCGACAGCCACAGCGAGCGGAGGCGCTGCGGCCCCGACCGGGCCCGGCGAGACGTACGTCGTTCAGAAGGGCGACACGCTCTGGAGCATCGCGCAGCGCTCGGGCACCTCGGTGGACGCGATCGCGCAGGCGAACGGCCTCGATGTGAACGGCTTCCTCCAGATCGGCCAGGAGTTGCGAATCCCGTAACCGCCATCGACGTTAAAGCACGCGGCGGATAGGTTGGCGAAGCGCCGGAGGCACGCCGATGACCAGCGCTGACCTCGCTATCGACGTTCGCGGGCTGCGGAAGTCGTACGGCTCGTTCGAGGCGGTCCGCGGCGTCGACCTGACGGTCCGCCAACAGGAAGTCTTTGCCCTGCTCGGACCGAACGGGGCGGGGAAAACAACCACCGTCGAGATCCTCGAGGGGTACCGCAACCGAGACGCGGGCCAGGTCTCGGTGCTCGGCCACGATCCGGCGAAGCACGAACGCCGCTTCCGAGAGCGGATCGGCATGGTGCTCCAGACGACAGGCATCGACCCGTACCTCACGGTCGCCGAGACCGTCGAGATGTTCGGCGGCTACTTCCCCAACCAGCGCTCCACCGACGAGATACTCGACGTCGTGGGCCTCACCGAGCAACGCAACATCCGCGTGCGCAAGCTGTCCGGCGGCCAACAGCGCCGCCTCGATGTCGCGGTCGGGCTCGCCGGCGATCCCGAACTCCTCTTCCTCGATGAGCCGACGACGGGTTTCGATCCCGGGGCTCGTCGAGGCGCGTGGGAGATGATTCGCAACCTGCAGTCGCTCGGGAAGACCGTGCTACTGACGACGCACTACATGGACGAAGCGGAGCAACTGGCAGACCGCGTAGCGATCATGGCGCGCGGTGAGATCGTCGCGCTCGGCACGCCCGAAGAGCTGCGCGGTCGTCACACGGAGACACGTGTGCGCTTCCGTCTCCCGACCGATGCCCCGCCGCTTCCCATGGCAGTGCCCGCGGGTCCCGCCAATGCCGAGGGATACCGTGCGGTTGGCACCAGCGATCCCACCCGCTTGCTCTACGAGCTGACGCGATGGGCCCTCGACCACCACGTGCAGTTGCTCGACGTGTCTGTCTCGCGTGCCTCGCTTGAGGACGTTTACCTCGAGATCACGGGCGCACGCCCGACGAACGGCGGAGAGGCCGCGTCGTGAGGGGGCTGCGGCTGATGCTGCGGCAGGTGCGGTTCGAGAACCGCGCGTTCTGGCGCAATCCCGCCGCTGCATTCTTCACCTGCATCTTCCCGATCATGTTCCTCGTCATCTTCAATCTCGTCTTCGGCAGCAACGAATTCGAGGTACCGGGCGGCATCACGACCACGTCGACGTTCTACGTGCCGGCGATCGCCGCGTTCTCTGTGATCAGCGCGACGTTCACGAACATCGCAGTCAGCGTGGTCCTCGCCAGGGACCTCGGCATCCTCAAGCGCGTCCGGGGCACGCCGTTGCCGCCCTGGGCCTACCTCGGCGGGCGCATCGTGCACTCGATCGTGCTCTCGGTGCTGCTGGTCGTCCTGGTCACGGCGTTCGGAGCGCTGTTCTATGGCGTCGACGTGCCGACCTCGACGCTGCCGGCGCTGCTCGTTGCGCTCGCGCTGGGCGCCGCCACCTTCTGTGCGCTCGGCCTCGCGGTGACGGGCATCACGCCGAACGGCGATGCGGCGCCGGCGGTGACGAACGCCATCGTGCTGCCGCTGCTGTTCATCTCGGACGTCTTCATCCCACAGTCGCAGGGGCCGGAGTGGCTGACGAACGTCGCGAACGTCTTCCCGATCATCCACTTCTCGAGGGCGCTGCAGACCCCGTTCAACCCGTTCGAGACGGGTTCAGGCTTCGAGCCGGGTCACCTCGCGGTCATGGCAGCGTGGATGGTCGTGGGGATCGTCGTCGCGGTGATGACGTTCCGCTGGGAGCCGTCGCGCTGACCGTGATCGTGGACAAGCGCGGTTAGCTCGCCAGCCGCTCCTCCTCCTCGAAGAGGCCCATCCGCGCGAGGAAGACGTCCTCCGGCATCGCCTCGTTGAAGGCATGGCCTTGCGCGAAGTCGCAACGGAGCTCCCGGAGGAACTCGACCTCGTGCAGCGTCTCGACGCGCTTCGCGGTGACCATCAGCCCGAGACTGCGTGCCATCTCGACGGCCTCGCGAATGCGGAGCCGCGCGCCCGCGCTGCCGGTGTTCGACCAGAGGTCGACCTTCACCGAGGACACCCCCAGCGTTCTGAGCTGCTCCGCGGTCAGCGACTCCGACCAGAAGTCGTCGAGCCCGATGGCGACGCCGAGCGCCCGGATTCGCGCGAGTCCTTCGAGCACGGCGGGCTCGACGAGACTGGCACGCTCGTTCACCTCCACCTCGAGGTAGCGAGCGTCGAGGCCACTCTCGCGGAGTGCACGCTCGACGGCGTTAGGGAACTCAGGGTCCCGCAGCTCCGAGGTGGATGCGTTCACCGTCAGCCGTACGCCCGGCAAGCGACTCTCGTGCAGCTCGTGGATGAAGTCGCAGCCGGTGCGCAGGACGAACTCACCGAGG
Source organism: uncultured Dehalococcoidaceae bacterium (assembly GCA_964479165.1). Classification (GTDB taxonomy): domain Bacteria; phylum Chloroflexota; class Dehalococcoidia; order UBA2979; family UBA2979; genus CAYZJO01. The sequence goes on from CAYZJO010000002.1 coordinate 382,405, forward strand.
TAGCGCATGACGCCGGTCGCGTCGGCCTTCGCCAGGAAGCGGCGCGGCGAGACGGTGCCGAACAGCGGGTGCTCCCAGCGGACCAGCGCCTCGACCCCGACGAGCCGGTCGCCCGTTGCGGACAGGATCGGCTGGTAGTGCAGCGTCATCTCCCCGTTGGTCAGCGCGGTGTAGAGGTGCTCCGCCGTGATGGCGCCGGCGCCCGGTGCGTTCTGCCAGCGCCGTCGCAACTGGTACCGCACCAGGAAGGCGGCCGCCCCACCACCGATCGCGAACACGGCCAGGATCCCGAGGGCGATCGGCACCACGTTCCCGCCCCCGGCCTCGTCGTCCGAGCCGCCTGCTGCCATCGCGCCTGTCGGCTGCCCATCGGTCCGCTGGGTGAGCACGGATCCGTCGTCGCCGAGGAGTTGCGCCAGGATGGGCGCTCCGGCGGGAATCGGAATCAGTACCTCACCGTTGGCCGTGCGCAGCACTTCCTGGCCGCCGGAGGTGACCAGCAGTTCGGCGCCGCCACCCTGCACGCGCCAGGTGATCGAGAGTTCCTCGCTGGAGGAGTCGCCGTCCGCCGTGAGGCGCTCCAGGACGAGCTCGGGCGCCAGGACGGGGACGCTGACCTCTCGAGCTGCCTCAGCGAGCGCACGGCCGCCGGCCACGAGCGTGACCTCGATCGGCAGCGGTCCGGCCTCGAACCGCCAGGCGTCGATCAGCACCGGACCCTGTGGCCCGGCCAGCGACAGCGGCGTACCGGCTGCATCCGCGGAGATTGAGTGCTCGCCGAGCCCCTCGACAGAGCCGAGTTGGACCGGGACCTCGATGCTCGCGCCATCCTCTGACAGCGCAGGTTCACCCAGCGCGATCGTCGCTGGGGTGGCGACATCGAACTGCGCGCCGACCTCCTGCAGAACGCCGGAGACCGTGAGCCGCAGCATCAGGTCGTGCGCGCCCCCGCTGAGCCCGGGCGACTCGAGCCGGATCGTGTACGCGGATGACTCCTGAGCGAATCCGGAGGCGATCGTGCCCAGCGCCGCCGGCAAGACCGCCAGGTGGTAGGTGCCGCCGCTGCGGCTCGCCAGCTCGTTCGCGTAGCGGACGTCGTGCTCGCCTCCGAGCGCGAAGATGTGCGCGGTAGCGTCCGCACCGAACGGCTCGAGGCTGGCCGAACGCGAGATGGTCGAGGCACCGCCGTACTCCCAGCCCCAGCCGAACATCCCCATCACGCGCGGCGATGGCGCTCCCTCGAGGAGGGACCCCGCCAGGTGGACGGCGTCGTAGAGCGCACTTGCGCCCCTCGCGGTGATGCCAGCCACTGCGCTGCGCGTGGCCTCGCGGTCCGTCGTGAAGTCGGAGAGCAGCGTGGCGTCATCGCCGTACGCGACCACGGCGACTTGGACGCCGGCAGGCAGCGCATCGAGCAGCGCGTATACAGCGGACCTCGACTGCGCGAGGACGGACGGCGCCGTGTTTGCACTCGCTTCGATCGCGAGGACGAGCGAGCCGGAACCGGACTCGCTCGTCGGGCGCTCGAAGGACGCGCGAGCGGGACTCCCGTCGATCGACGCTTCCACGCGATCGAGCGTGGTACCCGGAGGCACGATCACCGTCGCCGCCACGCTGCCCTGCGCGTCGTGCTCGACGTTCGTCAGTCGCGCCTGGGGCGTCTGCGCGGCGGCGAATCGCGGTGACGCGGTCAGCGTGATCGAACCCACCGCCAGGAGGACAAGCACCGGTGCGAGGTTGGCTGCCACCCGCCGGATGGCGGCCCAGGCTCCGGTCCTTCGGAGCGTACGGAGATGCATGGTGCTCCACCACTTCACCGGACGAGGCGTAACGCGAGCCAACGAGCGTCGGCCCAGGAGTCGACAAATCGGCTGTTCTGAGCATCGGCGGGCCGCTGTCGCTTCCGTAGCGGAACGTAAGAAATCGGGGATTCCGAGCAGCCGGCCGCCTGCGCTGGGCAGTTCTGCCGACTTCATCCGGAACCGCTTCGCACCGTTTACGGAGCGGTACCTAACGTTCCCCGCACAACCCCCCGGTAGGACGCATCCCGCGACGGATCGCAGGTCGGAGACGAGAGATGCCGCTCATCGGCCGTCCCAGCATCAACAAGCAACAGCCGGCGAAGCCGCCCGTCGAAGCGGCAAGCGAGACGCCCGCTGGACCCTTCGGACCGCCCTCCGAGGCGGCGGAGGAGCGTCCGCAGCCAGCGCTGCCGCTGGACTCCGTGCCCGGTGCGCGCTACCTCCAGAGCGGCACCTCGCCCGCCCCTCGCGCCGCGGTCCCCGCGGATCCCGACGGAGGCGCGGAGGCCACCCTCGAGCTGCGGCAGCGACTGCACCGCACGCTCATCCGTGAGATCGACCAGTCTTCGCTCAACGAGATGGGCTCGGTCGAAGCGCGCACGCTCGTCGAGCAGGCGGTGCGCCAGATCGTCGACCGCGAGGTGCCGGCGAGCCGGGCCGGCCTCCGCGACCGGCTGCTCCAGGAGTTGACCGACGACGTGCTCGGCTTCGGGCCGCTGGAGCCGCTGCTCCGCGACCCGGGCATCTCCGAAATCATGGTCAACGGCGCCAGCCAGGTGTACGTCGAGCGGAACGGCCGCCTGAGCCTCACCAGCACGCGCTTCCAGGACGACGATCACCTCGTTCACGTCATCGAGCGCATCCTCGCGCCCACCGGCCGGACCATCGACGAGTCCAACCCGCTCGTCGACGCGCGCCTGCCCGATGGATCGCGCGTGAACGCCGTCATCCCGCCGGCCTCGATCAGCGGCCCGCTCCTGACGGTTCGCAAGTTCGTCATGGACCGGCTGACCTCCGACGAGCTCGTCAACTTCGGCTCGATCTCGCAGGAGGCGATGGACGTGCTCGCGTCCGCGGTCCGCGGCGGGCTGAACATCATCGTCAGCGGCGGTACCGGCTCCGGTAAGACGACGATGCTGAACATCCTGTCGAGCTTCATTCCGGCCGATGAGCGGATCGTCACGATCGAGGACCCGGCGGAGCTCTCGCTGCGCCAGCCGCACGTCGTCCGCCTCGAGGCGCGCGCAGTCGACCGGCACGGTCATGGCCTGCACCAGCGCGACCTGCTGATCAACGCCCTGCGAATGCGGCCGGACCGCATCATCATCGGTGAGACCCGCGGCGCCGAGGCGTTTGACATGATGCAGGCGATGAACACGGGTCACGATGGCTCGCTGTCCACGATCCACGCAAACTCGCCGCGTGACGCGCTGCGCCGCATCGAGAACATGGTCCTGATGGCTGGCTTCGACCTCCCCGTCCTGGCCATCCGCGAGCAGATCGCCTCTGCGATCGACATCGTGGTGCAGGTCGAGCGTCTCCGCGATGGCTCCCGCCGCGTCGTCGCGATCAGCGAGGTCGTCGGTATCGAGGCCCAGACGCTGACGATGCAGGACCTTTTCCAGTTCGAGCAGGAGGGCGAGGAGGACGGCCGCATCCTCGGGCGGCTGCAGGCAACGCGCCTCCGCCCGCGGTTCGCCGACCGCCTCGAGGCTCACGGGATCCTGCTCCCGCCGCTCCGCTCGGCCGAGGTGGTGGGCGCGATCTAGTTGCAGGTGCCCGCCGGGAGGACGCGCGTCGGGGGGTGCGCGTTCTCCCGGCTCCTCGTTACTTCGCGATCCGCGCGCGAACTGCCGCCTAACGACGCGTCGCCTACCATGGATGGAAGAGACCGTGCGTAACGCCCCCGCTGCTACGAACGATTCGATAGCTATGAGATACGAACTGCCACACCTCCAGATGCTCGAGGCCGAGTCCATCCACATCTTCCGGGAGGTGGCCGCCGAGCTTGAGCGACCGGCACTGTTGTTCTCCGGCGGGAAGGACTCCGCAGTCCTGCTGCACCTCGCCTGGAAGGCGTTCGCGCCCGCACGGATCCCCTTCCCAGTGATGCACGTCGACACCGGGCACAACTTCCCGGAGGTGATCGCCTTCCGCGACCGCCAGGTGCGGAAGTACGACGTTCGCCTGATCGTCGCCTCCGTCCAGGACTCGATCGACGCCGGTCGCGTCGTCGAGGAGACCGGCCCGCGAGCGAGCCGCAACCGCCTCCAGACCGTGACCCTGCTCGACGCCATCGCCGAGCACCGCTTCGACGCCCTCTTCGGAGGCGCGCGTCGCGACGAGGAGCGGGCGCGCGCGAAGGAGCGCGTGTTCTCGTTCCGCGACGAGTTCGGACAGTGGGACCCGCGCAACCAGCGCCCGGAGGTCTGGAGCATCTACAACGGCCTCCACCACCGCGGCGAGCACATCCGCGTCTTCCCGCTTTCCAATTGGACGGAGCTGGATGTCTGGCAGTACATCGCGGAGGAACGCATCGAGCTGCCGTCGATCTACTTCGCACACCGCCGCGAGGTGTTCCTGCGCGACAACATGCTGATGGCGCGAGGACCGCACCTGCCGATGATCGAGGGCGAGACGCTCTTCGAAGAGACGGTGCGCTTCCGCACCGTGGGTGATATGACCTGCACGGCGGCAGTGGCCTCCACCGCCTCCACGCTCGACAGCGTCATCGCGGAGGTTGCCGCGAGTCTCGTGACCGAACGTGGCGCGAGTCGCGCGGACGACCGCACCTCGGCAGCCGCCATGGAGGATCGGAAGCGCGAAGGCTACTTCTGACACGGGCGCAGGTTCGAACAACGATTGCGGCGAGGGAACGCACCGCCAGGGCCAGGGACGCGACGGAAACGGGAGATCGATGAGTCTGGACTCGACGGCCGCGTCGCAGGGTCGCGTTCCCGCCCTGCGGCGCCTGATGGAGACACCCGCTCGACTTCTCCGAGCGCTTCGTTCCGGTCGGCCATCGCTACCGAGCTACTACCGCGTCGATCGCGTCGCCCCATGGCTGCTCATCGGACCCGCCCTCCTGCCCGAGGACTACCGCCGCCTCGCCGATCGTGGCGTGACCCACGTCCTCGATCTGCGGGCGGAGCACGTCGACGACGAGGCGGAGATCCGTGCGCTCCAGATGGAGTGGGTGAACATCCCGATCCACGACCGGCTCGCACCGAACATGGACCAGCTGCACGAGGTCCTCGACTGGATCGATGACGAAGTGCGCCCCGATGGTGTGCTTTACATGCACTGCGAGGGTGGCCTCGGGCGTACGCCGACGGTCGCGATCGCGCTGCTGCTGCAGAGCGGCTACTCGCTGCCCGAGGCCCATCGCATGGTGCTCGCTGCGCGCCCCGAGATCGCCCCGACGGGTCCCCAGCGGGACTGGCTGCTGGAAGCCGTGGAGGTCCTGCCGCGCCGCCGGTTGCGCCAGCTCGAACTCAAGGACGCCTGAACTCCGGCGTCATCGCTGCACGTCCTCGCCGCGCAACACTCCGACCTCGATACCGCGTGCGAAGTTGGGTCGTGCTCGCTAACGAACGATGAGATAGGCGACGACGGCTCCGACCGGCGCCCAGAATCCGACGATCGAGAGGGCGAGAGCCCACAACAAACCACGGAAGACCGAGGGCGACGCGACGGCCTCGGTGGGCGTGTCGGTGGAGTGGACCAGCCGCAGTGATCGACGGAGAGACCGCGGATCACGGTCGTCCTGGGGTGCGCGCTGGGCAGCCATGGATCAATAGTCGGCAGATACCGCCCCACGCTTGAGGCCTTGCATGGCTTCGTACCCGTGGCCAGACCGCCCTCAACGTGCGCGATGCCTGCACGGGATGCCGTCGCCGATCCACGCGCGGGCGCGTCGGGCGTCGCGGCCCGCTCGCGCGCACGGGCCACCTCGGTACACTCGATCCGAGGTCTACGCATCGTCCAAGGACTGTGTGAAGACGATAGAGCGCGACCGCCCGCTCCCCCCGGTCCGCTCGAACGTGGGGTGTGCATGCTTCGTTTGCGCTCGATTCTTGCGGCGCTCGCCGTCGCCTGGACGGCGACGTTGTTGACGCCGGTGGTGACGAGCCCGTCTCAGGCTGAAGCCCAGGTCCTCTGCGAATTCCTGCCTTTCCTCTGTGAGGAGCCGACGCCCCAGCCAACAGCTCCTGCGGACGAGCCGACGCCACCGCCGACGGAGGAACCGACGCAGGAGCCCACAGTCGACCCGACGAGCGAACCGACCTCTGAACCTACTTCAGAGCCAACCACGCAGCCGACTTCCCAGCCCACCTCCGAACCGACGGAAGACCCAACGGCCCCGCCGACGGCGACCCAACAGCCGTCGCCGAGCCCGACCGCGCCAGCCGCGACGCCGTCGCCCTCGCCCTCGCCAACACCCACAGCGCCACCCTCACCGACCGCCACGCCGACAGCGTCGCCCCCAGCGCCCCCGACGCGGACCGCCACTCCCGAGCCGAGGCCTCGCCCCGACGTCGGTCCTGTGATCACTCCGTCGGCGACTGCGATTCCGACGCCGCCACCCGCTGCGACGGTGCCTCCGACGCCGCCCCCATCGACGACCGCCGCATCGAGGAGGCTGGCGGCAGCGAGTGCCACGACAGCGCCCCCCGTCACGCCACCGCAGTCGCGCGCGGCTGCGAGCGCCGAGACGCCGCTCGCGGCGCCTCGGTCGAGCCTCGAGGAGACACCACCCCCCGAGGCGACCCCCACGCCTGACCCGGCCGTCGCGCTGGCAGGTGCATCACCGACGAACACTCCGAGCTCGCCGCCTTCTCAGCTGAGCCAGCGAAGCGCAGCCGAGTCTCGTCCTGCCGAGACACAGGCGCCGAGGCCGGCATCGTTCAGTGAGCCCTCAGGGATGCTGGGTGCGGACGGAGGGAGCCTCGCGGTGATGCTCGGCCTCGTGACCTCGCTCGGGCTCGCCGGCGGCGTGCTCGGCCTCTGGATGTGGCAAACCCGCCGCGAGTAGCGGCGGGTTCACGTTGGCGCCAAGCGCTGCGGCTGGTGCGTATCAGGCTAGCCCGCGAGGCGCTGCGGTTCGTCTCCGTGCTCGGGCACGGGCAACACGGCCAGGCGATAGCCAGTGCCCCACTCGTTGACGAGGTACCTTGGCCGGGCGGGGTCGTCCTCGACCTTGCGCCGGAGGTAGCCGACGTAGATGCGCAGATAGTGCGTGTCGTCCACGAACTCGTCGCCCCAGACCGCGCTCAGCAGGAGCCGATGCGGCACGACCTTCCCGGCACGCACGGCGAGGGCCTCGAGCAGCCGGTACTCCGTGGGTGTCAGCGGGACCTCGATCCCGTTCTTGCGCGCAACGCGGCTGCCGCGGTCCAGCGTCAGCTCGCCGGTCTGGATGACCAGCGCGGTTTCACGAGGCTGCTGGTTGCGCGCCGCGCGGCGGATCGCCGCTCGCAGCCGAGCCACGAGCTCATTCGCGACGAACGGCTTCTCGACGTAGTCGTCGGCGCCCATGTCGAGGATCCGGACCGCACGGGCGGGGTCACCGCCTCGCCCGAGGACGAGGATCGCGACTTCCTCGGAGACCGCGCGGAGGAGGCGGGTCAGCTCCTGGCCGTCCATCTCGGGCAGGTCCATGTCAAGCACGATCGCGTCGGGGCGAAGGGCATAGACCTTGCCGAGCGCCTCCATGCCGGTACCCGCCGACTCGACCACGTAGTCCGCTAGCTCGAGCTGTCGGACCAGCGACGTCCGCTGACGCTCGTCGCCGTGGATGACCACCACCACTTCCATCGTCTACCTACACGTTCCTGTGCGCGCCGGCCCTGACCGAGTCGTACCGGCCGTGGCGATGCGATCCGTTTGCGTCGGGTGCCACATGGGGCGGGGGCGGGGCCGTGGGCTTCCCGCCCGAACGGAGCGTGTAGCCCCGTCCTCGGTCCGTCGTGATCAGTGTCGGCTGATCCGGGTCGTCCTCCAGCTTCTCGCGAAGCCGGCAGATGTAGACGCGCAGGTAGTGCTTGGCCGAGAGATGCTCTGGACCCCAGACCGCGGCCATCAGCCGGTGGTGCGTCACCAGCTGGTCGATTCGCTCGGCGAGCACCAGCAGGAGATCGAACTCCGTGCGAGTGAGACGGACCTCGTGGCCTCGCACCTCCACGCGGCGGCTGTCGCGGTAGATCGCGACGTCGCCCGCTCGGTAGTCGGGCCCCGGCGCCACGTGGCCAACGGCCAGGCGGCGACGGGCGACAGCTCGGATGCGGGCCCCCCATTCGATCGCCGGCGCGGAGCCAGCGAGAGAGGCGTCAGCGCCGAGCTCGAGGTAGCGCGCACTCTCGGCGCCGCCCTCGCCAGCGATTACGATGATCGGCTGATGGGTGTGCTGTGCCAGCGCTGCGACCAGGTCGAACCGGTCGCGGTCGCGTGCATCCACGAGGTACACATCCGGCCGGAAGTCCTCGTCCGTCCATGCGCGAGGGTCCGGCGTGAGCCGCCGCGCCTCGAACTCGTCGCCGAGACGACCCGCGACCCCCTCGTCCGAGGAGACGACTGCTAGCCGCAACATAGAACCCTCGGTTTCATCGGATGCTGACGCGTCCGCGGGCTGAGGCCGGCAGCGCGTTCCTAGGTCATATATCGGCTGTAGGTGGGCGTCTGTTTAGCGGTGTAGGAGCCCCGCGGCGGGATTCGATGCGACTTCTTCCCGATTTCTGAGTCCGGACGGGGATGCGAAAGGTAAGCAGCGAGTGCTACTCCACACGCTGGCTGCCCGTGTCCTTGCTAGGCGCCGGGGTCGACTACGCCGACGCGCACGCCCCTGACGATGTGCCGGTTGGAATACTCACCGGCCGAGAACTCGCCCGAGCAGGTGATCAGCGTGATCGTTTCATCGGTCGTCGTCGCGAGGACCTCGGCCATGTCGAGTTGGGCCAAGGGGATGTCGGCCTCAGCGGTGACTTCGTACTGCACGACGACGCCGTCACGCAGCTGCACCTCGATGACGTCCCCTGCCTCGAGGTCGCTCAGGTCCCAGAACACGGCCGGCCCGTGTCCTCGGTAGTCGACGTGCCCGGAGAAGACGGCGTTGCCCGTGCCCATGCCGGGTTTGGAGGTGAAGTCGTACCAGGCGACGTGGTCTGGGCCGGCGGGAACGTCCATGTTCCCCTGGGCGTTGATGTTGAGGTAGACCAGGGGTGCATCGACACCGATGCGCGCGATGCGCAGGCGCTCTGCGGGGGCGTTGAACTGGCGCGGGCCCGGCGTGCCCGTGGGCTTCGCCTCGACGCCGAGTACGGAGGGAGCAGTGGGCTCGGCGCGCACGTCCTCGCGCACTTCGCGCTGCTTCAACAGGTCTTCGTAGAGGGACGCAGTGGACTCCGGCGGCTCCTCGCTGAGGGCCCCGGTGACGAAGATCACCCCGGCCACCACCGCGAGGAAGGCTCCTCCAACCGCCATCAAGAGGGCGGCGCGGTAACGCGGCCGGCGCCCCTCACGGCCTTGCGGGTCGTTCGGTGTCGTCGAGTTCATGCGCCCGTCCATGATTGAGTATCGACCCGGTTGCGGCAACGCCACATCGTTATCGGAGGGTCGAGGTCTCGCGCGTCGCAGTGGGAGTATCGAATATAGCGAGGAGGGTGTTACGCGCTCCCCGGCGTTTCGCCCCGCGGAGAGGAACCCGATGGCAACGATAGACACGGGGCCCGCGCGCACCCACGGCCCGCTGAAACCATGGCTCCTCCTTGCCGGGGGCGTGACGGCCGCCGCGCTGCTGCTATTAGCCGGGTGGCACTACTGGACCATCGCGGGGAACCTCCTCGGAGCGCGCGACGACCTGCTCGCCATCGAACGTCAGCTCCGCGATCTCGGCCTGGATATCGAGCAGTCCGACCTCGATGCGGCCCACGCGCAGATCGAGAGTGCCGAGACCCGCCTCAACCGCGCCCGCTCGCACATGGACCGCGATCCGCTGCTCGCGCTGGCCGGCACCGTACCAGCGGTCGGGGAACAGGTGGATGCCGCTCACCACCTCGTCGAGATGGCGGCGATCGTCGTCGCGCTGGGAGACGAGGCATCCTCGATCGGCGAACAGATCGTCGACGCTCGCGAGGCGACGGAGGATGGGACACCGCTCACCGCCTCGCTCGTGGACCTGCTCGCGGAGGCGGGTCCGCAACTCGACCGCGTCTCCTCACTGGTCGACGCCCTGGTGGCGGAGCGGTTCGCGCTCGGCGATTCCCGGCTGCTTCCGCCGCTCGCGGACGCCCGAGCCCAGATCGACGAGCAACTCCCCGGCCTCGCGAGCGTCGTCGAGCGCGCGCTGTACGCGCGGGAGTCCACCGGCCCGATGCTCGGCTTCAACGGCGAGCGGCGGTACTTCGTCATCGCGCTGAACGACCTCGAGTTGCTGCCGGGCGGCGGCCTCGTCAGCACTGTCGGAGTGATGACCGTCCGCGACGGTGTGCCGGTTTCGATGGACATGGGCAACACGGGACGGTGGAAGCCAGACTGGGACGAGCTCGGCGGGCCCTTCATCGAGCCGCCCGGCCCCCTCAAGCGGTACCTCCTGCGCGACTGGCCCTGGACCCTCGGCACGACGGCCTGGAGTCCGGACTTCCCGACGTGGGCGCAGCAGACCATCGAGATCTACTCGCTCGTATACGGCGACCCCGAGGTAGACGGAGTGGTCGCAGTGGACCTCCACGTGCTCGAGGCGCTGATCGGTCTCACGGGCCCGCAGGTGATGGACATCCCCGGCTACGGCGAGGTCACCTTCGACGAGGACAACGCTGTCCTCGAACTGGAGCGGGTCACCCGCCAGCCGTTCGAGCGCGGCCAGGACAAGAAGGCGCCGGTCGGCGACCTCGCGACGCAGGTCATCTTCGACGTGCTCCGCCTTCCGGCCGACCGCTGGGTCGACCTCGCGGAGACGGTCCAGCGGCTGGGCGATGAGCGCCACCTGCAGCTGCTGTTCTTCGACCCGCGCGAGCAGACGCTGGTGCGCGACCTCGGCTGGTCGGGCAGCCTCGAGACGCCGGGCACGGACTTCGTGCACTTCAGCGAGGCAAGCGTGAACAGCACGAAGCTCAACCTCCTCGTCCAGCCGGAGGGCGCCTACCGCATCGAGGTGAGCGAACTCGGAGACGCACGCCACGAGCTGCGGCTGCGCTACCACAACCCGCTTCCCGAGTGGCGACAGGGGCGCGATCCGGAGCTGGTGAGCCGGCTGATGCTGGGTGGCGTGTACGGCGGCTACCTCCGAGTGCTCGCGCCGGACGACGCGGTGGGCTTCGCCGTAGAACTCGACGGCTCGCCGCATGGCATCGAGGACCAGGGCATGGAGGGCGCATACCGCTGGTTCGGGACGTTCCTTCACCTCCCCGCCGGGGAAACCCGCGAGGTGGCGATGCGGTGGTCGGTGCCGTTCGCCTCACACGCGACCGCGGGCTCCAGCTACGAGCTCTACATCCAGAAGCAGCCCGGCACGGACGGCGTGTGCCTCGAGATCGAGGTCGCCACCGCGGGTGGCGGGACCGCACCCCTCGAGATCGAGGGCGGGCGGCAGGATGGCAGCGGGCGGACGTGCCTGACGACCGACGTGGTCGTCCGTGCGGATCTCGGCTAGCGGTCGGGTCACGATTCGCTCTGGGACGCAAACGAGGCGGCGCATACACGCCGCCTCGCTGGTTCATAGGCGTTGAGAGCGGGTTACGAGCGGTCCGCCCGCCGCTTCGCGATGACGGTGGTCAGGCCGATCGCTCCAGCGACGAGCCCAGCCATGGCCACTGCGATCGTCCCGGTCGAGGCCGCGGAGTCGAGTCCCGTACCGGTGTTCGGCGGGCCGGGCGGCTGGCCGATCGGGATATTGAGGTTCGCCGACAGCTCGCCGCAGACGGCCTGGATCTGGATGACCCCCGGGGTGTCGCCGGTCGCGAGGACGAGCGTCGCCTGACCGTTCGCGTCAGTGATCGAGCTCAGCGGAGAGACTCGGGCGCCCTCGCCCGGCTGCCCCAGCAGCACGGCCGTCGACGCGACCCCGGCGACGGGATTGCCCGCCAGGTCCGTCAGGACGAGGCGGATGTCAGTCTGCGATCCCACGGACGGGTTCGGTTCGACCGGTGTGAGGACGCAGACGCCCTCGGGGTGCGGGTACAACTGGGCCTGCGCTGACGGCGCGCCCACCACCCCCGCCGCGGAGATTAATACCACTGACGCAAGGAACGCTCGGGCTAGTCGCATACGGTCGCACCCCTCCTCTGCCCTCAGAGTATCCCGGGGTGTTGGTTAACGACAGCGAGGCTCGCAATAAGAGTGTGTGTGAAATCGCATGCCGGCGGCTGTTACCGACGGCGAGGCAGCAGGCCGCGGCACTCGATCGCCTCGAGGATGGCGCGAAGCGACTCCTCGACCGTCTGGTGGTCGGAGTGGACGCGCACCTCCGGGTGCTCGGGCGCCTCGTAGGGGTCGCTCACGCCTGTGAAGTGGTCGAGCTCGCCGGCCAGTGCCTTCTGGTACAGACCCTTCGGATCCCGGCGCACCAGCTCGTCCAGCGAACAGTCCACGTGCACCTCGATGAAGTCGCCGATGCTCTCGCGCACGCGCTGACGCGTCTCCGCATACGGCGCGATGGCCGCGACTACGACAGCAACACCGTGCTTCGCGAGCAGGCGCGCGACGTAGCCGATGCGGAGCACGTTGGTGTCGCGGTCTTCCTTGCTGAAGCCCAGGCCCGTCGAAAGGTAGGCACGCACCTCGTCACCGTCGAACACCTCGACCGGAAGACCGCGTTCGAGCAGTTCGGCGCCGACCCGTTTCGCCAGCGTGGATTTGCCGGCCCCGGACAGGCCCGTGAGCCAAACGACAAACCCTGGCCCAGAGCGCACGGCGTCCGTGGGTGTCGTCAACGGACTGACCTCTCTCCCGTCCGGGCGGCGGGGAATCGCGGGCACTTGCCAACCCACGATGCCCGCACGCGCGTTAACCCAGCGTAAGACCTCGTACGAGCCTCGTCAGAACTGCTTGCGCAGGTGGGGAGTCCGCACGCTCCGATCGGGGAGTCACCGACGGGGTGTGCGGCCAAAGCCCGATTACTGGTCTCCGAGCGAAACGGTCCACTGGTTGCGAAGGCACTCACCGATCCGCAGCCCTGGGATACGTTACGCATGCTCAAGCCGCCCGTGCTCTCCGCCTCGGTCCACATCCGAACGCTCATGGTCAGTGTGGCCACGATGGCCGTCCTGGTGCTCATGGCCATCGTTCAGACTCCCGGCGATGCGAGAGCCGAGACGGGTACCAACACGAACTCACCGTTCGCGATCTATGTGCCGAAGCCAGGGGGCATCACCATCGGCTTCTCCGGCTACAACGACCCGCAGGACTTCGTCGCCGCGGTCCCATTCCGAGTCCAGTCGATCGCGGTCTTCGACAACTTCACCCAGAAGTTCTCCATCTACATCCCCGGAGCCCCGGCACGGGTGAACACCCTCACCACCGCCAACTTCAACACGCACTCGATCGTGTTTATCCGGCGTCATGCGTCGGACCTGTCCGGCGCGCCCCAGGGCTCGACCTTCGTGCCGCAACCGCTGTCAGCCGAGGTCGCGCGTTCGGCTGCCGCCTCTCAGCCGACACCGTCGCAGGCCGAGGTCGCCCCGGTGGCCTCGGCGCGGAACACTGGGGGTGTAGCGGTCCCGCCGCCCGCCGCTGGCGGCCCGGCTGCGGCTTCGCCCACGACGACCCCCAAGCCGGCTGCGACGCCGACGAAGACCCCGACGCCGAAGCCGTCACCCACGCCAACGGCGACTGCTACGCCCAAGCCGTCCCCGACGCCCACGTCGACGCCCACGTCGACGCCGACCCCGAAAGCCACGGCGTCGCCGACAGCGACCCCGGCGCCGACCCCGACTGCAACGTCGGTGCCCGTGCCGACGCCGACCCAGGGGCCGTCCTCCAACCCCGGCTGCCCGTCGATCCCAGCCGTGAACCTCTCCATCCTCGCTGAGCGGG